>CAWJQP010000045.1:0-370694 GCA_963844855.1 Bryobacteraceae bacterium
TTGCAAAAGTCGGCGCAAATGGGTTGATTTCAGTAGCAGTGTGTGCCTGGGGGCGCAAACTACGCTGAAATAATCGTGCTGAGGGATTTTGGACATGTCTTCGGCCACGCCGCGACTTGGACTACGGAAGCGGGACAGGAGTTTGTTGGTCTTAACTGGCGAGTTTCAGGATTTGATCGACGGTTAGAGCCAGAACGCCAAACATTAGATGAGCCATGACCTTTGCTGGACCGCGAACGCGAACATTGCGCGCTCCAAACTCATCCTTCAGCCGCGCATAGACGCGCTCCACTGCAGTTCGTTCCCGATAGCGATCCTGTTGCGCCCAAGTCAGCTGCGGGGTTTGCTTTGCCGGAAACACTTTAGGAAGGATCGATTTCGACTTGCCTGCCCGGCGAGCGTGTGGCTGTACGATAGGCACGTGTCCCAGACTGCGTGAATGCTCCAACACAGCGCCAGCATCATAGGCCGTGTCCATTAAATCGTAGAGCGAAGTAACCCGCTTATACGTCATCGTCATCAAAGGAATAGCGACATTGACGTCATGAACATTCGCCGGTCAGAATCGCGCTGATCGGAATTTGTCCATCCGCTACGTCGGTATGGAGTTTAAACCCACGCCAGTATTGCTGGTTTCCATCGGACGATGTCTTGACTCCGATGGCGCATTGACCAGACAAACCCGCCAACATCGCGGGTAAGTTCATGTGTCGTTGTCGTTCGATCAACGTTCCTCGTTCGGCTGCCTTGGCTTGCTTTGGCTTCGGGCTGCGTTTTTTCTTCTTGCAGGGTTCCGGTGACGGACCGGGGAATCGTTCCCGCGCCACGATGGCTGTCGAGTCACGCGAGATATGTCCGATCAATCGTTGTTTCTGGGTCGAACGGATCAGCGTCTTGTGCAGTTTCTGTGGTAGTTCCGTGCTGGCAAACTCGGCGAAAGCGCGGGAGAATGTGGACTCATGAGGCAGTTGGCTGGCTTGATTCCAGCCGCACAGCCGGCGCAATTGCGCATTATTGCCGAGTCCTCGATCAACTGACGCGTTATGGAGAGATTGTAAATCGCCTTGGCAATGAAGGCGGCTGCCAAGGCGCTGCGGTTTCACAAGGACGGCCCAGGCTCTGCCTTCCGCCGATCCAAGGCCCAAATGGTGTCATTGCCAGCACCCGCACCAATAGTTGAGCTTTCGGGCTGAGTGAGCCCGTTTCTTCTGCTAGCACTGGAAACAGCGAAGTTTGCAGTACGTGCGCGAAGTTCAGGATCTGTTGTCGAAGTGTTGTAATCTGCATGAGGACTCCCGAAGGTCTTTTAGCGTGAGAACTTCAGGATACTTCGCGCGAGCCCTCTATTCAAACAGAAACCCTACCCAATGTTTTAATTCAACCATTTATTTTGCAAGTCCCTCCTGTGATTGTATGTGTGCGCTGCAGCGTGGGCGAGATAAAATCCCGCCCAGGCGTTCTGGAGGCGCCGCTGCAGTATGGAAAAGTATATCGGTTGCGACATGCACAAGAAATACTCGGTGTTTGTCACCCTGGATGAGAAGGGACGGTTAGAGCCTGCCGTCAAAGTCTCGAACGACTTACTCGAGTTGCGCGCCTATCTGGCAACCCTACCGAGTGGAGCGCCCGTCGCGGTGGAAGCCACGGGGAGTTGGTACTGGTTCGTGGATGAGTTGGAAGCAGCCGGGCTGGAGGCCCGTCTGGTCAATCCGCTCGAAGCAAAGAAGCGAATGCCCGGCACCAAGAAGACTGACCCTGGCGATGCTCGCGGGCTAGCCATGCTCCTGCGCAATGGAACGCTACCAGAAGTCTGGATCCCATCGGCACAATTGCGCGATCTGCGTGGGTTGTTGCGGACGCGGTTGAGTCTTCGACGGCATACGACGACTTTGAAGAACCGAATTCACGGCGTGATTCGACGCTATGGCCAATACGAGCCGGGAGAGCCAAAAGACCTTTTTGTTGGCAAAGGGCGCGTGCAATTAGCGGTCTATATTGGCGCATTACCCCAAGAAACGCGGCTGTCCACACGGCACGAGTGGCAACTGGTGGATGAAGTCGAAGCGCATATCCAGGCTCTCGAAACACGAATCCGCCTGGGCATCGGACAAACTCGGATGGGTGCGCTTGCTCAAGACTCTGCCCGGCGTAGGCAACATTTTGTCCGCCACCATCTTTCTTGAGATCGGAGACGTCGAACGTTTTCCCTCACCGGCGCATTTGGCCAGCTATGCCGGGCTGACACCTACCGTCCAAGCGAGCGGAGGGAAGGTTCGCCTGGGCAGAACATCGCCTGTGGCCAATCACTACTTGAAGTGGGCATTGGTGGAAGCAGCCAATTGTATCGTGATGCGCAAACAATGCTATGCAGGCAGCCATGTTGTTGCGCTCTACGAGCGGCTGCGAGCGAGCAAGAATCACGGCAAAGCAGCCGTGGCTGTGGCTCGCCATTTGGCAGAAGCCAGTTGGTGGATGCTCACAAAAAAACAAGCTTATCGAGAGCCGGCGCCGGCTTCGATGCCTTCGTCCAATACCGGGTCAGCGCGGAATTCCTCCTAGCGGACCTAAGCTGTTTGTGTGATTGCGAAACCCGGGACGAAGCGATGCTCATGCTCCTTGAGGGCGGATAGATGACTGAGCGACGAAGACGTCGAAGTAGAGCGCTCCGGACGAAAGAACCTTTTTCGAGGAGGTGCAAATAAATAGTTAGAACTGGGGCTCCGTAGAGTAGGGCACAGGCGCGCCGCGGCAGGACCGCAACGTTTCCTGCGCCCCCTCATCGAACCGGACTGGCGGATTTCCCGCATCCGGCTCTCCGATCATCTTCATCCGGCGGCGTGCGCCGCAATCCCTCCAGATGGCTCACCTTCCCGACCATCCGATACAGCCGACATCGTTCATGAAGGAAGCGGTATCCCCATCGTTTCTTAGCAGACCGCCACGGGCACTGGTGCTTGCGCAAAAGCCACAACTGTAACTCGCTCCGAACCGCCCAGTCCACCTTATGGAATGTCCGATTGCTGTTTCCAACCCGAAAGTATGTACACCATCCATTCAGGACCGGATTCAGCTTTTGGATCACAACATCGACCCGACCATTGCTGGGAAACGATCGCACTACCTCGCGCACCCGTTGACGAATATTGCGGCACGCCTTCTCGCGTGGCCACATCAACAGCATCCGCCCCGGAGCTTTGCGGAACTCGAAGCCCAGAAAAGCGAAGCCTTCCGCCAACGTCGTCAGCCGACTCTTCTCCTGATTGACCACCAGTCGAAGAGCAGCAAACTGCGCCTGCAGTTGGCCCCACCCCAGCCGTGCCTGTTGTTCCGTTCGCGCCAGCAGCACCATATCGTCCGCATAGCGGACGAGCCGAACATTGCCGAGGGCGACACCGTCGCTCCGGCACCATTGACGATCTACCTCGTGCAGATAGATGTTGGATAGCAGTGGTGAAATCACCCCGCCCTGAGGAGAGCCCCGATCGGGATGAGTCACTCTGCCTTCTTCCATGACTCCTGCTTTCAGCCATGCACGGATCAATCGCAGAACCTGAACATCGCCAACCCGCCGTTCCACCAACCGGAGGAGCAGGTCGTGGGAAATCGTGTCGAAATACGATTTCAGATCAACGTCCACCACGTGAGAGTAGCCATCGTTGACGCTTTGCACGATCGCGCTCAACGCCATCCGCGGCGTCCTCTCAGGGCGGAACCCGAATGAGCAGGGCATGAAGTCTGATTCGAAGAACGGTTCGATCACGATCTTCACCGCCATCTGTACCACTCGGTCCTTCACCGTAGGTATGCCCAACGGGCGAGTCTTACCCGGTTGTCCGGGTTTTGGTATGTGAACGCGGCGCACCAGCGCTGCCCGGTACTGACGGGTTTGCAACTCCTGTTCCACTTCGCTCAGGAATCGCTCTTCGCCGTAATCCCGAATCGCGTCGATATCGACTTTGTCCACTCCCGCCGCCCCTTTGTTGGACTTTACCCTCCGCCAGGCTTCTTGCAGGATGTCCCGTCGACAGACCTTATCGTAAAGAAGCGTGAACCTCCTTGCCGGTTGTTGCTTGGCCACTCGGTATAGCGTCCGTTGCAGCTTGCGGGCTTTATCGAGTCTCGCGGGCGCTTTGCGCCTGGCTTGACGGGTCCGGGGTTGAGCCTTCCCTTGCGGGGGCAGTCCGGCAGCCTTTTCCTGCTCTGTCCGCTCGATGAAAGTAGCGGCCCTTCCCTCCACTCGTTTGTCACGAGTTTCTCCGGTACTTCGGCCACCTCCGACTCCCTGCCCGGCTTCGTTGCCGCGCTTTCGGGTTTCTCCCTTATGCGCCTCCCTACCGGTCGAAGTTTCCTTCGCCGGACCGAACAGGGTCTCTCCGGTTAACTTGATGTTCTGTCTCTGCGTGCCGCCGCCCGATACACCGTCCCGGCGATTCGGTTTGATTCTCGCTGACTTCCGAATCGTGGCAGGCTTCGCCTTAGGGACACAGGCTCGCCCCGGGATTAGCTCCAGTTGAATCGGCGTGATCACTGGTGGGGTTAACGATGCTGAAACGGCGTTCACTTTTGTTGCGGCCCGCAGATTCGCCTCGCCTTCCTGCCGACAGTTGAAGGCTTTGTCATCCCGCTTCTCCAGCGTCGATTGCTCAACGCCAGAGGGGATCAGGCTATCGGGTGAGCGAGTCATTACCCGAGTTGATTCCTCTCAATCAACAAGTCCATCAAGTCCTCTCGGACGCACGCCCCAGACCCCGGCGTTTAACGTTTTGATGCCGGGATTTAATTCCGGTCAGGGCCGCTACGTATCTTGTTCGCGACCCCGATCCCGGCCTCCGGACCGGCGCTCGGGTCGCTCGCCAGCGTTGCCCTGTCCTCCGTCCGGCTCACTCGAAGTGTATCTTAATTCATGAAATTCGACTTCAAAACCGCTGTTATTTACTCATTGACATCGGCAGCGCACACATAGATGGACGGGGTATTATGGCTGGACGGATTTTATGGGTCAGGACGCATTGGAATTAACGCCGGGCGTGAAGTTGGTGACGACGTTGGAGCATGACTCTGATGTTGGTCGAATTGCGTGGTCACCGGGCGGAAGAATATTGGCCGCGCCGCTCGACAAAAAGCTTCGGCTTTGGGATTGGGAGGCCCGGAACTTTAAGGAGACGAAGACCCACACATCCGGGATAAAAGTGACATTCAATCAGATAAAAGTGACATTCAATCAAAGGAGTAACCTACTCGCGGTATGTGGACACGGCGGCGTTGAGATCTTCGTTTCTGCTTTTGAGAATGACCTGAGGGCAGTTCGCTTTCTAGACCTGGGAAATGACGTTGGAGGCATCGCTTTTCAGCCTCATTTGCCGATTCTTATGACGTCACACCCAGGCGAAGCAGCGCTCTGGAACTACGAAACAGGAGAGAAGCTGAAGACCTTTGCGTCGCGCTTCGGCTCGGTTTGTGGTATCGGTTTCTCGCCAATGCATAACATATTGGTTCACGAGGCGCTCAAGGGGCCTTGTCTTTTATGATCTTGCTTCGAATCGCACAATTCATTCCGACAAAAGGCTTTCAGCTACGTTAGATCTCGATTTTGATGATAGCGGCCAATGGTTGGCGACTGCGCATTCCGATGGACGCGTGGGCCTGTGGGAGCCGCGATCCGGGAAGCTAGACCGAATCATCGCGGGGCATTCAGGACCTGTATATTGCGTCAGTTTTGGAGACAAGGGTCGCCTCCTTGCAACTCGTTCCATTGAGGAGGTGCGTTTCTGGCGTACCGACACAGGGGAGTGTCTCGCAGCCCTCGAAAATCATGACCAGGACAGACCATATACAGGAGTTGCGTTCCACCCGAGTCAGCCGATAGTTGCGTTCGTGGGCTCGCACTCGGATGCTCCCTTTATGGGCATGGGAAGAGTTGTCTACCTACTGGAACTCGACTTCCCGTTTCTTCGTTCTAGGACGGTGAGCCGCACGGCTACGTACGCTAGCGCCAAAGTAGTGCTGGTGGGGGAAAGCAATGTTGGCAAGTCCTATTTGGCTCATCGGATCGCAACGGGCGAGGCACCCCGGGAGAACGCAATCAAGAGTACCCACGGAATGAAGTTCTGGCCGATCGAGCCGGACAGATTGAGCCCAGACGCAACCGCCCCGGCAGGCGAGCGACGCGACATCGTTTTGTGGGACATGGGAGGACAAGATGAGTACCGACTTGTGCATCAATTGTTTCTTCACGACACGACGCTTGCCCTAGTGTTGATGGATCCAACGCGCGGGCGGATTTCCTCCACTGAAGTTGAGACATGGAACAAATGTCTCGACAAACAACTACGTGAGCGACCTGCAATCAAGTTGTTGATTGGCAGCAAAGTTGACCAAGCCTCGGATACGATCGATCGTCAGGCAATCGAACGCCTCAAACAGGATTGCGGGTTTCTAGCGTACTGGGAGACCAGCGCAGTAACGGGGCGAGGTGTAGTTGAGCTCTGCGAAGCGATCGCCGAGGTGATTGATTGGGAGCAACAAGCTAAAACCAGCCGGCCGGAGCATTTTCAACGCATTCGCGATGAGATTGAAGATCGCCGCAAGAGAGGACATGTTGTCTTTCATGTTTCCGATCTTCGACGCGCAATCGGTAAGAAGGAAGCGGACCAAGCGATTGACGCCGTCACGGAACAGCTTGCGACACAAGGTGTGATCGCCCGTTCCCGAGTAGCAACGGGGGAAGCTGTGCTGGTGTTGCAGGTCCAGGAGATCGAGCGCTACGCCGGCTATCTCATCCTCGCGGCACGAAACAATGCTAGGGGAGTTCCGGCGCTGGAACTGCTCGCGTTGGCGCATCCTGATTTCCCGTTGCCAGGTATCGCCGATGACGAACGATTGTCTAGCGATCAGGAAAGGGCAGTGATGGAGTGTACGGTTCAACTTTTGTTGGAACACGGCATCTGCTTTCAACATGAGGGCCTGCTTGTCTTTCCGTCCTTGTTTGCGCCGGCAGTAACCACCATAGGTGCCGAAGTTCCTCATGCGGCATCGTTGTATTACGACTTTGCCGGAGCCATCGACAATATCTATGCGTCGCTTGTCGCGTGGTTTGTGTTAGCGCGAAATTTTGGGCGCGTACGTCTATGGCCTGACCGTGCGGAGTTCGAGTTGGCGGACGGCGGGCTTTGCGGCCTGCGCAAAGTAGGCCGTCCCGGTGGATTCGCGCATGTCGATATCTACTTTGAAGCTGAGACTCCACAGAAACAGCGGGAACTGTTCATAAGCTTCGTCGAAGAACATCTGCGACAGCACGATATTGATATTCGTGAGCACGTCGCGGTTACGTGTTCGTGCGGTCACCAGTTCGACGAAGAAACCTTGCGGAAGCGCATCGCTCGTGGTGACAAGGATGTTGTGTGTTCTGTGTGTGAGGCGCGGCACAATCTGGCTGATGGAGCGGCTGAGGCGCGGCGACGAAATCCTGAGCTAGCGCAAAAGACTTGGGCGTTAAAGACGGAGATCGAGAAGCGCCGGCAGAAAAGTACAGAACGCGCGGTTGAGGTGATCGAGAAGACAGTGGGTAGGGTTCTCGGGCCGATTCGATTACTACATCTGAGCGACCTTCATTTCACGGCTGAGACTCCGGTTGGCGCACGGTTGCAGTGGCTGATGGATGATCTTCGTGGCGAGTTGAAAGTTACGGAGCTTAATTACGTTGTCGTTTCTGGCGATTTTACGGACCGGGGAGCTGTTGAAGGATTTGAGAAGGCTTATGAGTTTGTTTCCGGATTGTGCCAACAGTTCGGCTTGTCCGCTGAAAGGTGTGTGTTTGTCCCCGGTAATCATGACGTTCGAGACCTGAATGAAATGTATGAGTGGCGGCCCAAGGCGGACGGTCTCAAGGACGGCGAATGGGTGAGGCAGGGAGAGATTATCCTTACTCGTAATGCAGAGAAGTATCCGTTACGGTTCAAGGCTTTCTCGGACGGGTTTTATCACAAGTTTTTGCAGCGGCCCTATCCGGGCGACTATGCACAGCAGGGGCTCGCGATTCCCTTTGGGAGACGGGTCTGCAGTTTCTGACTTTGAATTCATGCTGGCAGATCGACCAGTTTCATCGCAAGCGAGCGGGGTTGCATCCGGAGGCCGTGGCGCATGTACTGAAGCAGGCTCAGGGTCAAGAGGGGAGTGGCCGGGCGTCTGGGCAACTCGGGGCGGATAAGAGGCTGCTGCGGATTGCGGTTTGGCATCATGCGGTAGCGGGGCCGGAGCAGATGAGGAATGTCGAGTTTCTTGGGCATCTGCAGAACAACGGTGTCCGGCTGGAATTGCATGGCGATATTCACGAGATGCGGCGCGACCTGGTTGGATATTGGGTCAATGACAAGCGACTGCATATTGTGGGGTCAGGGAGCTTTGGGGCTGGAGCGGCGGACCGGCCGGAGTCCACACCCCGGCTCTATAACTTGCTGGAGATTGAAAGAGACTTGACGAAAGCTCGGGTGCATACAGCCGAAGGTGGATGGAGCTTGGAAGGGTTGGAATGAGTGGCCGAATCCTCGAGTCGAGGGAATGGTCGCTTATTACGATGTTGATCTGGTGTGAGACCGAGAAACTGTGAACGATTCGTTGAGTTTTTGATTCGCAAAGTACGTTGCATGGTAACGTGCAGTGGCCGAGATTCACGGCGTATTTCGGATGACTAGAACTGATTCCGAAGAATACTCCAAATCCGCTATCAGTATGGCGTGTCGCCGTAGTAATTCCTCAACACGGAAAGTTCTATAATCGCAGTTTTCGAGTCCTTGGTGGAGCGCCGCGATCTAGCGCGAGATCGACGAAGTCCGAGTCTGCCGTTACGATTATGTAGCCATTGATTCCGGCATACTCCCAGATCGTTTCATCACTGGTGAAGTGAGCCATGTCAGTGTCGAAGACATGAGTGCTACCAGGGAACAGTTCAGAGAGACGCGTAACGAGTTTGACTGAGAGATTTGCGTCGAACAGCAGTTTCAAAGCGATATGCGCGTTTTGTCAGCCTGTGAGGCATAGGCGTACACGGCTGGGAAATCAGCTTTTTCTAGATACGGGTAATCGCGAAGAATCTCATCTTCGGTCATTCCGGATGCCAGCATATCGAGTACGTCCCAAACGGTCACCCGGAGTCCACGGATACACGGCTGTCCAGAGCGCTGGCCGGGTACCACAGCGATACGGGAGAGATCTGCCTTCTCTGTTGTCGCCATGGAACTATTATCGGCCATCCTCGGCTAGCCGCCGCCTACGAACTGGACGATCTCTAGGGCTGATCCGGGAGTGATTTCCGTGGCGGCCCAGTTGGGTTGGCGGATGATTTGGCGGTTGAGTTCTACGGCTACTCGCTCGGGAGCGATTTGGAGGTGTTGGAGTAGGGTTAGGATGGTCAGTTGGGCGGGAACTGTATGCTTGGCTCCATTTACCGAGACCTCAATGGTTTGACACCCTCCCTGCACCGTCATACTATCTAATATATAGGCTTCGACACGCGTTTTCGCACTCCTTTTCAATGCCTTCTAACTATTACGAGTTGTACTTCCCCGTTCTGGTCCAGGTAATTCTGGCGGCGGCGGTGGCTGCTGGGTTGGTGGGTGGCGGACTGCTGCTCGGCAAACGGGTACGGAATTCGCCAGAAGGATACGCCCTACGAATCGGGTATGCAGCCAATCGGCTCGGCGCGGGAAAGGTTCAGCGTTAAGTTCTTTTTGGTCGCGATGGTGTTCATTCTGTTCGACATTGAAGCCATTTTTCTCTATCCGTGGGCGGTCGTTTACCGGGAGCTGGCTCGGGTTTCACGGTGGTTCCCGTTTGTCGAGATGTTGTTGTTCATCGTGCTGGTTCTGGCCGGGTTCTTCTATATATGGAAGAAAGGTGTGCTCGACTGGTCTCATGAGGCGATGCAGGCATTTCGCGAGGGCGATGAGTATCGCGGGCCGAAAAAGCTGCCGACTTCTCTAGGTGGCTATACGTTGACAGAAGAACGGCCGGTGCAGTTAATCGAAAAGTAACTCTGGATAAATGATCTCCGATCAGGTTCGCGAAATCCCTGTGGTCTCAGCCCTGCTTGCGCGGTATCCCGACGCGGCGGTGGATGGGCACACCCGTTTGAACGAGTTGACGCTGGAGATTGACCCGGCGCAAATTCTCGACGTTTGTACTTTTTTAAAAACGGATCAGAAATACGTCCGGCTAAGCGCGATTACAGCGGTCGACTGGTGCCCGATGGAGCCCCGCTTCGAAGTGGTGTATTTCCTGCACTCGATGGAGCGCCGAGGCGAGCGGGTGCGGTTGAAGTGCCGACTCCATGGCAACAACCCTGAAATTGAATCTGTTACTTCGATTTGGGTCGGCGCGAACTGGTATGAGCGCGAGGTGTTCGATCTGTTTGGAATCCGATTCCGAAATCACCCGAATTTGACACGCATCATGATGCCGGATGACTGGGATGGCCACCCATTGCGCAGGGACTTCCCCGTCCATGGGCATAAGTACAGCTACAAGGACGAATAGGCAACATGAGCGACCCCGACCTTCATTCTCCAACCGCAACGCTTGAACCGGGCGACGATACTAATCACAGACCTGCGGAACGCCGGCGTATGACCCTGAACATGGGTCCGCAGCACCCGTCAACTCACGGTGTGCTTCGCGTTCTGCTGGAGCTTGATGGTGAAACGGTCACCAAAGCGTATCCCGACATCGGGTTTCTCCACACCGGTATTGAAAAGCAGTGCGAGGCTCGAACCTGGCAACAAGTTGTTCCTCTGACCGATCGTGTCGACTATCTGGCGAATATGTCGAACAACCTGGTCTATGCGCTGGCGGTGGAGAAGCTGCTGGGCGTTCAGGCCGAGATGCCTCAGTCCGTGCAGATGATGCGCGTGCTGCTGTCCGAACTGCAGCGCATCAACAGCCACTGCGTGTGGCTCGGAACGCACGCGCTCGATATCGGCGCGATGACGGTGTTCTTTTACTGCTTCCGCGAGCGCGAAGACATCCTGCGCATTTTTGAGATGTTCTCCGGGCAGCGGATGATGACGAGTTACATCCGTCCTGGCGGCCTGGCGCTGGAGCCGCCGCGGAATTGGGACAAGGCCGTTCGGCGGTTTATCGACGCGTTTTCGGATAAGGTCGACGAGTACGAAGATCTGCTGGCGAAGAATCCAATCTGGCTCATCCGTACCAAAGACGTCGGTTATGTTCCGCTCGAAACGCTGATCGATTGGGGTGTGACGGGGCCGATGATTCGCGCGGCCGGTCTGCCATGGGATATCCGCAAGGACGAGCCGTATTCCGGCTACGAGAAGTACGACTTCATTGTTCCAACGCGTACGGAGAACGATGTTTGGGCTCGGTATCGGGTTCGTATGGAAGAGATGCGGCAGAGCGCGAGGATCGTCAAGCAGGCGCTCGACGGGATGCCGGACGGACCGTGGCAGCTCGATATTCCGCGCGTGACTTTGCCCGATCGCGAAAAGATGAAGACGCAGATGGAGGCTTTGATCCATCACTTCAAGATCGTGACCGAAGGAATGAAGGTGCCGGAGGGCGAAGCGTACCAGGCTTGCGAATCGCCGCGCGGAGAGATAGCTTACTACGTTGTCAGCGACGGGTCTTCGAATCCGCACCGGGTGTTTATGCGGACGCCGAGTTTCGGCAATCTGCAGGTTCTGCCGCCGATGGTGGAGGGCAAGCTGATCGCGGACACGATCGCCTCGATGGGCAGCATGGACTTCGTTCTCGGAGATGTGGACCGTATGACTTTCTCCCCTGAACTCGAACAACGTATCACGAAGTTGATGAACTCGTATCCTCCGGGCCGTGTGCGCTCGGCGCTCATCCCGATGCTGCTGTACTGCCAGGATGAAGTCGGCAATATTTCCGAGGATCTGATGCAGGAATGCGCGCGGCGGCTTGGGTTGTCGCGGCTGCAGGTGGACGAGGTTGTCGGGTACTACTCGATGCTCCACAAGAAGGTTTGGGGCAAGTACCACGTGCAGGTTTGTACGAATGTGAGCTGCCAGTTGCGAGGCGGTGAAGAGCTGTATGCGCATGCTTCGAAGGCGCTCGGGATTGGGCATCGCGAGGTGACGCCGGATGGCGTGATTTCGCTGGAAGAAGTCGAGTGCATCGGCGCGTGCTCGTGGGCGCCGGCGATTCAGATTAATTACGATTTTCACCATAACGTTACATCAGACATGCTCGATAAGCTGCTCGACGGACTGCGCAGTTCGAAGCAGAAGGTTCAATAGACGATGCTTTACAACGAACCCCATCCGATCGAAACGAAGGTTCTGACGAGGCGCTTTGAGCTACAGAATTCGGCCTCCATCGATACGTACCTGGCGAGTGACGGCTACAAAGCATTCATGAAGGCTGTCGGCATGACAGCCGATGACATCATCAATGAAGTAAAGGCTTCGAACCTGCGCGGCCGTGGCGGCGCGGGGTTCCCGACCGGCATGAAGTGGTCGTTCGTGCCGAAAAACGTCGACAAGCCGAAGTACATCGTTGTCAATGCCGACGAATCTGAGCCGGGCACGTGCAAGGACCGGGTCCTGATTGAGAATGATCCGCATCAGCTCATTGAGGGCATGATGATTGCGGCGCTCGCGGTTGGCGCGAAGGCTGGTTATATCTATATCCGCGGTGAGTATCGCTATCTCGTCGAGATTATGGATAGGGCCATTGCGGAAGCCTATTCGAAGGGCTGGCTCGGGAAGAATATCAACGGCACTGGGTTTGATTTCGAATGCTTCACGCATACGGGCGCGGGCGCTTACGAGTGCGGTGAGGAGTCGGCGCTGCTCGAGTCGCTCGAAGGCAAGCGTGGGATTCCGAGGATCCGGCCGCCATTCCCGGCGGTGTCGGGAGCTTGGCAATCGCCGACCGTTCTGAATAATGTCGAGACGTTCTGCGCGGTTCCTTCGATCCTGTTGAACGGCGGCAAGTGGTTCGCCGAGCTGGGCACGCCGAAGAATGGCGGAACGCGGCTGTTCTGTCTGTCCGGTCATGTGAACAAGCCGGGCGTGTACGAACTGCCGATGGGCTTTAATCTGCTTCGCATGATCAATGAGGTCGGCGGAGGAGTTTGGAAGGGCCGTCAGTTGAAGGCGGTTGTTCCAGGTGGCGCGAGTTGTCCGGTTTTGCGCGCGGAAGAATGCGACGTGGCGATGGACTACGACAGCATTGCCAAGATCGGGAGCATGTTGGGGTCGGGCGGCGTGATGATTATGGACGAGACGACAGATATCGTCAGCGTCGCGCTTCGGACGATGAAGTTCTATCAGCATGAAAGCTGCGGCTGGTGCATTCCCTGCAGGGAAGGCACGACGTGGCTGAAGAAATTGCTGACGCGCTTTGATGAGGGATATGGCCAGTCGACGGATATCAGTTTGATTGGTGAAGTCGCCAAGAACATGTTGGGGCGAACGTTCTGCCCGCTCGGCGATGCAGCGGCGATGCCGACGATCGCGTTTGTCGAGAAGTTCCGTCATGAGTTCGAAGCAAAGCTGGCGGTGGCGCCGGGCTCGTATGAGGACAAGAGCCGTCTTGTTCAAGTTGTTTAAAAACACAATGGCTGATCAGGTTAAGCTCACTATCGACGGAAGGCAGATTCAGGCTGCGCCGGGCACGCTGGTTATTGAGGCGGCTCGGAAGCAGGGGATCGAAGTGCCCGCGTTTTGCTACGTGGAGGGCTACTCGCTGCAGGCAGCTTGCCGCATGTGCCTGGTAGAAGTCGAGAAGATGCCGAAGCTTCAGACTGCCTGCACGCTACCAGTGGGTGAAGGCATGGTGGTTCGGACGGATTCGCCGGTGATCGTGCAGGCTCGCAAGTCGATGCTGGAGTTGCTGCTGACGAACCATCCGCTCGATTGTCCGGTTTGCGACAAGGGTGGCGAGTGCGAGCTGCAGGATATGGTCTTCACTTACGGAGCGGGCGAAAGCCGCTTCACCGAAGTGAAGCACCACGTCGATGAGAAGCAGTTTTCTCCGGTTGTGTATTTCGATGCTCCGCGCTGCATCCTTTGCTACCGCTGTGTTCGGGCTTGTAACGAAGGGCTCGGTGTTGCGGCGTTAGGTGTAGTGAATCGTGGAGTCGTCAGCGAGATTGCTCCGAGCCATGGCGATCATCTCGAGTGCGATGAGTGCGGTCAATGCATCGATGTCTGCCCGGTCGGCGCTCTGACGAGCGATACGTATCGTTACGTGACGCGCCCGTGGGAGATGAACCATACCGGCACGATTTGTACGCATTGCGCCGATGGTTGCAAGACTACGCTTGGCGTACGCAATGACCGTATCATTCGCGGCAACAATCGGGATCAGTCCGGAGTAAACGGCGAATTCCTTTGCATCAAGGGGCGGTACGCGTTCGACTTTACGGAGCATCCGGAGCGGCTGCAGTCGCCGTTGCTGCGGATCGATGGGCAGCTCCAATCTGTTTCCTGGTCGCGGGCATTGAAGTATGTCGCCGACAAGTTTAAGCAGGTTCGCGAGGCGAACGGTAAGTTTGCGGTTGTCGGGTCGAACCATACGACGAACGAAGAGAATTACTGGCTGCAGAAGTTTGCGCGAGAAGTTCTGAACACGAACAACATCGATCATCGGCGGACGGGTGATTTGCCGACGCTGCTGGATGCGTTGAGTGGGCGTGTTGAGGCGCTGGCGACGGTCGAGGATGTGTATAAGACCAAGGCGGCGCTGGTGATCGGGACGGATTTAGCGCAGCAGCATCCATTGCTTGCGTTCCAGTTGCGCGCTAACTGGCGACATCATCAGGCGGCGGTCTTTACCGTGACGGAAGGGCCCGTGCGCGAACGCAAGTACGCGCGGATGACTCGCATCGCCGCTCCGGCATCGCAGTTGGACGAAGTTGAGAAGCTGCGTGGGGAATTGTCGGCGGCCGGTGAATTGGTGATCGTTTTCGGCGACACGATCAAGGGCGACGGAATTCGGCGGCTGGTCGCTTTCGGCGATTCGCTGGGGATTCCGGTGAAGTACGTCTGCCTTGTGGATTATTCGAACTCTCGCGGCGCTTCGGACATGGGTCTGCTGCCGGACCTTGGTCCGGGGTATCATGCGGCGGCGTCGGCTGGTTTGAATTTGCCGGAGATGGTGGCTGCGACGGACCTGGATGTTTTGTGGGTGGTCGGCGCGAATCCGCTGGCGGGCGCGCAGCTTGGATCGACGAATGCGTTCGTCGTGGTTCAGGACATGTTCCTGACGGAGACGGCGCGGATTGCCAATGTCGTGTTTCCAGCGGCGTCGGCCTATGAGAAGGACGGGACGGTTACGAATGTGACCGGAGAAGTCCAGCAGCGGAAACGCGCTGCCAAGACCATGGGCGCCAAGCCAGATCTCGAGATCTTCGGGTTGATCGCCAAGGAAATGGGCGCTCGCGATTTTCTGGCGGCGAAATATGACGTCGTGCTTGAAGAGATTCGCAAGACGGTGCGCGGATATAATGTCTCCTTGCCGGTGTTGATGACCGGTGGGGCCGCGCAGACTGTTCCGGTGAATGGGCGCGTGCCAGTTGCTTCGCGGCCGGATCTGGTCCGCTCAAATCGAGACACCTTGTTTACATCCGGTTCTCTGGGCCGGTATTCGCACAAGTTGAATTCCGTAATCGAGAAAGATAAGGTTCGGCTTTACGATTCCGGCGTTACCGCGCCATAGCTCCGGATTGCACAATGGATAATTTCTTCGTCATTAGTCTGATCAAGTCCGGGCTGGTTGCGGCGGTCTTTCTGACGCTGCTCGCTTATTTGCAGTGGGTAGAGCGCAAGGTTCTGGCGCACATACAGTTGCGGCCGGGGCCGTATCGCGTGGGTCCGCACGGGCTGTTGCAGCCGCTGGCCGATGTTATCAAGCTGCTGACAAAAGAAGGATTCATTCCGGCCAACGTCAATACGTTCTTCTACCTGCTAGCTCCTTTCCTTGCGGTGACGATTGCGCTTATCTCCATTAGTGTGATTCCGTTCGGCCCTGAGATCGAAGTCTTTGGCGTTCGGACGAACATGGGCTTGACCGATCTCAGTATCGGGATTTTGTTCATTCTTGCGCTGTCCTCGGTTGGTGTTTACGGAGTTGCGCTGGCTGGCTGGGCTTCGAATAGCAAGTATGCGCTGCTCGGCGGTCTGCGTTCGGCGGCACAGATGATTTCTTACGAGTTGCCGATGGCGCTGGCTTTGGTCGCGCCGCTTCTGATGTTGAACACGCTCAACTTGCGCGAGATGGTGAATTTGCAGGATGGATTCGTCTTCGGCTTCCTGCCGCGCTGGACGATTTTTCAGTATCCCTTTCCGCAGGCGCTGAGCTTCATCGTGTTTCTGATTTGTGCGTTCGCGGAAACGAATCGCGTGCCGTTCGACTTGCCGGAAGCTGAGAACGAGCTAGTCGCGGGCTTCCATACTGAGTATTCGTCGATGTCGTTTGCGGCGTTCTTCATGGCTGAATACGCCAACATGATCACGGTCACGTCGGTGGCGACGCTGTTGTTCCTCGGCGGCTGGCATCCGATCTTCCCGACAGAGTACGGTTCGTGGTTGATTCCGGTGCTGTTGTTCATCGGAGCCGGTTTGATTTCGATTTCGCACGGGCTCAGGCCCGCGCGGCCGTTCGACCGTATCACGCTTCCGGTGTTCGGCATCATTTTCATCGCGCTTGGACTGTTGTTCGCGGCGCCATTCGCTCAGCCTTATGTACTACCGCTGTTCTGGTTTGCAGGCAAGACCGGAGCGCTGCTGTTCATCTTCATCTGGATTCGCGGTACCCTGCCGCGTTTCCGCTACGACCAGCTAATGGCGTTTGCATGGAAGTTCATGTTCCCGCTGGCGCTCATTAATCTGCTGATTACCGCTTTTGCCGTGTCGGCCACAACGAACTAAGATGCCGCCTATCGACCCTATCCTGTTTTTCATTTTCGCTGGGATCGCGGTGCTGTCCGCGATCAGCCTGGTTGTTCAGAAGCACCCGATCTCGAGCGCGTTGTCGCTTGTCGGTGTGATGGGCGCCCTGGCGGTACTGTATTTGTTGCTTGGCGCTGAGTTCATCGCTGCCGCGCAACTGATTGTTTACGCCGGCGCGATTATGGTGCTGTTCATCTTCACCATCATGTTGTTGAACGCAGGGTCCGAGCATGGACGCAGCCGGTCGCGCGTGGCGCGGTATCTCGGCATCCCGCTATTCATGGCGTTCATCGGACTGATGAGTTATCTGATTCAGAGCCGATTGCCCGCGACGAAGGGCGTTGTGTTCGGCGGTTTCACGCAGGCCGGTGGTTTGGAGATTGGGCGGTCGCTGTTCACGCACTACCTGCTCCCATTTGAAGTGACTTCGCTGTTGATCCTGGTCGCGATTCTTGGGGCCGTGGTGCTCGCGCGGAAGGAAATCTGACGATGCCGATCCCTGCTTTACCCGCTGCGGTTCCTCTGAGCTGGTACCTGATCCTTTCCGCGATTCTGTTCGCGCTCGGCGTGGCTGGGTTTCTGTTCCGGAAGAACATCATCACAGTTTTCATGTCCATTGAGTTGATGCTCAACGCGGTGAACCTGAGTTTTGTGGCTTTTGCCTACCAGTTCAAGCAAGTGGACGGACATATTTACGCATTCTTCGTGATGGTAGTTGCCGCCGCGGAAGCCGCTGTCGGTCTGGGAATCATTTTGACTGTGTTCAAGAATCGCTCGACTTTGCACATCGATGAAGTAAGTACGCTCAAAAACTGAACGATGCACCATCTTTGGCTCATTCCAATCCTTCCTCTCGCGGGCGCCGCGATCAACGGCATTTTCGGCCGGCGCTTATCGAAGAGCATTACCAATGTTGTGGCGATAGGCTCGGTGCTGCTGTCGTTTCTGTGGGTTTTGAAAGTTCTGTCGGGCCTTGGCATGTTTGGCCACGATGCTCCAACGACGGCTCATATCGAACATTACTTCACGTGGATTCAAGCGGGCACACTGAACGTGGGCTTCGATCTGGCCGTGGACAGGCTGAGCGCCGTAATGTTGCTGGTGGTTACGGGCGTCGGCACGCTGATTCATGTTTATGCCGCCGGGTACATGGCGCATGAGGGCGGCTATTACCGATTCTTCTCATACCTCAATCTGTTCATGTTCTTCATGCTGATTCTGGTGCTGGGCGCGAACTACCTTGTACTGTTCGTGGGTTGGGAAGGCGTTGGCTTGTGTTCGTACCTGCTGATCGGGTTTTACTTCCTCGAGAAGACTGCCGGTGATGCCGGGAAGAAGGCTTTCGTCGTCAATCGCATCGGCGACTTCGGATACCTGCTCGGCATGCTGCTGATCTTCAAGACGTTTGGCAGTCTGGATTTCGCTAAGGTTTTTCCGGCCGCTAAGAATATGCCTGCTGATGCCGGCGCCGGCATCTTCACCGCGATCTGTTTGTTGTTGTTTGTCGGCGCCACCGGCAAATCGGCGCAGATCCCGCTGTATGTCTGGCTGCCCGATGCGATGGCAGGTCCAACGCCGGTCTCTGCCTTGATCCACGCGGCCACAATGGTGACGGCCGGTGTGTACATGGTTGCACGCTCGTCGGAAATGTTCGTGCGATCGGATATCGCGATGACGGTGGTTGCGATTATCGGGTTGTTGACTGCTGTGATGGCGGCAACGATCGGCCTGGTCCAGAACGATATTAAGAAAGTCTATGCGTACTCGACGGTCTCGCAACTGGGGTACATGTTCCTGGCCTGCGGTGTCGGGGCGTTTGCCGTCGGCATCTTCCACGTTGTGACGCACGCGTTCTTCAAGGCGCTTCTCTTCCTTGGCGCCGGCTCGGTGATCCATGCGCTGGGTGGTGAGCAGGACCTGCAGAATATGGGCGGGCTTCGCAAGGAGACGCCGATTACGTTCATTACGCTGCTTTGCGCCGCGGTGGCGATCGCGGGTGTGCCGTACACGTCGGGTTGGTTCTCAAAAGACGAGATTCTGATCGCGGCGCATCACCGGCATCCGCTGCTCTATTGGATCGGTGTGATCACGGCGGGCATGACAGCCTTCTACGTGTTCCGTTCGATCTTCCTGGCCTTCTTCGGTAAGCCTCGCGGCCACTATCATCCGCATGAGTCGCCGCTCGTGATGACGGCTCCGTTGATGGTGCTTGCGGTGTTGTCGCTGTTCGGTGGTTTTATTCCGATTCCGCACTTCCTTGAGCCGATGTTCCCACCGCTCGAAGCGGGTCATCACGGGATGTTGGGATGGATTGCGACCGCAGCGGGCTTTGCGGGGATTCTGCTGGCATATCTCTTTTACGTGGCGAATCCACGGCTGCCGCAGGCGTTTGCGACCACGTTCACAGGTCCCTATCGCTGGCTGTACAACAAGTATTTTGTCGATGAAGCATACGACGCAATGGTCGTTGAGCCGGTAGTGCAGGGTTCCCGCACTGTGCTGTGGCGCGGAATGGACGCAGGTGTGATCGATGGCATCGTGAATGGAATCGGCAAGCGTTCGCGAAATGTGGGCGGCGGATTGAAGCTGATGCAATCGGGGAACATCCGCAGCTACGCGGCGTGGGTTCTTCTTGGATCGCTCGTCGTGATTGTCGTGATGGCGTTCGGAGGGGCACAATGAACCTCCTCGATGTTCTGATTGCCGCACCGTTTATCGGTTTTCTCGTGGTGCTGCTTCTTCCGAAAGACAACGCTAAGCGTGTCACGTTCTTTGTGTCGATTTTGGTCTTTCTCCTTTCGTTGATGTTGATTCCCGATGTTCTGGCGAATCCCTCGACGATGTCGTTCAGTACGGACGTCCAGTGGATCACGTACCCGAACATTCGGTATCACATCGGCATCGACGGAGTCAGCTTGTGGCTGATTCTGTTGACGACATTCCTTACACCGATCGCAGTGCTGATCTCGTGGAAATACATCGATCGACGACAGAACATGTTTTACGCGTTCCTGCTGTTGCTCGAGGTTGGTGTGATCGGTGTGTTTGCCTCGCTCGATCTGTTCCTGTTTTATGTGTTCTGGGAAGTTTCGCTGGTTCCGATGTATTTCCTCATCGGCATCTGGGGGCATGAGCGGCGGATTTACGCGGCGGTGAAGTTCTTCCTCTACACGATGGCTGGTTCGGTGCTGATGCTGGCAGCGATCATCTATCTGTACAACAAGACAGGCACGTTTGATTTCACAACGCTGCTGGGTCAGATCCAGAAGGGCACGCTGCAGTTTACGCATCTTGAAGAGCTGTTGCTGTTTCTGGCGTTCTTTATTGCGTTCGCTATTAAGGTCCCGCTGTTCCCGCTGCATACGTGGCTGCCTGACGCGCACGTCGAGGCTCCTACGGCGGGTTCAGTGATGCTGGCGAGCGTCATGCTGAAGATGGGTACCTACGGTATTCTTCGCTACTGCCTGACGATGTTCCCGAACGCGGCGCGTGAGAACGCGGGTTGGATTGTGGCGCTTTCGATCATCGGCATCATCTATGGCGCTCTGGTGGCGCTGGTGCAGCCGAACATGAAGAAGCTGGTTGCGTACTCTTCGGTCAGCCACTTAGGGTTTGTTGTTCTTGGATTGTTTTCCTTTAACCAGCAGGGTTGGGACGGCGCGGTGTACGTCATGCTGGCGCATGGCATCTCGACCGGCGGGCTCTTCATGCTGGTCGGGTATTTGTATGAGCGCCGCCACTCGCTGGAGATTGCCGATTACGGTGGGGTGGCAACGCCGGCGCCTTGGCTGGCGACGATATTTCTGGTTACGACATTGGCAAGTATCGGTTTGCCGAGCTTGAGCAACTTCATTGGTGAGTTTCTGGTGCTGCAGGGCGCCGCGCTGGCGAACTTCCAGTGGGCAGTGTTCGCGGCGATCGGCGTTATTCTCTCGGCTTGCTACATGCTTTGGATGTACCAACGCACATTCTTTGGAAGGGCTCCGGGAATGCCGGAGAGCAGCGGTCACGGACACGGTCATGGGCACGACGATCATGCTCATGCACACGATCATGCCCATGCTGCAGACGATCACGCCGATCATGGCATGCCAGACCTGAACTCGCGTGAATGGGCGGCAATCCTACCGCTGGTTGTTCTAATGATCTGGATGGGCGTGGCAGCGCAAACCTTCTTACCTTCGATCGGCGCATCAAACGCAGGCTTCCTCGCTGCAACAAAGGGCAGCGTGGAACAGCAAGTGAAGGCGCAGCCTGCGCAGGAGACAGCCAATGCCCGATAGCACGAGTTTTATCCCAACCGGTGCCGAATACATTCGCATCCTTCCTGAGATCATCCTGACGATCGTCGCGACCTTCATCATGATCCTCGAAGGCATGCGCAGCGGCTCGCGGGATCGTGGCAACCTGGCTCCGAGCGTCGCGATGCTGGGTTTGATTGCAGCGCTGGCTGCGACACTCGTTGCGCATACCCAACCGGGCGCAGCCTTCCAGCAGATGATTATTGTGGACGGCTTTGCGACGTTCTTCCGGCTTATTGTCCTGGTTGTCGCGATTCTTGCCGTGCTTTGCTCGGGTCAATACCTACGGCGCGAGCGCGCCGACGGCGGTGAATATCACGCATTGATCCTGTTCTCGGTAGCCGGGCAATCGCTGATGGCCGCATCGAACGAACTGATCATGATCTTCATCGGATTGGAGATCTCGTCCATCGCTACTTACATTCTTGCGGGCTATCTGCGGGATGATAAGCGCAACAACGAATCAGCGCTCAAGTACTTTCTGCTCGGGTCATTTGCGACCGCTTTCCTGCTGTATGGTGTTGCATGGATCTACGGAATCACGGGCTCCACAAATCTCGACGGAGATCCGGCAAGTATTGATGGCGGGGCAAGTGAACTCGATGTCGCTTGTAGGTGTTTCGGCAGCGCTGATGTTTGTCGGATTCGCCTTCAAGATCTCAGCGGCTCCATTTCAAGTGTGGGCTCCGGACGTTTATCAAGGCGCGCCAGCTCCGGTTGCGGCATTCATGTCGGCTGGACCGAAGGCTGCTGCGTTCGCAATCTTCATCCGTGTCTACATGACTGCGTTTGAACCGATCTCGGCGCGCTGGGAAGGCATTGTCTGGATCTGCGCGCTGTTGACCATGACCATCGGCAACTTTGCCGCTTTGCAGCAAAGTAACATTAAGCGGCTGTTGGCATACAGCTCGATTGCTCACGCCGGATATGTGCTGGTGGCGGTGGCTGCGCACAACCAAGTTGGCATTCAGGCTGCGATGTTCTACCTGGCCTCTTATGCGTTCATGAACATCGGCGCGTTTGCGGTGGTCACGCACTTTGCGCGACAGGGCGAGCGTTATCTCGAGATCGATCACATGGCCGGTCTAGCGTATCGCCAGCCCGGAACCGCCGCGCTGATGGTGATTTTCCTGCTGTCGTTCATCGGTGTTCCCCTGACCGCAGGATTTTTCGGAAAGTTCTACATCTTCAAGGCCGCGCTTGACGCGAACCTGTACTGGTTGACCGTACTCGGATTGCTGAACAGCGCGGTGGCCGCCTACTACTATCTGCGAATCATCGTTGTGATGTACATGCATGAGCCGTCTTCGGCTAGCGATGGACTGCAACCTTTAAGCGCGGGACTAAAGACCGCACTTGTCGCGTCTGCCCTGGCGACCATTGGTCTTGGAGTATTCCCGGCGATGCTGCTCGAATTCGCCGGTGTTTCCGCTACCCTAGTGAAGTAGTGATCAGCCGTCGTAGTTTCGGGTTTAGCGCCCTAGCGACGCTCACGGCGGCGTGTCGTCAGAAAACGATTCCCGGGTATGACGTCTATGTAGCGAACGAAGCCGGTAAGACGATTGCCGTAGTCGATCTGACGTCCTTTGCCGTTACCCGCCATGTCGCTTTGGATGATTCTCCGACGGCCGTCATCGCCGTTCCGGAACGATCGCGGGTCTACGCGCTGGCTCCGAACTCGGGGACTGTGTATGAGATTGACACGGGGAAAGCGGCGCTTGCCAGGCACTTGAAACTCGGTCCGTCGATCTCAATGCGCTTGTCCGGCAGTTCGCTTTGGGTTCTGGGAACACGGAGCCTGACGGAGATCGATCTTGAATCCTTTCGCTCTCGCGCCGCGATAAAGCTTCCATTGGATGCTCATGATTTTGATCTGTCGAATAATACGGGGTTAGCCGCTGCGGGCTTTGCTTCTTCGGGAAGCGTGTCCGTTATCGACTTGAAGAGCGGGTCGGTTGGATCGCCGGTGAAGGCCAGCGATAAGATTGGGGCGGTGCGATTTCGTATGGATGGTAAGGGGCTTTTTGTCGCCGATACGGCGCACCATCAACTCTGCGTGATGGATGCGGCGGCGCGTACCATTGTGAATCTTCCGCTCGCAGTGAGGCCCGACAATCTGTGTTTCAATCCCGATGGCGGTCAACTGTTCGTCACCGGCGAGGGAAGGGATGCGGTTGTCGTGATCTTCCCCTACTATGTTCCCCGAGTGGCAGAGACGGTACTGGCGGGGCACGCTCCGGGAGCTATGGCTGCTTCGGCGACGAACCTGTTTGTGTCGAATCCTAAGGCCGGAGACGTGACGATTGTGAATATCATCAGACGCAAGATGATTGCCGTGACGGCGGTCGGCGGGGAGCCAGGGTATATTGCGTTGACGCCGGATGGAAACTACGCGCTTGTGTTGAACCGCGGTTCGGGGGACATGGCGGTGATTCATGCCGGTCCGCGGAAGAGCCGCAGACCGGTGGATTTATTGACGATCGTGCCGGTCGGGTCGCGACCGGTGAGTGCGGCTTTGATGGCTGTTTGAGCATTGGTGGGCCGTTCATGACAGAATTGAAAGAGGAACAATAAGAGATGGCCTCTCAGACAGCGACGAACAGCGAAGCTGCGATTTTGGCTCGTTTGATTCAAGTTCGGCAAGAGAACCTCTCGAGAGGGGCCGCCGAGTATCTTCTGTCCATTCAGTTCGAGGATCGGGACGTAATCCGCATGAATAACTTGGCGCAGCTCGCCCAACGCGGGAACTTGAGCGAGGATGAGCGAGCGGAACTGGACAGCTACCTTCATGTGAGCAACCTTCTGGCGATCATGCAATCGAAGGCGCGTCGCTCGTTGGCTGCCCTGGGCTCCAACGGCGATTGACAGCGGAACTCATCCGACAGATCTGGCAACGTGCCAATCGCCGGTGAGAATACTGCCAACTTCCTTCCGATCTACATCCTGCGCCATTTCAGGTAACCACATCATCGCTCGGCAGCACGGTGGCGCGACGGTGTTGAAGAATCTCGCCTTATCCTGTCTGCACTGCAATCGCTACAAAGGACCGAACGTCGCAGGCATCGACGATCACACTGGCGAGGTAATCCGGCTTTTCAATCCTCGGAAGGATGTTTGGGGAGATCACTTCTCCTGGATGGGAGCAGAGATCAAGGCTCGAACTGTGGTTGGGAAAGTCACAATCCAAGTTCTTTTTATCAATGATCCACAAGTGGTCCTTCTCCGCCAAGCTCTGCTGGAAGAAGGGCGCTTCCCGCGCACGATGTAATGAACGATCCGCAAAGGGATCTGGGGTCGCGGTCAGCGTGGCCGCGATGGCCGTTGGAACAAAACAATCTGGCCGCTGATTAACGCAGATAAACGCAGATAAGAAAAAACGTAGTACGTCTTGGATGATCTGAAGATTGACCTGTTGCACGCCAGGGATGCGCTGTGGAGTCGCGACCGGTTAGCGCGGCGCTGGCTGCTTGAAGTGTTAAGCTATTTCCGAATGACGTAACAGCACAGTAAGTTTAAGCTTGGTACAGAATACCTCGAAGGCAAGAAGTCTTTAGTCGTGACCCTTGGCTATTGCGACGACGAGCCCACGTACCCAATACGTTTGCATTGTGTGAAGCTCGCCGGCCCAGTCCGTCCGGTCTGGATAACCTTTCGGCGCTTGAAACGCAGATGGCTGAGGCGGTGAAAGGGCTGCCAATATCATCTGCCATGAGCTCTTCATCACAGATGATGGGCGCTTTTACATGGTGTTCATGACCCAGACTTCGTGATTCATGTTGGGCTGAAGCCCAACGCAAGCTAAAGCTTGCACTACATTGGATCGTGCTCCAATTTCAGCAAGTAATACTAGGCCTTGACGATGCGCTGGGCTTTCTTGTCCCACTTCATGTAGGCCCGCCGACGGAGCGATAGCACTCCCATTTCGGACGCTACTACTCCGTAGAGGCCGAGTTCGGCGGGGCAGTTCAATGGCTCGTCTTTGCGGATGGCTGCCTGGAGATTGCGGTGGTGCAATAGCACATCTTCGGCTCCGGACTTCTTGTGTGTGATCTCATGTGCTCCATCTTTGTAGAGCGACTGCGGGATGATCGCGAAGCCTGTCGAATTGAATTCGAGCGTTGCCTTGTGCCCTCGAATAAGGTGATCGATCTTGCGATCGTTCGCCATTGAGCTGACGAGCTGTACTGTGATCCCCTCGGGGTAATCGAGGAGAACGTCCATGGTATCCGGAACGTCGCCTTTCGTTCCTGTGAACACGTAGCGGCCGCCCGCGCCCATGCCGTAATCAGGGAACGTGAGTCCAAGCGACTTGATGATGCGGGTCACACGGTGTACGAACAAGTCTCCCGAGATGCCGCCGCTGTAATCCCAATACTTGCGCCAGCGATGGAATCGATCGGGATCAAATGCAGTCTTGGGCGTGTCCCCGAGCCATGTTTTCCAATCGAAGTTCACACCGGGCTTGATGTCGGGATCGTATTCGTACTCCCACAGATCTTCCTTGCCGTTGCGCGAGTAGTCGATCTGGGCCATGACGACACGGCCAAGCGCGCCGTCTTTTACGTACTTGTTCGCAGTGATATAGGAATCGTCGGACATGCCCTGGACACCGA
Organism: Bryobacteraceae bacterium; assembly: GCA_963844855.1. Taxonomy (GTDB): domain Bacteria; phylum Acidobacteriota; class Terriglobia; order Bryobacterales; family Bryobacteraceae; genus DASQDN01. The sequence goes on from CAWJQP010000045.1 coordinate 25,846, forward strand.
CCTGCATCTTGATCTTCGGATACTTCTTCAGGTGGGCGACCACGGCTTTGGCCTGTTCGACCGTGCGCGTCATCGGCTTTTCGCAGTACACATGCTTGCCGGCTGCAAACGCGTCGATTGTGATTTTTGAATGCCAGTGTTCCGGCGTGGCGTTGAGAATGTAGTCGACGTTCTTGTCCGCCAGCACATCGGCGTAGCGGGTGTACGGTTTACCGCCCGTCAACTGCGCGGCGGCGTCGCGGCGCTTGTCATAAAGATCGCAAACGGCAGTGAACTGGAAATTGTCCTCTTTCGTTCCGAACTTCAGCAGGCGGTTCATGTGGACACCCGCCATGCCGCCGCAACCGATAACCCCTACGCCAAGACGCTCATTCGAGCCGGCGATCTGCGAATAGCTGCGGGCAGTCCACGCGGAGGCGGCCAGCCCGGCAGCAAATTGTCTACGACTGATCATTCTCTCTAATTGTAATTTCAATCATGGTCGCGTCGCCAGAAATACATTCGCCTGGCTGGTCGCGCTGCCGATTGTGATTTGAATGGGTACCGTCGTTCCAGTAGGTGTATCCGCCGGAACACGGGCATTCACCTGAATCATGCCAGCGACTTGGCCAGGAGCGGCCCCGGCGTAGGTGACGTCGGCGACCCGACCGCCAATGCGGACACCCACAGGAAGAATCGGCCTTGGGTAAGGGGCATCGGTTACGAGTCGGCCGTCAAACACCTGGCGATCCATCTGACCGCCGCCGGTCGCGTAGATAGCGATGACGCTTCCGGGTTGAGCTCCGTTCAACTGCGCATTGACGGTGTTGTCCTGGTTTAGAATCGCGCCCTGACCGCTGGCATCGAGGACGAATATCCCAGGAGCTGTATCAGCGATTTGCGCGGTGAAGGTGTTCGATTGCAGTGGTCCATTGATCAGCTGAATGCGAACGGATGTGCGGCCAAAAACGCCGAACGGCACGATCGTCGACACCTGATTCGGAGAGACGTAGATGAGCGGAGCCGCAACGCTGTCAAAGAGCACGCGTACGTTGGACAGCGTTGTCGGCAATGTTCCGGTAGAGTCGAATTCACCGGAAACAAGCGCGGGCGGACCGATGCTTGTACCGAAGATGGTGATGAGCTCGCCTGGGACGATTGATCCTGGCGCAAAGCTGGCAGCATTGGTCACTGCCGTAATCACAGGCTGGCCTTGCGAGACGTTGACGGTGACGGGAACAGTGATCGCTTCACTCGAATTGCCGGGCGTGATAATGACCGATCCGCGATATGTTCCGGGTGTCAGTCCCACGACGTTCACGTTGACCAGGATGTTTGCCGGGGAGCTTGCGGAATTCGAAGTTATCGAAAGCCAGGGGCCACCGGTCGCGACTGCTGTGAAGGTAATGGCTGTCCCAGTGCTTCCGATTGTGATGGTTTGCGATCCGGGGCCCTCGAATGTCAGAGCATTCGGAGTTACGGTCAGAGTGCTGGCGGGCGAGACGACGACTGTGACCGGAACCGTCTTCGCTCCGCCTGCATTTCCATCTGGGACGACGCGTACGGCGCCGTTATAGGTTCCAGGTGTGAGGCCGGTGGTATTTACCGTGGTCGCGATGGTCGCCGGAGTTTCGCCATTTACAGGACTGACCGAGAGCCACTGGCCGCCGCTTTCCGTCGAAACGGTCATGAAGAAGCGTGTGCCGACGACGGGGCTCCCGACAGTGAAGGTCTGCTGGGAGATCGGAGTCTGAAGGGTGTGGCGGAATAGCAACGACTCGGGCCCGACGGTGATGTTCGAGGGCGCGGCGACACGCAGGGTCACCGGAATTGTAACGGGGCTGTTCGATGCTCCGGAGGTGATGGTGACCGAGCCGTTGTAGACCCCGGCCTGGAATGCGGCGATGTTTATCGCTTGTAGGGTGATGGTCGCCGGTGTTGAACCTGTGGCGGGCGCGATCCTGAGCCATGGTGTCGGCGTGGTCGCTGTGAAGGTGACACTGGTTGCTCCAGTGGAGATTTGAATGGGCTGCTCGGCGCTGTTGGTAGCGGTTAAGGCGACGGAGAACTCGACGTTGACCGGGGTGACGGTCATGGGATTCTGCGTGGCTGCGTTCGTGATTGTGATCGTGAATGCCTTTTCGGCAGAGCGGGCACAGGAGCCGTCGTTGCTGGTGGCTCTGAGCGTGAAGTTATATGCGCCTTGGGTGGTCGGAGTACCTGTTATGAGGACGGAAGATCCGGAAGGCGCGAGGCTGGTTCCGGTCGGCAAACCTCCCGATGCTACGGCCCAGTTGACGTTTCCACCGCCGAACGGATTCGAATTACAGGCGCCGGTTGCGTTCACTGATTGTTGATAGGCGACTCCTACTGCGCCGTTTGGAAGTGAAGCTGTTGTGATGACGAGTACTCCGGATGCGGCCGGAGCTATGGTCATGGTGAAGGCTCGTGAGGCGGTGGCGCCCAGGGTGTCGACGACGTTGATCGTGAAACTGAAGGTTCCGGCTGTTGTCGGAACGCCGGATACGAAGCCATTTGTTGGAGTTAATCCTAGACCGGGCGGGAAGGTTCCAGTGGCAGTCCATTGGAAAGGCGCGGTGCCTCCGGTGATTTCTAGTTGAAGGGAATATTGCGATCCGACGACTCCGGCGGGAAGAGGGGATGTTGACGTGAAACTGATCGCGCCACCTGAGCTTCCGGCCGCGGCCTGATTGATAGTGACTGTTCTTCCGGCTACCGTCATCGTGCCGGTGCGCGCGGCGCCGGTGTTGGCGGCGACGGAATAGGTCAGAGTTGCGGGGCCGGTTCCGGATCCATTCTGAGTGATGGTGATCCATGGAGCATTGGAGGCCGCTGTCCAAAAGCAGTTGGTTCCCGTGGCAACCGTGATCGAGAGCGTTGCCGAGCCACCGGCCGCAGCAGCGCCCGTAGTCAAGGGAGCGACGTTCATCGAACATGCGGCTCCGGGAGTGATGGTGACGGGGATGCGACGGATGAACTGGCTGATCTCGCCGATGTTGACGGTCAGGAAGTCAAAGCCCTGATTGTTTCCGAGGACCATGTCGCAGTAGGCGAGTCCCTGGGCGTCGGTGAGAACGACATTGCCCGGTGCGTTGCAACGCGCATACGGCGCTGTCGGGTCTTCCGGCTCGACGAGGCGAACTCCGACGTAGGGAATCCCTTGGCCTATGCCGAGTCCTGCTTGCGCTTTTACGCTGATGCCGAAGGCTTGCGGAAATACGGTACCGGGAGGCCCCGAAAATTCACCTGTGGGGCCGATGAGCTCGATTTGGGGAAGGCCGACGAACCCGCCACCGATGGATCGGGTAGCGACGGTGTTGGCGACGAAGTCGACTGCGCCGAATTGGGATGAGGCGTTTATGATGACGGTCGAATAGGATTCGCCCTGGAGCAGGCGCGTGCCAAATATTTCGGCGGTGGCATAGCCTTCGGCGTCTGTCTGGGTACCAATATTGACGAGTTGTCCTTCACCTTGCTTTATGCTCCACGCTATGGGTACACTCCCGACGCCTTGGCCGGTCGAGTTGGTGACGCGAATCCGGAAGGGCTTGGGTGCTGGGAAGCTTTCCTGAACGATGAGACCGTTCCCCGAGATGATCGATATCGTCTGTGCGCTTACAGAAGATGCGGCGAGCGCAAGGAAGAGCAGAAAAATGACGGGCATTGTGAGAAGACACTCCTGGAGCTTGGGAACGCGGGCGGGCCATTACGATTCTACAACGGGTCTTCTGGCGGGTCGGATACCACTCCCTTTGGTCGTGGCTCGGAAACGTTTGTCCGGGATTGGTACGAGCGTTGTTTGCGCGAGGAACACTCCCTATCGACTAGCGTTGTTCGGCTAGGGAGCGCTCGGCTAGTTCACCGACGATCGGGAGATGATAGATCTGCTCCTGGGCGGTCTTGATGATCATCCAGATCCAGGCTGCGAGTACGATGGCGTGCATCAGGCCGGCGATGGCGGGCATCGGAGTGTGGCCGGGAATGGCGCGGGCGAACGGGAAGGCGAAGGCGTCGACGAGCAGCCAGACGACGAAGAGGTAGAGTCCCTGGAAAGCATGAAATCGGACGGTGCGATCTTCGCGAAAACGTGGCGATGCCAACACAATGATGGCGGCGATCCAACCCAAGAAGGGGATGTAGCACAACATCGACGCTGTTCTTGGCGTCATGTCGCGTAAAGGGTCTCCGGACGAGGGCGGAGTTGAGACAGCTTGCCGCGCTCCGCAACCGGCGCAGTAGACATCCGTCTGCTTCACCTGATTGCCGCATTGGGTGCAGAAAGGCATCTCGCTAACTAATACGATACTTCAGGCGCGTTTGTTCCGTTGGCGGGTCACTTCGGCGCCTACTTGGGCGCGTCTTTGGCGCATCGAAATCCGATGTCGGGTCCGGAGAAGCGCGCGGGCACGGAAGACCATTCCCAGGGTAGGGCGGCTTGCAATGGACGTCCGAAAGATCCTCCCTTGACGCTGTACCAAGGCTCGTTCAGGGCCGGCGGAGGGTTCATGATCTTGGCGAAGTGATCGACTGCTTCAAGGCTTGGGGTTATGTCGTCGGAGACGTACTCGAGGACATTCCCGGCCATGTGGACCACATTGTAAGGACTGGCTCCATTCGCCATGGTGTGGACAGGGAGCGGCTTTCGTTCGGTGATTTTCGGGTTATCCGAAACGTTGGCGTATTCGGGATTGTCGGCGCCACCCCAGGGCCAGTTCTTACCTTCGGTTCCACGGGCGGCTTTTTCCCATTCGATGGCAGTCGGCAGTCGCTTGCCGGCCCACTTGGCAAAAGCGTTGGCGTCGGAGATGGTGACATTGACGACCGGATGCTGCGGGGCATCGTGCGGAAACTTTGGCGGCAGAGGTCGATTGGTCGCGGCGGCGAACTTCTCGTATAACTCGTTGGTGACTTCGGTGCGATCGAGATAGAACGCGGGGACAATTTCCTGTTTGTTCTCGTTGCCTCGCAAGAACGGTCCACCTGGCACAAGGACCATCTGGCCGGTTTCGGTATTCAGTATGGGAGGAAGGGCTGGAGCGGCCTTGTTGCTTTTGAGGTAGAGCAGGCCGGCGACGACGACAGCGATCGTCGTGACCACCGCCAGGACAACGAGCTTGCCTTTCGATCCGGATGGCGGCTCGGGATCGATCACGGGTACGGCAGCGGTTTGGGGCTGCGTCTGGCGCAGGATGGTTTCGAGTTCGGCGCAAACCTGCGTGAAGTTCTGCGGGCGATCTTCCTTCTTCTTCGCGGTCGCGCGCGATACGAGTTGGATGAGGGATTCGGGGCAGCCGGCCTGCCTCATCGGCTCGATATTCACGGGTTCGTTGAGGATTTGATAGAAGAGACGCTCGACTGTCTCACCGGTGATGGGTTTTGCGCCGGTGAACATTTCGAAAAGCATGATGCCGAAGGCGTAGACGTCGGCAGGTTCGCCAACCTGCTCGCCCAGCACTTGTTCGGGCGCCATGTAATAGGGCGTTCCGAGGGCAAAGCCGGCTTTGGTCATCGACAGGCCTTCGGCCTTAGCGATGCCGAAGTCCATGAGCTTGGCTTTGCCGGATGCGTCGAGATGGACGTTTTCGGGCTTAATGTCGCGATGAATGATCTTCTTTGAGTGGACGTACTCAAGCGCCCGAGCGACTTGGACGGCGATGCGGAGTTTGTCGGGGAAGCCGCCTGTTGCTTCGGCTTTGATGGCGTCGCGGAGGTCCTGTCCTACCAGGAACTCCATCACCATGAAGGGTCGACCTTCTTCTTCGCCGAAGTCGAAAATCTGGATGATGTTGTCGTGCTGGATGTTTCCAGCCATGCGAGCTTCCTGGAGAAAGCGAGCTTTGGCTTCCGGGTCAGCGCATCCTTGTTCGGTGAGAATCTTGACGGCTACGGTGCGGCCGATGACGGTGTCGCGCGCCTTGTAGACATGCGACATGCCGCCGCCCAGGAACTTTTCAAGTTCATACTTTCCAATACGGGCCGGAAGCTGCACCTATTTCGCCACCTGAGAGACACAACGCAGCCCGGCAAGGCTGCCTTTCTTGAAGAATGCCGGGGCTCCTCCGAGATCGACGAAGAAGCGCACGGTGAGAGGCGCGCCGCTTGGGAGTGTGGCCGGTTTACCACCAACACGTACGACCCATTCGAGGTTGTAGCCTGCGCCTGAGGGATCCCAACGCTCGGCGTCACCCATCAGCCGGAATGCCGCCCAAGTGCCAGAGTAGCTGAAGAAGTTCAAAGCGCCCATACCGAAATTGCCCGATAAAGCCGCTTGTCCGCCTCCTGGCCATGTGAACTGCTTGGCTGCTCCGCCAGTTCCGGCAGTCGTTAAGGTCTGGCCATCGAGGTTTAGAGTTACGCTTTGGATGCCTTCCGATTTCATGGGTGTCATCGTGTATGTCAGCTTCGGATCCGGCGAGCCGGGCTTATATAACACTTCGGACAATCGGGCAGCGGTGTTAAAGAAACTTACAAACTGAGGCGTGAGAGGTACGGTCCCGGTGGAGACGTATTGCGCGCCCTGCTTGGCGAGCGCCTGCTTGAGGTTGGCATCGTAGAAGACCCAAAGCGCGCCTTCACCGGGCTTCAGCAGTCCATTCACTTCGGCGATAGAGGCTTCGGCAGTTGCGGCTGGGTTGAAGGGGTACTTATTTGTTACGGCGGCGAACTGGCCGCATAAGCCGCGCCCTTTGGCGTTCAACTCGGCGGGGCCGAGCGCTCTTAATAATGATTCCGCGTTCGTGATCGGATCTTCGAGAAGCTTTTGCAGCGTCGTTTCGAGATGCGTTTCCTGGTCGATGTTGAAGCTCTGGGCTACTTGTTTGACCGAGATTTTCGCGCTGGTGGCGTTCGAGAGTGTCGTGCTGGCGATCTGCGGGTCGGGGACAGGCATCTGTGCAGCCTGGTCGACCGATGTCTGCAAGTTGAGCAACGCGTTCATGTAGGGCTGATTGGATGGCGCTACATAGCGGTCGACGTTGCTAGGCGGGACGACTTGATGGACTGCCTGGAAGGCTTTCTGGATGCGGTCGCCACCCTGAACTTTGGCGAAGTCGACACCTGTATTCTGCGAGGCGAGCCAGAATAAGCCGAGGATGGGCGACTGCGTTCCCGATTGGGCGTTCAGCTTCTTCGACGCGTCTTTGAGATCGCTATAGGGGAGCACTTTCGAATTGCGGAAATAGGTTCGCCACTGCGCGATGAAGTCGTTCACATATCGGTTGCTGAGATCTGCTGTGAGCTTCGTCTTATCGATGCCGCCCTGCTGGCAGCTACTCGCCGATACGTTCCCGGCAGCATCGCATAGGACCCAGCGCTCGCCGGCGAAGAACTGATCGGCTCGGGGCAGGGCGTTCGACATGAACTGATAGCCGGCTTTAGTGAAGGCTCCCGGCACGTCGCGATTGTTGACGACTGCCTGCGCGGAGTCCTTGACATCGCGGTTGTAATTCACTGTGGCCTTCCCAGCCTGGGACAGCATGAACTGGTAGACGCGCTCGATCCCGGAAAACTGGGAGAGATAGGCGCGACCGCGCGCGACTGCGTCATCGTCGGCGGTGGATGAGAACGGGTTGCCGTTCTTTAAATCTTTCGCGTAGAAGACGAACTGCTTTTGCGCCAACTGCATGCTCTGGGCGTCGACGTTGCGCGAATCGGACCAACGGCTTAATAGGATGGGAGCCGGAGACGCGTCGGACACCTTGTCGTTCTGGACCGTCGTGATGAGGTAGCCCTTCAGGACTTCGTACGGCAGGCTGTAATCGTCGGTTGCTGTCGGGGTTGCGGGCAGTTTCTGTAGATGGCTGCGGAGATTGCCTTGTCCTTGCGCGAATAACAATTGTCCGAATTTGTTGTAGTACGACTGTCGGAGATGCGGATATAGATCATCGCCCGAATAGAGGAGCCAGCCCATGCTGAAGGGATGGCCGTCGACGCGGTATTGCGTGAGCTGCTCTAACGCCTGCCGTAGTGTTTCGAGCCTTTGCAGGGAAGCCAGGGAGGCAAGAGAGCCACCAGCGGCTTCGGTCGGCAGGATCGCTTCGGCTGCCGCGACGGCGTTGTTCACCATCGCGCGGTTCTTGAAGAAGGATACGGTGAATCCGATGGCGAGAAAGAAGAGCAGTAATCCAGCGCCGATGAGAACGAGTCGCTGGAGACCGCTGGTCTTGGTGCTGGAACCGCTGGCGGCAAGGGCGGATCGATCCTGCAGGATTACTTGATTGAATAACCGGCTGACGAAGACCCACTGCGGGACTCGCTTGCTGCCGACGTATTGCTGCTGCGCGGGCTGCGCGGCGGCTCCGGGGCGCATCGCCTGGAACATCCCAGTGGCATGTCCGGAGGCCTTTGCCGCTGACGGTGAGGGAGTTGCGGTGGGAAGCGGTGTGTCCTGCACCGTGACGGGTCGGACACCGCTGAAGTAGAAGCCGCGTAGGAAGGGACTCGTTCGCAACTGGCTCGGACGACCGATGTCGACGAGCAACTGTACGATCGCGTTGCGGAGCTTTCGGAACTCACGCGGGAACTCGTATGCGCCAGGAACTTTTTGCGGATCGGACTCCCTCGGGAGGAAGTGCAGGCGCTTGTCGGCGAGCGAGTAGAAGAGCGCATCGAATGCGGCTACCAGTCGCCGGGTTTCTTCTTCGGCGTAAACACCCGCCTGGACGTTGTGGATCGGCAGTGTTGTACCGAGCACCTGTCCCGCTTCATCGTTGCTCAGTCCCCGCACGTAGTCGGTGAAAAACGGCAGGCGGTCGCAGCGGGTGAACAACACATATACGGGGAAGCTGATTCCGAGCGCCTGAGAAATTTCGCCAAGGCGAGTCTGCGCTGTGCGTCCCATGGTCGCGAAATATTCGGCGGCGCCCTGTTGCGTGAACATCTCGGCATTCACGCAGATGACGGCAGCTCGTGGGGCTTGCGCGTTTCCGCCGACCATCGACTTCAGGCTACCGGGCTTCAGACGCTTTACTAAACGAACCCAGCGCGACTGCTCGCCCAGGAGTTGCGCGCCGGCTTCGGCGAATATGGTGTTCTTTGCAAGCCAGATATTGGCGGTTCGTGTCGATGCTACGGCGTTGTCTTGATGGACGACGCCGGCTAACAGCTCGGGTTCCAGGCCGGAGTTGAGGATAGTGCTGGTTTTGGCCGTTCCCTGCTCGCCCATGACGAGCACAACGGGAAGAGTTCCGATGCCGGCGCCCTTGCCGAGGCTGGAGGCAGCGAGTTTGGTTTCGGCTTCACGGATGAGGCCGTCGATTTCGTCATTGGGATCGAGGGGAGCGTCGGCGGCGACCTCGGCGTTCTCCTGTTGACGCATTTTCCACCAGACGATGACGGCGGCGGCGATCACGCCGATGGCGGTGAGAGCGCCAAAGAGGATGTAGAAATCGGATTCAGACAAGCCGAGCAGTTTTCCAGCGGCCCAGGCGGCGGCCATGTAGGCCAGTAGGGAGACTCCAAGAATTGCGCAAAGCTGTACCATTTGTTTGCTCCGATGTCTACTCCGATGTTTACTCCGATAAGGCCGCAGATGAACGCAGATGAACGCAGATCATGATTTTTGGGCTGCTATGGTTTCCATTTTTCCTACGGCAGAGCCCAGGCTCATTTTGTATATGCCGAAGAGTATGGCGGTGAGCAGTAGTGTGGCTCCTGCGAGATAAGTCAGGCGTTTGATCCACGGGTCTGCTCCGGCTGCTTTTATAGGATCGGCTGGCGCGGCCCAGGACGGTGAGAGATCGGGAGACATCTGCCGGATACGGTTGATCTTGTCTCCGGTGGTTTGAATGCGCGCCATCAACTCGGCGCGGCCGCCGATGCTGTATTTGCCGGCGAAACCGAGCAACATGCAGAGCTGATAGACCTCGAGCAGGTCGCCCACGTCCTGGCTTTCGTTTCGTTGGTGGATCTTGTCGAGGTTCTGAAAGAAAATCTCGCCTGCTACGTGGTGTCCGAAATACTCTTCCTGCAGGGGACGGCGTGGCCAGTCCGCGAAGACAGGATTGTGCATGTTGAGGATTGATTCATCCAGAAACGCGACCACCGCAAACGTGGCGAGCTGAATATCTTCGCCGGAATAGCCTCGCCGGCGCGCTTCCTCGGCCGATGTTTTGATGGCTTCCCGAACCTGGTGGCGGAAGCTCTCGGCATCGTTCACGGGCTGGCGGTTGGAGCGCAGCCGCTCGCCGACGGTCAGAACTTCCTGGAAACAGTAGGCGAGGTTCTCGGCGCGGCGTTCTAGGTTGGAAGACATGCAGGGACTCCTGTACAGCTCATGATTCGAGGACGACTAACAACTCGGCTTCCGGTTCAGGAATTTCTCCCGGGATGTATACACCCACTTGTTTCGTCTGCATTAAGTGATCCCAACAGGGTCCACCCTTATTTATTGCGAAATATTGTGTATCTACTTTCGCTGCAATAGCGGAGGGCGGGATGGGAAGGTGCCCGAGGGCCATGCCGGGGAGCGCGCGTTTGACCAGTTCTCCTACCACGTTGGAACAGACTTTGACGAGCTGAGGGGTGCTGGTAATGAGTTCTACCTCGCCGATCGGGGAACGCAGGGCGAGAATCCAACGCGACGGCCCGAAGCATCGCTGGTCGTTTACGGCCCCGTAATAGAAGTAGTTGACGTCCTTGACGAGCGGCACGGTAACTACGTTTGTAGGAACGATGGTTTCAAGATGGGTGCGGATGTGCGTGTCGAGCAGGTCGAAGGTGCGGTCGAGTTGCGCGTGGTCGTAGGGTGGAACCGTTCGGGGATGGGAGTCGAGCGTAAAGGTGCAAAGCGCGCCGGCGAGCCGCGCCATCTCCGTATACAGCTCCTCGGGATGTCCACGCTTGGTCAGATAGAAATGGCGGAGGGGGGCCAGAGCGCTATTGACGGTGTGCAGCAACCAGAAATTCGCCACGTCACGGGTGGAAAACTCGGTTAACGATTTGCCTTTCGGGCGCGCCAGCGTAGTGCTTTTGTCGTCGAGAATATCGATGAGCCGTTGGAGCATGCTCATCAGCCGCTCACTGCCGCCGATCTGAACGCAAGGCGGGACAAACGACCACTCATATATGTAATGACCGGAATGGTCTCGCGTGATGCGGGCGAGAGGAATCGATTGCAGACCTTCGAGGGATTCGGTGTCGAGCGTTAAGGCGATGTTTTTGCGCCCTAACTGTACGGGCTTCTCGTCAACGCCCGTCGTTTCGTCGTGCAACATACGCTTTTCGGCGACGAAACGGGTGTGCTGACTTTCGCTCAAGGTATCGGAGGGAACGCAGTTGAGACCGTTCTGCTTTCTTTCGGGAACGGTCAAAAGAATGGTCAGGGACTCGCGGTTTGGAGGGAAAAGATCGCCAATCGGACGCGGTTCGGGGACAGGGTCCGATTCGGGCATGTGAAAGGCGAGCCCGTCCGGAAAGATGCCCCGAGCATGAAGGAGAGATATGGTTCCGTTGCGCAGGGCTTCGGGATCGAGGGCGCAGGCGGTGAGTCCCCAGGGCTCAAACCACAAGGACGAGGTGGCAAATCGAATCGTATCCTCGAAATACCGACTTTGTACCTGAAAATGATGCGGGCCCAAGTACATTCCCTCGGACCATACGACTCGAGAAAGGTATTTCATAGACACGAGTTTACGCGTGGGATGCTATAAAGCTTTGGCTTTCTGCAACCGTAATACTCTACCATAGCGCTTCCGTTTGCAAGCCGACGGTTCGTGCTATTTGAGCTGATTCACAGAGGTTGCTTCGCGTGGTACGTTTGGTTATCAACAGGCATGAGGTGTGACAAGTCATGAGTTTTTATGAGAGGTACGAACTCCTCGAAATCCTGAATGACGGTCCTATTAAAACGTTTAGCGCGCGACAGGTTCAGACCAGCCTTCACGTCGCGGTTCACCTTCTAATTGGTCCGATTACACAGCACGAAATTCTCATAAATAAAGTGCGAAATCTTGTCGACCCGGCACGCAAAGAAATTCTAGAAGTCGGCGACAATGAGGGCACAGCTTATATTGTGACCGCGGAATGGAAACGGATGGTCACCTTTTCGGAGTGGCTAGATGCAGTGGCTACGCCAGCCCCTCCAGGTCCCGCACAGAGTGACCGATTCGCAAAGGCGGGGAATTGGCGCATTCCGGTGTCCGAGTTTGGAAGGAAGATGGAGCCGGCCGGCGGTACGCCTGCTCCGCCCGAGCCCCAGCCTCCGCAACCCGCTGATCCACATCCGCCGATTCCGGAACCACCAGCGCCAGTGGCGGGCGAGTTCACCCAGATGTTCGAGGCCGCCCAGCGATCCGGATCGCAACCGGCTCCGGCGAAAACTGAAGAGATCGGTGAGTTTACGCGCATGTTCGAGGCTCAGAACCCAGCGTCGGCGCAACCTCCTGTTGCTGCTCCGCCTGCGCCAGCGCCTCCACTTGCTGCTCCACCTTTGATTCCACCTGCTCCGGTCGCAAAGCAGAGCGAGGTGGGCGAGTTTACCAGGATGTTCGAGGCTCCGAAAGCGCCGCATTCGGCGGTGATGTTTGACGCGCCTACGGCGGGATATCCGACTTCGCAGCCGACGCCCTTTTCGCCGACACCTCAACCCCCAACATCTCCTCCGCCGGCGTCTTCTCCGTTGAACCAGCCTCCGCCGCAACAGGCGGGACCGGGAGAGTTTACACGGATGTTTCAGACTCCAGCGTCGTCGCCTCCTCCTTCTTCTCCTCATAAGTCGATGGAGCCGAGTGAGTTCGATCGAGTCTTCCAAACGCCGGCGTCGAAAGAGCCCGTTCCGAGTCTGACTCGAACATTTCAGGTTCCGGTGATGAATGAACCTACGGCGCCTGCCCCGCCAGCAACCCCACCGCCGGGGCCGCCGCCCGCTCCGAAAGCGCAGCCGGGTGAGTTTACGAGGATGTTTCAGGTTCCGACCGAGCCGCCGTCGCGGACCGCGCCGCCCGTTCCGCCAACTCCCGCTGCGCCCGTGGCTCCGCCTCCGCAAGTCCAGCAGCAGGGGCCAGGCGAGTTTACGCGGATGTTCCAAACACCTGCTTCGACGCCGCCTCCAAGCTCGCAGCCATTTCCGCCGGCGAATCAACCGTTTCCACAGCAATCAGATCAGCAGCGGGCGCCTCAGCAGCCGCCGCCTCAAGTCAAGCAGGGTCCCGGGGAATTTACGCGAATGTTTCAAACGCCGGTTGAGCATAAGCCGGCGACGAGTCCGACATCAAATCCTATACAGCAGCGACCACCATCCAACGACCGTCCTTTTATCACGCCAGATCGGACACCGCGTCCTGCCGAGCCGCCTAAGCAGGGCCCCGGCGAATTCACGCGGATGTTTCAAACGCCCGCCGCTCCGCCACCTCCACCTCCGCCGGCTGCGAGACCGGCCACAGAAGGTGAGTTCACCAAATTCTTCCAAACACCTCAGCAGCCTGCGACCCCAACCGCGCATCCTGCTTATAAAGATCCGTTCGCTAAGGCGGCGGAACCGTCTGCTCCTTCCAGGGATGCTGGGGAGTTCACACGTATGTTCGGCACGCCCGTGGTGAGCGCGAATCCGATGCCTCATGCGCAGCCCCCGCCGATGATGCAGCCACCATCGCCTCCGCCTCCACAACAATCGCAGACATCCGGCGAATTTACGCGCATGTTTGCAACGCCCTCGCAACCGGTTCAGACACCTAAGCCCGCCGGGCAGGCGCCGCCGGCCCCATCCAGTGCTGCAGCGACGCGCCCAGTGAAAAAGCAGAGTTATCTGCCGCTCTTTATCGGGCTAGGTGTTTTGCTGTGTATCGCGATCGCGATTATTTTGATTTTCGCCCTAAGGAAATAACGAGTGAGTATACCGATTGAAATCGGAACCGATGAGCAATTCGCCGCGCTCCGGCGATTATTAGAGCGAGAAAATTACACCGAAGACACAGTCTGCAAACGCTTCGGCATCGACAGGATGTCTTCGTTTGAAGACGTCCCCGATCGCGAGCAAGTAGAGCCCTGGGATAAGGACATCACGGGTCTCTTGATTCGACTGTTCATCGAGACGCGGTTTGTTCCTGAGACGAAGGTTGCAGAGATGCTTGGCGCAGAGAGCGTGGAGCTTCTGGAAACTTTGGGATTAGTTCACGGCAACGCAGACAATCCGGAAGAAGTATGGTCTCCCGTTTCGCTGGTGCCCTATGCGGGCGTTTGGTCGGTGTGCGATTCCTGGCATAGTCCCGACCGCAGTGTCCTTTCCCCACGCGATCCCGTTTATGCGCCGATCGTCTCGAACGCGCACCGTTTCTTACAGTACATGCCGAAGATGAAGTGCGAACGGCTCCTGGAACTGTGCTGTGGGACAGCCTTCGCCGCTTTGCATGCAGCGAAGAACTATGCCGATCACTCGTATGCGTTCGATATCTCCCCCCGCAGCGTGACGTTTCGCCGAGTTCAACCGGCGATTGAACGATGTCCCGAACGCCACCATCCGGGAAGGCGATCTCTACGCGCCAGCCGATGGCATGACGTTCGACCGCATCATCGTTCATCCGCCCTACGTTCCGGTTCTCCGTCCGAAGTGGGTGTTTCACGATGGCGGCAGCGATGGCGAAGTAATTGTTAAACGTGTGATCGAGGAAGCGCCGAAGTACCTGGCTCCCGGCGGACTGCTGTACATGCTCGCGATGGGCACGGATCGCGATAAATCGTATGAACAACGAATGCGGGAATGGCTTGGGGACGCCCAGGCCGAGTTCGATATTGCTTTGTTCCCGATTCGCTTAATTCAGCCGGAAGATTTCGCGACGCGCGCGAGCGCCGGAAGCAAAACGTACGTGGAGGATCAGCATCGCTTCCGCGATACGTTCAAGCAACTCGAAATCGAGACGCTGACTTACAGCGTGGCGCTGCTGCAGCGTCACAGCTCGGCGAGACGAGCCTTCACTGTCCGCCGGCAGTTTGGCCCACGCACAGGGCGCTCGGAGATGGAGTGGGCGCTCGAGTGGGAGACTTTGGTCGCCAGTCCCGGAGCGGCTGAGAAGATTTTGCAGTCGCGTCCGAAGCCGAATCCCGAAACAGAACTGCGCGTGCTTCATAAGTTGGGCGATGACGGTTGGGAGGCGGCAGAGCACATGCTGGTGACCCCTTACCCGTTCTCCATGGAAGCTCGCACCGATCACATGGGCGCCACATCTGATGGCGTTGTGTGACGGATCAAAGAACGCAAAGGAATTGTTCTCGGAATTGAAGAAGGATGGAGTTTTGCCGGAAGCCGCTCCTGATGAAGAATTCGCTCGAGCGATTGCGATTCTTGCCTCAGGTGGATACCTGCTTCTCGAGAACGTATGATCCGTATCGGAGATCGAAGCCAGTTCGCCATCGTCCGGCAGTTTTTAAACATTAGTTACTCCGAAGATTCTAATGTTCTTGCCGATCGAGTTGGGGACTTCGAACCTGCTCGACATCAGGATGAGCCGCCGCTGGTGCGAATGCTCTTCCTGGGCCGCGCTATTTCGGTGGAAGACTGGGAATCGGTTGCATCCAAAGAGATACGGACGGTGTTCTCCGATCTCGGGCTGACTGAGCCCGCTTCGCAAGGGCGAATCCGCAGTAGCGTACTGCTCTATCGAATGCGCGGATTCTTGATTGCCTCGGACCGATTCACTTCCGATGAAGGCCAAGTTGGGCGGCCGGAAGAAGATTGCGTCTACTACGCGCTGACGGATACGGCGCACCACTATCTCTACTCTTTGCCGGATCGGCGGGTCGGCCAGGCTCTCGACATCGGGACGGGTTCGGGCGTAGCTGCGCTGCTTCTCTCACCGAACACGCGGCAGGTTTACGCGACCGACATCGCTCCCCGATGCGTCTTGTTTACCGAGTTTAATTGCCTTCTGAACGGCGTCGAGAATATCGTCGCTCGCGAAGGAAGCTTGTATGAGCCGGTGGACGGTTTGCGGTTCGATTTGATCACCTGTCATCCACCGTTCGACATTTCGCTGAGCTCAAAGCGCTATGTTTACGCTGATGGCGGACCGGACGGAGAGTTTGTCACGCGCGGGGTGATCACGGGATTGCCAAAGATGTTAAATCGCGGCGGGCAGTTCGTCGCGGCTGTGCGCGCAACGGATCGTCTTGAGGGAGATTTCGAGCATCGAGTTCGCCGGTGGCTCGGCGAGGAGCATGCCGAGTTCGACATCGCCATGGTTGTACGGTCGGTCATCAAGCCGCAGGAACATGCGATTAGCGCGTCGATGCTGGCAAAGCAGAATCTGGACGATTACCAGCAATACATGGACTTGTTCAACGAGCTTGGCGTGACGCGCATGCCCTACGCTCATTTATTAATAGAGCGCAAAGCGGAAGGAGTTCCGCTTACTATACGCCGGCTTATCGGCAAAAGGTGCACGACTGACGAAATGCAATCCTTGCTCGATTGGGAACGAGCCAAGCCGTCGATGCAGCTTGCCGGCGCGAGACTGGCGCCTTCGCCGCACATGGAGTTGCGCGTCCGCCATCGCTTCAAGAATGGCGAAGTGATTCCTCTCGAATATGCTTTCTTTGTCGATCACCCATTTCATGAAGAAGAGCCTGTGCCGGAATGGGTCGCCAAGATAGCAGCGCTGTGCATTGCGGATCGGACGACAGAGCAGGTGTACGCCCTCATCCGCGAAGAGTACCCAATCTCGTTGCCGGATTTTGAATCGGCGCTGAAAAAACTGGTAACGCTCGGTGTGCTTCAGCTTGCTTCGGGAAGCAGCACAATCAGTTCCAACTGAGGAGAGGGGAAATCTCCTGGCACGTAAGCGGCAAGATTCCGGGCGCGCTGCACGGCCTCCCAAGCTACACCGGACTGGTTGACGCTGAAGTATTGATAGTTGAGTTTGACCGGGATTGCGCTCGGCGGACGCTGCACGTGAGTCAGCGGCACGCCGGGAAGCGCGTGTTTCACAAGATGCTCGATGTGATTCGCGGAGCAGACCTTCACCAGATAAGGTGTCTTCGCAATCAGATCCGCTTCCGACATGTCCGCGCTGACAGCGAGATACAGACGCGTGTTGTGCAGATATTTGTCGTCCGATATCGATGTCGCATAGATTGACGGCTGAACCAACTTTAGCGGGAGCGATACGAAATTCGTCGGTACTACCGTTTCGAGCAAGATGCGGATCTTGTCATCGAGATCAGTGAAGCACTTCGACAGATCGTCATGCTCGTATCTTGGTAAATCGCGCGGGTGGATCTGCGTGGAGAAAGTCGTCAGGCTTCCGGCGAGCCGCAACATCTCGGCGAAGAGGCCTTCCGGGTGGCCGTGCCGTGATTCGAAGATGTGCTGCAGCACCGGCAGCGTTGCATTGATGGTATACAGCAGCCAGAAACTTGCGATGTCGGCAGTACCGAAATCGGCTAGCGTCAGATTGCGCTGACGCCGTGTTCCGGCTAAGAGACTACTCTTCGCCGCGAGCACCTCCACAAGCCTCCGCGCGATCGAAACAAGGTAATCGCTTGCAGTGAAATCGAGAAGCGGCGGTACAAACTTCGGGTCGACCTGAAACGTTCCGGCAGGAGTGCGGCGGATTGTCGCGCAGCGAAGTGTGGACATGCCGCCATAGTTTCGGTCACCAATGAGAAGGCGCAGGTTCTTGCGCGCGACTTGAACCGGCTTTTCGCTCAAGCCCGAGTTTTCATCGCGCAGCATTGCCGTTTCCGCGCGGTAGCGAGTATCGAATTCGCGCGTCGACATCGACACATTGAGGCCGCGATCGCGATGATTCGGTATGCCCAGATGTATGCCGATCTCCTGCTGATCGGGGTCGAACTGCTCGGCGAGCGGAATGCTGAACGGGGCAGCATCCGAATTCGGAATATCGAACACCAGACCATCAGGGAAGATGCCGCTGGCGCGCGTGATCGCGAACGCGCCTCCGGCCAGTGCTTCCTGATTGATCTGCAGTTCAGAGAAGCCGGAAGGTTGAAAAGAAAGCGATTCCGTCTGAAACCGGAGCGAACTCTCGAGGAAGCGGTCCTGCGTCTGCAAGTGTTGAGGACTCAGGAAAGTACCCTTCATCCAAATGACTGGTTGCAGTTGCTTCATGAAAACTCACAGTAGCACAGCAGTTCAGGCGGCCGAGAGCGCGGAAACGGCATGCTCGGCGATTCGTTTGACGTACTCGCTCTCATCCTTGAGTGCGGCCTGAAGGGCTGGTCGGGCGGGAGCGGCACGCGTTCCGAGAGCATCGAGAGCCTGGGCGGCATGCAGCCGGACGTAGACGTTTCGCGCTTGTCATCTCCGATGCAAGTTTCGGGATGGCGGAATCGTCGCCCAGGTGTAAGGCGGCGGCTCGCAAAGCGGCAATGCGCACGCTAGGATCGGGGTCGGCCGTTGCTTTGAGAATGTCTTGCTTGGCGGCGTTGGCGGAGGCCGTGGTCTTGGTTAATCCGATGATGCTCCAGTAACGGAATGCCGGATCGGGATTCGTCAATGAACGCTGGAGGACCTGTGGGTTCGGGTTTCGATTCACAGCGTCGGCGAATGCCCACAGATCGCGGAGATACTTCTCGGAGCCGGGCTGGTGGAACACGTTATAGCGGGCGCCGGCCTTCTTTCCGCGTTCCTCGAGGTCAGGTTCGGGGATAAGTCCGGTATCGCGTGTCTCGAGGGCCCACTTCAACTGGGCATTGCGCATTCGCTCGAGTGTCTTTTTGTGTTCGGGGGAGTTGGCGAGGTTTTTTAATTCGTGCTTGTCGTGCTCAGTATCGTAGAGTTCTTCGACCGGCTTGTTTTCGCCCATGAAGAGTTTTGCTGCTTCGGGTAGCTTGCCCTCTGCTTGCGCTTTTCTAAGCTCCTTCATGATGTTGCCCATTTCCATATACGCGGTGTGCTGCGCGTAGGGCAAGTAGGACGTGAAGTTGTGGAGATAACGATAGCGACCGTCGCGGACCATTCGCACGGAATCGTAACGTTCGTCCATGCGGTCGCGGGCGGCGAAGACATACTCACGTTTTGGCTTGAGGTTGGGTCCGAGGAACGCCCGGCCGTGCATGTGATCAGGAACCTTGACGCCGGCGAGATTGAGAACAGTTGGACCGAGATCGATGAGGCTAATCAGTTGGTCGTCCGTGGTTCCCGGCTTGCCTTGCGCGGAAGTGCGGAACTGCTCGGGCACATAGACGACGAGTGGGACATGCGTGCTCGATTCGTAGCACCATCGCTTGGCGCGTGGCAGGCCGACGCCATGATCTCCCCAAAAGAAGACGATGGTGTCCTCAAGTAATCCGGCTTGTTCGAGTTCCTTCAAGCGATCCGCAACCTGATAGTCCATTGCGGTGATCAGCTCATAGACTTGAGCCCAATCGCGGCGGGACTCAGGCGTGTCGGGGTAGTAGGGTGGGAGATCGAGCTTTTGCGGGTCCTGGCGCTGCTGCGGCGTCAGGCGCTGAATCATCTGGCTGTATTCGGCTCCGCGTTTGCGGCATTGGCTCTCGTGAGTCGTTTCGAAATTGAATACTGCGAAGAATGGCTGATCCTTTTTGCGATTCTTCCAATGCGCCTGCCGGCTCACTTCGTCCCAGGCATTCTTCGGGACCGGGAAGTTGTAGTCGGTCTTTGCGTTGTTGGTGCAGTAGTAGCCGGCCTCCCGCATGTACTCCGGGAAGCACTTGACGAAGTCGGGCAGGGCGACGCTGCAGCGCATGTACTGCGATCCCAGGGACGTGGGGTACATTCCTGTGATGATGCCGGAGCGACTCGGGGCACAGACGCCGGCGACTGAATGTGCACGCGTGTATCGGACTCCTTTGGCCGCCAGAGCGTCGACAGTTGGAGTAATCGCGTTGCGGTCGCCATAGCAGCCGAAATGCGGGCTGCTGTCCTCACAAGAAACCCAGAGAATGTTTGGGCGCTTGCGGTCCGCCGCGAAAACGGAGGCTGCGGCCGCTGCGTGAGAAAGAAATGCCCGGCGGTTCATGAGCCAAGTGTATTACGAGCCTTATCCTGGTAGTCGACAACTCATGACTGATTTTCTTCGATTGGACGGCCAGACCGCTGTAGTGACCGGAGCGGCAACGGGGATCGGCGCGGCGATTGCGACGCGGCTGGCGAATGCGGGAGCGACGGTTGCGATCGCTGACATAAATGGAGACGCTGCGTCGGAAGCCGCGGGATTGATCACCGGAGCCTTGGCGCTACAGATGGATATCACGGACGCCGCGTCGGTGACATCGGCGATGAAAACGCTGCTCGGCAAGACAGGCCGCATCGATATCCTTGTGAACAACGCAGGCATCGCAGGGATGGCTGCTCCCCTTTGGGAATACGACGAGTCGGATTGGAAGCGCGTCTTTGCCGTGAATGTTGATGGCGTGTTTCATTGTTGCCGCGCAGCCATCGGGCCGATGCGCGAGCAGAAGTACGGACGCATCGTGAATATCGCTTCGGTCGCTGGTAAGGAAGGCAATCCGCGGATGACGGCGTATTCGGCGTCGAAGGCTGCTGTGATCGGGTTCACCAAATCCCTGGCAAAAGAAGTTGCGACGGAGGGGATCTGCGTGAACGCGGTTGCGCCTGCGGTTGTGCAGACGAAGATACTCGATCAACTCACGCCGGAGCAGATTTCGTATATGACGGATAAGATCCCGATGCGCCGGACCGGCAAGCCTGAGGAGATTGCCGCCGTTGTCCATTTTTTGGCGAGCAAGGATTGTTCGTTCGTTACGGGACAGACTTACGATGCAAGCGGCGGCCGCTGCACGTATTAAGAATTGATCTAGCTGTAACCTACGATTCCCTGCATTTCGATACGATGCTAGGGAAATGCGTAAAATTCTGCTGATCGTGGCGGTGGCGATTTCGGTCGCCGCCGCTCAAACCATCGAACGTCCGGTGCGAGCCGTCACCGATCCGGGCGTCGTAACTACACGCCAAACCATCACTCCTGCGGGTGTCCCATCTGTGTTTCAAGGGCGTGTCTACGGCGTGACCTTCGGGGCAGACGCGTCCGAGATCTGGGTACTGCACGCTTCGAATATGTATCGCATGAACTGGCGGACCAACCAGGTGATCGAGCGCCTTGCTCTGGATGGAACGCCGGGACTTCAGGGTATTCGCTATGACGAGGCGAACAAGCGCGCGATCGCTATTTCCACGAAGGTTCGGAAGGTGAATCTGATCGGTAGTCAGGCGGGCGGAACGACTCTGCTGGCCGCGGATCTGGGATCTCACATCGGTGGCGCGATGGCGCTCGGCAACGGATTGGCTGCGGTGCCGTTGACGTTCGACAACAAGCTTGCGATTGTCGAAACGGCTACGGGCACAGTGCGCGGCTCGGCGAAGACAGGCATTGCGCCTTTCGGTGTGGCGATCAATCGGGCGGGTTCGATTGCGTATGTCTCGAATTGGGGAGGCCGAGTTCCGAACCCAAAAGATCTGACGGCTGCGACTGGTTTGAGTCCGACGGCAGACCGCGTCGTTGTTGACGCTCGTGGTGTCGCCGCTAGCGGTACGATATCGCGGATTGATGTCAGCACGCTCCAGGTGACGCATACAATCCCGGTGCAGCTTCATCCGACCGCGATCGTCTGGGACGAAGCTCGCCATCGTGTGTACGTGGCGAACAGCAATAGCGACTCGGTTTCGGTGATCGATGATCGGGATCACAAGGTAACTCGTACGATCGCGGTGCAACCGTTTCCAACGAAGGTGGCCGGGATTGCTCCAACGGCTTTGGCTGTTTCTCCGGACGGAAGCAAGTTGTTCGTCGCGTGCGGCGGCATCAATGCGGTCGCTATTGTGGCGACTGCGACAGGGAACATCGAAGGCATGATTCCGACGGCATGGTACCCGAACTCGCTCGCGGTCGGACCGGACGGGAAGCAGTTGGCGATCGGGTCGCTACTTGGGGCGGGGTCGGGATGGCAGCAGGTTCCCTCGAGGCGATTTGTCCATGCCTATCGTGGAGCAGTCAATGTGGTCGAACTGCCGGATGCGGCGCAGTTAGCCAACTACACCACAGCCGTCGCTGAGAACAATCGTATGACTCTGACGGCGGCGCCGACGCGGCGCTCGACGAAACCGGGTCCTGTGGCGATCCCGTCGAGAGTCGGGGATCCGTCGCTCATCGATCATGTTGTCTACATTGTCAAAGAGAATCGAACCTATGATCAGGTGTTTGGTGATATGTCGAAGGGCAATGGTGATCCATCGCTGGTGATGTTCGGCGAAGCTGTGACGCCGAATCAGCACCGTCTCTCGGACCAGTTCGTTCTGTTGGACAACTTCTATGCGAGTGGGGGCAATAGCGCCGACGGGCATCAATGGCTCACACAAGCGAATGAGACTGCGTATTGCTTATGGCCTGGCTATCTCGGTCGGAGCTATCCGTTTGATGGCTCTGATCCCATTGCGTATTCGAGCAGCGGGTTTCTCTGGGATCTCGCCATCCAGCGCGGCAAGACCGTGCGGATTTATGGTGAGTATGCCGGCCGCATGGCGGAACCCGCGGGAAAACAGCGTGCTGAACTCCTCGCGAGATGGCGCAAGGAAGAGGATTTTACAAAGGAGTGGAACATCACCGCGCCGATCGCATCGTTGAACAAGATCCTGGCGCGAAATTTCCCAGCCTATACAAATGCGATTCCGGATGTGGTCCGAGCAAGTATCTTCTTAACGGATCTGAAGAAGTGGAATGACGAGGGCTCAATGCCGAATTTGACCGTCATCCAATTGCCGAGCGATCACACATTCGGAACAACCCCCGGTGTCTCGACGCCGAAAGCAATGGTCGCTGACAATGACCTGGCGGTTGGTCAGATCGTAGAGGCGCTGACGAAATCGAAGTTCTGGAAGAAGATGGCTATCTTCATCGTGGAAGACGACGCGCAAAACGGTGTCGATCATGTCGATGGACACCGCACAACTGCGATGGCGATCAGTCCTTACACGCGTCGCGGGCATGTCGATTCCACGTTTTACTCACACCAGAGCATGCTGAAGACGATGGAACTGATCCTCGGCCTGCCGACGATGTCGATCTTCGATTTAATTGCGAATGATATGCGAGCGAGTTTTCACGAGACACCGGACTACACGACTTACGATGCCGTCGTGCCGGAGCAGTCGCTTGACGATGTGAATCCGCCGCTTCGGGCGTTAAAAGGAGCCGAGCGAGAAGGAGCGCTTGCGTCGATGAAGATGCGGTGGGATGTTCCGGACGCGGTGCCGACGGAGAAATTGAATCGCATTGTTTGGCACTCGGTGCGCGGCTGGGGTACGAAATATCCCGGAACCAAGAATGCGTTGTTCGCGCCGCTGTCGCTCGATATTGACGACGACGATCGTTAATGTCAGCCTTCTTCGCGGAGGGTCGTCATCGGGTCGACGCGGGCGGCGCGGCTGGCGGGCAGCAACGCCGCTAACAATCCGATTAATGTCATCGCAGTGCAGGCGGTAGCAAGGGCAATCGGATCAAGTGGGGAGACGCCGAAGAGAAGCTTTTGTAACACTTGTGTGAGCGCGAGAGCTCCTACGAGTCCGATCGCGAGACCTACAAAGACCATTGTTAGAGCGTTACGCACTACGTGGCCGAGTACATTAGATGCTCGAGCACCGAGCGCCATGCGAATGCCAATCTCTTTTCGCTGCTGAGTTATGGAATGCGAGATAACGCCGTAGAGCCCGATGCCAGCAAGGAGCGCGGCAATCAGAGCAAAGATTCCGATGAGCCATGCCGGCCGGCTGGTCCCTGCGAGTGTGCGATCGTGAACCTGTTGCATAGTCGCGATATTCCCGAGCGGCAGGTTCGGGTCAATCTGACGGACTGCTTCGCGGATCGCGGGGATAGCGGAAGCGGGATTCGCTCGCGTGTGGATTACAACGTTGATCTCCGGTTGAGGAGCCTGTGCTAACGCGACATATGCGACGGGAGGGTCCGGGCTGCCGGGTTGAGCCACACGTTCACTTCGGATCACTCCAATAATCTGTGTGTCTGAGGTTCGCGCGCCCTTCGCGATGTAATGTGGGACATCGAGCCGCACGGTCTTACCGACCGGGTTCTTTACACCGAACAGATTCTCAAACCGAGTGGACAGCGCCTGATTGATAACCATAACCGGCATGGTTCCGGAGCGATCTCGAACCGTAATGCCGCGGCCGGCCAACAAAGGAATCCCAAGCGCTTCGAAGTAGCCTGGATCTACGCGCTTCAGACGCAATCTGACGGGCTCCTCGCTTCCTGGAACTTGCGCTCTTTCGCCTGCTCGGATCCACTGAAGAGGCAAGAAATTCGAAAGGCCTACCTGAACGACACCCGGCGCCTCGAGGAGCTTGCGGCTGAGGGAATCATAGTAGAGGGCTGCCTTCTCGGGGGTGTCGTAGGTACGCAATGGCAGCTCGACCGACATCGTTATGACGTTGTCGATCCGCACGCCAGGATCGAGCTGCTGAAGGTTGAATAGACTTCGAAACAGAAGAATACCGCAGCAGACGAGCACTAAAGAAAGCGCGACTTCTCCAATGACTATGGCTCGTCTTACGCGGTGATGCGCGTTTGAGGCGCCTCGAGTGGATTGATTGAGTGATCGCGACAGATTGCCGGCAGAGGCTCTTAACGATGGGAGCACGCCCACGAGCAGAGCAACGGATAGCGCGACGGCTGCGGCAAAGACGAGTACTCGCAGGTCCATTCGCACGTCGGCGGTGTAAGGGAGAGATTGCCTCAGCACGGGCGTCGCAAGCTCGGTGAGTAGCGAGGCCAGAGCAAGGCCGGCGGCTCCCCCGATCAAACTGAGAAGCACGCTTTCGGTGAGCAATTGCGCTACTAGGCGACCTCTGCCGGCGCCTAGGGCGCTTCGTATCGCCATTTCCTTCCGGCGCGAGGCTCCTTTGGCGAGAAGAAGGTTCACTACGTTCGCGCATGCGATCAACAGCACGACCGCGACGGCTCCAAAGGCCACGAGAATGGACTGGCGCAACCGGTCGCCGACAAGCAAGCGGTCGATGGGCTCGATTACGATCTTCCAATCGCGTTTCCAGAAAGGCGTTACTTCCGACAACGCTGCCTGAATCGAACGCATTTCGTCCTGTGCACGCTGCCTCGTAACACCCTCTCGAAGGCGGCCGTGCAGACTGAGCCAGTGAAACTCACGCGTACGTTGATCCGGTCTGAAGATCAGCGGCTTCCAGAAGGCAACTTCGTCGCGATCGAAGGCCCCTGGCGCGAGTACGCCGATGATCTCGTGGGCCTGTCCATCGAACACGGGGCGTTGGCTCAAGATATCCTTGGCGCCGCCGAAATGCGTCAGCCACGCCGCATTGCTCAGTACGACACGCAATGCGCCTGCGGGCTCGTCATCTTCCGGGCGGAAAGTTCGTCCGAGCAGTGGGGTGGCGGCGAAGACCTTGAAGTGTCCTGACGAGACAAGCTTGCCTGGAAGACGTACCGGCTCGCCGGAGCTGACGAGGGCAGCGGAAGCTGGGACTTCAGCGGACAGTGCTTCGAAGGATGTACTCATGCGCTTCCAGTCGAGGAAGTCGAGTGTACTGGTGGCATTGGTGACACCGAGTCGGGGAGCCTCCCAAATTCGGACTATGCGTTCGGGCTGAGGGAATGGGAGCGGCTTCAGAAGCACGGCATCGACAAGGCTGAACATCGCGACGTTAGCCCCAATTCCGATCGCGAGCACGATTACGACGATGGTTGTGAATCCGGCGTCACGGACGAGCGAAGCCATGCCATGCCGAACGTCCCTGAAGAGTATCTCTAACCACTGCGCACTGCGCTCCTCACGATGCTGTTCTTTCACTTGCTCGATTCCTCCAAATTGACGGCGAGCGGCCAAACGGGCGTCCTCCGGCGAAAGACCGCGGGCTAGCGCATCCCTCTCCGCCAGCTCGAGGTGGGCCAGGATCTCGTTCTGCAATTCCTGTTCGAGACGATGCTTTTGCGATAAGGCCCGCAGTCCGGCGATCGCGCGACGGATCGTCACGACGACGCCTCGAGAAATTGGGCGATGAGGGCAGTGGCTTTCTCCCATCTCGAGATTTCGAGGCGCACCTGCTTTTTGCCTGAAGCAGTCAGCGAGTAGATTTTTACTTTGCGGTTTGTCTCAGAGATTCCCCAGTCAGTGCGGATCCAGCCTTCCTGCTCGAGACGGATCAACGCGGGGTGGATAGAGCCCTGGCTAAGTTGCAGCGTGTTCTGCGAGATTTGCTCGATGCGTCGGGCGATGGCATATCCATGCATGGCGCCCATGACCTCAAGCGTCTTCAGGATGAGAAGATCGAGCGTTCCGTAGGGGACTTCTGCTTGCTGGTGTCTCGACATGTCGAATACCGACAGCTACATGATCGACGATGCGATGGGCGCTTGTCAATTGCACTTACAGAGCCGGCGTGGGCGTGGAGGGCTTAGGAGTCTCGTCGGGAACCTGGTCGCCTTCGCCCGGCGCGAGGAATAGGTTCGACTCAAGACCGTGCTGCCTGGTGTAGAGATCCCAGTAGCGTCCTTTGGCCTCGAAGAGCGTTTCGTGCGAGCCGCGTTCTACGATGCGGCCGGCTTCTACCACCAGGATTTGATCGGCGCGGCGGATGGTGGACAGGCGATGCGCGATGACGAAGGTGGTACGGCCTCGCATGAGATAAGACAACCCTTGTTGAATGATCGCTTCCGATTCCGAGTCCAGGCTGGAGGTGGCTTCATCGAGGATCAGGATTCGTGGATCAGCAAGAATTGCTCTCGCGATGGAGACTCGCTGCCGTTGCCCTCCGGAGAGCTTGACTCCGCGTTCCCCGACGACGGTGTCGAAGCTCGCGAACTCGTCCACTCTGGCGATGCGGCAGGCTTCTCTCACCTCTTCATCGGTTGCATCGGGCCGGGCGAAGGCGATGTTCTCGCGGATGGTTCCGTCGAAGAGGAACGTGTCCTGAAGCACGACGCCGAGCTGTGTCCGATAAGAGCTGAGTCGAACATTGGACAGATCGTTCTGGTCGACTAGGACAGAGCCTTCGGTTGGTTTGTAGAAGGCTGAGATAAGGCCGATAATTGTGGACTTGCCGGATCCGGATGAACCTACAAGCGCGGTGACCGTGCCGGGTTGGGCAGTGAAGTCGATTCCGTGCAGGACAGGGGTACCCTTTGTGTATTCAAAATGCACATCGCGGAACTCGACCAAGCCTTCGATGGGGCCGATATTGATCGTTCGGGCGGGATCGGCATCTTCGCGGCTCTCGTTGAGCACTTCTCGGGAGCGCTCGAGTCCTGCGACTGCTTCTGTGAGTTGCGTGCCGATCTGAACGATCTGGAAGACGGGCGCTACAAGAAAGGCGAGAAAGGCAGTATATGTTACGAAATCACCGAGAGTGATTGCGCCGGACAATACCTGCCGGGCTCCGACATACATTACCAGAGAACCCACTAAACCGAGAAGGAGATTCGCCGACAGGCCCATGACGGAGATCGTATTCAGAGATTTGAGAATGTTGTCGAGCAGACGATGCACGCCGGTCGCAAACACGGCTGCTTCGCGTGATTCGGCGTGATAGCCCTTGATGACACGAACGCCGCCGAGAGATTCCGTCAAACGGCCCGTAACGTCCGCGTTGATTTGTCCACGATCGCGGAAGATGGGTCTTACTTTGGAGAAGGCTTTGTGGATTGCAAAGCCGAAGATCGCCAGGAAGCCAACGGTCATGCCCGTCATGATTGGACTGATGCGGATTAAGATGATCAACGCGATGAGCGCGGTCGTGACTCCGCCTGCGAACTCGACGAGGCCGGTGCCGATCAGGTTTCGAATTCCTTCTACGTCGGTCATGATGCGCGATACGAGATTGCCCGTTTTGTTCGCGTCGTAGTAAGCGACGGGCAAACGACCAATATGTTCCTGAATCTTCTGTCGTAGTTCCGCTATGAGACGCTGCGCCGCTTTCGATAATAATTGTGTCAACGTGAAAGAAGTAGCGCCTTGCAGGACGGTCGCCACGAGTACCGCTCCTAACAACGGCGCGAGCACTTCCGTGTGTTTCTTGCCGATGACATCATCAATAAGGAATTTGGTCGACGCCGGGAGTACGAGGCTCGCTACCCGATTGATGATCATGAGGACGAGCCCGAAGGCGAGAAGGCCGCGACGTGGACGGACAAGTTCCCATATGTCGGGGAGCACGGCGCTGAAGCTGAGTTTCTCGGGCACTAAGTCTATGATGCGGGAGTATGGGTATTAGCCTCATATGTCTCTAAAGGAGTACGTTCGCAAACGAAAATTCGAGCAGACGCCCGAGCCGGCGCCATCGACGCTGGAGCCGGAAAGGACGCAAGGCCGCCTTTTCATTCAGCGGCACGACGCCACGCGTCTGCACTACGACCTGAGACTGGAGATCGGCGGAACGCTGAAGAGTTGGGCGGTGCCCAAAGGCCCATCGCAGGTGGCGCTGGCGAAGCAGCTAGCGATGCATGTGGAAGATCATCCGCTGAGTTACGGCGATTTTGAGGGCAACATTCCGAAGGGCAACTACGGCGCAGGAAGCGTAATGCTCTGGGACGCGGGAACATTCGAAGTTCTGAAGGATGGCGATGGCGAAGCTCAGATCGCACGTGGCGATCTCAAGATCCGAGCGAACGGTCAGAAGATGAAAGGCGAGTTTGCTCTCGTGTTGATGAAGGGCCGAGGGAAAGGCAATGAGTGGCTGCTCATCAAGAAACAAGACGAGTTTGCCGATCCAGAATATGACATTGAGGCGCTCGCTTATAGCGTAAAGACGGGTCGCACGCAGGAAGAGATCGCGCAGGATCTCAGGCCGAAGGCCAAGAAGAAAGCCTCTAAAAAAAAGCTAGGTTTGATCCTTCCGGGCTTCCTGGGGCGAAGGAGGCGTCGATGCCCGCCAACGTGCAGCCGATGCTTGCTTCACCGGCGGACCATCCGCCGGAAGGGTCGAACTGGGTCTACGAGATCAAGTGGGATGGCGTTCGGGCGATCTGTTACATCGAGGACGGCAAGATTCGGCTGCTCTCGAGAAATGGGAATTCTTTTGACCGGCAGTATCCGGAGTTAGGCGTCATTCCGCATCATGTTGCTGCCGAGAAGGCGATTCTGGACGTTGAGATCGCTGTCCTTGACGAAGAGGGTCGGTCCAGGTTCGGACTGATTCAGCCGCGCATTCATCAGACGAATGCGAATGAAGTCGCGCACCTCGCGCGGAAGATTCCCGTGAAGATGTATGCGTTCGATCTGTTGTATGTGGATGGCTACGATCTTCGCAATACACCACTTGTCGATCGCAAAGAAGCGCTGGCGGCAATCGTGACACCTGGGGATCGGATTCAGGTGTCCGATCACTTCAAAGTGAAAGGCTCGGAGATCCTTGAAGCCGCCCGGCAAATGGGGTTAGAGGGAGTGATCGCGAAGGAAGCGCAGAGCCGGTACGAATCGAAACGCACACGGCGATGGCTGAAATTGAAAGTCACCGGCCAGCAGGAATTTATCATCTGCGGATACACTCATGGGGAGCGTACGACGTTCAGCTCGCTTGTGCTGGGGATGTATGACAACAACAAGCTTCAGTATGTGGGCTGTGTGGGGACGGGATTCGACGATCGGATGCTCAACACGATCTATAAGAAGCTGAAGCCGCTCGAGACGTCTCGCAATCCCTTCGGCAAAAAGATCGATTTATTGCGTAAGGTCACGTGGGTGGAGCCGAAGCTGCTTTGCGAAGTTCGATTTTCGGAATGGACTTCGGACTTACGGCTTCGCGCGCCGGTGTTTCTTGGTCTGCGGGAAGACAAGACAGCCGAGGAGGTTGTGCGAGAGGGGTTGCCGGCCGATCGCAAGGAAGTTACGCGAGAGGTAGACGGGAAGACGCTGAAGTTCACGAACCTGGACAAGATCTGGTTTCCGAAAGATGGGTACACGAAGCGCGATGTTCTGAATTACTACGATGCGATCGCGGATTTGCTTGTGCCGCATCTGGCGGGTCGACCGCTCTCGTTGAAGCGCTATCCGAACGGGATTCATGAGGAGTTCTTCTTTCAGAAAGATATTCCAGAGGGATTTCCAAGCTGGCTTCGTATTGAGCCAATTCACTCCTCTCATCGAGGGGCGCCGATCCGTTACGTGGTCGCCGATGATCGAGCTACGCTGTTGTTCCTGACAAATCTCGGTTGCATCGACCAGAATCCCTGGATGAGCCGAGTGGAGACGCTGGATTGCCCGGATTATATTCTGATCGACCTCGATCCGATGGAGTGTACATTCGATAAGATTGTCGAGGCAATGGGTTTGGTGAAGGGTGTGCTCGATGAGATCGGGATGAAGGGATATCCGAAGACGACAGGTGGCGACGGGATGCATGTCTTTATTCCAATCGAGCCGCGGTACACGTATGAGCAGGCGCGATCGTTTGCAGAAATCATCTCGCAGGTAGTACTCGAGGAACGGCCCGAGTTGTTCACGACGCCACGCGCGGTAGCGAAGCGGCGAAAGAATCGAGTCTACTTCGACTATCTTCAGATCAGTTCGAGCAAGACGATCGCAGCGCCGTATGTGACTCGCGCTTACGACGGCGCGTCCGGTGGCGACGCCGCTCGACTGGAGTGAGGTGAAGCAGGGACTGACTCCGAAGACTTTTACGATTGAAAACGCCGTGGAACGATTTCGGGATGTCGGAGACCTGTTTGAAGGCGTGTTGACCAAACCGCAAAAACTGGAGCCAGCGCTGAAAGAATTGGCGAAATTACTAAAGTAAAGCGCGTTTACAGAGCGTTCGATCGATTGCGATAGAGCGATGGATTGACCGACTGGGCCATCGCCTCAACATCGAGCTTCAGGCCGAGGAAGTTCGTAATATCCGCGGCTGCTCGAGCAGGGTCAGCTACAACCTCGTCATAGTTCAGGTTGAGAATCGTGAAATTCTCCTGCGCTCTAATCCAAACATCGAGCTTATTGCGCTGATCGTCGAACGAGGCCATGAGTTGTTCGTCGGTGAGGCGATCACCTTCCTGTCGTCGGCGCAGTATTACTTTCTGTGAAGCGACGACCTCGTCAAGATGACGATTCATGAAGATCACCTTGTAGCGATGATCCGGTGGGAGCAAGTACAGGAAGACGTAGATTATCTTGACTGTCTTGTTGTAGGCATTTTGTCGAGTCGTTTGACGGCTTCGAACTCGTAGTAGCCGAGAGGGTTGTCATCGTCCGCTGACCGGAAGCCATCGATAAGCGGCGGTACACCGCCACTCTCCAGCATGCGCATCATCATTGAAGTTCCGGACCGAGGCAGGCCCGATACGACTGTTATGAGTCCTTGTCCACCACTGTCAATCAGCACCTCGCTACGAACGCATAGTTCATGATAACGAGCGTCTTTGACTACTGTGCTGGGTGTAATTCGCCGTGATCCTATAAGGGGCCGTCACAACTTGGATGCGCTTCAAGCGGGTTATCGAAAGTATCGGCCTGATCCTCTGAGTCGCGAGGATCGAGACACCGGAAGTCTTTCTCAATCAGTACCTGAAGCGGCGTTTCGCCAGCCACGGAAATCTCGGCGGATAATCCCACTTGGTTCGAGGCGCCCCATTCTTCCAGATCACGTCCGGGTACTTCTACGTTAATCACCTGGTCCGATAACGAAGCCGATATCGCGGTTCCAGGGCCTGGCTTAATGACATACGCCAGTTTCTGGGCTCCCGGGAAATGAATCATCTCGCGGCACTCGATGCCTCTGCGCAGGCGATCGACCTCCGTTCTTCCCAGGCGGAATCGAATTGCGTTATGAAGAATGCGAAGCTTCATTGCTCCTCACTTTAGAAGCCGACATACTGAACCTCTTCCTCGACTTCAAAGCAGAATCTGTCACGAACGCGAGCCTTGAGTTCGTCTATGATCTCGCGGACTTGACTCGCCGTCCCTTTGCCCACGTTATAAATCAGGTTCGCATGATAATCGGCGACATGAATATCGCCATTCCGCATGCCCTTGGCGGCGACCCGCTCGAGAAAATAGGCCGACGGCACCTTTCCTTCGCGAATAACTTTAGGGTCGACCTCTGCCTGTGCTGACGGAGGCAACTCGGCGAAGAGCAGATTCTTGAAGATACTTCCAGCGCATTTCATCTCCGGAGGGTATTTGGCATTGCGGACAGCGAGGATCTCGTCGGCTTGTTTGCGAAGAGCGTCGGCGTCGCCGGGTGTAAGGACCCACCTGGAGGATAGGACGATGAGAGTTTTGTCGTCTTTAAAGCGGCTATGGCGGTACCGGAAGCCGCACTGCGGGTTCGAGAACTCGCCGAATTGTTCGCCGTTAAAGAATCGAACGGATTCGATACTCTCGTGTGTGGAGCGTCCGTAAGCGCCTGCATTGCCGTAGACTGCGCCGCCGACCCATCCCGGGATGCCGGTCATCGTGTGAATGCCCGCGAGGCCATTGTCGATCGTATAGTCGACCAGCTTCTGAAGGTCGGCCCCGGCGTCAGCGGTGACGCAAACGCCCGAAAGAGATATTTCTCTTGCGGTGTAGCGAAGAACGACGCCTCGATAGCCTGCATCGGCCACAACAAGGTTACTGCCTCCGCCGATCACCAAGAATGGTAACTCCTCTGCTTTGATGTATTGGATAGCTTCCTGGAGGGATACTTCGGTAGAAGCGTCTACAAGGTAACTTGCGGTTCCGCCCAAACCGAACCGCGTATGGAGACTTAGTGGCGCGTCCTTCTCGACGCGCAAGCCTTCTATACTGGCCAGGCGCGAGCAGGCCGCGGACAAAAAGCGCATTGATTGCGATTATAGCGGGCCGCCTCCGAGCGGCCCGCTTATGGGACTCCTCCAACTGTGACGTAGGCGCTTTGAATCTACGTCTTTGCTGCGTCCTCTGCCGACTTCGGGCGTCTTAGCGCGCCCTCACTTCATAACGGCGCAAGTCGCGAACATTTTCGATCACGCATTGGAAGCAAAATCGGCGCCGAGTTCTGTCCAAAAAAGTGTATGCGACAATCCTGGTTTGAGCCCACGATTCGCCGCACTAATGGTTCCGTTGGCTGCCTTTGGTATAGCTCTCCTGCTGTGCCTTCTCACCCGCAGTATCGTTCTAAAGATTCTGAATCGCAAAATTTCGGATAAGCATGCTTTTGCTCACGTTTTTTTGCACGTGATCCAGTTCCCATCCGTGTTGTGGTGCATAGCTGCCGCTCTCTCGATCGCAATTCAAAATGCGAATCCGTCGCCTGCGTTGGTCTATTGGGCGAATAAGGGGATCGGCGTCTTCCTCATTACCAGCGCCACGCTGGTGACGGCCGCGATCTTTGTTCGCATGACAACCGTCTACGGCGAGCGGTACAACATGCCGTTCGCTGTGGCAGGGCTGTCGCGGACCCTGACATATGTATTTGTCTTGAGCCTTGGATTCCTGATGTTGCTCCGTCTGTTCGACGTGACCATCACGCCGATCCTGACGGCATTGGGCGTTGGCGGTTTGGCTGTAGCGCTAGCTCTTCAGGACACCCTGGCGAATTTCTTTGCAGGCGTGCACATTCTGATCGAGCAACCTGTTGGCGTGGGTGATTTCATCAAACTGTCCAGCGGTGAAGAAGGAACCGTACGAGACATTGGTTGGCGGACGACACGAATCCTGTCAGCCGGCAACAATATGATAGTGATTCCAAACACGAAGATCACCACCAGCACGCTAACGAATTACAGTCTTCCGGAGCGTCGTGTTTCGGTTGATATTTCGATTCTCGCGTCGCATTCCGCCGATCACAACCTGATCGCGGAAATAGCATTGGATGTCGCTGCGGAAACGCCGCAGGTGTTGGATGACCCGGCTCCCGCTGTATCATTCGATCCTGGAGTGTTGCCCACGCATCTGCAAATGAAACTCGTCGTCCATGTGCCGTCGCACGGCGACGGCGGTCCCGCCCAGTCCCACATCCGGCGGCGTTTGTTGGAACGATTCCGTGAACAAGGCGTGCCTCTGCCGATCCCGGACCGAAGGGTCATGACCGATGCGAATCGGCATTGATACCGGCGGAACGTTCACAGATTTCGTCGTCGCGCATGACGATGGGCGATTCGAGACTTTCAAGATTCGTTCGAATCCCGCCGACCCTGCGCTCGTAATCCTCGAAGGGTTGCGACGAGCCGGAGCACACGCGAGAGATGAAATCGTGCACGGCTCGACAGTCGCGACGAACGCCCTGCTGGAACGTAAGGGCGTCCGGACCGCGCTGGTGACAACCGCCGGTTTCGAAGATGTCATCCAGATCGGCCGCCAGAATCGTGCGCAGCTCTACGTACTGAGTCCCCCGCCAAAGAAGATCCTGGCCGATCCGGAACTTTGCTTCGGAGTGAATGAGCGGACATACTTCGATGGAACAGTCGCGCGCTGTGCCGACAAGCTCGATCGGCTTGCGTCGGAAGCTGACGCCGCGCGAAAGTGGAGTCGATCGCGATTTGCTTTCTGCACTCCTATGCGAATCCCGAGAACGAGCGCGTGGTGCGCGATGCCATCGCAAGCCGCGGCTCCATATCTCTGCTGTTCCCATGAGATCTGTCCCGAGTTCCGGGAATACGAACGCACGACCACTACTTTTCTGAACGCGTACGTCGGTCCGTTGATGGACCGCTATCTCTCGCAATTGGAGTCGGTCCCCAAGCTTTGGATCATGCAGTCGAACGGTGGCGTGATTCGCGCTCGGGAAGCTCGCGAGCATGCAGTGCGCACGCTGTTGTCCGGGCCCGCAGGCGGTGTGATCGGCGCCATCGAGACTGCGCGGCTGTCGGGCTATGAAAAAGTGCTGGGATTCGACATGGGCGGCACCTCCACAGACGTGAGCTTGTCGGAAGGAACGCCCCGGCAGACCGCCGAAGCCTACATCGACGGCATTCCGGTGCGAGTGCCGATGCTCGACATTCAGACGGTCGGCGCGGGTGGAGGCTCGATCGCGCGGGTCGATGAAGGCGGGCTGCTGCGCGTCGGACCGGAAAGCGCGGGCGCGATGCCCGGACCGGCCTGCTATGGCAAGGTGAACCGGCCAACCGTAACCGATGCGCACGTCGTGCTCGGCCGCATTCGTGACGGACAATTTCTGGGCGGCTCGATGCGGTTGTATCCGGAGCGCGCGGCCGCCGCGATCGACAGGATTGCGCGCGCGCTGAAGATAACGCGCAAAGCGGCGGCCGAAGGCATCATTCGTGTCGCAAACGCAAACATGGAGCGTGCGATCCGTTCCGTGTCGGTGGAACGCGGCTACGATCCACGCGAATTTGCGCTGGTGGCATTCGGCGGATGCGGTGGGCTGCACGCTTGCGAGATAGCGGATGAACTGGGTATGCGGACGGTTATTCGTGCCCGAGCATGCGGGCGTGCTTTCGGCCTTCGGCATGCTGATGGCCGACCGTGTGCGCGACTACACCGCCGGTGCTCGTGCGGACGAAGCTGGCAGTTCACGCGAACTGAGAAGGCGCGCTCGGAAGGACATGCCGGGTTGCACGATCGAGCGCTACTTCGACATGCGCTATGCCGGCCAAAGCTACGAGCTGACGATACCGGAAGGCGCATCATTCCACGAAGCCCATCAGAAGATGTACGGCTACTGCGGACGAATCGCGACCGACAGAAGTAGTCGCGATTCGTGTGCGCGCAGTCGAGCAGAGTCGCCAAGCCGAAATTGCAATCAGCGCAAAGACAAAAGCCGGTCAAGGGACCGGCTCTCATTGCTGATTATGGAGCGACTACCTGGATTCCGGCAGGCTGGCGTTGCCGCGCCGACCGCTATGGCAATCGCGTTATTACGACAACGATAAGGTTACGAAAACTCGACCGGGCGAGCCATGCGGATCGCCTGATTCTTCAGCAGCTCGACAAGTACCGTATCGGGCACAGCCTGATCGGTCTCGACGACCGAAACAGCTTCGAGCGGATGATCGGGAGCGACAGGCGCATCTTTGCGGCCCAGCGAGAAGCTCGCGATGTTGATATCGCTCTTGCCCGAGCACGTTGCCGACGTGGCCGATGACGCCAGGAACGTCATCATTCTTCAGGAAAGTACAGATGCCCGGACAGCGGCGCTTCAATGTAGATGTCATCGACCGCAACCAGCCGCGGCTTTCCGACAATGACAGCGCCTTCGACCGCCGTACAGCCCGAATCCGATTCCAGTTCCAGCCGGATGCTGTCGATGTGCGTTTCGCGTTTTTCGTGACGTTCTTCAATTGTCCAGCCGCGGTCTGCTGCAAGCTGCAGCGAGTTCACGAGGTTCGCCTTGCGTGACAATGAGCGGTTCAGCACTCCGGCCACACCGCGCATTGCGCATCAGATTCGTATTCTGTTCGGCGATGCGGCCTTTGTAGATAAGCCGCACAGCCTTCGGGTTACCCGTGGATACATGCGCCGCGAAATTACCGAGCCGCTCCGCCAGCGTCACATACGGCGCCACGTCGCGATACTGATCGGGCGAAAGCGTCGGCATGTTCACGGCATTGATCGCGACACCGTGCTGCAGATACTCGACAATCTGCTCCACGATACGGACGCCGACAATCTCCTGCGCTTCCTCAGTCGACCCGCCAATGTGCGGCGTTGCGATGAGAGACTCCTGCTGCAGGATCGGATCCTCGGCGCGGCGGCTCTTTGTCGAACACATCGAGCCCGGCGCCCGGCGACCTTGCCCGATGCCATGGCCTCCTCGAGAGCTGCCGTGTCGATCAGCTCCCCGCGCGCGCAATTGATGATGCGAACGCCGGTTTTCATGCTGTCGAGAGCGCGGCTTGTTGATCATCTTCTGCGTTTCCGGCGTCAGCGCCATGTGCAGGGAGATGTAGTCGCTCTGCTGATACAGCGTCTTCAAATCTACGAGCTCGACATGAAGGTCGGCTGCGGTGAACGAACTGACGTAAGGATCATTGGCGATGATCCGCATCTCGAATGGAACGGCGCGCTTCACCAACTTCTCGGCCGATACTGCCCAGGCCGATCACGCCGAGCGTCTTGCCGCGCACTTCGCTGCCGAGGAACTTCTTCTTCTCCCACTTGCCGGATTTCGTCGACGCGCTGGCCTGGGGAATGGAGCGCGCCATCCCGAGCATCAGGGCGATGGTGTGCTCAGCGACCGAGACAGCGTTGCCGCCGGGCGTGTTCATCACCAGCACGCCGGCAGCGGTCGCGGCAGGAAGGTCGACATTATCGACACCGACGCCTGCCCGGCCGATGACCCTGAGCTTGGGAGCTTTGGAGAGTACGTCGCTGATTCACCTTCACCGCGCTGCGCACGATCAGCGCATCGGTTGTGGGCAGGTGCTGCGCGTATTCTTTCGGATTCGAAACAACAACTTCCCAGCCCGGCTGGGCTTTCAGCAGCTCGATGCCGGCTGGCGCGAGAGGTTCAGCGACAAGTATCTTCATGCTTAGACTGTGAGCGGCTTACACGGCCGCTGGGACTTTCTCCTTGAGTCCGGCTACTTCGGCGTACACCTTCTGAACGGCTGCGACACCCTTGCCGAACTCGACCGGTACACCGTTAGCCGCGAGGATGATCTCAAGCTGCGCGACGATCGCGAACAGGTCAGAGAAATCGAAGTATCCGAGGTGCGCGATGCGGAAGATCTGGCCCTTCATGCTGCCTTGGCCATTGGCGATCACAGATCCGAAGCGCGTCCGATATTCCTTCACGATGACGCTCGAATCCATGCCCTTCGGCGCGCGAATCGCTGTGACAGAAGCGCTGGGCGACTTCGGCGCAAACAGATCCAGACCAAGGGCCACGGCTGCTTCGCGCGTCGCGCGGGCAAGCAGCTGCGCGTTCTCGATCAGCTTGTCCATTCCGAGCGTCTTGATGTACTTCAGAGCTTCGCCAAGAGCAATAATCAGCGAGGTATTCGGCGTCCAGCTGGATTCGCCGGCCTGCGCGTTCTTGCGTTCTTTCTTCAGATTGAAGTAGTACTTCGGCAAGATCGCTCGAACCGGCCCGCGCCCACGCCTTCTCGCTCACGGACATGAAGGCCAGTCCGGGAGGAATCATAAAGGATTTCTGCGATCCGCCAACCACTACGTCGAAACCCCAGCCGTCAATGTCGAGCGGCTGTGTTCCGAGGCCCGTAATGGCGTCGACAACGAACAGCGCGTCCGTGCTCTTGATCGCCTCAGCCATCCCTTGAACGTCATGGGAAGCGCCGGTCGAGGTCTCCGATGCCTGAACGAATACGCCTTTGTAGATCGTCCTTTCTTCAACGTGTCGGCAACTTCATCCGCGCTGACGGCATCGCCATATTCCTTGGTCAAAACGGTGGCGTCGAGGCCGTAAGCCTTGGCGATCTCCGCCCAGCGCTCTCCGAACTTGCCGGCGGAGCAAACGATGACTTTATCCCCGCGCGAGAAGAAGTTCGAAACCGATGCTTCCATCGCGCCGGTTCCCGACGCGACCAGCGACAGAACTTCGTTCTTCGTCCCGAAAACTTCTTTCAGGTCGGCCAGCACCGCAGCGTAGATTTTGCGGAATGCTTCCGTGCGGTGATGTACATCCGACTCCATCATGGCGTGCAACGCCTTCGGCAGAAGAGGGGTCGGACCCGGTGTCAGCAAACGTTGTTTCTTGATGTGCATGGGAGTTCGAGCGGTAATCCATTAGAATAACAGACGGTATGGCTTTACTCGAACGTTTGCAGACCGAGATGGTCGCCGCAATGAAGGCGAAGGACGAGGCCCGGCTCGGTACTCTTCGCATGATGAAGACGGCTCTGAAGAAGCACGAAGTGGACAGCATGAAGCCGCTCGACGAAGCGACGGAGATGCAGATCCTCAACATGATGATCAAGCAGCGACGAGAAGCGGCTGACATGTTCCGGAAAGGCGACCGGGAAGAACTCGCGACGAAGGAAGAAGCCGAACTGGCGATGATCGAAACTTACCTTCCCGCAGCGCCCACGGAGGAAGAACTGGACCGCGCCGTGGCGGAAGCCATTTCCGAAACCGGAGCGTCCTCAGCGAAAGACATGGGCAAAGTGATGAAGGCGGCCCAGGCGAAGCTCGCCGGGAAACGTGTCGACGGAAAAGTGCTGAGTGAGCGCGTAAAAGGGAAGTTGAGTTAGCTAATCGTAATGGAAACGCGCTTGTAAGAAGTTGATGCGGTCGTCGAATACCCGGTAAACAATACGGTGCTCAGCCGTCAGGCGTCTTGACCAGGCGCCTTTAAAGGAATGTTTGAGAGGCTCGGGCTTTCCGATGCCGCCAAAGGGATCGCGGCGCGTGGCTTCGATCAAATCGAGAACTCGCAAAGCTACACGCCGATCAAATTGAATCCAATACCGCAGATCTTCCAGAAATTCCGGTTCGAAGACGGTCTTCTTATCGCTCAGCAAGGCCAAGTTCCGACCGCAATTCGTCAATCGTCTGCGGCTTGGTTGAACCGCTTTCCGCACGGCGCAGGGCCGTCAGGAGACGCTGAGCGTTCTTCGGAGAGGACATCAGGTGGACTGTTTCCATCAAAGAGAAGAATTCGTCTTCGGCGATCATTGCCACGTTCTTACCGTTTCGGCGTCGTACAACGACGACGTCCCGATCATCGACAACTTGATCCATGTACTCAGCCAAGTGAGCCCGAACATCGGAGTACGATTTCTCGATTGCCATGGCAGTTATTGTACAACAATCTTGTACGTCACCGCCTCCGAAACGTAATCACGACATCCACCGCATTCTCGCCGGAGGGCTCCAGCTGGCTCGCTACGCCCGAGTATTCCTCTCCGATCTTGCCGAACGCCGCCTTAATGAAATCATCAACATAGCCAGCATTCATCGGCGCGCCTGCAGGCAACGTCCAAATTTGCCTGACAGCGGATTCCTGTGCTGTATTCAGCCCACTCAACTTCAACGCCCCGAAGACGAACTGTTTTCCTGGCTCGTACGCAACCTTGATGTCGACCGTGCCGGCCGACTCGTTGAGCGTCCGATCCACCTTGTACCGCGCATTGAGATGGCCTTGATTTCGTAACTCGCCTGTTACCCCATCGAGAGCTGACCGAATCGCCTGCCAGTCGGCGATTTCGCCGGCGCTGATGCTTGGTTTGCCACCGGTCGCCGTCACATTTCCGACTTTGTAAACCGCGCCTTCGTCCACTTGCACCGTGACCGCGCCGCCTGTCGTCTTGATCGCAGCCCACTTCACATTCAGATGCCCAAGCTTCTCGTACATCGGACGGACATTCAGATCCAGAACCTGTGTGACGTCGAACTCCGTAAACAACATGCCTTGCGCGATTGGCGCGACGATCTTCTCGAGTTCCGCAGCATCGATCACTTTGGCGCCTTCGAACTTGATCGACTCGATCTTCGGAAGGTTCGCCGGCCGGAAAACGAGAATATTCTCTTTCGTCTCGAGGTTTGTATCGATGGAAGAGACCACGTCTCCTTTCAGGAATCGCCGAACCGCCTGTGTGTAGAACTCGATGGCATCGTCAGATGCCGGCATAGTCTTTTGAACTAGAGGCTCGTTCGCGCGCAGCCAATCCCAAAGCTGATTCTCCGGGACGCCGGGCAAAGTTAGGCGAACAGTCTGCGGCGCCGGGGCCTCCTTAAGCCGAAATGCCAGCGCGATGCCCGTTGTGGAGATCGGTGTATATTTCCAGTCGCATCCCTCGAACAACCCACTTCGGATGAGCCGCTGGCATGCGCCATCGAACTCTGTTTTCCCGGCGTTTGCGCCGGGCTTCAGTCCTACGGTCTGCAGCACCGCGTCTGGTGTAAATCGGGAAAGGCCCTCGATGTCGATCTTGGTAAGCTCAAACGTCGCTTGCCAGAGGAACAATGCAAAGAACAAAAACACGATTCAGCTTAGCGCGGTTCATTGCCGTGCTCCTGTGCGCATCGTTAGCCTCGGCGCAGGCTCCCAAAGCCACAATTCAGGATGTCGCATGGCTCGAAGGCCACTGGCAGGGAACTGCGTTGGGTGGCCTTGCCGACGAGTATTGGAGCGGCCCAATGGCCGGAAGCATGATGGGTATGTTCCGGCTCGTCAAAGACGACAAGGTTACGTTTTATGAGCTGTTCCGAATCGCCGAAGAAAACGGCAGTCTCGTTCTTCGCCTAAAGCATTTTCATCCCGACATGAAAGGGTGGGAGGAGAAGGACTTCACGGTCAATTTTCCCCTCCTCAAAATCGCAAAAGATGAAGTATGGTTTGACGGCATGACCTTCAAGCGGAGCGGTCTCGATTCGCTGGATGTGATCGTCCTCATCGGGAAGAAAGGCGAGGCTCCGCGCGAGGTGAAGTTTGCCTATCAGCGTGTGAAGTGAACGCTATTCCGCGTATGGCATGATCGGCGTTTTCCCCAAGCATGCGCGAATAGATCGTGAGTGCGCCGCGATGG
Source organism: Bryobacteraceae bacterium (assembly GCA_963844855.1). Taxonomy (GTDB): domain Bacteria; phylum Acidobacteriota; class Terriglobia; order Bryobacterales; family Bryobacteraceae; genus DASQDN01. The sequence goes on from CAWJQP010000045.1 coordinate 67,155, forward strand.
TGCGCCGAGTGGTCAGCGATCGCGCCAACAATGCCGAGAATTGGCACGCCTCCCATCACGGGTCCTGGAGGCAGCGGCCGGAGTAATTCCTGATCACTCTTGCCTTCAAAGAACTTCCTCGCCTTTTCGTAGGCGTTCGCCATCCATTTGCGCGCCTCCGTTAATGAGGTGATTCCGTGGACCGCCACGGCGTGCTTCTCAAAATCGAGATCGAAACCTTCCGGGCGTCCTGCTCCTTCGATAAACCATTCAACCGTTTGCGCCGCATGTGCGACCTGCTGGGCCGCTGTCCACACACCCTCCGCAGGCCGGTAGTTCGAGTCCTCTTCAGTTAAACAACGAGTTGAGCGCTCAAAAAATTGCTCGCTCATTTGGAGGTCGGAGATCAGTTCTTGAGCTGTCATGCGTAGAGTTTATCGCATGGCGAAGAAAAAGGGAATATAGCAATTGACTTCGGGCGAAGAAAAGGCGAATATAGCCACGTGATGTTTCCGGAGCTGGCGCCCCAAACCAAGCTCGTCGGCATCGCTAAACTTGCTGCCGAGAGCCGCCCCCTCGATGCAAAACGTCGCGTCGAGTATCGTGATCTCGAAACCCGCCGCTTCATTGGTCGTGCGAGCGGTCGAAAGATGCCGTTCGACTGGACCATCAATCCTTATAGAGGCTGCGAATTCGGCTGTAAATACTGCTATGCGCGCTACACCCATGAATTCATGGAATTGCGCGAGACCGAGCAGTTCGAGCGGGAAATCTACGCCAAACAATTTCACCCCGAAGCCTTCAGGAAGGAACTAGCGCGGATTCCGCTATCTGAAGGCATCTGCCTGGGGACTGCGACCGACCCTTATCAACCGGCAGAGCGCAGGTTTGGGGTCACTCAGAAGATCCTCGAGGTGTTCTTCAAAGAGCGCGGGCGAACACTCAGCATCACCACCAAGTCCGACCTTGATAGGCCGCGATGTCAGCCTGCTCGAGGCGATTAGCAAACGCAACGTCCTGCATGTGTTCGTCACAATCACCACGACGAACGAACGTCTCGCCCGGCAGTTAGAGCCGTACGCTCCACGGCCCGCGCTGCGTCTCCAGGCAATCGAGAAGCTTTCAAGCGCGGGCGTTAGAGTTTGCGTGCTGTGCAGTCCACTCATGCCGCTTATTAACGACTCGCGCGCAAGTCTCAACGCAGTGGCCGAGGCCGCCGCCAATGCGGGAGCGATATACATGATGGGCGGTGTCCTCTTCCTGAAGCCATGCGCCCAGAAAGCTTTCTTCCCATTTCTCGAAGAAAGCTTTCCCGGTCTCGTCCGCCGGTACCGCGAGCGCTACAGCGCTCGCCCATTCCTCGATGGGCACTATCCGGAAATGATGGCCGAGCGTCTGAGGCAGGTCCGTCAGCGGTTCGGACTGACTAGCAAGCCTGTCGACTATCAGCCCGAACAATGGATGGGCGACCCTCAGATGGAACTCTTCAGCTTGCAGTCTTAAGCCGGCGCAGGAGTACCTCAGAGTTGCGAGCAATAGGCAACTGATATGCAACTGTATTACAGCCAATTGTTCCATGGCCAGAAATATACCATACTCCCTCCTTTACAATCAGGCAAATTTGAATTAACTTCAGTTGCAAGTGAGATGCAGCTTGTGCATAATGGACCAAAACGGTCCAGATCATCTTCGGGCCGGAGGAACGGAGGAGAATGCGGAAATCCTATGTGCTGGCCGATATCCAACAATTCGGCCGTGTCTACGACTGTGGCGACTGCGGAAGCGTCCACGTGAGCGTCGGATTTACCAGCCTGACACTTTCGCCGGATGCCTACATGCAACTGGTAACCCTGATTCACACGAGTGCCGCCAACTTCGAGGGTTGGATCGCTGAAAAAGCGCTTTCGGATCGCGACCCGGACTCAGTCGGACCGAAGCAATGAAGGGAGCGCTCGTTTCATGAACAAACTCGGAACACGAAGGAAGAGATTCAAGGTTCAGCGAGCCTTAGGGCTCGAATTGCCAGGTTTGGGAAAGGCCGGCGCGCTGGAGAAGCGAAATTATCCACCGGGCCAACATGGTAAGAATGCGCGCCGAAAGACATCTGAGTACGGGCAACAGCTTCGCGAGAAGCAGAAACTTCTCCTCCACTACGGCATTCGTGAGGAGCAGCTTCGGAGGTTCGTGCGACACGCCCAGAAAAGGCAGGGATCGGATTGGATGACCAGCTTGATTTCCCTACTGGAGCGGCGGTTGGACAACATCGTCTTTCGCTTGGGTTATGCGCAGAGCATTCTAGCGGCGCGGCAGTTAGTCTCTCACGGTCATGTACAGGTGAATGGACGCAGGCAGACGATCGGTTCCATGGTATTGCCTGTTGGATCTCGGATAGCTTTGACAGCCGCGGCTAACCAGTTCGAATCGACGCGTGTATCGCGCAGTGCGCCGCGAGTGACCGTGCCTTCCTACATGATGTTGGAAGTTACCGAAGCATCCGATTCGGGAGTAATCCTCTCACAACCCAGTGCCGAGCACATTCCCTTTGAATTCAAACCCTCGCTTGTCGCCGAATATTACGCCAAGGGCGGAGTCTGAGGGCAATGTTCTGGAGCGTGCGCCGGACGGCGCAGTTTGAAAATCCGGCATTGCCTTTAGCGTTGGAAACACTGGCCTGTGCTACGGATCACTTGGTTTGGTCGGTGGCGGACCTTGATCAGGCAGTCGAACAATTCGTAGGGCGGATGGGCTTTCCGCTTTTATACGGTCCTTCCGGGGATGCCACAACGATGCGTGTGGCTGATATCGGGCTGGGAACCAGCTGAATTCGTTTCGTCGAACGCTCCGATTGGAAGATCAGCCAACCGATCAGCTTGGCATTTCGGACGACTTTGCCCTTGGAAGATGCAGAATTGAGGGCCCGCCAGCGTGGATTGGAGACTGGCGGAGTATTTGTGGCGGCGGGACGTGGAGAATCGGGGCGTCTCCCACTGATCTCGTTTATACTTCTGCGCGGCGTAATCGCTCGGTCTGGGCCGGGGGTTCTACTCGTACGTTACTTCGGACAGGACCAGGCGCAGCGAGTTAGCGACTGCATGCGCTTTTTGGACAGTCCAGCGGGCGCTTATGGACTGATTGGGATGACATCCATACGAGCGGAAATCTCGCAGGAAAGAGGCGCGGATCGCTGGGCTCGTCTTTTGGGTCGAATCCGGTGGCTCGCATCTCGGGGAAATTCTTGGGAACTCGCCGAAGGTGGGTCCATCGAATCTGTCTCAGGGGCTGGCGACCGAATTTCCTCAATCGTTCTGGAGGCCTCGAACACGCTCTTACTCAGAAATGCCTGGCGCACTGCCGGTGTTAAGTCCGAGTTATGCGGTGGCACGTTGCTTGTCGACCCCTCCTCGGCCGCAGGCGTTCCATTGCAGATTCGTTCCGCTGTCTAGAAAAACTAAGGGGAAAAGATTCTCGAATGCTTCACTCTACATGCGCCATCTGGGCAACTCCATTCAGATTCGTAAAGTCACTCATTGCCGCGGCATTCTTGTTGACGGGCGTATTGCAAAACGCTCAAGCTAACAGCACTTCACTGGCAGGCAGAGTAACCGATCCATCCGGACTGGCGATTCCTTACGCCACGGTCAGCCTCACGAGCAAAGCGACCGGAATCGTGATCCGATCCGAATCGAACGAGGAAGGACTTTACGCGTTTCCGTTCGTCAATCCAGGCGAGTACGGGATTGCCGTAGCAGCCAGAGGTTTTCGGACATTTCAACAGGCGTCGGTGATTGTCGCCACCGGTCAACGCACTGTTCTCGATGCCAGGCTGGAAGTGGGCGAGCTTGCCGACGCGATTACGGTGGAAGATGAGGTTACGGCCGTCAATACCGTTGACGCGACGAAGGGAAATCCTTTCAATACCCGATCGATTTTACAGTTGCCGCTGGAAGGGCGGAATGTGGCGGGTTTGCTGTCACTGCAGTCCGGCGTGACGGCCTTGACCGACGACCCCACGTCCCGCGATATTCGAAACGGTTCTGTCAACGGCGCCCAGGTCAACCAGTCGAATATCACGCTCGATGGAGTCGATATCAACGACCAGGACACCAAGTACCCCTTCAATGGCGCGCTGCGAACGACTCTCGATTCCGTACAGGAATTTCGAGTGGTCACGACGAACGCGAATGCTGACATGGGAAGGTCATCCGGAGCCCAAGTCTCACTCGTTACCAAGGGTGGAGGCAACAACATCCATGGCTCGCTATATGAATTCCATCGAAACAACGCCACTGCGGCCAACGATTTCTTCAACAATCGTGCCGGGGTCGAAAAGCCGAAGCTGATACGAAATGTTTTCGGCGGAGCGGTTGGAGGTCCCATCGTCCGGAATCGCGCGTTCTTCTTCTTTAACTACGAGGGGCGACGCGACGCCAGCGACAGCACCGAAGTTCGCTCGGTTCCCACCGAAAGCTTTCGAAACGGCATAGTTCGTTATCTCAATACCTCCGATGGTATTTCTGAACTCAGCCCGGCTCAACTTCGTTCCATGGATCCGCTGGGAATCGGAGCCAGTCCGCAAGTGCTCGATTACATGCGCGCATATCCTGCTGCGAACGATAACTCCGTCGGCGATAGCATCAACACCAGCGGATACCGCTTCACCGCGCGGACGCCCCTTTCCTGGAATACTTCGATTGCTCGGGTTGACTGGAACCTCGGATCGAGTGGCGCTCACCAGATGTTCCTTCGTGGAAATCTTCAGGCGGACACTCAGCAAGGCGCCCCGCAGTTCCCGGGGGAGCCGTCCAACACCACGATTACAGGTAACAGCAAAGGCTTGGCATACGGTTACACGGCTACAATCAGTCCGAATCTGATCAGCACTTTTCGTTATGGATTAACCAGATCCGGTTCCAGTGATCGCGGTGTCATGAATCAATCGCGCGCCGACCTCTACCTGGTTGCCGATCCGTTGATCGGTACTTCCACCAGCCTCTCGCGCGTGATTCCGGTGCATACGATCTCGGAAGACTTAGCTTGGAATCGCGGCAAGCACTCCTTGCAATTCGGTGGTGTCTTTCGTTCGATACGGAACCGTCGTACCAGCAACGAATACTCTTTCAGCGAAGTGTGGGCGGATTCCAACACGCTGCTCGACGGCAACGTCCTACGAATGCCCGATTTGTCGGATCTGTGGGTGCAACCCTTTGAGGGCTCGGTGATGTCCCTGATGGGAATTCAGAACTTCGGCCAATCCCGATTTAACTACTTAATTGATGGCACTCTCCTGCCGGACGGCTCCAGTGTCAACCGCAGTTTCGGGATGGAAGAGGCGGAACTTTATATTCAGGACACTTGGCGGGTGACGCGTGGGTTGACTATCTCGGCAGGTCTGCGGTGGTCACTGATGCCGCCCGTACGGGAAATCAATGGCGCCCAGGTCAGTATGTTTCCCAACTATTCGGAATGGGTGAATCGGCGCGTGGCCATGGCCGATGCCGGCCGGTCACAGTTGGACGCAGGTCTGGTTAGCTACGTCGCTCGCGACTCTCCACAGGGCGAATCAATCTATCCGTTCTACAAAAACAATTTCGCTCCACGAATTTCGTTTGCTTACTCCCCACAGACCAATAAAGGGTGGCTATTAGGCGGGGCTGGTAAAACGGTGATCCGTGGCGGCGCCGGAGTTTTCTACGATCTGTTCGGCATGGAGATCATGCAGGCCATGGATGCCAGCGCATTCGGCTTGTCCTCTGCGTTGACAACCCCGCCGCTAGGACTTTCCATGTCCACTGCGCCGCGCTTCTCGGGTATCTACAATATGCCGGGATTTTTGCCGGAGGCTCCTCCCGGCGGACCCGGGACGCCGCCGGAAACGTTCGGTGGAGCGGATGTGGTCGATTCGCAGGTGAAAGCGCCTTACGCAATCAATCTCAATTTCTCAGTCGCCCGGGAATTCGGGAGCGGGTTTACGTTTGAAGCCGGCTACATTGGGCGCTTGGCGCGGCGATGCGCTGGCTCTCGAGAACTCGGGCGCTGCGCAAGTCGATTTTCGGGACCCGCAATCCGGACAGCGGCTGTTTCCAGCATTGCGAGAACTGGAAAGCCAGGTCCGGACACACACGCCTACTAGCAACGTTCAACCCATAGCTTTCTGGGAAAACATGTTCCCCGGCGCTGCAAGCAATGGCATGAGCGCGACCCAGGCGGTCTATGACGTAGTGCAGCTCTACTCGCCGGATCCCACATCCGCTTTGTACGCGCTGGATATCGAATGCGAGCCATCGTGCAGCAGGCTGGGCGCATACACGTTCTTCACTCCGCAATATTCGTACTTCCAGGCGGCTCGCAATATCAGTCGATCCGACTATCACTCCATGCAGATGACCTTGCGCACAAGCGGTTCACTCAGGGGTATCAGTTCGACTTCAACTACACATGGTCGAAGGTCATGGATCTCACCTCGATTTGGGGCGGCCGGAGCGCCGGCGCAGAAGGCTACTCAACCTGGATCGTGACGAACCCTTGGGATCGGAATTCTCAACGCGCTGTTTCGGACTACGACATGCGACACCAGGTCAACGCGAACTGGGTGGCGGAAATGCCGTTCGGAAAAGGGAAAAAGTTCGGTGGCAATGCGCCTGCCGTCGTCGATGCGATCGCCGGTGGATGGCAGGTTAGCGGCTTGTTCCGGCTGACGTCCGGACTCCCCATCAGCGTCCTCAATGTCCGTGGCTGGCCAAACGGTTGGTGCTGCCCACACTATGCCGAGGTAGTTGCGCCCGTCCCGGCTCAGACCAACAACCGCAACGCTCCTCTCGTCGGGGGCGGAAGTGGACCCAACCTGTTTGACGATCCTTTGACGGCGCTTTCGTCTTTCGGGCCCGCCAATGTTGGTCCCACGTCCAACCGCAACAATCTTCGCGGCGAAGGAGTTTTCACCATCGATTTGGGATTGGGCAAGCGGTTTATGCTTCCGTTTGAAGGACACTCGCTTCAGATTCGAGCCGAGGCATTCAACCTGACGAACTCGGTACGTTTCCGTCCGGATCTGTTCGGTACCACTGCGCTCGAAGACCCTGGGAGCTTCGGAAACTACAACACCGTCATGACTCCTGCACGCGTGATGCAGTTCGGAATGCGTTACGAGTTCTGACGATCAATGGGATTTGTCGACAGGCCGTGCGGCCTGTCGATCAGGGAACTCAGCGAATCAGGTTGACTCGAGGCTTACCGGATTCGAGGTTGACAAGTTAGCTTACAGTCTTAACCCAGCAACGGAGTACTTCGGCCACGCTCCACGCCTGAGCCACGCAGCCTCTTTGATGGTAAGGCTCCTCGGCGTCGAAGACTTCGCTCAGGCTTCCGATGGCTCCCTCATTTCCGAGATGATGCTCAAACCCCACGAGGAACTTGCGAGCGCCCGCTCGATCGTCCGGGTACACTTTGAGCCAGGCATCCACGAACGGGCCGATCAGCCAGCCCCAAGCTGTGCCCTGATGATAGGCAGCATCGCGGGATCGCAGGTCGCCGTAATAGCGAGACTTGTAATCAGGATAGCCGCGCGCAAGTGATCGCAATCCGACAGGAGTGAGTAACTTCTCTCGACACAACTGAACCACGCTCTCCCATCGGTTTTGGTCGAGCACCGGATGTTTGAGGGAAATCGACAAAAGCTGATTTGGCCGGAATGCGCTATCGTTGCCGCCGGTCTCCGCGTCGACGACATCGTAAAGGTACTGGCCTTTCTCATACCAGAACCTCTCGTTGAAGCATGTCCTGGCCCTTTCGGCATGCTCGCTGATCTCCGTTGCGCTCATGTCCGGAGATCGTGAGTCTTCCAGCCAGCCCTCGAGAAGCTTTAATGCGTTGTACCAAAGCGCATTAATCTCTACCGCCTTCCCTCGGCGTGGAGTAACAACCCAATCATCGACCTTGGCATCCATCCACGTGAGTTGATATCCAGGAGCGCCCTGCCGAAGGAGTCCGTCTTTGGGATCTACTCCGATTCCAAACTTGGTTCCTGCCAGATGCCATTTGACGATTTCAACGAGCTTCGGCAGAATCGCACGCAACGTTGGACGATCATTGGTCAACTCGATATATCGATCGATTGCGTGAAAGAACCAGAGCGTCGCATCGGTTGTGTGATACAGACCTTCGTTCTTGCCCTCGGGGAACATGTTGGGGATTAGACCGTCCCGAACATAGTAGGCGAAGGTGCGCAGAATCCAGCCGGCCTCGTCGTAGCGGCCGGTCGTCAACGTCAGACCTTCCAGGCTGATCATCGTATCGCGACCCCAATCGGTGAACCAGTGGTAACCGGCAATCACTGTCCTGACGGAATCTCCGGCGGCACGCGCCCGGGCCACGTCCTCCATTCGTCCCATCGGTGTAATCACAAATTGATCGGCAGCCAGAACCAGTTCCCCTCCGAAACCTTCTTGTGCGGCGGGATGAGCGAGGCGAAGCAGAGCATTCCTGCGCTCGTGTTCTACGGCGAGCGCCTCTTCCGGCGGAATTGCGCAGAGTACCTCCCAACTCTCAGTCGATGCAACGAGACAGGCCGACACACCGGGAGTCAATGGCAGGTCGAAATAACCCGGACTCCACATATCGCCACGTGCTTCGTATCCGCGACTCTCCTCCACGCGATATAAGAGTTCTTTCGTGTAGCGGCGATCGAACGTAAACGCCGTATCGCCGCTCGGCACATGCATGCGCAGCGGAGGAAGTTGCGCATTTGCGCTGGAGAACTCATAGTGCTCGCCGTCTACCAGAAGACGGTACGGTTCATCTAGGAGTGTCTTCAGTGTTCCCTCATGAGGACGGAAGTGCATGTGCGGACGCAACTGCAGACGGACAGATTCCCGTTCGTATCCGGACACGATCTTGTAGGTGAGGCAGACTGTGTTCTGACCGTGGGGAAGGACGATGCGTTTCTCAACCACCAGACCGGCGATCTCATAGACCCAGACCGGCAAACCGCAATCAATTCGGAACTCGCGGAGATGTTCGGCTCCGTGTGCGCGCAACGGGAGAGTTTCTCGGTCTTCTCCGCTCATTTGAACAGTCCGTCCGTCGGCAAAACACACGTGGTCCGTCAGATCGTTCAACATCATCCAGCGTCCGAACGGAGAGGGCAAAGCGGCGACCAGCAACCCGTGGAAGCGGCGTGTGGTAAATCCGGCTACGGTACCCGATGCATATCCGCCGAGGCCGTTCGTCACGATCCATTCGCGATCGAGTTGAACGCTTTCCTCTGATTTGGCCGGCCAGGCTAGGGTTCGGATGAAGTTACTCACCAGTATGGACTCTCCTTTTTTTATGTGTCGTCGACCTAAGTGGTCCTGGCTCGAGTAGTGCGGCCGCATTCCCTGGGATCTCCCAGTTCAGCTCCTCGGCATCGAGCTCGGAGCTACCTGAACCCCCGTACTTCGGCCATTCCGTTGATAACATGGTTGTCCAGGAACGCCCCTGCGGCGGCGCAAGCAGTGGCTCCGGCGCTGGGTTCAAGTGAAGGTCAGTCCCAAGATTCACAATCAGAAGACGGTCGTCTTCCTCTGGACCAAAATATCGGATAACAAACGCGTGAGATGACAGCACCGCGCCATCGATGGCCCCCAGGGGGTGCGCGCTGAGTACCGGGTCGTGGCGCTTCAATCGGATCAGGTCGCAATGCAGTTGGTAAATTTCCGCGTGCTTCTCACGCTCCGAATGATCGATCTTGCAGGCTTCGAACGTATGCGGAGAACAAGGATCCTGCAGGTGATCCAGCATGGATTTGCCCCGCATGCTCTTCCACTGTTTCAAAAATTCCTTCCGGCCCTCACGAACGCGGTTGGCAAGCCCTTCTGGCATGTCGGCGAAGAAATAGAAAGGAGCCGAGGATGCGAATTCGGCGCCTTGGAATAGCATTGGCGTACATGGTCCAAGCAGATTCATCGCAGTGGCAGCACGGTACAATCCCGGCGATGTCACTTGGTGCAACCGCAGTCCGCGAGGCGAGTTCGCAACCTGATCGTGGTTCTCAGTGAAAGTCACGAACGCGTGCTTTGGAACGTGTATGGAAGGCGTTCCGCGCCTTTGTTTCTGCCAGCTGTACCATTGTCCCTGATATAGGAAACCGTACTTCATAGAGGAAATGAATTCCTGCGGCTTACCCAGATAGTCGGTGTAATAAGCTTCCTTACGCCCCGTCAGAGCCACTAGTGTTGTGTGATGGAAGTCATCGTTCCATAATCCGTCCAGACCGAATCCGCCCTCTTCGACAGGGCGGATTAAGCGGACGTCTTGGGGCTCATTCTCACCAACAACGAAGCTTCTGCGCGTTCCCGCCGCGTTTCGGACGGCTCCCGTTATCGCGGCCAGGATGTGATCGGCAGAGTCGTCGTAGATATCCTGCGTCGCGTCGAGGCGCAGACCATCGAGATGAAATTCATTGACCCAGTAAAAAGCATTCGCCTCGGCAAACTCACGGACTGGACCCGAATTAGGACCGCCATAATTAATCGCGTCGCCCCAGTCGGTCTTGTGTTCGTGCGTCACGTAGTCGTTTGAATATTGGCCGACATAATTTCCGTCCGGACCGAAATGGTTGTAAACGACATCGAGAATCACGGCAATGCCGTGCGCATGCGCGGAATCGACGAACCGGCGCATATCGTCCGGCGTTCCATAAAGGTGCGATGGAGCAAACCAGTTGACGCCGTCGTAACCCCATCCAAATTTACCGGCAAACTCGGCCACCGGCATGATCTCGATCACCGTAATTCCCGTTGCCGCAAGATAATGAAGCTGCTCCGCGGCGGCTTTCCAGGTTCCCTCCCGCGTGAACGTTCCGACGTGCAATTCGTAGATGACTTGACCCTGAAGATCTACGCCCTTCCAAGCCTTGTCCTTCCAAACGTACGCAGATGGATCGATGACTTGCGAAGGACCATGAGGGCCTTCAGGCTGATACCGCGACGCAGGATCGGGAAACGCTTCTTTTTCGTCGAGACGAAAGCGATACTTTGTGCCGGGTCTGGCTGTCTGCACAACACCCGAAAAGTACCCGTTCGCCTCAGCGGTTAGCGGAACTTCGCTATTTTCTGTCTGTGCCGTTACTTTCTCGCGCCGGGGAGCCCACACACGAAAGTGTACGCCCCCTTCCGACAGCACGGTTGTCCCTATCGGTATCTTGTCGAGACGGTTGCGGTTTTGCGTTTCGCTCTTCAATTCTTCTCCAGATCGATACGAGGTTCTTTTTTTTGAAATAGTTTCACCCTTTGAGCGTCCGAGATTTATATGCCTGACTGCGCGAGGGGGTGCGTACTAGTTGTGGAGGATGACGATCAAATTCGTAATCTGATTCGCATGCTCTTGACGACCAATGGATACTCGGTGCTCGAAGCACGTAATGGCAGAGAAGGTCTGGAAGTTGCCGAAAGCGAAGGAAACAAAATCGATCTGCTTCTCTCGGACATGTTGCTTCCCGAGCTAAGTGGTTTTGATCTGGCCCAAAAAGTCATTGAGCGTAATCCGACGATGAAGGTTTTGTTTATGACTGGCTACGTCGAGGGCGACATCGTTCAGCGCTGTATTTCCGAACTCGGAGCATCGTTTCTCGACAAACCATTTCAACCGAATGTGCTGCTCAGCCGCGTGAAGGACGCCATCGCTCGTCCTCAAAACGAAGTGGTTTAGCCGCCTGCCGCTTCAGTGGTTCTGCGCGTATCCGGTGATCCACGTTTTGCCCTGAACCGGAGCTACAACTTTCTCGATCTCGAGCAACAATTGAGGGTCAGGTGTTTCTGAAATCGCGTCGAGGTTGTGTCGTACTTCGTCTGTACTCGAAATACCGACGAACGTGGAGGATACGTACGGGTGCTGCAAAGCAAATTGCAGCGCAATGCGAGACGCGCTGAGCGCCATGACTCCGACACAATTCCACAACCTTACTTGCCGCAACTTTTACGTCTGCCGGCGCTGGATGCCATTCCGGAGGTCCGGTCTCGGTGAGAAGGCGCATATGCAATGGCGACGCATTTAGCAGACCCACTTGCCGGCTCCGTGCAAACGGCGTGATTTCACAATCTAGATCACGATTTAAGAGAGTGTACCGGCAGTAGGAGAGCATACAGTCGACGGGCTCCGCATCTGCGACTTGGTGAAGCATCTTCAGAGACAGCCCGGTAATCCCGATAAATCGCGCCTTCCCTTGTTCCTGTATGCGCCTGAGTTGCGGGATCGTTTCCTCTACGATTTGCCGTTTGCAACCAAACTCCACATCGTGAACATGCATGATGTCGACGTAATCCGTTTTTAGTCTTTGTAGCGACTCGTCTACGCTGCGTCGAATACCGGCCGGTGAAAAATCGAATCCGTCAGTGTCGTACCGTGCGCATTTGGTTGCGAGGATCACTTCCTGGCGCCGTCCCTGTAGCATTTCCCCGAGGCGGGATTCAGCCAGGGTTCGGCCGTAATAGGGAGCGACGTCGATGAAATTTATTCCCTGGTCGATAGCGAAATGAAGCGCCCGTTTCATTTCTTGCGGATCGGCTTTACCATATTCGTCACCGAGAGGAGCCGCTCCGAACCCCAATTCCGACACTTGAAGCCCCGTGGCTCCCAAGCTGTTATAGCGCATGTCTTTCCTGGTAATTTCTGCCCGACAAAGTATTCCTTGCTGAAAGAAAACGTTTACTTACAACAAAGTCGCATGGTTCCCTGCGTGCAAGCAAGTAGGTGGGAGATTTGAAAGCTTAAAGATCCCCAGAAGGAGATATCAAGTGGCTATTGCGAATCAAACCAAGACAATCGTCGGAGTATTTAACTCCGTGCAGGATGCAAATGAAGCCGTTAGAGATTTGGAAGCGCTAGGAATTTCAAGAGGGGAAATCAGCGTTGTAGCAAATAAGTACGCGACCGGCTATGAAACGATGGATGACCGCGATAAGGCATCTAACGTCGTGGCGGACGCGGGTATTGGAGCCGCGATCGGCGGTGTCGGCGGCCTTCTCCTTAGCGCGGCCGGCGCGCTTACAGTACCCGTGATAGGTCCCATCCTTGCGGCTGGCCCGATTGCCGCTGCTCTGACCGGTGCCGGGATTGGCGCAGCTGCGGGTGGTCTGATCGGCGCCCTAACAGAATCTGGTATTCCCGAAGAAGAGGCAAAATACTACGCCGAAGGTGTACGCCGAGGCGACGTTCTTGTGACGGTACACACCGAGCAATCCCAAGCCGATCGAGTGTGTGACATTTTGGATCGTCATGATGCTGTAGATGTCGATGATCGCGTCCAGAACTGGAAGAGTCGGGGCTGGAGTGGCTGGAGCGATACAAATACGCCATACACTCAAACCGACCTTATGAGTGAGCGCGGCTACTACCGGACCGGTCAGACCGGCGGTATCGGGCGGGAAGGCCTGCCGACTCCCTATGACGAACGTGTCGATAGAAGCACCGTCGGAACGACCGGCATGTCGAGCGCTGGGTTGGCTGCGGGAGCGCGCGAAATGGGTAGAGACATAAAGGAAGGGGCCCAGAAAGCGGCGCGTAAAACCGGCGAAGCTGCGCGCGAGATGAAAGAGGACATCAAGGACTTAGGTAGAGATCGCGAACATGATCGTACCTACGGGACCACAGCGAGCGATCCACGAGACAAGGACAAGGATGGTTGGGTCGCCGACGACAAGATGCGCGAATGGGGCCGTGACATTAAGGATGCCGTTCGCGGGACAGGCAATGAATTGAAGGACGAAGCTCGCGAAACGAAACTACGCATGGAAGAAGCGGAGAGACGTCGTCGTGCGCGCGTCTACGACCGCACGATCATCTAAGCTGATCACTTAAATCCCAAAACCAAAAAAAGGGTCTGCACCGGCAGACCCTTTTTTGTCTTACGAATCGGTTGGCGGCTTCTTACGAGCAGGTGTCCGCCTCGGTTGCCGGGGGGGACGATCTGTATTACCGGTTGCCGCTACGCGTTTTCTAGGGGCGCGTGGCCGCTTGGCCGGCGGAGGTGGCGGAGGCTGAGGCGGATCCGGTTCAAAAATCGTCGGTTGACCGGCCACGATCGGTTGCTTTTCGTCGTACTCGCTGAAAATCTCCTGTTCCTGCTTGGGAGGCGGGGCCGGGGGATAAAATTCAGCTCCTAAGAAGACGGTCAGACCCTTTTCTTCGTCCGCGTCCAACCGGACCACCAACTTGTCCTGCGCGAAATTCAGAAACTCCGTAAACTCCTGAAAGCCATACTTCTGCAGGTCGAATTTGGAGTTTTCTTCCCGCATCCAGGTGTAGAGATTGTCGGGAGCTGTCCCCTCCTCCATCTCAATCCGATGGATCTCGAGGATGTCACGCAGCGCCGGAATGGCCTCTTCGGGTTTCGGAGCTGATATTTCAGGCTTCGAGCTTCCCTTTCGTTCGATTAGTGTGCGCCCGCCTGTCCCGGTGACATTCACGAACTCGGCGCGTTTCAGCTTGTCGACAAATTCAGAGAAGCTGCCGCACCCATAAGCCTTCTCGCTGAATGCCGGATCAAGCTGGAGCATCGTGGACTTCAGAAGTCCGAGCTGCGGCTGCACGGCTCGCCGCTCCAAAACTTGAAGCGCGCGTTCCACAAGCGGAAGCGCCTGCGAGATATCGAGTGGCGCGGGACGTTGCCTCGGCCCCCTGTCGTCCCGTGGCCGGTCCTTAATATCCCCTCGATTATCCCGGTCGCGAGGACCACGGTCCCTGAATTCACGCTGCTGAATCACCGGTTGGGGCTTGGTGTCATCCAGCAGCGATTCATAACTGATGAACTCGTGACAGTTCTGCTGCAGGATGGTGCTGGTAAACCCCTTGCCACCAACGACGAAGACGGTCTTCCCGTATTCCTTCAGCTTGTTCACCAGCGGAATGAAATCGCTGTCGCCGCTGACAATGGCAAACGCGTTCACGTGATCGTGCGTGAAAGCCATTTCTAAGGCGTCTAAGGCAAGGTTGATGTCGGCGCCGTTCTTGTCGCCGCGTGGAGACGGTACACGCTGTACCATCTGCACCGCGCTCTCTGCCATCTGTCTGGTCGCGAATTCCTGACGGCCCCAGTTCGCGTAGGCGAACTTGGCGACGAGATCGCCCCGTTCCTTCAAGGCATTCAGCGGCAGCGCTACGTCAAACTGCCGTTGCAGCGTAGACCGCAAACCGAGTTCGATGTTGTCATAATCGACAAACACCGCAATGTTGAGCTTCTCTGGTTGCATCCGCTCCTTCTTTATTCCAATCAATTACGCTGACCTGTCGTCAGCTGCGTTTGTTCTTTAATAAATTGCACAATGGATTCCAGTGACGAGCCGGGTTGAAAAATTCCCGCTACGCCTAGCATCTTTAATTCAACCGCGTCATCGTCCGGGATGATCCCGCCAACTACTACGAGCACGTCTTCCATCCCGCGGTCCTTTAATAGCTGCATCACCCGCGGAACGATCGCTCCATGCGCCCCGGAAAGAATTGACAAGCCGATGACCTGTACGTCTTCCTGTAGGGCCGCATTCACGATCATCTCCGGTGTTTGGCGGAGGCCCGTATAAATGACCTCCATGCCGGCGTCGCGCAGGGCGCGAGCGATCACCTTCGCCCCACGGTCATGACCGTCGAGACCCGGTTTAGCCACCAGTACTCGGATTCGCCGTTCCATACAACGATATCGTTGCTAAAAGACGCTGCTTTCTTGGTACAAGCCGAAGACGCCGCGCAGCGCCTCGCAAATCTCGCCGACGGTGGCGGAGGCGCGCACTGCATCTAGTATATAGGGCATTGTATTCTCTCGTCCGCTGGCCGCGGCGGCCAGCGCTCCCAAACTGCGCTCCACCCGGGAAGCATCCCGATTCCGACGCAAACGCTCGAGCTTCCCGGTTTGTAACTCCCCGGGCGTGTGATCCATCTGAAGAACCGAAATAGGAGCCTCATCGGCCTGCTGAAACTCGTTCACACCTACGATCACCTGTTCTTTGCGCTCGATCGACTGCTGCTCTTCGTAGGCCGCCTTCGCGATCTTCGATTGCGGATAGCCCGATTCGATCGCCGCGATCATGCCTCCCATGGCGTCTATCTCACCGATCAGTTCCAATGCTTCCTTCTCAATATCGGCTGTACGCCGCTCCAGATAATAGCTGCCGCCAAGCGGATCGGGCTCTGCGGTGACGCCAGTCTCATGCGCCAGCACTTGTTGCGTCCGCAGCGCGAGAGTTACCGCATGCTCACTGGGCAGAGCCAGCGCTTCATCGAGCGAGTTGGTGTGGAGCGATTGTGCTCCACCAAGGACTGCCGCTAATGCCTGCAACGCCGTTCTCACGACATTGTTATACGGCTGCTGCCACGTCAATGAGCAACCCGCCGTCTGGGCATGGAACCGTAACTTGAGGCTGCGCTCGTCTTTTGCGTGATAGCGGTCGCGCATCGTCTCAGCCCAGATTTTGCGCGCGGCACGATATTTGGCTATCTCTTCGAAGAGGTCGTTATGGGCGTTGAAGAAAAAGCTGAGCCGTGGCGCGAACGCGTCGACCTCGAGTCCCCGTTCAAGCGCCCAATCGACGTACTCGATCCCGTCTCGAATCGTAAACGCCAGTTCCTGTGCTGCCGTCGAGCCGGCTTCCCGAATGTGATAGCCGCTAATCGAAATAGGGTGGTATCGCGGAGTGTTCTTGGTGGCGAACTCGATGACGTCGGTGACAAGACGCATCGAAGGACGCGGAGGGTAGATGAATTCCTTCTGCGCGATGAACTCTTTGAGAATGTCGTTCTGTAGCGTGCCGGAGAGTAGATTCCAGTCGACTCCGCTCCGTTCTGCCGCGACCAGATACATCGCCCAGATCACCGGCGCAGGCGAGTTGATCGTCATCGAAACCGAGACCTGATCGAGCGGGATGCCGTCGAAAACGGTCTCGATATCCTCGAGAGACGATACCGGAACACCGCACTTCCCGACTTCGCCCTGCGCGGAAGGATGGTCGGCGTCCAGCCCCATTAAGGTCGGCAAGTCGAAAGCTACCGACAGTCCCGTCTGCCCCTGGCTGAGAAGATACCGGAAACGGGCATTTGTCTCCTCGGGTGTCGAAAAGCCCGAGAACTGCCGCATCGTCCAAAGCTTTCCTTTATACATGGACGCGTGAATGCCGCGCGTATAAGGGAACTGGCCCGCTGGAGGCGGAAGCTGCTCAGGCAGATCGGCCGCAGTGTAGACTGGCTTCACGCGGATTCCGCTCACGCGTTCATTGTACGCTGGGCCTTGCTGCTTCTCCTTGTCATTCCCGCGGTGCTGCTAATCCTCGGCATCCTATATCAGCGAATCGGATTGTCGTCCGATCTCAAGCGGCATCCTCCTCCTGGCAAGCTGATTGAAGTCAACGGAGTGCCGGTACACATCCGAAGCGTTGGAATCGGTCGGCCAACGGTGGTCTTCGAATCAGGCGTCGCGGCTTCAAGCGTGAGTTGGACCCCGGTCCAGGATTCAGTCGCCCAGTTCACATCGACAGCCAGTTACGACCGGTCCGGATTTGGATGGAGTCACCAAACACGGCGTCCGCAAACCCCGATGGAAATGGTCGAGTCCCTTCGGACTCTGCTGACGGCTGCTGGGTTCGTTTCGCCATTTGTCCTGGTCGGCCACTCATTCGGAGCGCTTCTCGTCAGGCTCTACGCCGACCGGTGGCCAGAGGAAGTTGCCGGGATGGTGCTGGTCGATCCGGCGCTGCTCCTTGAGTGGGCCGATCCCATCCCGGAACGCCGTCGGATGCTGGGACGTGGAATCGCCTTGTCCCGCCGAGGCGCAATGCTCGCCAAAGTTGGGTTCGTTCGGTTCAGTCTGTCCTTGCTGACGGGAGGATCGCGGGCGCTGCCCAAATTGTTCTCTAAGTTGAGCAGCGGAAAGGGACATTCGGTCTCCGAGAGGCTGGTCGGTGAGGTTCGGAAATTGCCTCCCGCTCTCTGGCCTGTCGTCCAGTCGCACTGGTGCCGGCCGCAGTCTTTCGAGAGCATGGCCCGACACTTGGCCGCCCTGCCCGAAACCGCAGCCCTCGTTTACAAAACGAACCCGAGCCGGTCCATTCCTGTAACCGTAATTTCCGCTGGCGCGCTGACACAAACCCAGCGCGCCGAGCACGAAGCTATTGCGCGTTCGTCGGATCGAGGCCGCCTCATTGTCGCCAGTCGCAGCGGTCATTGGGTTCACCTCGACGAACCCGAAATTGTCGTCGAAGCAATCCGAGACATTCTCTCGTGCTCCGGAGTCTCACCGGTGCAGGAGAAATGAATGTCGAAGACGTCCGCACTAGATGATCCTTCCCGCAAGGTTGACCCTCGTGACGTAGGTTCGAAACCGCCCCATACGAATCAGGAGAAGATAGACACTCCCGGCCACACATCGGAAATGGATCCGAGACCCGACCATGGCGAGGATTCCTATAAAGGACTGGGCCGGCTCAAGGACAAAGTTGCGCTCATTACCGGAGGCGACAGTGGAATCGGCCGCGCGGTCGCGATCGCCTTTGCGCGCGAAGGCGCCGACGTCGTCATCTCGTACTTGGCCGAGGAAGAGGAAGACGCCGCTGAGACAGAACGCTGGGTCACTCAAGCCGGGCGTAAGGCTTTGCGTTTGCCCGGCGATATCCGCGACGAATCGCACTGTCGTTCGCTGATCGATCGAGCGTTTGAGAAGTTCGGGAAGCTGGACATTCTGGTGAATAACGCCGCCTACCAGATGACTCACGACAAGATTGAAGAATTCTCCACCGAGGAGTTCGACACCACTTTCAAGACGAATGTCTATGCGATGTTCTGGCTATGCAAATTCGCGATGCCCCGAATGACTGAGGGCAGTGTCATCATCAACACGGCTTCGATCCAAAGTTTCGACCCGAGCCCGAATTTGCTTGCGTATGCCGCGACCAAGGGAGCGATCGTGAACTTTACGAAAGGCTTGGCAAAGATGGCATCGGAGAAGGGAATCCGTGTCAATGCCGTGGCGCCCGGCCCCGTGTGGACGCCCTTGATCCCGAGCACCATGCCGGACGAGAAGGTGAAGAATTTCGGGGACCATACGGAATTCAAACGTCCGGCGCAACCTCGCGAATTAGCGCCGCTCTTTGTATTTCTGGCGTCGAACGAATCGAATTACGTGACAGGAGAGGTGTACGGCGCCACCGGTGGGCAGACGCCGTACTGAGGTTAACTAGCGAGCGGCGTAATTCTTCTGATATTTGTTGCGGGCGTTGAGGACGGTAAACGAGCCGTCCTCCATCGCCGATACTTTGATGCCTTTGCCTTCGCAAGTTTCATCAAGGTTCGCGATGAAGGAATCGGGCGCATTGTTGTCCTTACCTCCGGCCATGGCGAAATGCACTTGCCATAAATCCTCGAGTCCCGGGGATGACTTGATGATCTGCCACGAGTCCGGCGCTCCGCCCTTCTTCGCGCCGTTATTCATGACCGCAACACGCGGCGCGACTGCATGCACCAGCGCCTGTGAATTGGAGGTGTTCGTTCCGTGGTGGGTTGTGAGATACAGGTCGATCTTGCCCAATTTGTTCTCGGGGCATACCAATTCGAGTTCCTTCTTGCTCGTTAGATCGCCGATATCGAGCATCCGAAACTTCCCGTAAGTTAGCAGGAATCCCGTCGAACGCGCGTTCTCAGTAGGATCCTCGGGATACGATTTGCCCGCGCAGAGTGGATTTGCGGCTCCGCCGCCATTCACAGGAGAAGTGATTCCGGTGCCATCGGCCGATACGAACTGAACATCCACGCCCTTGAGTGGAAGCTTGTCGCCGGGTTTGACTGAGAGGCGCTTGCCTGTTGCCAGAGCCTTGTCCCAGGCGGCAGTCAACTCCTCGGCCCGCTTTCCGGTCTCGCGATTCGGACCGTGATCGACAAAAGTCTTCACCGGCATCCGCTCCACGAGCTGAGAAACACCCCCGACATGGTCCGCGTGATAGTGAGTCATGATCAGGTAATCAATGTGTTTGACGCCCGCGGATTTCGCTGCAGCCTGAATCCGAAGGGCATCGCGTCCGTTGAATCCCGCCCAGCCGGTATCGACAAGAATCGACTGCTTTGACGGAGTAACGATCAGCGTTGCCTGCCCACCCTCGACATCCACAAAATACACATCTAATGGCTTCGCGGCGTTCGCCAAAGCAGCGGCAAACACCAAGCAAAAAATAAATCGCATGGTTGGCATCCTATCACGCAGCGAGTAGTAGTACTTCGACTGCGGGTAAGCATAATGCCGGTCGTACTAGTACAGTTACTGGCGCCGTCCGGTCTTGCGCGGAAATCAAAGACACCCAATAATGAGGGGGACGATCTACCCTCATATGCGCCTGCCCCTTAGTTTTTTGATAACTCTTCTAATGGGAACGCCTTGCGTTGCAGAAGAGCGTGTCGCTGAAGAGCGAGATGGCCGGCTTGTCTCCGATTGCGCGTACAACCACCAATTTGCATCAATGCCGGCGGCGGAGGCCAATCGATACTGCCGATGGGTTGTCCGATATGAAGCAGGAGGAGGGCCAGACATTAAGGGGATCGAAGCCGCTTTGCGCAATCTCATTCCTATGCAGCCTCCGCAGATTGAAGGTAACCGAGCTAGTGTCCTGGCAAAGAAAAAATCCGGCGAGATCGAGGTTGTCTATCTTGAAAAACGGAATGGAAGCTGGCGCCAAGTCTCGGCCCTGATTGGCACCGGCAAGAAGACCAAGACCGTTCTGCGCTAGTGTCCTGTCTCGAATAAGAGTTTACAATTAAGCCTGGCTGCTCTACACTGAGTCATGCCCAGTGCAGCTGCTCGGCTGGCGGTGACCGAGGACCAGAGGCGGGAACTCGAACTGTTAGTTCGAAACGGCAACTCATCCCAGAAGATGGCGCTCCGGTGCAAGATTTTGTTGCTCGCGCATCAGGGTGTAGCCAATGCAGGTATTGCAGACCAACTGAAGATCTCTCGTCCGACTGTGCTGGCGTTACGCGCCGCGTTTACGAAAGACGGACTCGCCGCCGTCACTGGAATTCGCAGGCGTAGGCGTTCCCCGAAGGTTTTAACGGGAGAGCTGGAGCAACGCATCCTGAACACGACTCTGCAGACGCGACCTGGGGACGGCAGCACTCACTGGAGTGTACGCACGCTTGCCGCTCACCTGCGGGTATCCAGATCAATCGTGCATCGGGTCTGGCAACGCCACGACGTGCAACCGCACCGAGTGGAACGTTTCAAGCTGTCCAACGATCCGCGGTTCGAAGAGAAGGTCCGCGATATTGTAGGCCTTTACCTGAACCCTCCGGATCGTGCGCTGGTGCTGTGCGTCGATGAGAAGAGCCAAATCCAGGCGCTAGACCGCACTGCGCCGATTCTTCCGCTGCGTCCTGGGTTGCCGGAAAGACAAACCCATGATTACAAGCGTCACGGCACGACGACTCTGTTCGCCGCATTCAACATCCTCAACGGCAAAGTGATCGGCACGTGTCAGGAGCGTCACCGCAGCCGCGAGTTCATTCGGTTCCTAAACCATCTCGAACGGCAACTTCCAGAGGATCAGGAAGTGCACCTGATCATGGACAACTACTGCACACACAAAAGTGCAGAGGTCCAACGCTGGCTCAGGCCGAAACGGCGGAACCGCTTCCATTTCCACTTCACCCCGACCAGCAGTTCGTGGCTGAATCAGGTTGAACGGTTCTTTGCGTTGATCACGGGACGAATGATCCGTCGAGGTACTTTCCACAGTGCCGACGAATTGGAGCAGGCGATCTACAAGTGGCTAGCACAATGGAACGGCTCACCTGCTCCGTTTGCCTGGAAAGCCTCGGCCGACGTCATCCTCGACAAGGTTCGCCGCTGTAAAGAATTAACCAGGACGGGAGACTAGCGCCTTGGCTTATTGAAGGTTATATTCCGCCTTGATCGATACGATGCTTTGGGCAGCGGCGGCCTGAAGGGGTCCACCTGCAGCGACACACTGCTGATAGAAGCCCAACGCCTCCGGAATATTCCGCATTTTATAGTTGGCCCAACCGAGATTCGTGAGAATTGCCGATCGCTGATCGTTGCCGAAGCTGCCGACCGTTGACAGCGCCAATCGCAGAGACTTATCCGCCTCGGCAAAATGATCCTGGCTGAGACGTGTCATACCGATCATCCATTGCGAGTAGTGCGTGAGAAGGTTGTGCTGCTTCAGCCAGTCCACCTCTGACAGTTCCTCGGGCTTCTCTTTCAGCGTCAGAATGTCGAGAACCATTCCGGAGTAAGAGAGGACTTTCGCCGGCTCGCGTTTGCCGACAAAATAAATCTGCGCGGTGTAAAAAAGGACGTCTTCTCGCGTTTTGTCGCGCTCAATAACGGCTTCCGCAGCCGATAAAGCCTTGACGTGATCCTGCGCCTCACGATGCGTCAGGAAGAAAAGGTAACGAACCTTGCCCAGGTGGGAAGAGGCAGGAAAGTTCTTTTCAAACGCGGAAAGCAATTGCAGCCGGCGCTTCGGATCTGTTTCTTCGAGGGCACGATTAAACAGGATCGCTTCAACACGAGGTCTCTGGTTCTTAGGGAGCGCGCTCAGGTCTATTAGGCCCACATCTCCTTCGGGCTCATCGTCTACAAAAGGAAGCCGGACGTTGGAGGAAGCGGTTACTTCCCCTTCCGGTGGTTCGAGTTGCTTCAATCTATCGCGCCACTTCGCCAGTAGGGCCGCGTCGTTTTTGCCCTCGGCAGCCTTCACGTTAAGACGAACAGCCTCAATATCGCTCTCGTCTACCTTCAGTAGCTGGTCGCCAATAGAAAGGGCGCGATCCCACAATTTGAGAGTGACGGAAAGATCCTGCATTTGGCTATGAACGGTGTTCATGCCCTCGTACTTAGGGAATTGCCCTAGAAAAACATCTAATAACCCTAGCTGTTTCTGAGGGTCAGACACTAAATCCACTAAGTCTAAGAATTGAGCTTCAGGAGTAGTTTGGTTTACAAGATCATCATTTTTGCTTTGTGACAATGCTATTGATGCTAATAAAACCAATAAAACAGCGTGAGTCAGGATCTGAATTACCCCCCGACACGCCAAGGCTCCGAATCCCTGGCGGCGACGATCTCCACTACTCCACATCGTTCTCATTTGCGCCTGAACCTCTATTCGATTATGTTTAGCGAGCGCCGATCCCAGGGTACCCGTAGTATAAAAGCTTCTCCAGTTTAGGAGTGAAGGTCGTGGATAGCAATGAGGAAATCGACGATATAGTACAGTTGTGAAACCGATATCACCAGAGAAAACATAGGCCTAATACCCCCATCTGCGCCTCCCAAGATTCCTATTTGAGCCAGTGGTACCCATTAATATTTTCGAGCTAACTGTGTAGCGGAAGCGTAATATGTCCGAAGAATTAACAGAGCAATCATATGAAGAACTACCGGCGCTTCACCCCACAGCTTGTTACATACTGGCTTCTCTTTTTTTGTCTTGCTTCAACGGTTTTTGCGCAATCCGACACTGGCGTTCTTTTCGGTGTGATTACAGATCCGGCAGCGCGAACAATCCTGGGCGCGCGTATCACGCTTCGAAATGAAGCTACGGGAGCGACCCGTGAGTATGTCACTGATGAGCGCGGCGTTTACTTTTTCACCTTCTTGCCACCTGGAAACTACAGCCTTCAACTCCAGGCCGACGGCTTCAAGCAGTATCAAGACAATGATGTTCGAGTGCAGGTTGCGCAGGTATCGCGCGTCGACATCTCGGTCGAGATTGGAAATACGAAGGAGGTTCTGGACATTTCTGGTCTCGGAACTTCCCTGAATACAGAAAATGCCTCACAGGGAACAGTTGTCGGACAGGAAAAAATAGCGGCACTGCCGCTCAACGGTCGGCAGTTTATCCAGCTTGCGCTGCTCGTACCGGGCGCGAACGCCGGTGGACGCGCAGTTCAGCAGAATGGCATTCGCCAGGGCCAGGTGGGTGGACTGAGTTTGAGCGGGGGCCGCACCAACAACACGATGTTCCTGCTCGACGGCGCCATGAACACGGATCTCGACTACAACACTTTAAACTATTCGCCGTCAGTTGACGGCATTGCCGAGTTTCAAGTGCAGTCGGCGATGGTAAGCGCTGAATATGGTCGATCAACCGTCAACGTTGTTACCAAATCAGGCGGCAATGAGCTCCATGGCAGCTTGTTCGAATTTTTGCGCAACCGCAATTTCGATTCGAGACCGTTCAACCTGAATCAATCCCAACTGCCGAAGTATCAACGCAATCAGTTTGGCGCGACGTTCGGCGGGCCTATTGTAAAGGAGAAGTTATTCACGTTCTTCTCGTATGAAGGTCTGCGCGTTCGTCAAGCTGCGGCGGGTCTCACCAGTGTGTTGGTCCCGACGGCGGAACAACGCAACGGCGACTTCGGCAAAACTACACCAAACGGAATTTTCGATCCCAACACTCTTGCCAATGGCGTTCGGACCATGTTCCCGGAAAATAAGATTCCGGCAAGCCGGATCAATCCGATGTCGCTCGCGGCAGTGCAAGCAGTTCCTCTTCCCCGCGATCCGGCCACAGGACTCTACGAGAATACGACCGGAACGCTTCGTCAAAACAACGATAATTTCTCTAACCGCATCGACTATGCGTTGCGTGAGAGCTGGAACCTTTTCGGCCGATATTCGCTGGCGGAAGAGAAGGCGGACATACCTGCCTCCATCACGGGACGCGACCGAATCAACAATGCCCGTGCACAGAGCGTGGTCTTCGGTTCGACCAAAATCATCACTTCAAATCTTCTGAATGAGACTCGTTTGAGCTTTAGCCGTCAGGCGATTCTGAGCGGGCTGCCGGAGTTGAGCTACGACGTCAATGGCGTAAAACAGGCTCTACCGCAGTTCATCTTGTCGCCCTATCCAATCATGGGTGGTACCGGCGGCTTCAATAACACGCGCGGCGGCGGCATCATCCAGGTCCGCAACAACAACTTCCAGGTTTACGACAACGTCGCCTGGCGCGTTGGTCGGCATAGCGTGAAGTTCGGCGCCGAGATTTTCAACGTTCAGTACAATCGTTACGAATCGCCCAGTATTCTGGGTGACTTCCAGTTCACGAATGGCTTTACGACACGGACTGCTCGCGCCGATGGAACCGGCGACGCGCTCGCCAGTTTCCTGCTTGGCCTGCCCGCCGTGGCCTCACGCGCAGTAGGACCGAGCCGGATCGATGGCCGTCAATGGGCATACAACTTCTACATTCAGGACGACTTCAATCTCAGTCCCAAGCTCACTATTAATGTGGGTTTGCGCTATGAATTGTCTCCGCCGATGTACGACAAGCACCAACAGATGTCCAGCATCGACTACCGGAATGTTCCCTCCCCGGCTGCTATTTTCGCGGAAGGAAAGACCGGCTTCTATCGACCGGAGTTGTTCATTTGCGGCCAGAGCGGCATGCCGAAAGGCTGCGCGTATACTGATCGAAATAACTTCGCGCCCCGCCTTGGAGTCGTCTGGTCAATGAACGACAAGACCGTGGTGAGGTCCGGTTTCGGAACGTTTTACTCGGGCAACGATCTCAACCCTCTTTTCCGTCTAGCGGCAGGTTTGCCTGGTAACATCGCCCAGACATTGAACAGCGACAACTTTATTCCTCGTTTCCAGAACTTCGATGTGTTTGGCCCGGCCACCGTTGGCAGTACCCAGATACAGGCTGCAGGCATCGATCTCTACCAAAGAACGAGCTATGCTCTGCAGTGGAATCTGAGCGTCCAGCGGCAAGTGGCTAAGGACATCGTTATCGAAGGTGGATATCTCGCAAACCTCGGCCTCAAACTCGAGCAGAACGTTCAGCCCAATAACGCGCTTCCCGGTACAGGAGCGGTTGATCCACGCCGTCCTTACACGGGCCTTATGTTTAAGCAGGGCGCCGACTTCCCGGATTATCTGAGCGTCACCGGAGACTCAGTGCCGGTGGGATTCATCAACTATCTTCCACACTCGGCCCAGTCTAACTACCATGCCGCGCTGCTCCGGCTGGAAAAGCGCTTCAGCGGCGATCTAACTTTCCTGGGCTCGTATACGTTCTCAAAGGCTCTCACCAACGCTCCGCAGTTCCGCAATGCGGGTGGAGCGGACGGCAGCGAGAACTCGCCCGCTCAGGACGCATTCAATTTGAGCATCGAGCGAGGACTCGCTTCCTTCCATGTGGCGCATCGCTGGACGGGCAGCTTTGTGTATAGTTTGCCGTTCGGCGCAAACAAGACATTCTTCCAGGAAGGCCTTACGAGCAAACTGCTGGGAGGTTGGCAGGTGTCCGGTATCCACTCGATGCAGACCGGCTTCCCATTCACAATCAATCTTCAGGGTGACACTGCCGGCGTTGGCGCTGGTACGGGTGGCATTTTCATCCGGCCCAATCTTGTAGGTGGTCAAACCTGGGAATTGTCGGGAGACCAGCGGAGCACGAGCCGATACTTCAATACATCAGCCTTTAGTGCTCCTCCGGTGGCAGCTTTCGGCAATCTTGGACGCAACACGGTAATTGGACCTGGCTTGGTGAACTTTGATCTGGTTTTCGCGAAGATGACCCAGATCAAGGAAGGGATCAATCTTCAGATTCGCGCCGAAGCGTTCAACGCGTTCAATCATTCGAACTATTTGGTGGTTGGACGTCTGCTCAATACGCCGACATTCGGCCGTGTCCAGGGTCAGCTTGATCCTCGTCAAATCCAATTCGGAGCTAAGCTGCTCTTTTAGCGCCGAGCCATTCAGAAGTAGGTATACGAAAGGCCTCCTGGATGTTTCGGGAGGCTTTTTGTTTTTGGATGTTTCTAGCGAACTGCAATCGTGACATTTGCAGCGCTGACATGATCTCCCGCGGAAAGGAACAACGGGACACTTGGTCCCGAAGGCGCATTCGTTGGTATGCGCGCATTCACCTGCGATATTCCGGAGGGAAGTCCGGGAGCAGCTCCGGCATAGAGGATATCGGCGCGCGTATTGCCGATCCAGACTGCCGGAAGGGTTGAAGACAAACCCGTCGCGTAAATGCTGACGATTGAGCCCGGTGACGCCGGGTTCGTTGCGCCGTTGATCGAGGTGTCCTGATTCAAGATGGCCCCCTGACCTTGCCCTGTCCCTGTGAGCGTGAAGATCCCCGGCGCGGCAGCGCTTGCCGGCATGGTAATCGGCGTTGCATTAAAAAACCGAGTGCCAACATGGATCTCAGGATCAAAACCACGAAGCGGCGCAATGACGGTGGTTTGCTCTCTCGTGCTGGATACGATCGGGGCCTGTGTTTCATCGAAGCGCACAAACTCGAGTGGACCGGGGAGAAAAAGCGTCAGCCACTCACCTGGAGCGATTGAACCGCTTAAGAACGATGCAGCATTGGTGACGGCTGAAGCGCGAACACTTGTCGGCGTTCTGCTGAAGTAGGCAAGCGGGACATCGTGATCGGATGTGCGTGTGAGCGTAGCTTCCGAGTTCCGCGCCGTCTCCGGGAAGTCGGCGTTGATGTGAGCGATTTGGTAGCGCGTCAATAATGTTAAAGCTCGGGGACTAACGAGCATATGATCCAACGCTTGCTTCACGCCATCCTGAATGTATGTGTAGGCTTCATCCGGCCGAAGCGTGTCGTTGAGGTTCACCAGGCCCGGTGATTTCAGGATCTGCATTAGCTCATCGGAAGCAATCATGTTGTAGTCGCCGAGACTGATCAGGTTTTCGTTGATCTCACGTTGATGAATCGCAGATAGGAAGTGCGCTTGTGCACGCCGCTTGCGCGCGACCACAGGGGAGTCTGCATTGATCAGTCAGCGGGAATGATTCACTACAACAACCACGGGAACGCCGTCCACCGTTGCTCGCAGGATCACCGGTGGCCGGTCGTTTAATATCTCGCCGTCAAGTGTAGTGTTTTTACCCTCCTGCGTGAAGCTCAACACCGACACTCTGTCCTTGCGAATTAGAACACCGACATCGATGCCTCCGATATCGTTCCCCTCGGCGAGATGCGCTTCATAGCCGCCGATTGCCTGGGCGAGAGCCTCCAGTGAGGAAAGATTCTCAGCTTCCTCCACTCCGATGATTTCTGGCGATCGCAAGACTTCCCGAATCGCACGACCGATGCGAGCAACTCTCGAGTTGTACGCGGAAGGTGTCACGACCGGATCCGATGTCGATGGATCATCGCGATCGTCGAACAGCCGTTGCAGATTCATTGAGGCAACGGCGAACTCACCAGAGCCCTTTTCGATCAGCGATCGCGACTGTGTAT
The DNA here is from genome assembly GCA_963844855.1 of Bryobacteraceae bacterium. Taxonomy (GTDB): domain Bacteria; phylum Acidobacteriota; class Terriglobia; order Bryobacterales; family Bryobacteraceae; genus DASQDN01. The sequence continues at coordinate 95,378 of CAWJQP010000045.1, forward strand.
TCGAGAGAATGAGGAAGTTCGATTCCGGATCAATCGTGTAAGTCCGGAACGCGAAATCCAAGGGACCGGTGACGCGATCGATTGTGTCGCCCGTGCGGACGTCCAGCGGCTGACGCCCAAGCGCTCGCGAGTCGATGCGCAGAAGTCGAGCGCCAATCGACCGTGAACTCAATGCGAAAGGAGGTAATCCTCCGGGTTCCACGGTGTAGAAAACTCCGTTACTAGTAGCCGTGGCGTTTGGTTCGCTCACCGAACCCCCGCTGGGACCGACGACACGTAGCGCCTGAACCGTTACTCGCATTCCTTCCACCCATTCCAAATCGCTGACACGACCTAGAAACGCGGGATCGGGAAGCTCCTGGTTGGCCATAACGAGCGTTACCGCCGGCTCGATCAATTCGGTCATTGGTTGGCTATCCAGATCCGCGGCCGGACGAAATTCTGTGACTGTTCCGGTCACTTCCACGAAACTCCCCACGGCCGCGGCGCTTGGTGGCGAGGTTTGCGTGAAGATGAACAGTCCCTCTGAGGTCGTCGCAGAGCCATCGACATCCTGCGGCGCCGACTGCATGAAAAAGCCGTTTGACTTCCGCCCCGTAACGACTCCGCGCGTTACAACGAGCCGGCCCACCACGGGAGACTCGGCTCCAGGGCCCTGAATCTCCGAGATTCGTAACGGGATTGCGACTGGTCCAGTCGCGTTGCAGTCGATTTGACCGTCCGAGGAATTGCGCGGTCGGGGCGCGCCGGTTTGAAAGTCTGCGGCATTGTCGTCCGTATCGACACAGCCATTGCTCCGACGGAGCGCGGCTGTCGTATTAGACAAAGTGGGAGCAGGTGATCCTTCCGATCGGTTCGCTGCTCCATATCCCACAAGATCGACAACGCCTGCAGTCTCGGTCAGCGGAGTCGAATTACGAACCAAAGCCACTTTGGCCGCGGTCCCGCTCATGGCGATTGTGCCTGTGGCATCTGGATCGGGCAGGGGGGCCGCGGCTGTGTTTGCGCCTGCGGCTTGCTGAATCAGGAAATAGCGACCGGGCTGAACCACGCCGGTAATAGGAGTGACTTGCCATTCCGTGCCCGTCGCGGAGGCATACTGGACGGACCAGCCCGCCAGACTGACCGGCGCGGAACCACGATTGAAAAGCTCGATGAAATCGTTGCGAAGTGGCGCTCCAGCGTTGCCGCCTCCTCCGTAAACCTGGCTGATAACGAGATCCGAGGAACCTTGCGCAAAGACACTGAGGACGCTAAGGAGCAGTAAAGAGGCGCGATTCACACCTTACAGTATCGTGCTAACGCTTGCCGCTCCGGCTGACGCTGACGCTGCCCGACTTGGCAGGCTTTTTCAACAACGCGCGTGCCATCTCGATGGATGCGAGCAGTTGAAGATCCGAATCGGTGATGCTCGGCAGAATGTACTCGGCATTCACGCCGTACATGGTTGTAGCGCGGTAAATGATTCGTCGGTAGCTTTGGGTAGACGGCCAGTATTCGCGTAGCGCTTGGTTTGGCGCATCCGCGTTGACGTCGCTTTTGTATAGGGCAGTTGCGCCGGTCAAAGCTTTATCGATTGCGAGGCGAGCCCTCTCGTCGTCCTTAATTTTGTGGGCTGTCTCGGCGATGTCGACGTACGGCGTGACCGTATTCTGCGGGTCTTTTATCTTTTCGAGTAGATGGAAACACTCTGTCAGGACGGCTTTGGCGGTTGAAGGATCTTTGTCTGCGATGGAATTGGCGATATTCGCCAAAGTTTGAGCGCGTTGTTGATCGAGAGGGATCTCGCGGACTAAAGCCAGTGCTTTATCCGGGTTCTCTTTCAGCGCCGCTCTGGCTTCCTGCGATTTGGTGGAGGACATGGCCTGTAGTTGCATCTCCGCGCTCGGTCCCGAGCCGCCGCTCTTAGATCCCGAGGACGTGCTGGTATTCATGCTCTCGTTGCCTTCTGCAAACATCGACTGTTTGCCTTCAGGGAAGCGCGCGATCGCGTCACGCAGCTCGAGGCGGCTCTCGAGGAGATCGTCGGCCTTCTTCGGATTCACGGCCCGGATAATGTGGATCACGTTGAAAAGCTCGGCATTCTCACGGGAACTGAAGCTCACCGCACCTTTCGATGTGGACATTGTTTGCGTGAAGCTCTCGTCGTCATTCTTCTTCTTTTCCGATAGCGCGTTGATCATCGCGTTCACAGCCGACTCGGCCATCTGCGGCGGAACGTGACGCCAATTTCTGGCGACGAAATCGGAGAAAGGCCCGATGGGCCGGACCGTATATGCCGCCAGGGCCGACGAGAAGAGCTCAATCTTAAGTGGATCGCCTTCGGGGACTGCTTTGAGGACCGAGCTTGCGGCGTTGAACGCGAACTCTCCTTGTGAACCGAGAGAGGTGATCAGTTCCGCGGCGCGGCCGACGCGCTTGTCCTTTATTAGCTGTTGCGTGATGGCGTTGATGATCGGGATACGGTCATCGCGGCGTCCGCTTTGCGGTGGTCCTAACTGCTGAAGGAACTCCATCGCGACATCGACGTTATATTGCGCGGCTGTTCTCGCGACTTCGGCCATCATTTCTCCACGCCTGCCGGATTTGTTCTCGTCGGGAAGCGCCGACGCCGCGGCGAATGCCTGGCGAAAGAGTTCTTCTGACCGCTTCTTGTCGAACTCGGCGTAGATGTCTGCAAGATGAAGCAATCCCGCGACCTGGACCTCAGGCTGCGTTCCGGAAACCGTGTCGATAGCTTTGTCGAGGATTTCGCGGGCTCGCTCTTTGGAAGTCGGTACAGGTTTTTCGGTCGACTGGGACCAGCCGAGCAGGGTCGTCGCCAGGAATCCGACAAGCAGTCTCGACATCGCCTATAAATCTACACCTTTTACGGGCGCATGGGCGCGGAGGCGCATGTTACAATCGTCTGTGTCACGCGTTGTTTTCACGCGGGTCCGGCGAACGCAATCCACACAAAACTTGGACGGGTGGGTGAGTGGTTAAAGCCAACAGACTGTAAATCTGTCCCTCCTTGCGAGGTACGAAGGTTCGAATCCTTCCCCGTCCACCAGCTTTTTCCTGTTTTAGATTTAACAATCGGCGGCTTAAAGGCTTTGTTGTGCACGCTCACGCCGGTAGTTTATAATTTCTATTTACAGGCCGTTGTAGCTCAGATGGTAGAGCGCGTCCTTGGTAAGGACGAGGTCACCGGTTCAATCCCGGTCAACGGCTCCAGATTCAACCACGCCCAGACCGGTTTCCCACGATCCATTCAGGCGGTAGTTTGCTGATTGCGAGTGCAGACGGTGTTTGTTGAAAAGTAGGCGTGAGAGAGGCTTTCTAATATGGCGAAAGAGAAATTTGACCGCAGCAAACCGCACGTCAATATCGGGACGATCGGGCACATCGATCACGGTAAGACGACGTTGACGGCGGCGATCACCAAGACGCTCGCGAAGAACAACCCGAAGGTTAAGATTCGCGACTTCGACTCAATCGACAACGCGCCGGAAGAAAAGGCTCGTGGTATCACAATCGCGACGGCGCACGTCGAGTACGAGACTCCGAATCGCCACTACGCGCACGTCGATTGTCCCGGTCACGCCGATTACATCAAGAACATGATCACCGGCGCGGCGCAGATGGACGGCGCCATTCTGGTGGTCGCGGCGACCGACGGTCCGATGCCGCAGACGCGCGAACACATTCTGCTCGCCCGTCAGGTAGGTGTGCCGTACATCGTTGTCGCTTTGAACAAGGTCGACATGGTCGATGACGCCGAGCTTCTCGAGCTGGTCGAGCTCGAAGTTCGCGAATTGTTGTCCAAGTATCAGTTCCCTGGAGACGATCTGCCGATCGTTCGGGTGAGCGCATTGGGCGCTCTGAACGGCGAAGAGCAGTGGGCGAAATCGGTCGAAGATCTGATGGACGCCGTCGACAAGTATGTCCCGGTTCCCGAGCGCGTCACCGACAAGCCGTTCCTGATGCCGATCGAAGATATCTTCTCGATTCAGGGTCGCGGCACGGTGGTGACGGGCCGTATTGAAACCGGTATCTGCAAGGTCGGCGAGGAAATGGAAATCGTCGGCTTCAAAGACACCCGTAAGACGGTCATCACGGGCATCGAAATGTTCAAGAAGCTGCTCGACGAAGGCCGGGCGGGCGACAACTCTGGCTTGCTGCTGCGCGGCATTGAAAAGAATGACGTCGAGCGCGGACAGGTTATCGCCAAGCCGGGTTCGATCAAGCCGCACACCAAGTTCAAGGGCGAAGTCTACGTTCTGTCGAAGGACGAAGGTGGACGACACACGCCGTTCTTCAATGGCTATCGTCCGCAGTTCTACTTCCGGACGACGGACGTGACGGGCGTGGCGAAGTTGCCGGAAGGCACCGAGATGGTGATGCCTGGCGACAACGTGCAGCTCGAAGTGGAATTGATCACACCGGTCGCTATGGCCAAGGGTTTGCGCTTCGCGATTCGCGAAGGCGGCCGTACGGTCGGCGCGGGCACGGTTTCAGAAATTTTGACTTAGTCGAGGAATAGGCCATGGCGCGAGAAATCATTACTTTTCAGTGCACTGAGTGCAAAGAGCGGAACTACACCAACACGAAAAACAAGAAGACGACGACGGAACGTCTCGAGTTGAAGAAGTTTTGCCCCCGCTGCCGTGTGCACCGGCCGCATAAAGAAATCAAGTAGACTGGTAAGGAGCAGGTAGGCTCCTTCCTATTACAGGGGCGTAGTTTCAATGGCAAAACAGCGGTCTCCAAAACCGCATTTGGGGGTTCGAGTCCCTCCGCCCCTGCCAAGTACTTCAGGACAGCAGAAATCATGGAAGCGAATAGCTGGATAGAACGCGCGGGTCAATGGCCGGCGCAAACGAAAAATTACTTCGGGGAGCTGCAGCAGGAAATGCGCCGGGTTACCTGGCCAACCTGGAAGCAGGTCCGCGCGACAACCACCGTGGTCATCGTCGCCGTCTTCGCATTCGCCGCGTATTTTGCCGTCGTGGATGAGTTGGTCGGTCGGTTGATTACAAAGATGTTCGATACGTTCTCCAAATAAAGGCCGGTCCCATGTCGGAACAACATCCATTTCAGCATCCGGTAGACGGTTCGGCGGACCCTGCCGAAGAAGAATTCTCCGGGTTGTCTGGAGAACCGCCTGTGGATCCAAACTTGGATCCGAACGTAGAATCGCCCATCTCAGCCGATCCTGTTGCTGCTGTGGATGACGGCATGAGCTGGTATATCATCCACACTTATTCCGGGTTCGAAAACAAAGTGGCTGAATCTCTGCGCACTCGTTCGGAAGCGTTCGGATTCATCGATAAGCTTGGTCAGGTGCTGATCCCGACTGAAGAAGTCGTGGAAATGCGCAACGGTAAGAAAGTTACCAGCAAGCGCCTGTTATACCCGGGGTATGTGCTTGTCCAGATGACGATGGACGACCAGATGCGGCACTACATCAAGGAAACCCCGCGCGTTACCGGTTTTGTCGGAGGTGGCGGTGAGCCCGTGCCGCTCACTGCCGACGAAGTTAACAAGATCCTATACCGGGAGACGACGGCGGTCGCGCCCCGTCCCAAGCTCACGTTCGAAAAGAACGAGACCGTACGCATCGTCGATGGACCGTTCACGAACTTCACGGGCAAGATCGACGAAATCAATACCGACCGCAACACGCTTCGTGTTCTGGTCACAATCTTCGGCCGTGCAACGCCGGTCGAACTCGAGTTTCTGCAAGTAGAAAAGACTTAGACAGCTTACACGGGCCCGCAGGGGAACCGAGCAATCGCAAGGAACGAAAATGGCAAAGAAAGTTACTGGACAGGTTAAATTGCAAATCCCGGCGGGCAAGGCGACTCCCGCGCCGCCCGTTGGTACCGCGCTCGGTCCGCAGGGCGTCAACATCATGGAATTCTGCAAGGCCTTCAACGCGAAGACCAATGCAAAGGACCAGGAAGGCTTAATCATTCCCGTGGTGATCACGATCTATTCCGATCGCAGTTTCACCTTCATCACCAAGACTCCTCCGGTTCCTGTTCTCGTAAAGCGCGCCGTGAATCTGGCGAAGGGCTCCGCCGAGCCGAACAAAAGCAAGGTCGGAAAGATCACGGAACAACAGATCGCGGAAATCGCTAAGATAAAGATGCCGGATCTTAATTGCTTTGATCTGGATGCTGCCGTCCGCTCTGTCAAGGGAACTTGCCGGAGTATGGGCGTTGATGTTGTGTAACTCCTCTGAATACGACTTCGGGCCGCCTCCTCCGGGCGGCCCTTTTGTTTTTGGCGTGGCTTGATTGATTAATCGACGTACATCGGTTGTGCCAGCCGGAAGTCGAGTTTAGTCTCTGAAGGGATTTCGATCTTCTGACCCCGAATCGCCTGAATGGCGGTTCCTGCGCCGGCTCCGCTGGCTGCGCCAATTGCCGCGCCCTTTCCTCCACCCGCGATCGCTCCAATAATCGCCCCGACAACAGCGGTGCCGCCGATAATTTTGGCGCTCTATTTACTACGGGACTTCGCAGCTACTTCGGCATTCTCCGTTTCAGCGGTATAATGCCGACCGTTAACAGTGATGTCGTTCAGTACTAGCGCGATCTCTTCTCGACCCGAGATCGTTCCGGATTGATCGACACGCGCCACACGGACGGTGGCGTCTGATCCTTTCGGCGCAATCGTCCGGCCGTCCACCACGAGCGGTTCATCGAGGCTAGCCTTGTACGTCTGTCCCACGTCCGTATTATTCGAATTCACGGCGTCGATCATCCGTACCGTGATCGTAGATCCAGCGGGTACTGCGGCGCTTCCCTCACGCGTTCGGTTTCTTGTGCGTGAGCCCGAGTTTGCGGCGACGTTCGACTCGCTGAAACCGAGGCGATCAATGTTTGTCAGCTGGTAAGTGCGTGCCGTGCGCTCTCCCTCCGACAAGAAGCGAACTTGCCGGTTTGTAGCGCTTACAAGCTTGCCGTCGACGGTGCGGCCATCGCGAAGATAAAGCGTGTCCGCCGATAACGTGGCCATGCTTGAGAGTAGATAAATGGCAGGTAGTAATCTGTGCATCATTTGGAGTCCTCCGTGGCTCCTGAAATGTGGACGTCGCGCACAGAAACTTTGTTTTATGTAGGAAGAAAAAGGAATGTTAAAAAGCGAAAAGGGCGGATGATTTTCCGCCCTTAAAGTGATGCTAAAACGTCGGGATTTCCGCCAGTTAAGCCGCAGCGGCTGCGTTCACAACCAACTCGTCGGCACTTACCACGCCCTTCTTCTGTTGAGCAGCCGGGGATTCCGGATAACGGCGTCCTAACCGCTTTCCTACCGTCCTACGGGCTCGCAGAAGTCGAATCCGCACAGCAGTTTCCGTCCAGCCCTGTTGCTCAGCTATTTCCTGGACTTTGAAACCTTCTAGATAGTGACGTTGCAGAACCATCCGATCGTTATGTTTGCACGTCTTGAGAATACGCCGTACATCAATAGCCGCCAAATTGATTTTTGGAGCCGTAGATAATTCGGGCAGAGTTTGCAGTAGCGGCTCACGCCGAATGTAACTGCGGTGAATATTTAGAGCGATACTGTTCATCCAGGTAAGCACCATGGATGGATCACGGAGTTGGGCGAGTCGTTCCCAGCCCTTAACCCATGCTGCTTGCGCCGTTTCCTGGGCGGCGTCATATGCCAAGCCTCTCGAAACCAGGAAACGTACCGTCAGATTGAAACCCTTCTGGTAAGCTTGTCCGTATTGTTCTCTCGTCATTTTATTCTCTTCCACCCGTCGTTTTTTTGAATTCTTCTAATCTAGTCCGGCGGCTCCTCGCTCGCCGGACTTTGCTCCACTACCTGTCAGCCTTCGGATTTTTATATGGTTAAACTGCAGTTCAGAGTTAGACCACGCGCCTGCGAAGAGTCATGCGGTAGATAGCGAGCAGCAAGATCGCTCCTAGAAGCGCCATGAAGAAACCAGCACCTTCATTTGGTCCATAGAAGCCCAGTAGACGCCCTATATACCCGCCAAGCACCGCGCCAACGATACCGAGCAGGATGGTGATAATGAACCCACCAGGATCCCGACCAGGCATCAACAGCTTGGCTATCACGCCGACAACCAGCCCGAACAGAATCAAACTGAGAAACGAAAGCATCGATTATCTCCTTCCAGGAACTTCCGTATGGGGCCTTTCAATCTTTTGCCCTCCGGGTACGTGCTGACGTTAGCTGCCGCACTGTACGCAAACGTTAAAGGCAATTCCGGGGCCAAGTCGTAATCGAACACGAATCCCTTCTTAAGTAATTGATAAAAATAGAATTCCTCCAAATAGAGCATTCCAGGAGCGGTGGATATGTTAGCTACGCCGCAAATCACAGGCAGCAAGAATTTCGGTAGCGGTAAAAATTTCAAGAGACCTATGGCGGTCCTACCGCATCGCAAAGATCGACCATTTCAATTCCTCCAAACCCTCGCTTAAACTGTGGGCAAGTGCTGCTCGAACTAATCGTTGAGAACTATGCAGTGGTTGAGAAGCTCCGCATCCGCTTCCATTCTGGTTTTAATGTTCTAACCGGCGAAACTGGCAGCGGCAAATCGATCGTGGTGGACGCGCTTGGATTGCTCCTGGGAGAACGCTCGTCGGCGGAGATGCTTCGAACTGGGGCAGAAAAGGCCCGAATCTCCGGGATCTTCGAGGCGCCTGCCGAGGCTGGACCAATGCTCAGCGCAGCCGGTATCGAACTCGACGGAGACGAACTGATCATCGATCGCGAAATTCTGGCTGGCGGCAAGTCGCGAGCCTGGATCGGCAGTCGCCCTGTAACTGCGGCGTTACTGCGCGATCTGGCTCCTTTCTTGGGAGATATTCACGGCCAGCACGAGCAGCAGCGCCTTTTCTCCCGAGAAGCACAGCTCGCGATTCTCGATCAGTTTGCAGGCCTGGAAGCGAACGAAGTTGATGCTCTATATAAGGAGTGGCGCGCGTGCGATACCCAGCTCAATGAACTAGATCGTTCGGAACAGGAGCGACTCCGGCTATTCGATCTCTGGAAATTCCAGCGCAATGAGATCGAATCTGTTCATCTGAAGCCCGGGGAAGACGAAGAACTCGAATCTGAGCGCCGTGTCCTTCAGAACATCGGAAGGATTTCCGAGAACGCGGAAACTGCGTATTCGGCCTTATACGACGCTCCGGAATCCTCGTACGCGCAAGTTCGTGTCGCAATCAAGCGCCTGGAAGATTTGCGCCGATTCGACGAGGATCTCGGCCGGATTGCAGACCTCTTGAAGCCGGCCGAGATTGCGATCGGGGAAGCGTCCGGGGAACTGCGCGACTATCTTGGTCGCTTGGAAGCCGATCCTGCGCGGCTAGAAGATTTGGAAACGCGACTTGCCGTTATTGAGAAGCTCAAGCGGAAGTATGGATCGACCCTAACGGAAATTCTTACTTTCTTAGCGACTGTCTCGGCCAATCTGGATGCGGCGGAGAATGTATCTGAGCGTCGCGCCGCGATCGAGAAGCGGCGGGCCAAGCTCGCAGATGAGTACGACTCAGCAGCGCGCGATCTGTCCGCTAAACGAAAAGCGGCGGCGAGGGATCTCAGCGGCCGTGTTCAGTCCGAGCTTCGCACGCTTGCCATGGAACGCGCGACGTTTGATGTCAGCTTTGAGGAAGCTCCCTGGTCGGCTTCCGGAATCGATGCCATCCAGTTCCTTGTGTCGGCCAACATCGGCGAGACGCCAAAATCCATCGACAAGATTGCGTCTGGCGGAGAATTGTCCCGCATCGCTCTGGCGCTGAAGACGTGCGTGACTGGGAGCGACCGCCGTCGAACGTTGGTTTTCGATGAAGTCGACGCTGGCATTGGCGGAGCTGCGGCGGAAAGCGTCGGCAAGCGTCTGAAGGCGCTTGCTGCCTACGATCAGGTTTTATGCGTTACCCATCTGGCGCAGATCGCCGGTTTTGGGGATCATCATTATGCCGTCGAAAAGCGGGAAAAAAACGGCCGCACGTCCGCAGTTGTTGAACACCTGGAGCATGAAGCGCGCGCCCGAGAGATAGGCCGCATGTTGTCAGGTCGCCTGACTCCCGAAGCGCTTAAACACGCTGAGCAATTACTGCGCGCCGGAAGTCCACTGACGTAGAGCCCGGCTGTAAATACCTGGCGAGCCAGCTATGCACTTCCACGTACCAGAAGCGGCTGTCTTCGCCCCTCAGAATCCAGTGATTCGCCTCGGGAAAGACGATCAGCTTGCTCGGCACTTTCATGCGCTGCAGGACTGACCAGTTCTCGATCGTCTGGTTCAATGGCACGCGGAAGTCGCGCTCGCCCACGGTGAGCAGGATGGGAGTCTTGAACTGCTTGGCAAACCGAATCGGGTTCTGCTCGCTCCAGATCTTTCCGCCTTCCCATACTGGTCCGCCCATGCCTTGTTCGCGATGATAAATCGTGTCGCTGGTTCCCCATTGCGACTCGAGATTGATGAGTCCGGCGTGACTGATCAGCGCCTTGTAACGAGTCGTGGATGCCTGCATCCAATTCGCGAGATGACCGCCATAGCTCGCCCCGGCCGCCGCTTGACGAGTGCCGTCGATGAACGGATACTGCTTGATTGCATAGTCGGCGGCTTCATTGATCTCTGATGCTGGTCCGGCCAGCGGATCACCTTGAATCTCCCGCGCGAATTTCTCGCCGTATCCGGTCGAACCCGTGTAGTTCGTGAGCAGAACGACGTATCCTGGCTTGGCAAGCAGGTGATAGTTCCAGCGCGTGACCCATTGATCTCGCCACATACTGTGCGGACCACCGTGCATGACGACCAGGAGAGGATACTTCTTCTTTTCATCGAACGCCGGCGGAGTCACCATCATGCTGTGGATCTTCTTCCCACGGCTTGATGTGAAGGTAAAGTGCCGCACCGGAGAGATGTCGAGATTGGCAGCGCGTTCGGTGTTGAAACCCGTTAATAACTTGCGTTCGCCTGTGGTCGCATCGATTCTGACAACCTCCAGTGGCTGCGTCGCGCTATCGTAATTGGCCACAAGTACCGGTTGGGACGCCGAAGACGCGATCGCAAGACCGGAATAGGCCCCATTGGTCATTCGACCGACTTCCTGGACCTCGCCGCCTGTCGCAGGCACGGTGTAGAGTTTCTCTAAACCGGCGTCCTCAGCGGTCAGGAAAATCGTCTTGCTGTCTGGCGTGAAATCGTAGCTTGATACAGATCGGTCGAAGCCGCCGGTTATCACCTTCGGTTCTCCCATCCCGGGCCAGTCAAACATTGCCAGACGGTCCAGGCTGTAAACTCGATCGCTGCTGGCCTCATAGGAGCAGTACAACGCCTTGCCATCAGGACGAAACATCGGACTGCTGTAGGAATGGTTTCCGCTAGTAATCCTCTTTGGCTCGCCACCGTCGGTAGAGACTTGATACAGGCCGGGCTTAACCGATGCGTAGGCGGCCTGATTGCGCATGTCGGTTGCGGTGAACACGATCGACCTTCCATTAGGAGCCCAGGCGGCGTGCAAGTCTTGTGCTGAATTTGTGAACTGTCCACCGTATCCGGGAGAAGCGATTAATTTGGTTCCCGCGAGAAGATCGCGAGCAGTCGAACCGGGCGCAACCGCCTGCACGAACAAGTGCCGCTGTGTGTCGTCCAGCCATCGATCCCAGTAACGGATCGGAAAGCCTTCATAGACGCGCGCGTTATATTTGTGTGCTTTGCGTTCCGCTGCAGCCTTGCGGCTAGCCTCTTCATTCGCAGCGCCGGGAAATACGCTGGATTGGAAGACGATCATGCTGCCATCGGGACTGAACAATGGACTCGCGGCTCCGGTACTGAGCGAAGTGATTCGGACCGCTTCTCCTGGCTCCGTGATGTTCAGAATATAGACCTGCGCAGCGTCATCGCCTTCGCGCTTTGCAGAGAACGCAATGCGTTTGCTATCTCCGCTCCACGCAGGACTGCTCTCTGCGCTTTTGGTAAATGTCAATCGGCGAGCAGGCTTCGAGCCATCGGCAGGCACAATCCACAGATCGGATACCGCGCCTGCAGGATCGTACGAAGGCTCGGAAACGGAGAAGACTGCCCATTTACCATCTGGACTTGGGACTGGAGCGCCAACAGTCTTGGCTAGATACACATCTTCGTGCGTGATCGGAGATTTGGCGTACACCAACGCCGGCAGAATGAGTACTGCCGCGAGACAAGATGACCGCATAATGTCAATTATCTCGAACTTTAGCGCCAGCAGATCAGCTTCATCTCTGTCATCTCTTCGATTGCATAGCGAGGACCTTCGCGACCGAGTCCACTATTCTTCACACCTCCATAGGGCATCTGATCCGCGCGAAAGCCGGGAATGTCGTTGATCATTACGCCACCCACTTTCAGCCGCCGAGCTGCGTCAAAAGCCCGAGTCAGATCTTTCGTGAAGATTCCTGCCTGTAGCCCGTAAGGTGTCTGATTGACGGCCTCAACAGCACGCCCGATGTCCGAGAAGGAGTTCAGCGCGACCACCGGTCCGAAAACCTCTTCACAATACATCCGAGCTTCCGAAGGCACGTCTTGTAACACGGCCGGCGTGATGGTCGCGCCAGTTCGTTTACCACCCGTGATCAGCTTAGCGCCGCGCTTGATCGCATCTTCAATCCACGACTCCACCCGCATTGCTTCTGTCTCCGAAATCAGAGAGGAGATGTCTGTGTTGTCATCCATCGGATGCCCGATACGGAGAGCTTCGGCAGCGGAGAGGAATCGCTTAGTGAACGCGCTCAACACTGCTTCATGCACATAGATACGCTGGACGGAGATGCACGTTTGACCACTGAGGAGAAAAGATCCTGGAACAGCTCGTGACACGGCAAGATCCAAGTCAGCATCCTGGTCGACAATCAACCCGGAGTTTCCGCCGAGCTCCAGCGTCACACGCTTCAATCCTGCGTTGTTCTTGATCTCCTTGCCGACTTCCACACTGCCCGTGAAAGTGATCATCCGAATGCGCGGATCGCGTACAAGCTGCTGGCCGATTCTTGCGCCGTCGCCAGTGATGACGTTATACGCGCCGGCGGGGGCCCCGGCCTCAGTGAAGAGTTGAGCCAACCGGATTGCGGATAGCGGCGTTTGTTCCGAAGGTTTGTGAATCACCGCATTTCCGCCGGCCAGAGCGGGCCCGACTTTATGTAACGCCAGATTCAGGGGCAGGTTGAAAGGTGTGATGGCTCCGATGATTCCGAGAGGCTCACGAACGGTCATAGCGAGCCTGCCTTTGCCGATCGGGGATCCGTCGATAGGAATCGCTTCACCCGACAGCTCACGCGCAGCGATGGCAGATGAGATAAGAGTCTGCTGCCCGCGATCGGACTCGACTCGAGATTCTTTGATTGGCTTGCCGGTTTCGAGAGTAAGAAGCTCGGATAGCTCGGAGGCGTGGTCTTTCAGCAGGGAGACAACACGAAACAACAAGTCTGAGCGTTCTGCGTTGCTCATCAGCGCCATCGCTGAAGCGCCGACTATCGCAGCGGCACAGGCCGCTTCGAATGAGGCCTCGTCCCCCTCGGTCACGCGAGCCGTTAACGAACCATCGTAGGGGAGCCGCAGTTCATATGTACGATCGGATAAGAGAGCCTTGCCGCCGACCCACATGGAATACTCACGCATTATTCAACCTTACAGCGCAAACAAGAAAAGGGTGCGCTTGCGGCGCACCCTGACGACTACACTGAGCTGGTTCACTTACTAAACTAAACGTTACTTAGCTGGTGTCGGGTTGTTGCTTCCCTGCGGTTTCGCTGTACTGTCGGGAGCGTTAGAAGCCGGCTCCGAAGAGGTATCCACGCTTCGTCCGCGTGTGCTGGCTCCGCTTTGCAACTGTTGTGCTTCCTGCAAGTGCTGCTGCAATGTCGGCAATGTCGTGCTTGCAAATGCCTTTACATCGGAGTCCATAGAACGCTCGGTTTGCTTCTGGAAAGCGCCAACGTCCTTCTTGTGATGGTTGACCTGCATTTTCATGAACTCTTTGTCGAACTTCTCGCCGGACAGCCCGCGGATTTTTTCCACTGCTTGGGCGTTTTTACCCATGTCCGCCGGCAAATCTACATTCTTCTGTAGGGCCAGTTGTTTGAGTTGCTCGCTGCTTTTCTGATGGTCCTGTTCGAGCTTACGCGCGAACTCTTTTACTTGAGTACTCGATGCTTTTTCCTGAGCGAGACGTGTGGCTTCTATCTCAGCCATATTGCCTTGGGCGACCTTCACAAGGAAATCATGGTCTTCTTTCCCGACCATAAGACCTGCGCCCTTATATGTGCTCATGCCGTGATCGGCCGAATGAGCCCCTTGCCCGTGTGGATCAGTTTTCTTGTCAGTGACCTGCGGACTCGGCGTAGCTTGCGCGAACGCCACGGCCGCTCCTAGGCTGAACGTAAGAATCGTCTTTGCAAGTTTTCTAGTCATTGCCATGGGTTAACCCTCGGGCGCAGCTAAGGCAATCGCCGGACCAAAGCATCTAAGCCACTGACAATGCTGGACAATCCAATAGAACTAACATTGTGCTAACTTCGGCAGTTTTTACAGGAGTTCGGGAAAACTTACGCCGCTAGTCCCGCACGTCGCAAAAGCGCAGTGACATCCGGATCACGACCCATGAAGAGGCGGTAGAGTTCCGCGGGATCTTCGCTGTCCCCGCGGGAGAGAATTAAGTTACGAAAATCGAGACCAATCTCACGGCTGAACACCCCAGCTTCGAGGAATCGGGTGAACGCGTCCGCATCCAGCACTTCCGCCCACTTGTAGGAGTAGTATCCAGCGGCATAAGCGACCGGGCTTGCGAACAGATGGGTGAAGCTCGCGATCATTGCATAGTCTTCCGGTAGAGGAGCAACCGCGAACGGTTGCATCAGCTCTCGACAATACTTCAGGACATCAGGATCCTTATCCGGCGAATAAACCGTATGCAGCGCGAGATCCGTGGTTGCAAAGCTGAGTTGGCGCATTTGGGCGTTGGCGGCCCGGAATGTTTTCGCTCGCTTCATTTTTTCAAACAGCTCGTCCGGGAGTTTCTCGCCGGTCGCATAATGGCGCGCAAACAGGTCAAGGGACGGCCGTTCCCAACACCAGTTCTCCATGATCTGCGAGGGTAGTTCGACGAAATCCCACGCGACGTTTGTCCCGGCGAGTGACCGCACTTCCACCTTGCTCAGGCAGTGATGAAGCAGATGCCCGAACTCGTGGAATACGGTCTCGACTTCTCGGTGCGTGAGCAACGAAGGCTTATCTCCGACTGGCGGTGTCAGATTGCCGCATATCAGGCCAAGGTGGGGTTTGAAATCTTCCTCCCTTGGACCACCCGTTAACAGCGCATCCATCCACGCCCCGCCGCGCTTATTCTCGCGAGGGAACCAATCGGCGTAAAAGGAGCCCAGGTTCGTTCCATCCTCGTCTAAGATCGTGTAAAAGCGAACTGCAGGATCCCAGCTTGGAACCCCTTTTTCCTCTCGCACTTCGATCCCAAATATGCGGGACACGAGATCGTACATGCCACCTACCACTGCGTCGAGTTCGAAGTAGGGCCGAAGAGCTTCTTCATCGAACTCATAAAGAGCCTCACGCTGCTTCTCGGCATAATAGGCGACGTCCCATGGTTGGATACTGGCGCCGGCATCGCCTTTTAGCTGCTTGCTGAAGGCTTCCAGGTCCGCATTCTCCGAATGGAAGAAGGGTGTCGTCTTCTCATGCATCTCTCGGACGAACTCGAACGCCCGTTCACCGTTCTTAGCCATGCGCTCTTCGAGCACGAGATCGGCGAAATTACCATATCCAAGCAGTTTGGCCTTCGCCTGACGCAACTCGATGATGCGAACGATCAGCGCCCGATTATCGAATGAGCCAGTGGTGGCTCGCGTTACGAAAGCATGGTAGACCTTCTCGCGTGTGTCCCGGTCGTCCATGTACGTAAGGACAGCGGTGTAGCTAGGACCCTGCAATGTGAATCGCCAGCCTTCCATGTCCTTCGATTTGGCGCTTTCACGGGCCGCTTCGACAGCGCTCACCGGCAACCCGGCAAGAAGCTTCTCGTCCGTAATCACCAACTCAAACGCATTCGTCGAGTCCAGAACATTTTCTGAGTACTTTGTCGTGATTTGCGCCAGTTCGACCTCAATATCCTGCAGAACTTTCTTACCGGCTTCATCGAGATCGGCGCCGCTCCGTCGAAAGGCATCCATCGTCTTCTTGAGAAAGCGACCTCGGATACCAGTCAATTGTTTGGCTTCTTCGGTAGCTTCGTATTCCTTGAGAATGCGCCAGATCCCCGGGTCCAGGACGATGTTCGTGTAGTACAGGCTGACCTCAGGTTGCACCGCGTTATAAGCAGCGCGCAGTTCCGGATAAGTGGCGACACCCTCGAGATGACGAACGACAGACATTGCCCAATCGAGCTTCTCCGTCATACCCTCAACAGCGAGTAGCGTATTCTCGAAGGTTCGTTCTCCCGTACTATTGGAGAGTTCGGCCTGCTTCGATCGGGCCTCCTCTAGTAGCAGCTTAACCGCGGGCTCAACGTGTTCGGCCTTGATCTGATCGAACGGAACTTGAAACTGAATCTCTAGGAGCGGGTTCACAATACTATTATCCAGTGCGATATGGCGAATTCCATCCGTGCGACGCGCTCCGGCCGTTCCTCCGGTGTTACTGGGAACTGACTGGCGTTGCTGGGCCACCGGAGACGATTCTGCCAGACGGCCGGACCGAGCTAGTCTTTCACTTCGGTGACGCATTCCTTGAGGATGGTTCGCCCCAACCCCGCGCGATGTTTGTCGGGCAGATGTCGAGGCCGACGACCGTGCAGGCTACAGGAAAGGTGGGCTGCTTTGGCGTCCGTTTCGAATCCGCCGGTATCTGGGCGTTATTCGGAGACCGGCAGGTCGATTTTACGAATCGTATCGTATCGGCGTCGGATATTCTCGGTCCGGTGATAGAGCGCCGGCTTCTGGGCGCGAGCGATACGGCGGAACGAATTGCAATCGTTGAAACTGCACTCCTGCCCCGTTTGCCCGGCCGTGAGACGGCGTGGTGCGCCGCCGTTTCTGCCGTTCTGGCCGGGTCGCTTTCGATGGCAGAACTCCGCGAAGGCTCAGGTGTCGGAGTGCGGCAATTCGAACGGTTGTTCGAAACACGCGTCGGGCTGACACCGCGCGTGTTTGCGCGGCTTGCCCGCTTTCGGAAGGCTCTCGAATGCGAGGGATCGTGGGTCGACGTAGCAGTCGACTGCGGCTATTACGACCAATCTCACCTGATCCGCGACTTCAAGGAGTTCACCGGTGGGCCACCGGCCCAACTGCGACCTGATCCCCTGATGTCGCAAACGTCCAATACAACTCTGCGGAATTCCGTGTAGCTTTAGTTGTATATGCGAAGGCTCTTGGCGCTATTTGTGTTGCCGTTGGTTGCCGGCGAATTAGATAAGCTTTCGTTTCTGAAAGGTTGCTGGGCGGGACCTGGAACATTCGAGATCTGGATGAAACCGGAAGCGGGCTCTATCATGGGCGCCGGACGAACCATTCGAAACGGAAAGGTAGTCAACACCGAGTTCTTTTCGGTAACAGAAGCTGCCGACGGCATAACCCTGAATGTTCAACTCAAACTCGGAGGCGTTGTCACTCCGTTTCGAGCGAAAGAAATCACTGCGTCCTCAGTCATCTTCGAGAATCCCGAGCACGATTTTCCTCAGCGGATCATTTATCGCACGGCTCCGGATGGCGGATTGCTAGGACGGATCGAAGGCACAAGTAAGGGTAAGGCGCGCGCCTTTGACTACCCGATGACCCGTACCAAATGTGACTGACTATTTCTTTGGCGGCGCGAGCTTGCTGAGCACGCGATCTTGAATCCAGTGATCGTCCCACCACTCGATTGGGTTCACCTGGACACCGTCAACTTGAATCGAATAGTGAATGTGGTCACCACCTGCGAGTCCGGTTGCGCCACTCTTTCCCATCACCTGTTCTTTGTTGATAGCGTCTCCGACCTTCACGTCGATCTGTCGCAGGTGCCCATAGATCGTCTGTAATCCGTATCCGTGGTCTATAACGATACAGTTTCCATAGATGCCAAGCGGTCCTGCATGCACCACTTTGCCGGCATTCGCCGCTTTCACTGGCGCGGCCTGCACGTCGCTGAGGTCGAAACCAAGATGCATTTGCTGGTCGATCTTCTTGCCTTTGTAGAAGTAAGACCGCTGGTCCGCGAAGAAAGATTCCACCTTGCCGATGCGGAAGAACGGTCCGGTCCAGAGCATCTTCGGCTCTGTCTTGAGTCGAAGGTCAGACAGATACTTGTTGTTGTCTACCCGCATTTGACGATTGATCTTGAGGAACCGCTCGACAGGATCGCCAGACCCGCTTGGGTCCAACTCCGTAATGGCCTTCTGGATGAAAGTATCGTCGAGCGGTAGGTCTCTTGCGCGGAACTTTTTTGGGAAGACCTTGTACCAGAAGCGAGAGGTCGCTTCAGCGCCCGAATCATTTCGCGCGTAAACGACCGGAACCGTGTCTGGCGCCACATCCCATGGAAACGCGAACAACGAAAAGCGTTCAGAAGAATTCGGATCTTTCTGGCCCGGCATAGGGAAGCTGCGGAACGTATATTTCCCGACACGGACTCCGGCTTCTGTCCAGTAGCCGGAAGTTGTGAATGTCACCAATTCGCTGCCGCCTTGATTGATGTAGTGTTGAGCTCCGTCTGCAGAAACCATGGGCGCTTGCGTATTGATGTCGACGGTCTTTGACCACGTTGTGGTACCGGCGGCGAAATCGTTAGCTATCGCTTCAATGATGAGCTTCGCTTTGCCGTCTTTCAGAGCGGACGCCTGTTGTTTACCCATGGACAAATTCCACTCACGCGCAGGCTCATCGGACCGGAAGAATGGATTGGATCGCTTGGGCTTGGCTTCTCCGAACACCTGATACTTCTGTCCGTTCTGCTCAACGAATGCCGCCAGATTTCTTACTCCATGTGGACTGGTCACGCGAACCTTGACAGGCGTGCTCATTCCGATAACCTTCACTTCGGGTTCGACCTGGATCTTGGCCGACTTGGAGAAGATAAAGCCGGCCAGAAAGAAGATGAAAATCAGGGCGAGAATCGCAGCTAGAATTTTCCGCATTGCAATCTTCCAGTGTATGCGCACCCAATAAGTGTGGGCTGACGAGGCGCCTTTGTTGGGTATTGCTCGCCACAAAAAACCACATGATTCTGCGTCAAATCTGATTGTTTCGCCTTAGCCCAATCGGCATACTGGGTTAGCTGTATGTTTGATGTCCGGTCGTTGCTTCCTGTCGTAGCTGTTTTTCTGGGATTGTGCCCGCTAGCCAAGGGCGCGCCGGCCGAGGTTTGGTACGACATCAGTTCATGGTTCGCCGTTCCTGGTATCAGTTTCGACCACGCCAAGGATGCGCAAACCAACAAGCCGCATGTGGAACTCGTCGGCGACGCAAGCAATTCAGGGTTCTACTTCATGTATGAGTCGGATACAAACGACGGATTGAATCCCGATGGTCGTTTGCTCTTCCGCGTTCGAGTGGCGTCCTTCGAAACGGACAAATACCTTCCAACCAACGAGCCAGGCCAGTTTGGCGCCGCTGTGTTTGTCGGGATCGACGGCAATTCTGACGGAGCGGTGGACATTCTTGTCGTTGCCGACGATCACGAAGCGGCTGCTCCCGGTGGAGTCAAGGTGCTCCTTCCGGCGTGTCCAGTGAACGGTTCGGGGACTTGCTTCGCCAGCCCTGCGAGGACGAGAATCGGAACTCAGTATGGCGTAACCGATCCTTTTCGCTCCACTGGAACAAATCAGAACTTCAATTGGGTTGAAATCACCGGGCCGAACAACAACATACTTGCGGGAACCGAAGGCAGCACGGCCGATCATCTGAACCCGGACGCATACTTCAGCTTCGCGGTGGATTTTCGCTTCCTGGCGATGGCGCTCGCCGATTCCAGCGCTCACGCCGGCACGAATCGACCGGCGGTGATCAACGACTTCACGCCTTCTTCAGGTATGCGCTTCATGGCGGCTAGCGGAAGACAGGTGAATGCCTTCTTTCAGGATGCGGGAGGATGCGACGACAGGGCAACGATCTCGTCCTGGTCTTGCGCCTTCTCGAGTACTGTCGTTCCAATGAATTACATTCCCGATTCCGCTCCTGTCGCTACTCCCGAGCCTTTGACATTGGCGTCGGTAGGCGGCGCGCTCCTCTGGGGAGTGGCTTCGCTTCGCAAGCGCCGTCGAAACGAGTAGGCGACTCTTTTCCAGTGCATCCGGTGTTCGATACACTGGTGCACGAAATGAGATCGATCGCGACATTCCTGTTTACCGCCTTAGCTTTATCTGCTGCGGACGTAAAGCTTCCAGCCCCATACCAGACGCCCAATAGCACGAACCGGCCTCAACTTGTCCCAAAGCCAGAGGGCACGGAGTTACGCGTCCCACAGGGATTCACGGTTGAAGAGTTCGCGTCTTCTCTAGAAAAGCCGAGAATCATGCTGCAAGGCCGTGGTGGCGAGATCCTCGTGACCGAATACATAGCGAACGGCCGGGTCAGCGTTCTTTTCGACAAGAATAAGGACGGAAAAGCCGACACTGAGCGCAAAGTCCTGATCCAGGGTCTGGATCGTCCCTACGGTATGACGCTCTGGAAAGATTACCTCTACGTCGCCGAAGCGACTTCGCTCAAGCGCTATAAATATGATGCGAAGGCCTTCTCGGTCGGTCCGGGGGAAGAAATCATTCCGATGAAGGACTACGGTAAAGGACACGCAACCCGCTCGATCACCTTCGATTCCAAGGGACAGAAGCTCTATATGAGTGTGGGCTCGGAGACGAATGCCGATCCCGGCGGTCCCGAAAAGCGGGCGACGATCTGGCAGTGTAACCCGGATGGGACTGCGTGCGAAACGTATGCCAGCGGCCTTCGCAATGCGACGTCGATTTACTTCTATCCAGGCTCGAATGCTCTCTGGGCGACCGTTCAGGAGCGAGACGGACTGGGTGACGACCTCGTCCCCGACTTCATGGCCCGCATTCAGAAGGATGGTTTTTATGGCTGGCCATATGCGTACTTCGGTCCGAATGAAGATCCGAAGAATAAAGGCCAGCGACCCGATCTCGTGAAGAAAACTATCGTGCCTGATCTATCGCTTGGCGCTCACACTGCGGTGATCGATTGGAAATTCTACAACGGCAAGCAGTTTCCAGCGAAGTATCAAGGCGGTGCCTTCCTGGCGCTGCACGGGTCATCGAATCGAGGAAAACGTGTAGGCTATTCGGTCGTTTTTGTGCCGTTCAAGAATGGTAAACCAGCAGGAGAGATGGAAGACTTCCTCACCGGCTTCATGTTTGACGCCGATAAACGCGAAGTGTGGGGACGTCCGACAGGTGTTACGATCCTCACGGACGGCAGCATGCTTGTGAGTGAAGACGGCGGAAATAAGATCTTCCGGATCTCCTATCGCAAGTAGGGCACTGACATATCAATCGGCTAAACTGGAATCACTGGCCATGAAACTGAAATCGACGTTTTTTGCCGTTGTTTTGGTGGCCGCAGCCGCTGAAGTTAAGCTACCGCCGCCGTTTCACAGTCCTTCGGTACAGAACGGGCCCCAAGTGATCGCCCGGCCGGAAGGCGCCCAACTCCGTGTTCCGCAGGGGTTTCAGATCGCCGAGTTTGCCTCGGGTTTCGACAAGCCTCGCATAATGTTATACACGCCTACGGGCGAGATCCTCGTATCGGAATCGGTCGAAAATGGGAAAGTGACTGTAATTTCCGACAAGGATAACGACAATAAATCAGATAGTCAGAGAAAGGCGTTGATTGAAGGTCTTGATCGGCCTTACGGCATGGCGTTCTGGAAAGACTATCTTTATGTTGCCGAAACGACATCCTTGAAGCGTTATAAATACGATGCGAAGGCGGTGAGCGTCGGTAAAGGCGAAGAGATCGTCCCCATGCAGGAGTTCGGCAAGGGACACTGGACCCGCAGTCTGGCATTCGACCCGAAGGGTGAAAAGCTGTACCTGGGCATCGGCTCGGCATCGAATGTGGATGCAGGCGAACCGGAGCGCCGTGCAGCTATCTTGCGGTGCAATCCGGATGGAACGGCCTGCGAGCTTTTCGCGACTGGCACGCGCAATCCAACTTCGATTTATTTCCAGCCCGGAACGAACACACTTTGGGCGTCGATTCAAGAGCGGGATCGCCTTGGCGACGACTTAGTGCCGGATTACTTCACGAGCATTAAGCAAGGTGGCTTCTACGGATGGCCGTACGCTTACTTCGGTCCGAATGAAGACCCACGCAATAAGGGTAAGGCTCCGGAACTCGTGAAGAAGACGATCGTACCTGATGTTTCCCTTGGCGCTCACGTAGCGGTGATCGATTGGAAGTTTTACACCGGCTCGCAGTTTCCGGCAAAGTATCGGAATGGGGCTTTCCTCGCTTTGCATGGATCTTGGAATCGAGCCGATCGAGTCGGACAGTCGGTTGCGTTCGTCCCCTTTAAGGACGGTAAGCCTGCAGGTCCGCCCGAAGCATTCTTGACAGGTTGGATGCTTGGACCGGACAAGCGAGAAGTATGGGGCCGTCCTACCGGCATCATGATCATGAAAGATGGTAGTTTGCTCGTCAGCGACGACGGCGGCAACAAGATTTGGCGGATCTCCTACAAAAATTAGTCTGGCTGCTGCCGGTAGTCGCGTGTCTGGCTCCGGCAGCGCCCTTTTCCCACCGAATTCATCTTCAACAGAAGCTCACCTGTGCGGTTTGCCATACCTCGGCTACGAAAAGCATTAAAGCCGAAGACAATCTGCTTCCGAATCGTGCTCTTTGCGCCGGATGTCATAAGGATGCGAAAGAGATCAAACTACCGCGCAAGCTGACTGTGACGAAGTTCAATCACTCGCTGCACGCAAAGTTCGATAACATCGGGCCGACAATCGCAAAGGCCATCGAAGCGAAGACCTACCTCGGGAATCCGGCAAGCATACAACTCCAGGATCTCAATACGACGAATTCATGTACTTCATGTCATCGGGGGATGGAGCGGTCCGACGACGTCACGCCCGCACTCTTCCCACAAATGGCGGACTGCCTAGTTTGCCATGACCGAATTGACAACCCATTCAGTTGTTCGAAGTGCCACACCGAGGGTCCCCATCTCAAACCGGCTTCCCACACAAACGACTGGATCGATCGCCACAGCTCCAGCAAAACGCCGAAAGACAAGCAAAGTTGCGTTGTATGCCATGGCCGGAAGTTTACTTGCCAGGGTTGCCACTAACTTTATTTAGAACTGTTGTACTTTCCAGAACACCTACCTATGTAGTGACAAGGCATCGGATTTTCCGACATCGCCTTATTACTTCCTAAAAGACCGCTTGGGGCGCATTCATAAAAAGAAAGGCGGTCTGGAGGTGTAGCACCTTGCTTGTAAGGTTCACATTCGAGAATGCAGAGCCGAAACATCCTCGGTAAGTACACCGATGTAGGTACTGTCACCCCAACTGCGACCTATAATCCTAACCGCTACCTGCCGATAACACTATGTAGGACTAAGTGTGAATTCAATCACGATTTACGTGTGCGAGAACCAACCAGTACTGGTTGAAGGGCTCCAACGAATTATCGATGGGTTCGATGATCTTGAGATCGTCGGTCAAGCCTCCGATATGGGTATAGCGATTGCCGAGCTCGCCGGCATTCCGGCCGACATCTTTCTTATCGGTCAACCTTTTTCTGCCAAGTCGATCCTGCCTTTGCTCAGCCAGGCCCGAGAAGCGGATATAAGCTCTTCGATTGTTCTGTGGATCGGTGATCTGAGCGAAATGGATTCGTTTCGCGCTCTCCAGATGGGAGCAAAAGGAATCATTCGCAAGACCCAACCAGTGTCTATCGTAATCGAGTGTCTGCGAACCGTGGCGTCCGGATCGATCTACCTGGAGAGTTCGCTCCGATCACTCACCGGTGGTCTTCCTCGTCGTAATGGTGTGCTTCGCATCACGCGCCGCGAACGAGAAATTGTGGAGTTTGTGTGCCGCGGCATGAAAAACAAAGAAATCGCGGAGGCTCTGTCGATCACACCCGGCACCGTGAAAGTGCATCTCATGCACATTTTCGAAAAGACCGGCGTAAAGGATCGATTTCAGCTCGCGCTGCAAGGACGGCAGTTCTTGAGCGCCGCCGAGGCTGACGCGGCGGCTGTGCGGAAAATCTCGGAAGTCTAGATGGCAACGGCTGCGGTGACACCTGGGAACGTCAAGTCGTCCCCGCCGTCCGCACTCGATACACGTTGGGGCAAGCTGTTTATCCCCTCGCTTTCCGACTTTCTTTTCCTAGCCCTTATCGTCTGGCTCTTCGGTGTCGGAGAAGGATGGAAGGGTCTCGTTCTCGATGGAGACACCGGGTGGCACATCCGTACAGGCGAGTACATCTTGCAGAACGGCAGCGTGCCGCATCAAGACCTCTTTTCCTATTCCAAGCCGGGAGCTGCCTGGTACGCGTGGGAATGGCTGACCGATGTCCAGTACGCGCTACTTCATGAACGATGGGGTCTGGGCGGAGTTGCTGTCTTCTCAGGCGTAATTATCTGCGCATCTGCCTACACTCTCCTCCGGACCATGCTGTGGATGGGAGCTAACGTTTTTGTCTCGCTGGTTCTGACGTTGCTCTATGTCGGTGCTTCCTCCCTGCATCATCACGCCAGGCCCCATGTCTGGACGCTATTTCTCTTCGCGCTTTCCGTTGGGCTGTTAGCCCGCGATCGCAAAGAATCCACCAACTGGATATGGCTGCTCGTTCCTCTGACGGTAATTTGGACGAACATGCACGGCGGCTTCCTTGCGATGATTGCGTGCGTCGGACTCGCCGGAGTCGGGAAGGCGCTCGAGAATCTATCTGAGTGGAGATCTTCCCTTCGTTACTTCGCCCTGACCGGATGTTGTCTTGCCGCTTCGCTAATCAATCCTTACGGCTACGGCCTTCATATTCACGTTGCAGAATACCTGCGTTCCGACTTCATCCACAAAGTTGTTCAGGAATTTCAATCGCCGGCATTCCGTTCGGAAAGCGCTCGGCAATTTGAGTTCGTACTGATCCTGAGTATCATTTGCGCCGGCTTTCTCGTACGTCGAAAGCGTTTCGTGGAAGCCCTGTGGATCATCTACTTCGCGCATTCAGCTCTGAGCTCGGCGCGGCACATTCCACTTTCCCTTATTGTTGCCTCGCCTTTCATCGCGATGGAAGCGACCGAGTGGTGGAATTCGGTTTTTGAAAATGCGCCGCGAAAGTCGATTCGCAGTATTTTTCACGAGCTTGCCGCCGATGTGGCAATCGGTTTTCGGCGCACTACGGTATGGATTGTGTTAGGAGCCATACTTGTCATCGCTGTGACTGCTTCGAAGCATTGGCCTACCGATTTCGCGCCGACCTTTCCCTCGAAGATGGTCTTGTCGCAGGAAGCCCGCATCACAGGCTCGAGGCTGTTCACCTCCGACCAATGGGGCGATTACATCCTCTACAAGTTGTGGCCCCGACAGAAGGTTTTTGTCGATGGCCGAAGTGACTTTTACGGCGAGTCTCTTGGCAAAGAGTATCTCTCTTTGATGAATGCAGATTTCAAATGGACCAGCATCGTGGATAAGTACGGCTTTAACCTGATGCTGCTTCCAGTGAAATGGCCGCTTGCATCCGTCCTTAAGCTGAACCCCGAATGGAAAGTTGTTTCCGATGATGGCATGGCGATTTTATTCGAGCGCCAAGCCCCAATTTCGGTAGCAGCAAAAAACCAGAGCGGGACTAATGGAAACAATAGCCACCGCCGAAAGTACTAGGGAGAGATCGACATAGATGAGGCCCGCCCACATTCAATCGAGTACGATTTGTACGCCGAAGCTTCAGGGCGTGCAGTCTGCCTGCCGCTTGCCGTCGGGCCGGACGCTACTCGAATACATCGTTGAAAGTCGCATAGCAGCACCCGCCCTTGCCCTCGCAATTCAGAACATTGCATGGGTTAAAACGCAACAACAGCCGGAGCGTAAGGGATGAATCTCACGATATCAAAACTGGCAGATGGATCCGTAGTTTTTGGGAGAGCAGCTTAGATGGATCGCAGATTGTTCCTTGTATTAGGCCTGAGCCTCATCGTAGCCCTGGTCATATCATCGGTTTTCTACTTTCAGGTTGTGGGCCACACGGGTGGATCGAAGAAGGACGCCAACGTTAAAGAGATCGTCGTCGCTACCAGGCAGCTCGAAGTCGGAGTCACGATCAAGCCCGGTGACGTACACCTCTCAAAGACATCTGCTGAGATGTTTCCGAAGGGCGCTTTCGCCAAGATCGAAGAGGTCATCGATCGGCCAGTCGTCAATCGCATCCTTGTTGATGAGCCTGTACAAGAGGGTCGCCTCGCTGTCCGTGGTAGCGGACTTGGACTTGCGCCGATCATTCCAGTCGGTATGCGCGCTGTCTCGGTTCGCGTGTCGGATGTCGCCGGTGTAGCCGGGTTTGTTCTTCCGGGCCTGCGTGTTGACGTGCTCGTAACCGGCCGGCCGACGGATTCGGAAGGCACAGTAACCACCACTTGTTTACAGAACATTCTAGTTTTGTCCGCCGGACAGAATATTCAGCCAGACGCGAGGGGACAGGCGATCAGCACGCCCACAGTCACACTATTGGTCACGCCAGCAGAAGCGGAAACAATCATCCTGGCAGGCAACGAAGGTCGAGTTCAGCTTGTGCTTCGGAACAGCTCCGATCAAGGTATCCAGAAAACTCCAGGCAGCGATGTCAGAGCCCTATATAGCGGGCGGATACGCCCAACATCCAAGCCCGCAGAAGTCGCCCCGAAGCCTCGGCCAGTTTCCAGGCCAAGACCGGTGACGATTGCTGCGGCTCCAATCGTTCCGCCGCCCGCGCCGGCTCCGCCTCCCGAAATTGTCGTGATCCGTGGAAATCAGCGCACCGTTGAAGTGGTACCGCAGAAGGCTAACTAAAAATTCCCATGAAACGGTTCAGCAGTAGTAGGTTCAGGATGAACGATATTGTCCGCATCGGCATTGCGCCGGTCCTTTTGGCGCTGGCCGCTGCAGGCGCGCTAGCCCAAACGGTTGAAGAGATGCGGCTGACTGTGGGCAAGAGCATCGTGCTCGACTATCCTGCGGACGTCCGGCAGATTTCGACCAGCGATCCGACCATCGTTGACGCGGTCGCGGTCAGCACTCGCGAAGTGCTCTTGAATGCGAAGTCGGCGGGATCGGTGACTGTAGTCATCTGGTCTCGCGCCGGCGACCGAACCATTTACAGCATCAACGTCGAGCAGAATCTCGAACCGTTGCGCAGGCTGATGAAAGAGACATTTCCGAGGGAAACGATCCAGATTCAGTCGTCGAAAGACTCGATAGCGCTTACCGGCAATGTCGCCAGGAAAGAGATAGCCGAACGCGCAATCGCGCTCGTCACGCCCTTCGGAAAGAGCATCGTCAACAACCTGCAAGTAGCGCCCGCCGCAGTCGACAAGCAAGTTCTTCTGAAAGTTCGTTTTGCTGAACTCAACCGCAACGCAGCGCTCTCGTTCGGCGTGAATCTCCTGTCAACAGGCGCGGCTGGTACCGTAGGTCGCATTACAACGGGCCAATTTCAGCCTCCGAACGTGTTGCAGGGAGCCAGTGGCGGCAGCCAATACTTTCAGTTTGTCAGACGCGCTAAATGTGTTTGCCTTCCGCCCCGATCTGAATCTTGGCGTTGTGATTAGAGCACTGCAATCCGAGGGCCTCCTGCAGATTCTTGCCGAGCCGAATCTGGTTACCACGAGCGGCAAAGAAGCCAGCTTCCTGGTTGGTGGTGAGTTTCCGATTCCGATTCTGCAAGGCGGCGGCAACGCCGGCGCCGTTACGATCCAGTTCCGTGAGTTTGGTATACGGCTGAACTTCAACCGGTCGTCACCGAGAACGGAACCATCAAGATGTACGTGAAGCCCGAGGTTTCAACGATCGATCTGGCGAACGCCGTTACCGTTTCCGGCTTCCTTATTCCCGCGTTGGCGACGCGGCGTATGGAAACCAACGTCGAACTTGGGCCCGGTCAGAGTTTTGTGATCGGTGGTTTGATCGACGACCGCGTGACAGGACTCGATGAATAAGATCCCTGGCCTCTCAAGTATTCCGCTGCTCGGGGCATTGTTCAAGAGCCGTGAGGAACGAAAGAACCGTACAGAACTGATTGTGCTGGTCACTCCGGAAATAACGAAGCCACTAGAAGCTGGCGAGGCGGCTCCGGAGCCGGTAATGCCAAGG
Source organism: Bryobacteraceae bacterium (assembly GCA_963844855.1). Taxonomy (GTDB): domain Bacteria; phylum Acidobacteriota; class Terriglobia; order Bryobacterales; family Bryobacteraceae; genus DASQDN01. The sequence continues at coordinate 123,688 of CAWJQP010000045.1, forward strand.
GAGTTCATGGGACCCGCGACTCCAGCCGACAAGAAACAGTCTTCGGTCACCGACAAGCCTGTAACTCAGGCTGACACAAGCGCTACTGAAAAGCCGGCCGATCCAAAGAAACAGAAGGCCGGAAAGAAGGGCATCTTCAAGGGTATTTTCGCGAAGAAAGGCTAGTTCAAAATGGCAGCGCGCGGACCACAGATCACGGCATTAATGATTTCGCCGAGCAGGCGAATCGCGGACGAGTTCCTCGAATCGCTGGGTCGCGGTCGCGCGTTCGAGATTGTCGGTGATTTGCGGACGTATCCGACGATGCAGCAATCTTGATACACGCATCCGGCAATTGCGCCCCGATGTCTTGCTGTTGGACGTGGCAACCGATCTCGATACGGCCGGCGAACTGATTCGCGCGGTTACTGCGCAAAAGCCTCCTGTTCACGTGATCGGACTGCATACGCAGAACAATTCGGAAGCAATCTTGCGTTCGCTCCGGCACGGGGCCTCCGAGTTTCTCTTCGCTCCATTTGAGATCTCTGTTCAGGCAGCTGCCATTGCACGAATTCAGAAGCTGCTGCAGCCCACAAGCGGTGAACGCGAGGCGGGAAAAGTGGTTGTCTTTACGAGCGCGAAACCAGGAAGCGGCGCTTCCACTCTCGCATTGCAGACCGCCTATGCCATTCGCCGATCTTCAGGAAAGCGAGTTCTGCTGGCCGACTTCGACCTGATGGCGGGTTCGCTCGGTTTTCTGCTCAAGCTTGATCACGCATATTCGCTGGTCGATTTGATCCAGCAAGCCGATCGAATTGATTACGATCTATGGTCGACCGTGACCGTTGACGCCGACGGCATCGATGTTCTTCCGGCGCCTGAAGTCCCGTTTACAGATTCGGTTGAGCAGGGCGGTCTGCACCAGGTGCTTCGAACACGCGCGGAACACGTATGAGTGGACCATCGTTGATCTGCCGAGCATATTCCACAGGTTAGCCTGCTGACGTTATCGGAGGCAGACGCGCGTTCCTCGTTTCGACATCCGAACTTGGCGAGCCTGCATCTGGCTCGCAAGGCGGTCGAAGCTGGTGACGCAACTCGGCCTGGATTCGCAGAAAGTTCAGATCCTGGTCAACCGCATGGATAAGCGGACGGAACTCAACGCTTCGGACCTGACCAAGCTTTTCGAGTGCCATGTCGATACGCAGCTGCCCAATGATCCGCTTGCTCTGCAGCGCGGCGTGACGCTCGGACAGCCTCTCGAAGGCGAGACCGAACTTGGGCAGAGCGGTCGACAGCGCTAGCCGGCAAAGCTAATGGGCGTCGTTCCCGAAGCCAATGAAGTCTCAAGGCCGTTTTGCTATCCGGCCTGTTGCTGTCACACTCGTAATGGAGTTAACGTTCGATGCTGCCAACATTTGATTCCAAACCGCCCGCCGTCCGGCGGCCAACAGCTCTCCTGGGAGCAGCGGTTACTGAAAACGTCCAGTCAGAATCGCGGATCGCTCGAAGCCTGAGTACCAGGAGCTGAAGTTCACGCTTCACCGCAAGCTGCTGGACAAGATCAACCTCGAAGCGCTTGCGACGATTGACAATCAGCGCGTGCGCGCGGAAGTGCGGCAGGCGGTCATCTCGCTGATCGACAACGAGCCGACGCTGCTCAGTCGTCCTTCGAGAAGCAGCAGATCTCCGATGAGGTTCTCGACGAAGTCTTCGGACTTGGACCGCTTGAGCCGCTGCTGCAGGATCCGACCATCTCGGACATCCTGGTCAACGGCGCACAGCCAGGTCTACGTGGAGACGCAAGGGCCAGCTGGAACTGACGAGCGTTACCTTCCGCGACGACGGCCACCTTCTGCGAATCATCGACAAGATCGTTTCGCAGGTGGGACGCCGTGTCGACGAATCGACGCCGATGGTGGACGCGCGACTGTCTGACGGATCGCGTGTTAATGCGATCATTCCGCCGCTCGCGCTTGACGGCCCGCTGATGTCGATCCGCCGCTTTTCGCAAGACAAGCTGATGGGCGCTGACCTGGTCGAGCGCAAGGCCATGACCGCGGGCATGATGGAACTGCTGGAGGCGGCCGTCAAAGCGAAGCTGAACATCATCATCGCGGGCGGAACCGGCGCCGGTAAGACGACGCTGCTGAACGCGCTCTCAGCATTCATCAATCCGAAGGAGCGCATCGTCACGATTGAAGACGCGGCGGAACTGCAGCTCAAGCAGCCGCACGTCGCGCGTCTGGAAACCCGGCCGCCGAACCTCGAAGGCAACGGCGCAGTGCGGCAGCGCGAACTGCTGATCAACAGCTTGCGTATGCGTCCCGATCGCATCGTGGTCGGCGAAGTCCGAGGCGGTGAAGCGCTGGACATGTTGCAGGCCATGAACACGGGCCACGACGGATCGCTCACCACAGTTCACGCCAACAGCCCGCGCGATGCGATCTCGCGCCTCGAAGTGATGGTGTCGATGGCCAACGCGAACATGCAGCTGATTTCCATCCGCCAGCAGATCGCCAGCGCCGTTCACGTGCTGGTTGCAGGCTTCGCGCCTGAGCGACGGCTCGCGCCGGATCACCAACATCACCGAAGTCACCGGCATGGAAGTCGACATGGTGACGCTGCAGGACATCTTACGTTTTCGAGAAGCGGGGCTTGTCTCCGGATGGCCGCGTGCTTGGACGTTTCGCCGCGACCGGTATCCGCCCCAAATTTTACGAGAAACTCCTGTCGGCAGGTATACGGCTCCGGCCAGATTTGTTCGATGAAGTGATGGAGGTCTGAAGTGGGAACTTTCATCGCGATACTGTCTGGTCTTCTGGGTCGTTTCGCTTGGCGCGTTCTTCTTCTTCTCGCGCTGGTTCCGATCGTCCGAGTCGGACAAGATCAAGAACCGGCTGGTTGGGAAAGAGAAGAAGGGAGCAAAAGGCGGACGCCAGAGTCGCACTGTTCGAGGCGGAGGAAGCGCCAAAGGGCAAGATCATTCCTCAGCTGATGAAGAAGTACAACCTGACAGCCAAGCTTCAGAAGATCATCGAGCAGGCGGGGCTAAAGTGGAACCCGGTGAAGCTTGTCCATATGATGCCTGGCGGGCTTTCTTCTCGGCTATGCCATCGGCTATATGTTTCTGCCTTCGACAGTTCGCGGTCCGTACTGCTCTTGTGCTTGCCGCAGCTTTCGGTCGGCGCCCCTGCTTTATGTTATGCGATTGCGCGGCACGCGTCTGAAAGCATTTGAAGAGGTCTTTCCCGATACCCTGGAATTCATCTCGCGATCGATGCGCGCCGGCCACGCATTCTCGGTATCGCTGGAGATGATCCATCGGGAATTCCCCGAGCCGTTGTCCGAGCGAGTTCCGACGGACGTTCGAAGAGCATAATCTCGGGTTGCCGCTGGATGTGGCGCTGCAGGGTCTTGCGAATCGGGTTCCGCTGCTCGACGTGCATTTCTTTGTTTCCGCTGTGCTGCTGCAGAAAAGCGACAGGCGGCAACCTCGCGGAGATCCTCGACAAGCTGGCCTATGTCATTCGCGAGCGTTTCAAACTGCGCGGCCGAATCAGGGCGATCAGCGCACACGGCAAGATGACGGGCATCGCGCTGACCTGTATCCCGATGGGCGTGGCAATCATGATGTTCTTCGTCAATCCGGAATACATTAAGTTCTTCTTTGAAGACGAACTGGGTAACATCAATGATGGCCGCCGCCATCGGATTCCAGATTGTTGGCTACTTGATTATCAAGAAGATCGTCACGATCGAGGTTTAGCGATGGGCTTGTTTCTTACAGCTTTTCTGTTCGTTGTCGTCATGGCGGTGATTACCACCATTGGGCTGAAGTTTTACGTGCGGCCGAAAGAGGCGATGGATCGCGTTGCTGGGATCGCCGTCGGTCACACCGAGCATATTCCGTCTCATCCGAGCCTGGCCATCCGGGAGCTTTTGCAGCGGCTGGGAGATGTTCTCCCGGCGAGTCCAAAGGACGTTACGGTCATGCAGCGGCGCCTGATTCGCGCTGGTTTCCGCGGACCGAATGCATTGAAGATTCTGTATGGATGCAAGCTGGTTTTCGTGATCCTGCTGCCGGTTCTGGCGACTTACCTGGTCGCTACCGCCGAGATGGAGACCGAGCGCAAGATCATGACGATACTCGCCTTCACTGCGGCCGGGTTCTTTGGTCCGAACCAGTACGTGAAAATGATCTCGCAGCGCAGACAGAAAGAGATTCGGCGCGGTATGCCGAACGCCCTCGATCTTCTGGTGGTTTGCGTCGAGTCGGGTCTAGGGCTGGACCAGGCAATTCTGCAGGTGGCCAAGGAACTGGATCATGCTCATCCGGAGATCAGCGAGGAGTTTGCTCTCGTAAATCTCGAGCTGAAAGCGGGTAAGCGCCGCACTGAGGCGCTGCGTAATCTGGCCGAACGGACGAATGTCGACGAGTTGAAGAAGCTGGTCGCCGTCCTCATCCAGGCCGATCGTTTTGGTACCGGCATCGCTCAGAGCTTACGCGGACACGCTGATTTCATGCGTGTTCAGGCCAGGCAGGTAGCTGAAGAGAAGGCTGCAAAACTCGGCGTGAAACTCGTCTTTCCGATTTTCTTTTGCATTTTGCCGTCGCTTTTCGTGGTTACAGTTGGACCGATCGGGGCCAAGATTGTGCGGGAACTCTTCCCTATGATGCAAGGTATGTAGGGCCGGGCAGGGGATTTAAGCGGCAGTATAACACACAAGCTTTTCGCCGGCGGGTGATGCCGTCGGCGGGATAGGGCCGCACATGCGGTCGAAACGATTCGTGTGCCGAAACTAAGCACACGCCTAAAAGGAAGGAGAAGCAATGGATACGGTACGTATTGTTTGCGCGGTGGTCGCGGTAGTTTTACTTGGACTAATCGTGCTCCGCCGAAAGAAAACCGCGGAGTAACTCACAACTGTGAACATGCATCCCTGAGGGGCGCGTTGCCTCTGCAGCTACGCGCCTGCAGGCGAAATGTATTCGGAGAAATCGCTGGTAGAGGTTTGACCTGCGTCCACGCCGGAGGCTGTGGGACGGGTCTGGTTTGAGGTCACTTATGAGCAGGTATCGCATCTCGACATCCCGAGTTTTGAGGTTGGCTCTCGCCATGAGCCTTGCGGCTTCGGCGTGGGCCGGAACATTTGGCAAGGTCATCCCGATTGGTGGCCATGCGTCCGACATTGCGATCGATGAAGCGCGAGGTGTGCTGTACATTGCCAACTTCAGCGCAAACCGCGTCGAGGTCATGTCGCTGGCCGATCACTCTATTCAGCGGTCGATGAACGTTGCGGCTCAGCCCGGGTCTCTTGCGCTATCACCGGATGGTAAGTACCTGGTGATTACACACTACGGAAACTTCGCTGCGCCCAATTCTCCTAATAACGCGCTGACGGTGGTTGATCTTACTTCGAATGCGCGCCAAACGTTCGCGATGGGTAATCCACCTCTGGGTGTTGCCTTTGGCATCGACGGACGAGCGCTAATAGTGACAACTTCCGAGTTTCTGTCGTTTGATCCCATCTCCGGCGGCATGCAGGTGATCGATACCGTGACAGGATTTGTGGCGAAGACCTTACCTCAGCCTCTTGCGACGCCACCGACTCAGATCGTGGCCACGTCCTTGGCGAACTCGAGTGACGGTGTCGTGATCGTTGGAATTACTGACCAGTTTCTTTTCCGCTACGATTCGAATCGCAAAGTTCTCAGCGGCAGAAACTACACGTCCAGTCCGACGATGGGGCCCAGGGCGATCAGCGTGAATCGTGATGGAACATCCTCGATGACAGGATGGACCCTGAGAGATCTCGATTTTTATATCGTGTCGCAACTCCCCAATGTTACGGGTGAGTTGAACATCGGGTCGGTGATGATCGACTCGCAGCGGAATCTCGTGTACGCCCAGATGGGTGAGGTCGGTTCCACGGTTCCGGTATTGCAGGTAGCGGACGCGGATAATCTCACGGTGCGTGAGCGTCTCCTGCTTGCCGAAAACCTGTCGGGTAAGAGCCTCCTTTCAAGTGATGGCTCAACACTGTATTCGTTGTCGCAAAGTGGAGTAACCGTTCTTCCGGTCGGCCAGCTACACTTGGCTCCGCGCGTAGTGGCGTCGGCAACCGACCTTTCCTTCCGCGGAAACTTCTGCGATCGCAACATTGCAACCCAGGAAGTGACGATCACGAGCGAAGGCGCGTCAACCGACTTTAAGTTGACGTCGGACAATCCTGCGGTGCGGATCTCGCCGAGCAGTGGAGTTACACCCGCAACAGTAAGAATCAGCGTTGAGCCCAGTGCTTTCCAGAACTCCAAGGGTACATCGACCGTGAACATAAAGATCGAATCGTCGCGAGCGGTGAATCAAGCTAAGCCGATCCGGTTGCTGATCAACTCTCGCGAGCCGGACCAGCGTGGAAACGTAGTCAGTGTCAGTGGAAAGCTGGTTGATATCGCCTCCGATCCGGACCGCGACCGCTTCTTCATCCTGCGTCAGGATCGCAATGAAGTTCTGGTCTTCGACGGCACAACTTTTACTCAGACCGCAACGCTGCGAACCTACAACACTCCTACGGCCATGACGATCACGTTCGATCGTAGATACCTTCTGGTAGGTCACGAAAACTCACACCTTGTTAGCGTCTTCGACATGGAAACCCTTGAGCCGGAACGGCCGATCCGTTTGTCCACGGGTGACTACGCACAAGCACTGGCGGCGTCGGGCAAAGCGATTCTGGCTATGACCCGGGATGGTTCCGGTCGGGAGAACCAGATACATCGACTGGACATCGCGACTCGAAGCAGCATGGCCCTGCCGACCCTCGGCGTTTTTGAGAATAAGATGCCGCTCGGAACCGCTATGACCGCTTCTCCGAACGGGCGCTACATTCTCATCGCTCAACCCGACGGTGGTTTGATGCTTTACGATTCCTCCGCGGACACGTTCACCATTTCGCGAAAAGAAACCACGGCTCTTACGGGCGCGTATGCAGCTTCCAACTTCGACCAGTTCGTGGTCGGCAACGCATTACTGAATTCCTCGCTTGTGCCGATCAAGCGGTTCGAAGAAGGCACCGGAAGGTCGTCAGGCTTTATGTTCCTCGACAATCAAACCGCATTCCGGATTACGGCCCCAAACTCATCGGCTCCCGGCGTTCTGCAACGTGTCGATCTTGAGAATGGAACTGGAATCCGTCCGACTCGGACGAGCGAAGCTCCTCTTCTCGGTGCCACCGCCGCTGGAGCGACGGACGCGTTCACCCGCACTTTAGCGCCGCTCGCGAGCCGCAATGCAATCGTGGCGCTTACGACGTCGGGATTCACCGTATTCCCGTGGGCCTTTGACACGGGAACAGCGCCGCCGCGCCTGGACCGGATTGTGAATGCGGCCGACGGTACACAGCCGGTTGCTCCGGGAGGCTTGATCAGCCTCTATGGATCCGATCTCAGCCCCGTCAGTCAGTCGACACGGCAGTCCCCATTGCCTACTGTTCTCGGCGAGAGTTGCCTCACGGTGAATGGTCAGCCGGTTCCGGTGATGTTTGTTTCGCCGCGCCAGATCAATGCGCAGCTTCCCTTCGCGGTTGACGGAAATACTCAGATCGTTCTCCGCACGCCGGGTGGTGTGAGCGATGCCTTCAACGTGACGATTCTTCCGGCGGCCCCGAGTGTTTTCCGCAACAGCACCGCCGGTCCTGAAACTGGTGTCGCGACCGTCGTTCGCGGAACGAACGGCTACGTCGTGACGCCTTCCAATCCCGTTCATCGCGGTGACATCCTCAGCATTTACGCGACAGGTCTGGGTCGGACAACGCCGTCTGTCGAAACTGGTGTACCTTCGCCTGCCGAGCCGCTGGCATCTGCCCTGATCCCGCCTGTTGTCACCATCGGTGGCGTTCCGGTCGAAGTCCAGTTTGCCGGATTAACCCCAGGCGAAATCGGCGTGTATCAGATCAACGTGCGTGTCACCGACACTGTGCCACTCGGTCTCAGCGTTCCGCTGGACATCAGGCAGGGTTCCGGATCCACCTCGCTATCGGTAAGGGTCGTCCAATAGAAAGAACCAATTATGAGAATCATTTGCTTTCTCGCAACCGTTCTGGTCGCGTTGCCCGCTTTCGCCCAGAAGTATGAGTTTGGATTCAATGGCGGCGTAAGCATGTACGGGAAGAAAACCGTGACAAACCCCCGCGGTGACGCGGAAGCCGGCTTCAAGACGGGCTGGGTGGCCGGGTTCCATCTCGGCCACAACATGTACGAATATGCGGGCGGAGAGATCCGCTACACGTTCCTGCAGAACGACATGAAGCTCGAATCGGGATCGGCCAGCGCCAGTTTCGGCGCTCAGGCGCACGCGATTCATTACGATTTCCTGCTCCACACGGCGGGCCGGAACGCTTCCATCCGTCCCTATGTTGCTGTCGGCGCCGGAGTCAAGTTCTTCAAGGGTACCGGCGAAGAGCAGCCGTTCCAGCCTCTGAGCAATATTGCCTTGCTCACCAAGACGACGGACATGCGGCCCATGGCGTCGATTGGCGGGGGTGTAAAGGCGAAACTAACCGATAAGATTTGGCTTCGTTTCGATGTTCACGACTATTTGACAAGCTTCCCGAAAGACATCATCGCCCCGGCCGCCGGATCGAGTGTGAGCGGCTGGATCAACAACATCGTCGGGACAGGCGGAATTACGTTTACGTTCTGAGCATAATGTGAAGGTGCGCTCGTTTACAACGACTATCTTCCTTGCAATGGCGGCCTGGTCGCAGACTGGGCCGCTGCAAACCCCAGTCGATCCGAACTTTCCTCAATACGTCGGCAGCGCCGTCTGCAAGACCTGTCATCCGGACGTCTGGTCCAACTTCTATAAAAACCCGCACTACAAGTCGCTTGCATCGGGAACCGCCGCGCCGGACAAGACCGGTTGCGAGAGCTGTCATGGTCCTGGCAAGGCGCACGTAGAGGCTCGGGGTGGGAAGGCGACGATCGTCGCGTTTAGCGAGTTGTCTCCGAAAGCGACACTCGATAACTGCCTCTCCTGTCACGGCAAAGATATTAGCCGTACTGAAATTCGCCGGTCGGATCACTCGCAGAACGATGTGGTGTGTTCCTCATGCCACTCCATTCACCGATCACCGACACCGAAGTTCCTGCTCGCGAAGAAGCAGGTAAACCTCTGCTACGACTGCCATGCCCAGGTGCGCGCGCAGTTCAACATGCCGTCGAAGCATCGTGTTAACGAAGGCGTAATGACTTGTAGTGACTGTCATAATCCGCACGGCGCTCCTGCCCCAACGTGGCGCATGAGCGCACGGCCTCGCATGGTGGATCAGGGACTTGTAAACGAGCAGCCCTGCCTGCGGTGCCATACCGACAAACGCGGTCCCTTCCTTTTCGAACACGTCGCAGTACGGGTGGACGGTTGTGAGTCGTGTCACTCACCCCACGGTTCGACGAACGCCCGGTTGTTGAAACGCCCTGTGCTCTTCACCCTCTGTCTCGAGTGCCATACCGGCCAAAGCGGATTTGGCCGCACGGGAGAAGGCATCCCCACTCAGTCTCCATCGCACAACATGGCCGATCCGAAGTATCGGAATTGCACGACGTGCCATGTGCGAATTCACGGCAGTAATGCCGACCAGCGGTTTCTGAGGTAACGTCATGATCACAAACACACTAAACCGTCTGTTTGTTCTTGGCGTGATCACTGCCGCCATGGCGTTGAGTCAGCCCACAATCGCTCCAACGGAATCGCAGGTTGGACCGCGTCGCGGCGAAGATGTCGATGGCTACAACATCGTCAACTCTTTCGAACTCGGATACCGGTGGCACGATGTCAGCGGGAATGAGGGTAAATATCGTAGCGACGTCAACTTCGGTAACGGAATCCGCCTGCTCGGAAGCAGTCTCTCGGTTCATTCGAAGGAAGGCCACGGCAAATACTTTGATGAGTTGCTCTTGAACACGCAAGGACTGGGGAACGATCCGTATCAATACGCCTCGCTGCGTGTCCAGAAGAATCGCCTGTATCGCTATGACATGCTCTGGCGACAGAATGATTACTACAATCCAGCGCTGATCCTTGGTGGCCAGCACTTGATGGATACGAGCCGGCGTTTGCAGGACCACCAGATCCTTCTGCTTCCCCAATCCAGTTTTCGGTTTTTCGCCGGTTACTCACGGAACAGCCAGAGCGGACCCGCTCTCTCGACAATCAATCTCTTTGATCAGCATCGCGGTGACGAGTTCCCTCTGTTCACGGATGTTCGCCGTCTACAGGACGAATATCGCGTCGGTCTCGAGATGGAACTGGCGGGCATACGAATGACCGTGCAGCGAGGTTGGGAATTCTTCCGCGACGATACACGGAATACCTCGGGTCCACAAACAGGGAACAACATCACCGACGATACGACGCTTACGTCCTTCCGACGCGATGAGCCCTATCACGGCAGCACTGATAACTGGCGTGTGCATCTGCAACGGGAACAAACGAAGTACTTCGGCATCAATGGCCGGTTTACTTATGCCGGTACGAGGCGGAACTTCCTTTTTGACGAGATGGCTGTTGGCACGGATCGTCTGGGAGGCGCCTTGAACCGGCAAGTCCTAGTGGCAGGTAATGGTCGTAGACCTGTGCTTGCGGCCAATCTGACGACAACCGTCAATCCGGCCGACGCGTTGACGATTGTCAATCATACGTCCTTTCATTCCACGCGGATGGACGGCGATGGCACTTACAACGAATACAATAACTCGCGAACGTTTGGGTCACTGATCCACTTTCAATATCTCGGTATTCAGACGCTGTCGACCGCAACCGAAGCTAACTATCGGGTTTCTTCCGTGCTTGGGTTCTTCGGCGGCTATCAGTATTCGACACGCGATGTCAGATCCATACAGCAATTGGATTTTGGCGACATCGTGCCCGATCGCACGGAGTACGAGCAGAACAATACGCTGCATGCCGGTCGCTTTGGGGTCCGAGTGCGTCCGGTTAAGGCGCTCACCATCATCGCGGACGGAGAGGTCGGGCGGGCGGATCGGCCCATCTTTCCGACGAGCGAGAAGAACTATCATGTCCTTGGCGGAAAGGTTCGATACAAGGCGCGATCTTTTGCTTTCGGCGCGAACGTTCGGACCAATTACAACTTCAATTCGGCCTCCGTTTTCTCGCACAGCTCGAAGACGCGGAACTACTCGGCGGATTTCTCGTGGTCGCCGCAAGCCTCTTACGGAATCGACGCCAGTTACAGCAAGCTGCATCTCGATACATTGAGCGGCATCGCGTATTTCTTCAACAACGCGTTTGTCCAGAACGATTACTCGCGCTATATCAGCAATATCCATGCGGGGACGATCAGTCTGCGCTATTCGTTTGGGACTCGCGTCGATTTGTTCGGTGGCTATGTACGTACGCAGGATGCCGGCAGCGACGAGGCTGTCATCAGCCGCTTGAATTTTCAGACCTATCCTTTGACGTTCGATTCGCCGATGTTACGCGTATCGGTTCGCTTGCATGAGAAGCTGCGGTGGAACGCCGGCTATCAGCGTTACGGCTACAGTGAGGTCGTGCTCCCGATCCAGAACTATCACGCGAACACGGGGTATACCAGCCTGAGCTGGTCTTTCTGAGGAATGAGTTTCAACGCGACGAACTTCACAGTCAGCATTCTGCTTTTGATGGTGTTGACGTTGTTCATCGCGGGTGTCCGGATACGCAAACCCGTCGAAAACAATTGGGTGTTCTTTTATTGGGTTTTGGTGACGGCTGTCACGATTACCAACCCCCAGCTTTACAACTTCAGGGTCATCGCGGTCGGCCTGGCGGCGGGTTTGCTGATCCGGTTCGAATTCATGAACGGGGCGATTACGCGCCTTGTACTCATCGTAGAGATGTGCATCTGGGCTTACATCATCTACATGAGCTGGATGATCATAATTTCGTTCTGAGGATTTATTTCTCGACGGGTAGGCCGGCAGTAGTGTACGCGCGCCAGCCGCCATCGAGCGAAATCACATCGGTATAACCCATCTTCTGGAGGTTGTCCGCTGCCAACGCCGAACGAAAGCCGCCGCCGCAATACAACACTAGCGTCTTGCTTTGATCCGGAATTTCTTTCTCGATGTCTCGCTCGATGACGCCTTTGCCAAGATGCATGGCGCCGGCTGCATGTCCAGCCGCCCACTCGCTCTCCTCGCGGACATCCACCAGGATGTGATCTGCTCCAGAAGACTTCAACTGCTGATATTGATCGATGTTGATTTCTCGAACGCGCGACTTGGCGTCATTGACGAGATCGAGAAATGCCTGGTTGTGCTTCTTAGCTTGTAAGCTCATGATTGTCGTCGATCCTCTTTACCCTGGCCCCCACCCGGGAGAGTTTGCCCTCTATATTCTCATAGCCCCGATCGATGTGATACACGCGATCGACCACGGTTTCACCCTTTGCCGCCAGGGCTGCGAGGACCAGCGAAGCGCTAGCCCGGAGATCCGATGCGATCACCTGCGCTCCACTCAAATTGGCTTTCCCGGCGACGATCGCCTGCCGGCCTTCGATGCGAATATTCGCGCCCATACGGACGAGTTCCTGCACATGCATGAACCGGTTTTCAAAGATCGTCTCCGTGATGAACGAGATGCCCTCGGCACATGTCATTAGCGCCATGTACTGCGCTTGCAGATCGGTTGCAAAGCCAGGATATTCTTCCGTTTTGATGTCGATCGCACGGAGAGTTCCGGTAGATCGCACACGGACGGACGTTGAGCTCTCCTCAATTACGTCAACACCTGCCTGGCGCATCTTGGTGATAAGCGCGCCGACATGTTCGGGGACGCATCCCGTCACCAGAATTTCGCCTCCGGTGACTGCAGCAGCGATCATGTACGTGCCGGCTTCGATACGGTCCGCAATGATCTCGTGCTCGACTCCGTGCAGTTTGGCGACACCCTGGACGCGGATCGTGGAGGTTCCTGCGCCTTCAATTTTCGCTCCCATCTTCAGCAGCATGTTGGCCAGATCGACGACTTCTGGCTCACGGGCGGCATTCTCGATTACGGTCTCACCATCCGCCAGGGTTGCCGCCATCAGCACGTCTTCAGTTCCTGTGACGGTGATGCGATCGAAGTAAACCCGTCCTCCCTTAAGTCCTTTGGGGGCGACAGCTTCGATGTAGCCATGCTCCTGATGAATGCTGGCCCCGAGCTGCTCCAGTGCCGCGACGTGCAGGTTGATCGGACGTGCGCCGATCGCGCATCCTCCCGGCATCGACACCCGAGCGCGCCCACAACGCGCTACCAGCGGCCCGAGGACCAGACTGGAGGCCCTCATGGTCTTGACCAGCTCATAGGGAGCTGTGGGCTCGGCCAAGTTGGCGCATTGAATATGATGCGGGCCGTTCGGCTCCTTCGTCATCGTGACGCCGACATGGGTCATCAGCTTTTCCATCGTCCGGATGTCACGAACCCGAGGGATTCGATGGAGCGTGATCGGCTCGTCCGTCAGAACGCACGCCGCCAAGATGGGCAGGGCCGCATTCTTTGAACCGCTAGCGTGTACTTCGCCTTCGAGTCTGATGCCGCCTTCAATCAGGAGTTTTTCCATTCAAGAGCCTTTCGCGACGCTACCGCCGCTTTCCAAGAGCAAAGTTGTGGCTAGTTCGCGCGGAACACCAAGCTTGGCCATTACGATTGCCGTCCGGACGTCTCCGGCGTCAGTCAGCATCGTCGCAGCGGTTTCGTCAGCTACACCGGAGGCGTCACGAACGATGCGTCGCGCCCGATCGCGCAGCTTTTCATTCTTGCGGCTGCACATTCACCATCAGGTTGCCATACACATACCCGAGCTTGATCATCGAGGCTGTCGTGATCATGTTGAGCGCAAGTTTCGTCGCGGTTCCGGCTTTCATGCGCGTTGAGCCGGTCACGATCTCTGGTCCTGTTACGAGTTCGATACCGATTTCCGCCGTCTGCGGCAAGCTCCGATCCCGGGGAGCAGGCGATCCCGACTGTCAGCGCTCCCATTTTCCTGGCGGCGCGTCACTGCGCCCAGCACATAGGGTGTGCGTCCGCTCGCGGCGATGCCGACCAGGGAATCTTTGGAGTTGAATCCTCGGGCCTCGATATCGCGCTCTCCCGAAGCAGGGTCGTCCTCACTGGCCTCCGTTGCTTGGCTGAGTGCAGCCTCGCCTCCGGCGATAATGCCTTGAACCATCTCGTACGGAACGCTGTAGGTCGGCGGACATTCCGATGCATCGAGTACACCGAGCCGTCCGCTGGTGCCTGCGCCGATGTAGAAGAGCCGCCCGCCCGAGCGAAACCGATCTACAATGCCATCGACGGCTTTTGTGATCTGTGGGATAGCGGCGGAGACGGCCTCGGCGACTTTGCGGTCTTCATCATTGATGATCCGAAGGACATCGGATGTAGGAAGGGTATCGATTTTCGAGGACTCGGGATTGCGCTGTTCGGTGAGGAGATTTTCGAGCATGGATACACGAAAGCCCGGGGCAGGCCCGAAGGCCGGCATCCCGGGCTACATTACTTTCCAGATGATTGCAGGTTAGGCGCTGAACGAGCTGCCGCAACCGCAGGTGGATTTGATGTTTGGATTGTTGAACTTGAAGCCTGAGCCTTCCATCGACTCGACATAATCGACTTCGGCGCCGTCTAAATAAAGCAGGCTTGCCTGGTCAACAAAGACTTTCAGGCCTTCGAAGTTGTAGGTCTTGTCGAGCATCCCGGGGTTCGTGTTCGAACGCCATGGAGTAGCTGAACCCGGAGCAGCCACCACCAACAACGGCAATCCGCAGTCCGGCAGGTTTCGGTTCCTGCGAATTCAGAATCTCCTGAACTTTGGTAACGGCGGTGGGGGTCAAGTTAATCATCTGGTTACCTCCACGTATCGTATGTATATATTGTAGCCGACCGTGGCGGTCCGCCAGGCTCTGCACGACTTTTAGATGCATGACCGTAGTCAGAAAGTCGCGACAGTCAGGAGGCTCGCAAGTTAATATGTACAAGGCGGATTACTGCAATGGAACCCGCCGACGCCTGTCACACGTCGGAGTGCTTATGAACGGCTTGACCGGCGTGCTGACCACGATTCCCGCCACTCCGGGGAGAAGACTCGGACAAGACCAGAGTGGATCACCGCACTTCGGAAGAGGCGGATCCTTGTCCGGCGCGTCCAGGCCAAGGACGAGATGGCGTTCAAAGAGATTGTCGAACGCTATCAGACAAAGTCTTCTCAATCATTTACGGCATCCTGCGCAATCACAACGACGCGGAGGACATTGCGCAGCAGGTGTTTGCCAAGATCTACTTCTCGATCGGCAATTTCGATTTCCGCAGTTCGCTGCTGACCTGGATCTACAAGATCACTGTCAACGAGTGCTACGACTACCTTCGCAAGAAGCGGGTACGCAAGCTCGTGTACGAAAGCGATTTCTCGGAAGAAGATTCGCTCCAGATGGAGAACTCGCAGACGCGCTCGCGACCAGAAAGTGCCCGTCGACGAGACGCTTGGCGCAGCCGCGATCTATTGGTTAAGCTGTTGTCGAAGATCTCGGAAGAGGATCGCAGCTTGATGCTTATGAAAGAAGTCGAGGGTCACTCAGTCGAAGAACTGGCGGAGATGACCGGGATGAACGAGAATACAATTAAGGTTAAGCTGTTTCGTACGAGGCAGAAGTTGGTTAAAGCCGCTCAGCGATTGGGCAAGGGCGGGGCTAACCCGTTCGCTGCCTAGTTTTACGGAAGCCAATTTTTTGATAGCGAACATAGATTCGCTGGCTTTCTGGAAATTGACGGACGTGATCGTTAAGAATCGCGCCGAGTTTGGTGGGTGCTTGGGAAGAAGCTATGCATGAGCCTGTAATCCAACGTCTTGAAGAGTATCTGGACGGCGACGGTCCGTTTCCGGAAGTGGAAGAACACTTGAGCAAGTGCGACGAATGCAGGGAAGAGTTGGCGGCGATGCGAAGCGCAGACGGCGTTGTTCCGTCGTTGCGTTTAAAGCGGAAGCCGAGCCCGATCGCTGCGTTCTACGCGCGATTGATGAACCGGATCGAGACGCAAGCGCGACCCTCGGTTTGGAGCCTGTTCGGGGAGTCGATGTTTGCCAAGCGTCTGGCATACGCCTCGGCTACGTTCCTGGTTCTGATTGGTGTGGTCTTCATGTCCGCAGAGCAGGAACAGGCGATTTGCCTACGGTGATCCGGACGTGGTCTTAGCCGGAGATGAACGGTATGTGCCTGTAAACATGGACACTGAGGTGGACACAGAGCGCGACCGCCAAGTCGTGTCTGGTCAATCTCACCACGTATCAGGATTCCAGGTAATGTCGAGGGCGCCTTGGCAGAGTCCTAGTATTCTGTTGACGCTATTGTGTGTTTTTCTTGCGGGCGCCGCGACCGGAGCTGTTGCAGTCTGGCTGGGTTTTCCGCCCGAGCGTCATAAGCCGGGACTCGCGTGGAACGAAGCGGGACGAGAAATCACCCTACATCGATTCAAGAAAGAACTCAATCTTACTCCCGATCAGACCGAAGAGTTCCGACGCATAATGGACGACTTCATGACGTATTATCAGTACGCGCAGGCGCAGATGGAAGACGTCCGCGCTACCGGAAAAGGGCGCATCCTTCGGATTCTGCAGGAGGAACAGAAGGTCAAGTTCGAGAAAATGATGGGGGAACTGCAGGTCAAGCGCTAGGGCCGTCTTTCGAGTCTCCTGCAACGTCTAACTTTCGAAACAGAATGATATGTTTCTGTTGTGGCGGTTAGAATAGTACCGGAGGCGTTTTTCCTTCTTGCCCGCACCCCTACTCCTTTTACAGTTCAGCCTCACCGAAGCCGTCATTCATGGCGGGCCGGTGTCCTGGACGGTACTGGCCATTCTGCTGGTACTGTCTCTCATCTCCTGGACCATCATCTTTTCCAAGTGGTCGCGCTTCCGCAATGCTCGCGGCGCTAACGCGCATTTTCTGCGCGCTTTTCGTAAAGCGAACAGTATGGACTCGGTGGCTGTTGCCAGTGAACAGTTCCGAATCTCTCCGCTTGTCACTGTGTTCGATTTCGGATACAGCGAGATTGACCGTCAGGTCAAAGCGAGAGGCACCTTAACAAATAAACTTGCCTTGGAGCGAACGCTCCAACTGGGTATCAGTGAAGAGGTAACGCGGCTGGAGCGCAGCATGAACTGGCTCGCTACAACTGCCACCGTATCGCCGTTTATCGGGCTTTTTGGTACGGTCTGGGGTATTATGACTGCGTTTGGAGCTTTGGCGCAGGCCGGTGGCGCGAGTCTGCGCGCAGTTGGGCCCGGCATATCGGAAGCCTTGCTCGCGACGGCAATGGGTCTTGCGGCTGCAATTCCGGCAGCCGTGTTCTACAACTATTTCGGACACAGCATTCGAGAGTTCGGAGCGCGGATGGAAGACTTCTCGCTCGAATTTCTCAACATGACCGAGCGCAGCTTTGGGGACTAGCCGCAGATGAACACAGATAAACGCAGATACGGCCAAAACAATTCGTTCGAGCGGCGTTCATCTGCGTTCATCTGCGGCTGTCAAGATCTTCTTAGGACAGGACTCTAGTAGATGGCGTTTTCAGCCGGATCTTCGGGCAATGGCAATGGACGAAGCCGCTTTCGCGGCAGCACAGGGACTTTGTCTGAAATCAACGTTGTTCCTTTGGTCGATGTGGTGCTCGTGTTGCTAATCATCTTTATGCTAACGGCGCAAGTGATGGAGTTTGGTCTTGAGGTCGAAGTGCCCCAAGTGAAGCAGGTACGCAATACGACCGAGGAGTTGCCCGTTGTGACGATCACGAAAAACGGGGAAACCTATGTTGCTGAGAAGCCGGTAAACCTGAACGCGCTCGGCGATACCATCAAGGCGCAATACCCAAACCAAAAAGGCGTGTATGTCCGAGCCGATAAAAATACGGTTTGGGACCCGATTGCGCAGGTGATCAGCACGCTTGGCGAATCGAAGCTCGATGTTCGAGTGGTAACGCGGCCGGAAGATGAGGCAGACCGCCGCAAGTAATGTCACAGCATGCCGATATCCTCGATGAACACGAATCGCTACGAAATCCTTTGGTCGTATCGATCGCGCTGCATCTTGGCATCGCGGCGCTCGCTGTGATTTATGCGTCCGTTTCTCCGAAGATCGAGCGGTGGGGCGATCCGCAGTCACTCGGTGGCGGCGCTGTCGGGATCACGCCTGTTGAGCGAATTCCAGTCCAATCCCGCGAAGGCCGCATCAACCCGGTCGCCAACGATACCGAGTCACAAGTCCCGTCCGCGCCCGTGAAGCCTCAGCCAAAACCGGCAGCGAAGGAAGATCCGAAGGCGATTGCGCTTAAGAGCCGAAATTCTGCCAAGCCGGCGCCTAAGACTAGTCCTCAAAAGTACAGCGCCGTTCGCGATCCGAAACCGAATCAGGTCTATAGCAGTACCGGGCAGGCTGCGACGTCACCAATGTTCAGCCAGGCTCCCGGCGGTGGTGGAGTGGGCTCAGGAAGCACTAGTCCATTCGGCAACCGTTTCGGCTATTACGAACAACTGCTTCGCGACAAGGTTGCTCGCAACTGGCGGTCGCAGGATCTCGATTCCACCGTTCGCAACCCAGTGGTCGTAACCTTCGATATTCAACGCACCGGTAATGTTTCGAACGTTCGGGTTGCGCGGTCCAGCGGCAACTTCGCGATGGACCAATCCGCACAAAGGGCGATTTTGCTTTCCAATCCATTTCCGCCGCTCCCTGCGCAGTACGAGCGCGACTCGGCGACAATCGAGTTTTGGTTCCGGTTACAGTAATGACAAAGAAGACAATTTTTGTTTCGGGCTTCGCGCTGGCTGCGCTGGTAGCGGTCGCACAGAATCGCATTCTCGTGGAACTCACAGGCCAGGGTGGTAAAGGCGTGATGGCCATTCCTGAGTTTCGCGGTTCCGGCGAGGCTGGTCGTTTGATGGGCACGTTTAACTCGACGCTGTGGTCGGAAGTCGAACAGTCGGGTTTGTTTCGCATGGCTCCACGCACTTCGTATCCTTTGCAGGCTCCTCAGCAACCGCAGGATATTCGGGGTGGGCAAGCGCCTCCACCACCGGCGCCGCCAAAGCGAGGCGCCCCTCCGCCGACACCGACGCCGACCGGAATGTACCTTTCGGATTGGGCAGGCCCACCGGTCAGCGCAAACTATCTTGCCTTTGGATACACGGCCGCTCAGGGCGGCCGTCTGGTGCTGATGGGTTGGTTCTACAACGTCAATCAGCCGGACGCAGCGAATGCTCAGGTGTTTGGCAAGATCTACAACTCCACGCTCGATGACGCCGGGGCGAGACAAGTGGCTCGCGATTTCGCCGCCGACATTCTCAAACAGTTCGGAATGGCGAGTCTGGCCGGCTCGAAGATCGTTTTCGTATCCAACAGAACCGGTACGAAAGAGATCTGGGCGATGGATTATGACGGCGCGAATCAGCGGCAGATCACGAAGTATGGCTCGATTTCGACGACGCCCGCTGTTTCACCTGATGGATCAAAAGTCGCATTTACCACTTACGTGCGAACGCAGCCGGAGATCCTAATACACTCGCTCGAAACTTCACGCCGCCTTCCTTTTTTCAACCAAAATGCCTCAATGAACGCGACGCCATTTTTTACGCCCGACGGGAAACAGCTTGTGTTTTCATCGACTTTGGCGGGTGGCTACGCGCAGATTTACATCGCTGATGTGAATGGCAGCGGGCTTAAACGTTTGACCCATTCCCGCTTCGTGGAGATGGAGCCTAAGGTAAATCCTAAGACTGGAAACGAGATTATTTTTGTTTCTGGTCGCTCCGGGCCACAACAGATATATAAAATGAATATTGAAGGCGCCGACATTGTACGGCTGACGACGGGGGAAGGGGAAGCATCAAACCCGGGGTGGCACCCTGACGGACAGCACATCGCGTTCTCGTGGACGCGCGGCTTTGAACCCGGAAACTTTAACGTTTTCGTGATGAATGTCGCAACACGCGAGTTCGTGCAGTTGACCCATGGAATGGGGCGTAACGAGAACCCTACCTGGGGGCCGGACGGGCGGCATATCGTATTTTCCTCGAAGCGTGGGGGGCGCACGAATATCTACACCATGCTTGCGGATGGAACACAAGTGAAGCAGTTGACCACACAAGGCGATAACACTATGCCGGTGTGGAGCAACAAGTAAGCGTAGTTGAAATTTCAGGAGGCAAGTTCCCGGATGGGAATTCACAATATCGTAAGTCGAAATAACTTAGGCACTGTACTCGTCGCGATGACGTTGAGCATGTTTGCCGTTGGCTGTAAGAAGAAAGTTCCGCCCCCGGCTCCGCCGCCGCCGCCGGCGCCCGTCGTTAAGCCGGCCCCGCCCAAACCGGATGCTCCGACCATTTCAAGTTTTGAAGTGGAACCGTCGACTGTTGAACGGGGCCAAGCCGGAACGCTGCGTTGGACCGTCGCGGGCGCCACCACGGACGTCCGGATCGAGCCGGGTATCGGAACGGTGAACGCTACTGGTAGCCGTCAGGTATTTCCTGGCAACACAACGACGTACACGCTCACCGCTACGGGACCAGGTGGTACAGCTAGCGCCACGGCCAGCGTTAATGTGACGGCTCCTCCTCCGCCTCCCCCGCCCGCGCGCACCAAGGTACGGCGCAGCGTGTCGGAGTGGGTCGCCCAGGAAGTGCAGGACGCATTGTTCGACTATGACAGCAGCACGATTCGGGAGGATGCCCGCGCAGTGCTATCGCGTAATGCGGAAGTCCTGAAGGCCATTTTTGCCGAGAATCCTGAAGCTTCGATCAGCGTGGAAGGGCATGCGGACGAGCGCGGTTCGGCCGAATACAACCTCGGACTGGCTGACCGCCGCGCTACGGCGGCCAAGGAGTTTCTGGTGCAACTCGGTGTGTCGGCGGATCGTCTAAGACCTGTAAGCTACGGCAATGAACGGCCGCAGTGTACGGAGTCGAATGAAGGATGCTGGCAGCGAAATCGTCGAGCTCACTTCGCAGTCGGGCAGTAACTGCTCCAAGTAGGACCAGGGCCGGGGGCGCAGCGCCCTCCCGGCCCTTCGTTATTTGTCAGGAGCTGAGAAGCACGGCTGCGACAAACGCGAGACACTAGTAGAGGAGATCTGAATGAAGCTGATCAGACCGATGACTTGGGTGCTGGCACTGGCTCCCATAGCCCTGCAAGGCGCGAACAAGGAAACAATCCAACTGCAGCGTGACGTCGCGCTTCTGCAGGAGGACGTGCGGACATTACAGCGGTCGCTCAACGATAAGATGACGGAGTTGCGCATTCTGGTCGAGCAAACGCTTGCGGCGTCGCACAAGTCTGGTACTTCGGTCGCCGTCCTCGAAAGCGGAATCCGGGACCGAATGCTGGAGCAGCAGAAAACACTAGCCGGGCCCGTCGCGAACATGGGCGCTAAAATTGACCAGGTCGCCAACGATTTTCAAAACTTACGCGAATCGATCGCCGATTTGAGCGAGCGCATGAACAAGATGCAAACGCAAATCGTCGACCTCAACAACACAGTAAAGATCATGAGCGCGCCACCAGCTCCGCCGCCCACAACGGGTTTGGAAGGAGGGGCGCCAACAGCGTTGGCTCCATCAAGCGCGCCCCCGGCGGGGATGTCTGCCAAGTCGATCTACGAAAGCGCATTACGCGATCGCAGCGGCGGCAATCTCGACCTGGCGTCCCAAGGATTTCAGGAGTATCTGCGTTATTACGGTAATACGGAACTGGCTCCCAACGCCCAGTTCTATATCGGTCAGATTCATTACGACAAGAATGAGTTCGGGGCTGCCTTGAAGGCATTTGATGCCGTTCTCGAGAAGTATCCCGATAACAACAAGACCGCCGATGCTACTTACATGAAGGGTATGGCGTTACTCAAGTCAGGCCAACGAAATGAGGCGGCGAAAGAGTTTTTGAACGTCATCACGAACTATCCGAACTCTGAAGTCTCGTTGAAAGCTAAGACCCAACGTCGAGCGCTCGGATTGAGCGTGCCGACAGCGGCAACAGCGGCGGGAAAGCGAAAATAGCTGATGCGGCTGGCTTTCTTGTTAGCCGCGTCTTCGTTGCTTGCAGGTGATTTTTCGCGATCCCTTGACGCGTATAGAGGCAAGACCCCAAAACTTGATGGGATGATTTCTCCCGGGGAATATGCGGACGCCACTCGTTTCAGTGGAGTTTCCGGCTGGATCGCGCAGTTCACACCCACCACAGATCCCAAAGATCTTTCTCTTACCGGCTACGTCAAGCATGACGGTAAGCATCTCTACTTTGCGTTTGACGTCACTGACGACAT
Source organism: Bryobacteraceae bacterium (assembly GCA_963844855.1). Lineage (GTDB taxonomy): Bacteria > Acidobacteriota > Terriglobia > Bryobacterales > Bryobacteraceae > DASQDN01. Next base: position 146,019 of record CAWJQP010000045.1, read on the forward strand.
TCTCTACGGCATCGATACCGATCGATGGCTGCCGGAGAACAATCCGCGGGCGCATGAAATCTCTCCGGTCGGCTTCCCCTGGTTCGGAGATGAGATGGAGGTTCTGATCAATGCAAGCAACCGGTGGCAAGGCGAGGAGAATGCGGTCGGAAATGGTTCTTCGTGGCAGATGGTTTGCAATCTGACCAAGTCCCAGCTTCACGGGACGAAGGTTGGCGGCATTATCGCAGGTGAGCCCAGGCGAAGCGCAGACGCCTGGAGCACATACGTAAGCTGGATCGAGCGCGGCGATCAACAATGTGTCGTCAAGGCGCGCAAACGAGGCTACGTGCTCGAATGGCGTATCGCCTTCGATCCCTGTCTGGAAGTACAGCCCGGGGTTTTTTACTCAGCCGCGATTGGGGACAAACCGATGGGCTTGAATATTGCGCTTGGCGATCTTGATGAAAAAGAAAAGGGCGCAGGAAACTTCGGCAACTTCCATCATGAGGACTGGTGGGCCGGAGTGAAGGACAAACGGACGCAACTGCGACACTGGGGAACATTATGGATGAGATCCGGCAGCCGGCCGTCGAACCAATAGAGACCTACGAATCCTTAGCAGGTTTACTCGAGCTAACGCTGCTTGGTCCAACTTTGTCTGCGGACGACGTGGACGAAGGCTGTCGCGTGGCGCGGGAGTATGGCGTGGCGGCTGTCGTTGTCCGCCCATGCGATGTAGAACTGGTCAAGCGCTGGATGGGCGGTTCCGGCGTAAAGGTCGCCAGTGTGGCGGGCTATCCGTATGGTGTTTCGACTACGGGCGCAAAACTGTATGAAGGCCGCGACCTGCTTCGTATTGGCGTCGAGGAACTGGACTTCGTTCTGAATCCGGCGTCGATGATTTCCCGCCAGTTTCAACATGTCGAAACCGAGTTGATGCAGATCGTGCGATCAGCGCATGACGGCGACGCGACTTTGACAGTGGTCTGCAACAACCGGACCATGGCTGACGATCTGAAGATCATCGCCACGCGCATTTCGAAACGTGTAGAAGCGGATGCTATCGCAGTGCAGCACTCGGACTCCGATCTCGGGATTATCAAGCCGCTGTTGAAAGATCTGCTGCGTCTGAAACGATCCGATGCGGTCATGACGTTGGAAGAAGCGCTGGCCTCGCGCGAGGCGGGCTATTCACGAATGACCACGCCGAACGCGGCTCCGATCCTCGATGCCTGGAAGCTGCGGCTGGCCGAGCAGGCGAAGGCTCAGGAAGTAAGTTGACACATTTCCTGCCGGAACGGCCATCTAATCGATTGTGCCGCGCGCCAAAGTTGTAGCGTTCCCCACCAAAGATCCAGTACTGTCTGCCGATGAGGCGGGACTCGAATACATCTCAGACAGCACCCCCGGCATCCGGAGAATCAAGCGTGGCGATTCGTTTCGCTATGTTGGGCCCGATGGCAAGGTTGTAAAGGAGCCGGCAACTCTGAAACGAATTCGAGCGCTGGTGATTCCACCAGCCTGGACTGATGTGTGGATCTGCGGGAGTCCGTATGGCCATCTCCAGGCAGTCGGCCGGGATATTAAAGGAAGAAAGCAATACCGTTATCATTCGGCATATCGCAGTCAAAGGGATCACGCCAAGTATGGGCGGATGCTCGCGTTTGGCGCCGCCTTGCCGGGGATTCGCAAGCGAATCGATGAGGACCTCAGCCTACCCGGTCTGCCTAAGAACAAAGTCCTCTCTGCTGTTCTTCATCTTCTCGAGAGCACTTGCATGCGGATCGGAAACGACGAATACGTTAAACAGAACGAGTCTTATGGCTTGACGACGCTGCAGGACGGGCACGTGAAAATCAGCGGCGGTACGATGCGCTTCAAGTTCCGGGGCAAGAGTGGTCAACAGCAGGATATCGAACTCGATCATCCTCGTCTGGCGAAGATCGTGAAGAAATGTCGTGACATTCCTGGCTGGGAACTCTTCCAGTATTTCGACGAAGCGGGCGAATCGTGCCGGGTCACCTCAACTGATGTCAATAACTACATTCGTGAGATTAGCGGCGAAGATTTCACTGCTAAGGATTTTCGGACCTGGGGCGGCACCGGCTGGGCGGCCTTGATCCTGGAAGAGCTTGGTCCCGCGGATGACGATGCCGAGGCAAAGAAGCGCATTGTTGAGGCGATCAAATCCGTATCAGCAAAGCTCGGAAACCGACCGGCCACTTGTAGAAAGTACTACGTTCATCCTGCAGTTGTTGAAGCCTACACCGATAAATCACTTTTCGATGTTTTAAAGACCTGCCGGGGCTCGCGCCGCCAGGAAGCTTGCGTCATCCAAGTGGTTACCGATTACGTGAAGAAGATCAAGGATCAACAGGATCTAACCGGCACGCTTCGCAAATCGTTACGCCGCAACGCGAGGCAACCTCTTCGCCGCGGCGCGTAAGGACCGAACCGATTTCGCAAAACCCTTCCAAGGATCCTCGATACTTTCCATCCGCTGGACGGCGTTCTTGATGTGAAACGAGCGCGCATTGAGCTTCGGATCTTCCAGTTCCTCCCAGGTGATCGGCATTGCTACAGGAGCGCCGTCAATGGCGCGCAGCGCGAATGCTGGTACCGCGGTCTGTGCTGTCCCGTTCCGATTTACATCAAGAAACAATCTTGACCCTCGATTCTTTTTCAGCATCTCCGTAGTGACGAGTTCGGGATAGCGGCGAACCATTTCCTGCGCTATCGCGTAGGCGATGGAGCGGACTTCCTCGAATTCGAGTTTGCGATCCAGCGCCAAGACGAGATGCAGCCCTCGTGATCCGGTGGTCTTCAAGAATGGACTGAGCGCAAGTTCGTTAAAGAGGTCGCGCGCTTTGAAGGCGACGTCGCGCACGATATTGAAATCGTCTGACGGTGGATCAAGATCGAAAACCATTTGATCGGGATATTCGTTCTTATCTACTCTTTGTGATCCGACGTGTGGAGTAAGACATCCTTGGTTGGCCAGATATACCAGCGTCTCCGCGTTATCGCAAACAACGTGTGTGACGGTTCCTCCGTGTTTGGGAACCTCGATGCGCGGAATCCAGTCAGGGAAGTGCCCAGGCATATCCTTCTGGAAGACTGGCGTTGCGTCGATGTTCGGCTGAAAGCGCTGCATCGTCAGCCGGCGCTTACGGACGTGCGGAATCATGTGGGGCGCGACTTGACGGTAGTAATCAATCACCTCGCCTTTCACAATTCCATCGCGCGGGTAGACAACCCGATCCTCATTTGAAGTCTTGATTACACGTTTGCCGACAGCAATTTCTCCCATTTTCTGCGACCTAGATTTGTGTATTTACGCCAACAGGTGAGACGCTGCGACCCACTAGAAACCTTTCAAATTTGGCAGAGTCTTTCATGTCAGGCGTAACCAGATAAGAGTTGCGCTGACGAGCAGTATCGCACTTCAAATGCCAGTCATGGCCATGAAGGGAGAGAAGGAGAACATGCGACTACTAAAGGCAAAAAAGCCAGATACAAATGTTGGTGAGGCCGAGCGTTGGGTTTCTTTGATTGGAGGCAGTTCTCTAGTTGCGTATGGCCTGGCGCGACGAAATTCGTCCGGATTCGGTCTGGCTGCGCTGGGCGGAAGTTTACTGTGGCGGGGCGCGACGGGTCACTGCCCAATGTACGAGACGCTGGGCGTAAGTACGTCAGCGCGAGGTTACGGGAAAGGCACCGGCTCCCGTGCAGGTGTGCCGTACGAACTGGGAATCCGAGTGGATGAGGAAGTGCAAATCAATAAACCTGCCTCGGAAGTTTATGCGTTTTGGCGTGATCTCAGCAACCTCCCAAAGTTTATGGATCACCTCGAGTGTGTGAAAGTCATTAACGATCGCTTGTCCCATTGGGAGGCCAAAGGTCCGGCAGGTATTACAGTCGATTGGGACGCGGAAATCGTGAACGACATAGCGGATAAAGTGATCGGCTGGCGGTCGCTTGAAGGTTCGGATGTCGACAATGGTGGTTCCGTGCGCTTTGAATCGAATGAAAACGGCGCCGGTACGATTGTGAGGGTTTCGCTGCAGTACAATCCACCGGCGGGACAGCTCGGCGAATGGGTCGCGAGAATGTTCGGCGAGAATCCTAAGAAGACGATCGCTGAGGATCTACAACGTTTTAAAGAGCTTTTGGAAACGGGTAACGTAACGTGCAAAACCTCCAGGCGAGGTCGTAGCGCATTGTCGCCGAATGCACGCTTCCGAGAGTCGTCGGGTAAGCTTTGGGAACGAGACACCGTAACGAACGCTTCGGAAGAGTCTTTCCCAGCAAGTGATCCACCCTCCTGGACGCCCGAAACCCTCTAACCTGTTGAGGGGACGGTCGATGATCGTCCCCTCCTCATTCCCCTCATTGTTTCGGTAAGTAGTTGATTTAATTGATAGACAATCGCGAGTGAATCTCGATTGTCAGCGACGGGAGCCAACGATTCCGCCTCCTCCCTTGCTCTTATCCTACAAAACCCGCTAACTTAGTTGTTTCCACCCAAATGTCCAAGAATACTGCAATTACTGTGGCGCATGGCGACGGTATCGTCGGCCGCATTCAAGGCTCCGGCGTGGATTTCATCAAGATTGAAAGCTTATACAACTTCGACGGTCAGGCCGGATACTCTCTGGGCCAAGGCCAGTAATGGACAAAACGCTGGTTGCTGTCGTTATGGGCAGCAAATCAGATTGGGAAACCATGAGGCATGCCGACGACATGCTCACGAAGTTCGGTGTGCCTCACGAATGCGCAATCGTTTCAGCTCATCGCACTCCTCAACACATGGCCGATTTTGCGTCATCCGCTGAATCTCGGGGAATCGAAGTCATCATCGCGGGCGCCGGCGGCGCTGCCCACTTGCCTGGCATGATTGCGGCGCAAACTCTAGTGCCGGTCCTTGGTGTCCCGGTGGAGAGTCACGCTCTAAAGGGAATGGATTCGTTGTTATCTATTGTCCAGATGCCGGGCGGTATTCCTGTGGGGACGCTAGCCATCGGCAAAGCCGGCGCTATCAATGCAGCATTACTCGCGGTATCCATTTTGAGCAACAGCCGCCCGGACCTTCGAGATAAACTTCGCGCCTTCCGTGAAGATCAGACCGCCAGAGTTCGGCAGGATACTCTTTCATGAAATCAGTTCTGCCCGGCGCAACTGTTGGGGTTCTCGGTAGCGGCCAACTCGGACGTATGTTTGCGATCGCCGCTCGACGGATGGGATACCGTGTTCACACATTCTCCCCGGAAACCGACACGCCTACCGGTCAGGTAGCTGATCTCGAGATTACTGCTCCTTATCAGGATGTCGATCGTGTTCGCGAGTTCGCTCGCAATGTTTCTGTCGTAACTTTCGAATTCGAAAACGTGCCTGGCGAAGCGGCCACGGCAGCAGCAGAGTGCGCGCCTGTCCGACCTGCTGGCAGCGTGCTTCACGTTACGCAGGACCGTTTGCGAGAAAAGACTTTCCTGAGTTCATGCGGTCTGCCGGTGACTGCGTTCGCGCCGGTGCACAGCCTCGCCGATCTGAGGATCGCCGTAATGAAACTAGGATGTCCGTTCATTCTCAAAACATCAGGTTTCGGATATGACGGCAAGGGCCAAGTGGTTGTTCGTGATCCTGCACATGCCGATGCCGCCTGGGATGCGATCAGCCGTTGTCCCGCCGTGCTTGAAAAATACGTCGACTTCGCTATGGAAGTCTCCGTTGTCGCTGCGCGTGGCGTTGATGGCAGCTTCAGTCACTACGGTGTTGTTCACAACGAGCATCATCGCCAGATTCTCGACGTGACCACTGCCCCGGCGGCCGTTTCGACAAAAGTCTACAAGGATGCCATCGACATCACCCGCGTCGTGCTCGAGAAGCTGGAAGTGGTTGGCGTGCTTTGCGTCGAATTCTTCGTAACGAAGGACGACAGTCTTCTCATCAATGAGTTGGCCCCACGTCCACACAACTCCGGCCACTTTACGTTCGACGCCTCTGTGACGAGTCAGTTTGAGCAGCAATTGCGAGCTGTTTGCGCCCTTCCGTTCGGATCGACCGAGCAACTTCAGCCTGCGGCGATGGCTAATCTGCTCGGCGATATCTGGTCGGATGGGTCCCCGAACTGGGCCGCCGCGTGCTCCTTCCCGAACGTTAAACTTCATCTCTACGGAAAGATGCAGCCTCGTCCCGGTCGCAAGATGGGCCACTTGACCGCGCTAGGCGCCGATGCGACCGCTATGGTGCGACAAGCGCGTGAATCGCTCAAGCACAAGCACGTCTAGGAGCTCCTGTAACTCCTGGTGGAGACGTGCGGCAGCTTGGCTTTCACGCCTCGCAATGCCAACCGCCCCTGCCGTTCTCTGCGGCTTGCCTTGGCGGCCCGAATCCCTCGATTCATCTGATCGTAGCAAGTGATACGATAATCCGCTGAGTAATCCGGATATGTTCGGACTAATTCTATTCGTGAAGGGCAAGGGAATGATTGATACCGTTGCGCCTTTCGCATACCCAATATGCCGCGAACACCGCCAGCAGAATAGAAACTGGGCTCGACAATCTTTTTCGGGTGATATTCGTGCGAATTTCTACTTGGTACTAGGAAGAAAATTCACAGTGGGCTAGAATGTTGTCGCGAGTACGGTGTTGAAACGACGAATCACATCAAACGGCACGCAACTTGCGGTCCGCCGATCCGTAGTGTCGGAGAACTACGAGTTTTGGTCCGTAGAGGGCAAGCCTGTGTCTGTTCACTTGCGGTCCTCTGTAGCTGGACAAATTCGTAAGCTTGCCAATATTTCGTCCGTAACTCCCCCAGTCGAGAACGGCGGAATTCTCTGGGGCCGTATTCGCGATACGGGTGAAGGATACTACCTCATTTCGATCGAAGAAGTCGATACAATTTCCTGCGATCACGAACGCGGGGAGGGCTGGGCGCTCTCTGAGAGTGATCGCCGTCAGCTCGGCAAGCGTCTGCACCAAAAACGCGGCGATCTGCAGCCGGTGGGCTACTGGAGATCGCACCGGAGACTTGGCCTCTACCTCGACAAGCGTGATCTTGATTTGATGGAGGTGTTCTTCCCGCAGCCCTGGTCGGTAGTTCTGTGTGTCCGGCCGCCGGCGACGGCAGGTTATTTTATATGGGAGAACGGGGATATCCGCAGGACCAGCAGCTACCGGGAATTCGAGCTTCCTGATGCCGTGCAGCTTGCGGTAACCCCTTCCCCTCCAGGCTCTGGCGCCTGGAGGAAATGGGCAGCCACCGGCGCTGTTGCGGCGGCTCTCGCGATAACTCCGTTTCTGCTCAAGTCGACCGACACAAGTACGCCTTTCAATCAGCTAGCGATGCGCGCGCATACCCGGCCCGGAATTGTTCGCTTGAGCTGGGATACGCGAAGTAAGCTACTGCGTGACGCGACGGGAGCGGTCGTCTGGATTGCCGATGGACCCGAAGAGAGCAAGCTGGAACTGACGGGCGAGCAGGTTCGCGCGGGATCAATCGAGTACGTGCCCTTTGCCCCAAATGTGAATTTTCGGATGCAGGTGGGCCAGTTCATGGAATCCCTGAGCGTTGAAGCCGCTCTGCTTCCTCCCAAGACAACTGATTCGCCTCCTCTGGTAGTCGCGTCCAATCCCAGCCAGTCCGCACAATCAGCTCATCGAGTCCGTCGAACCCGTCTCGCGACCCGCAAGCTGGCTCCCCCACGTCCGATCCAAGGGAGTTCCGCTGAACGTGCTCGTACGGCTAATACCGTTGCGGACGACCCGCCACCACCGCAGATTGCATTGGCTCCGGCAAGACTCGAGCGGGCCCCCGTGCCCCAACAGCCACTTCAAGTTCCTAAGGTGTCAGCGACCGTGGAGAAGCCAGGCTCATCGCCGTTCAAGAAGGTATTTGGGTGGATGGTACCGCGCCGCAAGAAAGACTTTGTGCCCGCTAGAGCTGTGCGACAGGTGCAGCCCCAAGTCGACTCAAATGAGCCGACCTCGGTAGCTGTCCGCGTCGAGATTGATCAAAAAGGCATTGTTCGCGACGCTGATCTTCTTACCAAACGTGTCGACGGAGACCTTGGGCGATCTGCGGTGGAAGCCGCAAAGCGCTGGCGTTTCGAGCCGGCCCGTCAGGAGGATCGTCCTGTTGAAAGCAGTATGGTCGTCAAGTTCCAGTTCGGGGGAGAGAAGAATCAATAGCCTCGACTCAGTCCTCTCGGAATCTTGAGGTTTTGCCTCCGCTCTCATTCCGATTTTCGAATCAATCGGTCTCTCTGCAGGTCAAACGCAATTCCAGCACAGCTTGAATATAATAGACACCATTGGGGAGTGTCAGCAGTGTCTGCCAACCAGGACGCTGTTTCGAGCGAAAAACCAGGAGAAGATTGTGAACTCGAGAAACTTTGTCGTTTCTATCGCGTTGCTGTGTAGCGCGTTGCTGTATGGGCAAGATCGTGGAACGATCACCGGGCAAGTGGTCGACACCTCTGGGGCGATTGTGCCGACGGCGAAGGTGACGCTGACGAACCCGGCCACGGGCCAGAACATCACGGTAGAGACCAATGCGGAAGGCGCGTACACGTTCCTCTCGCTCACGGCCGGTCGCTACAATGTGGTCGCTGAGAAGGAAGGTTTCCGCAAGGCGGAAGCGGCCAACGTGGTTGTGCAGGTCAACACCACGACACGTCTCGACATCAGCATGCAGGTCGGCGCGGTGCAGGAAACGATCCAGGTGGAATCGACGACTCCGCTGCTGCAGACCGATCGTAGCGATCTCGGTACCGTCGTGGATAACAAAGCCATTCAACAGTTGCCGCTCTTCATCAATGGCGGCCTGCGAAGTAATCTGGCCTTCACCAGCCTCGCGCCCGGCGTCACGATGAACCTACAGAGCGACCCGGATACCACCGGCGGCGCTCCGCGTATCGCGGGCGGCCAAGCCAACGGCGCCAGCCTCCTCGTCGATGGCGGCGAGTCGATGAGCGAACGCCGCAACGATCCGCAGATGCGCGTGGTCAGCGCCGAAGCCGTCGAAGAGTTCAAGGTTCAAACCTCCGCCTACTCCGCCGAATTCGGTCGCGCTTCCAACGGCGTGCTCAACTACACCACCAAGTCCGGCACCAACGCCTTGCACGGCTCCTTCATGGGCCAACTGCGGCACGAGAAACTGAACGCCAAGGGTTTCTTCTGGGGTACGACGCCGCGGTGAGTCTGTGCAGCGCCAGCACGTCGAAGCCGCCAACATCGGTGGTCCGGTCTTCATCCCGAAGGTTTACGACGGCCGCAACAAGACCTTCTTCTTCTTCGCCGGCGAGCGTTCGCGCGCCAAGAACTACAGCAGCACCGGACTTGATCTCGCTGCCGATCGCGGACTTCCGCAACGGTGACTTCCGCCGCTACACCAACGCCAACGGCCAGATGGTGCCTTTGTACGATCCGCTCGACGCCAATGGCAACATCATCGCCAACGCCAACGACCGCCAGCCCTTGCAGTGCAATGGCGTTTTGAACGTCATCTGCCCGGATCGCATCAGCCCTGTGGCCAAGACGATCTTTGCCGAACTGCCGCATGCCGGACGATCCGACGGCCGTCTTCAACAACACCCGGGCCCGCAATAACGGCTCGCGTACGCCAGGCGCCTGGCAGGGCGTCTACTCGATCAAGGGCGATCACATCATCACCGACAAGCTGCGCGTCAGCGGCATGTTCAGCCGCCAGTACTTCGACAGCTATCCGCTGGTTGGACCAATCCCCGGCCCGCTGGCCGAAGCGTTCCAGGAGTTCGGCCACGTCCGTTACTGGCGCTTCAATGCCGACTACATGATCAAGCCGAACGTGCTGAATCACATCACTGTCGGCATCAATCAGCGCAAGCTGGGCGAGGGTCCGAACCTTGGCTTGACCGACGCCTACCGGACGGCAACGCTGTTGCCCGGCGTTGACGGGTTCCGGCGCCGAGAAGGCCCCCAACTACACCAAGTACAACACCGAGTTCGGCAACTACGGCGGCAGCGTCTTACACCGAATCGCCCAGCCGCACGCTCAACATCAGCGAACAGCTCTCCTGGGTCAAGGGCCGTCACAACCTCAAGTTCGGCTTCACCTACATGGACTGAGCTATCGGCGTATCGACTGCAACAACTGCGGCGGCTCGTTGAGCTATAGCGCCACGGCTACCGGCAATCCCACCGTCAGCGGCCAGAACGGCATCGCGTACGCCGCGTTCCTGTTGGGCTTGCCGAGCGGCGGCTCCTTCAACTTCGGCGCCGACATCGACTTCCGCTACAAGTACTATGCCGGGTACATCCAGGACGACTTCAAGGTCAACAACAAGCTCAGCCTGAACCTCGGTCTTCGTTACGACTTCAGCATTCCGCGCCGCGAAGCCAGGCTGCAGAACAGCAACTTCAATCCGACCATTCCGAATCCTGCCGCCGGCAACATCCTGGGCGCGCTGGAATTCGCGTCCGAGGATAATCCCGATGCTGCTCGACACCCGCAAGAACGCCTTCGCGCCGCGCCTGGGCTTTGCGTATCAGTTGAGCTCGAAGACGGTGATCCGCGGCGGCGGCGCCATCATGTGGGACATCATTCGTGAAGACGGCAATGCCGACAACGGCATTCAGGGCTTCGGCGGCGGCTTCGGTTCGATCTGCGAACAATCTGTCGAATGGTATCGCCTTCACGCAGAAGAATGGGCTTGATTCACGACTTCCGCGCTTTCGTCGAAGGTCAGCGTCCGCCTCAGCTGAATCCTGGTCTGGGCGTCAATGGCAGCGTTACTTACAAGACGGGCGAATCCGGCAAGCCGGGCTACTACACCGACTACAACTTGACGGTGGAGCATAGCTTTACGCCTTCCACGTTGCTGCGCACCAGCTTCCACGCCAACTACGGCATCAAGCTCTATCAGAGCGGCCTGGATTTCAACCAGCTCGACCCGAAGTACTTCGCCATCTACGGCAACTTGCTCACCAGCCCGGTCAGTTCGGTGATCAACAACCCGATTGTCGTTGCGGCCGGCTTCAAGCTGCCCTACGCCAGCTTCCCGCAGAACCTGCAGCTCTCAGCAGGCGCTTCGGCCCTTCCCGCAGTACAGCGGCTTCGGCTCGGTGGCTTCGCAGAACGGTCACAGCACCTACAACGGTCTGGAAGTCAGCTTCCAGAAGCGTTATTCCACTGGCCTCTGGCTGATGACTTCCTACACGTTCTCCAAGACCCTGGTCAGCCAGAACAGTCAGAACATCTACAACCAATCGACCGAGAAAGTGATCAGCGACATCAATCGTCCTCACGTCTTCACGCTGGGCTATGTTTACGAACTGCCGTTCGGCAAGGGCAAAGCCCTCGGCGGCGACATGCATCCCGTGCTGAACGCCATCGTCTGGGCAACTGGAACATTTCGGCGGTCCACCGCTATCAGAGCGGCGCGCCCATCGAGCGTCGGATCGGTTGCAGCCAGACCCTGGCCGGTGCAGGTTCGGCCCGCTGCAGCTACGTCGCCAGGCCAGCCGCTCATGAACCCGAATTGGGATCCGACCGATCCGCTCAGCCCATATCTGAACCGGGCCGCCTTCGTTCAGCCGGCGAACTTCACATTCGGCAACGTGCCGGCGCGTGATTCCGCAGCTGTCATCAGCCGAATCAGCTGAGCGAGGACGTGGCGGTCAGCAAGAACTTTCCACTTCGGCAGCAGCGAGAAGAACATCATCGAGTTCCGAGCGTCGGCTTTCAACGTCGCCAATCGTCACCTGTTGGGCGGCCTGAATACGGCAATCAACAATTCGAACTTCGGAACCTTCTCGAATCCGCAATCGAATTTGCCCCGCAATCTGCAGTTCAGTCTGCGTGTGAGCTTCTAAACATGCGTTACTTGATTCTCGGTCACTACTCGCTGTCGCCGCCGCCGCGCTTGGGGAAGATTACTTCCCCAAGCCGGACAGCGCCGGCGGCTGGCGAACTTTGAAGGACGCCGCCGCGGTCAAGAAGACCGCGGGCATGGATTTGAAGAAGCTCGACCAGGCCTTCGAGTACGCCTCTCGCAGCAGCCAGCACGGCGGTTTGCTGGTGGTGCGGCACGGCTGGCTGGTGTACGAGCGCTATTACGGCCGCGGCAATCGCGAAGCGATCCCAGCCACTGCGTCCGTGGGAAAGGCCTATACCAGCATCGCCTCCGGCATCATGCTGGCCGAGAAGAAAGCCCAGATTCCGGAAGGTCTGGAGACAAAGGTCTTCAACGACAAGTATCTGCCGGAAGCCATGCCTTTGGACGATCCTGCCAAGGCGGACATCACGCTGGGTCAGTTGCTTTCGATGTCTGCGGGCCTGCATGGCGAAGGCAGCAACCCCGGGTTCGTCGACGGCGTTCCGTCTGTCAAGCTGACACCCGTGCCGCGTCCCGCCACACCACTCGGCCAGGACCTGACGGCGCTTCGCACGCCACTCTGGACGAAGCCCGGCGGCGGCTACTCGTACGCTTCGGCCTCGCCCCATGTGGCGTCGATCGTCCTGCGTAATCTCACCGGCATGGAGATGCATGAATATATCGATCAGCGTCTGGCCAAGCCGCTCGGCTGGGGCCAATGGGCGTGGGCTATGCGCCGCGGCGACAACGTTCTGCCCCACACTCCGGGCGGCGGGGACATCGCGCTGCGCTCCACCGATCACTTGCGTTTTCTCTACGCCATTTTGAAGAAGGGCCGTTGGGGCAAGGAGCAGGTGATTCCGGCCGACTACATCGAATTATGCGGCAAACCCACTAAATGGAACATCCACGCCCCTATGAGCCTGATGTGGGAAAACAACGCCGATGGCCACGTCGCGGGCGCTCCCAAGGACGCTTTCTTCAAGTCGGGCGGCGGCGGTCACGGAGTGATCGTCGTCCCCTCGCTCGACATGGTGATTTATAAGATGTCCGGCGACGATAGCCAGTACAATCCGGCGCGTACCGGCTTGAAGCAGGACTACCCTTACGACGGCTCGCGCGACGGCTGGAAGCCCGCGCTCCGCAGCCAGTTCAGCGATGGCCCCATCGGCACGGACGACGGCGTGCGGCGTGTCCTCGAGATGGTGGCTGCTGCGGTCATCGAGTAGTCTTGTAATCATTCGGTCAGTTAGCGTCTATATTGGAGTTCTTGATGCGTTTTAAGGCTCTCGTTGTATTCCTGGCAGGCGTTAGCGTCTTTGCCTCACGCCGCCGATCAGGGAAGAAGCCGGCCGCAACGTCCCGCAAGAAGACGCTGTCGGCCGCTAAAGCCTGCAGGTCAAAAAGGCCGTCGTCGACGCAGCACGCCAATAAGCCGAAGATGCCGGTGGTGCCGTCGATGGCCAAGCGCCCTAAACTTTGGTCGTTGCAGCCACTGACGCGTCCTGCTGTGCCGGCTGCGCCCGCCGACAGCACCAACCCGATCGACGCCTTCGTTCAGGCCCTGTACACAGCCAAGAAAGTAACACCGGTCGGTCCCGCCGACCAGCGCACTCTGCTGCGCCGCGTCTACATGGACCTCATCGGCATTCCCCCGACCCTGGCCGAACAGGAGGCGTACCTCAACGACAAATCGCCCGACGCTTACGAGAAGCTGATCGACCGTCTTCTGGCAAGCGAACAATATGGCGTCCGTTACGGCCGCCACTGGCTCGATGTCCTGCGCTATGCCGATGCGGAAGAACGCATGTACGCCGCGCCAGGTATCCACTTCTGGCGCGACTGGGTGATCAACGCGGTCAACACCGATGTACCCTACGACCAGTTTGTTCGCGCGCAACTGACCGGCTATCGCACGACGGAACGCACGACCATGGCCGCCGTCGGCCGCCGCTCGCCTTTGGAGCGCCGTCCCGATGATCTTTTCGCTCTCGGCTTTCTCGCCCGCGGCGCCGTCAACCGCGACAGCAAGGATTTGGGCGAACTCCAGATCTCCGCGGTCGAAACCGTTTCCACGGCATTCATGGGCATGACCGTCGGCTGCGCCAAATGCCACGACCACATGTTCGACCCGATCACGCAGAAAGATTTCTACGCCATGAAGGCGCTGTTCGATCCGCTTGTGATCAAGAAGCAGACGATGGCTACACCGGCCGAACTGATCGTGTACGGCAAGCAACTCGAGGAGTACGACAAGCTTCGGATCGCTGCCGAAGAGCCGGTAACGGCTTTGACTGAGCCCTACCGCGCCAAGCTCTATGCGGATCGCGTCGCAATGCTGCCACCCGATGTCCAGACCATCATCAACAAGCCCGAAAAACAGCGCTACGGCGGCAGAGCAAAAGATCGCCGACGATTATTTCCCTGTCCTTCGCATCGACTCCGACAAGATCGAAGAGGTCATGTCGGAAGCCGACAAGAAGACCTACAAGGAACTGCGCGCCAAACTGAATCAGATTACGGGCGGCGAAGCGTCGCAGCATGGTGAAGGACCTGCCGGCGTTTTGGACCGTGGAAGTCGATCGCGGGCTGGAACGCGAGAAGAGCTACATCCTCACCAGCGGCGACCCGGAGCGTCCGGAGAAAGAACAATCCAGTCGAACCCGGCTGGCCTTTCTACAGCGGCGAGATGGATTTCCGCGAAGGTCGTGTCGAAGCGTTCTCCGACTGGCTCACCGCCAAGGACAATCCGCTGTTCGCCCGAGTCGCCGTGAATCGTCTCTGGCAATGGCATTTCGGCGAAGGTCTGCAGAAGTCGCCAAGCGACTATGGGATTATGGGCGGTCGCCCCGCTAGCCAGCCCCTGCTCGATTGGCTCGCTTCCGAGTTCATTGCGCGCGGCTACAGCCAAAAGGCCATGCACAAGCTGATGATGACTTCGAACGTCTATCGGCTGGCCAGTTCCGGCGACAAAGAGCTGATGAAGAAGAACCTTCAGGCAGATCCGTCAAGCCGCTTCCTGTGGAGTTTCCGCCTGCAGCGTCTCGAAGCCGAGCCGATCTGGGATTCGATCCTGACTGCCGCCGGCAATCTTGACACGACGTTGGGCGGTCCGTCTTTCGATATTGAATCTCGTGGCCCGCGTCCGGGTCGTGGCGGGCCGCCGATGACGGAAGGCAAGACGAACCGCCGTGGCGCCTATATGGTTCGTGGCTTCTCGACCAGCCGTGAGGTCGTGCCGAACTTTCTGCAATCTTTCGATGTCGATGACGGCCGGGCTCCATGCCCGGTGCGCACGCAAACTGTTACTGCGCCGCAAGGCTTGTTCATGATGAACAGTCCGGAGATCGAGAAGGCCAGTACGATGTTCGCCGATCGCCTCAAGAAGGAAAGTGAAGGCGAACTCGGCAAGGCCGTCGATCTCGGCTATCGCATCGCGCTCAGCCGGCCGCCTTCGCCGACCGAAAAGGATGACGCCCTGACCTATGTCGGCGCCGATCCGACTCGCCTGAAGAATCTGGCCTGGTTGATTTTCAACCTGGACGAGTTTATTTACGTTCAATAGATATGGCCGACCAGAATCTTTATCCGTGCGGCTTGATTTCGCGCCGCCACCTGTTTCAACAATCCATCGGCGCCCTTCTGGGCGGGGCCGTCGGCGCGCTTTGGGCCGAAGACGGCAAGCTCGACGCCCGTCTGCCCGGTGATAAAAAGGCCGATGCGGTCATCTTTCTTTTCATGTGCGGCGGCGTCAGCCACATCGATACTTTCGATCCGAAGGGCAACAAGCACGCCGGCAAATTGATCGACGCCATCGGCTTCGGCGACAACGTCGCGGAGATGAAGCGTCCCGGTCATTCCTTGCCTGCGCACCTTCAAGAATTACGGTCAATCCGGCATTCCCGTCTCCGACTGGTTCCCGCACGTCGGCGGTGTCATCGACGACATCGCCGTCGTCCGGTCGATGTGGTGCCAGGAAGGAAATCACTTCCCCGCGGTCATCGAAACGCAGACCGGCCATCGTGGGCGCGCCTTCGATAATCCCTCCTTCGGTAGCTGGGTTTCCTATGCGCTCGGCTCGGGCAACAAGAATCTGCCCACCTATGTCAATGTCGGCCGACCCTCTTCGCCCGTGCAGTTGACAGGCGGCTACTTGGGCGCCACCTACGCCGCCACTCCCTTCCAGGCTGGTCCGATACCCATCCCGAACCTGAAGCCGCCGGCCAGCAGCAATGCCGCCGAGCGCGACCAGCAGATGGAGATGCTCTGGCTCGCTTGAACCGTGAATTCCGTGAGCGGCACGAACTCAACACCAACATCGCTGCCCGAGTCGACTCCTATGAGCTTGCGGCCCGCATGCAGCTGAGCGCGCCTGGTGTCGTCGATCTTTCGAAGGAACCGCAGCACATTCTGGATCTCTATGGCATTGGTGAGAAGCCGACGGATGACTTCGGCCGGCAGTTGTTAATGGCTCGGCGCTTGGTCGAGAACGGCGTCCGCTTCGTACAGATCTGCCACGCCGGCGGTGGCAACGGCAGCTGGGATGCCCACGGCGACATGAAGACGCATGAGCCCTTGTGCCGTGCCGTAGACAAGCCGATCGCCGGTTTAATTCAGGATCTGAAGCAGCGCGGCATGTTGCAGCGCACTCTGGTCGTGTTTACGAGCGAGTTCGGTCGTAGCCCGTGGTCACAAAATACGACCGGCCGCGATCACAATCCGAAGGGCTACAGCTCCTGGTTTGCGGGCGGCGGCATCAAGGGCGGCACGGTCCACGGAGCGACGGACGAGTACGGCTACAAGGCCGTCGAGAATCCGCACTACTACAGTGACCTTCATGCGACGATCCTCAAGCAGATGGGCCTCGATCACAAGAAGATGCAGTTCCGCGCCCTCGGCCGCAATTTCCGTTTAGTCGAAGAAGGCCACGGGCCGATCGAAGAGATTATCGGTTAGAGACGGCTAGTCGGCGCGATCTCACTGCACGTTTTTAAAGAGCGCGATCGTCTCGCGAATCAGCTTGTCCGCGGCCTTGGTTCCGTAGGGTGTCATCTCGACTTCATACCCGGAATGAGAGAACTCTGTTTCGATCGGCATGTACCCGCCGCCGCTCCCTGACGAATAGCCGCAAAACATCGTATAGGGGAATGGAGAGGCCTTTTTGACAGCAGCTCCGATCTCGGCGAACGGTTCGCCTGGCATCGAAACGATTGCCAAATCCCCGATGCGGAGAATCTGTACGTTGACCTTAACCGGAGACGGATCGAGCGGACGCTTCCACTTCTCCAGCAAGTCTCCATCGCGGCGAAGCCGCGCCTCGGCCTGGTGTTTCTGCCAAGCCTCACCTCGCGCCGTGGCCTCTTCGACCTGTTTCTTTGCGACTGCTACCTGTGTGGACATCCGGTCGATTTCGGCAGGCGTGTAGGTTCGACGCGGAAGATCGAGAGTCGCTGAGACGAACTTAATAGTCGCGTCACGCGGGCCAAGTACGCGCCAGGGCTGCCGCGCCGCGAAAGCCGTGGACTCTACATAGCCTTCCATCACAGGCTCACGCCGTGTCGTCTCGATTTGAGCTGCCAGCGCCGCCGCCTGATATCCGAGAACCGAGCCAAGCCGGTGCGCGACCCGGAGATCGCCCGTGCCGCCTTCAATCGGTCCCTGATTACCCGCGGCGCCTTGGAGATACAACGCGAGAGCACCCGGGAAAGCCTGCTCAATGGTTTTGCGGACCATGCCGATCCAATCGGGCGAGATCATCTTGTTCTCGAAGGTCAGCACCGTACCGTGGCATTGAAAGTTCACGAGAATGGCGTAGGGATTGCCGTCCGAGTCATCGATACGCAAGACAACAAGCTCACGGTCGACAAATCCATCAGGATTTGTCCCAACCGCCGGAGGCTTGTTTCCCGTAGCACGGACCCGCCGATTAATGTTGATTGTGCCTATGCCGCGGGCGCCGTACGCGTGTACGGGCCGAAGCTTCGAGTTGGCTTCCACGATGACCCCGATGATCTTCTCGACCACGGCCGACCGATGTGCGTTTAATACGCGCTCGAAAGTCGCAGGATCCTTGCCGACTGGGCCTTTAGATGCTTCAAAGGCCGGACCGGCATGAGTGTGGGTCGCATTCAGTCGGATGTTTTGGACGGGAATACCTGTTAGCTTTGCCGCCTCCTCGCGCGCATCGTCGTAACCTCGTACGCTGCCTGCATCGATATCGACCAGAGCGAACTTTTGCTTTCCATCCGAGATGACGAGCGCTGTCGCGAGCATGCCAGCAGGATCAATTCCGACGGCCGTGACATGCGTTTGCGATCCCCAGTTCAGGTGCGCGATGCCAACCGGTGGTGAGATGTCGGCTCGAGCAACACCGGCGAGTAATCCCGAAGGCTTAGAGTCTTTTGGCCCCTGCTCGACGACGTCGCCGAATGCAGCGCCACAGATCACCAAAGACAGAATAATTGCTTCTTTCATACGCTCGTCGTCATATTGATCTTCGTTCGGACAGTATCGATGGCATCCGCAAGA
Source organism: Bryobacteraceae bacterium (assembly GCA_963844855.1). GTDB lineage: Bacteria > Acidobacteriota > Terriglobia > Bryobacterales > Bryobacteraceae > DASQDN01. The sequence continues at coordinate 164,387 of CAWJQP010000045.1, forward strand.
CTCTTCTCAATGAGCGCGCACATCTCGTCAATGTCAGACTCCTCGGCAATCAGGGGAGGCGACATCGCAAACCATGTCGGATCGATACGCAGAATAAGCCCATTGGCAAGCGCAGTCTTCTTCAAGGCGATGCCGAGGCTCGGGTCGGTCAACTCTACCCCACGCAGGACACCTTTGCCGCGAATCTCCCGCACAACTCCAAGCTTCTTCAGCTTGGCAAGCCGCGACACAAGATGTTCCCCCAGCCTTTCCGCTTTTGAGCAGAGATCCTGCTCTACAATCTGCTGGAGCACCGCGATACCGACGGCGCACGCTAACGGGTTCCCTGAGAAGGTGTGACCATGCGTGAAGTGCGTGTTGCTACCGTTTCCCGCGAACGCCGCCGCCATATCCTCCCGGGCAATCATGGCGCCTAGCGGCATGGCTCCGGACGATATGCCCTTGCCGGTGCAGATGACGTCGGGTGTAACGCCGTAAGTTTGCGCGGCGAACATGCGACCGGTCTTGGCAAACCCAGTGATCACTTCATCGAAGATGAGCGTGACGTTGTACTTGTCGCAGATTTGGCGAATGATCTGAAAGTATTCAGCCGTGGGTGTGATGATACCGCCAGTGTTGCCGATAGGCTCCACAATGATAGCGGCGACCGTATCCGGATCTTCGTGCACAATGACATCTTCGAAACACCGTGCGGCGAACCGGTTCGCTTCCTCCCACGTCGGGAAGCTGTCGCGATAGTGATTCGGCGGAAAAACTTTGGGAAATCCAGGTAGTTGCGGGTCGAACTTCGACTTCCGCGAGCCGTTGCCGCTCGCTGCCATTCCGCCGAACGTCCCGCCATGATAACTGTAATATCGGCTGACAAACTTATATTTGCTGGGAAAACCAGTCTGTTTGTGATACTGGCGGACAAACTTCATCGCCGCTTCCACGGCTTCTGATCCCCCGCTGAACGGCTTCACGAACTTCAGGTTTTCTGGAGTCACATCACCGAGTCGCTCGATGAAGTCCAGCGTGACATCGGATATTCCATGCATCGGCCCCACGAACGTAACGCGTTCCATCTGCGCCCGCATCGCTTCCATTACGCGGGGATGACGATGGCCAAGAGTGGCCACAAAAATCCCGCCGATTGCGTCGAAGTAGCGTTTGCCTTCCGTGTCCCAGCAGTAAAGTCCCTCTGCTCGGCTGATGATCAGTGGGTCTTCAATAAAGTCGGCTGTCGGGCGGTAATCGATAAAAGTGCGTTGAAGCAGTCGTTGCTGGCGTGCGGTAAGTTTCACAGGTTGTCCGCCGAAGGTTGGCCTTGGCCGTATTAAAGATCATATGTATCCACTCTTTCTAAAGTCAAGGCGGAACGGCTTAGCCGACTGGTCAGTCTGGATGAGAAGTGATGATGCCAAGCGCTTGTTTCGTGTGCTCCCGTGTGCTCCGCATCAGCCTGCGGACAGCTTGGCGAGCCGCCACGGGGTTTCCTTTGCGGATCTGATCGTAAATCTGACGGTGCAACTCGACTCCAACGGTGTAACTGTCTGTTAGCTTGATCTGCTGAATGAAAACGTGAGTTAAGGGCTCTAAAACCATCTCGAAGAACCGGTTATGAGCAGCGCGGGCTATCGCCATGTGGAACCGGAGATCTGCTGCAATCGTTTCCTCAACACTGCGGTCGGCCGCCATCTCGTCCAGCGCCGCCGCAATCTCCTGATGATTTGCAGGCGTGGCGCGGACCGCCGCAAAACCTGCTGCCGTCTCCTCGAGCGTCTCCCTGAGCTCGAGCATGAGTTCCATTTCGCCGAGTGTCGGAATCGGCTGATCCCGGAACAGCCGCATCAGCGAATCCTTGACACGGGCCGGCGTCGGCGCCGCTGTCATAGTCCCACGTCCGGCGCGTACCTCAACTACTCCGCGCTCTTCGAGGATTTTCATCGCCTCACGAATCACAATGCGGCTGACACGGAAGCGGTCTGCGAGTTCGGATTCCTTCGGCAGACGTGTCCCCGGCTCCCGATACTGCTCCAGGATCATCCGTTCGATTTCCTCGACAACTTGCTCGCTCAGGCGGCCGCGGCGAAAGCTGCGCTTGTTGATACGTCCGGCCGACAGCTCGCCTTCCGTTTTCCCAACTGGCATAACTGAGGGCAAGTGTACCAGTGACAGCGCCGGGCCTATCGGGCTCCATTGCCCGCGTTCTGCGTACAGGAAACCGTCACCTCCAATCGTGTTCGGAGTACGAACCCCGCGGAATCAGAGGCGTCACTGCTGGTTCCGAGCTAAATTGGGAATTACAATGATCGAATTGTCATGAGCGGCATTCGCCTTTTGATTTTGTTGCTGGTCATGACACTCGCATGGAGCCAAGCGGAACGGTCGCGTGCACGGCGCCTGTTTGGACAGCGAGACTTCGCGGGGGCAGCGGACGCTCTTCAAACGCATCTCGAGAAGGCTCCCGATGACCGGGATTCGCGCATTCTGCTGGGGATATGCCTGAATCAGCTTGGCCGAAACGCGGAAGCCGAGCAGGTCTTCCGCGAATCTATCCGAAGAAAAGCGGACGACGGTCAGGCGCAGTACTACCTCGCGCTCACAGAATATTTGCAGGGCAAACTGCTAGAGGCGGAAGCAGATGCCAAGTACTCCATTACACTCGGGGCGAATGCGTCACGGTCTCTGCATCTGATTGGGCGATCCCGAGAAGAGCAGAATCGTCTGCAGCAAGCATTGAACGCCTACCTGGAAGCTCTTGCGAAGGATTCCGTCAATGCCGAAGCACGCGTGGGCGCCGGACGGGTCTGCCTGAAGATGAACCGCGTGGATGAGGCGGTCGCACATCTGCGCCAAGTTCCCTCTGGAAACGCGGAAGGCGCCTATGAACTCGGAAGAGCACTCCTTTTGAAGGGCCAGGAGAAGGAAAGCCGCGAACGATTGGAAACCGCGGCACGGCTCGGACATCCGGCAGCGGAGAGGCTTCTACGACGTACGAAAGCCGGTGGCGCTGCGTCGATCGGCGCCGTCCTCGATACGCCGACAGCCGTCCAGTTCAACGACATTGCCACGCAAGCCGGACTCCGGTTCACCCTCAACAACCATCCGACTCCGAGGAAACACCTCATCGAAACCATGGCCGGAGGGGTAGCTGCATTCGACTACAACAAAGACGGGCTTACCGATGTGTTCTTCACCAACGGAGCAGAGACTCCCTCGCTGGAAAAAACGGGGCCGCGCTTCTTCAATCGCCTTTTCCGAAATGACGGCGCCCTGAAGTTTACCGAAGTTACGACTGCAGCCGGCGTGCAGGGATCGGGATTCTCGATTGGCGCTTCAGCCGCCGATTTCGATAACGATGGCCACGTGGACTTGTTCGTTGCCGGCATGCCGGTGAACGTGCTGTATCGCAATATAGACGGACGATTCACGGATGTGACCAAGCGCTCCGGCATTCGCAGTGGCGAGTGGTCCGTAGCCGGCGGATGGTTCGATTACGACAACGATGGATGGCTCGATCTCTTCGTCGTGAACTATCTCGCCTGGTCGCCTGCCGACGACCGGTATTGTGGAGATCCGGCCGCGCGTATCCGCACGTACTGTCATCCGCGATTCTACAAAGGCACGGCGAACCGTCTCTATCGCAACCAGCGCGATGGTACTTTCGAGGATGTTTCCGCACGTTCGGGCATTGCAGCTCACATCGGAAAGGGCATGAGCGTGGCCTTCGCTGACTACGATCGGGACGGCTGGCTCGACGCCTTCGTCACAAACGATCGTGTTCCGAACTTTTTGTTTCGCAATCGGGGCGACGGCACGTTCGAAGAGCGGGGCTTGGAGGCGGGGCCGGCGTTGAACGACAATGGCGACGCCGTCTCTGCAATGGGTGTGGACTTCCGGGATTACAACAACGACACACTGCCCGATTTGATCTTCACAGCGCTCGCAGGGGAGACGTTTCCCCTATTCCGCAACCAAGGCAAGGGAGTTTTCTACGACCGCACAGCGGCAGACGGGATCGGTCCCTTGAGCGGGCGCCGCAGCGGATGGCATATCGCTCTGGCCGACTTCAATAACGATGGCTGGAAAGACGTGTTTTCGGCAAACTCTCATGTAACCGACAACATTGAGCAAATTTCGACCACGGAGAAGTATCTCGAACCTAACTCACTCTGGCTGAATTCCGGTGGAAGATTTGTTGAAGGCCCGGACTTTGCGATACGCCGCGCTCATCGTGGTGGAGCCGTTGCCGATTTCGATAACGATGGGAAACTCGACATCGTGGTTTCATCCTTAGCGGGCCCCGCGGAGTTGTGGCACAACGTGTCCACAGAAAACGGTCACTGGGTGAGATTCGAACTCGAGGGACGCAAGAACAACCGCAACGGAATCGGCGCGGAGATCCGGTTGGGCGATCAGTCCAACATTGCGACAGCCAACACTGGTTACGCGTCCGGCAGCAACGTTGGCGTGCACTTTGGACTAGGACGCGCCGGCGGCCCAGTCTCGGCCGAGATTGTTTGGCCGAGTGGAATCCGCCAGCGCGTCGAGAACATTCAGCTCGACAGAATCGTCAAGATTCAGGAACCGTCTCCCTGACGTTTAGAAAAACACCTTCATTCCGAACTGAATCACTCGGGGACTCAGTGTGCTCGTGATACGGCCGAAGTTGTTCGAGGCCAAGTTGGTGTTCGGATTTCCAAATACCGTCCTGTTGAGCGGATTCGTGATCTCCATGCGGAACTGATTTCGGATTCTCTCGGTGATCTGCGTGTCTTTGAATACCGAGAAGGACTCGTCCAACCATAGTGGACCACGATCTTCGAGATATCGCGGAGCATTTCCAAAACGGCCAGCGGCCGGATCGGCAAATGCCTCGCGATTCAGGAACACGTCCTGCGCCGGGTCAAAGTCGGACATGCTGACGTCGCTCCGGATGTTGCTTGACACGATGTCGGGCCGCCGTCCTGGATTGAAGTATGCAAGCGTGTTGTTCGCTGTGACGGACAATGGCCTGCCGCTGGTGTAAGACATGACAGCCGCGACTTGCCACCCTCCAGCCAAAACGTTGGCGACACCCTGCAACGATGATCCCCATCGCCTGCCGCGACCGAATGGCAGATGGTAGAGTGTGCTCGCCGTTAACATGTGCGGCAAGTTCGACGGATGATAGGACTTTTCGCGGATGTAGTTATCCTGTCGTCCGCCGTATGTGTCGTACATCGGAGCGTCGGTCAGGAACTTCGAGAATGTATACGCAAGCGTCCCCGTCAGTCCTCCCCGATAGCGCTTGTCCAGCTTCATCTGGAATGAATGATAGTTCGAATTGCCATACGTCGATCCGTAAATTTCCATGTTGCCGAAATGCGGGTAGGGTCGCAGGGCTTGCGCGACCGTACCACGGCTGCCCCAAAGATCCGTGAATCCCGCAAAGGGAGCGCTGATCCCGGCCGCGACGGCTTGAGAGGAAGTGATATGCGAGCGCAGCAGCGAATCCGGTAAGGCCTGAGCATTAGGATAGAGCTGATTGATTTGCTGGGTTGAGTAAAGGTGACGCCCTATACTCGCGACATAGCCCGCGCTCACACCGATATCATCGCCAAACTGCCGCTCGAGCGTGAGGTTCCACTGAACTTTCCGGGGCAGCGTATAGTCACCGGGCAGCACGACCGTCGCATTCTGGCCGTTCGCCTGATACGGACTGAAATCGGGTGGGCGCGAGAAGTTCTGTGGGAATCCGTTGTCCCAGTTGAATGCCGGAGTAATTCCGTTGTCTCCGGTCGCAAAACTCGCTGTCGTCGAGAAGCCGGTATTCGGAAGACCTCGATTCAGAAGTCCCCGATCGATGAAATCCGAATAGAAGACACCGGCGCCTCCGCGGACGACAAATCGGTCGCTGACCTTGTAAGCGAATCCCAATCGTGGAGCGGGATTCACCCACATGATGTTCAGCAGCCGGTTGCCAAAGCCCTGATCGCCGCCGAATACCAACACACCAGGAAGATTACCCGCCGCCGCATTGGGCTTGTTGATATCCACATACGACAAACGTCCCGCGCGGTCGGCATGCGGCACGATGATTTCCCACCGTAGTCCGAGGTTAATGGTTAACTTGCTGGTTGCTTTCCACGTATCGTCGACGAAGAAACCCCAGTTCGTGTAGCGACCACTCGGTTGCGTAGCGAGGAAGAAGGCAGAACCGGAATCGACTTCTCCGAGCAAAAAGCTAGCGAACGCATCACCCGTATTGTTCAACCTTGTCGGATCGGCCGTTCCGTTACGGCGGAACGTATAATTTCCCGCGCCGTTGTCACCCGGCCGGAAGTTGTCCTGGTGATACTGCATTTCCGCGCCGAACTTCAGAGTGTGCGTACCGCGAATCAGCGTTAGCGTATCGAGTGCGGTGAACGTGTTGAAATACGAGTCTGATGCGGCGCTCTGGCCGTATGCGGCGTAGTTGTCAGTAGCGAAGTTCACGGTCGGAAACAGGTCGAACTGAACACCCTTGATACCGAGCTTGTCAGTCCAGCCCTTGTCCTTTGCGACGGTTCCAAAGGGGTTGCGGAACATCGAATAGCCGAGCCCGATATGGTTCAACGTGGCGGGACCGAGAGTGCTGTCGAAATTAAAGTGGGCGACCTTCGTGGAAACCCGCTGATACGTATAGTTCACCAGCGCAGTCATCGTCTCGTCATTGACGGGTAGCGGGAACGAGCCGCTCTTCTGCGCCGGACGATCAGTGAAGTTGTACAGGAAGCTCATGCGGTGATTCTCGTTGAAGATATGATCTGCTTTGCCGCCCGCATGACGGTTGTCCTGAATTGGTTCGGCTGGCGCTGCAATTGTATTCGCCGCAATGCCCGGAAACGTAGGCGCTGGGTGATACTGCAGCATTGCCGTTGAGACGTTGCTTCTGCGACTCACGGGAATGAAGTTGTTCGGGAAGGCCTGCCTGGTTACCGTTCCGTTCGCTGCCCGCACTGTCGTTGCAGGATCGTAGATCGCGTGGGGCAGTTCGCTAAAATCGCCCTGCTGCATCCGGGTCGACGGGAGAGTCAGCAGGCTCGACACCTGCCCGCCCCGGAAGTAAAACTGATCGAAGGAAAAGAACCAGAATGTCTTATTCCGGCCGTCATAGACCTTCGGGATGATGACCGGGCCGCCGATCACACCGCCCCACTCGTTCATCTTTGACGGCAGACGCGTCGTGCTGAAAAAGCTGCGAGCATCCAGCTTCTCGTTGCGGATGAGATACAAGCCCTGTCCGTGCAGGTCGTTGGTGCCGCTCTTCATGGTGTAGCTCGTGATGCCACCCATCGCATGTGCATACTCGGCCGAGTAGTTGTTGGTGATCAGCTTGAACTCCCCGATCGCTTCGACCGATGGCGTCACTTCGTCGTCCTGCGACTGGTCTCCACGGCTGAGCGCGATGCCGTCATAATAGGTCTGATCCTGGAAGCCGCCGCCACCGCTGATCGATCGTGTCCACGTGCCGGAGGGAGCGACGCCAGGCGAGAGTTTCATGAATCTGGAGGGCGTCCGCATCTGGCCGCTCATCGTGAGCGGCAGATCGAGAAACCGCTTCGACTCCACTACCATCCCCACTTCCATTGACTCGGTGGAAATCAGCGGTGTGGCGCCGCCGGCCACCGTGACCGTCTCGGTTACGGCGCCGACTTGCATCTGAATGTCGATGTTAGTCGTCTGATTCGTTTGGACCTGAACGTCAGGGCGTTTATATCCCTGAAAACCTGCTGACGTTGCCGTGAGTTCGTAATGGCCGATCGGTACGCCGATCAGTCGGTAGTTCCCCGTCTCGTTAGAAACGGTCTTCAATGAAAGGTTGTTGACCGGGTTCACGATGCCAACAGCGGCGCCTGCGACGGCACTGCCGGAGGAATCCACCACCACGCCCGTGATCGTACCCCGGTCACCCTGCGCGAAGACCGCGCAAGCCGTCGCCGCCAACAGCAACGAAACACGCAATGCGTTCGGGAGGATCGGGTTTTCCCTCCGGGCGAGGACCCGAAGATATGCTATAAACACCCTCTCAACCATAATCTTCTCCTAGAGAGCTCCAGCTCCTTGTTTAGCGGACTCCGTGTTTGGACGAGTGCGATTCCGAGTCGTGAAAACGCCGCCCATATTGTGTCTCGCGCGTTGTCCCATAGACCGATCAGCGGAACGCGTTTCAGCGCTTCAAACATCCGTAGGCGCATCGAGAGTACAAGGTTTGCAAGGCAAACCAGGAAACATCATATGTTTATACTGCAACGTGTGCCTCTGTCAAGTGGAAAACGAATTGAGGCGAACGCAACAGCCTTTTGGCTGCCGAGGGGGGCTGGCTGCTTAGCGGTTGTAAATCCGAACTCGAAAGAAAGGCTTTTCCTTTTCGCTAGCGTCCTGCACGAAATCCTGGCTTTGCTTCGATGGATCGTAGTCCCGCCACAGCCAGATGAGCGCTTCGGGTAACTTGGCGGCCCAAATCGCGGCGTGATGATTTCCATACCCCAACAAGAAACGAAAATCATAGCCGCGGAATTTCAGGGAATTGGCCAGTTGTAAGTTCTGCAGCGGCCAACTTCCCCACTCGTTCTCGTAGTCCTCCGAGCCGTCGCTGATCCAAACCCGTAGATTCTTTTTCGGCTGGCGGCGAACCCAAGTAGGAATGACATGAGCAGCTTCTGGTTCCTTGTTCCGGAAAGCGACACTCGTGAAGGTTCCGTGTTGCGACGCGATCCGGCTGAATTGATCCGGGCGGTGCCAACCAGCGTTGAATGCGCAGATTCCGCCGGAAGATTGTCCCTGGATTCCATGGCTGTAGCCATCCTTGCGGATGTTGTACTTCGTATAGACCTCCGGCAGGATTTCCTCGATGAGGAACCGGGGGTAGCGATCGGTTACCGAATCGTACTGGATTGAGCGCATGCTTCGGCCACCGACGGTTCCGGCCTGAATGAACAAATGCGCCATCAAAGGAAGTTTCTTCTGATGAATCAGGTTCTCAGTGACTTCCAAGATTCGAACAAGGCTGGGGCAGAGAATGCAGGTTTCCTCTTTGTTACGGCCCACCAGACGCTCACCGTCCTGCCAGATCATCAGCGGAAGCGCAGCTTTGCCATCGTACTGAGGCGGTGTGTAGATCCAATAGTTGGTTTCCATCCCCTCGTAGATTTTGCTGATGTGAGTCATCTTGTCCGATAGCCTTCCTTCAGGCACACCGGGCTGCGCATACGACTCTGAAGTGTAAGCAGGAACGTTGAGGAAACCGCCGAAGTCCTTCCCGTCGATCTTGTAATGAAACTTGTAGGCGTCGCCGACAGGCAGGACCCCTGCGTAGTACCAGAGACTGGTGTCTCCAACGCGTCTCATTTCAGCGAATCGCTTGTCGTTGATGAAGAGTTCCGGCTGGCTCGATGCCTCAACGGCCCAGATGAAATCCTTACCGTGGCCGGCCCAAGCCGTGCCGGAGCGGATGTTTTCGGCGGTGAAGACCTGTCGCAACTCTGCAGCGAGAACGGATGAATCTGTGCCGGGACGTGAAAGTTCGAGTAGCCGGTCTATCACGGCCCTTTGCTCCGCCCGTGAGCACGGGAGAAGCAAAAATAGCGCCAAGATGGCGACGAGCAGCCGGGCGAAGGTCATCAGAATAGGATCTTAATCCCTAACTGAATCTGACGCGGGTTGTTTTCCTGGCCCGTAACGGTTCCGAATAACGGCGAACCAACCTGCGTGTTCGGCTGGGCAAACAGCGGCGTATTGGTCAGGTTGAAAGCCTCAGCACGGAATTGAACAGCAGTGCGTTCCGTGGGGCGGAAGCTCTTGAAGATGGAAAAATCGATGTTTCGGGCATTGTCGGACCTGACCGTGGAAACGGTGCGACCGAGATTTCCGAAAGTGAACGACGCGGGAGCGACGATCTGGCGTGTGTCGAACCAGCGCTCGATAGTTTGTGCGTCGCCAAGGCTTGCGGAGACACCCGTCGAATTGGGCCGCTGCGTTCCACCGAAGCAGAAGCAGGTGTTGTTGGCAAGGCTGAAGTTTCTGAGCGGCAGACCATGCGACAGAGTGACGATTCCGTTGACTTGCCAGTTGCCAAACGCCGCGTTCACAAAGCGATTCCAGTTGGCTCCAAGCTGCTTGTTACGTCCAAAGGGCAACTCGTAGACAACGTTTGTAACTAATCGTTGCGGTTGATCGTAGGAAGAGACAGCGCGCTCGCACTTCAGGCAATAGTTGTTGCGGATGCCGTTTGCCATGTTCCACAAGCCGTCGGCAGCATCAGAGATCGTTTTCGAATAAGTGTATGACGCTTGCAGCGCCAGTCCTGTAGCGAAGCGGCGCTCAAAACGCGCCTGCAAGGCGTGATAGTTCGAGTTGGCCCAGCCGGGGTTCTTGACCTGGAAACCGGTGTACTGCGGGTAGGGGCGCAGCAGTTGGCCGCGCTGAACGGTAGGCGTAGCTAATGTTCCTACGGGGATGATACCGAAGAAGGGGTTGGGTACCTGCTCTAGCAGCGTATTACCCATGGACAACAGCGAAGGATTCAATTGGTTCAGCTCGACGCTGGGAAGGAAGTAGGCAAGATTCGTCCCCTTGTTGCCGGCGTATGCCACTTCGACGAGGCTAGCTCCACCGAGCTGTCGCTGAATGCTGAAGTTCCATTGCTGGTTGTACGGTGTACGGAGCGATTCAGGCCAGCCGTCCCAGATCGTAAAGCCGACTTGCGTCGTTAAGCCATTGGCCGTGCCCGTGTAGAAGTTATAGCCATTGGGAAATGGATTGCTGAGGTTTGCGCCCTGAGGAGTCACCCCGTCGACGGTTGTGACCCATGGTGTTTCCGACTGGAATGCGGCGCCTGTGTAATGTCTGCCCGCGGCAAACGGAGGCATGCCGTAGAAGATGCCATAGCCTGTGCGAATTGTGGTGGATGGCGTAAGTTGAAACGCGATTCCAATGCGCGGATTGATATTGCCGAAGGAAGTTTCGCGGATGGCTCGGCGTCCCAGGGTGTCTCCGCCGAACAGTGTGCCACCTTTGAGATCCATGCCGACAGCGTCCGACAGTGGATTCCGGATGTATGGATCAATCGCAGTGAGCCGATCGTAACGCTCAGTGGTTCCGGTTTCGATGTCCCAGCGAACGCCGAGATTAAGGGTAAGGCGCGCGCTGAGCTTGAAGTCGTCTTGAAGATAGAGTCCCGCGTAGCGATTGGCGTTTGCTGGGCGAATTTGATGCGTAATCTTCCCAGGGCTACGTGTTCCACCTCCGCCCATTCCGAGCAGGAAGGATGCATAGCCGTTGCCGGAATTGCCCACGACCCGCGGGTCGGGGCCGGCGGTGAACTCGCGATAGAAATCGAAGCGGCCGCTCGGAACATCGAGTTGACCGAAATTCACGTAGTTGAAACGGACATCGGCCCCATACTTTATGCTGTGACGTCCAGTCACAGACGCCATATTGGCGACAATGCTGTGGGTCGTGTCGCCCATAAGGTAAAAATCGCCGCCGTTGGGGCCGATCTGGCTGAAGTCCTGGATCGTGAACGTCGGAAACAGCGGTTGATCGGCGATAGCCGCCATAGAAGCGGGCAAACCGAGCGAAGTAATATCGAAACCGTCTTCGCCTGTCATCGTGGTACTCCAGGGAACCCGATTGCCGGAAACTCGACCCATGCCGTAGCGCAGATTGAGCACATGTGCGGAACCGAGAATCTGCGTGAAGTCGAGCATTGCGTTCTGAAGGCGTTGGTACATGGGCTCGCAGCATCCTGGGTCGGCGATATTACCCCAGAAGTTGGGCTTGCTGTAGATGCTGTCCATGAATGAGTAGCGGCCCATCAGACGTTGGCGCGGGTTAAAGTTGTGATCGACCTTGGTGTCGATTCTGTCCTGGGGCTCAGGATAGGCGCTTTGTAGGACCAGATTCTGTTGTCTCGTGAAGGGACGTCCGGCAGCGTTGGGTTGGGGATAATATTTCTGCGCGGCCGACGTAACCGGATGGATTCGACTGGCAGGTATGCGGTTTCCATTGAAAGCATCGCGAAGGAACTGCCCTGGACGATTCGGATCCGGACGCGTCGAAGCAGGGTCGAAGATCGGCATGAGCGCGCCCGCAGATGTGAAGGTTTGGGAAAAATCACCAGAGCGCTGCAGGTCCGTCGGTACGCTGAACTGCGCGAAGTTCGCTGCCCGACGCCGCATTCCCTCGTAGTTAAAGAAGAAGAACGTGCTGTTTTGCCCGTTGTAGAGCTTGGGGATCCGGAGCGGTCCACCCAGGCTACCGCCAAACTGATTGCGCTTGAAGCTTGAGAGCGGTGTGTTGGCGGCGTTAGCAAAGAAGTTATTTGCGTCAAAAGCGCTATTGCGAAGGAATTCAAACAGGCTGCCATGATATTCGTTTGTGCCTGATTTGGTGACGAGCGTCACCAGTCCGCCGCCGCTGCGTCCGTACTCAGCCGAATAAGCATTCGTCTGGATACGAAACTCCTGAATGGCGTCGACGGAAGGAATGGCGCTGATGGCTGGAACTGTCGGAATGTTGTGAGCCACGGTAGCGGTGACTCCGTCCAACAGAATGTCGCTCGTAGATTCCTGACCGCCGTTAACGATGAATCGGTTGCCGGTGAACTCATCATTGACGCCGCTGGTTTGCCGCGTTTGAAAGACGCCGGGAACGAGCGACGTGAGCGACATGATGTTTCGGCCGTTCAACGGGAGGTCAACGATTCGCTTATTCTCGACGACGCCACCGAGCGCCGCCGTGTTCGTATCTACCATCTGGGCTTCGGCGGTTACTTTCACCTGCTCGACAACTTGTCCAACCTGAAGAGAGAGATTGATCGAGGCTTGCTGCTGCGTAGCGAGTGGGAATCCCTCGACGACCGCCGTTCGGAAGCCTGGCGCCTCGGCAGTGACACGATACTTGCCGGGTTGAAGCTCACCGACGCGATAAAAGCCGGTATCGTTCGTGACAGTGTTGACGGTTGTGTTCTTATCGACTTCGGTGACCGCGATCTTCGTGCCCGGAATCACTGCTCCCGCGGGATCAGAAACAATTCCGGATATGGTGCCTGTGAATGCCTGACCAAACATGGTGAGGGCGGTTAATGCGGCGATGAGAACGACTCGGATCATCGACATTGCTTGGAACCCCTTGCAGAGAAGCTGTTGCTGAGTGAATCAGTCTTGCATAGTCGTATCTCTTAAACGCCCCGGTGACAACGGCAACGGAACGCGATACCTCTGGTTCCGCGCAATGGAATTAAAGCTCTGGCAAAATCACCAGTTTTAAAGGTCATGGGCTCCAATGCGGCAGTTGCTGGTTCCGCATTGTGGAATAATGAGGCGTGCCTGAACGCAACGATTCTGAGGTCCAAGCTGTACTCCGAGCTTGTTCACTGCTTAAGTGCTTCGGTTATGAAGGGGAAGTGCTGGGACTCGACGAGTTGGTGCACCGGTCCGGTCTCAGCAAGACAACAACGTTTCGATTGATGCGGAGCCTTGCCACAGGCGACTTGGTAGAGCGTGTGGGGAGAGGCAAGTATCGAAGCCTGACGCACACGCGTTCGGCGAGACCAATCCGGCTTGGTTTCGCCGCGCAAACGGACTCCGAGTTTTCGCGCGATGTTACGGCGAGCCTCCAGGCTGCGTCGGCCAGAGAGCACGTGCACCTGATCACGGTGAACAACCGCTACAGCGCACAGCAGGCATTGGTGAACGCGGATCAGCTTATCAAGGAGCGCGTCGATCTTGTGCTCGAATTCCAAACATACGAGCGTGTAGCCCCGGTGATTGCTTCAAAGTTCTTAGAAGCGCGAATTCCGGTAATCGCGATCGAGATCCCACATCCAGGAGCGACATACTTCGGCGCCAACAATTATCAAGCGGGGCTGATAGGCGGCCGCGCATTAGGACGGTGGGCCAAAGAGCACTGGAATGGTGAGGTTCAGGAAATTGTGATGCTGGAACTCCCAATCGCTGGAGCCCTGCTGCAACTGAGGACGTCCGGAATGATCGCGGGATTGCGGGAAGAACTTAAAAATGCCGATTCCATTCCAGTGGCGAGGATCGACGCTAAAGGCGGGTTCGAGCGCAACCTTGACGTAATGCGTAAATTCTTACGCAGAACGTCCCCGAAGCGGAGGTTAGTGGGCGCGGTTAACGATGTCGCGGCGCTGGCGGCAGTGGCGGCCTTTACTGAAGCTGGCGCGGGCAAACTCTGCGCCGTGATGGGTCAGAACGGAATTCGCGAAACGCGGCGAGAACTCCGCCAACCGGGAACGAGGCTGGTGGGAACGGTGGCTTACTTCCCCGAGCGGTATGGAGAAGATCTCTTGCCGCTTGCGCTGACGATTCTGCAGGGGAAACCTGTACCGCCGGCGGTGTTCGTGAAACATCAACTACTCACTTCGAAGAACGTCGATCTCCTGTATGCGCACGACAATCAGTCGGCAAAACCGTAGGAATTAAACGTCCGACAGTGTTTCCAGATGTCCGTTGCTGTTTCCGAAAGCATCGACACGAACACCCATTTTGTCGAGCATGGTTAGAAACAAGTTCGACATGGGCGTTTCCTTGTCGTAGCGAATATGACGGCCGGGACGAAAGGCGCCATTGGCGCCGCCTGCAAGCACCGTTGGTAGGTTGTGATGCTCATGTGCGTTGCCGTCGGAGAGAGCGCTGCCGTACATGATCATCGAATGGTCAAGCAGGGTCCCATCGCCATCCTGTATCGCATCAAGCTTTCCTAGAAAATAGGCGAAGCTTTCGGCATGAAAGCGGTTGATGCGAGCAAGTTTCTCGATCTTTTCCTGGTCGCCTTGGTGATGCGATAGGCCGTGATGTGACTCGGGAATGCCGATCTCGCGGTAGGACCGATTGCTTTGCTCGAGGCTGACGATCATGGTGGCCACGCGTGTGATGTTGGCTTGAAGGGCGATGGCAAGCAGATCGAACATCAGCTTGGCGTGCTCGGCCAGATCATCCGGATTTCCCATCTCTGGCTTCTTGAGGTCGCGAGGCACGGCAATTGATTTTCGTTCAGCTGCCGAGATTCGAGCTTCCACGTCGCGCACCGAGAACAAGTATTCCTCAACTTTTCGGCGGTCCGTCGGTCCAAGCGTGCGTTGGAGTTGTTTCGCGTCTTCAAGAACGAAGTCAAGCACACTCTTGTCGAGCGCCTTCTGACGAGCGCGACGGACAGGATCTGTTTCCATGTCGACAGAGCCGAATAGTCGTTCAAAGACAGCGCGTGGGCTGACTTCGGCGGGTAAGGGAGTTGAAGGTGTTCGCCACGAAATGCTGTTGTTGTAGGCGCAGCTATATCCGTTGTCGCAATTCCCGCTGAGGATACCGTCCTCGCATCCAATTTCTAGAGAGGCAAGACTAGTCT
The DNA here is from genome assembly GCA_963844855.1 of Bryobacteraceae bacterium. Classification (GTDB taxonomy): domain Bacteria; phylum Acidobacteriota; class Terriglobia; order Bryobacterales; family Bryobacteraceae; genus DASQDN01. The sequence goes on from CAWJQP010000045.1 coordinate 179,762, forward strand.
CCTTGCCAAGCTTCTGCGCGGCGATCTGATCCACGGAGATTCCTGCGCGAAGATCTGCGCCGTAGGTCTTCTTGGGGTGCACGCTGGTTAGATAACTTCCCGCGGCGCGCGCATGGTCGCCGCCGCCGTCGCCATGAGCCCGCCCACCATCTTGAGCCAAGCCTGAGATGACGGATAGCTTTTCGCGAAACGGAGCCAAAGGTTCAAGGATGGATGGAAGTGTCTGCGGTAGTGGCGCGGACAGCCCTTGCGTCGCAGGGATCCATTGCTCCATGATCACGCCGTTAGGAACATAGACGAAAGCCATACGGCAAGGCGCGGCTTTCGTGCTTGGCGCTGCGAATGCGGGCGTCATCGCATCAAGAATGGGGAGAGCAAGCGTTGCTCCGAATCCACGCAACAGGATTCGACGGTCAAGATGTCTGCCTTTAGTCACTCTTGCCTACCTCATCGCGCCGCTTCTGGAAGGGCGCGCTCTTCGCAATCTCAAGAACCAGTGCCGAGAATCTGTAATCGGCCTTAGCGAGCCGCTCGGCAATCTCAGTAACGGCCGGAGTGTCATAGCGCTCCAATCCCCTTCCTAGAGCATAGGTCAGTAGCTTCTCGGTTAGGCTGCGAACAAACGCGTCGGGATGGGCTTTGAGTACGGCGATGAGTTCTCGCGGCCCATTGAAACTGGCTCCGCTCGGCATCATGCCGCTTGCGTCGACCGGATACTTCCCGTCGTGTGTGCGCCACGAACCTACTGCGTCATATGTTTCAAGGCCGAAGCCAATCGGGTCCATCTGATCGTGGCAACTTGCGCAGCTCGGATTCGCGCGATGCTTCTCGAGTTGTTCGCGCACGGAGGATGTCTTTAGATTTTCTTCCTTGAGCTCGGGCACATTGGGCGGTGGAGGCGCCGGGGGAGCGCCGAGAATATTGTCCAGAACCCATTTACCGCGCAGCACAGGAGATGTTCGGGTTGGATAGGACGACACGGTAAGCACGCTACCCTGACTCATCAGGCCGCCGCGCTGTTTATTCTCGATCTGGACGCGCAGGAACTGCTCTCCTGTTACACCGGGTATACCGTAGTGCTTGGCGAGGGGACCATTCACCCACGTGAACGAAGCATCCAGAAAATCGAGAACACTTCGGTCTTCCTGCATCACCGTTTGCACATAAAGACTCGTTTCCTGCCGCATGGCGGCAAGTAGCTCCTCGTCTACCTTCGGAAAAAGCTTCGCATCGGGACGAACGCGATCGAGGTTCCGCAGTTGGAGCCATTGGGCAGCAAAGCCATCCACAAGGGCCGAAGCCTTGGGATCGGCCATCATGCGGTGAATCTGGGCTTCGAGGATACCTGGCTGGCGTAGTTGCTTGGCAGCCGCAAGCTGAAACAACTGCTTGTCGGGCATGCTGCTCCAGAGAAAATAGGAAAGGCGGGAAGCTAACTCGTACTCGCCGATCTCATGGGATCCTGCGGATTCGGCGGCGGGTTGTTCGAAGCGGAATAGAAAGCGAGGTGAGACCAGCACAGCCTGGACTGCCGCGCGCACGCCTTCTTCTATCGAACCTCCGTTTCGGCGGGTAAGCGCAGTGAGTTGCAGCAGTTTATTCAATTCCTCGGCGGTCACAGGCCGGCGGTAGGCGCGGCTGGCAAAATCGCGAACTACTTTTCGAGTGAACAAGTAGGAAGGTGCTTCCCCGTCGCGTGTCCACAAATGAAGAGACTCTTATAGCTTTCGGGCGGTGTGGACGTGGGGTTGAACGGGCCCGCGATGCTGAGATAGTCGATCCAGAGCTTGCGCCGTTCGTCTTTGTTTACGTTATCGCGAGGATTCTCCATGCCCGCGAGATCCGGAAATGAGACGCGAATATGATGTTCACCAGCCGGAATATGAACACGAGCGACGATGTCACCCCGATCAAACTCGTAAGCGAGACTGCCGGTGACGGTGGTTGCCGAAGCTTTCTTTCCATCGATTGAGAGCACGGCGTCAATCGGTGGGAAAAGCTTCTTCGATTCCTCAGGCGTCAGCGGAGGCGAACCCCGCGGACGAATAACATATCGAAAATTTACGAGCCTGAAGCGGAACTCATAATCAGCAGTCCAGGGAAATACATGGTCCACGTAAAGGGCCCCGCGAAGGGAGTAAGGCCGGATGCCTGGACCGTTAGTGGCGCCGCGGTCGTCCGGAGAGCGCTTGGTGACGTAGTGGCCCAGGGTCGATGGCTTTGGCGGCAAAGTCTCACCGTAGATCGCGAGCTTCGACAATGTCTTCGCTGCCGAAAAATACTTTTCAAGTTGCATGGGCGACAGACTGAGGACATCGCCGATGTTGTCGAACCCATATCCTGAATTGTCCACAGGAAAGTCGGACGCTGGACGCGCATGAACCTTCAACAGGTCGCGAACCGTATTCGTATATTCGAGGCGATTCAGTCGGCGGGCGGTCACACGGCCGGGATTCGGTGTACTACCGTTATCTTTCTCAGTAAAACCTTCAACCCACTTTCGGACAACAGCGAATTCTTCCGGTTTCGGAAACGGCAGGCCAGGAGGCGGCATCCGGCGAGCAGCCACTTTATCGATTACTTTCTCCCAAACTGCCGGCGCGTTCTTCGCGGCAGTGGCGTCCGCAAACGAATCAAGATTCAGCTTCCCACTGGCTAGCTTTTCGTTGTGGCAGCTTGCACAATACCGCGTGATGACCGGCTTAACCTCTTTTTCATAAGAGATCGAAGTCGGCGTTTGTGCGAGGCCGGCAAACGCAGCAAAGATTGCGGCGGACGCGGCGCGCGCTGCTGGCATGCCTGAATTATAGAAATTCGATGACGATCACGAAAGGTCCCAAACCGAACGCCGATTGATTCCGCTAAGCGGAATATCAAAAGGCTTATTTGGATACGTCAGGCACACTTATGGATAGATATAGTCGCGTATGGATAGAAGCGCCGATGCCTGTTCTAATTCCGGATTGTGGAATACTTGTCTTGGCCTGGAGATTACGGTTGGCGTACTTGGCCGGAGGGCGGTAGAACCGTATGAACGATGGAGAGCTTCGCACCGGGCGAAGGTTCGTAAATCCAATGGCATCAAGCCGCGTCGTGCTCAGTCTGCTCGTGCTGCTGTCGATCATCACCTTTCTGGATCGGCTATGCATCGCAGTGGCTGGTCCGCGAATCCAGGCGGAACTAGGGATCACATCTGAGCAATGGGGATGGGTGCTCGGCTCTTTCATTCTGGCGTATGGCCTGTTTGAGATCCCGACCGGAGTTCTCGGCGACCGTTACGGACGAAAGCGCATCCTAACGCGAATTGTCCTATGGTGGTCAGTATTCACGATACTCACTGGAACTGCGTCTCAGCTTCTGCCTCTGATCGCAATTCGATTCCTGTTCGGCGCCGGAGAAGCCGGCGCATATCCGACCATGGCTGGTGTCGTCTCGGAGTGGTTTAAGCCGGACAAGCGTGCGATGGCGCAGGGTTTCATCTGGGGCGCCAGCAGATTCGGCGGGGCGTTATCGCCCTTACTGGTCGTGCCGATTCAATCGCAGTTGGGTTGGCGCGCATCATTTTACATATTCGGAGTTGCCGGACTACTTTGGTGCGCAGTCTGGTGGCGCTATTACCAACCGAACCCAAGCAATACAGGAGCCGCGACAGACGGCGCATGATTCCGCGTCGTGGGGATTGGTTCTACGGTCGCGTCGTGTGTGGACCATTGCAGGGATGTATGGCTGCTATGCCTGGGGATCGTGGTTCTACTTCTCCTGGCTGCATACGTGGCTGATCAAGGGCCGCGGCTTTAGCGAAGGCGAAATGGCGATTTTCGCTGCGCTGCCCTTTCTGCTGGGCGCCGCAGCGAATCTTGCCGGCGGATATGTGAGTGACGCTGCGGTTCGGCGATTTGGCGTCCGGTGGGGTCGAGTGCTGGTGGGATCAACCTCCCTTGGCGTTGCCGCCGTTCTGCTGGTACTAACCGCGCTTACCCGCGATCGCAATGGAGCGGTGATTTTGCTTACCCTGGGCTTTGGAGTGATGGACCTGATGCTACCGTCGGCGTGGGCGATCTGCCTGGATATCAGCGGCCCTCACGCAGGCGCCGTCACCGGGGCGATGAATACTGCGGGACAACTCGGCGGCTTCTTCTGCACCATTTTGTTTGGCCACTTAGTCGGGAAATACAACGACTATGATTTGCCGCTGTTCGTGATTGCCGCGATGGTGGGATTGGCTGCGTTTTTGTTCACGCGAATCGACGCCAGTCGCCCTTTATTCGAACCGGTAATACCCGAGGCGTCTGTCGCTGGAATTCGATAACAATGTCTGCGCAAACTACTGGACGAATTATTGCCCGCTACTGGATCGAGACAGCCTATCCGTTGGAGGAGGCGGCGGAAATGCTTGCCGGAGAACAGTCTTCCGGAACATTTGTAAAAGTACCCGGAGAGACCGAAGAGCTGCGAGAGCGTCACGGCGCGCGTGTGGAACGGATGGTTGAACTTGCTTCGACATCCACTCCCTCACTACCGGGGGCTGGCGTTCCACGAGGCGTAAATGGGACGCCCACATATCGGCGAGCTGAGATTACCGTGATGTTGGCCGCTCGAGAACCTCGGAGCGTCTCTTCCCAATCTTATGGCGACCGTGGCAGGGAATCTGTTCGAGTTGAAGCCCTTCTCCGGCCTAAAGCTGTTGGACTTGCAGCTTCCCGTGGAATTTCGACAGTCCTATCCCGGCCCACAATTCGGTGTGGCCGGGACACGCGCATTGTCGGGCGTTCCCAAGCTACCTTTAATCGGCACGATCATCAAGCCGAGCGTCGGACTTACCCCGCAACAAACGGCGGATATGGTGGATCAGCTTGCCGAAGGCGGTATCGACTTCATCAAGGACGACGAACTTCAGTGCGACGGACCGCACTGCCCGTTCAAAGATCGCGTAGACGCAGTGATGCGAGTGATTCGAAAGCACGCTGACAAAACGGGTAAGAAAGTGATGTTTGCCTTCAATGTGACCGGTGAAGTGGACCAGATGCGGGAACGCCACGACCAAGTATTGGCAGCCGGTGGAACGTGCGTAATGGTGAGCGTAAACGGGACCGGCTTGGTAGGTGTAAGCAGCCTGCGCCGGCACTCCCAACTACCGATTCATGCGCATCGGAATGGGTGGGGAATGTTCGACCGGTCTCCCGCGATCGGCATGAGCTACCTGGCTTATCAGAAATTCTGGCGCGTGGCGGGTGTTGACCACATGCATGTGAACGGCTTGCGCAATAAGTTCTGTGAGAGCGATGAATCGGTGATCGCATCCGCGCGCGAGTGCCTGACGCCAATGTTTCCTGCGCCCGGGCCGGGCTATGAGATCATGCCGGTGTTTTCCTCCGGTCAGTCCGCCAAGCAGGCTGCAGATACGTGGCGATTGCTGCAGTCGCCCGATCTGATCTTTCGCGTGCGGCGGCGGAATCATGGGTCATCCTGACGGCATTGGAGCCGGGATTCGAAGTGTGCGGTCGGCGTGGGAGGCCGCGTTGACGGGTGTTTCGCTTTCGGAAGCGGCTGCCAGTGGCTCGGAACTGCGGCAGCATTGGAGAAGTTCGGCGAGTGAGCACAGGCCTTCCAAAGCGAGTTATCTCCTGGTATGGAGACGACTTCACCGGGTCGACGGACGCGCTGGAAGCACTGGCTCCGCATATGCCGTCCGTGCTTTTTCTGGGGCAGCCCGATGAGAAGTTCTTCAGCCAGTTTGCCGAGTATGCAGCGTTCGGATTGGCCGGGTCGAGCCGAAGTGAGAGTCCCGACTGGATGGATACGAATCTTGTGCCGGCGTTCGAATGGCTGGATTCGTTGGGGACGGCCGTCTGTCATTACAAGGTATGTTCCACGTTCGATAGCTCGCCCAAGGTGGGCAACATCGGGCGTGCAGTGGAAATCGGGAAGCGCGTGTTCAGCTTCGCAGTTCGTACCGCTGGTTGTGGGCGCACCCTCGCTGAAGCGCTATACGGTGTTTGGGAATCTGTTCGCTGCCGTGGATGGGGTGGTGTACCGGATCGATCGACATCCCACAATGAAGTGCCATCCGGTGACACCGATGAGTGAAGCGGACCTGCGCCTTCATTTGAAGGCAGCAGACCGATCTGCGAATCGGTCTATTGGACACGTTGCAACTCGATTCGACAGATGCATGCGAGCAATTTCGGAAGCTCGGAAAGAACTTCGATTCGGTTTTGATTGACGTCGCTAATGAGAGCGCGCTAGCCCGAGCAGGTCGTTTGCTCTGGAACGTGGACCGGCAGCGCTTTATCGCCGGTTCCTCCGGCGTGGAGTATGCGCTGATCGCCTTTTGGCAGGAAGAAGGATGGATCGGCGACGTAAAGCCGCCAACACCCACCGCGACGGATCGGATCGTAGTGCTCTCCGGAAGTTGCTCCCCTGTAACACAGCAGCAGATTGAGTATGCCGAGCGCAATGGCTTTACGTCGATTCGCTTGGATGCGCCGGCTCTAGGAAGCGGTGAAGGAGTCTCTGCAGCAGCGGAACAAGCACAGCGCGCGACACTGAGCGCGTTGATGAATGGGACGCAGCGTAGTCTTGTTTACCGCCGCGTCGCCTCAGGATCGGATTGAGAGTTTTTCCTCTCAAAGCGAAGAACGTCGTTTCCGCCAATCTTTGAGCATGCGAAGCGGGCAAGATTCTCAACAGAGTCCTCGATGAGTCGGGCGTTACCCGTGTAGTCGTAGCGGGTGGTGATACATCGAGTCATGCCGGACAGCAACTGGGAATCGATGCATTGACGTATCTAGGACCTCTTGCGCCGGGCGCTCCTTTATGCCGCACATGGTCGCATTTGCCCCATCGACAGAATCTCGAAATTGTGTTCAAGGGCGGCCAATGCGGCAAAGCGAATTTCTTTGAAATGGTATTGAACGGATCGCACAACAGGGAGAATTGACATGACAAAGATTGCGTTATTTGGCGCGGGCGGCAAGATGGGGCTGCGTTTGAGCGCGAACTTGAAGGGAAGCCGCTATGAAGTCCGCCACGTCGAGATCGGTGAGACAGGGCGGGCCGCGTTGAAGAGCCGGGGGATCGAACCCGTTGACGCGGATGAGGCGCTCAAAAGCGCTGAGGCCGTAATGTTGGCGGTTCCGGACAACCGTATCCACACCGTAATGCAGTCCATCGAGAAGAAGCTGGCGCCCGGAACGTTGGTAATTCTACTGGATGTGGCGGCCGCCTATGCCGGCCTGCTCCCGAACAATCCCGACCTGCACTACTTCGTTACCCATCCTTGCCATCCGCCAATCTTCAGCGATGAAGTGGAGCCGCTAGCCCAGCGTGACTTCTTCGGAGGCGAGCACGCCAAGCAGCACATTGTCTGCTGCCTGATCAATGGTCCCGAAAAAGCCTATGCTGATGGCGAAGAGATCGCGCGCACGATTTATAAGCCGGTGATGAAATCTCACCGCTGCACGGAAGAGCAGATGGCGATCCTCGAGCCGGTCCTTTCGGAGACAGTGCTTGGTACCTGTCTTACGATACTGCGCGAAGCGACGGATGAAGCAGTACGCCGCGGTGTCCCAGCGGAAGCGGCGCGCGATTTCCTGCTTGGCCATATGCGTGTTGAGTTGGCCATCGTCTTTCAGGAGAAGGAAGGCGCCGTATTCTCGGATGGCGCTCTGAAGGCGATTGAGCGAGCGCGAAACGTTATCTTTCAACCCGATTGGAAGCGTGTCTTCGAGCCAGAGGCGATTGCGGAAAGCGTCGACCATATCACCCGGAGTGAGGCAAACGTGCGATGAAATGCCGTGCCGGGCTGCTGCTTCTTGTCTTTGCCGCACTATCGGCCGGTCAGCAGATCTCCGGCGAGTTGAAGCAATGGCATGACGTGACGCTCACGTTCGACGGTCCTGCGACAAGCGAATCGGCCGAGCCGAATCCGTTCCTCTTCTACCGGTTGAACGTGACGTTTGCCAAAGGGTCCAGGAAGTACGTTGTGCCCGGTTATTACGCCGCCGATGGGAATGCAGCCGAGACCAGCGCGAAATCCGGCAACAAGTGGCGCGTGCATTTTGTTCCCGACGAGACAGGAGAGTGGACCTACTCCGTATCGTTTCGCAGTGGCGCTGAAGTTGCCGCAAGCTTAGATTCGAACGCGGGTCAGCCCGCTAGCTCCGGACGGCGCCAAGGGAAGCTTGAAGATCGCAGCTTCCGACAAGTCCGGACGCGATCATCGGGCGCAGGGAATGCTGGCATACGCGGGAGAACACTATGCTCGCTACCAAGGGTCGGGCAAGTATTTCATCCAGACCGGTACTCAGAGTCCCGAGAATTTCCTCGCCTATTTCGAATTTGACGATACGGTGGATCACGGCGGCGCAAAGAATCGTCTGAAAGATGGCGTGCATCACTACGAACCTCATGTCAAGGACTGGAAGAATGGTGATCCCGTCTGGCAAAAATCGCAAGGGCAAGGGCATCATTGGCGCGCTGAACTATCTTTCCGGCAAAGGCATGAATACGTTCTACACGGTCACCATGAACATCGACGGTGACGGTCAGGAGATCTATCCCTGGACGAGCTATGAGGAACGTGCGCGATACGACGTTTCGAAGCTCGCCCAGTGGGAGATCGTGATGTCCCACATGGACAAGCTCGGCCTGCAGCTGATGCTGATCACGCAGGAAGAGGAGAACGAGCAGATCCTCGGCAAGATGACGGCGCTTCGAAAGGTCTATTACCGCGAGTTGATTGCCCGGTTTGCGCATCATCACGCGCTGCTATGGGACCTTTCGGAAGAGATGGACCGCTGGCGGTATTACAAGACGAAGGATATCAGGACATCTGTACATACATCAAGGCCGTCGATCCGTGGAAGCATCCGATTCAATACGTGCAGTGGAAAGGCGAGTTGCTGCCCGACGACAAAAGCTATGGAAGGCTGCTCGGGTTTCCGCTGTTCGACGGTACCGCGATGCAGCACGACCCGGAGAACACTCATTTCCAAACGCGAAAGTGGGTGGACGCGTCGGCGAAGGCTGGCCACAAGTGGCTAGTCGGCGTGATCGAGATCAATCCCACCAGCTCTGGCGTGCTGCCGGACTCAGAGGACTACTGGCACGACGTAATCCGAAAAAAATCGATCTGGGGGAACCTGATGGCCGGTGGATCAGGCAGTGTCTTCTTCTTCGGCTACGCCTATCCGAACAGCGATCTAGACATGGAAGATTGGCGCAGCCGCGACCACTTCTGGGATCTGCAGCGATATGCACACGAGTTCTTCATACAGTATCTTCCGTTCCATCAGATGAAGCATCATGATCAGTTGACTTCGAGTGACACTGACTTCGTTTTTGCAAAACCCGGCGACACCTACGCCATTTATCTTCCGGACGGCGGGTCGCCTGAACTCGATCTGGCCGGCGCTAAGGGAACGTTCGAGGTGAAATGGTATGACGCTCGTAATGGCGGGGTCCTGCAAGACGGAAGCGTTCACACTGTTGACGGTGGTGGAAAGCGCAATTTGGGAAGCGCCCCGAAAGACAAGGCTATGGATTGGGCAGTGCTAGTGCGCCGAACTGGAGCAGCTTCGAGGAGTACCGATGACTAAGACATTGGCGTTCATACATACAAGTCCCGTTCTGGTTGCGACTTTCAACCAGCTTGCGGGTGAGCTATTACCGGGTGTCCAGATCTTCCACATGGTGGACGAATCGTTGATAAAGAATACGATTACAGCAGGATCTCTGACCAGGGCAACGGCGCGACGGGTGTACAGCTTGATCGAATCGGCGCAGAACGCGGGAGCAAGCATGGCGCTCGTAACCTGCTCTTCGATTGGGAAGGCTGTCGAATTGGCTCGCCCGCTGATTGACATCCCCGTTTTGCGAGTGGACGAGCCCATGGCCCTTGCCGCAGTATCCCAAGGCAGCCGGATCGGCGTAGCGGCCACTCTGCGCACAACTCTCGAACCCACTCTGCAGCTATTGGAAGATACTGCGGAACGAACTAAGAAAAGAATCAACACTGTGCCGTGCCTGTGCGACGGAGCTTTTGAAGCATTGTTAACAGGACGCGTGGAATATCACGATCAGCTTGTCGCGGACGCTCTGCAGCAGCTTTCAAAGAAGGTGGATGTAGTCGTCCTGGCGCAAGCCTCAATGGCGCGAGTTCTATCCGAATTGCCGCCGAACGTCACACCATTTCTTTCAAGCCCAAGGTTGGCCGTGGAGAGCGTTCGCGATCAACTATTCAACCCCGAGCCGGTGGGTTTGCAGTGAAACTGTGGAGACGACGGAGTCTTCTGTTGAGCGTTGTCGCATCGCTGGCTGTTTTAGCCTTTGCACAGAGTTCGCAAACGCCGCGATCTTACCTGGTGAAGTTGGGCGTTCCAGTTGGAACGAAGCAAAGCAAGACTGGAGATCTGATCAAGGCCGCGATCATCTCCCCTGAATCGCTATTGAATGGCTATTTGGAGGGGGTTGTAGAGGAGCGTACTTCGAACCCGGGAAAGCTCGTTCTTCGGTTCAGTAAGTTGCAGTATAAAGGCAAGACGACATCGATTCAGACGGAGGTGATCGACTTCGTGAACTCGAAGGGCCACAAGAAAGTCGACGACGATGAGAAGCCGATCAAGCTGGAAAGCGGAGCGTTCTCAGCTCAGAGCGGCGACTTCTGGCTCGACGAAGGGTCCGAACTTCGCCTAAGCGCAGGGCAACCCAAACAGTAGGCGCATTTCACATGGACAGGAGCAGGCGAACAGTTTTAAAAAGCATTCTGGCCGCAACCGCTGCGGGAAGCGCAGCCAGATCCGCGACCAATGGACCGTTTGAAGCAAACTGGGAATCCCTGAAGCAGTATCGATGCCCCGATTGGTTCCGCGACGCAAAGTTCGGGATGTGGTCGCATTGGGGACCGCAAGGAGCGCCGAAGCAAGGCGACTGGTATGCTCGCAACATCTATATCCAGGGGACTCGCCACTACAAACATCATCTGCAGCACTACGGGCATCCGTCGAAAGTTGGATACAAAGACATCATTCCGCTGTGGACAGGCAAGAATTGGGAGCCCGAGACTCTCATCAGGAAGTACAAGAAGGCGGGCGCCAAATACTTCGTCTCTTTAGGCGTTCACTGCGACAATTTCGATTGCTGGAACTCAAAGCATCATAGCTGGAATGCTGTGAACCACGGTCCCAAGAAGGACGTGGTTGCCACGTGGAGAAAGATCGCGCGTGACAATGGCCTGCGGTTCGGTGTCAGCGAGCATCTTGCCTGGAGCTATAGCTGGTTCAATGTGAATAAAAACGCCGACAAGGAAGGATCCCTGGCCGGTGTTCCTTACGACGGCGCGAATCCGAAATATCAGGAACTTTACTTCGCTCCCCACGCCGAGAATTCGGCCAACTACTCCATCAATCCAACCGATTGGTGGAAGCAGAACTGGTTACAGCGAATTACAGACCTGGTCGATCAACATCGTCCCGACTTTGTCTATACCGACGGCGGCGCGTTTGGCGACGTTGGGTTGCAATTAATCGCCCACTACTACAACCAAAACATCCAGTGGCATAAAGGCAAACTGGAAGGCGTCTACACGCTGAAGAATCATCGCGATCAGGTGAAGTTCGGACAGTATCAGGAAGGCGCCACGTTACTCGATGTCGAACGGGGGGTTGTTGCCGGAATCCATCCGCAGCCATTTAATACCGATACGTGTATTGGCCAATGGCAGTACTACGAAGGCTTTCCATATAAAAAGTCCCGACAGATCATTGAAATGCTTGTGGACGTTGTCAGTCGCAATGGCAACCTGCTCCTAAGCGTTCCGCAACTCCCGGATGGCACGCTTGACAGCCACTGCGAAGGCGTGGTCGATGACATTACGCGATGGATGGCAAGCAACGGTGAGGCAATTTTCGCCACGCAGCCCTGGAAGGTGTGCGGAGAAGGTCCGCTGTTGACGCAGTATAAAAATCGCATGTTCAGCGAGCGCAACGCCAAGCAGTTCACACCGGAAGACGTCCGCTTCACGCAGAAGGGTGACACGCTCTACGCGTTTTGCACGCCGGCTCCCGATCGTGGATTTACGATTCAGTCCTTAGGCGCGAAGGAGAACATGTTTCCACGCCCAATCAAGCGAGTCACGATGCTTGGTTCCGGCGAAAAGCTGGTATGGACGCAGAACGAGACGGCGTTGGTTGTTGATCGTCCTAAGTCCATACGCTTTCCCTATGCGGTGGCATTGAAGGTCGAGGGCTAAGTGGCCCTCGCCATCAGATCAGAATTGGAAACGCAAGGAACCCTGCATTACGCGAGGGTCGCGCGCGCTTGTTATCTGTCCAAACTGCGTGTTGATCTGTTGGCCTTGCGTGTTGAATCGCGCCGTGCTGTTCACGCCCGAAAACTGCGTGTGGTTGAAAGCGTTATACATTTCCCACCGCAGTTGCACACGCATATTTTCCTTGATGGGAAAATTCTTAAAGAACGACAGGTCAAAGTTGTTGATCCCTGGTCCGTAGAACTGGACCTTGGAAGCGTTTCCAGGGCTGCCGAACGCCGGCATCGCGACATTGTCGGTGTTGAAGAACCGGTTGAAAGTTTGTTCGCTTTTCGCAATCGAGATCGGACCCGTTACGTCCACGCGAACGCCATCACCTCCGCCGGTTGTATCTCGACCTTGGAGGTCGATCCCAACCGCCCGTGGTTGGCCGCTCTGAAACATCGCGACTCCTGAGAACTGCCAGTTATCGAACACCCATCCGACCGCGCGACTAGGAACAACCGAAGTCAGCTTGGGCAAATCGTATAGCCAATTGATGGCCAGTGTGTGTCTACGATCGAAATCCGACGGCCCATAGTTCCAGATACGCGGGTTGATGTATTGGGCGACACCACCCCAATCGTTGCTGGTGTAATCCAGAGACTTCGACCAGGTCCATGCGCCACCAAACTGGAGACTACGCGCGAAGCGCCGATTCACTTGGACTTGCAGGGAGTTGTAGTTCGAACTGCTGGCGTACTCATCGATCGTGATGTTGCCATAGCCTGGATACGGACGGAAGAAGTTGTCCGGTAACGGCGTTCCCGTAGTGCTCGTCGGATCGCGATTCTCAGGGAGGAACCTCGCGCCATAGGGCAACGTGTTGATGTTGCGCAACTGAAGGAGATTGCGGCCCATCGTGCCTGCGTACGCCACATCGAGCACCGTGCCCCACCCGATATCACGCTGCACGCCGAGGCTGAAGCTGTATGCGCGCGGGGTGTCCCCATTACGGGAGAGGCCGGCCGAATTCGATGGAAATAGAATCCCGGTCGTCTGTGCCAATGTGGGGATGTTGCTGTAGTAGATCGTTGGTGTGTATTGGACTGGCGGATTGCTAATCAAGTCGAGCAGCAGAACACGTTCACGCGTGTTGTACATAATTCCTGCGCCGCCGCGGATTGCTGTCTTGCCGTCGCCGAAAACGTCGTAAGCAAAACCAACTCGAGGCGCAGCTAGCACGCCTTGATGATTCATCAGGCCTCGATCCACTACCGAACCGTCATCGAGCACCATACCGTTGGCTGTATCGCCGCTATTCGGCACGAACGCTCCGATGAATACAGCGGGAGCCAACTCGCCATTCACCGGATTCATCGCTACGCGTTGACCGGCTGCGTTACGCGTCGGTCGATACATGACCGGCGCCTTCGAGAAATTGTATTGATCACTTAGGAATCCAGCAGCGATACCGTTCTCTTGCGCATAGGGCGTATACAGGGAGAACCGGACACCATAATCCAAAGTCAACTTTCTGGTAACACGCCAATTGTCTTGCGCGAACCATTCCAGTGTGTGAGCGCTTCCAAGAGGAGCAATGCGGCTATTGCTTTCCCGATAGGAACTAAAGTTACCCAGCAAGGCATTCGAGAATGGATGTCCTGAATTCAACGGATTGTTGCTATCAACTCCAAAGTCGTAGTTTCCATAATTGACGCCCTGTTGACCGCCAAGATATCGCACGCGCTCGTAGAACACGCCGACTTTAAAGGTGTGAGTATTCCATATTTTGCTCAGGTTGTTGGAGAAGCTGAGAATCAGATCCGTGCTCTGCGTCGGGTATCGAGCATCGGCGGTGAAACTCGGCGCGCTCGTCACGCCACCGAAGCTAGCCAGCGGAATCATATCAATGGGATTGAGACCCGGATAGAGAACTGGCAAACTGATTCCCAGCGCAGCCTTACTAACCTTCTGTATCTCCTCATCATTGAGTGGGATGGCCAGTTGTGTGTCATGGTGGGCGGAAACGGAGAATTCGTTGATGAGGGTGGGACTGGCGGTCCACGTCACATTGAATACCCCAGCGTCGTCATCGTATCGGCGTCGAGACTTGATCATGTCCCAGGCAGCGGCTCCGCCGGCAACCTGGTAGCCGTCTTCTTGCTCGCGATAGATAGCTCCGCGGAAGTACATGCGGAGATTCGTCGTGGCATTGTAGTCGACTCGAAAAACGTGATTCTGCCTTAGAGACGGTCGCACTTCCTGAAACACATAATTGTAGTTGCGGTTAGTTATGGCGACATCTGTGATGTTGGGCGTCGGAAAGACGTTCAGCATCTTCTGAAGATTTGGATCGATCCGGTCCGCAGGAATCCGATTGCCGGCAAAGGGCTGATTAGTAAGCGGATCGCGAATGGTGAACAACGCCCCGTTCGTATTGAGCGATTGAGAAAAATCTCCGCTGCGTTCAAGAGCGGTGGGCATGGTCAGCCGCTGCTGACTTCCCGGCGTGCTTGTCGGTAGCAATTCGCTCGAGAAGAAGAAAAAAAGCTTGTCTCTGTCCCGGTTCAAGCCACCCGGCAGAGGAATCGGCCCCCCGAAGTTCCAGCCCCATGTGTTGTATCGATACCGAGGCTTGGGTTGGTTGGTCATGTTGTTGAAAAACGGAGTCGCGTTGAACTGCTCGTGGCGCTTGTAGTAGTAGGCGCTGCCGTGAAAGTCACGAGTACCGGAGCGCGTTACGGCGTTCACTACCGCTCCAGCAGTTCTGCCGTACTCAGCCTGATAATTGTTCAGCAATACCTTCATCTCTGAGATCGCGTCCATGTTCATCGGCGATCCCAGCGCCTGCATGCTTCCAAGATCGTTTGTGGATAGTCCGTCGATCGTGATGTTGCCAAAGCTCTGCCGCATGCCGGATATGACGGGGGCTCCCGTTCGGCCAATCGTCTGCGGATCACTCATCTGAACCACGCCCGGCATAACCCTGAGCAAAGTTAAGAAGTCTCTCCCGCGGCTCATCAACTTGTCCATTTGATCCGTAGTGAGAACCGCTGATCGCTCCTGGCTGGCAACCTGCACCGGCGACCCTTCGGCGGTAACCTGTACCGACTCGTTGATGTTGCCGATCTCAAGCACGAATGCGCCGGCTGACAGACGCTCTGACGCGGTGAGATTGATATCGGTCTTCTCAGAGCGCTTGAAACCTTGCTGTTGAACAGCGATCTGGTAGCGCCCTGGCTGCACACCCGTAAATACGAAGTCGCCCGATTCGGAGGTGGTGACGGTTCGCGTATCACCGGCCGTTTGACTGCGTAGCATCACTTTGGCGGCTGGTATCGCAGCGCCGGATGGGTCTGTAACAGAACCAGTGATGGCCCCTGAAGTGGTCTGCGCCTGACAAATCGAGGATGCGAGGAGTGCGATCAACCCGATCGTGAATGTCTGCGGACGAAACGAGGTCCTCATGAATGCCCTTCCCGTTTGTGAGTAGAGTTTCGCCTGAAACCTTATCGTGCACTTTGCTCTAGTCGAGCAGCTCGTGCAATCCGAACGATCCGGGCGCCAGGCAGTTCCGTATTGCGGAATGAAACTGACTGGTGGCCTAATGAATAACAGATGAATTGGGCACTGGCGCTGCCGAACAAATTCCGCAATATGGAATGGTAGATTACCGCTGCGTCTGCATCGGCGCTGCCGGAACGATAGGCAGAACAACATGCGAGGGGTGCTTCGCGTCGTGATAGATCGTGTTGGTGGCCACACGCCAACCACGCTGCTCATTCAGAGGTTCCCCGGTATTCGGGTTCACATCGAATCGGGGAAAGTTGCTGCTCGAAATATCGAGCCGAATGCGATGTCCTCGGCGGAAGACGAGCGACGTTGGGTACAACTCAATCGTGAACTCGTTCGGCTCCCCGGGCTTGAGCATCGTTGCACTCGACAAGGACTTTCGATAACGCGCGCGTACGATGCTGTCCCCGACAATCAGATCGACACCTGCGGGGTAGTCCTTGCTCGGTGGATACACGTCGATTAGCTTGGCCGTAAAATCCGTGTCTATGCTATCGGAGGATGCCCATAACTTCACAATCACGCGACCAGTCACTTCCGTATCCGACTCCAGTGGAGGCGTCTGAAACACGACTACGTCATGTCGAGCCGAAAGCGGAAGCGAATCCTTACAAAGCCAGATATCGGGTCGGCATCGCTGGTCCTGAGCGCCGCGTTCCATTAGCACGCCCTCCGAAGACACATTTCCACCCAGTGTGGGAACCGGATTTGACGGATCGAACCGATAGGATGTCGGCCGTGAGTCCCCCGGCTTCTCTACGCTGAGCGCGCCATCCGATCGCAAGTAATGCGGCGTGTTTACTGCACGCGCAAGAGGCCATTCCCGCTCATCGCGCCAGTGTCCGCCGACGAAGAGGCGGCCTTCGGCCGTTTTATGCGGATCGCCGGATCCCATAACGAAGATCCGCACCGGTGCCTCGTCCTCGACACCATTCTTCACATCTTTAAGCCAGCGATCGTACCAACGCAGTCGAAGCGCATTCATATCTATGGCAGCTTCAGGGCCGAACTCCGCGATTCCGGAAGAACTCACACCCTGACCGCCATGAGTCCACGGACCAATAATCAGCCTTTGCGGGCTCTTCTTCGCATGCGAAAGCTCCACAAAGTTCAGGTTCGCCACCTGCGTTCCCCATGAGTCATACCAGCCTGTGACGTGATACACGGGAATATCCTTGTACTTATCGAGGTGGTCGACCACGCTTGAGCCCATATCCTTCCAGAACGCGTCATTATCTCCATGGCGCATTGCTTCTACCAGCCACGCCTCGTAGTCTGGAGCGAACTTCAAAGGAGTCGTGCCCGGACGCAGCGGTAGCACTTGAACATAGTCTCGAATCTGCGTTCCCATCTCTTCAAGCGCTCGTCCGGCTGCCGGAGACGAAGCGGCTCGTAGTGCGGCCTCTCTGGCGTTTGGTGAAACAGATAGACCCGCGGCATTCGCCCGTGTACCAGTCGCATTCCCGAGCGTTAGAACCCAGTTCATCCAGCGCAGTTCAAATGCGCCATTGTGCCGAATTCCGTAGCGACCGCCGTTGCTCATCGCATCGACCGGGACCATGGCACTCAGATGCGGAGCAGCCGCGATCGCCATCGCATGTTGCGTGGCGCCGCCGTATGACGTCCCCATCGAGCCAATTTTCCCGTTCGACCAGGGCTGTAGTCCAATCCATCGCAATAAAGCGACACCGTCGGGGCCGTCGTCCCGAATCGGGCGCCAGTGACCTTCTGACTTGTAGCGTCCTCTCACGTCTTGGATGACGACACCATACCCCCGGCTCACGTAGTAGTCGATCAACGTCGACGCCACGGCATCCTTGTTGTACGGCGTCCTTTCCACCACAGTAGGAAAGCGGCCGGATGTCAGCACGCCACCCTGACCAGGCAGATATATATCGGCGGCGAGCCGGACACCATCGGGGGAGGGAATCATCACATTCCGAAACGCGACCGTCTCATAGGTCGTCGTAGTCTGCGCATGCAGAGACACGGCGCCGATGACGCCTAGCAGAAAGCCCACTGATTGGCGTTGCATGTTCATAAAAGCTTACCTTGTTCGATTAAGTCCCGCCTGCATCGAGCAAATGTTGCTGCTGTCGTCATCGGGATGTTGCGCCATGTGGATTGGCAACGCCTCTCACAGCCTCAGCGAGTAGCTTCAGGCGCTGACTCATTGGCGACTGCGCGTCACCACCGGACAGTTGCCCGCATTTACCGACTGCGGATGCGAGCACAGCGCCGCTTGATATGGGCTCAAAGAGCCTCGACAATGCGACTTGTGAGTTCCCGCGTGCTCAATCGGCCGCGAAGGTCTGGTGTTGCGTTGTGAGGATTCGACAATACGGTCTCAACAGCGGAGTGAATTCGCGCAGCTCCTTGCCGGTAGACGGGCTCATCGAACCAATCCAGCATCATCGCCGCAGAGAGGATCGTTGCGACCGGGTTTGCAATTCCTTTTCCGGCGATGTCCGGCGCAGATCCGTGTGCCGGCTGGAAAACCGCATGCTTCTCCCCGATATCACCGGACGGCGCGAGGCCCATGCCCCCGACCGTTCCGGCGGAAAGGTCGGACAGGATATCGCCGAAAAGGTTCTCCGTAACGATGACGTCGAACCGCTCCGGCGACTGGACCATATACAGTGCCGCCGCATCAACGTACACGTGCCCGGCCTCGACATCCGGATAGTTCTGTGCGACCTCGTAGAAGATCTCGCGAAAGAACGCCATCGACGGTAGAACGTTAGCTTTGTCGATCAGTGTCAGCTTATGGCTCCGTGACCGCGCCAACCGGTAGCAGAAGTGAAACAATCGCTCGGACCCGGCTCTCGTGATCAGTAGTTCGTCCCGCACGGCGATAGCGTTCCTGTCGCTCGGACGAAGTCGTGTCGAAAACAGGCCTTCCGTGGATTCGCGGACCAGCACGTAATCGATATGCGGCTCGCGCAACGGCGAGTGAGACGGGTGGAATACCCGCACCGGTCGCACGCCCGCGAACAATTCGAGCTGCTCGCGTAAATCGAGCTGAGGCGCCATCTCCCTTCCATCAGGCCAGCGGACATCGGGCAGTCCCATTGCGCCGAGCAGGATGGCATCCGCGGTACGACAGGCTTCCAGCGTTCCTTTGGGCAGTGGATCGCCGGAACGAAGATATTCTCTGGCGCCGCACGGATGCTTCTCAAAGGTGAGGCCGAGGTCGGGTAGAGCACGGAGTATCTGCAGAGCGGCGTCGATTACTTCGGTGCCGATACCATCTCCGGGCAGGAGTGCAATGTGCTTGGTGGGAGTGCGCATATAGTCCTCATCGAGCAAACTTGTGATCCTGCGGTATCCGCATTCGCGTCCATGCGATTCCGCTAAGCAGGTTCATTGCGCAGACCAGAAAAAAGTACGGACCAGCAGTACCGAACGCGGATTGTAGCCATGGGAATGCATTAGCGCTTACAAATGACCCGAGGTTGCCGGCAGTGTTCATTGCTCCCGAAACCGAGCCTGCATTCTTGCCGCCGAGATCGATGCAGAACGCCCAGGACGGGCTGATCGTGATCTCCACGCCAAACGTCGCGAGAGCGAAACACACCGCCGCAGTCGGAGCGTCCGTCGCAAAGGGAATCAACGCGGCGCCAAATGCCGAGATCACGAACCCTGCAATTGCCGGCGCCGCGCGCGAGATAGGACGCAGTCGTGATTGGAACAGGCGGTCTACCGTATACCCGGAAACCCATTGTGCCGTTGCTCCGACGAGAAGGGGGAGCATCGTGTAATAGGCGGCGTCGGCGACCGACAGCGAGAATCTCTGCTTGAGGTAAGGGTTCATCCACGACAGGCACAGGAATGTCGTGAAGTTCGCAGCGAAGTATTGAAGCAGCGCGAGCCGGTACGGGACAGTTCGCAGCGCCTGAGAGAGTGAGATTGCAGTGTTTGAGGCAGATGGTTGCGTGCCCGCACGTTCGCGAAAGAACGCGTACCACAATACCGCCCAGATCAAACCCGGAATGGTCAGCAAATAGAACGTGAATCTCCAAGAGCCGTGCTCGAGCAGCTGTGCCATGAGAGGAAACGCGAGCGCCGCGCCGATTCGCGAGGCAGCGAAAACGGCGCCATTTGCTCGGCCGTGTTCAGATGCTGGCAGCCAGTTGTAAAAGGCACGCGCGGTACCTGGATATGCTCCCGCCTCTGCGAGTCCGAACAGAAACCTCACGACGAGGAGCGCCGTAAATGTTTGCACAAGGCCAGTTAACCCGGTGAGCAAGCTCCAAAGCGCCACCACGATAGTTAAGAGCAGTCGTGGTCCGAACCGGTCGGCACACCATCCGGCCGGGATCTGACCCAGAGCGTATCCTAGGGCAAATGCGCTGAAGACCGCGCCCATAGCCTTGTCGTTGAGGCCAATCTCCACACTGATGGGATCCTTCACCGATGAGATTGCAGCGCGGTCAACATATGTGATCCAGGACAGAACCGCCAGAGCGGCTACGACGAGATATCGGAGCATTGGGAGGTTGAGTTCGCGGGTCCGGAAAGCTTCACGATCTTATCACCCGGACAGCGGCGCGGTAGCTCTCTTCGGGACTTCTCTCGGGACTGTGATACTTCTTAGAATCCGGATTTGCCATGACCCTCAACCTCAACGCCGCCGATGCGCTTCGCCGCAAAGTAGCCTGGCGAATCCTTCCCATGGCGATCCTCCTGTACTTCGTTGCCTATCTCGACCGGGCCAACGTGGGGTTCGCGAAGCTGCGGATGGCTCATGACCTCGGCTTCTCCGAGGAAGTCTTCGGTTTCGGGATCGGTATCTTCTTCCTCGGCTATTTAACGCTCGAGGTTCCCGGCGCGCTCCTCGTGGAGCGATGGAGCGCTCGCAAATGGTTTGCGCGCATTCTCGTCACATGGGGAATACTCGCAGCGGCCACGGCCCTGGTGCAAACTCCGGGCCAGTTTTACTTGGTTCGCTTCCTTCTCGGAGTTGCCGAGGCAGGCTTCTTTCCGGGGATCATCGTTTACTTCACGCATTGGTTTCCCATGCGCGATCGCGCCCGCGCGATGTCTGGCTTCATTGTCGCGATCCCATTGAGTCTCGCTTTCGGCGCTCCCATCTCCGGGCTACTCCTCAATGTCGATTGGCTTGGTTGGAAAGGGTGGCAGTGGCTGTTCGTGTTGGAAGGGATTCCGGCCGTGGTTCTTGGAATCCTTACCTATGTGCTACTCACAGATCGCCCACGAGACGCCAAATGGCTGACTCCGGCAGAGCGTGATTACCTCGAGGGTGTGCTCGCCGAAGAAGCCCGCGCGAAGGAGTCGGCTCACAAGTTCACTGTCGTCCAAGCACTTCGATCAGGCAATGTGTGGCTCCTCGCGTTCGGCATCTTCGCTACCAACATGGGTGGCTATGCCCTCACGTTCTGGATGCCCACCACTGTGAAGAGCATCTCCGGAGGCTCGGACCTCGCCTCGCTTTTGTACAGTGGCCTGTTCTATCTATGCGGCCTTGTTGGCGTACTGTACTCCGGTTTCGCGGCGGATCGGAGCGGGAACCGCAAATTGACCTGCATCGCAGGTCAACTAGCTACCGGAACGTTTCTCGCGATAGCCGCAATTCCCGGACAGTCGTTCCCTATGATCATGACGTGGCTTATCTTGACGGGCCTGACGGCGCACTCGTGGCCACCACCATTCTGGGCCTTGCCGACGCTCACGCTGACGCATGCGGCTGCTGCCGCAAGCATCGGCTTCATCAATATCTTCGCGAACCTCGCCGGCTATTTCAGTAACCACTTCATCGGATGGATCAAGGACCGCGGAGCCAGTGATAGCACGTGTCTGTTCTTTCTGGCCGGCTGGTACCTGTTGGGCGGAGCCATCATCAGCCTTGTGCGAACGAAACCCCAGGGTGAGCCTGCCTCCCTCCACGCAGCACTCGCTAACTCTAAAACATGATTCCCAAAATGTTCAATCTCACGGACAAGGTGGCTGTAGTCACTGGAGCCGCCCAAGGTATGGGACGCGCGATGGCGATGGCGCTCGCCGAAGCGGGCGCGGACCTTCTCGTTGTCGACCGCAACGAGCCGGGCGTGAATCGCACCGCGGCTGAAATCGTTGCGATTGGCCGCCGCGCCGTCGCCGTTGCCTGCGATGTCTCCGAACCGACTCAAGTGCGAGCGATGTTCGCCACGTTGGATGCCGAATTCGGACACATCGATTTCCTCGGAAACGTGGCCGGTGAGTCCATCATGGCGCCGCCGGAGGAGATCCGTCTCGAGGACGTCGAGCAGGTGTGGCGCAATCTCGTCTTCGGCCGTTTCTGCGCCTGTCAGGAAGCGGGCCGGAGGATGCTCGCGGCCGGCCGTGGCAGCATCGTGAACATCGGTTCACTCGCTAGTGTCACTGCGCTTGGGAGAGGCCACATCGCCTACAGCATGGCGATGGGCGCGGTCGCTCAAATGACAAGGGAGCTTAGCACGGAATGGTCGGGTTCCGGTGTGCGCGTCAACGCGATCCTTCCTGCTCAGGTTCTCAACCCTGGTTTAGAAAAGCGCATTGCGGAAACGCCAAGCCTACGCGATCAATTCTTGAGTGGAATACCCGCGGGACGATTTGGCCGTCCCGATGACATAAGAGGGCTGGCGGTGTTGCTTGCATCCGACGCTTCCGAATGGATCACCGGCGCATTGATTCCGATGGACGGCGGTAACTTGGCGCTGAACGGAGGAGGCTCAGTGCGGCATCGCCGGACGGATGGCAGCGAATGACTCCAGAGTCAAGATATCTTTACCGCACGATGCAGTTGATTCGGACCGCGGAGGAGCAACTTGCGCGATGTCATGCGCGCGGTTTGGTTCATGGCGCGTGCCACACGTACGTCGGCCAGGAGGCAGTCGCCACTGGCGTATGTTTACACCTTCGCGGAGAAGATGTTGTTTTCAGCACCCACCGCGGCCACGGACATGCGCTTGCAAAGCGACTGCCCGTCGGCGAACTCATCGCTGAACTGTTTGGCCGAACGACCGGCTGCTCGCGCGGCCGCGGCGGATCCATGCACCTGTTTGCGCCCGAGATCGGGTTGATGGGTACCAGCGGTATCGTGGGTCCGTGCATCCTGCAGGCAGCCGGCGCAGGCTACAGTTTCAAATTGCTAGGGACCAATCGAGTTGCAGTCGCGTTCTTCGGAGACGGCGCAGTGAACAATGGGGCCTTCCATGAAGGATTGAATCTGGCGAGCATTTGGAAACTCCCGGTGCTGTTCGTGTGCGAGAACAACCAGTTCGCTACAGAAGTGCCGTTTGCTTATGCCGCCGGCAATCCCGACGTGGCGAGCCGCGGAGCCGCTTACAACATCCCGGGAGTTCAGGTCGATGGCAATGACGTCGAGGCGGTCGGCCGCGCAGCCGAGGAAGCAGTTCGCAGAGCGCGCGCAGGAGAAGGGCCAACGCTTCTCGAATGCAAGACATACCGTACGCGGCCGCATTCCGAAGGAATGGGCGACTACTCGTATAGAACGCGCGAGGAAGTGGCTGAATGGCGGGAACGTTGTCCGATCAAGCGATTTCGTCGCGTTCTGGTCGAGTCAGGCGAGGCAACCGAGCCTGAACTTGGAGGCCATCGACGCCGAGATCCGTGATGAAGTGACCCGCGCAACCGAGGCTGCCGAGAGCGCTCCATGGCCGGAGCCGAGTGCCGCCACTGCTCATGTGTATACCGAAAGGACGGCGAGGACCGTTCCCGAGCCCGGCCCAAGTTCGGGCAGAGAACTCTCCTATGTTGCGGCCACGCTTGAGGCGCTCGACAGCGCGATGGCCGCCGATCCTCACATCTTCGTCTTCGGTGAAGGAATCGGGAATCGAGGTGGGAACTTCGGCACTACAGTCGGCCTATTCGACAAGTATGGGGCGGAGCGACTCTGCGACACTCCGATTGCAGAGCGGGGCTTCGTCGGCATGGGCGGTGGCGCGGCGATGACGGGAACGCGGCCCATCATCGACTTCATGTTCATCGACTTCATAAACGATGCGTTTGGCGAAATCATTAACCAGATCGCAAAGATGCAGTACATGAGCAGCGGCCGATTGAAAATGCCCATTTTGTTGCGAGGCTGTATCGGGATAGGACACTCGGCGGCCACGCATCATTCGGGGAGCTATCACTCCATCTTCAGTCACATTCCCGGGCTGAGAGTGGTGATTCCATCCACGCCGTACGATGCCAAAGGGCTGTTTACACACGCGCTACGCTGCGATGATCCCGTTCTCTTTCTCGAGCCGCGAGAACTCTTATCCGTAAAAGGTCCGGTGCCGGCTGAGTCCTATGAAATCGAGTTCGGCAAGGCTAGGGTCCTGCGCGAAGGAAATCACGTCACAGTGGTTGGGATCGGTGTGATGGCGCAGCGCGCGCTCTGACCGCGGCTGTCCGTCTAGCGGAGGATAGTATTTCTGTAGAAGTGATCGACCCGCGGACCGTCTCTCCACTTGACACAGCGGCCATCCTTCTTTCCGTCGCGAAGACGGGACGGCTGCTGATCGTAGATGAGGCATTCGGGCCCTGCAGCATCGCTTCGGAAATCGCTGCCGTCGTTGCGGATGCAGGCTTCAATGATCTCGATGCGCCGATACGGCGGCTCAACGGCGTCTTCGCTCCGACGCCCTATAGTCCGACGCTCGAAGCGGCGGTCGTCGTCAGCTCTGAGGCGATCGATGAAGCTGTCCGCGATCTGATGAGGGAGTAAGCATGGCTATCCAGATCACAATCCCGCGGCTTGGCTGGTCGATGGAAGAAGGTACGTTTGGAGACTGGCTGAGGAAGGCGGGCGAACAAGTACACGCGGGCGAGCCCTTGTTTTCGCTCGAAAGCGACAAGGTCACGATGGACGTCGAAGCCCTCGACGCAGGAATCCTATACTTGCCTGCTGATGCGCCCCAGCAAGGAGCCGTCGTGAAAGTCGGCCAGTTGATCGGGTATCTGCTAGTAGAGGGCGAGGACCCACCCCGAGATGTGCCCGTTACGCCAAGAGCGCGCCGCATCGCCGGCGAACTTGGTGTCGAGTTGTCCCACCTGTCGGGTAGCGGCAAAGGAGGACGAATCCGCGAGCAGGACGTTCGAGCCGTCGCGAAGAAATCGGATCAGGAGCAGCAGATTCCTATCACGGCATTGCGGCGGGCTGTTGCAGAACGGATGACGCAGAGCCGACAGCAAACCGCTCCGGTTACATTGACGCGACGTGTGGATGCCAGCCGGCTCACGTCCCTGCGCAACCGGTGGAAGCTGCGGCTTCAGCCACAACCAGCCCCATCGTTTAACGACTTCGTCGCGAAGGTAGTGGCGATTGCACTGAGCGAACATCCAGCGCTTGGGGGGCGTTGGGAAGGCGACCATATTGTTTTGCCCGGAGCCATCCACATCGGCATTGCGGTCGATACGGAGCAAGGTTTGCTCGCGCCGGTAATTCGCGACGTAGCCAACCTAACTCTGCTGGAAGTGGCATACCGTTCCCGCACGCTGATCGAATCGGTTCGTCGGCGCGAGATCCAGCCCAGCGATATGCAGGACGGCGTCTTCACAATCAGCAATCTTGGCAGTTTCGGCGTGGAGGCATTCACGCCCATCATCAATCCTCCCGAGACGGCCGTGCTTGGATTGGGCGCCATCCGTTGGGAACCAGTCGTGCTGCCGAGCGGGCAGATTGTCGCGCGCGAACAGATGATGCTGAGCCTGACGTTCGATCACCGTGTGGTCGATGGCGCGCCCGCTGCTCGATTTCTGCAAACACTTGCGGCATTGATCGAAGAGCCTCCGTCGGCTATTCACTGCCCGTAGCTACCTAAGAGTCTTCTTCAACCAGTCGATCATCGGCTGTTTGTAGCCTTGGAAGCGTGGGTCTTTCTCCCAGTTCATGACGCCATGCACGCCATCCTGCACGGTAATGAGTTCGACAGGGATGCTTCTCTCCTTGAAGAGCTTTACATGCAGAGTTGCCTGATCGTAAGGTACCGCTGCGTCGCTGGTGCCATGAATGATCAGGAAAGGCGGGGTTTTCTTGTTCAGGTACGTGTGCGGCGATGCTTCGTGCAGCTTGGCCATATCGGCCGGTCCCCAATCGTCAACCAGGAAGAACGACTTCATGCCGCCCGTTGCAGGCTTGCCGGAAAACTTCTTTGAGAAGACTTCCATGTCGATCGGTCCATAGAAGCAGACGACCGCGGCGACGCCTACATCGTTCTTTGCGCCGACCAGGTTTACGAGATGGCCTCCAGCGGATTCTCCCATTAGCGCGATCTTTTTCGGATCCACCTTGTATTGTTTGGCGTTTGCTTTCACCCACTGAACGGCCGATTCGACATCCACACGGGCAGCCGGGTAAGGATGCTTCGGGGCCAGTCGATAGTCGATGGTGAACCACGCCATCCCGGTTTGATCCAACACCGGAAACAGATCTTTGACGAAGTTCACTGTCTTGTGACCGACTGTCCAGCCTCCCCCGTGGACAAGGATGATAGCGGGAAACGGACCTTTGCCCTCCGGAATGTGCGCATCGAGTTTGAGGCTTTCTCCGCCGGGAGCGGAGTACTCGATATCAGGAGTGACCTGATAGGACAAAGCGAACAGAGAGGTAGTCAGGAAAAAAGCAGCGGCGAGACGCATCGTGCAAACATCGTATCGCGATCCAGTTCTCGATCAGACTTCGTCGAGCGGGCGCGAAGCGTCTCCGAAGCTCGGAGGTCGAACGTTCATCTTGTCCATCATCGAGAGATACAGGCGGCACATCTGCCGGTCGGGCTTTCCTGAGTAGTCCAACACACGACCGCCTTTGATTCGACCACCGCCGCCGCCGAGCAGAATCACCGGCAATTGGCTGGCATCGTGATTTCCGGTCAACATGCTCGAACAGAACAAGTAGCATGGAGTTGTCTAGCAGTGTGCGGGGCCCCTCCTGGATGGACGTCGAGCTTGCGTGCGATGTAGGCCACCTGCTCGAGAAAGAACTGGTTCACCTTCAGCCAATCCGCTGTATCGGAATGGGAGAGCAGATGGTGAATCATGTAGTCTACGCCCAGGTTTGGGAAGCGCAGCGAGCTGTGATCATTGTTGAGCTTTAGTGTAGTGATGCGCGTCGTATCGGTCTGGAAACCGAGCACGAGGATATCGGCCATCAGGCGCATGTGCTCACCGATGTCCTGTGGGATGCCGTCGGCGGGTCGGGCTACATTCGGTTTGGCGAGTGTTGGCCTCCAGCCCTGTAGTTCTCCTCGTTTTCCAGCGTTCGCAATCCGTTGTTCCACATCCCGAACTGAGTCGAGATATTCATCGAGCTTGCGTTGATCGCCCGTGCTGATGTTGCCGCGCAAACTCGCCGCGTCTGAGAGCACCGCGTCCAGAACGCTCTGATCGCCTTTACTTGTCTGGTCTTTGAACAATCGGTCGAACGCGAGAGCGGGGTAGATTTCCAGCGGCGTTGGCGTCGTCGGGCGAGCTCCACGATATGTGGGAGCTGTAGAGCATCGAATAGTTCTTGTGGACGGAAGGATTCGACTTCTCGCAGCCGAGAACCAGGCTCGGTACCTTCGTCGAATTGCCAACGCGCTGAGCGAGAAGCTGGTCGATGCTGGTGCCGGATCGGATTTCGCCGCCCGATGCCAATGGCGCTCCCGACAAAAGATTGCCGGTTTGCGAGCTGTGGATGTTGCCCTTCTGCGCCTCCGCGTTGAATAGCCCGCGCACGAAGATGGTCTTGGACCGGAAGTCCTGCAAGCGGCGCGAGCACCTCGCCGAACTCCATCGCGCGGCCTTCTCCCTTGGCCCACCATTGCTTGCTGTGAAAGCCGTTGCCCGAGAAAAGGACTGCCAGGCGTACAGGCGCTTCGCTGGAGGATTGATTGCCGCGAGGTTCGTCACCCCAAACGGGTACCGACTCCATCCATGGCAAAGCCATGCTAACGCCGAGTCCCCGGAGCATTCTGCGGCGGGAAAACCAATGCCTACTCGTGTTCTTGTTCATGCTCGCGTCCTCGGATTTCGCGAAATTGACGGCTCGCCACGATCATGTCGATCACGGTACCCACATGATATCCGCTTTGTTGGAGCTTCGCTTCTATGTCATCGATCAGAGGTTCGTCGGAAAGCTGCACGGCTCGTCCAAGCGAATAGCCCAGAAGCTTTCGGCAGAACTGACGAACAAAGGCGTCGCGGCCGTTTGTGAGCAGATAGTTTCGCAGCCCGTCTATACCTTCCACTTCGACGCCGCCCTTCAGGATGGCTCGGTCGTGAATGGGCCGGTTCGCCAAATCTTTTTCGCGCGAGCCGGCCGATCGCGTCGAAACGTTCGAGCGTGTATCCATAGGGGTCGATCCGCGCGTGACAACCGGAGCAGCGAGCGATCGGAAGTATGCTTTTCGGTCAACTCACGCATCGACAGCGATTCGGTCGCCTCATCAGTAGGGAGTTGCGGAACGTCCTTGGGAGGGCGAGGAAGTTTGTCGCCGAGCAGCACCTCGACAATCCAGTTGCCACGCAGGATGGGGCTGGTGCGCGAAGCGCCGGACTGCTTCGAAAGGACAGCGGCTTGGCCCAGTATTCCCCCACGACCGAATTTGCGGATGCCATCCACCCGCCGCCAGTCCGGGCCGGTGACTCCTGCGATCCCGTAGTGTCTGGCGAGTGGTTCATTCAGGAATGTGTGGTCGGCGTCAAGCAGGCTCAGCACCGAACGGTTGTTCTGAAAGAAATCGGTAAAGAATCGGATCGACTCTTCATACATCGCGCCGCGCAGATCTTTGAAGGTTGGGAAGTGTCGTTCGCTCTTCTCGTCGAGTGTCTGAAAGTCATGGAGGTGCAGCCAAGCCGCGCCAAACTCCGATGCCAGGCGTCGAGCGCGATCGTCGCGCAACATGCGCCGGGCTTGCGCCTGTATTTCGACTGGCGTGCGCAGTTTGCCAGCGTCCGAGGCGCTTCGCAGTTCTGCGTCCGGCATGGACGACCACAGAAAATAGCTCAGGCGGTTCGCCATCTCGTAATCAGTTGACAGCAACGGCATGTTTCCCGGGCGGCGCGGTCTCGGCGCGATACAGAAATGCAGGCGACACGAACACTCGCGCAAGCATCAGACGGATCGCCTCGTCATGCGGTAGATCTTGCTGTCGAAGATGTTGGTACAGGCTTCGCAACTGGCTCTTCTCCGCTTCGGAGATCGGCCGGCGATAGGCCCGATCAGCGAGTTTCAGAACCGCATCGACGTGCCGAGGTTCCGTATCCGCAAGCAGTTGGCGGAAGGTCGCCGCGCGGGTGAGGATAGGCTGACGGAGCGGTTCAAACTTGGATGGATCGGCATCCTGAGTGGCGTATTGCCATAGTTGCTCGAACACATCGACCAACGCGATCGCGTCGCGGCTGACGTAATGCAATTCGTTCCACAAGCGATCGAGTTTCGCCTTCTGACGGGTGTTGAGAATAAGGCGGCTAAGGGGCTCGTCTTCGCGGTGGTAGAGAGTGAGTGTCACGACTTCGTCGACGGGGACGATCTTGGTGTAGCAGAGCGCGGCTGGGAAGATGCGGCGAAATTCTTCGAATGCGGACTCCATCCGCTTCTCTGCTGCGCCGCCTTTCTGCGTGAGGACGGGCAAACGATAAGCGACCGTCTGATTATTCGAGGTCCACATCCCCTTGGTGTCCTCTACCGCCGTTCCGGCGGGAAGCAAGCTCGTCCGTGCGTCTAGCGGGCTCCTCGCTACTTCCAACTGGACGCTGCCTTCGGTTGTATTTTTACCGGCGAGCGTCCCGGTAGTAGCGAATTCGCTGTTTGCGACTAGGTCGGCAGGGAGACGTATCGCAATTACCGAGGGTGCTCGAGCACTCAGACTTGCCGCATCGATGGCAGTTCCATCCGGATGCTTGCCGAAAAGCTTCGGATCGAGTCCCCAGTTATTCGCTTCGGACTTCGTCGCCAGTGTCCTAACGCCTGCAAAGAGTGGACCTGCGAGCGACGTGATTTGACGGTAGAGCTGCGCGTCGGGATCGGTTGCGTCTCTTGACGGCGCAGGACCCGTCAACAGTCGTTCGAGTTGTTCCGCAAGCAAATGTTTTTCAGCTTGTGATTCTGACGACTGCCAACGTGCGAGAAGCGAACCAGCAGGAAGAATGGTGTCAATTGTTTCGGCTTGGATAGCTTCAGTGTAGAAATGCCAGACGTTCGGCCGTCCTGCGGAATCGTTATGAGGATTGCCGGCGAGAACATTGCCGGCAACGTCGTTCGCTAGCGACCACGTCTGAGGAGTGGCGTCTGTTGTAGTGAGCCGTAGATCTACTCCCGTCAAGTCACACGAGTGGTTCCCCTCCCGCGCGCCGATGATGACGGAGAGCAGATCTCCTTGTTGGAGGCGTACTCGGTCAAATGGACCAATCTTCACTGGAGTCGCGCCACGAGCTTCTCCTTGCGCAAGGTACTGTCGCGTGCTTCCCTCGCCGCAGTTGGAGCGACCACGTAACTCCGTTGCCGCATTCGGGATGGGCGCGAGCAACTTGGCCTTCCACACGCATTGTTGCTGGCGCCGGGCTGCGCCACCCGGCGGCGACATTCTGAGTTGGCGAAGGATGGACAGCTACGCCGCGAGCTTTCATATTGCCCGGAACACGCACAGGCTCGGTTGAAGAATTTGCGAGAATCATGGGCGTCTTCGATGTGCCCCATCCTTGAACGAAGTCATATGCGCCAGTCTTTTCGATCTTTGCTCTGAGTAGGTCGACTTTGAAGTCTGACTGGGCGCCGACGCCAACGTAATCGAACCAGGCTTTGAGATCGTCCGGCTCAATGCCGGTGTCCTTGGACACAGCCGCCAGATCAAACGGCTGTGTTGACGAGCTTGCTTCCGCCGCTGCCGTAAGCGCTTTTGCCGTGGACGAGAACATGCGCTGCCGTCGGACCGTAAGCGTGTCGATTAACGCGCGCACGTCTCGCAGTAGGACCGGTGGACGGCCGGCGATGACAAGCTTTGGCTCGCGCCAGACCACGACGTCGCCATTCGGTCCATCGCCGCCATTGTGCGCGGCGAGATAAATCGTCACTTCATCACTCGCAGGTGTGGGAGTGAGCTTCACGCGGAATTCCTGCTGTCCCACGACCGGATTCACAGGTTCCATCCATGCTTTAGGTCCATCCAGTTTCCCGATGTGCCCTATGCTGCTGAATTTCCACAATGCCTGCTGCCAAACCGCGATATCACTCACTAAGGAATCGATATCGGACGGCCTCGCGGTACGCCAACGGGATCGCAAGCCATCGAGTATCGGTGAGGGACGGGTATCGTTGAGGAGATTCACGAGCGCGGTTAAGTACTTCGCGCTGAGTCCATGCCGACGTGCCACTCCGTCGATGGCGCCGGCTGCTGCGACTCCGCGTAGATCGAGTGAAGCGGACAGGTACTTGCGCAGCGGCAAGGCTCCGCCCCGGCTCTTATCGAGCGCCATACCTTGCTGCGTTACTGTTTCCGCGCCGCTCGACTCGGTGAAGGATTGGTAGAAGCTCCGGATCTCACCGAGGATCTCATCCGTCCAATCGCGACGCGTCGAGAAGCGTGAGAATCGGATTCCATCCGGCAACAATACAGCATGCTGCGAGACGTTTTTTGCCGCGTCCATGTATTTCGTGACGAGCGAAGGCGACATCCCCAGCGCGTTGCCGGTGTTCATGAAGCCTTCACCAGCTGCGCCGTCCGCGGGAAACTCCTTGGCAGGATCGAGCGAGCCGACACCTGTCAGGTCGCGTATGGTGAAGGTGTATTCCGCGTTATTGAGGCGGCGCATGACTACAGGCCCTGGATCACCCGCATGAGCGCGGGCCGCTCTCTTGAGGGCCGCTGCAATTGACGCGAGCAGGCGCCGTTTCTCATCCGTATTCGGCTGAGGCATTCCCTTCGGCGGCATCTCTCCGAGCGAAATCTGTTCGGAGACCTTTTGCCAAACCTTCGGATCTTGCGTGAGAGTTTGAAATGACGTGAACCGCTCCAGATTCAAATCGCCAATGTGTTTGGCAGCCGAATGACAGGAAAGGCAGTAGCGGCCCACGATTGGGTGGATTTCCCGCTGAAACGAATCTAGCTGTTGTCCTTGAATAGACAACGTTAAAAGAAACAGACCGGCCACGACACGGAACCTAGAGACTGCGACTGACACGTATTCCACTTTAGTTCACTCTTTGATTGCGGTATTAATGACAGCAATGACATTTTTCCGCTCGGTATCGTTTCTTTTCGCCATCGCGGCGGCATTCGGGGCGGAACCGCTGCGGTTAGCCACATTTCAAGTGGACGTGACGCCGCCCTTAGGCTCGCCACTTTGCTGCTCTGCCGGAGTGAAGCCAGCCGAGCAGATCGTTGATCCGCTCTCCGCTCGCGGCATGATTCTGATTGGCCCTCAGAAGTCAATTGTTCTCGTTGCGGTTGATTGGGAAGGCATTGCCAATGAGGGATGGGACGAGTGGAGGCGTGCAATCGCCGCCGCGGCAAACACTGACAGCGATCACGTCAGTGTTCACACCTTGCACCAGCATGACGCCCCAGGATACGATCCGACCGCGGAAAAAATCCTGAAAAAGTACGGGTTGACCGCCAAGCTCTATGAGCCGAGCTTCATGCGTTCTGCTATCAACCGCGTTGCCGAATCGGTGCGCGAGGCGATCCGAACACCGCAGGCTGTAACTCATCTCGGCCTGGGACGAGCACAGGTGATGGAAGTTGCATCGAACCGGCGAGTGCTCGGGCCAGACGGCAAAGTGAAACACATTCGGTTCAGTGCTAGCCGAGTCCCGGAAGCCAGGGAGGCGCCGGAAGGTGTTATCGATCCATATGTAAGGGTAATTAGTTTCTGGAACCAGGATCGGCCGCTCGTATCGATGACCTACTACGCGACACATCCCCAAAGCTACTATGGCCAGGGCGGGGTCAGCGCAGACTTTGTAGGTATGGCTAGGAGGATGCGGGAAGCGGAATTGCCGGTTGAGCACATTCACTTCAATGGCGCGGGTGGAAATGTAGCGGCGGGCAAATACAACGATGGTTCGCCTTCGATGCGCCCTGTCCTGGCGCGGAGACTTGCGGACGGTATGAAGTCAGCCTGGGAATCCATGACGAAGACGCCGATCAAGGCCGCCGACGTGAGTTGGCAATCGCTGCCGGTGGCGCTGCCCGTTGCCGAGGTCATTCGCGATCAGGAACGATTGCGCTCTGTCATGATCGACCAGGCGCAACCCACTCGCGTCCGTTTGACGGCTGGTCGCGATCTCGCGTTTGCGCAGCAGTGTGCAGCCAACAGAAAGATTCCGTTGTTTCTGCTGACTCTCGGAGAAGCTCGCGTCATTCACATGCCGGGCGAGCTGTTTGTTGAGTATCAGCTAGCCGCACAGCAGATGAGGCCTGACAGCTTCGTTGCAATGGCCGCCTATGGCGACTACGGCCCAGGATACATTGGCACGAGCATCGCCTACTCGCAAGGAGGGTATGAAACCGGTCCGGTCTCCCGCACTGCGCCCGAAGTGGAACAGGTTCTGCTGGCTGCTCTTCGGGAGCTGTTGTCGCAGAAGAAATAACGATAAGTCTGCATTTCCCGCGCCGAGAAATAAAACGAACTTCCAGTCGCCGATGTGTGATGACTACGGCCGTCCAAATACTCTCGAATATTGATCATGGATTCCAGGAAAGTCGCCTTTCCTGGCAATGCTTTTCCGATAACTCATCGGCTTGTCCGGAACGTAGTATGATCAGCCAAACAAGAACTCGCTTGATTTCTCACTCGGATTCGACAAATATCAAATTGTTATTCAGCAACCTGGAGGAAAGTCGGATGAGGAACACCACATTGGAGACTGGATGGTTCGACAATCTTAAACTGGTCATTGCTTGCCTGATTGTTGTCCACCTGGGCGGAACACACGCATTTGCGCAGCGCGCGACTGCTTCGATGGCGGGCTCGGTCCTCGACGCGTCTGATGCGGCTGTTCCGGCCGCAAGCGTGCTCGTCAAGAACCTGGACACTGGCGCCGAGCGGACGGTGGAGTCCAACTCTGTCGGCTACTACGTCGTTCCTGCGCTGCCCGCAGGACGATACTCGATAACCATCACGGCAGCCGGGTTTCAGACGCAGACCGTTCCGGAGCTGGTGCTCGCCGTGGACCAGAACGCCACCATCAACATGTCGCTCAAGGTAGGCGCCGTCTCCGATGCGGTCAACGTTGTCGGCGATGCCGCCATCGTTGATACTCGTACCGCCACGCTGAATACCGTGGTCAACCAGAAACAAATCGGAGACTTGCCGCTCAATGGGCGCAACGTTCTCCAATTGCTACAGTTGACTCCCGGCACTCTCGGCGGCGCCGGCAGTTTCAACCAATCCGCCACGAGGCCCGAAACCCTTCAGGTCTCGGCCAGCGGAGGTCGCGGGAACTCCACTACGTTCGTCCTCGATGGCGGTCTTCACGAAGACCCGTACACTCTGGTTGCAAACGTCGCTCCGAACCCCGACGCGATCCAGGAGTTCAGCTTTCAGACGAACAATTACTCAGCCAAGTTCGGAGGCCGTGGCGGCGGCGTTGTGAACATGGTGACCAAATCGGGCAGCAACGCTGTTCACGGTTCGGTCTTTGAGTACGTCCGTAACCATGCAATGAATGCCCGCAACTTTTTTGCTGCAACGGACGACGGCCTGAAGCGAAATCAGTATGGACTTGCTGTGGGTGGCCCGATCATCAAGAACAAGACGTTCTTCTTTTTCTCATGGCAGGGCACACAGTTGCGTCAGCGGCCACCGACATCCACCACTGTTGTCCCCACCGCCGAACAGCGCCGTGGAGATTTCTCGAGTTTGCTGCCCGGCACGCAGTTGATTGATCCCACCACGAAACAGCCAGTGCCAGGTAACATCATTCCGCCGTCCCAACTCGATCCGGTCGCGCAAAAGGTACTGGAAACCATACCGCTGCCAAACCAACCCAACGGACTGCTTTATTACACCGTTGCCTCATCCCAAACCGATAACCAATACATCGGTCGCATCGATCATGAGTTCACCAGTAATCACCGGTTGTCGGGCCGTTATTTTTATGATGGCTTGGACAACCCGGCTATCGTTGACCCGCAGAACCGGCTGACCAATGCGCCCGACAGGATCTGGAAAAGCCACAGCCTCAACTTCACGGATACGATTACGGTAACCCCTTCGCTACTCACCAATACGACCCTGAGTTACAGCAGGACCTATAACCTCCAAACGGGCCAGGACTTCGCGGGCAACCAAGCCCTCGGAATCGACGTGCCGATTATGTCGAAGGGAGATACGTTCCGTTTTGGGATCACCAACTACTTCAGTAACGCTGTGAACGCGCTCTACCGGGTCGCTCGCAATCAGTACAACATTCAGCACTCCTGGACCTGGTCTCGCGGCCGTCATCAGCTAGACTTCGGGCTCGATATCACGCGCGATCAGAGCATCTTGGATCAAGACTTCAACTCTGATGGGACGTGGACGTGGGCCGGGCGTTTTTCCAACAACAACTTGTCCGATTTCATGTATGGCAAAGCCAGCGCCTTCGCGCAGATTTCGCCCCTCTATAACAACCTGGTCCGCGATCAGTACGGCGCATTCATCCAGGACAACTTTAGGGTCAACAGGCGACTGACCCTGAACTTGGGATTGCGCTGGAATCCGTTCATTCAGTTCACTGACAAGCCGGCGCACCAGATCTCTTTATTTGACGCCGACGCCTATAAAGCGGGAACGCATTCCCAGCGGTTTCCCAATCTGCCGCCGGGCGTGTTCTCCGGAGGTGATCCCGGCGTCCCCGACACTGTCGTGCCGAGCAATTACGGCATATTCGATCCCCGCATTGGCGTGGCGTTCGACGTCTTCGGCGACGGCAAGACCAGCCTCCGTGCAGGATACGGTCGGTTTCACGATGCTCCGATGGCACTGACCTACAATCGCCAGTTGACCTCGCCCCCTAACTCCGTGCGCGTCGATATCGTCGCGCCGCCCAGCTTCGCCAACCCTTACCTCGGAACAACCAATCCGTTCCCGGTGACGCGACCAATTTCCTCGTCGCAGAACTTTGTCCTCCCCTTCCTGCTCGTGGCGTTCGACCCGGACTTCGGATATCCGACGATTCACCAGTGGAATTTCACCGTCGAGCAGAGCCTGCCGAAGAGCATGGTCGCGAGAGTCGCCTACCAAGGCTCTTCCGGACGGGACCTGTTCCACGCTTCGGAAATCAACGCCGCGGTTCCCGGTCCAGGGGCTACCATCGCCAACACCAATGCCCGACGTCCCATGAAGGAATTCACCCAGCTCACTTCTGCCGGAACCTTCGGCATATCCGACTACCATGCTCTGGTGGTGAGCGTCGAGAAACGCTATTCCGGCGGCTTGACCTTCCTCGGTGGCATTAGCTGGCAGAAATCAACGGATCTCGCCTCCTACACTGCCTTTGAAAGCAACCTTGGCCAATTCACACGCGCGGATTTCATGAAGGACCATGCGGTCTCGGATTTCCATCGCGCCGTGCGATTTACCGGCTCTTTCAATTACGAGCTTCCGGGACCGAAGAGCGGAGCGTGGCACTATCTGCTGGGCGGCTGGCAGCTGAACGGTATCTTTACTGTTCAGACAGGCGCCCCGCTCACCGTCACTGACGGATTCGACAATTCACTTACGGGCATCGGCGGCGATCGGCCGGATATAATCGGTGATCCCAACCTCGACGATAGCCGGCCTCGCGGTGAACGCATCCTGAAGTGGTTCAACACCTCTGCCTATGCGGCTAGCACACCCGGCACTTTCGGTAATCTGGGACGCAACACTGATCGGGGACCTGTCCCAGTGAACTTGGATGCGTCCATGTTCAAGGCATTTCCGATGCCTTTTGCTGAAAGCCATAAGCTCGAGTTTCGCGGCGAGTTCTTCAACGCGATTAATCGCGTAAACCTCGGCAATCCGAATACGTCTGTCACTAACGCGCTTTTCGGTCGGGTGACCTCGGCAGGCGATCCGCGCATTATTCAATTAGGGCTGCGCTATTCGTTCTGAACCCGTAACGCGCCGCATTCCTCCGGCGATGGGGATGGAAGCAAGTCATAGTAGTATGTTGCTCATCCCCATCTCATGAGACCCATCCGAGTATTCTTGGTTTTCGCGACTACAAGCCTGTGCTGGAGTCAGGCCAGGTATGACCTTCTGCTGAAGGGAGGTCATGTCATCGATCCTGCAAACCGGATCGACTCTGTTATGGATATCGCTATCTCTGGCGGTAAGATCGCACGAGTAGCAGCGAACATCCCTGCCGGAGAAGGCCGCAAGGTTCTGGACGTGCACGGCCAATACGTGACACCGGGGCTGATTGATCTGCATGCGCATGTTTACGGGTACAGCGGATCTATTTTCCCGGACGACTCAGCGCTGATCGCAGGCACGACTACAGTTGTCGACGCGGGCGGCTCGGGATGGCGCACCTTCGACGAGATGTATCAGAGGGTGATAAAGCCATCGCGTACCAGAGTGCTGGCTCTGATTAACATCGTCGGGCACGGAATGATCGGTGAAAAGTATGAGGACGACATCACCGACATGGATGAGGAAAAAACGGCAAGCAAGATCCGCGAACACCGACGGCATATCGTGGGCATCAAGGTTGCCCATTTCGGAGGAAAAGGTTGGGTTGCCATTGATCATGCGATTGCGGCGGGCAAATTGTCCGGAACGCCGGTCATGATCGACGACAAGATTTTTACGAACACCGGCCGCACGACACGAGAGAAACTCCTGGACAAGATGAGGCCGGGAGACATCCATACCCACATGTACAACGACCGGCAGATCGAGGTCGTCAATCGCTTCACCGGAAAGCTCGAACCATACATGATGGAAGCGCGCCGGCGAGGCGTCTTATTCGATCTCGGACATGGAGCGGGAAGCTTTTTGTGGCCGGTTGCGACCAAAGCTATGGCGCAGGGATTTGCGCCCGACACAATCAGCACGGACCTTCACTCGTCGAGCATCATGATTCCCGAGTCGGATATGCCGAACTGCATCTCGAAGTTAATGAACCTCGGGATGACTCTGCAGGACGCCATCCTCAAATCCACCATGAATCCGGCCAAAGCCATAGCTCGCTTCCCCGAAATCGGAACATTGGGCGAAGGCCAAACAGCCGACGTCGCTGTCTTTAAGCTGCGAAATGGTGTCTTTGCCTTCAAGGACGCTTGGCACAAGAAGCTCGATCGGGACGAAGAAGCTCGAATGTGTGATGACGATCCGTGAAGGAAGCCTTGTTTACGACCGCGATGGGCGCGGCTTCCCTGAGTGGAACCGGGCCGGCGAGTATGAGGTGATTCAGTGATTCGAATCGTCGCTCTGCTCGTCGTGGCGCTCACCGCGCTTCCGGCCCGTTCGCAGGAGATTTACGACCTGATTCTCAAAGGCGGTCACGTCATCGATCCCAAGAACAAACGCAACGAGCGGCTGGACATTGCGATTACGGCGAGCAAGGTACAAAGGATTGCTAAGGCTATTCCGGCGGCTCATGGGCGTCGAGTCGTTGACCTCAGCGACTACTACGTCACGCCGGGGCTCATCGATCTTCATACCCACGTTGACGCGCAAGGAGCTTCGCTAAGCCTTAATCCCGACCACAACACGTTGCGATATGGAGTGACTACCGCCGTGGATGCCGGGAGTTCCGGGTGGAAAACGTTCGAGCAGTTCAACGCGAATGTCATCTCCCACGCCACTGTTCGTATTCTCGCGTTCCTCAACATAGTTGGCGCAGGGATGTTCGGAGCAGAGGTGGAAGACAACGTGAATGAGATGGATCCTGAAGCCGCGGCGAAGGTCGTTCTAAAGCATCCCAAGACAATTGTCGGTATCAAAACAGCCCATTTTCAGCCGCCGACATGGGAGGCGGTTGATCGCGCGATCAAAGCAGCCGAAATAAGTAAGACCATCGTCATGGTTGACTTTCACCCAAAGCCGGGGCGAGGCTACCGAGAACTCCTGCTTGAACATATGAGGCCAGGCGACATCCATACTCATTTTTATGGCCGGCTCACACCGCAATTGGACACACAGAAGAAGGTTCAGGATTATATGTGGGCGGCGAGGAAAAAAGGTGTCCTGTTCGATGTCGGGCACGGTTCGGGAAGCCTCTGGTTCCGGATTGCCGTTCCGGCGATTCAGCAAAAGTTCCTTCCCGATACGATCTCGACCGACATGCACAAAAACAGCATCATGCTCCCGCGGGCGACGATGACGAACGTCATGTCCAAGTTTCTGGCTATGGGCCTCACCCTCGACCAAGTGATCGAGCGCAGTACGGTCAATGCAGCCAAAGCAATCCGGCGTCCTGATCTTGGCTCTATCGATGAGGGTGGCATCGCCGACATCGCCGTGTTGGAATTACAGACAGGGCAATTTTCGTGGCTGGATTCGGGCCATGGCAAACTAACGTCAGACAAAGAACTACGTTGCGTTCTGACCGTCAGAAACGGTGTCATTGTGTGGGATGCTGAGGGCCTCAGCGTATCGGACTGGCGAGACGCCGGGCCATATAGCAACTTCAAGTGAATTAGTGCCAAGTTGCAGAAATCTGCGTACTGTCCAATGTGGTGCAAGCTTCAGCTTGCGCAGGACTTTAGCCCTGCTACCACTGCGCGCTAATTTTCGCAAGTAAGTACTAGCGGCCGTTAGACGCTAATCCACGTACGCGATGCAATCGATTTGAAGTAATTGCCCAGGTCTGCGAAACCCGGTCGTGCCGAAGTAGGACCGCGCTGGTCGATCTTTTGGGAAGAACACGTTATACGCCTGGTCCATCGGCTCCCAGTTCTTCTCGGGATCGACAAGCGCAACCTGTACTTTCAGTACATTCTCCATCGACGAGCCTGCCTTTTCCAGAGCCGCCTTCATTATCGTCAACGCATCTGACGTCTGTTCGCGAGCGTCACCCGGCTTCGGCCGCCGTTCGGGATACCAACCGCCGATACCGCTCAAGAATAGAAGATGGCCGGATCGAATC
The DNA here is from genome assembly GCA_963844855.1 of Bryobacteraceae bacterium. Taxonomy (GTDB): domain Bacteria; phylum Acidobacteriota; class Terriglobia; order Bryobacterales; family Bryobacteraceae; genus DASQDN01. Next base: position 219,616 of record CAWJQP010000045.1, read on the forward strand.
GGACCGCCCGCTGATTGCTTCTTTGGACCCCACTCAGACTTGGTCTGGGCTGCCAAAACGCTCGCTCCCGCGCCTCCAACTACGGTTGCTCTTAGTAACGCCCGGCGTGATGCTGAGGCTTCATTCGTTCGCATTGCCCAATCGTATACCGAACAATCGGTGTATGCTGCGCATGGAGGTCATTCGTGCGCAGAAGACGATTTCTTGAAGCTTCGATGTTTGCTGGTTCGGCTCAACTCTCCGGACAGACACCGCCGCAACCCCGCGAGGCGGTAGGGGGAGGCACAGGCAGTACGTCTTACCAGGTCCAACCGGTCATCGAGCGGCGCCAGAACGGCAAGCCGCATCAGGGAAAAGTGGTTGCCGCAATACAGCCGCACTGCGACGATATTCCCATCTTTGCCGCGGGTACTCTATTGAAGCTGATAGATGAGGGCTGCACCGCTTATCTGATCACGATGTCGGATGACTCTATGGCTGGAACCGGAGCGTCTTATGGCGAGATCGTCCTCAAAAATGAGCGCGACACCGTGGAAGTGGGGAAGCGTATGAGTTGCAAAGACTCGATCTTTCTCAACTACCCCAACCACAACATGGACGCGTGGCCAATCGCCGAAATCCGCGCCCGACTCGTGTTTCTATTCCGAGCGCTCAAAGTAGACATTGTTATGGTCTACGATCCTTCGGCGTTGTATGAGCGCAATCCCGATCATTACGTCACCGCCCGCGCCGTCGAGTGGGCTGCGGCAATCGCCGGCACGCGTTGGGACTATCCGGAACACTTCTTAGCGGGTCTCAAGCCGCACGCGCCGAAGGAGCGATACTACTTCGCTCGCGGTCCTCAGCTTGTCAACCGCGTCGTGGATATCTCCGGTTTTATGGATCAGAAGGTGTTTGCGAATCTCGCCAACGTGACGCAAGGTCCGGCGGGTAATACCGGAGCACAGTTGCGTCGTCGTTTGGCTGAGGAGGGGAAGCGTCTGCCGCTGTTAGGTAGTGACGACGATACGGCGAACCGGCAGTATACGAAGCATTTTGCGCTTGCTCGCGATCGAGCCCGCGGACAAGCTCACGGACTCGAATATGCGGAATACTTCCACTACCTCGGACCGGACGAGTCCGATCTTGACGCCGAATATGTACGGAAAAATGCCGTGCCTCTTTGACGGCGGTCGAAACACGCCGCCCTGACAAAACGTTCAGCGCGCCTTCGGCAGCACACGTTTCGGGATCTTAACCGCCATCACTCCGCTGAGCGCCACCACATCGTACTTGGCCTGATGTCCGAGGAGCAGGTGAGCTGCAATGGGCTCAATGCCATACTCTTCCACGAGCCAGCGCATCATGTCCGAGTTCGCGATCGCCAGCGCATCGTTTAAGGAATGACTAGCTGCCGTACGTGCGCCCAAACTAATCAGGTACTCGGAAGTTTCTACTCGAGGCTCGCGCAACCCCGCCTTCTTTCGCAGGCCAATTGTGAATTGCACATCGAGAGACGTCTCTATTCCTGATCCAACCGCTTCTCCATCCCCTTGGAGCGCATGGCCGTCTCCGAGAAAGAGATATGCGCCCGCGACGCTTACAGGCAACAGGACAGTAGCTCCCTCACGAATCTCCTTGTAATCGAGATTGCCGCCATAGGCGCCCGCGGGACCGGATGTCGGAGCTTCATTCACTCCTGGCGCGACGCCGATGCAGCCGAGCATGGGCGACGTCGTAAATGTAAGATCGACACGACCGCTCAACTTGTCTTTCGGACGCGCAGTGCCGGCTTTCAAATCGATGAGGAAAGGGATCAGGTCCGTTCGCGATGGAAGCACAGCGCCTTCGGCGTACGGAGGTGGTGAGAAACTGTCGCGAGTTTCGGGAGTGAGCGCACCGACACGGTAAGCGGTATACCCGGTCGCGCGATTCAACCGGACACGGTCAAGCTGCACGACAACGGCATCTCCAGGTTCGGCTCCTTCGACATAGAACGGTCCAGTCAGAGGATTGCCATGAGTCTTTGTGTGGCGAACACCCTGATAGTCGAATCCAGCGGAATCGACCGTCTTGGTGACGACGACATCACCGGGTCGAATCCGGGCCAGCACTGGATGTGCAATGGAAAACGTGTGGTAATTGACTTCGTTTACGACCGTGTGGACAGCGCCCTGAATCATCGAGGCTGTCAGCGCAACCGCGATCGCCAACAGCCGAGACGCTTTGCATCGAAACACCATCAAACGTGACGCCGCGCTGTCCAACGAGCCTTGCCGTACTCGCCAAGTTCCAGATCTCCCGACATTGCGTCGCCAGTGACCCGGCCCGAGAATCCATACGTCAGCCGCTGCCCGCCAACCGGAAGCGCCGTGCGAAGCTGTATCCTGTCGCCCTCAATCGAACCGCTCAAGTCCCCTTCAAACGCCCATCCCACATGAGTGCCTGAGACCTTGTGTTCCTTTGTCGTCAGGAACAATTTGTGCTCCGCGGAACCCGACTCATACTGAATGGACACATCCCATCGCCCGGCGATCTCAACCGATGGCGCTGCGAGTTGAGTCGCCTTGACGCCCTTAGGAGCGGATCGAAAAATCTGCGACAACCGCTCGGCGACTATTTTGTACTCGTCGGGCTTCATCGCAACCGGCCGGATCGCGAAGGAGTGTCCATCACCGGAAGCATGCGACATGATTCGAGGCTCGCCATCTAGGAGCAGCTTGCCGACCTCGCCTGCGGTGAGTCCCACCTGAGCGGGATCCCACGACACGCTCAATGTCGGGAACGGCCCGCCGCGTTCCGGGCCACGAATCTTCGTCTTAACTCCCGGCACTTGCGTGATTCGCTCGGAGATGTGAGCATACCAGGATTCCCATTCGCGAAACTCGGCCTGCATGTTTCGCTTGTTGACGAACGTTTCCACCGCCACCACCATGCCGACAACTTCTTCCTTGCTCACCTTCATCGCCCGGCCGAAAGCATGGTGAGGCGCGCTATTGGCCCAGGCGGCGCGCACAAGGTCCTTGCGTCCGAGTAACAGGCCCGCTGTTTGTGGGCCACGAAGAATCTTTCCACCGCTGTAGGCGACCAAATCTGCGCCGAGCGCGATGTAAGGGTTTGGAACGATCAGATAATCGGCAGCAGCATCAACAAGGATCGGCACGCCGGCCTTCTTTGCAATGGGAGCCACTTCAGCGAGACCGAATCGCGAACTGCCGAAATGCGATCCCAGGATTTGAATCATCGCCGTCCGGGGTCCGAGAGCCGATTCGAGTTCGGCAGCGGAGTCGACTTCGACGATCTCAACTCCCAACGTACGCGTCGCATGATCGTAAACGTTTCGCGACTCGCGAGGCATCACGACCTGGTTCTTCAAGCGCCGCAGATCAGGTAGCTGTTGCATCTTTTCCGGATCGGCGCCGGCAATGCACGCGGCCGTTGCGTTGGAAAGGGCTGCGGCAGCTCCGGAGGTGACGATTCCCCAGTCCACCTTCAGGAGTTCAGCGAGCCGTGCGCTGGCTTTCTCCATCAACTCGTCGAGGTTGACGTGATACTGAGAAGCCTGCTCGATCGCCGCGATCACTTCCGCCAGTGTCCGCGAGCCACCGTTAATGGTCAACGTTGCTGTCGTGTTGATAAACGGCCGCACTCCAAGCCGAGTGTAGACGTCAGCGCCGGAAGGTGTAACAGCCTGCGCCCCGGCCGGTATTGACAGACTTACCGCTGCCGCGCCTCCCGCTTTGAACACATCACGACGTTTGATGCCCTTTCGGTTCTGCGGTTCTTTCGAGTGCACGGAGTTCCCCTTTCCGTCAGCTTCATCGTCTTGCGAGAAAGCCGAGACAATCGTATCAACATTCGGGCGGGGCCCGGTTTGCGGTAAACGCTCCTTTCAAAACAGTAGTTTCAGACTGAATTGCAGGATGCGAGGATCGAGCGCTGAGGTGATTCGGCCAAACTGCGCTCCAGACGAAAGGTTTGAGTTCGGCAGATTAAAGTTCACGTTGTTGAAGATGTTGAAGAACTCAGCGCGGAACTGCAAGTTATATCTTTCGGTGATCCAGTTGTTCTTGAGCAGACCAACATCCGTATTGAAAAAGCGCGGCCCCCGGACGATGTTTCTGCCGGAATTGCCGTATGTGCCCGGCGCATTCTGAACAAATCGCGAGGTATCAAAGAACTGTGCCACCATTTCGCCATGCGACCGGCTGCTGCTCAAATTGGGATCGCCGCCCCCGATGTAATCGGCACGATCGCGATTGACGCCCGTGAGCGAGTTGTCACGACCGGCTGTCACGCTGAATGGAAAGCCGCTTTGCCACGTGACCAGAGAATTCAACATCCATCCGTTCAACGCCCACGAGAGTGCCGTTGGCACTTGCATTGTAGGTACCTGCCACACATTCGAAAACTTCAGATTGTGCGTGACGTCTTCGCGAGACAGAGCGTAATCGAACCCTCGATCGTAAGGGTTGGTCCAGCCGTAATCATCCATTTTTTTGGACCATGTGTAATTGGCCAAGACGGTCAGACCACGGCCGAATCGCTTCTCCAAATTCGCCACCATCGAATGGTAGTTTGAGTTGTTGCCGGATTCGTAGAAACCGATGTTACTGAACGACTGATAAGGCCTCCGAGCCTGCGTATTAGAAATGGTCGCCCCTGGCCCGAAGATCGCAGGATTCAACTCACGGCTGTTCTCCGCGGCAGCGAAAAACCAGGTTCCCTTATTGCCGACGTATCCGAGCCTCGCGACCCAGTCGGAGCCAAGCTGACGCTCGATGTTGATGCTCCATGAGGTAAGCAGCGGAGTCCGAAAATTCGTATCGAACACCGCCCGGAGTTCTGTCGGTGTAACGAATGTGGCCTCGGGTCCCGGAACGCGCGGACCATATTGCGCCGGGAACGGATTCTGAACGCCCGCGCTCCCAAATGGATCCTCGAACGATACATCCACAAACGAAAAGCCCGGTGCGAACGGGGCGATGTTCGTGAACGGATTGAATGTACTCGTCTGAATGGGCGTGAAGAAGTAACCTATGCCGCCGCGAAGGCTCGTTCGGTTGTCGCTGGTCAATCGATAGGCGAATCCTATCCTCGGTGCGATGTTGGCCAGGTTCGGGTCGGAACCGCCTGTTGGACAGCCCGGATCGTTATTATCTCCGCCATACAGCATCCCTGCTGGCGCATTTGGATAGCGGGTCGATTTAGCTCCGGGATCAAAGCAAACTACGCGGCCTTCGCGATCGTAGTAAGGCCAGTATGGATCCCATCGCACGCCGAGATTGAGCGTCAGACGCTGATTCACGCGCCAGTTATCCTGTGCAAAGAATCCCCATCGAGTGCCCTTCAGGTCTTTGAATTCGCCGCCTCCCTGCACAAACTGCGAGGAGCGTCCAAGCATGAAATCCGCGAGACCGTCTCCGCTTAGCTGTCCGTTGAATGTGAAGTTGCCGTCCATTCGGAACGTATTGATGATGTGATTTGACACGCGCACGGCCTCACCACCGAAGTGAAACTCGTGGTTCCCTCGAATCCAGGTTAAATTCTCACGGATGGTGACATCGCCGCGGTCGAAGTCACCGAGATGATTGGTAGCCAAACTAAAGGCGCCAGTCACGCTCACAATCAACTCAGGCGGAGCCTGCAACGCAGACTGGCTCGCGTTGGCGATCTTGACTCCTGCGTCGGGAAAGCTGAAGGGCGCGCTGGACCGAGATCCTCCTCTCTGACGGTTGAGACCAAATGTGGATGTCAGCATCAGATTCGGCTTCATTGTGAACGTATGATTCACGGCGATGTTCTGTACACGAACGACGTTGCCGTTTCCCGTCGCCGCAAGCAGATTATCAGTGGGAATCACAGCTGGGCGTTTGTAGTCCGTGAAAAAATATCGCCCGCTGAGCTGATGCTTCGACAGGTTGTAATCGGCTTTGCCCATGAACTGATGCTCATCTTCCTTCGAGGAGGTCGTAGGAAAGTTGGCTTCGCGACCCGCGCGGTTCGGCAGAGGAATGCGCTGCAGGAAGTAGTTCGAAACGGGACTGAAACGACTCAATGGGATCTGATTATTCGCAAACGGCTGACGCGTAATCGGATCCACCAACTGTCTGGGAGTGGATGAGAAATCCCCGGCTCTCTCCGCTGCGGTCGGCACAAACGCAACTCTTCCGGACGGTTCGCTGCGAATGGTCGTGCCCTGGTAAGTCCCGAAATAAAACAATTTGTCCTTGATGATGGGACCTCCCACTGATCCGCCGAATTGATTCCGCTTCAACGTGTCCTGAGCTGGAGCGAAAAAGTTTCGGGCGTTCAGCTTCCCGTTGCGGAGGAAATGAAACAGGCTGCCATGCACTTGATTCGTGCCGGATCGCGTGACGATGTTCACAATACCGCCAGCTGCGTTTCCGTACTCTGCGGTGAAATTCGTGGACTCCAGATTGAATTCCTGCACGGCGTCCGGGTTTGGGAATGGAACATTCACATTCAGATAGGTGTCATTGTGGCCGGCTCCATCAAGCTGGTAATTGACTTGTCCCATTCCGGCGCCGTTTACACCGGCGGTTTGCTCACCCGGATAGACGCCGCCGTGGCCGCAGATCCGGCATCCATTACGACCCAGATCGACAGTGCCCGCCGCGAGAAAAACAAGCGACTGCGCAAGGCGTCCGTTCAGCGGAAGTTCGACAACCTGCCTTTCGTTGATGAGTTGACCTACCGCTCCGGTTCGTGTTGTCACCAGCTCGGCATTAGCTTCTACTGTCACTCGTTCCGCTACTTGACCAACCTGCATGGTGATTAGCTGGCTGGCCGCCTGATTTACGGTCAAGCGTATTCCCGTTTGCTGATACACCGAGAACCCGTTTTTTTCACAACGGAGTTCATAGTTTCCGATGGGCAGTCGTGAAAACAGAAATCCGCCGCTGCTATCGGTGGTTGTCGTTTGAGTGAACCCCGTATCAACGTTCCGGGCCGTTATCTGAGCTTCTGGTATTGCCGCGCCGGAGGCGTCAGATACCGATCCGCCCAAGCTCGCAGTGGTGTATTGCGCCTCCACAGGTACTACGCGAAACAGTACGAAGCTGAGACAGAAAATGAATAGACGGAATCTTGTCATGTGTGACCTCCTACGGAAGCTTTGAAGAGAGCAGACGGGGGCAGGCCGAACGGGGACCAGGATGGACTTCGGAACCGCAAACGCGTTCTGAAGATTGACTCATCGATTGTCACCTCGATTCGCATCCTCAGCAGCAAACAACTACGGGTCGTTCTCTGAGAGCATAACATTCCTAGAACGTCTTGGGAAATAGAAACTTGAAACTTGATTTCTCAAGAAATAACGACTACGATTTGTGCCAATGGAACTCGGAAGCATTTTCCGCAATCTTCTGTCGGCAAGCACCATAGCAACCGCATTCGCCGGCGTACCGGCCCAAGACGCCAGGAACACGCAAACTCCGAATACCGATACACATTTCGCGGCTCCGAGCTATAAGTCACTCGACGAATGGAAGACACGCGCGGAGCAGTTGCGCAAGCAGGTTCGATTCGCAGCCGGTCTGCTGCCGATGCCCGAACGTACTCCGTTGAACGTGCAGATCTTCGGACGAATCGAGAACAAAGATTACTCCATCGAGAAGCTCTATATTGAGACTCTACCGGGGTTCTATCTGGCTGGGAATTTATATCGGCCTTTAGGAAAAACCGGAAAATTTCCGGGAATGCTCGCGCCGCATGGACACGCGCAGTACGGACGATTGGAACACGGGGAACTTTTTTCTGTACCCTCGCGAGGCATCAATCATGCGCGTCAAGGATATGTCGTATTTGCGTACGACATGATTGGGTACAACGATACGATGCAGATTCCGCACGTGTTCGGCGGACCGCGTGAGGAATTGTGGAATTTTGGACCGCTCGGTCTGCAGACGTGGAACTCGATACGAGCTCTTGATTTCCTGCAAAGCCTTCCCGATGTTGATGCTGAACGAGTCGTCGTTACGGGCGAATCAGGAGGCGGCACTCAGACTTTCATGCTTTGCGCCGTCGATGATCGACCGAAGTGGTCGGCGCCCGTAAACATGATCTCCTTAATCATGCAGGGAGGATCCCCGTGCGAGAACGCTCCCGGATTGCGAATCGGCACGAATAATGTTGAGATCGCCGCTCTAATGGCGCCCAAGCCCATGCTGATGGTTTCAGCGACTGGAGACTGGACGAAAAATACACCCAAAGAAGAGTTCCCGAGCATGAAATCGTTCTACGATCTATACGGGAAAGGCGAGGAGGTAGAAACCATTCTTATTGATGCGCCGCATAACTACAACAAAGCGAGTCGGGAAGCGGTCTACAAATTCATGGCCAAAAAGGTCCTGAACGATTCAGATGCCTCCAAGTACTCAGAGAGTCGGATCCGGCAGGAAAAGCTGCAGGACTTAATGGTTTTTTCGGGAAGGTCTCTCCCGGACAACGCCGTGAACTACGAGAAGCTTTTCGACAATTGGGTTCGCGCTGCGAAAAAGCAGAACGATTCAACAATGGATCCTGCGGAGTTGCGGACCAGGCTCTCTCTGGCCATGGCAACGCAGTGGCCCACAAACGTTGAGCAGGAGACGACGAACGAACGCATTGTGTTGACGCGTCCAGGCGTCGGCGATCGTGTTCCGGGAGTCTTGTCGAAAGGTAAAAAAGGAGCGACGCTCGTCATTCATCCCGATGGCGCCGAAGCGGCCCGGAAGTCAGCGCCCGCACTCGAGGCCGCTGCGGCAGGACGCACCGTCTTCGCGATAGACGCGTTCCAAACCGGATCGGCCGTGGCCCCGCGGGATCGATCTCATCGGCATTTTCTGACATTCAATCGCAGCGATGACGCCAATCGGGTTCAGGATATTCTCACTGCAATCGCTTATCTCCGTCAGACAGGCGAGTCGGATATCACGGTGGCGGGCATCGGCAAAGCTGCTGTCTGGGCGACCTTTGCGGCTGCCGTTTCGGAAGTTCCGGTCCGGCTTCGGGCTCCGCTAGGAGCCTTCAAGGGTGAGGACAAGGACTATATCGATAACTTCTTCGTGCCTGGTATTCAACGCGCGGGCGGGCTCCGAGCTGCCGAGATACTCACGCGTGCAGCCACGCGCTCGCAGGAGTAGGGAAGAGCTCATGACGCGCGTTCTATTTCTAGGCTACGAGCCAGAGGCTGTGGACTTTTCTGACCCTGCGTTGCCACCCGGTATGACTGCCGAGAAGATTCACGCCGGCATCGCGATCGCGATGAAGCAGTTCGCCGAACGCGGGTGGGAGGCCGACCTCGGTTTATTTCGGCCGGATGAAACCGCTGTGCCGACCGTGGAGCGTCAGTTAGCTTCGAAGAGCTATGATTGCGTGGTGATTGGCGCCGGCGTGCGCCTGCCGCCCAAGGGCCTACTTTTATTCGAGGCCGTCATCAATGCTGTCCACAAGGCTGCTCCAGGCGCGGTGATTGCATTTAATACACGGCCGGACGATAGCGCCGACGCTGCCGACCGATGTTTGACGGCGAAAAGCCAATCATAGTCCTGAGCCGCTTGTATTATCAGAAACCTGCTAACCGGGATTTAGCGTCGCCGAACTCCGAAAGTTCGACGCCCATCCGATCCATGATTCCCAAGTACAGACTACACAACTTGCGGTTGTCATCGCCCGACTCGAAATAGTCGAGCGCTCTGCCGGTTTTCAGCTTGCCCCCCAAGCCCCCGATCGTCACCACCGGCACCTTCTTGTTATCGTGCTTCGTCCCCGACCACATGTTCGACAGAAACAGGAGACAACTGTTGTCCAACACCGTGCTCTCCCCTTCACGCATCGCGTCCAGCCGCTGGGCGAGATACGCCAGTTGGCTCACTTGGAAGTGCACTATCTTTTGATAGTCCTCCTCGGTGTCGTAATGGGAGGCGCCGTGATGCTGCTTGCTAACGCCGAGGAACGGATAGTAGAGCGCGGACAGGTCGCGGGCTAAGAGGAGCGAGGCTACGCGCGTCTTATCGGTCTGAAACCCGAGAGCGATGATGTCGCACATCAGGCGAATATGATCGCGGATATCTTCGGGCAGGCCATCCTGCGGACGCTTCATCGCAAACAGATGGGCGACCCGCGTCGCGGGCCCGTTCTTCGGCCTTGTCCTTATCCGTTCGCATCCGATCGATGCTGCGTTCCACCTCGCGGACGCTGGCGAGATACTCTTCGAGCTTGATCTTGTCAGTGGAACTAATCTTGCCGTTCAGCGCCAAGGCATGGTCCTTCACCCGATCCAGCACGCTTTTGTTACGCAGCCTGCCGCCGTTCTCGAACAGGCTGTCGAAAGCCAACGAGGGATACATCTCGTTGGGCACCGGCGATTCGCTGCTCTGCCACGAAATATGCGAGCTGTAGGCGTTCGAAAAGTTCGTTTCATGAAACCCGGTCATGGCCCGCTCACAGGCCAACACCATGCTCGGCTGCGGCGTCTCCTGCCCGATCCGGTTGGCCAGCACCTGGTCCATCGTGATGCCGCCGTGGATGATCGAACCTTTGCGGATCGGCACGCCCGACAGCATATTGCCGGTCATCGCCGGATGAATCCCTTGTCCTGTGGCCGCCTTATTGAACAAGCCATCAATGACGTTGATCTTCGCCTTGAGCGGTTCCAGCGGCGCCAGAGATTCGCTCAGTTCCATCCCGGCGCCAGACCCTTTAGCCCACCAACGGCCGGGACTAATACCCGTGCCCATGAACAGCACGGCAAAACGTTGGGGCGGCGCGCCGGAAGTGGCTGCCGCCAGCGACTCCAGCCACGGCAAGCCCATCGTCACGCCAGCCCCGCGAAGAACGGCCCGTCGGGATAATCGCGCGTTCATCATGTAGATCACCTCTTATCCTCACGTTAAGAAATTGGCGGCTCGTAACGATACTTTCAATTATCGTTTCAAAACGGTTCCCCGTGCTGGCCATCTGCCTTCCCAATCAGAGGGTCGTCGGAGATCGCCAGGCTTCGTCCCAACGCATACGCCAACAGCTTACTGACAAAACCCCGCACGAAATCGTCTTCGCGATGGTCCCGAATGTACTTGCCGGATTCCCGCCAATCCTTCTCCTTCGACGCCTCCCGGGAAGGCAGCTCGAGCATCGATCGCGCGTCCGCCAAGATCGGAGGTTCGATGCCTGCCGACCGGATCAAACGTTTCGAACGCCAGTCCGAACGAGTCGAATCGCGCATGACAGGCGGCGCAACTCGGGTCGGCCCGGTGGCGCTCCAGCATTTGCCGCAACGGCAGATCCATCTTGGCCTCATCGGCCGGCAACTCGGGCACAAGCGGAGGCGGCGGCGGAATTTGGTCGCCCAGTATATTCCTCGCCACCCAATAGCCGCGCTTGACCGGGCTGGTCCGCAGACCCGGCGCATTCTTTGTCAAAAAGGCCGCCATGGGTAAGAGTCCGCCCCGCCCGTAAAGGTCGGCATTGGCGATCGCGAACCCAGAAATTCTTATCGCGCGACATCGGCGGCATACCGTAGTGACGAGCAAGAACAGGATTCACAAACGTGTCGCGAGCATAAAGAAAATCGAGTATCGAACGGTTGTGACGAAACACATCGAGGAGAAAGCGAACCGGCTCCTCGAACATCGCCTCCCGCAACTTCGTCGCTGAATGCGGGAAAGCGCTCGCGGTCCACGGTGCCGATCTGCTCGAAATCGCGAAAGTCCAGCCAGTTGCCTCCGAACTCGACCGCCAGCGCCCGAATCCGTGGATCTTGAATCATCCGCCGAGCCTGAGCTTTGATGACCTCCGGCTTATGTAAATCGCCCGCCGCGGCGTGCTGTAGCAGCTCCTTGTCGGGCATGCTCGACCACAGGAAATAACTAAGCCGGCTGGCCAGATCGTAATCCGACAGCGGCTGAATTCCGCCGCGGGCCTCGACTAAGTCGACGCGATAGGAGAACTTCGGAGACGTCAAAACCAGAACGATCGCCTCGCGGATCGCCCCTTCATGGTCCAGGCCATAGCGCTCCCGGGAATCGCGATAGAAAGACAACAAGTCCGCGCGATCCGCTGCAGACAACGGCCTTCGATACGCGCCGCCAGCGAAATCGAACAACGACTGTAAATGACTCGGCTCAGCCTCGCGGCGGGCTCGTTTGACCCACCGGATGCTCTCGTTGGCCTCGTTGAAGAAATCTCTGACCGCTTGAAGCGCGACAGCGTTACCGCCCTCAGCGACCTTCAGATAATCGGCCTCGAGTTTCCGGATCTTCGCTTCCGCGATGATCTCCTCAACCTCGATTTCTTTAATCTCGGGCTCCCCGTCTTTGAAGTCGTCTCGCGTTCCACGCGTGCCCAGCTTGGCGAACTCGACGTAGGTGCGGATATTAATGGAAGCGACGAAATCCATCTCCCGCCACATCCTGTCCAAGGTCGCCTGCTGCTCTTTATTGAGCAGCAACTCATAAAGCGGCTGGTCGTCGCGGAAGTAGCCCATGACGTTGTGGAAGCCCGCGCTCAGATACCGGCCTTCATCTTTGCCCGTCCGGAAATAGTTCCGGCCGCGCGACTCTTTGTAGAACATGTCGGGAAACACGCTACAAAACCGGGCCCACGCCGCTTCATAGCGAGCCCGTTGACCAGCCGGAACAAGCAGATCCGGATCACCGAGCTTATTTTCGACAAGGATGGTCTTGCCTGGACCGAACGCGTTATCCCATTCGGGCTCGACGACATCTTTCTGATTGAACGGCGGCTCGCCCTCCACCTGCAACTGCCTTGAATCGAACTTACGGCGATGCGTTGCGTATTGCGTGTTCTTCCAAATCAACAACGGCTGCCATGCCGTACCGATCGGCCCCGCAGTGATATTGATAAACCGCGGCTCTACCTTCGAGCGCACCCGGGCGATATAAGACTCGCATCTCCTCACAGCCGGCTCGAGCCACGTTCGTTTGATTCGCCCGCGGCTCGGGCAAGGCTCGCCACATCGCTTGCAGCTTCACCAGCGGGCCAACCTCTTCGCGACTCTCCAGAGTCGACCAAACGGTCTCCAAATACTTGGCGCTTACGCCGTATTGCCGAGCCAGCCCAGCGAGCGTGGCATTGGGCTGCCCCAGCGCCGCCCGATGCCGGAAGCGCCAAGCGACTTGGAAATAGTCGGCGTAATCGATGTTCTGCTGGTGATAGAAGTTGACGATCTGATGCACCGCGAACTTATCGCGATCAGTTTCCACCACCATCGGATGCGGCGCAAAAGCGAATCCCTCCTCCTTCAAGTACATGTGGCTCGCGACGTCACGCGCAGCGGCCAGGTACTTCTTAAGGAGCGTGGGCGACATCGTCAGCGTTTCACCGGAGTTGTCAAAGCCCGCCGTGTTGGCCGGATCGACAGGAAACTCGCGAGCCGGGCGGATGTCAACGCCCGTTAGATCGCGAATCGTGTAGTTATACTCGGCACTGCTGAGGCGCCGCGCCAGCACGACGCCTGGATCGCCGGCATTGCGGCGCGTTTCATGTTCGCGGACCGCATGGAACCAACCGACGGTAGCGCGCCGTTCCTCGCCGTCGGTTGCCGCGCCCCTTTTGGCGGCATCTCCTCCGCCTTGACACGCTCCAGTATTTGGCTCCAACGACGGCCATCCTGCATTAGCGCCGTCATCGTCGTAAATCCGCTCAAGTCCAACTGCGCAGCAGGCCGCTGTTGGCCGTGGCAACCAACGCAATATGTCGCGAGGAAGGGGCGGACGGTCCGAGTGAACTGACCCTCCAACTCTTGGCCCTGCGCAACGCTGAGAAGCGCAATTGCCGCCAGGACGAAGAAATAGCCCGCCCAACGTGTGGTCAATTCGATCGGATCGCTGCGCCTCGGCATTGCCCGTTTCCAGACTCGATTGTCGGACAGCAACGGAGTGGCGTCAACTGACTCAGCTTGGGCGATTGGCGGTCCTTGGATCTTCTACACTTCTTCGGTACGCCCGGCGATACCGGTTAACGATTCGATTCCCGATCCGTCCCTGATTCATATTACGAACTTGGTTTGCGTTCCCTTGACTGTCGGAGAGGTACGGTACCTTTGGGATTGAATGAACTTGAGGTCGAGAAGTGCGGTTTGGAAGTTTTCCCAAGTAATCGGCCGGTGCCTGTTCTACTCGGGGTGCCTGACGGCACAAGCCGAACTTCAAACCCAGCATATCTTCGATTCCTCGGTGGCGATTGGTCCGGTCGAGCCACTTTGGCACTTTCGCGTGCGGACAACACCCGAGGGAGGAGGGCTAGCGCAGATCCGTACGGGTCCAATTTTCAACGTAGATGTACATGACCGCGCAACTCTTATCGTTGGGTACTACTACACGCGTGCCAAAGAGGAAGGATTCTGGTCCACGACGCACCGCTCCTTCGGCGGAGTCGAGGGTGTGCTGTGGAATCGCAAGGTAGAGATCGATGGGCGGAGTATGGTCGAGCGGCACGCAGTGGTTTCCGGGCCTGACTTCACACGATTTAGGAACCGAATCCGAATCACTCCGCCGGGCAATACCTCGCCATATGCCGGCGTAGAGCTTTTCATGGACGCCGACGGGCTGCGGAGTGTGCGCTACTCCGCAGGCTTACGGCGAAAGATCGCCGAGAGCTTCTTCGTTGACATCGGATACTTTTACGAGCAAGGCAGGACCGCTGCAGTGACCAACAGACATATGATCGGCACGACCGTCCATTGGCGCGACCGGTCAACCCGCATCGATACCGACCCATAGGCTCGATTTTCGGCTTTTCGGCTGTGGTGTGGCCCGCAAAAACTCTGCCCGACGCTCACGCGAGCCTAAGAAATCGCTACAATCGCGGTCGAGGCGGAGCCACCGGAGCCCACGGCAGAACACCCTTCCGTCGAATTTGCCGCTTATACACCTTATCTCCGGCAGTCACATATAGGGTCTGTAGCTGCGGGCCCGCAAGCAATACGTTGGTTAAAGGAGCTTCTTGCGGTTTATTCAAAATCGCAACTACTCGACCTGCTTGATCACAGATTTGCAATCCGGCTCTCGTCGCCACGTATAGGTAACTTTCTGTATCTACCGTCATTCCATCGGCGTGGCTAACGGATGAATCGTCGGGTGTCTCGAGCCTGTAGAACGGCTGACCATTTGCTAACGATCCATCGGGCTGCACTTGGAATGACCAGACGAATTTACCTCTATAGTCCGTGACATAAAGCAGCGACTGGTCCGCTGAGAGACGAACTCCATTCGGAGAGTCGATGCCTTCATGCACTACGCGTTTGTTCCGTTTTGCGTCGATGAACCAGACGCGCTTAGTGGGCGGCTCCGTGAAGTAGATTTCGCCATTCCGATTCACAGCCAGATCATTCGAGTTAACACCCTCGGCAATGACCGAAGCCGTGCCGTCCTTGTCATAAGCCACGATCCGCTTACGGCCGTTCTCACATACGTATAGACGTCCATCCGGACCGAACATCGTTCCATTCGAAGCCGCGGTGTCTTCCTTGAAGACTGTGATCTTACCGTCTACCGCTGAGATTTTGTGGATTCGGCTGTTCTGAATATCGGTGAAGAAGATATTGCCGTCACGATCAACCGCCGGTCCTTCGGTCAACTTGTAACCTTCGCCGACGAGTTCCCAATCCTTATTTGGCTCGAGAATCAACCGAACCTCGTGGCGTTCAGAGATTCTTTCAACCGGCGTGATTGGTTTAGGATGTTCCCGCCAGAGCCACCGAAGCGCCTCCGGCAATATAGCGGAACCATGCTTCCCGTTATGTCCCTCTGATCCGACGACAAAAGTCGCATCATACCCTGAATACTCAAGCGCAGACGCCATGTCCTGATTGGCGATCCACCAGTTCCCTCCATAAATGTTCTGGTCCGCTCTTCCATCCTGCAGATAAATGCGCAACGGCTTCGGCTCGGTTCTACGAATCAATGAGGGATAGATCTGTCCGCCTCGCAAGTTCGTGTAGCTACCGATGAAGCTCATTACCCGGCGGAACGCGTCGGGCCTATTCCATGCGGCCGTGAACGCCGCAATTCCGCCGGAACTCGATCCGGCCAGGCCGCGATCATTCGGATCGCTCGACAGGTTGTACTGTCGTCCCACTTCCGGCAGAATTTCCTCTATCAGAAAACGCGCATAGCGGTCCCCGAGCGCGTCGTACTCGAAACTGCGGTTGTATCGGGCTTGCGCGCCTTCGCTCAACGCCGGTAGCACTCCAGGATTAATGAAAATTCCAATGGTGACAGGGATGTCCCGTTTATGGATCAGATTGTCCAGAACGATGGGAGCCCGCCACGTCCCGTCTTCGGCAACGAGTCCACCACCGTCCTGGAAGATCATCACGCATGCCGGTTTCGAAGCCTCATACTGCGAAGGAACATAAACCCAGAAGTCGCGTACTGTACCGGGGAAGATTTTGCTGGTCCAAGTGTGCTTTGTGACTTTTCCTTGGGGAACATTCGGCTGGCGCTGGGAATCCGGACCCAGTTGATAATCCTGTGCCAAAATTCCACCGCACAACGCCAGAAACACACAAGCTTTCATAGTCGTCATCCACTCGCTCCCCAGACTTAGTGCTTCACGTCATACACCCACAACTGTCCAAGATCCCTGATGTACAGGCGTCCGTCCGCCACCACCGGGTACGACCAAGCCCTTTCCCGCGCATCCTTCCGCTTGGGGGGACCCGCAGGCGTAAAACGCCCCTTCTCTACATATGTGTTCGGCGTCGCTTCAACAAGGAGAACATCGCCATTCTCTCCATGGAAGTACAAACGTCCGTCTGCGTAGAACACAGAACCAGGCCCGAGTCCTTTGTCTCGCCATAGGATCTTTCCAGTTAAGAACTCTGCGGCTACTGGTCCTTCCTGATTGGTTCCATACAATGTGTCTCCGAGAAGCACTTGACCGCCGAGTGTGTTCGGCACGTCTCGTTCAAAATAAACCTGTTCCGCCGCGATTCCCTCGCCGCTTGCGTTCAATTGCACGAGCCCGCCCCCGAACCTGCGCGAATTCGTGCTGTACACATACTGCCCCCGCGCCACTGGAGTCGCAATATTTGCAGGCCCGCCGCTAGTCTGTGTGTATCGCCAAAGAAATTGACCGTTCTTGGCGTCTACACCAATCAAACCTTTGTCGAGGAACTGCACATATTGCTTACGACCTGCCGCCTCGATCACAATCACAGACGAATAGGCCGCGCGATCACCACCGGGTACAGCCGATTTCCAGATCACAGCGCCCGACTTCTTATTCAAAGCAAGTAAAGTTGCTTCAGAGCCGCCGGGAGTAACAACCAAAACCTCTCCATCGATAAGCGGCGACTCGGCGTATGCCCAAGTACCGGGAACTCCGCCGAACTCACGACGGACATTCTTTTGCCAAACCATCTTTCCATCGGAGCGCCGCAAACATACTACGTCGCCATCCGAGCTGAAGGCGTAAAGGAAGTCGCCTTCGATTGTCGGCGTTGACCGCGCCATCGGATAGGGCGGCTGCTGATTAGGGTTCCCAACATTGCCCAAGCGGGTTGTCCACAAAGTCTTGCCATCCTTCGTAGAGAGCGCCAGGACAAATTCCTCTTCCATGCCGCGATTGCTGATCAGATATACGCGACCTCCAGCGACGGCCGGCGTACCGTATCCGTCGCCGAGGTCATTCAGTTGCCACAGCAGTGTCGGCCCGGCTTTGGGCCAATCCTTTAACAAACCCGTCTCTGTGGAGATTCCGGTTCGTTGGGGTCCGCGCCATTGCGGCCAGTCGGCGGCCCTAGCCGTGGTGCTAAACGAGCCGAAAACGAGACAAACTCTCAGCAACGCTCTGGCAATCATAAGCTAGATTTAATCACGAGAGCCCGAGCAGACAAGTAATCAGTAGAGCGGGCCTCTGGCCCGCTTCTGGTTGAATCAGTGAGCGCACTGGCTGGACAGGCTACTGGATACTCAGTGCGACTGCCTGGGCCGCAAAGGCGGTCGCGGCTGTAGAGATCCACTGGTCGTGCTTGAATGGGAAACCGCTTTCAAAATAGGGCTGGAACTTAATAGCTCGGCTCCGGACGTGCCAGGCGCCATCAGGAAACTGCGTGGAAAGCAGATAGTCTATTCCCTTGCGGTAGGCGGCATCGGTGACTTTTACGGCCTTCGATTCAGCCAACGCCAGGAGGGCTCCCGAAGTCGCGTAGGCATCGCTGACCATGTATGGGTTGCCGGACCACCCTCCATCCGGACGCTGCAAAGCCAATACAGCGCGAGCGGCATTCTTGATCTCGGTCTTTGTCGCCCCGGAATTGGTGAGCCCCGAGAGTTTCATCGCGTGATCTTCCGTGGTGACCGGCTTGGCGTTCAGTAGCCAGGCGCGGGCGCGCGCAATTCGCTCCGCGAACTCAACCTTTCTGGCCGGGATGCCATATGCCTGAAGCATTCGGATGGCACGTGTGGTTCCGGCAAAATGACTCTGCGCGATCGGCGGACGAAGCTGCACTTCGCCAGCGCCCCAATGCCCGTCGGATTCCTGAGAGATGGCGATGTCTACCACGGCGGAATCTGTGATGCTGTCGGGCTGGTAGCCGGCCGCATGCATACCCTGCAAGTTATCGGCAAGCCGGTTGGATCCGCCACCAGGAACGATTCCCTGAAGGAATTCCTCCTGCAGACTGAGCCATTGGGTGCGCAACTGCAGCAATTGTTCCTTTGCGACAGCTTCGTTGATGGGTAGACCCGCGGACTTGACGGACGCTTGCGCGCGAGCGATAGCGGATTGATGATGACACGCCACACAGCCGCTGCCCCGGAAGAACTGCCCGGTCGTATTTTCCAGCAAGCGAATGCTGCGTTCCAACGCAAGTTTTGCAGTTGGCTGCTCCATATCCGGGTGCTTTGGAGGCTGATAGGCGAGGCCGGGTTTGGCTCCTGCTTTTTTCAACTCGGCCATGACCTCCGGAAAGGCGAATTTAGCGGCCCAATCGAGCGGCGTCTCGCCATTGCTGTCGGCAGAGTTTGCGTTGGCGCCCGCCTGGAGGAGCGCCCGGACGATCTCGACAGAGGGAGTTTCCGAGGCTAGGGCGAAAGCTAGGGGAGTCAGTCCGCGGCTATCGGCAGCGTTCACCTTGGCTCCAGCTTTGAGCAGGTAACGCACCGACTCGACCGGGCCGAAGGCGGCCGCATTGTGCAGCGGAGATACTTCGGTGCTGTTCGGTAGACCGTTTCGCTCCATGTTTACGGTAAGCGGCACAGCGCGCACAGACGGCCGCTTGTTGGTTGCATTCACATCCGCGCCCGCTTGAATCAGCACTTGAATCGCTTCCGAACGGCCAGCGGCGGAAGCCGCAAACAACGGAGTCCTGCTCAAGAAGTCGGCAGCGCGAACGTCCGCGCCTTTGGCGAGGAGGAGGCGAATGGTTTCGTGGTCTCCAGACCTTGCAGCAGTATGCAAGGCGGTAATGCCTCGGGAACCCTTCAAGTTCGGGTCGGCCCCCTTCTCCAGGAGGAGGGCAACAATCGCGGCGTTGCCAGGTCTCAATGCGGCGACTATCAGGGGAGTGGCGCCCTGCTTGGACTGAGCGTTGACATCCGCGCCCCTCTCGATGAGTATCCGTGCTTTTTCGGGATCACGGGCACACCAGAGGAGAGCGGTGGCATTAACCGCGTTACGAGCGTTCACATCTGCTCCTTTTTCGATCAGGAGCTTCATGGTCTGCACGTTGCCGAAGGCCGCGGCGTACATCAGAGGTGTAGCGCCGCGCACATTTGGTGCATTAGCCGACTCCTCAGTGAGTTGATCTTTGAGACGGTCGATGTCGCCGTTTCGAATCGCGCGAAAGACCTCGGTAGTGTCTCCCGCAGGCCCCGTTAGCGGTAGAGCCAGAAAAATAGCGACTAGAACTCGATTCCGATACATATGGGTCCTTTCCGACGACCCACCTTACGCCATCAGGCGAGAAGAAAGCCATGAAAAGTAATGAGATCTGGCCTGAAAATTTCCTGAAATCCGCTTCTCTCTGTGATGCTAGAATGTGAGCGGCCTTGATAGCAGATTCGTATGAGCAGTAGGCCATCAGTATTCGTTGTGGGCGACTCCCCACAGCCGATCCATTTTGGTCCCTACACTCTGGACTTGATCCAGGGCGCTCTTCTGCGCGACGGGGCGGAAGTTAAGCTACGTCCAAAATCGTACGAAACTCTGAAGTACCTTGTCGTGAACAGCGGCAGGCTGATTCACAAAAAAGAGTTGATGTCTGTGCTGTGGCCGGATGCAGTCGCGGTCAGCGACGACTCCGTAATGCAGTGCATTCGGGACGTGCGGCGCGCTCTAGGTGAAGATGGCGCGCAGTTGGTCCGGACGGTCCCCGGGCGAGGATACATCTTCACGGGTTCCATGCAGGACCAGGTACCTTCAGGAACGAATGAAGGTCAGTCGGCGGAGCCGGCGCCCGAATCAGGTGGGCGGACTACCGCCCTTGTACGTCGTATACAACGCGCCGCCGCAGCCCTGCTGATGTTGATTTGCCTCGGAGCCGGGGCGTGGGCTTGGAAGGTGAATGCGGATCGGAACTGGGCTCGAAGCGCGATCTCCCAGATTAAAGAACTGGCGAGTCAGGGCAAATACGAAGATGCTCATCAATTAGCGACGCGAGCGCTGAGTGTGCTTCCTTCCGACTCCCAACTCCTCGAGAATCTTAGAGAAGTGTCAGACTCCTTTTCCGTATCGACGAGTCCGCCCGGAGCGGAAGTTTACCTCCGCCGCTTGGGTTCTGACGGTATCGAGCGCTTGGGGGTAACACCCTTCGACGGTGTCACGGTTCCGCGCGGCCAATTCGTCCTGTTGATTCGAAAGGATGGCTACGCCGAGTTCGAGCGCACCATCTCGACCAACGGCCTGCGGGCGGTTTATCGCAACAAATCGCCATGGGCAGTTCGGATAGATCACACCTTGCGGGAGCGATCGAAAACGCCTAACAACATGGTAGTTGTACCGGCAGGCCCACACCGTCTCCGCAGCTACACGCGAACATCCGATGCGACGGCAGACTTGAAAGAATACCTGATCGACAAGTATGAGGTGAGCAATCGCGAATTCAAAGCGTTTGCTGATGCGGGCGGGTATCACAAGCCCGACTTGTGGCCGGAGGGCAAGGTTTCGTCGGCGTGGAAGGACACCACAGGAATGCCGGGTCCGCGGGACTGGGTTGCGGGCGCCTTCGAGGACGGCCGCGAGTTGCATCCGGTCACAGGTGTTTCCTGGGATGAGGCGTCGGCGTACTGCCGGTGGCAGGGCAAGGATTTGCCGACGCTGTTTCAATGGGAAAAGGCTGCCCGGGGCACGTTGCATTCCGCATTCGCTGTCGCAATGCCGTGGGGAATGTTGGACGGACAGTCGATTTCGCATCGCGCGAATTTTGAAACCGCCGGCGCCGCTCCCGTGGATTCATTTCCTTTCGGAATGAGCATGTTCGGTGTCTACAACATGGCGGGAAACGTGTCGGAGTGGGTTCGGAATCACTTTGACCGCGGGTTCACGACAGTGGGCGGGTCATTTCGAGACCCGGTGTACCAGTTCGGGCATTTTGGCGGCCGAGCGAACGCTGATACAGCGGACACGGTTGGCTTTCGTTGTGCGATTTCCACGAGTTCCGGAGCGGACGACGGCAACATCGCATTGACCTCAGTCATGCCACGGTGGAACTACGGGGTTTCGACTGTCGCCGAATTCCAAGCCACGAAGGCGCTTTATGGGTATGAGAAGGCGCCGCTTAATGCCTCGGTCGTCGGGGTGGAAGAGACAAGCCAATGGCGGCGGGAGGAGATTGCATACGATAGCTATGGCGACCGGGCTAAGGCATACCTCTACCTTCCACGAAACGCGATTGCTCCGTTTCAAACGATTCACTTTCTATCGGGAGACAACTGGTTCGCGGGAGTTCCGGTAACCGATATCGTGGAAGGAAAGGCCGGGCATCTGGCTCCGTATCTTCGATCCGGCCGCGCTGTGTTTCTCGTCGTGCTGAAGGGCTTCGCGGGTCGCGAGCCGGTGGGCGCCTATTTGCGTCGAGATTACGGATCGTCGCAGCGAATAAACATTTTGAAGCACTGGATTGTGGATATGCAGCGCGGCGTGGATTACCTCGCCACGCGGCAGGATCTCGACCCGAAGAAGATTGCCTTCTGGAACAACAGCACGTATCCGGAGGGCGCTGTGATCGCGGCGTTGGACGATCGGTACTCGGCAGTGGTTTTCATGGGGGTCGGGATCACGGATACGTTCCGCTATGTGCCCCCGGAGGTGAATCCCCTGCACTTTCTGCCGCATGTCCGCGCGCCTAAGCTGGTGATTCATGGGCGCTACGATGACGGCCACCCTGAAATCAACGGGCGTTCGCTGTTTGCCTTGATGTCTCAGCCCAAGCAGTTTGTGACATTTGTCGGAGGCCATATTGCTCCACCTGAAGTCACGGTTCCACTGGTCATCCCTTTCCTCAATCAAACCCTGGCGCCGGTGCCGCAACGCTAAATACGGAGCATCGATTGTGGCCTGCCTCCGAACCCTTTACTGCTTGTCGATTCTGGTGGCTTCCGCTGCGGCGCAAGAGACTCGCAACGCGTTGACGCTTACACAAACGATTCCACTCGCCGGCGAAACTTTCCACGTACAAGGAATCGACGTTGACGGCCCACGTTTGTTCGTTACATCGGTCGACAGGAAAGCAAAGCGCGGATTGCTCCTCGAATACAAACTGCCCGAAGGTCGACTCGTGAGATCAGTCGAGATCCAGGACGGCGCTCGTTACCATCCCGGCGGCATGATGGTCGATGGCAACGCGATATGGATCCCTGTCGCCGAGTACAAGCGGGAAAGTACCGCTGTCATCCAGCGTCGCAACAAGGAGACCTTAGCCCTTGAATCTCAGTTCCTGGTCAACGATCATATTGGCGCCATCGCGGTCACTCCTGACGGACTGATCGGAGCCAACTGGGATGCCCGCGACTTTTACATCTGGACCGGCGCCGGTAAGCAGATTCGCAAAATCCCGAACGCATCACAGATCGCGCTGCAAGACATGAAGTTCGAACGGGGAGAACTGATCGGCGGTGGACTACGTCCTGACAAGTCCGGCGAGATGGTCTGGCTGAAGTGGCCGTCGCTGGAAGTCACAAAGCGAGTGGCAGTCGGGCAATCGGACCGCGGCGTCTCTTACACGCACGAAGGAATGGCAATCAGGAAAGATAAACTCTGGTTCCTGCCCGAGGACGGGCCCAGTCGGTTGTTCATCTTCGCAATGCATTAGCACTTGGAAGCGCGTAAAGGTACACTGAAATCGCACGAGCACATTCCATGAAAAGACGTCAATTCCTTGTTGCTGCCTCTGCCGGCGCCGCGCAATCCTGGGCTGCGGCCAATGACCGCGTTCGCGTTGCCATCGTTGGTGTCGGATCCCGCGGGTCGGCGCACATCAAAGAAATTCTTCCGGTAGCGAACGTCGAGATCGCCGCGCTTGTCGATCCAGATGGCCGTCGCACGGAGGAAGCATCTTCCGTGATCTTTCAGAAAACAGGGAAGCGCCCGAAAATCGATTCGGACATGCGCCGTGTCTTCGAGGACAAGAACATCGACGCAGTCACAATCGCAACAACAAATCATTGGCATACGTTGACAGCGATATGGGCAATGCAGGCTGGCAAGGATGTCTATGTCGAAAAACCCGTCTCCCACAACATCTGGGAAGGAACGAAGCTGGTCGAGACCGCCCGAAAGTACAACCGGATCGCAGCCGGAGGGACACAGCGCCGCTGGTGGGGACGTTTCCGCAAAGCCATCGAGCTTGTCCATGCCGGAGCGATAGGGGATATCTACCAGGGAAATTTCTTCTTCCCTGGTAGCCGCGATTCGATTGGCTTCAAGGAACCCAAGGAACCACCGGCATGGCTCAACTGGGACCTATGGTTGGGACCGGCGCCCATGCAGCCATATCACGAGAATCTCGTTCACTATAACTGGCATTGGTTCTGGGACTTCGGCAACGGCGAACTCGGAAACAACGGCATCCATCTCATCGATATTGTCCGTTGGGGAATGCAAAAGAAGCTGCCAGTGCGCGTTCAGTGCAGCGGAGGCCGCTTTGGTTATAAGGACCAAGGTCAGACACCCAATACGCAAAACGTCACATGGACATATGAAGATGGCGCTATGATCGTCGGCCAGCTGCGCGGTCTCTACACCGCCGAACCGATGTCATGGGACTTCTTCGGGACCAAGGGCCACATGCACATCATGGCCGACGGAAAATTCCGCATCCGGATGGGACGCAACAAAGAGCTCGAACCCGAGGTGGAGTACCCGGCGAACCTTGACCATTTCCAGAACTTCGCTGAGGCCATTCGTGCCCGTGACCGCAAGCTCCTGCACGCCGAGATTGAGGAAACGACGCTCTCCACCGCCCTTTGCCATCTTGGCAACATAGCGTATCGTGTCAATCGCGACCTGCGTTTCGATAGTTCGAAAATGCAATTTGTCAGCGACCCGGAGGCCGATAAGCTTCTGACACGCGAATACCGCAAACCCTACGTGGTTCCCGATCGCGTCTGATTTTTCCGTCGCGCCTGCTGCAAAGAGATGCTACGTCCGAGCCAAGATCGCTCTACGATGCAACCGGACCTATTTCATTCGTCGTTTATCTGTGTTCATCCGTGTTTATCTGCGGCTTAATATCCTGAAGGCGTTCGCGTTTGCGGTTGGTGCGCTTGGGCATGGGATTATCGTGCAGACATGTAGCGAGTCGTCGGCGAGGGCACTTGGAGCAAACCTCGGCAGGAGCGGCAAGGGAAAATCGGCACGGTCATGAGTTCTCTTCAGAATCGCCCGGAAGCCGCATTAGGCAGTCGATGCTGATCGGATGATCATTCTGAAAGACTTTGCCTCCAGCAACGTTTTATTTCGGCCCTCCGTTCCCCCAGCCTTCCGAGCCTCAGTCCCCACACACTCTTAAACCCCGAATCACTTTTCTTCCGCTTCCCCCCGCTGACTCGTAGATAAAAACGAGGAATCGATGGTCTTCGAAAGGAAAGAACACAATGAAACAGCTTTATTTCGCTCTGTCTCTACTCGCCGCTTCCGCCGAGCTTGTACCAGCGGCGCCGTCATGTCCGCCGTACCCAAACTGTCTCTACGTCACGCCCCTTAACGTGAATTTCGCGGTCTCCACTTCTTCAGTGACCTATCAGGACGCGTCGTCGACGCCGCGCACGATTTCATTCGCCATCAGGACGCCGATCGGACTCGCTGGCGCTCTCCCAGTCATCGTGTGGTCCCATGGTGGAAGCCAGGGTCATCCCAATCCATTGACTGCGTTGAGCGAATGGGGCGAGCTGACGGCTCGCGCCGGATACATTTCTGTCGGTATCGCCCATGCCCCGCGTTCAAATTTTTCGCGGCAGTTGCTTTGCTCCGCTCTTGGCGTATCTGACTGCGCCACGTTCAGCTATCTCAATTGGGATCGTCCCCACGACATCTCGAAAGTTATCGATCGGCTAACCGCCATCAACGCCGCCGTCGGCCCACTCCAGGGCCGCATCAACATCAACAGGATTGCCGTTGGTGGCCATTCGGCCGGCAGCGGAGGAACGCTCAGTGTGGCGGGCGCGCTCCGTATCTTCACAAATGCGCCGAAGTCGCTGGCGGACCCACGCCCTATCGCATTCCTGGCGTTCTCACCGCAAGGTCCGGCCTCGGACGGCTTCTTCGAGACTGACTTTCGGTTTCCACACACTTCATGGGATGACATCTCGCGCCCCGTGCTCGTCGCAACGGGCGACGGCGATAATACGTGCGGCAATTCGGTCGGCGAGTGTATCGGCACACCACCCAGCGTTCGACGAATCCCGTATGACCTGATGCCTGCTGGCGGCAAGTACTTGATGCACATCCATGACACAGATACATTTCACGGGCTCTTCGGCTTCAACATTGCCGAGTGCATCTCGCGGGGAGTCGCCCCCGGCAAGTGCAGCGCGTTTAGCCAGTGGCTGGCATCGTCCACTCTCGCCTTTCTCGATGCGAACGTGAAAGGCGCCATCGCAGCCAGAACTTGGTTGCTCGGCGGGTTTATTCAGCAGGCCAGCGGCGGCATCGTTGAATGGAAGTCAAAATAGATAGGTCGGCCCCTTGCGAGACGGAGCCGCCCATACCGAATAAATCATCGGGCGAGGCCGTGGATTCACTATCACCGGCCTGCCCGGAAATCGTGGGGCTGTCGCGGTCCAACCGCTTACAGCGGCGGGTTCTCGTTTCCCAAGACCAGACGGCGAACGGAGACATCGTCAACTTGCGACTAAAGTATCCAGCATCTTTCGCTTCTCACTGCACTGGGGCCTCATGCGCCAGCCCCCGCAGCAGTCGGAGACCATATTGAAGGCAGCTTTTTACCTGGTTATCGGTCAGCCCTGTGTGTGCAGCGATCTCGCCTCGCGTCATTCCGCGTCGGTATCGCAATTCCAGACACACGCGATGCTCGTGCTTCAGCGATTCATGGTCGAGCAGGAAGCTCTCTTCTGGGCTGTTTGATAAAACGTTCGTTGCCGCCGCGCATCGTTTGCCATGCTGCCGTTCGACGCGGAGGTGTCGCCAGTAGTCCGTGGCCAAGTGTCTAACGACGCTCATCAGCCATGCCGCCGTTGTCGCCCCGTCGATCCTATCCCATTCGCGGTGTAGCCGCAGGAAGGCTTCACTTGCGATCTCCTCGGCAATTTCGCGGCGGGCCGTGCATCGAATGGCGTAGCGCAGCACCTCGGAGGCGTGCTGTTCGTAGATAGCATCGAAGGACCGCCTGCGGTCATCATTTAGCTCTACGGATGACGGAAGGGCATCGGAAGAAATTGCGGCATATCTGGCGTTAGTCATGCTGAAGAGTTCCCTGGAAGTGGTGAAACTCAACGGCAGGACGTTTCATTTGTCAATCGATTCTGCCGCCAGGGCTGCGCTCAGGGGAGCGCGATGATCGGCGAAACCAAACTAAGAAGCGGCAAGCCCACTGTTGGAAGAAGAATTCCCCAAGAACATCCACAGGAGGGACTTGCAAAATAAAGGGTTGAATTAAAACATTGTGTAGGGTTTCTGTTTGAATAGAGGGCTCGCGCGAAGTATCCTGAAGTTCTCACGCTAAAAGACCTTCGGGAGCCCTCATGCAGATTACAACACTTCGACAACAGATCCTGAACTTCGCGCACGTACTGCAAACTTCGCTGTTTCCAGTGCTAGCAGAAGAAACGGGCTCACTCAGCCCGAAAGCTCAACTATTGGTGCGGGTGCTGGCAATGACACCATTTGGGCCTTGGATCGGCGGAAGGCAGAGCCTGGGCCGTCCTTGTGAAAACCGCAGCGCCTTGGCAGCCGCCTTCATTGCCAAGGCGATTTACAATCTCTCCACAACGCGTCAGTTGATCGAGGAACTCGGCAATAATGCGCAATTGCGCCGGCTGTGCGGCTGGAATCAAGCCAGCCAACTGCCTCATGAGTCCACATTCTCCCGCGCTTTCGCCGAGTTTGCCAGCACGGAACTACCACAGAAACTGCACGAGACGCTGATCCGTTCGACCCAGAAACAACGATTGATCGGACATATCTCGCGTGACTCGACAGCCATCGTGGCGCGGGAACGATTCCCCGGTCCGCCACCGGAACCCTGCAAGAAGAAAAAACGCGGCCCGAAGCCAAAGCAAGCCAAGGCAGCCGAACGAGGAACGTTGATCGAACGACAACGACACATGAACTTACCCGCGATGTTGGCGGGTTTGTCTGGTCAATGCGCCATCGGAGTCAAGACATCGTCCGATGGAAACCAGCAATACTGGCGTGGGTTTAAACTCCATACCGA
The DNA here is from genome assembly GCA_963844855.1 of Bryobacteraceae bacterium. Taxonomy (GTDB): domain Bacteria; phylum Acidobacteriota; class Terriglobia; order Bryobacterales; family Bryobacteraceae; genus DASQDN01. The sequence continues at coordinate 247,454 of CAWJQP010000045.1, forward strand.
CGTAGCGGATGGACAAATTCCGATCAGCGCGATTCTGACCGGCGCCAATGTTCATGACGTCAATGTCGCTATTCCTTTGATGACGATGACGTATAAGCGGGTTACTTCGCTCTACGATTTAATGGACACGGCCTATGATGCTGGCGCTGTGTTGGAGCATTCACGCAGTCTGGGACACGTGCCTATCGTACAGCCACACGCTCGCCGGGCAGGCAAGTCGAAATCGATCCTTCCTAAAGTGTTTCCGGCAAAGCAAACCCCGCAGCTGACTTGGGCGCAACAGGATCGCTATCGGGAACGAACTGCAGTGGAGCGCGTCTATGCGCGGCTGAAGGATGAGTTTGGAGCGCGCAATGTTCGCGTTCGCGGTCCAGCAAAGGTCATGGCTCATCTAATGTTTGGCGTTCTGGCTCTAACCGTCGATCAAATCCTGAAACTCGCCAGTTAAGACCAACAAACTCCCTGTCCCGCTTCCGTAGTCCAAGTCGCGGCGTGGCCGAAGACATGTCCAAAATCCCTCAGCACGATTATTTCAGCGTAGTTTGCGCCCCCAAGGCACATACTGCTACTGAAATCAACCCCATTTGCGCCGACTTTTGCAAGTCATTGACAGATCTCGAAAACTTATTTCTCCCTGCATTTTCAACAAAACCGCGTGAACATCCGGCGAAACCTACTTGCTCGCATGCCAAGCTGAAAACAGGAGAAACTCATGTCGCAAGCCGCCACAGCACGAATCAACGGAGCCAAGTCGAACGGACCCATCACCGCCGAAGGAAAGGCCATATCCGCACAGAACAGCTTGAAGCACGGCCTCACCAGTAGCCGCGTCGTTCTCCCGCACGAATCGCAGGAAGCCTACGACAAACTCGAAGCCTCGCTCATCAACCGGTTCAAGCCCGCCGACGATCTCGAAAGCGAACTCGTCCAGGAAATGGCTGCTGCCCGCTGGCGCCTCCGTCGCATCGAAGCCATGGAAGCGGCGCTCTTCAAGAAAGCCATCAAACAGCACGAGGAAGCCGGTACGGCAGACGCCCTCGACACCGCCTATGTCGAGGTCGCCGAATCGAAGTCCTACCGCATGCTCGTCCGCCATGCGTCCCAACTCCGCCGGGCCTTTGAAAAGGCCTGGAAAGAACTTCAGCTCATTCAGGCAGACCGCAGAATCGACGAAGAAGGCGAATTACAAAACGAACCCAGCATGGACGACATAAGGCGCCAACTCGAGGCGGTAATGACCATGCCGCCGCCGGGAAGCTTGGTTACAAGCGCTCAGCCCCGGGACGCCCGTTCTCCACAACAAAGCTGGCTCTAGTCTTTATGCTGCCGCCCGGTTTCTCAACAAACGCCATCACGCGGTAATCCGTCTGCCATCGATCCGGTGTCATGGAACACTTAACATATCCGCGCTGGTTGTTATACAAGCGCACATGCGGATTTTCCGGTAAATAGGCCTCGACCAAAGGCTGAGTATCCGCGCCATCGCCGCCTGACGTAATCGAAGTCCCGACAAACTCCGTCCCGATCGTCGCCGATTTCGGATCGGAAAAATCGATCTTCAGGTCAGCCACCCAGTTCGAGTGAATGTCGCCCGTCAACACCACTGGGTTCGACGGCCTGCGTTCGTGCAGATATTTCAAAACGCGGTTGCGCGCCGCCTCGTACCCGCTCCACTGGTCCATCGCGAACATCTGGTCGGCCCCGGGCTTGCGGTCCACCTTGGCCATCATCACCTGTTGCGCAATGATGTTCCACCGCGCATGGGACTTGCCCAACCCATCGAGGAACCACCGTTCCTGTTCTCGTCCGAGCAGTGTCGCCCCGTCTGCCAGCGCTTCCGGGCATTGTGGCTTGTTCCCGTCTCCGCACGGCTGGTCCGTTCGGTACTGCCGTGTATCGAGCACGGAAAACTCCGCGAGATTACCGAATCTCAGTCGCCGGTACAACTGCATCGACGATCCCTTGGGCAATGAGGAGCGCCGCAGCGGCATGTGTTCGTAGTAGGCCTGATAAGCGTTAGCCCGCCGTTCAAGAAAGGCGTCGCGCGGAGCCCCGTCCTCGGACATCTCGGCCGCATAATTGTTTTCCAGTTCGTGGTCGTCCCAGGTCACGATCCATGGATACAACTGGTGCGCCTTCTGCAGGTCGGGGTCGGTCTTATACAAGGCGTGCCGGTTCCGGTAATCGTTCAACGATGTCGGTTCCGGCGAATTGTGATACCGCGGACGCCCCGGCCGTGCTGCGCCTTCATAGGTGTAATCCCCAAGGTGAACGATGAGTTGGATATCTTCTTCCACCATGTGTTTGTAGGCGGTGAAGAATCCGGCTTCATAGTGCTGGCAGGAAGCAAACGCGAAAGAAAGCTTGTCGAGCGGCTTCCGAGAGTCGGGAGCCGTGCGCGTCCGTCCGATCGGACTCTCATACGATCCAGCCTTGAAGCGATACCAATACCAACGGTCCGCATCGAGCCCGCGTACTTCCGCATGAACCGCGTGCCCCAAGGTCGGCGCCGCAACCGCATGGCCCTTCTTGACGACCTTCTCCATCTGCTCGTCGCTCGCCACTTCCCACTCGACATCGACTCGCTGGGAAGGCATGCCGCCGCCATTCAGCGGATCGGGAGCCAGGCGCGTCCAGAGCACGACACCATCATCGGTCGGGTCGCCTGAGGCGATCCCCAACGTAAACGGATTTGAAACAATGCTCGCCTGCCCAAAAGCAAAGAATGGGGAAGCAAACGTGAGGGAAAGATACTGGCTCGTTCTGGCCAGGAAGACACGTCGAGAAAGTTCTTCGTTGGGCATTAACCCATACGATACCGCGACCGATTTTATGGACTGAGTGTAATCCTGCTGTAATCCGATCGGCCAAGTGGTGCAGGCTTTCAGCCGGTGGTATCGATTTCATCGATACCACCGGGCGACAGCCCGGACTAAACCGAGCGTAATCGATGTGCAATCAGCATCGCGACTTCAAGCGCCTGCTCATAATTCAGCCGCGGATCGACATCGGACTTATACGCCCGAGCCAGGTCCGATTCCGTAATTCCCGAAGCGCCACCAATACATTCGGTCACGTCATCGCCCGACAACTCCAGATGCACGCCGCCGAGATACGTGCCCTCTGCGGCATGAACATCAAACGATGACTCGAGCTCACTCAGAATATCCCCGAAGTGCCGTGTCTTAATGCCTGTACTCGTGGTCTTCGTGTTGCCATGCATCGGATCACAGCACCAAAGAACCTGGCGGCCCGACGCCTTTACCGCACGAATCAGCTTCGGTAGCCGCTCCTGAATCTTGTCGGCTCCAAAACGGTGAATCAACGTGACGCGCCCAGGTTCGCGGTCCGGATCGAGAATGTCCAGCACCCGCAGGCACGTATCCGGCTCGGCCACCTTCATCCCAATGGGATTGGCGAGTCCTCGAAAGAACTCGACGTGAGCGCCATCGGACGACGCCGTTCGAGCGCCGATCCATGGGAAATGCGTCGACAGGTTATACCAGCGCTCGCCTTCCCGGCGCGTGATGGCTTCTTCGTACGGGAGGTGCAGTCCTTCGTGGCTGGTGAACAGGTCCACTCGCTGCATCGCCTCCGCATGCACTCCGAGCACGTTTTCCATGAACCGCAGCGCGTGAGACACGCTGTCAAGAATCTGCGAATACTCGGTGGCCAACTCGGCTTTCTGAATGAAGCCGATGTTCCAATTTTCCGGGTGATGAAGATCGGCAAGACCGCCACGCACCAGCGCCCGCGTATAGTTGAGCGTCAGTGCCGCGCGTTCGTAGGCGCGCAGCATCAGCTCGGGATCGGGAATCCGGGAGCTTTCGTCAAAGGCTTTGCGGTTCACCAGATCGCCGCGATACGCCGGCAGCGTAGCTCCGCCGCGCGTCTCGTTGTCCGAAGATCGGGGTTTGGCGTATTGGCCCGCGAATCGGCCCACGCGAATCACCGGCTTCTCTGAGCCGTGAACCAGGACCAGGCTCATCTGCAGCAGGATCTTGATCCGATTGATCACCGCCGGTCCCGTACAATCCACAAAGCTTTCAGCGCAATCACCGCCCTGAAGCAGAAAGCGGCGGCCCGCTGCCGCCTCAGCAAGTTGGCCCTTGAGCGATTCGATCTCCCATGACGTCACTAGGGGAGGCAGTTCCCCAAGCGCGCGCAATGCCGCTTGTAATTTGTCGTCAGACGGATAGCTTGGTTGTTGTGCTGCGGGTTTCGATCTCCAGGAATTTGGGGACCAGTCCCGCCCAAGCACAGGCCGCAGTGCATTGAGCATTAGTGCTGGATTGAGCATGCTTGAGGGCTAATACCCATGCTAACAAGCGCGAGCGGCTATCCTGTCGTTGTGAGGGTTTTCGCGTTACTCGTCTGTTGTCTTCCTGTCTTTTCTTCATCCATTACAATTCGCAACGTAAATGTCGTCGATGTCGAAACCGGCGATGTCCGAAAGGGTGTGAACGTCGTCATCGATCGCGGGTACGTCACCTCGGTTGGCGTCGCGCCTAAACCGAAGTCGTCTATCGACGGCAAGGGGAGATATCTCATTCCCGGCCTCTGGGACATGCACGTCCACCTCTGGCCGCAGAAGCCGCCCTTCGGGACCTATGTTGCCAATGGCGTCTTAGGCGTCCGCGATATGGGCTCGAACTTCGCCCGAACCAAGGAATGGCGCGAGGGCGTGGAGGCTGCGCGCCGGATCGGCCCTCGTATTTATACGTCAGGCTCCCCGGTCGATGGTCCCGGCCTGGATGGCGAGAAGATGACGGTCGTCCGCGCGGGCTCGCCGGACGCGGCGCGCCGGGCCGTCGATGCAATCGACCGCCAAGGCGCGGATTTTGTCAATGTATTGTCCTCGCTGTCACGCGACAGCTATTACGCCCTCGCCCAAAGAGCAAGAGTCATCCGAGCCGTTTTCGCCGGACACGTGCCCGATGCCGTTACCGTCTCGCAGGCCCTCGACGCCCGTCAAAAGAGTATGGAGCACCTGTTCGGCATCGCGTTCGCCTGCTCCTCGGAGGAAGCCGAATTGAGGGACGCGCGTCTCCTGGCTATCGATGCCAAGGACGACGCGGCGTTGTCCCAAATCCGGCTGCGCAGCTACGATACATTCAGCGAGACGAAAGCGACCGACCTGTTCCGGCGAATGGCCCGTTTCGATCTGTGGCAGACACCGACACTGACGGTCCGCCGGCAGGTCGAGGCGGAGTATGAGTTCAACCAGCGTGTGGTCAAACTAATGCAGCGCTATGGTGTTGGACTCCTGGCCGGGACCGATTCCGGTGAACCGCAGGTCCTGCCTGGCTCTTCTTTGCACGATGAGTTGGAGGCTTTCGTCAAGGCAGGGCTGACCCCCGCCCAGGCGCTGCGGACCGCAACAATCAATCCCGCCCGTTACTTTGGAATCGAGTCACGGGCCGGGTCCATCGCTCCAGGTAAGCGCGCCGACCTCGTGCTCCTCGAGGCCAACCCGCTCGATGACATTCGCAACACACGCCGGATTGCGACCGTCATCGTGCGCGGACGTCTGCTCGATCGCAAAGAGCTCAACCGCGTCTCGAAGGATGTGGACGCAACCTGGCGGAGTAACGCTCCTTTCACGGAAGTGCCTCCCGCAGCGCCCCGAAAGCGCCGAAAACGATGAGAAACGAAGTTCTGCAAAGTCTCGGTATTCAGCCGGTGAATTCGGGCGCGTCCTACGGGCCGTGGATCGAAGCCCCTTCCGGGCAGCGGCTCACTTCCTACGATCCGTCGGATGGATCCGCGATCGCCGACGTCCTGATGGCCGTCGAAGAGGACTACGACGAAGTCGTCCACAATGCGCAGCAGGCTTTTCTAAGGTGGCGTATGCTTCCGGCTCCGAAACGCGGCCTCATCGTCCGCGAGATTGGCGAGGAGTTGCGCCGCTTCAGGAACGAACTCGGCGCTCTGGTGTCGATCGAGACTGGCAAGATCCTCCAGGAGGGCGTCGGCGAAGTACAGGAAATGATCGATGTCGCCGACTTCGCCGTCGGCCTTTCGCGGCAGCTTTACGGTCGAACCATGCCGAGCGAACGTCCAATGCACCGGATGTACGAGCAATGGCACCCACTGGGCGTGGTGGGCGTCATCAGCGCCTTCAACTTTCCGGTCGCCGTCTGGTCGTGGAATGCCTTGATTGCGGCGGTATGCGGCGATTGCGTCGTCTGGAAGCCGTCTCCGGAAACGCCGCTGACCGCCATCGCAGTTCAGAAAATCTGCAATCGAGTGATGGAGCGCCACGGTTGGGAAGGCGTCTTCAACCTGACGGTCGGCGATGTTCCTTCCGTCGGCGAGCGGATGCTCTGCGATCGCCGCATCCCGCTCGTGAGCGCAACCGGGTCCTGCGGAATGGGACGTCGTGTCGCCGAAGTCGTGGGAAAGCGGCTCGGCCGGACACTTCTCGAATTGGGCGGAAATAACGGCGTGATCGTAATGCCCGACGCCGATCTCGACATGGTTGTCCGCGCCGTGCTGTTCGGCGCAGTCGGCACGGCGGGTCAGCGCTGCACCAGCATCCGCCGACTATTCGTTCACGAATCCTTGATGGAGACACTCACCGATCGCCTCATCTCCGCCTACCGGCAGGTGAAAATCGGATCGCCTCTCGAACCGGACACCCTCGTCGGCCCGTTAATCAACCAGACTGCAGTTGAGCGGATGCAGGAGGCGCTTCGGTGGGCGGTCGAACAAGGCGGCGAAATCATCTGGGGCGGAAAGCCACTCGGAGGGTGTTTTGTCGAGCCGGCTCTCGTCCGTGCAAATACTGCAATGCCCTTACTAAAGTCTGAGGTCTTTGCGCCGATCCTTTATCTGGTACGCTTCGAACATATTGATGAAGCGATCGCCTGGCACAACGATGTGCCGCAGGGATTATCGTCGGCTATTTTTACGAGAAATCTAATATCCGCAGAGACATTCCTGAGTGCCCGCGGCAGTGATTGCGGTATAGCGAACGTCAACATCGGAACCAGCGGCGCTGAAATTGGCGGAGCGTTTGGTGGAGAGAAGGATACGGGTGGCGGCCGTGAGTCTGGGAGCGACGCATGGAAGGCTTATATGCGTAGGCAAACGGTCACAGTAAACTGGTCACAAGAACTTCCCTTGGCCCAAGGGATAGAGTTTCCTGTCTGAGCATTTAACAGGCAGTCATCATTATTAGAAGTGCGTTTTCGTAGGCCCAAAAAGCTCAACTTAATTGTTTGTTTTTTGCGAGGAAAAAAATGCGAGTTGAAAAACGGTTTTTTGGGTTGTAGGTTCTTGACTCAAGGTTCCGGCGCCGGTATACTCAACCCGTTCGGTAAAAGAGTCGCCGGTAGTACTTGAACCTGTCGCTGAGCCCTCCGAAGAGAGAAGCCAGAGCAGAAACATTGAGGTATTCGCTGGACGCTTGAGGTGTGTACGGTCTCTACTCTATGGTGGCGCGCGAAGCTGAAAGCAGTACGATCGCAATGGCGGTCTGCGTACACCGCAACAGCCGGCTCCGCATTCTTTGCGGCATCCCGAAATCCATCCCCACAAATCCCCCGGTAAGAATAAGAAAAGGAACTATCTATGGCACGTAGCAACAGCACGCAGCATAAGCTGGATCGTGTTCGACCACCGCGCGTTCACGTCACTTACGACGTCGAAGTAGGTGATGCGATCGAGATGAAGGAATTGCCCTTCGTTCTTGGCGTACTCGGCGACTTTACGGGTCAGCCGGAGCAGCCGCTGGCGCGGCTGCGGGAGCGCAAGTTCGTCGAGGTCAATCCCGACAATTTCGATCAGGTTCTCGAAGGCATGAAGCCGCACTTGAATTTCAGCGTCGAGAACAAGCTGAGTGAAGATCCGGAAGCGCCGCAGCTCAAAGTCGATCTCCACTTCAAGAGCCTCGAAGATTTCGATCCCGAAAACGTCGCCAAGCAGGTGAAGCCGATCCGCGAACTGCTGGATCTTCGCACCAAGCTGTCCGACCTCCGCGGCAGCCTGCAGGGCAACGACAAGCTCGAAGAATTACTAATGGACGCCGTCAACAGCTCCGAAAAGCTTGAGAAGTTGAAGGGTGAAGTGAAGGGAGCTGGCAATGAGTGACGCGCAAAAAGCGGCTGCGGCATCAGCGACTCAAACTACAGAACTCGGTTTACTCGATCAGATCGTAGAGCAGGGCCGCCTTGCTCGCGATCCCGCCTCGCGCGATCGCGGTAAGGACCTGGTCTCGAATTTCGTCAGCCAGGTCCTCGAAGGATCGATGACCGTGTCGAAAGACGCGGAAGCGATGATCAATGCGCGCATCGCCCAAATCGACCACCTGATCTCGATCCAGTTGAATGAAGTCCTCCATCATGAGGCGTTCCAGAAGCTCGAAGGCACCTGGCGCGGTCTGAAGTATCTGTTGAGCCAGAGTGAGACCGGCGAAGGCCTGAAGCTCAAGATTCTGAACGTCGGCAAGAAAGAGCTTCTTAAGGACTTGCAGCGTGCGCCGGAATTTGACCAGAGCGCGCTCTTTAAGAAGGTATACGAGGAAGAGTTCGGCGTCTTCGGTGGCGCTCCGTTCGGAGCTCTCATCGGCGACTACCATTTCGGAAAAGGGCCGGAGGACATCGAACTGATTGAGCGGATCTCGCAGGTTGCGGCGTCGGCACACGCGCCGTTCCTGACGGGCGCTGATCCTCAATTCTTCAATCTCGACACTTATACCAGTCTCGACTCCCCCCGCGACCTCGGCAAGGTGTTCGACACCACCGAGTACGCCAAGTGGAAGTCCTTCCGCGCAAGTGAGGATTCCCGCTACGTAGGCTTGGCTCTGCCGCGCGTTCTGGCGCGCTTGCCGTATGGCAAGAACACCGTCCCGGTAGAAGGCTTTGCCTACGAGGAGAACGTCGATGGCACGGATCACAGCAAGTATTGCTGGATGAATGCTGCTTGGGCGCTTGGCGCTCGCTTGACGCAGGCGTTCTCACTGTACGGCTGGTGCGCGTCGATTCGTGGTGTGGAAGGCGGCGGTCTGGTTCAAGGCCTGCCTGTCCACAACTTCTATACCGATGAGGGTGATATTGCAATGAAGTGCCCGACGGAAGTTCCGATCACGGACCGTCGCGAGAAGGAGCTGGCGGATCTCGGATTCATTCCGCTCGTTCACTGCAAGGGCACTGATTATGCCGCGTTCTTCAGTGTGCAGTCCGCCCAGAAGCCGAAGGTTTATGATAAGGACGCCGCGAACGCAAATGCGCGGTTGTCGGCTCAGCTCCCCTACATCCTGGCCTGTTCTCGATTCGCCCATTATTTGAAGGCAATGATGAGAGACAAGGTTGGCAGCTTCATGTCTCGCGCTGATTGCGAGCAGTGGCTGAACCAATGGATCATCAACTACGTTTCGCCGGATGATCAGGCGTCGCCCGCGACGAAGGCTAGCAAGCCGTTGCGCGAAGCACGCATCGATGTAGTCGAAGTTCCCGGAAAGCCCGGTGTGTATCGCGCCGTCGCATTCCTGCGACCTCACTTCCAGTTGGACGAGCTGTCCGTGTCTCTGCGCCTGGTGGCTGAACTTCCGCCGTCAACACGCGGCTAGCCACGTTTCGTTCCACGCGTTACTTTTTGAGGGGCGGCGATCCGCCCCTCACTTATTCACAAATTTCAAGAACAAAATAACAAGGAGAGTACACAACCATGGCAAGTGATATGTTTTTGAAGCTGGGCAACGGGATCAAAGGTGAGACCAAGGACAGCAAGCACAAGGACGAGTTGGATATCATGTCGTTCTCTTGGGGCGTCAGCAATCCCACTTCGAGCTACGGCGGCGGTCTGAGCGCCGGCAAAGCGTCGTTCGGAGACTTCAGCTTTACGTTCCGTATGTGCAACGCGTCGCCTAAGCTGGCGATCGCCTGTGCCACCGGCGAACACATTAAGGATGCGATCCTTACCTGCCGCAAGTCCGGTAAGACGCCGCAGGAATACTTAATCTTCAAGTTCTACGATCTGCTCGTGTCCAGCTATCAGACGGGCTACTCACAGGGTCAGGACGAAGCGTACGATTCGACGCTCGATGAGCTACTCGAAGCTGGAATGGACGTACAAGGCCCAGAAGCCAGATGGTTCGCTCGAAGCCGGTCTTGACTTCAAGTATGACTTGAAGGTGAACAAGGCTCTCTAACGAATTGAAATGACGGCCAAGCAGCTATTTCAGGCCGGCAAACTCAATGACGCAGTGAAGGCGCTGGCGGCTGAGGTGAGGGACAACCCCGCCGATCCCCGGCGCCGCACTTTCTTATTCGAGTTGCTCTGTTTTGCCGGCGAATATGACAGAGCGGAAAAGCATCTGCACGTGCTCGCGCAGAGCAACAGCAATTCGGAAATGGGAGCGGTTCTCTATTTCTCGGCGCTGCATGCCGAGCGCACACGACTCGAGAAGTTCGCGCAAGGCGATTTGGCCAGCGGTCCGTCTGACAGGCAGTTCTCAGGCACGCTGAATGGGCAGCCCTTCACGAGCATTGTCGATGCCGATCCGCGCATCGGGCCACGCCTTGAACTGTTCGCAGCGGGAGCTTATATGTGGATCCCGTTCGAGCATATCGATTCCATCGAGATCCAGGCGCCTGCGAAGCTCCGTGACCTTTTATGGGTTCCTGCGCTGGTGCGCACGGGTCCATCTTTCAAAGATACGGAATTGGGGGAAGTCCTCATCCCGGTTCAGTATCCAAAATCGTTTGCCAATGAGAACGATAACGTGCGTCTTGGCCGCGAGACGCATTGGCAGGATGTCGAGGGCGGCGAACCCATCCCGGTTGGACAGAAATTGTTCCTCGTTGACGGCGAAGAGTTCCCGCTGCTTGAAGTGCGCAAGATAGAATTTACAGCGCAAGAATCAGCCGCGGCGTAAACTCACATGCCTCTCAGGGAAGACATCCTCAATCCCATTTCCGAAAGCAGTCCCGGCGGAGAGAGTCTCCGCTATGCTCCGGTCTTCGACAAGATCAAAGAAGCCCGGCGACAAGATGACGAAGGCCCAATGGGCGACTGGCAGCGGGAGCGCAAAGTCGCCGATTGGACGCTCGTCATCAAGCTCGCCAGCGAATCCATCGCGACCAAGAGTAAGGATCTCCAACTTGCCGTGTGGCTTACCGAAGCCATGTTGCACAAGGAAGGCTTTCCGGGGCTGATTTCGGGAGTCGGGCTCATTCGTGGCCTGATCGAGAACTTCTGGGATGGGTTGTTTCCTGAACTCGACGATGGGGATGCGGAAATGCGCGCTGCGCCGCTCGAATGGCTTGGCGCCCATTACCTCGAAGTCCCGATCAAGCGTGTGCCTTTAACCAAGTCGGGACTAACGCTTCTCGATTATCAAAAGGCAAAGAAGCTTGGCCGGGAAGCGGACGCCGCGGAAACCTACGAGAGGCAGGAAGCGTTCCAGGCGGCAGTTGCAGCCGGCGAACTGACGCTCGATGAGTGGGATAAGGCATTCAACAGTACTTCGAAAGAGCTCTATCGGTCGCGTGTCTCTGATATCGACGCCCTTCTCGGGGCATTGGAGGAACTGCAGCCGATTACCGAAGAGAAGTTCGGCGAGTTCGCGCCGTCCTTCAGCAAGCTGCGTTCGATCCTTGAAGAGATCCGGCATCAATCGAATCAACTTTTTCAGGCGAAGCTCGAAGTTGACCCGGACGAACCGTCCGAGAGCAGCTACGCCGAAGAAACGGAAGAAGCCGAACAAGTAGTCGAGGCTGAGGCTGGTGAGTCGACCGGATATTCGGGCGCAGCAGCAGCTCCCGCGAAAGTGAAAGCGCGTCCGAAAGGATCGCTCTCTCCCGAGCCGGCCGATCGCCAAGACGCGATCGAACGCGTCGCATCGGCAGCCCGATTCTGGCGCACCGAAGATCCCTATAGCCCGGTGCCTTACCTGATGCTTCGCGGCATGAGATGGGGTGAACTGCGGGCCGGCGAATCACTCGATCCGTCGATTTTCGAGGCTCCCACATCGGAGACGCGCACGAGTTTGAAGCGCCTGCTGCTCGAGCAAAGTTACGCCGAAGCGATTGAGATCGCCGAAGCTGCGATGGCGACGCCGGCGGGTCGCGCGTGGCTCGATCTGCAGCGTTATGTTGTGACCGCTGCGGAGGGATTGGGATACTCGGCTGTCGCATCGGCGATTCGCGCCGAATTGGCAGCGCTTCTCAAGTCGTATCCCGACTTGATGACCTCGTCGTTGATGGATGATACGCCGTGCGCAAATAACGAGACCGTCGAATGGTTGAAGACCTTTATCGAGGATTCGTCCTCGCAGCCTCCGATGCCGGTTTGGGAACCACGCTACGAGGAGCCTGAGCAGGCAGCCGAGACGGAAGACGGCGCTGAAAAGGCCCCGGACGCTTTCGAATTGGCCATGGAAGCAGCGCGCTCCGGCCGTCAGCAGGACGCGTTCGAAATCCTGATTCGGGAAGCGGCTCATCAGAACTCCGGTCGCGGTAAGTTCCAGCGCAGGTTGCAACTTGCCCAAGTGTGCCTTTCGACAGGAGCCGAAGCGATTGCCTTTCCGATCCTGCAGGAACTGTCGGCGACGATCGACAAGCACCAACTGGAAGAGTGGGAATCGCCTGATATGGTGGCGCACGCGTTCGCGCTTCTGTATCGCTGCATGTCGAATGGCGACGTTCCCGAAGAAGTAAAGAGAACGCTGTATTCGAAGATATGCCGTCTCGACCCCGTCCAGGCGCTCGCGCACTCAAGGTAGAAGAGGCAGCATGGCGAGAATCGAAAACGAGTCGGTTGTCACTCAATCCGTCCTTGAACGGCTGATCGACCGGGAGCCGGACGCCAAGCAGGAACCTGCGCTGACGCGCAGCCAGTCGGTGCGGCTTCTCAAAGCCTCTGTGCGGCGCGATCTCGAGTGGCTTCTAAATACGAGACAGAGTCCTTCCGCCGCGGGCGACGAGTTTCCGGAACTGACAAAATCGATGTTCAACTACGGTTTGCCGGACTTCTCATCGATGAGTTTCGATAATCCCAAGGATCGGGTCCGACTTCTGCGGCATCTCGAAAACACGATACGCATCTTCGAGCCGCGGCTCGAATCGCCGCGCGTGATTCCGGTTCAGGGAGACGGAACGCTTTCGAATCGCACGATCCGGTTCCAGATCGAAGGCCTTCTCAAGATGGATCCGGCTCCGGAGCAGGTCACCTTCGACACCGTCCTGCAGCTTTCGAGCGGAGAGTATCAGATAAGGGGTGATCGTGGCGGTGCGTGATGACCTGCTGCTCTACTACGAGCGGGAACTTACCTACCTGCGTCACCTTGGAGCCGAGTTTGCGGACAAGTATCCCAAAGTTGCATCCCGTCTTATCCTCGAACCCGATAAATGCGAGGATCCGCATGTCGAGCGTCTGCTTGAAGCATTCGCATTTTTAGCGGCCCGTGTCCACCTGAAAATCGACGACGAATTTCCGGAAATTACGGAAGCGTTGTTGAGCATTCTTTATCCGCATTACATTCGCCCTATTCCTTCGATGTCGATCGTTCAGTTTCACGTCGACCCGGAGCAAGGCAAGGCGCCCGGCGGGATCAAGATTCCGCGGCTCACGCCGATGTTCTCCAAGCCCGTCGCCGGCGTTCCGTGCAAATTCCGATCGTGCTACGACACCGTGCTTTGGCCCGTCGAGATATCGGCGGCTGAATGGAAGACGCCGGACCGGCTGCAGCCTGCCATCAAGGCCCCCGATTCGCCGGCTGCACTGCGCCTGGAACTGCAATGCTTGCCCGATGTCGAGCTGCAAAAGCTCAGCATGGATTCGCTGCGCATCTATTTGAACGGCGAGGGCTCGCTGGTCCATGTTCTGTATGAGCTGATGTCGTCAAACTGCACGCAGATCTGGATTCGCGATCCAACGCCGGGTTCCAAGATCAAGCCTGTGCCATTGCCGCCGACGGCGTTGAAGCCCGTCGGTTTCGGGGAAGACGAAGGAATGCTTCCGTATCCGCGACGTTCCTTTGTTGGATACAGGCTGCTGCAGGAATACTTCACCTTTCCGGAGAAGTTCTTCTTCCTCGACCTGGTCGACCTCGAACCGATTTGGGCGGCCGGATTCAAAGAGCGCGCAGAGATCGTCTTCCTGATCGGCCCATACGATCAAAACCAGCGCAAGCAGATGCTGGAACTGGGCATCACGGAAAAGACCTTTCGTCTGGGTTGCGCTCCGATCGTGAATCTGTTCCAGCAGACGGCGGAACCGATCCTGCTCGATCAGCGGAAGTATGAATACCAGATCGTTCCGGACGTACGGCGGCCGAATGCGACCGAGATCTTTTCTGTGGACGAAGTCGTCAGCATCGATCCGCAGAACCGCGAGACGATGGTCTTTGAGCCGTTCTATTCCTACCGGCACGCAACGATTCGCGACAAGAAGCAAACCTTCTGGCTCGCGCATCGCAGACCATCGGGGAAGCGTAACGACGATGGAACGGAGATGACCATTTCGCTGGTCGATCTGTCGTCACGACCGGTGTTGCCCGATACGGATGCGCTCACGATGCGTACGACATGTACGAATCGCGACCTCCCTTCTCGCCTGCCCTTCGGAAATGAAGCCGGCGATTTCGAGCTCGAAACAACGTCTGCCGTGAAGCGGATCGTCGCGCTGAAGAAGCCGACCAACACCTTGCGCCCGGCGACAGGGCGCAGCGTGCTTGTGGCGGTTGCTATCTCATTTGTCCCTGAATTATCTTTCGCTTGTGGAGGAAGGGAAGGAAGCGCTCCAGGAGATTCTGAAGCTCTACAACTTCACAGACTCCGCTTATTCGGAGAAGCAGATTGAAGGCATCCTGTCGATTCGGAGTTCGAAGGCGTTTGCGCGCGTCGTATCGGAATATGGAATCACCTTTGCTCGCGGCACACGCGTCGAGATGGAACTCGATGAGGAGCAGTTCGTCGGTGTTGGGATCTATCTGTTCGCGAGTATTATTGAACGGTTCTTTGGACTTTATGTTTCGTTGAATAGTTTCAGTCAGCTTGTACTGCGATCGAAACAGCGGAAGGAGGTAGTGCGCGAATGGCCGCCCCGAGCGGGACACCGGCTTCTGCTGTAAATACCGCCGTCCGTTATTGGGACGTCACGCAACTGCTCACCGAGGAGCCGTGGACGTTCCAGTTCTTCCAGGCCGTGCGGCTGCTGGAACGAATCCAACCCGATCGAACTCCTGTCGGCCGATTCGTGCATCCTTCGAAGGAGATCGTGCGAATCAACGCTCACACCGGCACTGCATTTCCGGCGAGCCAGATTCAAGGTTTGCAATGGGACACAGGCGGCGCACCCGTGATGGTGATCAACTTCATGGGCCTGTTCGGACCGATGGGCACGCTGCCGATTTACTATACCGAACTGATCCGGGAACGTCTGCGCGCCAAAGACACAACGATGGTGTCGTTCCTGAATATCTTCAACCATCGCATGGTGTCTTTGTTCTATCAGGCGTGGGAGAAGTACCGGTTCACTATCGCCTATGAGCGCGGCGAACGTGACAAGTTTTCCCATCATCTACTCGATCTGATTGGGCTCGGAACAATGGGGCTGCAAACCCGGCAAGCCGTGCCGGACGATTCGCTCCTGTTCTATAGCGGCCTGTTTGCCCTCCACGCCCGCTCGGCGACCGCGCTGCGCCAGATCCTGACCGATTACTTCGATGTGCCTGTGGAAGTGCAGCAGTTTGTCGGCGCGTGGTATCCGCTGACTCCTTCGAATCAATGCCGACTGGACGGGTTTGCCATTTCCGAGCAGATGGGTGTTGGAGCGGTGGTCGGCGACGAGATTTGGGACCAGGGAGCGGGTGTCCGGGTCTGTCTTGGACCACTCGATCTCAAACAATACATCGACTTTCTGCCGGAGGGTTCGGCGTACGCGCCATTACGGGCGATCACGCGGTTCTTCAGCGGTGACGAGATCGATTTTGAAGTGCAGTTGATTTTGAAGCGGGAAGAAGTTCCCGCTTGCGAGTTGAGTAGTGAGCCGGCGGTGATACCGCAGTTGGGATGGCTGAGCTGGATCAAAACAGCCACGATGACGCGGGATCCTGCCGATACGATTTTGAGAATCTGAACGAGGAGTAACTTTCATGTCTTATAACATGCGGGCGCTGATCGGACGACTGAATCCGACGGCGCGAGGCGTGATGGAGGGAGCCACAGGTCTCTGCGTCTCCCGAACGCACTATAGCGTCGAGTTTCATCACTATCTGGCCAAGCTGATCGAAACCGACAACACAGACGCTACGCGCATCTTCCGTCACTACGGCGTAGACACATCGAAGTTCGCGCGCGAGATCCAGGTAGCGCTCGACAAGATGAAGCGCGGGAATACGGGCGGACCGGCGCTGTCGGAAACGATCATGGAGTTGCTGAAAGAGGCTTGGTCCATTGGATCGCTCGACTACGGCGCACGTGAGATCCGCACCGGGTTCACGGTACTGGCGCTTGCGCAGCACGAGGACCTCTCGCAGCGCGCGAAGTCGATCAGCAAGGAGTTCGCCAAGATCGATCCGGACCTGCTGAAGAAGAACTTCGCCGACATCGTTCACTCCTCGCCAGAAGAAGTGGAAGCCGCAGCGGACGACTTCGATGCTGCCGGGGAACCGTCGACCAGCGGAGGCCCGAAACCTGGCGGCAAGACACCGAACCTGGACCAGTTCACCGTTAATCTGACGGAGCGGGCGCGATCGGGCAAGCTCGACCGTGTGTTGGGTCGCGATTTCGAGGTGCGGCAGATCATTGACATCCTCACGCGCCGCCGCCAAAACAACCCCATTCTCACCGGTGAAGCCGGCGTCGGTAAGACGGCTGTCGTGGAAGGCTTTGCGCAGCGCATCGTGGATGGCGATGTGCCGGATGTTCTGAAGAACGTGACTCTTCGGACGCTGGATCTGGCTCTTCTCCAAGCAGGCGCCGGTGTCAAGGGCGAATTCGAGAATCGCTTGAAGGGCCTGATCGAAGAAGTCAAGAACTCAGAGAAGCCGATTATTCTGTTCATCGATGAAGCTCACACGATGATCGGGGCGGGCGGCACAGCAGGGCAGGGAGATGCAGCGAACCTGTTGAAGCCCGCGCTTGCGCGCGGCGAACTGCGAACCATCGCGGCAACGACATGGTCGGAGTACAAGAAGTACTTCGAAAAAGATCCCGCGCTCGCTCGCCGCTTCCAGGTGGTGAAGGTCGACGAGCCCACCGAAAACGTTTGCATGGTGATGATGCGCGGTATCGTATCAGCGCTCGAAAAGCATCATAACGTCCGTATCCTTGATGAGGGCGTGTCGTCGGCGGTGAAGTTGTCGCACCGCTATATTGCCGGACGGCAGTTGCCGGATAAGGCCGTGAGCGTTCTCGATACAGCTTGCGCTCGGCTCGCGTTGGGACAGAACTCGATCCCGGCGCAGCTTGAAAACGCAAAACGCCGCCTCGATGACTTGCAGGTTCAGGAGCGCGTGCTGTCTCGTGAATCCGCTCTTGGAGCCGATCATGACGAGCGTTTGGCGTCGATCGCTAAGGAGACGGCGGAAACGCAGGAGAAATTAGCTGCGCTGGAAGCGCGCTTCGACAAGGAACGCGACCTGGTCAATCGGATTCGGGAACTTCGAGGAAAGATTGAAGGTTTGGTCTCGACTCCGGCTGCGACTGCAGCGGCGGCGGGAGCGGCTGAGGCCACGCCTGCAACCGGCACAGCCGACGCGGAAGGCTTGCGTTCTGAGCTAAAGCAACTGAATACGGAACTTGACCAGCTTCAGGGTGAGGCTCCGTTGATGCGCGTATGCGTCGACTCGCAAGTTGTCGGCGAAGTGATCTCGGGATGGACGGGTATTCCCCTCGGGAAGATGGTGAAGGACGAGATCGAATCAGTTCTGCAACTCGAGAAGCACCTCGGCGCGCGGGTGATCGGCCAGGATCACGCGTTGCAGTCTATCTCAGAGCGGCTCCGGATCTCCAAGGCGAACCTCGAGGACCCGAACAAGCCGATTGGCGTGTTCCTGCTGGTTGGTCCTAGTGGCGTTGGTAAGACGGAGACGGCGCTTGCGCTTGCCGATCTCTTCTATGGCGGGGAACGGAACCTGATCACGATCAACATGTCGGAGTTCCAGGAAGCACATACGGTGTCGACGTTGAAGGGCTCGCCTCCCGGCTACGTCGGTTATGGCGAAGGCGGTGTTCTGACGGAAGCGGTCCGTCGCAAGCCGTACTCGGTTGTCCTGTTCGACGAAGTTGAGAAAGCTCACCCGGACGTATTGGAGCTGTTCTTCCAGGTGTTCGATAAGGGCATGATGGAAGACGGCGAGGGTCGCGAGATCGACTTCAAGAACACGATCATCATCCTGACGTCGAACGCGGCGACCGACCAAATGATGAAGTTGATGGCCGATCCGGAGACGATGCCGAGTCCCAAGGGTCTGGTGGATGCGATCAAGCCGGAGTTGAACAAGGTGTTTAAGCCGGCGTTTCTCGGACGGATGGTGATCATCCCGTACTATCCGGTGCGCGATGAAGTGTTGAAGACGATTGTGCGCTTGAAGCTGGGCAAGATTGTGAAGCGCATTGCTGAGAATCACAAGATCGAACTGGCGTACGAGCCGGCGGTCATCGATACGGTTGCCTCTCGCTGTACGGAAGTGGAGAGCGGCGCTCGAAACGTCGATAACATCCTGACGAATACTGTATTGCCGGACATCTCGCGAACTTTGCTCGGCAAAATTGCGTTGGGAGAGAAGTTATCTTCGATTCGGGTAACGGTTGGAGAAGACGGGTCGTTCATCTACAACTGAGCGCAATAAGAAAAGGGCGGCCTTGGCAGGCCGCCCTTGTTTTCGGGTAAGAAAGTTTATGATTGGTTAGCTTCGTAAGGCCAAGCGTCGACGAAGCGCAACAACGCCAGCCAGTGCTACGCCGGATATGAGGAATGTCGCCGGCTCGGGATTGTACACACCGCCACTGCTGCCTTCGACATTGATATACCAAGTCTCCTGGTTCGCAACCATATGTGTCCCGTTTGTGGGCAACAACACGATCTCCAGGTGACTGCTAGAGGGCGTAAAGACCTGACCGTTGAACAGGTTCCACGGAGTCGAAGGATCGAGAGTCGCGCGAAACACCGCTCTCGAGATCACGTAATTCGGTCCGATAGGATCCGAATCGTAGGCGTCCGCATCAGGCAGCATCGGGCTATCGATACCGACCGGTTGGCCGGACTGTCCGACGCGGTCGATCTCGAGGCTTGTTGTTAGAAAGTTGACCGGCGTCATCACCGGATATTCCGCGTCACCGACCACATTCGTATAGTTATAAATATTAAAGACACTGAATGGGCCGGTGGCGGTGGTGCTGTTGAAAGTAATATAACCGAGATTAATTGTTGCTGACTGACCTAGACCAGCGCAGGCTACGATGAGTAGCGCGATACGCTGAGCCGAACATTTAAACATATGAAAGTTTCTGTCCTCCTAATACCAACACGAGTCCGTCCCGAAACGAGACGTTGTCCCATCCCGCTATTCCACCAATCCAGGTTTTGTCTGATACTAGCTGCGAATACATCACTTCAGTGTTTGTGACTAGATAGAATTCTCACGTATTCACTACAATCCATCGACGCTAAGGTGTACTTGCGTTAGGGTCCTAGTACTATAACTACCGATGGTCGTTGACCTTACGACTATTGGGTGAAAAACGAGGTTTTGGTCTTAACGCCGATTATTTTTTGCCTGGCAGTTAAATTGAGGCAGGTAATTCCGAGCGGCGGCCACCCATTTTGTGGAATGGGATAACTTATTTGGGGGCGCCAAGAGGAGTGGTCGCCCCCAATTGTGGGTTCAGGCGTTAACTGGTGTGACCTGGGCCGGCTCGTAGTTCATCGACACGGAGTCCGACGTTGCAGCGTGTTCGTTGTTTTGTGTGGCAGCCTGATCACCCAACGTGGTGAGGACACTCGGAGAGGCGCTGGAAGTACTCGCAAAGCCTTTCAGACTGCGCCGGCCAATACCACCGGGATCGGGAAGGCACAGGTTTGCGATTTCCAGTAATCGACCGGAGAACTCAGGGAGCAAAGCGTCGATCGCCGACGCGAGCCGTGCAGGCAAACTTAGCGTCACCTGGGTGTCTCCCCGGCGTGTTGCCTCGATAATCTGAGACGCCGCTCGTTCAGCATCCATTGAGAGGAAGGGTAGAGAGTCCGCGATGCTGAACCAGGCGTACTCAAGTTCGTTTTGCCCTTTGAAGTTTGCTTGACGGGGACTGCCGGTACGCATCAGGCCAGGAACAACTGTGGTGACGACGATTCCGTCTTTTGCCACTTCGCTTCGGAGACCACGCGAAAAGCCAGTGAAGGCGAACTTACTTGCGCTGTACGGGAGCAGGTGTGGAACGGCGATCCTGCCACCGACGGAAGTTATGTTGACGATTCGTCCCGAGCGACGTGAGCGCATGCCGGGAAGAACAGCCATCGTAGTGTAGACGCCAGACCAGAAGTTCGAATCCATCGCCTCGGCAAAATCATTCAGCGTCATCTCTTCTAAAGGTCCAACCGTGATGATGCCGGCATTATTGACGAGCACGTCAACACCACCGAAAGCAGCGATGACGCGGGCAATCATACGTTCGACATCATCGCGATCACGAAGATCGCAGACAATTGCAAGAGTCCCAGCGTCATGTATGCCGGCTTGATGTTCACGGAGATCTTCAACTGCGAGTTCTAACTCCTGTTCATCGCGCGCGCATACGGCAACACGCGCGCCTTGTGACGCCAATTGCCGCGCCAAAACAAGTCCTAAGCCGCGTGAACCACCTGTGATCAATACAGATTTTCCACGAAAATCAAATTGCTGTTTGCGCTGTGAACGAGTGAAAAGAAACAAGCCTGCGCCTGCAGCAGACCACAGCAGAGCTTTAGAAACGCTCGTTGAATGACCCACGAAAATACAACCTCCGCTGCCGTGTTAGACACGAGCTTTGCGTAAATCATTACAAGCTCTGAAAGACAAGCCAACTGTCATGAAAAGAGAAAAAATGCGAAGGAAAAGAGAAAGGGCTTCCAATGCAAACAATTTTGCGTTATTCTGTTTCAAACATTATGGCTACTAAAAAGCAAGCCACCAAGAAAGCCGCCGCCAAGAAGTCGGCCGCGAAGAAGACAGCTGTAAAGAAGACGGCGAAGAAGGTCGCCAAGAAAGCGCCGGCGAAGAAAGCCGTTAAGAAAGCGGCCAAGAAGGCCGTAAAGAAAGCTGCGGCCAAGCGCAGCTAGGCAAGGACGTACCGCAGCATCAGCGCGAAGCTGAGAGCGGTTAACGCGAGTGATACTCCGGCGGCGATACGCCAAAGCGTGTCGGTCCATTGTGGTATTGCGCGCGGGGCGTCCATAATCCAGGCTAAGGCAAAGCCTGCGGCAAGTCCTCCGAGATGGGCGGCGGTGTCTATATTGAAGATCGGCAGCAGGCCGATCACCACCATATAGATCACCCATTGGGTGTATTGTGCCCGAATAGCCGAACCCATAGCTGAGTCTGACCGCATGCCTGCCGCGATCATAGCGCCGATTAGTCCGAAGAGCGCGGCCGATGCGCCGACGCTGATGCTCGGACTGAAATAAGCGCTTGCGTAAAAGCCTACAACTGTTGATACAAAGTACAGCGTGAGATAACGCGCTGTACCGTAGGTTTCCTCTACCTGCGCTCCAACGCTGAATAGCGCCCAGGAGTTCATGAAGATGTGAATAAGGCCACCGTGGAGGAAACCTGCGGTGACCAAACGCCACCACTGTCCCGCCGCCAACGCAGGCGTGAACTTCGCGCCGAAGAGAACAAGCGTTCTGCTATCAAGATCCATCACCGGGTTGTCGGTTCCCAGTTTCATGCTTACGACGACTGTCGCCGCATAAAGCCCGAAGTTGATCAGAAGGATAATGAAGGTTGTGAATCCGGCGTGCGGGATGAAGCCGGCGATCAAACCGGACGAAGCTTCGCGGCTAACGGCAGTCTTCGGACCAAGCTTCATTTCACAGTACGGGCAGATCTTGTCATCCGTAGTGATGAAGGCCCTGCAATTGGGGCACATCCGGCGTTTGTCCACGCACTCATTCTACAAGCCAGTTGCTGGTGATCTCCTCTGCTAAAATCGAGGCTTCCGCATGTCGTGTAAAGAAAAGGATCCGCGCCGGCAAATTGTAGAGATCGGGCGACTGGCTTACCAGAAAGGCTGGGTAGCGTCAAACGACGGCAATATCAGCTTTCGCCTAGGCGCCGATCGAATTCTGGCAACACCAACCGGTGTCAGCAAGGGCATGATGGAGCCCGAAGACCTGATCATCTGCGATTTGGACGGCACGAAGGTGGAGGGCGCGCGCGAGCGGACCAGCGAGATCCTGATGCACACGACCATTTACCAGATGCGTCCGGATGTGCAGGCTGTGGTCCACGCTCATCCTCCGGTGGCGACGGGGTTCGCGGTGGCGGGTCGGCCTCTGAATCTTGCGCTGCTCCCGGAAGTCGTCATCGGGCTGGGTTGCATTCCATTGGCAGACTATGGGCTGCCGGGAACACCCGAGCTCAGCGAGGCGCTGAAGCCCTTCATCCCCACATACGATGCGCTCTTGATGGCCAATCATGGCGCGGTTTGTTATGCCGACGATTTGATGAAGGCGTTCTTCAAGATGGAAACGGTCGAGCATTTTGCACGCATCACGCTGGTCGCGGAACTGCTCGGCGGGCCGAAAGTGCTACCGAGGGTCGAAGTGGATAAGCTGCGGGCTTCCCGCGCGCGTTATGGCGTGCAGCCTCGCGAAGGTTTTGAGCCGGGATGTCCCTTGACCGCGGAGGATACGGCGTCAGGAGAGCCGCGTCTCTCGTTGAGCCGCGCCGAGTTGATGAGCATCGTTGAGGATGCGATCTCTCGATTGATGCGGTGATGAGGGCATCCGCAGTCGTCAATGTTTGACGGGCGGAAGCTATTCAGCGTAGCCTTAAACCGGAGGCCGGTTCGCTTTGGCTCAGATTGGTTTCGATCGGATCACCGTCGACCCTCAGCAGATGAACGGACAGCCATGCATCCGAGGTATGCGCCTCACCGTGCGGCGTGTTGTCGAAGCAGTCTCCGTTTATACGGATCGCGCCGAGCTCTTTCGTGAATTCCCCGAGATCGATGAAGCGGATGTTAGGCAGGCTCTGGAGTTTGCAGCGGCGAATCTCGAGGATCGAGTCATTGATGTACGGATGGCATGATCCGATTACTGCTCGACCAGGGATTGCCTCGGTCTGCGGCGGCAATACTTCGCGATGCGGGGATAGATACCCTACATCTTGCAGACCTTGAGCGATGCGAAGCGTCTGACGTCGAGATTCTTGCACTCGGACTTTCCGACAACCGCACGATAGCAACGCTCGATGCTGACTTTCATGCGCTTCTTGCGGTTTCGGGAGCCAATGCTCCATCCGTTGTTCGAATTCGCATTGAAGGCCTGAAGGGCGTCGACATCGCTGAAATCCTGAAAACGGTTCTGATCTTGACGGCCGACGAGTTGCTTGAAGGAGCCATCGCGACGGTCACCACGAAGGGGATTAGAATTCGCCGACTGCCGATACGTCGTCGTGGCTTCGACTCGCCGGAAGTCGGATGATTCCGAGTACGTAAGGGCATCAGGTAGACTGTTGATCGGAGGAATGGCCGAGCGGTTTAAGGCAGCGGTCTTGAAAACCGTCGTACTCTAACGGGTACCGGGGGTTCGAATCCCTCTTCCTCCGCCACTCATTTATCAATCGAATTGGGCATCAAGGCTGGTCGGGGAATAGCCCGGGCATCCAGCGCGACGCTAGAACGGCCGGAAAGACCAGACGCAACGGGGCGCGCGGGCTCTCGGAAACGAGCACTTCTTTGTCGATCAGTGCGGCGACGATGCGGCGAGCTTGGCGCTTTCCGGCGCCAATTACCAAGTCGGCGTCGCCACGAGGTAATTCGCCGCGATACAGTACGGCTTCGAGCAAGCTGCCGGATCTCGTCGGTAACAGGCCAAGGCGAATCTCCTCTTCGGCCCAGAGCAGAATGCGCGTGCGTAAGCGGTCAGGCTGCACCAAACCCTCCATGAAATCCACCTGGTCAATGCAGATCCTGAGGAAGAAGCGCGTGAATTCCGCGAGCGCCTCCTCGCTGAGCGTGCCCCGGCCATCCAGGTCGTTACGCCGCTCCATATCGCAGTTTGCTAGTAGTGTCTTGTACTGCCGCACATTGCGCGCCAAGCCGCGCGCCACCGACCACACTGCCCCGGTATCGAGGAGTTCGAGGAGCATGGCGTGTGACATCAAGCGCGCAACGCGGCCGTTGCCGTCGATGAAAGGATGCATCCATAGAAGTCGATGATGGGCCGCCGCAGTTGAGATGATTTTTTCCGCCTTGCCGAGACTGCCGTACACTTCTGAAAAACGCTGTAGGAATCGGGAAAGAGCGCCTGGGCTGACTGCTATGTGCGTGCCCACTCGGACATCGCGACTGCGGAGGACGCCGGGGACGACGCGAATAGCCTCGCCCGTGGCCGGATCCTCGACTGAGAGGAGAGTTTCGGGCAACAACTCGCAGAAGCGACGATGAATTTCGCGAATACCTTCGGGGGTAAGCGCGCCGCCGCCCTGCAGGGCTCCATCATCGATCCATTGCTGAACTGCTATATGGGCTTTCGCCTCCAATTGGAGGTCACGCTTTGCTGAATCATTGCTATAGTCGTTCTTTAACGCCCGCTCGATCTCGACCGGGTGAGTGTTGTGACCTTCGATGAGATTCGAGTAGTAGCAATTCATCGCGCGGACCAGATCAGCGAGAGAAGCCAACAGGCTCGGAGGCAGACTGCGTTGGAAGCCCGCTGATTTTTGCGTCAAATCGATTGCTAAGTCGGCAATTTCGGGTCTGTGGCGAGAGTTATCGCTAAGGCGCATGGGCTCCATGAGCGATACAAGCTCGCCTCGATCTGCCGCTTGGATGTCCGCTTTCATGGCGCTTTAAGGAGAGCTGTAAAACATTGTACAGCAATGGTTAATGAGGTGTTTGACGGCTTGACTGTTCGCTTCAATGTCCGCTTCAATGTCCGCTTGGGCGTTCTGTCCTCTTTTCCGGTAGAATTAAAGCGGGTATGCGACGAAACGTGGCATTGTTGCAAGTTGTGATGGTGGGCATTTTGCTCAACATCAGTTCCCTTGTCGCATGTCCGATGTTGCAGCCGGAGAAGACGCATTCCTGTTGTTCGCGACCTGAGCCTCTTAAAAAGTGTCCCATCGCCCCCACGATGGACCTCTGTCCCCTAAATGTCACGGAAGCCAAGTTCGGAGTCGTCAACATCAACGTGGCTTCGATTCCTCCGCTGATCGCAGCAGACACCTTATTCGAGAGGCCAAACGCGGCGACTGATTGGCGGAGCCCTCTACTTGATACCTTTGCCCTGTCACGTCTCTACCTGGCGAACCGCGTTCTTCGGATCTGATCCCTGTTTGATTTTTCCTGCTTTCTGTCGGGCTTACTATTAGCGCCGGCAGCGTAGTCGTCTTCACCCGAAGCAACGAGTTTAATCAGGAGAATTCAGATGAGAAAGATCACATCCGCCCTTATGGGCTTTGCGTTAATGACAGTGTTGGCCCTTGGAGCCTATGCCTCCGCGAAGGATTGCTGCGACGGAGGCTCGTGCTGCAACGGGACTACCTGCTGCAGGAAGAAATAAGTTAACGCAAGGGTGTACAGCCGGCGGCTTCGGTCGCCGGCTGTACACTTACGGTAATCCCATGCCCATCCTGATTTCTCAGCCGACCCGGATTGAAGCCGCCGGTAACAAGCCCAAGTTGATTGATGAATACGTCGGTCGCGTGAATTCGGCGACGCCGGGAGTAAGTGTCGCGCATATGCGCAGTCCTGGCGGCTGGGTGGAACCCGGTCAGACGCCGGATTTCGATGAGTACACCGTCGTTTTGAAAGGAATGTTGCGCGTCGAACATAAGGAGGGAGCGTTCGACGTTCGCGCCGGACAGGCAATCGCGACGAAAAAAGGGGAATGGATTCGCTATAGTACACCCGAGGATGGCGGCGCGGAATATATCGCGATCTGTCTCCCAGCCTTCTCCATTGAGACCGTTCACCGTGACGCTGAGGGTTCCTAACTGCCCGTTCGGCATCCTCTGATTGAATCCCCTCCCGGGCTTCGATACACTAAGATGTCTGGTTTCTTCGTTGGCGCCTCCACATAAGCGGGTCCAGAGAACCAATCTCGGGCGCGTGGTTTAAACCGCGTCCGGTCTGATGTCCTCCTGCGGCATCTAAATTCCAAGACGTAGAGGAAGTTGAATGGCAGATCATCGGCACATCTTTACTTCGGAGTCTGTAACCGAAGGCCATCCCGATAAGATGGCAGACCAGATTTCGGACGCCGTACTCGACGCGGTTCTGAAAGACGATCCGACCGGCCGCGTGGCTTGTGAGGTGCTCGTAACGACGGGCTCTTGCATCGTAGCCGGCGAAATCACCACGACGACGTATGTCGACGTTCCGAAGCTGGCGCGCGAAGTGATTGCCGATATCGGCTTCACGGATGCGGCTTATGGCTTTGACGCAAAGACGTGCGGCGTGTTCAACGTGATCCAGGCCCAATCGCCGGACATCGCGATGGGCGTCGATACCGGTGGAGCCGGTGATCAGGGACTCATGTTTGGCTATGCCTGTGATGAGACTCCGGAACTAATGCCGCTCCCGATTATGATGGCGCACAAGT
The DNA here is from genome assembly GCA_963844855.1 of Bryobacteraceae bacterium. Lineage (GTDB taxonomy): Bacteria > Acidobacteriota > Terriglobia > Bryobacterales > Bryobacteraceae > DASQDN01. The sequence goes on from CAWJQP010000045.1 coordinate 274,208, forward strand.
TGGCGCAGCGCTTGAGCGAGGTTCGCCGGAGCGGGGAATTGAACTTCCTGCGTCCCGACGGTAAGAGCCAGGTCAGCGTAGAGTATGTCAACGGCAAGCCGAGCCGTATCGATGCCGTCGTTATCTCGACGCAGCATCACGACACGGTCTCGACGGAAGAACTTCGGGAAAAGGTTCGCAAGCACGTTATCGATGCGGTGATTCCGAAGAACATGGTCGATGCCGGCACGAAATATCACATCAATCCAACCGGCCGCTTCGTGGTGGGTGGACCGCACGGCGACACAGGGCTAACCGGTCGCAAGATCATCGTTGATACCTATGGTGGAATGGGCCGTCACGGCGGCGGAGCGTTCTCGGGTAAGGATCCGACAAAGGTCGACCGCTCGGCCTGTTACATGGCTCGCTATATCGCCAAGAACATCGTGGCTGCCGGTTTTGCTTCGCGTTGTGAAGTTCAGTTGGCGTACGCGATCGGTGTTGCCGAGCCCGTTTCGGTGATGGTGAATACGTTCGGTACCGGAAAGCTCGAAGAGAATGCAATCACTGACCTGGTTCGCAAACACTTCCCGCTCACGCCGAAGGGAATCATCGACCACTTGAAGTTGCGTCGTCCGATCTATCGCAAGACGGCGGCGTTCGGTCACTTCGGCCGGTCGGGAGACGGATTCAGCTGGGAAGCTACGGATAAGGTTGAAGCACTGCAGTCCGAGATTCCTGTGGCTGCTGCTGCCCGCTAGTTTTTGGCCGGACGCTCTTTTGAGCTTCAGAGAGCGTCCGGCTCCCCATGTTTGCCCGGCTCGCGCGGTTCTCCGAAACAGTCTAAAATGGAAGACAGCCGCCGATTTAGGCGTCGAAAACCTCCGCTGAACTCAGATCGAAATTCCCCAACATGCCCCTGATTGAAGGCTGCAAGCACGAAATTGAAATTATCGTCCCAGTGGACGATGTGAATCACGAGACGCAACATGTGGTCGCAAATGTCCAGAAGCGCGCTCATCTCCCCGGATTTCGCCCTGGTAAGGCTCCTGTCAGCATCATTAAGACTCGTTTCAAGGATGCGATCCGTCAGGACGTTTTAGAGCACATTCTGCCCAAGGCCTTCCGCAAAAAGGCTGATGAGGAGCACTGGAATGTGGTCGGAACACCGAATGTTACCGATATTCATTTCGATGAGGGGGAACCGCTCCGGTTCAAAGCAGAATTTGAAGTTGCTCCGGAGTTCGATGTCAACGGCTATCGGGGCATCGAGGCTCCATACGCTGAGCCGCAGGTGAGTGAAGAAGATGTCGAGAAGCGGATCAATGAGATTCGTGAGCGCAAGGCCGAGTATGTCAATGAGGATCCCCGCCCGCTAGTCGCCGGCGATCACACGGTAGTCTCGGTGGAGAGTGTGAGTGGGATCGAAGGCGATCCGATCAAGAGCGATGACATGGCTCTGCACTTGGGTAATCCGGAAACGCTGCCGGAATTCAACGAGCATCTTGTCGGGATGTCGCCTGAGGAAGAAAAAGAGTTCGACGTAACGTATCCAGCCGATTACGGTCAGGATCGTTTGGCGGGGAAAACTGTCCGTTTCAAGGTTCGGGTTAAGTCCGTCCGACGGAAGGAATTACCCGAGCTAAATGACGAATTCGCTCGCGATCTGGGGGATTACCAGAATTTCGCCGAGTTGCAGGAAGCGATCCGGAAGGTCATTTTCTCAGAGCGTGAGTACGCGGCGCAGCAGGAATCGAAGGGGCACATCGTGGATGCGCTCGTGAAGAGTCACGAATTTCCGGTGCCGCAGGCCTACGTCGATTTCCAGATCGAGAACAACGTGCGACGTTCGGTGCGAGAAATCACGGGTCGGGATGTGGATCCGCGATCGCTGAATCTTGACTGGAATAAGCTGCGCGAGCAGCAGCGTGAGCGGGCTACGCAGGACGTGAAGGCTTCGCTGCTACTTGAAAAGGTGGCGGATGTCGAATCGATTCACGCGACGAACGAAGAGGTTGATCGTGAGTTGCAGCGCATTGCAAAGGCGGAGCGGGAAGCGGTAGCGGCTCTGCGGATGAGGTTTGAGAAGGACGGAACTTTAGGGCGGATCGCTTCGCGGATTAGAACGGAGAAGGTTCTGAACTTCCTGTTTGAGAACTCGCGTAAGGTGGCGCCGGTGGAAAAACCCGCCGAGACATCGGTTGAAACGCCGGCTGAAACTCCGGCCAGCGAGTAAACTACCGTTTTAGCGCTTCGGCTGGAATTCCTTCGATGAGATCGTCGATGGAGCAATTCCAGCCGTATTCCTTCAGTTCGAGTCTCTCGACGGTGGCGAAGGAATTGGCAGCCCAGATTTGGAGTCGCTTTGACCAGGGGTCGATGAGCCAGATGTGCGGGACGCCCCATGTTGCGTATTCCGCGGCCTTTTCGACTACGTCGACGTAGAGGTCGTCCCGGGAGAGGATCTCGGTGACCATGATCGGTGTTGTTGTGCACACGCTCGAATGTTCTGGCAAGGATGACATCAGGTAAGCGATAGATATCAGGCGCGATCCGGCAGCGGACCTCGGTTCCAAGAAATAGACCTTGCTGCCGCTCGAGGAGTGCTAGCAGCATTGTCAGGCGTGAGGCGATACGTCCGTGAACAAAGTCAGGCATTGGCCTCTCGATTAGCTCCCCATGAACATACTCAGGCTCCCACTCGAACCGCATTGCGAGATATTCTTCCGGGCTGATGGCTGTCTTAGTGGCCATGATCTTTAAGATAACATTATAGTTAACTGCTATCAGAAGAGACTGATGGACGAAACCTACACTTCAGGCGATAATAGACGATATATGGAGAAGACATCGGGAGCGGGTTTTGTTTCTGCTCTCGACGGAGTATATTTGTGAAGCGTGCCGGATCCGACGACTCGTTGCGTTGTTCTTTTTGTCATAAGAGTCAGGACGTCGTAGGTAAGCTGATCTCCTCCCCCAGCGACTACCCTCGAGCCTACATCTGCGATGAATGCATCGCCGTTTGCAATTCCATCCTGGAGGATGACCGCCAGGATCAACCTTATGGGGCGCCGCATAAGCTCCCCAAGCCGCTCGAGCTGAAGGAGTATCTTGACCAGTACGTAATCGGTCAGGAGGCAACCAAGAAGAAGCTCGCTGTTGCGGTCTACAACCACTACAAGCGCATCCAGATGAATAAACAGCGTGGGGGCGATGTCGAGCTCTCCAAGTCGAATATTCTTCTGATTGGACCGACCGGCACAGGGAAGACGCTGCTTGCGCAAACGCTGGCGCGCATTCTTGATGTCCCGTTTGCGATTGTCGATGCGACCACGCTAACGGAAGCGGGATATGTAGGCGAAGACGTTGAGAACATTGTTCTCCGTTTGCTGCAGAACTCCGATTGGGACGTGCAGCGATGCCAGCAGGGAATTATCTATATCGATGAAATCGATAAGATCGGCCGCAAGGACGAAAACCCTTCCATCACCCGTGATGTGTCGGGCGAGGGTGTCCAGCAGGCGCTCCTGAAGATTCTCGAAGGCACAATTGCGAATGTTCCTCCGCAGGGCGGACGTAAGCATCCGCATCAGGAGTTCACTCCGGTCGACACGACGAACATCCTCTTTATCTGCGGCGGAGCGTTCGTTGGGCTCGATAAGGTGATCTCGCGCCGTGTGGGTACGCGGGCAATGGGATTCTCGGGTCCTGAAGACAATACGGACAGCACGGCGCGCCGTCCGCATCCGCGTCGTGACATGACGTTGATGGAGCAGATTCAACCGGTAGATCTGATCAAGTTCGGTTTCATCCCCGAATTCATCGGCCGCCTGCCTGTTGTCGGCATGCTGGAAGATCTGGACCGCGAAGCATTGGTCCAAATTCTGACGAAGCCGAAGAACTCGATCATACGTCAGTACCAGAAGCTGTTCGAGTTTGAAAATGTTAGACTGAGATTTACCGACGACGCGCTAGAGGCTATCGCTCAACTCGCCATGGAGCGAAAAGTTGGAGCTCGCGGTCTTCGGATGATTCTTGAAGATCTAATGCTGGATCTGATGTACTATCTTCCTTCGTATAAGAAAGTCAGAGAGTTTCTGGTTACGAAAGAGATGGTGCTGACGCAGAAGATCAATGTGACACTACTCGAGAAGGCGGGCTAGCGAGGCTCGCCACCTATCCGGCAAAACGAACTTCAGCTGCGAATCTGAACCGTTGGTTCGTGATTCGGTATCACAAACACATGCTCACCTCGAAAGAGAAATCCGACACCAGACGATTGCCGATGATGCCCATCCGGGACGTCGTCATCTTTCCGTACATGATGACGCCGTTTGTCGTGGGCCGCGATTCGAGCGTCCGCGCCCTCGAGGAAGCACTGGCAGGAGACAAGAAGATCTTCCTTGCTACTCAACACGATGCCAGCGTCGACGAGCCCAGGCCCGATGAGATCTACTCGGTTGGGACGATCGCCAACATCGTTCAGAGCTTGAAATTGCCGGATGGCAATATCAAGGTTCTCGTTGAAGGTGTCGAGCGGGCCAAGGTCGTATCGGTTGGGGAAGACGAAGGGTTTTTCCGCTCCGTCGTACGCACTTTTCAGTACCGCGTCGAGTCAGGTACCCAACTCGATTCGCTGACGAGCCGCGTTACGAGTCTGTTTGAGCAATACGTCAAGCTGAGTCAGAATCTCAATTACGAGACGATGATCGCTGCGATCCGCGTGGACGAGCCTGGCAAGCTGGCTGACACGGTCGGGGCGAACCTTCAGCTCAATATTGAAGAAAAGCAGGAGCTGCTTGAGATTTTCGATCCTATCGACCGCTTGACGCGCGTCGCCGAGATGCTCGATATCGAGATCGAAAAGCTCAATGTCGACCGCACCATTCAGGGTCGCGTGAAGCGCCAGATGGAGCGCGCGCAAAAAGAGTACTACCTGAACGAGAAGATCAAGGCCATCCAGAAGGAACTCGGTCGCGGCGAGAAGAGCGAGTTTGACGAGCTCAAGAAGAAGATCGAAGCCGTTGGGATGACCAAGGATGCCTACGACAAGGCGATGGCCGAGTTGAAGCGCCTTGAGCAGATGCCGCCGATGTCGGCGGAATCGACGGTTTCACGCAATTATCTCGATTGGCTTCTGGCCGTGCCGTGGCGGAAGAAGAGCAAGGAAATTCGCGATCTGAAATTCGCGCAGGAAGTGCTCGAATCCGACCATTACGGACTCGAAAAGATCAAAGAGCGTATCCTCGAATTCCTCGCGGTGCGGCGTTTGGTCAAAAATCCCAAGGGCTCTATTCTCTGCTTTGTCGGACCTCCCGGTGTCGGAAAGACGTCGCTTGGGATGTCGATTGCGAAGGCGACCGGACGGAAATTCGTCAGGATGTCGCTGGGTGGAGTTCGTGACGAGGCCGAGATTCGCGGTCATCGCCGTACCTATATTGGCGCTCTACCCGGTCAATTAATCCAGATGATGAAGAAAGCCGGTACAAAGAACCCGGTCTTCATGCTGGATGAAGTCGACAAAATGTCGATGGATTTCCGAGGTGATCCATCGGCTGCGCTGCTCGAAGTGCTCGATCCCGAGCAGAATTACATGTTCGTCGACCATTACCTCGACGTCGAATACGATCTGAGCCAGGTATTTTTTATTGCCACGGCCAACGTACTGCATACGATTCCGCCGGCGCTGCAAGATCGTATGGAAGTAATTCGTCTTTCGGGCTATACCGAGCTCGAGAAGATGGAAATCGCCAAACGTTTTCTGGTGCGTAAGCAGATGGAAGGCACTGGCATGGCGGATAAGAACGTTCGTTTTACCGACGAAGGTTTGCAGACGCTGGTACAGAACTATACGCGCGAGGCGGGCGTCCGCAATCTCGAGCGCGAAATTGGGAATGTCTGCCGTAAGATAGCTCGCAGGGTTGTAAACAACATGAATGGGGACACTGCGGTGGATATGCCGCAGGTCGTTATCCAGCCTCAGGTTGTGAGTGAGCTTCTCGGCCCGCAGAAGTTTCGCGATCTCCAAGCCGATAAGAAGAATGAGGTCGGCGCAGTTACCGGACTGGCATGGACGGAGGTTGGTGGTCAGATCCTGACGACTGAAGCTAGTACCATGGAAGGTCGTGGGAAGCTGAGTACGACCGGGAAACTCGGTGACGTGATGCAGGAGTCTGCACACGCCGCGATGAGCTACCTTCGTTCACGGGCGCATTTGTTCGGCCTGCCGCGCGACTTCTACAGGCATTTGGATATTCACGTGCACGTGCCTGAGGGAGCAATTCCGAAGGACGGACCGTCCGCTGGAATCACGATTGCTACGGCCATTGCCAGCGCCCTTACGGGCATCCCGGTAAGAGGGGATCTGGCGATGACGGGCGAGATCACGTTGCGCGGTCGGGTTTTGCCGATCGGCGGACTGAAAGAGAAGTTGCTGGCGGCTCATCGCCACGGAATTTTCGAAGCAGTCCTTCCGAGGGATAATGAGAAGGATCTGCCCGACATCCCGGAGAATATTCGGAACGAGATGAGACTACACTTTGTCGACACGATGGATGAAGTGTTGCGGTTCGCCCTGGAACGAGAGCCGGAAGCCTTGCCGTTACCGGCATTGGACTTGCCTGCCCGTTCGGGGGAAGAAAAGTTGACGCATTAGGGTTTTCGGTGTGAATCGCTTACATGCACTCGCTGGAAGTTGTGTGTAAGCTTTCCGCCCGGCCGAGGATCCTAGCAGATTGAAACTCCGAAAGCTCATGCCCACGGAGGTTGATGCCGAGCACGTTATAAGTGCGGCCCGCCCGGATCAGTTTCCGCCGGAGTCGCTGCCGGAAATCGCCTTCCTGGGACGGAGCAATGTCGGAAAGTCAAGTTTGCTGAACTGCTTGACCGGCAAAAAGGGTTTGGCTTTTACGAGTTCCAAGCCCGGTTGTACGCAGTTGATCAATTTCTTCCGTATTAACGGGGAAATGTACTTCGTCGACCTGCCGGGATACGGATACGCTCGGGTGCCGTTGGAAGTGAAGGCCCGGTGGAAGAGCCTCATTGAATCCTACCTCCTGAACCGAAATTCCCTGAAAACGGCAGTCGTGCTTCTCGATTCTCGACGTGGATGGATGGAAACGGATCTGGAGCTCAAGAATTGGCTTGAGTTTCAAAACGTCCCGTATGTGGTTGTAGCCACAAAGTTTGATAAGTTGAACCAGAAAGAACAGCATCGCAGTCTGACTTCGATTTCGAAGGAACTTTCGGGCGGCGAACTGTTTCCTTTCTCGGCCGTAACAGGCCGGGGAGTGAGGGAAATTTGGCAGGCGATCTCGAAAACAAAGATATAGCGGCAGTGATTCCGGAAGAAAAAGCTCCGGAAAAGGCCGCTGACAAACCCGCCGAAAAGGCGCCTGAATCGCGTAATGCGCAGGAGCAGCCGAAAAACGACGGAGGACGGGCCGAAGGCGCTCGCGAGGGCGCCTCGCGCCCGGAAGGGCCTCCTCGTCCACGCCGGCAGAATCCGCCGCAGCAAGGGGCACCGATAGCGCCTCAACCGGCGCGGCAGGACCGAGCGGCAGCACAGAACGCGGCACAAAACCATGTGTCGCAACCTCCGCCACCGCAGGAGCGGCCCGAAAGGCAGCAGCAACTGGCTGAAGTCCCCGCGGCGGCGCCTGTAACCGCTCCACCGTCCACTCCTCCGCCGGCTCAGCCGACACCACCTCCACCGTCCAACGTGAACACGGGCCGGAGTGGTTCGACGCTCGACCTAGTGGAATTGAAAGATATGAGTATCCAGCGGCTGAACCAAGTCGCAAAGGATATGGGTGTCGCCGGTGGAGCCGGACTGCGTAAGCAGGAGTTGATCTTCAAGATCCTGCAGACGCAAGCCGAAAAGAGCGGCTTGATCTTCTCCGAAGGTGTCCTCGAGTGCCTGCCCGATGGCTTCGGCTTTCTGCGCGCGCCCGAGTACAATTACCTTCCCGGGCCGGACGATGTGTACGTCTCTCCGTCGCAGATCCGGCGCTTTGATCTTCGGACGGGCGACACAATTTCAGGTCAGATCCGCCCGCCCAAGGAAGGCGAGCGGTACTTCGCGCTGATCAAGGTCGATGCCATCAACTTTGAGCCGCCGGAGGAGTCGCGGAACAAGATCTTCTTCGACAATCTGACTCCGCTGTATCCTGCCGAGCGACTCAAGCTCGAGACGGCTCGGGAGAACAACTCTGGCCGTGTGATGGATCTGCTGACGCCGATCGGAAAGGGCCAGCGCGGACTCATCGTTGCTCCGCCCCGTACCGGTAAGACCATGCTGCTGCAGAACATAGCCAACAGCATTACGGTCAATCACTCGGAAGTCACTCTGATTGTCCTCCTGATCGATGAGCGGCCGGAAGAAGTCACCGACATGCAGCGTTCGGTGAAGGGCGAAGTCATCAGTTCGACCTTCGATGAACCGGCGACGCGTCACGTTCAGGTGGCCGAGATGGTGATCGAGAAGGCGAAACGTCTCGTGGAGCACAAGAAAGACGTCGTCATTCTGCTCGATTCGATCACACGTCTGGCTCGCGCTTACAATACCGTTGTCCCGCCGTCGGGCAAAGTCCTGTCCGGTGGTGTCGATTCGAACGCTTTGCAGCGTCCGAAGCGGTTCTTCGGCGCAGCCCGCAATATCGAAGAGGGCGGATCGCTCACAATCGTGGCGACTGCGCTCGTCGATACAGGTAGCCGCATGGACGACGTTATTTTCGAAGAGTTTAAGGGTACCGGCAACATGGAAATCCATCTCGACCGTAAGCTGGTCGACAAGCGTGTGTTTCCGGCGATCGATATCAACAAGAGCGGTACTCGTAAGGAAGAGCTGTTGATGCCTCGCGAGGAGCTGAATCGCGTTTGGGTTCTCCGTAAAGTGTTGAATCCATTGTCCGCAACTGAGTCAATGGAGCTTCTGCTCGACAAACTGAGCAAGACCCGCAGCAATGCCGAGTTCCTCGGCGCGATGTCGGGCTAACTAGCCGGCGGGCGTTCGTCAGCTAATCTTTACAATTCGCGGGCAGGAAACTACGGAATCTTGCCCGCTTTAGCCCTCCTTAAGATAACCTTCCGTGTAGTTTGTTCGTCTTAACAATTCCAAGATCATGGTTTCCGAGATGTCGGCCGGTAAGGGTCTCCGATGCATTCCCAAATGAAGTGGCGCGTCTGCGCCAATTCTCGCGCCTCCGCCTAGCGTGGCGCCGCTCCGCTCCTTCGCTGGTTCCACCAAAGCCTAAGAGCAGTGGTCCCAAGCGTTTAGGGTGGCTTGTGTTCCTGATTCTGGCGGCGATCGGAATCGAACGCGGGATCCACTTTGCTCGTAAGCCCTCGCCTGCGGCCCAGTCGGCAGCCATTGTCGTCCGAACCGGAACAGTCACGCAAGGCGCGATTGACCGGACGATTCGTCTGACCGGAACAACCGGGGCGGAAAAGTTCTCCTCTCTCATCAGTCCGCAACTTCGTGGAAACCGCAGCGGCGGTGGCCGCGACGGCCTGCGCGGCGGTAGCGGTGGCGGCGGTGGGGGTGGTAGTAGCAGCCAGCTTCAATCGCGCGGTACCGGCTCGTCCAGTGGGGGTGGCGGAAGCAGCAGTGGCGGTAGCAGCAGTAGCAGCAGTGGTATGTCGGGCGACACCTCTTCCGCGTCCGCGGCTCCTTCGATTACGTCGACGAACGGCCAGAACGTGGGCGGCGGATCGCAGGCTTTCCGGAATTCGACTTCCCGCATCAATCGCACACCTTCGTCCTCGGGCGGTTCGACCGGTACCGGCTCCCCTTCTAGTACGACGTCTTCGCCGTCATCGAGCAGTCCGTCAACCAGTAATCTCGGTTCGACGTCCGGATCTCTTATTGGTTCGGGCACAGGCGGCGGTGGAACCGGAGGCGGTGGAGGCGGCGGTGGCGGCTCCTCCGAGTTCATGCTCGTTTTGCAGGATGCGGCCAAGCCCGGCTCCAAGGTCAAGAAAGGTCAGGTCGTTGCCGAGTTCGACCGGCAATACATGATGCAGCGGCTGGAAGATTACCGCGCATCGGTCGCCCAAATGCGAGGCGAGTATTCGAAAGCTCGAAGCCGAATTGAAGGTGACTCTGGAATCGCATTCGCAGACCATCGCAAATGCGAAAGCGGATCTCGAAAAAGCGCGTTTAGATGTGCAGACGATTCCGGTGCTCGGAAGGATTGATGCTGAGCGTACCCGGCTGGCAGCGGAAGAAGCGGAAGCGAAGTACAAGCAGCTTCTTGCCGAAGTGAAGTTTGTCGAGATTGGCCAGCAGAGTCAGCTTAAGAATGCGCGAGCTCGAGTAGCAACAGGCGCAAGTGGAATTGAGACGCGCGGAAGCCAATGCTGATCGCATGCTGATCAAGGCTCCGATCGACGGTTTGGCCGTGATGCAGAACACGCGTCGAGGTACGGAGTTTGCGCAGATCCAACCGGGCGATCAGCTTTTCCCGGGAATGATGTTCATGCAGATCGTTGACATGTCCTCGATGGTGATCAATGCCTCAGTCAATCAGGTGGATGTCGATTCATTACGACTGGGACAGAAGGCGAAGGTTCGCTTCGATGCCTATCCCGGATCTTCAGGTTCCGGCGCGCGTCGACGCCATCGGCGCGATGACGCGTCCCGGCGGCATGCGGGCTGCATTCGTAAAGGACATTCCGGTTATTTTGAAGATTGAGCGTATGGATCCGCAGGATTATTCCCGATCTGTCGGTCAGCATGGATGTCGTGGTTGAGTCGGAGCAGCAAGCGACACTCGCTCCACTCTCGGCTGTATTTCGCGATTCACCCGACGCTACGCCGTACGTGTACGTCAAAAACGACAGCGGCTGGGAACGTCGGGAGGTCGAAATAGGAATTGCCAGTAATGTTCAGGTCGCGGTTCGCTCGGGTCTCAAGCCGGGCGAACTGGTTGCCGAAGACCACCTCCGTCACTGGATTCTTCGTCTGCGACGAAAGTCAGCGGATTGAAGATGATTCGGGGCATTGGACGGAGCGGGCCTTCGCGGGAGCAGACCTAAGAGCAGTCCCTTCGGAAGTGTATTCCGCGACAGCTTGAGGAAACAAGAAAGGCTGCGATGCTCGAAGTGTCGGTATCCGGCTCAGCGTTTTAGAGGATCAATATGTCGAAAGATATCAAGCCGAAACAAAGGCTCGGGCAGACCGGAGCGACCCGCCGGAATCGCACAATTGCATGGACGGTGTTGACGATTCTGCTGGCAGCAGCAGGGGTCTACGGTTACAGGTACGCAACGAAAGAAACCAAGGTCGAAGTACCTGTGGCAAAAGTCCGAACGGCCGAGTTCGTCATTGCTGTCCGGACACGCGGTGAGATGCGCAGCAACAACTCGGTTGTCCTGGCTGCTCCTCAGGTGCCGGAACCGCGCATCGTCCGCATCGCGGAATCGGGTAAGCCGGTGAAGAAGGGCCAAGTTGTTATCGAGTTTGACGCCGCGCAACAGGAACAGAACCTGCTCGAACGCAATACCACGGTTCGTACGGTCGACAGCGAAATCATTCAGACCAAGGCTTCCCACCGCATGGTGGACGAGCAGGACGCGATGAACCTGATGACCGCGCAATACAATCTGAAGCGCGCCAAACTCGATGCCAGCAAGGCAGAAGTCGTATCGAAGATCGAAGGCGCGAAAAGCCGTCTTGATGTCGGTATCTCGGAAGGCGAGTTGAAGCAGGTGGACACCGTCGCTCGGCGCTCACACTACGACGCAGGAGGCTGATCTCGAGCGGCTGCAACAACGAAAGGATAAGACCGTTCGTGATGTCGACCGCGCTAAGGGTTACCTGACGAAGATGGTGCTGACGGCTCCGCAGGACGGAATCGTGAATATCTTGCCGAACTTTCGCGCTCAGGGATCATTCGGATCTGCGCCGCCGCCTTTCAAGGAAGGGGACCGCGCCTGGACCGGAGCGTCTATTGCAGAGATTCCCGACCTGTCGCAGATGCGCATCGATTTGAAGCTTGAAGAAGTCGACCGCGGCAAATTGAAGCTGGGTCAGCAGGTTCGTGTTCGTATCGACGCGATCGCAGATCGCGAACTGGTCGCCGAACTCGATTGGATCAGCCCGATCGCCGCCATTAACTTCCGTGGAATGGGTCTGACCGAAAAGACGTTCCCGGCCCGCGCGACGCTGAAGCAACTCGACCCGCGGCTCCGCCCGGGTATGAGCGCTACGGCCGAGGTTGTGATTGAGAGCGAACCGAAAACGCTGCTGATCCCCGTGCGCGCAAGCTTCTTGAACAATGGAAAGCCTGCTGTGTATGTTCAGCAGGGCGACAAATTCGTCATTCGTCAGATCGAAGTCGGGAAGCGCAATGATACCGACATGGTTGTGCTGAGCGGATTGAAGGAAGGCGAGCAAGTTGCGCTGGAAAATCCGATTGAAGCGGCCAAACGCGCGAAGAAGCTGTAATTGGTAGCTCTAAAGGTGAGCGCATGAAGAAGATTGTTATCCGATTATTTTTGTTGGCTGTGGTAGCGGGCATTGGTTACTGGGGATGGAAACTCTACCAGTCCATGCCATCCCGGCAGAGTCAAATTGCGACGACCAAGGTTCGCAAAAGCGATGTTGTTGTTCGCACCTTCGCTCGCGGGGAATTGCAGGCGGTACGTTCCTCGACACTGATCGCGCCGAATCTCTTCGGGACCGTTCAGGTCACGCAGATGGCGTCGCTGGGCGCGCTGGCTAAAGACAAGGACCTGATTGTCGAGTTTGATGATTCTGAGGTGAACTCAAGGATCGAAGAAAAGCAACTCGAACTCGATCAGATCGAAGAGCAGATCAAGAAAGCGCAAGCCGATCTCGCCATCCGCAACAACCAGGATCAAGTCGAGCTTTTACGCGCCCGCTACTCGGTCCGGAGATCCGAACTCGAAGTTAGGCGCAATGAACTGCTGCCTGTGATCGACCAGCAGAAGAATACGCTGAACCTTGAAGAATCAAAGCGGCGATTGCAGCAACTCGAAAGCGATATCAAGTCCCGCCAGGAACAGGCCCGAGCCGAAATGGCCGTGCTGAATGAGCGGCGGAACAAGGGCCGCCTCGAGATGGCCCGTGAGCGGCAGCGTCTCTCGCAAGTCAAGCTGCTGGCGCCGATGAGCGGACTTGTTGCGATTCGTCAGAATCGACAGGGCATGTACATGCCGGGAATGCAGATTCCCGATATTCGCGATGGTGATCAGGTTCAGCCCGGAATTCCGGTTGCAGATGTACTCGATCTTTCCGAGCTCGAGATTATCGCCAAGATCGGCGAACTCGATCGCGCCAATCTGAAGGAAGGCCAGGAGGTCAACATCCGACTGGACGCCATCGGGGACCAGACCTTCCACGGCAAGATCAAGGCTATGAGCGGTACCGCTTCGGCGAACATCTTCTCTGGCGATCCGGCGAAGAAGTTCGATGTGACGTTCTCGCTCGACATGAAAGAGTTGTTGTCGGGCCTCGGCGCAAAGCCCGAGCAGATTCGCAAAGTCCTCCAGACTGCGGAAGCGAACCGCAGGAAGCCGATGCCGGTACCGGGCGGCGGAATGCCGATGGGCGGCGGTGGCGCGCCCGGAATGATGATGGCTCGACCGGGCGGTGACGCGGGTGGCGCTCCCGCAGGTGGGGCGCCGGGTGGAATGGCCGCGCCGGGTGGAATGGCCGCGGGCGGTGGAATGGCCGCGGGCGGTGGAATGGCCGCGCCGGGTGGAATGGCCGCGCCGGGTGGAATGGCCGCGGGCGGTGGAATGGCCGCGGGTGCTGGAATGGCCGCGGGTGCTGGTATGGGCGCTGCTGGCGCACCGGGCGCCCCAGGCGCAGGTGGCGCGGGAGCTGGGATGCGCGGCGGCTTTGGCGGCCCCAGTGGTCCCGGCGCTGGCGGTCCCGGTGGTGGTGGTCGCGGTGGCATGATGGGGCAGCTCTCGGAAGAAGATGGTAAGAAGTTCCGCGAGGCGATGCAGAAAGCTCTCAACGGGAAGAGCATGCGCGATCTGGAACCGGAAGAGCGAGCCAAAGTGATGCAGGAAGCGGCTAAAGCTGTACCGGCTGCAGCCAAAATGATGCAGGCGAACGCTGCGATGATGGGCGGCGGCCGTCCGACGGGACCGTTCTCAGAACAGGACATGGCAAACGCCAAGCTTCCTGCGGCGATCGATCCAGAGTCGCAGCTCGATGTGCTGCTTCGTCCCGGTCTTCTGGCTGATGTCGAAATCATTCTCGAGAAGATCCCCGAAGCGATCCACGTACCCAACCAGGCCGTTTTCGAAAAAGACGGTAAGCAGATCGTATACATCCGCAAGGACAAAGGCTGGGAAGAGCGTGTGATCAAGCCGTTGAAGCGCAGCGAATCGGTCATGGTGATCGCCAGTGGAGTGAAGCCAGGCGACGTCATTGCGATGAGTGATCCGTTCGCCAAGCCAGGTGACAAGAAGAAAGACAAGCCGGCCTCATCCAGCCCGACAAGCGGTATGCCGGGAGGGGGTCGTTCATGAGCATGTTTTCGGGAATGGGCGCAGAGCTCAAGATGGGGCTCTCGAGCCTCTTTGTTCACAAACTGCGCAGTTTGCTGACGATGTTAGGCATGATCTTCGGCGTCGGAGCCGTGGTCGCCATGCTTTCCATCACAGCGGGCGCTCAGAAGGAGATGATGAGCTACATCGATCTCCTGGGTGTTAACAACATCATCATTGAAGCGAAAGAAGCGGCTGACCGCAATGAGTTGCAGGCGCGACGCGCGATTTCTCCGGGACTCACGTTCCGCGACTATCGCGCAATCTCTGAGAATGTGTCGGGAATCGAAGCGTTGACGCCGCGCAAGCGGTTCAAGCCCCAAAAGGTGCTGCCAAAGACGGCGCAGGAACAGCCGGTGCTCATCGGTGTTACGCCGGATTATCTCTCCATCAACAGTCTCAAAGTTGTTGAAGGACGATTCTTCAACGCGGAAGAGGATCGCCGGTCGGCTCCTGTTTGCGTGCTTGGCGAGTCAGCCAAGGTTAACCTCCTCGGATATGATCCCGCTGTCGGCAAGTACGTAAAGATCAATGACACGTGGCTGCAGGTGATCGGCGTGCTTACGCAGCAGGCGAGCGGTGACTCCGACATCGAAGGTGTCGAAGTTGTCAATCGCAATAACCTGGTGATCGCTCCGCTGAATACCGTGATGCGGCGCTTCGAGGACAACAACAGCTACCTCAAGGACGAGATCGACGGAATCTACATCAAAGTCAAGCAGGACGTCGATTCCATCGAAACTGCGAACGTTGTAGGGCGCGATTCTTACCGCGACACATAAGGACGCGGGCGATTTCAACGTGACCGTTCCCGCCGGACTGCTGGAGCAGAAGCGGCGGACGCAGTTCATATTCAGTGTGGTCATGATTTGTATCGCCGGCATCTCGCTGCTGGTCGGCGGTATCGGCATCATGAACATCATGTTGGCCACGGTGCTCGAACGTACGCGCGAAATTGGAATTCGTCGCGCAATCGGCGCACGCCAGGCGGACATTATTCGTCAATTCTTGACGGAGGCAGTGTTGATCTCCATCATCGGAGGTCTTATCGGAATTCTGTTCGGCTACACGCTATCGAAGGTCATCGCAACGGCTGCAGGATGGCAGACGGATGTCACGACCGCATCCATTGCGGTTGCGTTCGGCGTGTCGGTCGGAATCGGGCTTCTGTTTGGTATTTACCCGGCAGTACAGGCTGCCAAACTCGATCCTATCGAGGCAATTCGCTACGAGTAAGGTAACAATGCGCGCATTTATTCTCACTGCATTCGCGGCCGTGGCCGCTCTCGCCCAATCGCCGGTAATCGCTCCTGGCAGCACGGCTACGTCGCCGGCGGAAGACACGCTGATAACGTCCACGCACACGCCGACGGCCGAGGCTCCACTTTTCTACCAGAAGGCCTATATCGATCGGGTCTGGAAAACGCCGTCGCCGAAGGTTGAACTGCGCGCTCCGGTTCGGATTGCCGAGTTCGACAGAGGGGGCAAGCTCGAGTTGTCGTTGCGCGACTTCCTCGATAGCGTGCTTGCCAATAACACCGAGATCCAGATCCAGCGCATGTCGGTCGAAGTGCCTCGCAATGCAATTTTGCGCGGCTATAGCGTCTTTGATCCGTTCCTCAACGCGGCCTTTTCCACTGCTCGTCGTCAGACGCCGGCCAGCGATGCTCTTGCCGGCGCGAACGTCGTGAACCAGTTAACCCAGCCGTTCTCGCTCCGTTATCAGCAGATGCTACAGACCGGCACCACGCTCAACGTGGAATTTACGAACACGAAGCAGTCGACGAACAGCGCTCTCACCCTTTTCAATCCCGGCTATAACAGCGGCTTCAATGCGAACTTCACCCAGCCACTGCTGCGCAATCGCGGCGGCTACATCAATCGCATGCAGGTTACGATGGCGCGCAGCCGTCTGCGTTCCAGCGAGTTCTCGATTTCTGACCAGATCCTGCGGCTTGTCGCTAACGCCGAGAACGCCTACTGGGAAGTCGTTTCCGCTCGCGAGAACCTACGTGTGCAGGAGCAGGCCCTCGCGCTGGCCGATCAAACGCTGAAGCGCGCGCAAAAAGAACTCGAGCTGGGCGCGATTTCTGAGCTTGAAATCTATCAGCCTCAAGCACAGTACGCGAATGCCGAGATTCTTGTCAGCCAGTCGCGCTTCCGATTGCAACAGGCTGAGGATGCGCTACGCCGTCAGATGGGCGCCGACCTTGACCCCAAGCTTCGCGAACTGCCGATCGTCCTCACGGAGGACGTTGCGGCGCCAGTTCAGGCTGCATTCGATAAGGAAATGGTGGTTGAGAAATCGCTTCGCCAGAGACCCGATTTGAAATCCGCGCGGCAGAATCTCGATGTGGCGGATCTGAATATCCAGTCGACAACCAATCTTCTCCGTCCTGATCTTCGCTTGACGGGTCAGTATGGCTCGTCTGGTCGCGGCGGTACGTTCTATGAACGATCCAACGTGTTCGGTGACGATGGAACACGCAACACGATCGTGAACATCCTGCCTGGCGGTATCGGCGATTCGCTCGACCAGTTGTTCGGGTTCAACTATCCGGTTTACGGATTCGGTCTGAGTCTGCAATTACCGATTCGCGATCGCCGCGCGTCGGCTGACTACGCGGATGCGGTAGTCAACAAGCGCCTCGAATTGCTTCGCTTGCGAAATCAGGAACAGGCGGTCAGGCTTGAAGTTCTGAACGCAATCACCCAGGTAGAAAACAGCAAGGCCAGCATTGAACTCGCGAAAATCTCTCTCGATCTGGCTGAGAAGCGGGTTGCCGCCGACACAAAGCGTTATGATCTCGGTACAATCACGCTGTTCTTCCTGCTCGACGCCCAGACGCAGTTGACGACGGCGCAGTCTGTGCTTGTCAATCAGACTGTGCAATACCGACGCAACTTGACGAACCTGTACCGTGCTTCCGGCGATCTGTTAACCGAGCGGGGAATCACCGTACAGTAAACGTCACGTACGTCACGCCTCACACACCCCCTAAACTGATAGGGAATGGGCCGTATCCGCATTCTCTCCGATCATGTCGCGAATAAAATCGCGGCCGGAGAAGTTGTGGAGCGGCCCGCTTCCGTTTTAAAAGAGCTTTTGGAGAACTCGCTCGACGCCGGCGCCACCGATTTGCGTATCGAAATCGAGAATGGCGGGCGGCGCCTCATCCGCATCGCTGACAACGGTAGTGGAATGCTTCGGGATGACGCTCTGCTCGCATTCGAGCGTCACGCGACCAGCAAGCTTCGGGATGCGGACGATCTGCTCGCCATCTCGACGTTAGGCTTTCGCGGAGAAGCTCTACCATCCATCGCGGCGGTTTCGAGACTGCTCTTGGAAACGCGTGCTGCGGACGAGACATCTGGAACGACAGTCGAGATCGCCGGCGGGAAGATCTTCCGCTGCGATGAGGCGGCGTTGCCCCGTGGCACTGTGATTACGGTTCGGGATCTTTTCTTCAATGTGCCGGCTCGTCGCAAGTTCCTTCGGACGGACCAGACGGAACTGGCTCACATTGCATCGCTGGTGACTCACTACAGCCTGGCGCATTCCGATAAGAGCTTCGAGCTTCGCCATGGTCCGCAGACGCTACTGACAGTTACTCCCGTATCGAACATTCGCGATCGTGTTTACCAGGTGTTCGGGGCTCAGGTTCTTGAAGATCTTGTCGACCTTGGGTATACAGAGCGTACATTGACTCTCGCGAGCGGCGATGATGATTCCGGGGACCGGGTGTTTGCGCTTCGCGGGTTCGTGTCGCGACCGCAAGTGCAAAAGCTGAATCGTAACTCTATCTATCTGTTTGTCAACGGCAGGCTAATCCGCGACAAGTTGCTGATGCATGCGTTGTCGGCCGCATATCACAATCTGATTCCTCCGGCCTGCTATCCGTTTGCGCTATTGTTCCTCGACTGCGATGCCGAGGAAGTGGATGTGAACGTTCATCCGTCGAAAACCGAAGTGCGGTTTCGGCACGGCTCGTTCGTTCACGATTTCGTGCGGGATTCCATTCGCGATGTATTGATTGCAAGCAGGCCGGTGTCTGCTGTGCCGCAACCTGTTTCACCGCAGCCAGTTTCACGACAGGCAGCTGCCGATTTACCGTTCTCCGAGTTCACTCAGACCATCGAAGGACATCGGTTTGACGCGGCGCGATTCGATGCGCCGCGGTTCGATGGGACCGCTGTGAACTCTTGGCCGGCCGCGCAGGAAGCCGTTGCCGTACCGGATGAGGCGCTCCCGATCTTTGACCGGCCGCGCACGGCGACTCCCGGCCGTCTTGTGATCCCGGATCGTCATGGGACTATGCCGATTGCATCTGAACCGCTCGAATCGATGCATTCGCTTCTCGACTTGAGGCCCCTTGGCCAGATTCACAATAGCTTTATCATTGCCGCCGGCAAGGATGGGCTCTGGATCGTTGATCAGCATGTCGCTCATGAGCGGATTCTGTTTGAAAAGGTGCTGAAGCAGCGGAGATCGGGCGGAGTCGAGCGTCAGCAATTGCTGATGCCGATCGTTCTCGAATTGACTGCGGCACAACTGCTTCAATATGCGCGGATCGCTGACGAGTTGAATGCCGCCGGTCTTGAAACGGAGCCGTTCGGCAATCGTACTATTGCGATCAAGGCCGGGCCTGCCGGCGTTGGACCGGCTGAGATGGAGAAGATCCTGTTTGAAATCCTGGAGATTCCCGAGAGCGAGCTACGAAGTCTGTCGCTCGATGATATCCGGCGCAATATCGCTGCATCCATAGCATGTCAGGCAGCGATTAAGGTCAACATGAAGCTCGATGAGTCTAAGATGCAGTGGCTGCTTAGGCGCGTTGGCCGAGACCGATTATCCGATGAGCTGCCCGCACGGACGGCCTGTCGCGCTGCGCTACTCGACGCGCGATATTTTGAAGGGATTTCACCGCATCTGATTTCACTCCCACTCGATCGTGCCAGGCGGCTTGTGGGTGAGATCGTAGAAGACTCCCGCGATTCCGGGAACCTGCAGGATTTCCGCGGTCATTCGATTTAACAGATCGGGATCCATCGGCACCGATTGCGCGGTCATGCCGTCGACGGAGTCGATGGGCCGGAGGACAACGGAGTCCGGCGCAGCTTCTGTGCCGAAGGGAATCAAAATCACGGGGAATTGCCAAACGTTGTCTTCAAAGCCCGAAGAGCCTGAGAGTTGCCGCACGGCCGCGTCAGCTTTTCGAAGGCGCTCGAGTCGATCGGCGCTAAGAGTTGCTGGTCGAACGCGCATTTCGGCTAGGGGCGCGATGGTCCGGACCTCGGCCACCACTCGATTGATCTCGGAACGCAGATTGATGAGCGCAGTCGCTTCCTGTTGCCCGCCTCGGATTGCGAGCACCGGACGATAGCTTCGCATATCGCCCTGCACTCCGACCGAATGCACGGGAATCATCCATCCACCCTCGAGCGGCGTCGGGCTGGCTTCCTCGCTCCGAACACAGGCAGCGGATCGCGAGGCCGGGCCCGGGGAAGGGATGCCGGTCGAGGAACTCGGACGGAAGCCCGAGTTCGCGTCCTATCTCCCGAACCTCGTCCTTGTAAAAATACGTGAGAGGCTCGACGATGCGGCCTTCTTCCATCAACTTCTGAATGCCGGCGACGCGGTTATGGTGGGTCTTGATCAGGTCTGCCTTTGCGGTCCCGCCGGATTCGATGGTGTCCGGATAGATGGTGCCTTGGCCGAGAATCCAGGCGCCCTCGAGAAAATGACCGGTGCGCAGAATGCGATCCTGCACCGCAACGAACTGCTCGCCGATGATGTGGCGCTTCTCCTCTGGGTCGATGACACCTTCGAGAGCGCCGAGGAACTGGTCGCCGGCCTCCTCCACCATAAAGCTCTCGCTTCCCAGGGTCCGGAATAGGTTTCGCACGAACGCCGTCTCGCCTTCCCGCATGAGGCCGGTATCGACATAAAAACCGCTGACGCGTTCTGTTCCCAGAGCTTTGAGACAGAGGGTGAAGGCTACCGTCGAATCGACTCCGCCGCTGACGAAGAAGAACACGTTCCGGTCACCGACTACTTCACGGATTCGCTGCTCAACTAACGGTACGCGGTGCCGAGGATCCCAGTCGGGCTTGCATCCGCAAATATCGAAGAGAAAGTTTGTGAGGATCTGGCGGCCGTTTAGCGTATGGACGACCTCCGGGTGAAACTGAACGCCATAAAGGCGGCGGGCCTCATCAGCGACGGCGGCGATCGCGCAGGTTTCAGTTGTCCCGAGCACCTCGAATCCAGCGGGAGGAGTTTCGACGGTGTCGCGGTGACTCATCCAGATCTGCTGCGCGCCCGAGGCATTTCGAAAGAGGATGGAATCCTTCTGAAGATCGAATGTGGCCTGTCCGTACTCGCCTTTGTCCCCTTTGCGGACCTTTCCCCCGAGCAGATGCGCCATGAGTTGCTGGCCGTAGCAGATCCCGAGAACAGCGGGTCCTGCGATCAGCGCGGCGGGGTCGACGGTAGGGCTACCGTTTTCATAAACGCTCGCCGGACCACCCGAAATGATAAGGCCGCGGCGGTCGCGCAGTTCGGACGCGGGGGTTTCGCTGGGGAGAACTTCGGCATAGACACCGAGTTCCCGGACCTTGCGGGCGATGAGATGGGTATACTGGCCGCCGGTGTCGAGGACAGCAATCTGAGGGTGGGGGATGTAGTCGGTCACTTGGGATAAGGGCCGGAGTGACTCCGGCCCTTATCTTATCAGCTTAGCGGGGTCTTAAGCTTAGGCGGGTGGTTAGCGGCGCGGCGACTTCTGTTGCTGCATCCGCTGGACGATCATTTTCTTTGCGTTCTCCTGGAGAGACTTAGCCTTTTCGAGCGAGTCGACCGCTTTGAGCACGATCGGATCGGTCTCGATGCCAAGTTTCCGGGATTCCTCGACGCCGAATGCCGTGATGTACATCTCTCGGCGCAGTTGCTCCTTGAGCCACTGCTGGTTCTCGGCGTATTCGGCCTCGGTGAAGGGCACGTTTTCCTTCAGGAGGAACTGATGGAAATCGTTCATAAGGGCAGTGTCCGGAGCCCAGTCCTTCGGCAATTTCGCTTCCTGGCCACCGAAGTACTTAGCTGTGAAGGTGAAGAACGCGAACTTGCGAAGAACTTCGGTCTGGAACTTGTTGAATTTAGGAGCCGTGAACTTTTCGTCCGGGGAGATTCCGCCACCGCCGTAGACCGTGCGGCCGCTATCGGTCATCTTCACGTCCGTCGGATTCTTGGTGGTGTCGCCGTCTTTACGATTGTAGTAGTAGTTGTAGAACGACGTGTGCGAGTAGTCGCGCTGGATCAGCCTGCCGCTCGGCGTGTAGAAGTGAGCGGTAGTCAGAGCGAGCCCGGTGTTCTCGGCCAGTGGGTAAACGGTCTGAACCAAGCCTTTTCCGAACGTGTTGTCGCCCAGGATGAAGCCGCGGTCGTGATCCTGTAATGCGCCAGCCACGATTTCTGCGGCTGAGGCGGAATATCGGTTCACAAGGACGACAATCGGATAATCGTAGCCGCTGTTTCCATGACGAGCGACATACGGCTTCTCCGGTGAGGACCGGCCCCGGTGCGAGACGATCGTCTGGCCTTTCTGCAGGAACCGCTCGGCCACGGCAACGCCTTCGTTCAGGAGTCCGCCGGGATTCTCGCGCAGGTCGAGGACGAGACCCTTCACATTCTGCTCGCCGAGCCGACGGAAGTTCTCTTCGACCTCACGACTGGTATTCTCGTTAAACGACTGAATGTCCAGGTACATCACGCCGGGCCGGATCCAGAAGGCGTCCTCGACGCTCTTGCGCGGGATTTCGTCGCGGATGATGTTGAAAGTAATCGGCTTGTCCGCGCCTTCGCGGGCGATCAGCACCTGAACGGGTGTTCCGCGCTGACCTTTCAGCAGGTCGGCGACTTCGGTCGTGGTGAGGTTGTCTGTCCGCTTGTCGTTGACTTCGAGGATCACGTCGCCGGGCCGGATGCCCGCTTTGTAAGCCGGCGATCCCGCGAAACGGGGCGATCACGATCGTTTTGCCGTTTCGCGGGGCGACCGTCATTCCGACGCCGTAGTAATGGCCTTTTTGATCCTCCCGGAGAAGCTGGAAGTCCTTGGGATCAAAGAAGCTGGTGTGCGGATCAAGCGTCCGGGTCATCCCAGGGATGGCGCCCTTATAGATGGTTTTATCCGGACCGACCTTATCGGCGAAATTATCCTCGACAAGGCTCGAGGACTTTCGCAAAAGATCTAACGCTTTGTTTTATATCATCTTCCGACGTAGCGGCGGAAGCGCCCATGATGCTGGGACCATACATCCCTCCCAACATCGAGCAGGCAAAAATGATTGCGGGGGCAATAATAAACGAACGACGGCGCGCGGCCAAAGTGGGAACCTCCCGACTACAGTATAAACGCAAGCTTGAGGAGTCAGGCTGACTAAATGCATCAGCCTTCCCTTCTTTGACGATATTCGCTACCGTTTCGGTTCTGAAAAAGCGCAGGAGCGCGGAAGATTCTAAATCGCTCGCGCCCGGCGGACCGTCGTTCCGGTTTCCTGCTTGGCCGGTTTTCGAATTGGCGCGCCGTTCAGCCTTCGAACCTGATCACTGACGCAGACCAGGAACATCGGTTGGCGGGCGTTTTTGAGGATATCGACGATCTTGTCGGAGTCGTCCTCCAGATAGATCGATTTGCCGTCGGTCACTAAGTGGAGATCGTGCTCCCCGGATAGGACCTCGCTCAAGCGTTTGCCCATTTCGCGCTGCAGGAAACGAAGGACGCGCCTTATTTTCTGAAGCGAAAAACCCTTACGCCGCAGCTCGGCAATTACCGTGACTTCGATTACTTCTTCGGCGGCATAAACGCGCTTGTGACCCTCGTGACGAGGAGACACAACTTTGCGTTCATCCCACCATTGCAATTGGCGTAAACTGACGCTGGCGATGCGTGCAACATCGCTGCTAGTGAAATTTTTCTCGGGAGAGGAACTTTCAGGACGGGTCTTTTTTGTTTTGAACATGGAAGGCGGTTTCCGTTCGATTCTTATGACCTAACCGATTGTAGCCCGTCCGCGTTTAGAGTCAATAGGCATTCGCGGACTCGGGATTGAGGGCGGCGCAAACTGTGAATCCGTAATGAAAAGTACAATTTATTTAGAGCTCTAGCCGCTGGTCAGAAGGCTCTTGAAACTCGACTAACGACGCTAGAGACTAATCTGCAGACAATTTCGCGCCGATCTGTCCAACATCAGCGCTGCGTCGGACCTTTGCTTGGACAACCTCGAAAGCCGCATCGCAGCAATCGAAAAGACGATTCTTTCAAAGCCCAGCGATCCGCCCCACGCAGTGAAATCAATTTGACGGCGGTCCGGTTTTAAGATACCGATCGAACCACGTGACACTCTCACCCACAACCTCGGGAAACTGGGCGTGCGGTTTTCCGTCTTTGCCGAAGTTCGAACCATGGGCGCCGCCCCGTACAGTCACGAGCTTTACCGGTACCTTCGCTCCACGAAGCGCAGCTTCCATTGCGACAGATTGCCCGTAGGGGACCGTCTCGTCCGCATCGCCGTGCAGTAACAGTGTCGGCGGAGACGATGCGGTTACGCGCGTGATCGGCGAGGCCTCGAGATAGAGCTTCTGATCGTCCGGCGTCGGCGCCCGGCCTAAGAAGGACACCACTGCGGCCGTGCCGAGAGCGCTGCCGCCGATCATCTTCATCATGTCCGTTGGAGCAGCACGTAGCACGACGCATTGAAGTGTTGCCGCCTCTCGACCAACAGGATCGGGATCATCGGCGAGACCTGGGCCCGCCAGCATCGCGACAAGTCCGATCAGATGACCGCCTGATGACCCTCCCATCCCGCCAAGCTTAGCGGGATCGACCCCGAATCGCTTCGCATGATGACGCACAAAGCGGACTGCGCGCTGGACGTCCTCGACCGGGGCAGGGTATTGAAAGCGCGGCGCTGCACGATGATTGAGGGCGAAAACTGTGTACCCTGCGCGAAGCAAGGCCGGACCCCAATCCGAGATCTGCTCTTCCTTTAGAGGTCGAGCTCCGTATGCCTGTCGAGCCTGCCACCCGCTGCCTGAAATGAAGATAATTCCGTACCCATTAGAAGTATCCGGATGATAAACGTCCATCAGGAGGGCTAGTCCCGAATACATGCCGTAGATAACATTCTTCTCCACTCGCGATTGCGCCGACGCATGGCTCGTTCCTGCAACCAGGAGCGAGAAAAGAAGAATCAAGATTCGTAGCATGGGCAACATGGCTCCTTCTCTCAAGAACTCAGCACGTGATCGTAGTAGCCTTCGTACTGGGGAATGATGCTCGACGTTGCGAAGCGTTTGACGGCCGACTCGCGCGCAGCTTGGCACATCCTGTCGAATAGCGCGTCGTCATTCAACAAGCCAATGACGCGTTGCGATTGCGCTTGAATGTCGCCGACCGGTTCAGCAAATCCGTCGACGCCATGAGTAATCAACTCGGGAACGCCGCCGGCATTCGTAGCAACGGGAACAACGCCGCAAGCCATCGCCTCCAGAGCTGCAAGTCCAAAGGCTTCGAGTTCACTCGGCAGTAGCAGGACATGGGCTTTCGGGATCAGTCTTTCCACGTGATCCTGCTTGCCTAAGAACGTCACGTCTTTGTCGACGCCCAAGTCCCGAGACAACATTTCCGCAGGACCGCGTTCCGGTCCGTCTCCCGCCATCATGAGGTGAACTGGACCTTGCTTGCGCACCTCGGCGAGAATGCGAATGCAATCGAGCACTCGCTTGACAGGGCGGAAGTTCGAGATATGGAGAAGGATCTTCTCCGTGCGGCTGCGTTGCGGGTCTGGCTTATATAGATCGACGTTGACGAAGTTATGGATGACGCGTATCTCATTTTTGACACCGAACACGTCCGCAGTCCGATCCTGCATGTAGTTGCTGATCGTTGTAATGCCGTTCGACTTCTCGATAGAGAACTTCGTGATCGGGAAATACGAACGGTCCATCCCGACAAGAGTGATGTCGGTTCCGTGAAGCGTCGTAACGAACGGCAGCTTACGGCGACCCTCCATCATTTGCTGCGCCAACAAAGCAGAAATGGAATGGGGGATCGCGTAATGGACGTGCAGAAGATCAAGTTCGTAGCAATCCGCGACTTCAGCCATGCGCGACGCGAGAGCAAGGCAATATGGCGGGTAATGAAAAAGCGGATATTGTGAGACTTCAACCTCGTGATAGTGAATGCGTGGAATGCCTGGATCGAGCCGTATTGGGTTTGCGTAAGAAATGAAGTGAATCTCGTGGCCGCGGTTCGCTAATTCCAGGCCCAGCTCCGTGGCAACGATGCCGCTTCCGCCGTACGTCGGATAACAAGTGATTCCGATCCTCATGGCTTCAGCGACAGCTTTAGCGTAGCGTATCCGATCTGTCCATTCAGATTCTCTGCCGGCTCGGGCCGGTTACCGCCGCCGAAATAGACCCAGAGAGGGTTCGTGTTGGATAACACATGAGGATCGCAGATGACTTTCGAATTCCAATCGAGGGCGCCGCTCAGGACCGGTTCTTCTGTGACGCGGGTCCAGCCTACACCATTGCGCGAACGCGCCAATCCGAGCCTGCGTTCTTCGCTTTGACTACGGGCGGTGTACAGCATCCAGTACCAGCCGTGCTGAGACCAAACGGCGGGCTCTCCGAGTCCTGTGTCATCGAAGCGTCCATGGAAGCCCAATTCGAGAATCGGGTTACCACGATACTTCTCCCAAGTCACACCATCTCTCGAGCGCGCCACACCGAGCCTTTGGCGGCGGGCTCGATCCTGACCCAGATAGTACATATATAGATGGTCGGCGACACGGATGACATAAGGATCGGCGGCTCCCATCTCATCCCAGCTTCCTCGTGGACCCCGCGCAAGGACAGGGTCTCCGTTCTTCTTCCAAATCTTTGCGTCAGAGGATGTGGCAAGGCCAATCTGCGGCACACGCGCGGCCTGATACCAATACATGAACTTGCCGCTCTCGTAGATGGCTGAGCCGTTCGCTGCGATGTAGTCGCCTTCCCAAGTGGACGGGTCCGGCGAGAGGATCTTGCCTTTCTTGGTCCATGTGATGCTGTCGGACGATTCCGCTATTCCGGTGTGCCATGTCTTCCCGTCGTATCCGGAATAGACATTCAAGAGCTTTCCTTGCCGCAGTACGACAATCGAGGGATTCAGCGCGTCGATACTATCCCACGATCCGGCCGCGCCGCGTGTCACGATTGGAGTTGGAAAGACGTCCCACTCAAACTCGACTGTTCCAGGCTGGCCTGAAAGGACAGGAAGCGTGAAGTCCGCGTAACGAGAGCATCCGGTTAACAGGAAACTCGCTGCGAGTACCCACTTCATGCTGGAATGTGAACGCGAACTGTGGAGCCGAGCGGAGGGCGGGAATGGATCGTGAGATCGCCCCCGAGAGTACGAACGCGGCGCTTAATACTTCTCGGTCCAAGGCGCAAAATTTCCAGTTCATCGAGCGAATAGGCGCCGCTGAAGGGAAAGCCGCTTCCATCGTCCTGCACGATCAGATCGACTCCATCCTCACCGGCCTCGATGACGATCGACACCTGCGACGCCTTCGAATGCTTCCGGACATTATTCAGCGCTTCTCGTATGATCTGAAGAAACTCGCTGGCGGCGCTTTCTTCGAGCATTGAGAGATCACCACATATCAATGTGGCGGTCACACCGCTATCGCCTTCAAAGTGATCGACTGTCTCCCGGATTGCCGACTGAAGATTGCTGGGTGAAACGTCGGCCGGCTGCATCACGCGCACGAATGCGCGCAGTTCGGTAACTTGCGCGCGGCCGAGATCCTGTAATTGGATCAATTCCCGCATTGCCGCATCCTTGTCGCGCTCGAGCAGCTTGCGAATAATTTCCAGGCGCATCTGAAAGCTGATAAAGCTCTGCAGGGGACCGTCATGAAAATCGGCCGCGATGCGCTGGCGTTCGGATTCCCGCGCGGTTTCCGCTTCCGAGCGGGAGATTACTGATCTGCGCAGCGCCGCCGACAATCGGTCTTGAAACGAATTTTTGTGAAGCGCGAGAACTACAGCTAGAACTCCCCCCAGCACGACTGCCGGCCAGAGCCATACGGCATGCACTGGCCGCATGACGGTGAAGAAGAGGATGGAGAAGCCGACAATTCCACACACGTGCCACCACTCATAGAGCAGCGCCGAAAAGGCGAGCACGTAGAAGTACGTGACCGTGCTGAGCCACAGTCCCTGCTCACTCGGATGGAGTGAGCAGATTAGAAAAAATGTGAGATCGAGCAACAGTGTGGAAAGCGGATAAAGATTGCTTTCCACCGAATCGCGCACCAGCGACAGCAGGCTGTAGGTGGCGTAGAGAGCGGCTATTGTCGCAACAATGAGCGAATAGCGAACCGGATAAAGCAGGTAAACAACGACGCAAAGCGAACCGAGAAGCGCGCGGATGATTCCCAGATGGCGTCGCCACATATAGGGAACCATCGTGTGTTGAACAGGCACTCCTTCACTCCGCTCCTCGCCTTTAATGCCAGCAGCCTCACCGGCGATACAAATAGATTGTGTGGCTGCGTCCCTCGCCGTCATCCTCAATGGTCTCTGTTTTTTCGGGCTTCCAGCCCACCATTTCGAAATCGTGAGCGACAACACGAGCTCCTTTTTTTAACTGCTTTTCGAGAATGGGCCGCACGAGTTCCATTGCTTTCGGCAATAAATAAGCGGTAACCAAATCGGCGGACGAGTAATCCTGCTTGAGAATATCGCCTGCGATTATGCGCGAGGTTTTATCGAGGTTCCTTCGACGAAGTTCTTCCGAACTCTGGCGGGCAAGAGACGGATCGAGTTCCACTCCCGTAGCGTCGGCCTTGAACTTGGAGGCGGCCATGATCACGATGCGCCCGTCACCACTGCCAAGATCGAATATTTTTTCGCCCTTAGCCAAGCCCCCAATTTCCAGCATCTTCTGGACAATGGAAGGCGGAGTCGGATAATAAGGCGCGAGTTTCTCCGGATCTTTTTCCTGCGGGTAAGCGCAAGCTACCGCACTCAGCAAAATAGCTGCAAATCTCATGATGATTAAGGCTCCAGATAAATGCGGATGCGATTACTCTGGTGATTCTGCGCTTCTATATATAGTTCGGCTGTGCCGCGATTGACGATCGCCGGTAGCTGCACCTCGACCAGGTACATGCCGACGTAGCCCGGAGCCAGCGTGGCTCGGGTTACTTCAACGGGTTCCCGCTCGAGATAAGCCTGTACCGGTGTTACGACGCGCGGCGCGTTCTCAATCGGCGCCGGCAAACCGGTCGGCCACTCCGGTTGCACGCGTCCGAGTCCCGTCGCAAGGATCTGCAAACGGGCTCCGGATCGCGCCGGTGTGCCGGGGTCCAGCACCAGACCTGTTTCCGCATTCAAGACCAGAGGCACGCCGTCCGGATCGACAAAGATGGAAGGCGACGCAGGCAGAAGAGTCAAACCGACTTGACGAGCTCCGGTGGTCGTATCTGCCGAAAGTCGAACGTTGGTCCCGGTTGCATCAAAGGGAACCTGGATTTGGGATTCGATGTCCGTCGCGGCGAGAACAGGGGCATTCCGCTCGCCGATTCGGGCCGCGCTGACTTTGGCCCCGATCACGCTGAGGAGCGATCCGGGAGCAGCGGCTCGCGCGACCCGATCGGCGGCGCTCACTACGCGCGGATCGCGCAGACGATGTGGCGCAAGCGTGCCGAAGAGACCGGATTCCTGGAACGCCGCATAAAGTTGGTTTCCGTCGGCATCGAGCGCTACGTCCCATGCCGAGCCGGACCGAAGGATAGTCCATGCGGGAAGGCCAGATTCGGTAATGGCATGGAAAACACCCCGATCGGTCGCCGCATAGACGGCGCTCGACTCGCGATCGAAAGCGATGCCGCGAACGAGCGCGTTTGCGGGAAGGTTACCCGATAGATCTTCCCAAAACACCCCCGACGTATTCGTTCGCAGGACACGGCCCCGTGCTCGAGAGTTGGTAGTCGCCATAGCTATGTTTACGTCATTGGCGTCGATTCGGATTCTTTCAACGGAACCGGCTCCGAAAACGATGCCCGACGCGCCCCAATTGGCCCCACGGTCCCGGGAAAAGAAGAGACGTCCGTCGGCGGAGCCGGCATAGACGACATCGCCCGAACTGGCGGCAGCCGTGACGGTAACTCCCAAAGCCGCCGTAGCGGCGGAGCGTAGATCTTGCTCGGCGACAAGCGTGGAATTGTCTGCCAAACGCCATGCCGAGCGCTCACCGACCGCCCAGACGAATTCTGTGCCGCCAGCAGCAATATGAATCGGCTTACCGTCTCCTGGCGCTGCGAGGATGCGTTCCACGGGCAGGTTCGGAAATCCATCATTCAATCCAGACCAGGATTCGCCGCTGTCCATGGATCGCCACAATCCGTTGGAGCCGGCGACGACCACTTCTTCGGGGTTGCGTGGCGACACGGCGGCGTCCGAAAGGGTGCGGCCGAGAATCGATCCTGACCCGGTTTGTGTGACATTTGTCCAGTTCAGCCCACTGTCGTCCGACCGATACGCGAATTTGCCGGCAGCGTACATTCTTGTGGCGCGAAGCGGGTGAGCAACTGCCAGTGCGCCGTCGGGTCCGACCGTCTGGGCCGCACTCCGCTCCGGCGGCTCGACTGTAGCCGGTGTCCAGCTCTCAAAATCCGACGTTTGCCATACTCGTCCGGATTGCGTCTTCGCGAAAAAGCGTGCGCCGTCGGCCGAGTACCAGACACGCTCCACCGGTCCGCCGGCCGGAGATGCCAACGATAGATCCATCACCGTGTTACCGATACGCCGCCATTCAAGCGCAGCAGTACTCTGCCCCCAGATGGGGGAAAAGACAGCCGTCATCGCGAGAAGTGTGGCTTTACGACACACAGATGTGTCCATCTTAACCTGATTCTACTTACACTATCGGCCCAAATGTCTGACACGGAAGGGGATTTACACTAATTTTAGCCATAGGCCCCCTGTTTGCATTGCAATTTTGATGTTAGACTGAGGATCTGGTAATGAGCTTATTTCGGAACGCTGTTGCAGCCTGGCTGTTGTCGACAGCACTGCTGTGCGTGTGTTCGGCTCAGAGCCTGCCTTTCTTTTCCCCAGAAGCAGCCGCGAAGGTTACGAAACTGACAGGACATGTATCTGTTCTGAAAGACTCTACCCCTTGGGCGCTTCAGGAAGGGAGTTCCGTACAGGTGCGGCAGGTAATCGTCACCGGCTCGGACGGTTTCGCCGTATTCCAGGTTTCGGATGGCAGTACCTTTGAAGTATACCCGAATTCCAGGGTAATTTTTCGGGCCAACCCATCAAATCTTAAAGATCTTTTGGATGTTTGGCTCGGTCGCGTAAAAGTACATATTCAAAAACTCGGCGGCCAACCGAATAATAATCGGGTAATCACTCCGACGGCGGTTATTTCCGTTCGAGGAACTGTTTTTGATGTTGCGGTGGAAGATCAGGATTCGACCCTTGTCGCCGTCGAAGAAGGTTTGGTCGAAGTCCAGCATAAACTGCTGCCGACAAATACTCCCAAATTCGTAAATCCAGGCGAATCGCTGCGTGTGTATCGCGATCAGCCGCTAGCCCAGCGGTCCTCTCCGGTGAAAGGCGCAGCCATTCAACAGGGTCTCCGTGCCGCGACCGAAGCGCTGTACCGGATCATCTATCGTGCGCCTTCGGCAGGTGGCACCTCGATTCCTGGCGGTGGGGCCGGTCCCGTCGGCGGTGGGGGAACACCTGGCGACGCGGATACCGAAGCGCCTCCTCCACCCCCTCCACCACCGCCACCACCCCCTCCGGCAAACGATTAGCGATCGCGCTTACGTTAGCCGCCGCGCTCGGGGAGAGTGATCTATCGCATTGCCGCGACGCGGAGGAACCGCCCGAAATGCGCAACTTTTCTCCAGAGGCCCACCGCTCGGACTACAAATTGGGAACGGCGATGCAACCCCACAAGTGTGAGACATGCCCCACACCTGTGAGGTATCGGCACCTCGCCGGGAAAAAAACACAAAGTTAACGCAATGTTTTGAGGTGGCCAGTCTGTTGCATGCCTGTGATGTGTGAAAATCCGCTACCAGCCAGGCATGACGCTCACCCTCGTGAGCCGGGACAGCAGAATCAAAAGTGATTCATCCGTTTAAGAGGCTCCTGCGCGCGCTTTGCGCGGCGACCTTCTCGATTCCCCTGTTTGCTCAGGGGTTTTCGTTTGGGCTAATCGGCGGAGTGGAACTGAACAGCGACTTTCCTTACTGGTCGGGCCGTACCTTCCCGGGCTTTGTGTTCGACGGCGTTCCGACGACTGTTCGGTCAGCTTACGAACGCAGCCGGTTCGCGCCGAAGCTCGGCCTGAAGATTGAATACGAGTTCACGACTCGCTGGTCAGTTGAGACTGGACTCTTGATCCACCGGCCGACGTTCACCTCCACCTTCACATATGATCCACCTATAAGGCAGTTCAACTCGCCGGAAAGTCCGCGAATCTCTCGCGACCTTTCGCGCTACGACGAAGCCATCTGGGAAGTCCCCTTGCTCGCCAAACGGACTTTTACGCTCGGGCGCGGAACTCTGATTGTCGAAGGCGGACCGTCTTTTCGCCCATTTGGCGGCATTGATGGACCTGGTCGGTTCGGCATGACAGGAGGCGTTGGGACGATGTGGCGCGTTAGCCGTGTGCGTCTGCTGCCGTCCATCCGTTACACGCGCTGGAGTGACGTGCGGCAGCCGTACACTCCGGCTCCGTTTCGACGCGATGAGATTACTGTCGTGCTGGCGGCCGATGCCAGAGGAGCGATCCTGCGGAGGGCGTCCGGACGTCAACCGCTTTCGGTCGGCTTCATCGGAGGTACCACTTTGACTAAGGCGTTTCCAGAAAAGGAGGGGTGGGAAGGGCTGACTTCCCGTCTGGCTGGTATAGCTCTTGACTACCGGTTTACCGATCGTTGGAGTGCCGAGGCCAACGTGCTGTACCATCCGCTTGTCTTGAGCGAGCGAGCCCGCGCGAGCGTCGTCACATGG
Source organism: Bryobacteraceae bacterium (assembly GCA_963844855.1). GTDB lineage: Bacteria > Acidobacteriota > Terriglobia > Bryobacterales > Bryobacteraceae > DASQDN01. Next base: position 306,795 of record CAWJQP010000045.1, read on the forward strand.
GAAGTTCCACTTATGGCTAAATTCCGGTTCGGCTCCTATTCATTACGGCCCTTGGTGACTGCGGGACCGACATTCCGGCCCTCCGGTAATCGCAACAGCACCAATCCATCGAGCTTCGGGGTGACTGCTGGCGTGGGCTTTGAGATCCCGGCAAAACGGCTAACGTTTGAACCGATCTTGCGCTATGTGCGCTGGCGGGCCGACCCGCCTACTGAGAGAGCGCCAGCGGCCACGCGCAGTGACCAGTTGCAGGGGATGCTCTCCATTCGTTTTGGTTTGTAAGTGTGGCGCCTACAGAATCTGGACATGCTGGCGAAGCCAGCGCTCGACGTTGACCTTGTCGACTTGACCGGGCTCATATAGACCGATCAGCCAGTGGTAGGCCTCCGAATCCTGAAATACTAAACGGTAACCGTTCAACATCAGGAACACAGCAGCCGCGGTGATCGCGGTTCGCTTGTTGCCATCCACGAATGGATGGTTCTGAGATAGGCTTTCAAACAGCGCGGCGCCTCTTCGATCACATCCGAATAGTAGCCGTTCTGAGGTCTTCCGACGGCCGAATGCAGGCTGCCGGGGTCTCGGACGGCATGAGTGCCGCCAAACTGGCGAACCATCTCGGCGTTGATCTCAATGATCTCGTCGAAACTGAGATAGCGGTTCACTTGGCGAGGAGACGGAGCAACTCCGGGTGTTCGCGCGTGAACTGGTGTAGTGCGCTACGGAACGTGATTGGTGATTGGGAGTTCTTCAAGTGAGCGATGAACTCAAATACTGCATTCTGTTGGTCGGACGATAGCGAAGAAATCAGCTGAGCGAGTTGGTGCGGGGGCATGACGATCAACTTCCACCACGATTATTTCACGTCGAATGCCCGGCGCCATTCTGATCTGGCGTAAAGAGATTCATAAGGTGCGAGGGAACGCTTGCAGCCTGCCTCTCCATGGTGGCGCTGGTCTCCGAACGAACACATTACCGTTCATGAGAAACTTGCGAGTGATGACAATATTCGCGCCTGTAATAGCGATTTTGTTTTTTGCGCCTTGCCTTTTCGCCCAGACGCAGCAGGCTGACGGCATTGCCGCCGCATGGGATGTGAAAAGCAAGATGGTGGCGATGGCAGCCGATGTGGGGCGTATTGAGGACCTTCTGCGGCGGGTGAGGCCAAACGAGTGGATCGAAAAGGGAGCGCCTGACGCGTACCTACGGCAGCTTGAATCGTCGCAGACAAGCATGCACTTGCTTATCGAGGCGACGGAGAAACTCGCCAAGGATCCGGAAAAGCTGTCGGTGGCTCTCGACGCTCTGTTCCGGATGGATAACATGGACCTGTTCCTTCAGTCGCTGCAAGCAGGTGTGCGGCGGTATCAGGGTCCCTCTTTGGCGGATGACATCGTCCGATTTATAGGCGACAATGCACGGCATCGGGACATGCTGCGACAACACAGTATCGAACTTGCGGCCACTCGGGAAGTCGAGTTGAAAACTATTAATACCGAAGCGCAGCGCTGCCGTACCGAATTAGCGCGAAAGAACGAACCCGAAACGCAGCCACCACCGCCGCCCCCGGTGCGAAGGAGAAAAGCTAAGTGACCGAAGCCCAGGTGTTCGTCTGTAGCATATGCGGACAGGAATCACGAGACATTTGTGTCGCGTGTACGAAAGATTGCTGCGAGAACCATCGATGTCTGAAATGTTCCTGTTGCAGCGATTGCTGTTTGTGCGAGATGACGCGCTCCGTGAACTGAATTGGCGTCAATGACGTCATAAGTATTTCTAATCCTCAGACCCTCTTGCATTTACGCTGCTTGTAGGTTACATTCAAGACGTGGCAGGCATTCAGAACAGCTTTGGCGGTCGCCGGACACTCGTCCAGGCTGAGACCCCTGTTCTGTCTGTAGTACTCGTAGGGATTATTGTCGGGGTCATCGTAACGGGCCCCGCCTGAGTGAGCCGCTAAACAAGAAATAGCAGGCCACCGAGGCGGGGGAAAACCCGAAACGGTGGCCTTTTTCGTTTATTAAGTCCGTTTAAAGTCTAAGGAGTCGCCTCCAAAATGTCGAATCTAATGACTGGCGCCAAAATGTTGCTCGAATGCCTCGCGCGCGAAGGCGTCGAGGTGATGTTTGGCTATCCGGGCGGGGTTACTCTCCCCTTTTATGACGCGCTGTACGACAACCCGCTCCGGCACGTATTGGTGCGCCATGAAGAGAACGCTGCGTTCGCCGCCTCGGGCTATGCGAAAGCGACCGGCAAGATCGGCGTATGCTGCGCGACTTCCGGTCCCGGCGCGACGAACCTGGTAACCGGCCTCGTTGACGCCATGATGGACTCGGCCCCGATCGTTGCGCTGACGGGTCAGGTGACATCGAGCCTGATTGGCAGCGACGCCTTCCAGGAAGCCGACACATTCGGGATCACCCGCTCGGCCACGAAGCACAACTACATGGTGCGGAATCTTGCCGAGCTGCCGCAGATCATCCACGAGGCGTTTTATCTGGCAGGTTCCGGCCGTCCCGGCCCGGTGCTGGTCGACATCCCGAAGGATGTCTTCATGGCGCGCGGCCAGTATGAGCCTGTGACCGAGATCCATTTGCCGGGCTACAAGGTTTTCACCGAAGGCCATAGCGGTCAGATCCGGCGCGCGGCGCAGATGTTTTGGGAAGCCGAGCGCCCGCTGGTTTATGCCGGTGGCGGCATCCTGTTAGGTAAGGCGCACAAGGAACTGCGCGAGTTCGTCGAAATCACCGACTCTCCCGCGGTTTGCACGTTGATGGGCTTGGGCGGCTTACCGGGTTCGCATCCGAACTTCATCAGCATGCCGGGCATGCATGGCAGCTACGCGGCGAACATGGCGATGTACAACAACGATCTGCTCATCGCTCTCGGCGTTCGTTTCGACGATCGCGTGACCGGCCGGCTCGCGGCTTTCGCGCCGCACGCTCGCGTAATTCACGTCGATATCGATCCCGCCGAGATCGGCAAGAATCGCCACGCGGATATCCCGATCGTCGGCGATTTGAAGCGCGTTCTGCAGAAGCTGAATCGCGTCGTGGCCGAACTGAAGCCGGAAGCCGAAGCCAAGAAGTCGGACGCTCGCAAGAACTGGTGGCGGCAGATTCGCGATTGGAAGGAAGAGCATCCCTTTGATTCGCCGCGCTCGGAATCGGAGATCAAGCCGCAGCATTTGATGGCCGAGATCGACCGCATCTCCGACGGCAAGGCGATCGTCACCAGCGACGTCGGTCAGCATCAGATGTGGGCCGCGCAGTACATCCGCTTCGACGAGCCCGGGCAGTGGATCAACTCCGGCGGGCTGGGTTCGATGGGCTACGGACTTGCCTTCGGCGATTGGCGCGCAGTTCGGCCGTCCCGATAAGCTCGTGTTCGCGATCGCGGGTGACGGCGGTTTCCAGATGTCGCTGCCGGAGCTTGGCGACGGTCGTCAGCCAGGGCTTGCCGATCAAGATCATCGTCATGAACAACGGCTACCTCGGCATGGTCCGCCAGTGGCAGGAGTTGTTCTATAACAACCGCCTGAGTTCGGTGACGCTCGACACATTCCCGCAAGTTGAGCTGCTTGCGGCGGCGTACGGCTTCAAGGGCCGCACGGTCGAGAACCCGAGCGAGCTTGCGCGAGGCGCTGGAAACAGCGGTTGCCGAGCCGGGTCCGTACCTGCTGAATATCAAGGTCACGCCCGTTTGAAAACGTGTACCCGATGGTGCCGGCTGGCGGCGCGATCAATGAGATGGTTCTCGGCCCGCCACAACCCGTGGCCGTTGGAGATTAACGAACATGCTGCAGATTATTATCGATCCTGATGGAGAACAAGCCCGGCGCGCTGATGCGCGTGACCGGCTTGTTTGCCCAGCGTAATTACAACATTGAAAGTCTCACGGTCGCGCGCACGCTCGATCCGACGCTTTCCCGCATGACGATCGTCGCCGATGTGGATCCCAAGATCCGGGCGCAGGTCATCAAGCAGATCAACAAACTCGTCAACGTCCTGCAGGCAACCGACCTGACGGACGAGCCATCCGTAGCGCGCGAGATGGTGCTGTTGCGCATCCGCTCGGGCATGGAGAATCGGACCGCCATCCTGAAGGAAGCCGAGATCTTCGGTGCGCGCGTGGTCGATTCGAGCGTCGAAGGATTTGCTCTCGAAGCCACCGGCGATCCCGAAAAGCTCGACGAGTTTATCAATGTGATGAGCAGCTACGGCGAGATCCAGGTGACCCGTTCGGGCCTGATCGCCGTGTCGCTCGAAATGAAGAAATTGCGGCTTGCGCCGCCGGTTCCACCGGCCGCGAGCCCGGAAGCCTTGAGGACGTCCGGCCAGAGCGCCACGGTGTCCCAGTCCAGTAAGGAGTCTATTACTAAACATGCTGAAACGCTATTACGAAAAAGACGGCAATCTCGATCGCCTGAAGGGCCGCACGATCGCCATCATTGGCTATGGAAGCCAAGGCCATGCTCATGCGTTGAATCTTCGCGATTCCGGTCTGGACGTTGTCGTCGGCCTGTACCCGGGCAGCAAGAGCTGGCAGAAGGCGGAAGCCGCCGGGCTTGAAGGTGATGTCCACCTCCGATGCCGCCAAGGCTGCCGACACCGTGATGATCCTGGTTTCGGATCACATCCAGGCCGATCTGTACAACAACGAAATCGCCCCGCACATGACGAAGGGCAAGACGTTGATGTTCGCGCACGGCTTCAATATGCATTACGGATTCATCAAGCCGTCGCCCGACATCGACGTGACGATGGTTGCGCCGAAAGCTCCGGGTCATCGTGTCCGCGAAGTCTTCACCGAAGGCATGGGTGTTCCGGCGCTTGGTTGCCGTGCATCAGAATGCGACCGGTGAAGCGCTCGATAAAGCGTTGGCGTATGCGATGGGACTCGGCTCGTCTGAAGGCCGGCGTGATCGAGACGAACTTCAAGGAAGAAACCGAGAGCGATCTGTTCGGCGAGCAGGCTGTCCTTTGCGGCGGCGCGGCGGAGTTGATCCGCGCCGGATTTGAAACGCTGGTGGAAGCCGGCTACGCTCCGGAGATCGCCTACTTCGAGTGCCTGCATGAATTGAAGCTGATCGTCGACCTGATCTATGAAGGCGGCCTGGGCTACATGCGCTACTCGGTATCGGATACGGCCGAGTATGGCGACTACACCCGCGGACCTCGCGTGATCACGCAGCAGACGCGTGAGGACATGAAGAAGATCCTCGCCGAAGTGCAGTCGGGTCAGTTTGCGAAGGAGTGGATGGCCGAGAACAAGTCGGGCGGCCGCAAGAAGTTCCTGGCCATGCGTGAGGAAGGCGCGCAATCGCAGCTTGAAACGGTTGGCGCGGAATTGCGGCAGATGATGACGTTCCTGAAGAAGAAGAAAGGAAGCTGGTGTACCGCAGGATAGCGGCGGCCGCAAAGTAAGTGACCGGCGAAGGGCAGGCCGAGCGCCTGCCCGTTTGCGTTTGTGAATGTCAATGAAAATCTATACCTTCGATACGACCCTCCGGGACGGCACGCAAGGCGAGTCCGTCTCTTTCTCCGTTGAAGACAAACTCGCAGATTGCGAATGAAGCTCGACGACCTGGGGATCGATTACATCGAAGGCGGCTGGCCTGGGTCGAATCCCAAAGACAAACAGTTCTTCGAACGCGCGACGGACCTGAAGCTGAAGCACGCCAAATTGACTGCGTTCGGCTCCACCCGATTTGCGCGCAATCCTGTCGACAAGGATCCGAACGTGCGGGAACTGGTCCAGGCCGGAACGCCTGTGATCTCGATTTTCGGCAAGAGCTGGGATTTACATACGAAGCGCGCGCTCGGGATCACCGAAGAGGAGAACCTCGCGCTGATCGGCGAGACCGTTGCGTACCTGAAGCAGCACGGCAAAGAAGTCGTCTATGACGCCGAGCACTTCTTCGATGGCTACGCCTCCAATCCGGAGCTTTGCGCTGCGCACTTTGGAAGCTGCCAAAAAGAACGGCGCCGACGTGCTTTGCCTGTGCGATACCAACGGCGGCACGCTGCCGTATCGCGTAGCGGAGCTGACAGCGCTTGTGGTGGAGCGACTTCGGCGGGATCGTCGGCATTCATGCTCACAACGATTCCGACACTGCCGTGGCGAACACGCTTGATGGCGGTGCAAGCCGGCGCAACTCACGTGCAAGGCTGCATCAACGGCTACGGCGAGCGATGCGGCAACGCGAACATCGTCAGCATCATCGCCAATCTCGAACTGAAGATGGGCCGCGAAACCGTCGGCCGGGAACGGCTGCCGGAACTGACCACTGTCGCGCGCTTCATCTCGGACCGCGCGAATCTGCAGATGCGCGGCGATCAGCCATTCGTCGGTAAGAGCGCCTTCGCCCACAAGGGTGGAGTCCACGTCAGCGCCGTAATGAAGGATGCCTCCACCTATGAGCACGTACAGCCCGAGCTGATCGGCAATCGTCAGCGCGTGCTGCTCAGCGATCTGTCCGGCCGCAGCAACGTAAGCTACAAGCTCGATCACTACGGCATTGGCCGAGGGTCTCGACGACGATGCGCGCCGCCGGCTTCTCGAGAACATCAAGGAGATGGAGCACCAGGGCTACGACTTCGAAGTCGCCGAAGGCAACTTCGAGTTGCTGGTGCTGCAGGAGCGGTTCCCGGACAAGAGGTTCTTCTCGCTCGTCGGCTTCGACGTAGCGACGAAGGCTTACGGCCAAGGGAAGTCGGAAGCCGTCGCCAGCATCATCGTCAATGATCAGGGACATCTTCGCGCCGCTACCGGTACTGGACAGGGTCCATTCGATGCGCTTCACAACGCCTTGCGAAGTGCCTTGCCGGACATTATCCCGGGTTCGACAAAGTGAGGCTGCGCGACTACAAAGTTCGTGTGCTCAATGGCAATCAGAGGCACCGCCGCCAAAGTCCGCGTGCTGGTCGAATGGGCCGACGATGAACGATCGTGGACTACGGTTGGGATCTCTCATGACGTCATCCAGGCGAGCGCCCGAGCGATGCTCGATGCCATCCGGCTGGAATTGCTGCGTGCTCATGCGTCAGGGCAAGATCGTCGAGGCGCCGGTTCCCGAGCGCAACGGCGCGCATCAGGACAGCGAGATCCACGAAGCCTACGGCTGGGGTGTGTGAAGTATTTCTTCAGCAAGCGCGGGCCGCAATCTCCGACCGCATGGTTCTGGTAGAAAGCGGTCCTCGCGAGATCTTCGAAACACTCTTACCGAATCTTTACCCGCACAATCCAGCAATTGATTTGGTGACGTGCTACGGCGGCGCTCCGACGTCTTTCCGGGCCGAGTCGGGCGAAGTCTTCCAGGTGGGCAATTATCAGGGCAAAGAAGGCCGCGCACGCCTATATCAGGAACTCAAGGCGCGGGGCTACGGCTCAATCGGTATCATCTGCGCCGACTTGCCGATCATGACGAAATGGAAATGGGCGTTCGCCGCTCAGGTTCCTGCCAAGTTGTTCGTGATCAATGAGAATGGCGACTTCTTCTGGGCGGATTACACAAACTGGCGAATCATCGTCCATTTTGTGCTTTTCCGAGCTGGACTGACCGGCGCGGAAGCGGTTCCGACACTCACGCGGCTTGCGATGTTTCCGTTCACGCTGATGTTTCTGCTGGCTTATGCAGCCGTGGCCCATTTGCGGCGGCGGCTAAGATCGCCTGCTTCCTGAAGCGAGCGGGCGGAATCCCGTATTCCCGTTTGAATGCGCGAAGGCCGGCTCGGACTCATACCCGACCTGCGAAGCGATCTGGGCGACTCCCTTGCCCGTGGCTACAAGTATCCTTGCTCCGAACTGCAATCGACATAGCGTGAGATACGCCATCGGTGTTTCACCAGGAGGAAGACTAGCGACATACCGTCGTAAAGTGTCGACAAGAGCGCTTCGGGAAGCCTCGCGAGAACCGCCTAACCACCAGAAACACCAGGGAGCAGAGAACTCGGGGTTGTAGAACACAGTTCCTGTGAGCTGGACAACGTTAAGCGTCTCGGACAGAACGTCCATAAGATGGTGATCGAAACGAGCCTGATTCTAGCGCTACGGACAAGGAATGCGGACGATCGGGCAAATTCCCACTCCCAGATCCTGCGCACTTACTAGCAGGAGATTCTCACATGAAACGAATCATCGTGTTCCTCTACGGAGTCACTTGCTACGGGGTGTTCTTCGCAACGTTGTTGTATGCGATCGGGTTTATCGGTAACTTCGGTGTTCCGAAGACGATCGATTCCGGTCCCGAAAAATCGGTTTGGATGGCGCTCGCGATCGATGGCGCTTTGTTGGCAGCATTCGCGCTGCAGCACAGCATTATGGCTCGTCCCTGGTTCAAGCGCGCGTGGACCCGCCTGGTTCCGGAACCGGCTGAGCGCAGCACCTATGTTTTGTTCTCCAGCCTCGCCTTGCTGCTGATGTTCTGGAAGTGGGAACCAATTGGCGGGGTCGTCTGGAATCTCCAGGGAACTCCAATGGAGATGGTGATGATCGGTGGATATGCGATGGGCTTGCTGGTGGTTCTGCTCAGTACGTTTCTCATTAACCATTTCGATCTTTTCGGTTTGCGACAGGTCTATCTGTACCTGATCGGCCGACCGTACACGTACCTGGAGTTTCGCACTCCGTTTTTCTATCGCTACGTGCGCCATCCGCTCTACGTAGGCTGGCTGTTCTCGTTCTGGTGCGCGCCGGTGATGACGGCGGCCCATCTGTTCTTTGCGATTATGACGACTGCTTACATCCTGATCGCCATTCAATTCGAAGAACGCGATCTTGTCGCTGTATATGGCAGCAAGTATGAACAATACCGTGAGCACGTGCCCATGATCATTCCGTCAATGACGTCCGCTGACTACGACCCGCTGGAGGACAACAAGCGAGTCCCCGGGCTCAGCCGGGCCTCCCGTTAGAACGAGGCGGATCGTTAATGCTCATAAGCTGAGTGGCTCGCAGGCTTTTCGTACACTTGAAGCGTAAACATGAAAGCCATACGAGTGGAACAAACGGGCGGGCCCGATCAGCTTCAACTCCGCAATGTGGATGTCCCTTCTCCAGGACCGGAAGACGTGGTGGTCAAACTCGAAGCATCCGGCGTGAATTTCATTGATGTTTACCACCGTACTGGACTCTACAAAATGCCCCTTCCCTTCACGCTTGGAATGGAAGGAGCAGGAATCGTCGACAAGATAGGCGAACGCGTCATTGAATGGGAACCCGGAGAACGTGTCGCATGGGCCATGGTTAGGGGCTCATACGCCGAGTACGCAGTCATCCCGGCCGCAAAGCTCGTTCGGGTTCCCGATGGTGTCGAGACCAGAACAGCCGCAGCGCTCATGCTTCAGGGCATGACAGCGCATTACTTGACGCGATCGACTTTCCCTCTGAAGAAAGGCGACACGGCTCTGGTCCATGCAGCAGCGGGCGGAGCAGGGTTGTTGATTACGCAACTGGCAAAAGCCGCCGGCGCGCGCGTCATCGGCACAGTATCGACGGAAGCAAAGGCCAAATTGGCGCGCGAGGCCGGCGCCGACGAGGTCATTCTCTACACAAGCCAGGACTTCGAAGCAGAAACGAAGCGGTTGACGAACAATAAAGGAGTCGATGTCATCTACGATTCCGTCGGTGTCACGACATTCGACAAAGGCCTCAATTCCCTGCGTCCTCGCGGCACAATGGCGCTCTTCGGTCAGTCGAGCGGGCCTGTTCCGCCAATGGATCCTTCGATCCTCAACCAGAAAGGTTCTTTGTTCCTTACGCGGCCGACCCTCGCTCATCACATGCTGACGCGTGAAGAACTCGTCTGGCGTTCCGATGAGCTCTTCACCGCCGTTCTCAACGGGTCGCTGAAGGTGCGCATAGATAAGGAGTACCCTCTCGGAGAAGCGCAACAGGCGCATCGCGACCTCGAAAGCCGTAAGACAACCGGGAAGCTGCTCCTGATCCCATGACCGAATATCCCCAACGGCGGCAGCGCGTGCTCCGCGATTTACCTGAGCACAAAGCTGACGTCCTCATCGTCTCGGGCTTGCCAAATGTCCGGTATCTGAGTGGCTTCACGGGCAGCAATGCCTTACTGCTGATTTCGAAGACCCACTCGATTCTTCTTACCGACCCGCGTTATACGATCCAGGCGCATACCGAATCCGACTGCACGGTGAAGATCGAACGTGGTTCGCTCTTTGAAGCCGCTGCAAAGATTCTTAAAGCGCGACGCTGGAGAAGCGTTGCGTTCGAGCGAAACCGACTGACGTTTGGAGCTTATTCCGAACTTCAACATCGGCTCGGTGTCAGCGCCACGCTTCGTCCCACAAGCGGTCTGGTGGAGAAGCATCGGATGATCAAGTCCGCAGCGGAAGTAGCGGCGATCCGGGCATCGGTTGCGACCAACTCGAAAGCTTTCACGCAGGCCACGTCTCGCATCAAACCTCGGATGACGGAAACCGAGCTTGCAGGCGAACTCGAATATCGTATGCGAAAGAACGGGGCAGAGAAGCCTTCGTTCGAAACAATCGTCGCCTCCGGCTTACGCACCGCGCTGCCGCATGCCCAGCCCACGGCGGAAAAAATTCATAAGTTATTATTGATAGATATGGGTTGTATGCAGGCGGGGTACGCCAGCGATATGACCCGCATGTTGCACCTCGGCAAACCTGGTCCGGAAACCAGGAAGTTGTACAAAGCAGTTCTGGAAGCACAGTTAGCGGCGCTCCACGTTGTCCGCCCGGGCGTTAAAGGCGGGCGATGTCGACCGCGTTGCTCGCAGAGTTCTCAAAGCGCACGGGTTTGACAAATACTTCGTGCACTCAACCGGCCACGGTCTTGGGCTGGAGATTCACGAAACTCCCAGGCTCGGAAAGCGAGATGCAACTTATCTTGAAGCGGGAATGGTAATAACAATCGAACCGGGCGCATACATTGAAGGCGTAGGCGGCGTCCGTATCGAAGATACGGTTCTCGTGACCGAATCGGGATGCGAGATCCTGACGCCCACACCAAAAGATTTAACGATCATTTAGCGTCATAATGACTGTCGACGAAATTAAAGAACTAATCCAAGTTGTCAACGAGAGCGGGATTGCAGAGTTGGAAGTGCAGCGCGGTGAGAATCGTGTACGCATCAGGCGCTCGACATCCCCCGTTCATGAGTATGTTGTGCCTAGTGCTGCGGAGGCTGCGCCCCTTGCCGCCCACGTAGCGCCCGGAGCGGCGCATGCGACCCATGCCAGCCCGGCGCATCATGCGGCGCCGGCTCCGCCTCCTCCGGTCGAAGTCGAATCAGCCTACGTGAAATCGCCGATTGTCGGAACTTTCTATGAGTCGGGTTCGCCGGGCGCGCCGCCTTTCGTCAAAGTGGGCGATCGCGTCACGCCGGGACAGGTGCTTTGCATCATCGAATCGATGAAACTCATGAATGAGATCGAGTGCGAGATAAGCGGAACGATTGTCGCCAAGCTGGTCGAAAACGGCCGGCCGGTCGAGTACGGCGAATCTCTCTTCGCGGTCCAGCCTTCCTAGCATGTTCGAAAAGATTCTGATTGCGAATCGCGGCGAGATTGCTCTTCGCGTACATTTGCGCATGCCGCGATCTCGGGATTCGTACCGTAGCTGTGTACTCGGAAGCCGACCGCAACTCACTGCATGTTCGCTTTGCCGATGAGGCGATCTGCATCGGTCCGGCCAAGAGCACACGCAGCTATCTCGACATTCCGTCCGTTATCAGCGCGGCCGAAATCACCAACGTCGACGCAATCCATCCGGGTTACGGCTTCCTTAGCGAGAATGCCGACTTTGCGGAAGTCTGCGAGGCATCGGGAATTACCTTCATCGGTCCGAAGCCGGAGGTCATTCGCACCATGGGCCTCAAGCAATTGGCTCGCGAAGCGATGAAAGAGCCGGCGTGCCCGATCCTGCCCGGGTCACAAGGCGTTGTGAAATCGACCGAAGAGGCACTGGCCCTCGCCGAGGGGATTGGCTATCCGGTGATCATCAAGGCTTCCGCCGGCGGCGGTGGACGCGGTATGCGAGTGGTGCGCGACGCCTCGGAACTCGAGGCGAATCTCGCGCAGGCGCAGACCGAAGCGGGCGCAGCGTTTTCGTCGGCGGACGTCTACGTCGAGAAGTTCATTGAAGCGCCGCGTCATATCGAGTTTCAGGTCATAGCGGACCAGCATGGCAATGTCGAGGTGCTGGGCGAGCGGGAATGCTCGATTCAGCGCCGGCATCAGAAACTTATTGAAGAAGCTCCCTCCCCAGCCGTTACACCGGAGTTGCGAGCAGACTACGATCGCGAAACTGCGCGAAGCAATGCGCAACATCGGCTATACCAATGCCGGTACAGTCGAATTCCTGATGGATGAAAAGGGCAACCTTTACTTCATCGAGGTGAACGCCCGCATTCAGGTGGAGCATCCTGTTACGGAAGCGATCACCGGCGTCGATCTGGTCAAGTCGCAGATCCTGATCGCTGCGTGGCGCGCCGCCTTCCCGACATCCTCCCGCAGCCGATTACAATTCGGGGCCACGCGATCGAGTGCCGCATCAATGCCGAGCATCCCGAGACGTTCGTTCCGTCTCCCGGCAAGATAACCGGCCTGAACCTTCCCGGCGGAATCGGCGTGCGCGTCGACACGGCGGTATACGCCGAAGCGACCGTCCCTCCCTACTACGATTCGCTGGTTGCGAAACTTATCGTCCACGGGGACGATCGCACAGAAGCGATCCAACGTATGAAGAGAGCCCTGGATATGTTCGTGGTCGAGGGCATACACACGTCCATTCCGCTTCATCAACGGATCTTGCGCGATCCTCGCTTTGTGGCAGGCGATCTGACAACACACTTCCTGAACGACTACTTCAAGAAGTAGCCTCGAGATAGAATCGTCTGTCACATCGAGGGACAAAGCCCCCAAGCTAGTTAGAGTCTATGGTTCAAAGGCTGGAATTTGGAGAGCATCTGCTGCCGCGCGCAAGGGTCCATCCTTTGTTGCAAAAGCGAGTCCCCGGCGATGGGCCAATTCCAAATATGAGGCGTCGTAGGCGCTCCGCTGATACAGACGCGCATAATCGATAACGGTCCCAAACATCTCGTTGAGACCTTCGATATCCACAGTGATTTCGAACTTCTGGAGTTCTTGAATGAACCGCTGGCTTTTCTCGGCGGCGATTTTCTTCCGACGTTCCGCCACAACAAGAAGATTCGCAATCTCGACGCGCCAGATGGCAGGAACAACTATGTCAGCACCTTTGATGACGGCTCGGAGAACCGCATCTGTATAAAGGGTGCTCTGATCCTCGAAGCACCAGGCGGCTGTAATGGAAGCGTCGAGAACGAATGGACTCAAAAGCGGCGGCCCTCTTCAATGAGGTCGCGAATGCTGAATTCTGGTCCGAGGATATTTCCCTTACGAAGCTCCAAGATGCTGTGGCCGGCTTCTTCGCGCGCCTGTTGCGCGGCATTCTGCCCGTAGGTCGGAGTAGAGCCGGTCGGCTTTTCCCCCAGCACGGTTCGGAGCAGGTACACGTCAAGAGACAGCCCGTGCCGGCGAGCTTCTCCTTTGAGGCGGGCAACAATCTCTGGCGGCCAGTCCAGATGAACAGTCATAGCGGTCGTCCTCAGATTTGATCGTATCAACTTCGAAAATGGATGACATGGCTAGTAGTCAGCCTGCACAATAAATCTTCTCCACCTGTTCCCCTACTTCAACCCGTCCCGGTACCAGATCACGGCTAAAGGTTGATAGCCCGGATGTCGATCAGTTCACTTGAACCGAGAGGTTCGAGCTCTGAAAATGGCAACCTGTCTCGCTTCCCTCCGCCGATTTGTCGTGCCTGGCAGTCTGTTGTTGGCTTTAGTAGTCGCAAGCGCGCCGCCACTCCCCGCTCAGGAGATGGTCTCGGTAAGTGTTTCCACGCAACCCAGCGGAGCGCGATATACCGTCGACGGGCTGCAATACATACAACCGACAAACTTCGTGTGGCCGTCCGGAAGTAAGCACGTCGTTTCGATTGTTTCGCCCACATACAACAGCGAATCGCATCTCAGAATTTGTGAGTCGCCTTCCGATTCCCCTTTGACGCAGTTCGATCCCAGCTGCAAAGCGCGTTACATCTTTAGTTCGTGGGAAACCTCGGCCGGGCCACTCAGTACCGGCGCAGTAACGTCGCAGATCGTTACCGCCGACCCAAGTCTTCGCTTCATCCGAGCAAACTTTACGGCAGAGTACCGAGTTGATTTCGTATTCTTCGGCAGGACGGGACCGAGCGACGTGACGGCATGCGCTGCCAAAGCTGGATCGTTGGGGCCCAAGCCTGCGGAAGAAGGATCGGGAGCCGTGTTTGCCAACGGCGTCTGTCTCGATGGCACGGGTTTCGTATGGGCGCCGGCGGGCCGCGTAATCATCCAAGCGGTACCCTTTGACGGATACATTTTCCGTGGCTGGATGTTCGATTCAAATCCCGTAGAATTGTCGCAGTCGACTTCGATCGAGGTCCGCGGACCAATGCTCATCAATCCGAGGTTCGAGCCCGCCAAACGGGTGCGCCTCTACTCGAATCCGCGCGGGCTGCGGCTGAAAGCAGACACGACCGAGTTCATATCGATCGACCCGAAAAACTTTGTTATCACCTATCCGATCCCTGGTTATTTTGATTGGGTGGGAGGTTCGAGGCATACTTTGGCCGGCGTCTCCCCGCAAGTCGATATCGACAACCGCACCTGGGTTTTCAAGGAATGGAGCAATGGCGGTGGCCAGAACATGGTTCACACCATCGACAATCAGACAAACGTCCCACTCGAACTCATCGCCAATTTCGTTCGCGGCGTTCACGCCAGTTTTCTTACCGAGCCTGCAGGATTACGTTTGAATGTCGAAGGCCGCGAGAATTGGCCGAGCACGAATTTCATCTGGGGTGTGGGCATGAAATATGCAGTGACCGCCCTCGCCGAACAGATCAACACGCGCGGACGAAAATACTTGTTCAAGGGATGGTCTAACGATGGCCCTGCGAGCCAGGAGATCACGCCGACCGAGGCGCAGATTGTTCCCGGCATCCGCCTGATCGCGAAATACGAAGCAGTACCCCAGGCAGTATTGCAAAGCTCCGTTCCCGGCATGAAAATCTCGGTGGATGGAGTTGACTGTGTCGCTCCTTGCCGCCTCGATCGCGCCATCGGCACAGTCCTAAAGGTGGCTGTTCCCCAGGTTGTCTCGATTGGAGATACATCGCGCTATGAATTTGTCGGATGGAGCGATGGCGGTTCCGCCAGCCGCGATCTGACCATAAGCGCCGACAGCGATACGCTGGTCGCAAATTATCGCATCGCGAATCGGCTTCTTGTTGTGGCGGATCCTGGCGAGGGAGCGAATCTTGTGATGCACCCGCCTTCGGAAGACGGATTCTATCCCTGCCGATTCGAATGTCACGATTACGGCGGAAGCGAAGCCTGGTTTCAAGTTCCGACGATGGGAAGGCGATCTCTCAGGCACATTCCGGTCAGGCGCTGTCACGATGTCTATGTCGCGCGTCGTTAGGGCCCTGCTCGAGCGCGTGCCGTACGTTGCCCCGGCCGGTGTCAAGAACGCTGCGGCCGATCTCTCCGAACCTGGCGTTGCGGGCGGACTGATCGCGATCTATGGCGAAAGCCTTGGCAAGACATTTGAAGTCGGTTCGTCGAATCCACTTGCTCAGACGCTGGGTGGAACCATTGTTCTCGTCGGCGACAGGCTTCTGCCTCTGATCTATGTTTCTCCTGAGCAGATCAACGCGCAACTTCCGTCCGATCTCGCGCCTGGGAAATACAAGCTCACCGTGCGGACAGAAGGCATGCCGGACGTCACCTCCGAATTCGATGTTGTCCGAAACGCCCCGGGTATCTTCGTGAACCAGGTCGATAATGTTGCCTATGCTGTCGCGCTGCATGAAGACGGCGCCCCGGTCACAGTGACTAATCCCGCCAAGCGCAATGAGATGATTAACATCGTCGGTACGGGCTTTGGGCCGTACAACAGAATCGTTGTCGACGGATTCGCGACTCCCGCCACTCCGGCCGCGACGCTGGTCGATCCGGTCGAAGTGGTTTTAGGAGCCGCGCGTCTGCAGCCCGTCTTTTCGGGAGCTGCTCCAGGACTCACGGGGATGACCTCGACACGTTTCCGTGTCGCCTCAGACGCCTCCGGAATGTTGGAGTTGAAAGTAGTCGTGAACGGCAAAGAAAGCAATACAGCCATCCTTCCAATAGAGTAAGATTTCGTACACTTAACTGCCGCCGGGACGTAAAAATTTTAAGTCCGGGCGTCATCAATGTCACGCGCGCGTGACGATTCGTTAGAATAGATATTTGATCCTCCAGAACTTCGTGTGCCTTGCGAAACCTGCCGCTCGTGGTCCACGTCTGGATGGGTGTCGCAGAGTGGAAAGGAATTCGCCTTAGCATGAAGTTTCACAGGCTTTACGGCCTGATCGCCCTCCTATTGTGTTTCCTCTGTTTTTCATCGACACTCCTAAGGGCTCAACAGCCTCCGCAGGCTCCGGCCAAGGCGAAGCCGGCTCAGAACCCGTTTGAGGCGGTTCCGCAATCGCAGGAACCGGCCAAGCCTAAGCCGGAACCGGCGAAACCAGCGCAGACGCCGTTCGAGCGTCCTCAGACCGCCCCTGAGCCGGCAAAGCCGGTGGCGGCGGACACCGATGTCATCGCCGACATTGAGTTTCGTGGATCGCGCCGAGTCCCACAGGATACGTTGCGCGCTCTCATCATCACCCGTCGTGGGGACAAGTACAACGAAGAAGCGCTGCAGCGGGACTTCATGGCGCTGTGGAACACGACAGCGCTTCGATGACATCCGCCTCGAAAAAGAACCCGGACAGAATGGTTGGATCATTCGCTTTCTTCTGACCGAGCGCCGCGTGGTGCGGTCGATCAAATACGAAGGCGCCAAATCCGTAACCGTCTCCGAAATCCTGGACCGTTTCAAGGAACGCAAAGTTGGCTTGTCGGTGGAATCGCAGTACGACCCGAACAAGGTTCAGCGCGCCAGCGAACGTCCTCAAGGAATTTCTCGCCGAGCGCGGCCGTCAGTTCGCAACAGTCGAGCCGGACGTCCGGCAGATCCCTCCTTCTTCTCTTGAGATCGTCTTTAAGGTGAACGAAGGGCCCAAGGTCAAGGTCGGCGAAATCGCGATTCAGGGCAACAGCGTCTTCAGCGATCGCGAAGTCATCCGCGCGATGCGGAATTTGCGTCCGATCGGGATTCCGCACTCGATACTTTTTGAGAACATGTTCGCCAAGAGCTTCGATGCGAACAAACTCGAAGAGGACAAGGATCGAGTTCGTGACGCGTATCAGCAAAAGGGCTATTTCACCGCCCGCGTCGTCGAGCACGATATGAAGATGCGCGACGTCGGTGGAACGGGCATGAAGATCCCGCTGTTCAAGCCGAACAAGCCCGGAAAGCGCGCAGATCTCACGTTGACGGTCGAGGAAGGCAAGCAGTTCAACCTCAACAAGATCAATTTCGTCGGAGTGAAGCTGTTCAAGACGCCCGACGCGCTGATGCGTCCGCTCTTCCAGATGGAGGAAGGCGATGTCTTTTCCACTGCCAAGCTGCGGAAGGGCATGGAAAATCTCCGCAAACTCTACGGCGAATTCGGCTACATCGACTTCGTTCCCGAGCCTGTTCCGGAGCCGTTGCCTGGCACCAACAAAATCGATCTCACATTCAACGTCGACGAAGGGAAGCAATTCTTCGTACGTCGCATCGATTTCTCGGGTAACACGACCACTCGTGACAAGGTGATTCGTCGTGAGCTGTTGGTTGACGAAGGTGATGTCTTCAACACGCGTATGTGGGAGATCAGCATTCTTCGCCTCAATCAGCTTGGCTACTTCGAACAGTTAAAAGAAGACGAAGCCGCCACCATCAATCGAGATACCAAGACCAACACCGTCGATCTGACATTAAAGGTGAAGGAGCGCGGGAAGAACTCGATTCAACTCAATGGCGGCGTCTCCGGTATTGCCGGCAGCTTTATCGGCTTCTCTTATTCGACCAACAACTTCCTCGGTCTTGGCGAGACGCTGAGTCTCGATTCGCAGATTGGCGACCGTATCCGGAACATTACGTTCGGCTTCACCGAACCCTACTTCCTCGATCGTCCGATGCAAGCGGGATTCACTCTCTACACAACGCGTTTCAACTTCGATCAGGGACGTGAAGTTTCGCTACTGTCCGGCCGCAACCTGGCTCCTCTGTTCAATCAACTCGGGAGTGAAAACCTTCTGAACTACGTCTCGAACGGATACGGCTTTACGACGTTCCTCAGTTATCCGATGAAGCGGCTGAGTTTTGCCCGCCTTGGCCTTAGCTATGGATACGACACGTCGAATATCACTACGCTGAGCGAAGCTTCGAAAACGTACTTCAAATACCTTAACTTTCAGGATGGCCCGAGTACCCTGCAGGGTATCCAAACGAGCAAGGTGGTTCCGTCGTTCAACTACAACACCGTTGACCATCCGATTACGCCTACTCGAGGTAAATCGATCTTTATCTCGACCACGTTCGCGGGCAGTGCGCTCGGCGGGAACGTGAACATGATCGAGCCTACGATCGATCTCAAGTACTTCCGCTCCGGATTCAAGAAAGGCCATGTCATCGGCATGCATGGCTTAGGCCGGTTCGTGAGCGGATTCGGCGGCGTGGTGGCTCCTCCGTTCAATCGCTTCTACATGGGTGGTGAAAACGATATTCGCGGATTCGACATCTGGGGCATCAGCCCGATGGCCTACGTTCCCAGCGAAGCTACGATCAATGTACGGAACAACGATGGCAGCGCGCGTACGCAGACATATGTGGACGCCAATGGTCAAACAGTTATCGTTCCTGTAACGCAGCAGATTCCGACCTATCAGCTCATCTTCCCGGGCGGTGACACGCAGGGAGTAGTGAATTTCGAGTACCGCATTCCGATCTTCGGCCCCGTAATCGTTGCGGGATTCTTCGATGCCGGTGTGAACAAGATCTCGCGTGTGAACCAGCTTCGGTTGAATCCAGCGCGTGTGGATGAACTGAATGGGATTTTCCCTCAGGCCGGATTTACTCCACAAGCGAGGATCGCTCCCGGTACGCAAGACGTCCGCGCCTCGACCGGAGTGGAACTTCAGGTCATGATGCCGGTAGTAAACGCGCCATTCCGCCTGTATTATGCGTACAATCCATTAAGGGCTCGAATGTTGTTACAGCCGCCGGTTGTGGCGGATCGTTCCCTTTTCCCGAACCAAGCCACATTTTCCGAAGCGGTTCTCAGGTTTGGTACACCAACTCCGTTCGTCGAGAAGACCACGCTGTTCCGGTTCTCGATCGGTCGGACATTTTAAGAATCCAGCCACGGCGGCCAAGGTCGCCGTGTTACCATCATCAGTTTCAGGAGTTTGATCAAGACTGTGAGAAACCGTGTGTTTTTACTCTCTTCGGCATTGCTGAGCGCCGCGTTGGCTGTCTCGGCGCAGACCAGCGCCCCGACCAAAGTCGGAATCATCAACATCCAGCAGGCCATCATCAGCACCACCGAGGGGCAGAAGGCCGCCAAGGAGCTGGAAGAGAAATCGGCGCCTAAGAAAAAGGAACTCGAGAAGGTCCAGGCTGAGATCAACGCCATGCGTGATCAGTTCAGCAAAATGAGCACCGTCGGCAGCGAAGAACAGAAGCGTCGGCTCGCTGGTGATATCGACCAGAAGACCAAGAGCTTTAACCGCCAGGTAGAGGACGCCCAGGCCGAACTCGACCAGGAACAGAATAAGGTTCTAAATGAACTCGGCGGACGTATGTTGGCAGTACTGGATAAGTATGCGCGGGACAACGGCTATGCAGTCGTCCTCGATGTCAGCTCTCAGCAGACGCCGGTTTTGTTTGCCGCCACCAGTATCGATGTCACGCGAGAAGTCATTGACCTGTACAACAAGAATGTTCCCGCTGCTGCTCCGCCTGCGGGTGGCGCTGCCGCTCCTCCTGCCGCAAAACCAGGCACGCTTCCGCCGGCAAAACAGGTGGTTCCTCCTCCGGCTGCAAAGCCAGGCGCGACAAAGCCTGCCCCTGTAAAGTAACGTCGCAAATTTGTGGCAGCGGATCGCCCGTTCCGCTGCCCGAATGCCTTAGGCTCTACCTCTCCTTGCACTGCAGCTTCTTGCCTTTCCACGTAGCCATCGCTTCCCCGTGATGCTCCCGAACTCAACATTTGGCGCGCAGCGTACGATCGCAGTTGAGAAAACCGTTCTTCTTGGAGCATTCTCACGCATCTATTTTTCAATGCGAACCCATCTCAGGACGAGGTTTATTGTTCCCGTTGTCTTCGCTGGGCTTTTACTCACGGGATGCGGCGGCGTGTCCGGACCCAAAAAAGAAGTGGAGGCGCGCCGGCAGCGTCGGGCAAACGCATGCCCGGGTCATATGCTGCGCATCTCACCTTCCCATCGGGAACGACTTCCCTCATCGTGGAAGGCAAGCTGCAGCCCTCTGTTGATACCGAGTTCGTCATAGGGGAAGAAGCGGGCAGTCTGCTTCTCGTACATGCCATGTCGCCGAAGTACGACCCCAAAGTATCGGTCTACCGGGCAGACACAGGGGCGGAGGTCGATGACGGGCATCGAAACACATCCTTCTTTTCGGGTCGTCTGCCGGCCACTCTTGGATATCTGGTCGTTGTTCATAACGTTGGGAAGGAAACCGAGTATGCCCTTGAGATCGAAGTCCCGCGCGAGCTTCATTTCGATCCAAAAACATCCACAGCGAAAATCACCGCGTGGGCTCCGGCCGGAACTCCAATTGCATACCTCGTACGCAAGAGCGCAAAGCGCGCCTTCTCGGCGTAGTTGACTTCAGCCCCGGCAAACGCTTTCCTAACCCTAAACGGCGTCGATGACGGTCGCGCTCTGCTCAAGGCGGAGGCGTCGGCCAGAAAATTCAGCGGCGAGCTACCGGACCACGACAGCATTCTTCGCGTTCAACAAGGTTCTGCAAGTGGTGCCTTTACGCTTGCATTAGCTCTGAAGTAGATTCGCACAGGATAAAGATGAGATCAATCTTATCTGTTGCTAGTTCTCAGCACGGCATCATCCTCGTTCGCAAAGAGTGATTCAGCCCTGCGACAGTATTTTGAAGGCAAGTCGGTAAATGTAAAAATCGACATGCCTGCTTCTTCCGATGGTGTCGATGTGGCTCCGACTGCGGCGATGCCGGTGGACTTTCGCGCTGTAGCCAACGGGCTGAAGAATTATGGCACCGGAGTGCACCAAGGGGAATCGATAATGGTCACCAAGGTCGCCTGAAGAAAGACCATATCGGGTTCCAACTTGGAGGCGGAGGATTCGGAACGTTCAGCGACGTTATGAGTACTGCCGGTACCCCGACAGTTCTCTATGAAGGCAAAAGCAAACGCGAACGAGACCTCGAAGACCGGCTCAAGTATGAAACTGATACGTTTAGCCGCGACCGCGATCGAGAAGAGCTGGACCGTCTCCGCCGTGAAAGAAATCGGGACAATTCTTACGCGGTGAGTCAAAACACGCAGATCATACAGCAGAAGAAAGCAAATGAGCGTGACATGCGCGCCCACAGTGGAAGCCGGTTTAATATCCGCTATAAAGATGGGTCTCCTGAGGGAGCCGCAACGCCGGAAGGCGTCATGCGCGCACTCGATCAGTACGTGGACTTTAGCGGACGCCGGTCATCACCTTCCTCCGAGGGAGGCGGAATATTTGATGATCGTCCAGAACCGGTCCCGGCTTCGTCCGGTGGTGGACTCAGCGCCTTGCGAAAAGGACTCACGATCGTTCAAGTGGAGAAGATCCTCGGACCGGCCGGCAAAATCAGTCAGCAGAATGAAGGTTCAATCGAAACCGTCACACGCGAGTACCAGACGAACGATGGGCTGAACGTGAAGACGAAATGTGCCGGCGGAGTCCTCATCGATTCCCTAGTTTAACTTCGGGTGAGCATTCCCTCGCAAGGCATGTCACGATTCAGCCCGCGACAGCGCTTTCATTCATGAGGGCGTCGTACGACGCGGAGAAAACAACATGCCTTGCCAACTCACACCCAGTACAACTGCACGCGAAGATTTCCTTGGAACAAACGGCTCCAAAGTCACTGTGAAGCTTAAGGGACCGGCCGGTAAGGGCGCTGAGATCGTCCATATTCGCTACGCCGGAACCGAGATTGACACCGAGTCGCCCTTCGAATTCACCCTTCGCAAGGGCGCCAAATTCCTCGTGGTTCTCGCCGAAGCTTCGGAAGCCGGTGTTCTCCTTCAACTGATCGAAGAATGCGCATCGGGCGACGAACAGGTTCTCGATCGCTTCCACTTCGACCCCATGAATCCCGCTCGCGGTTACCTGGTCCGCGGCGCATAGGTGGACCATGCGACGTTTAAGACTTCTTCTCACACTCGTTGCGGCTGCCTCTGTGGCGCTTGCACAGACAAGAGCAATCGAAGTCCTCGCTGAGCCAAACCCAGCCGAGGCATATCTGCAGGACCCAGCCGTCAAGCGTGTCGCTGCAATGGCGCCCGCCGACCGAACCGACAGCGATGTCGCTGGAATTCTTCCCGAGAGGCTATCGCGGTCATTTGCGGAGTACGCTGCCGCCCGCCTGGATTTTGGTTCGGTCCGCCAGTCCGTTGAATCACTCCTTGAGTCCGCTGAAAAACTGCGGCTCAACAAGCTGGTTGCAAACACGCCTGGCCCAACCGGAGCGACGGCGCTGGTCTCGCGAGTATCCGTTCCGTCGATTCTCGGGTTTGCGACCGAGTACGGCGGCATCCTTCAAACGAACGATGGCAACGTGTCCACACTCAGAGGAAACTTGCTCGGAATCGCGAAGATGGCGTTCGGCCAGGAACAGTTTCCTTACTGTCCCGAGATCGACATAAAAAACTGCCAGCCTGCTTCCCGATGGCTTCGGAGATTTTCGGGCAATCTCTCATTCGGTAGCACGCGCGCGGAAGCTCCGACTACCGCGCCCACTACAGGGGCATTGTTCGGCACTGACTATCGGATGGCCTCTTGGGGATTGCGCTTCGATTTGACCGCAAACGATCCGAGTGATCCCAAGTTTCTACCAGCCTGGAGAGGAGCCATCGCGAAACTGCGAGGCAAACCCGAAGGCCTGTTGTTCACAGAAGCGGTTGACGGCTTGCTCCAGAAGATGTTGGATCAGGATATGTACATCGATTGGCGAGCCGAAACGATCAAAATACTCAAACAGGCCAACCCCGCAGAGTTCGGCTCTGTTCTCACAGCCCGCCTCGATTTACTGATTGAAAAAATGGTGGCGGTCGACCCCGAGTTCAAAACGCGTATCACCACAGTCCGCCGCACATTCATGAACTACGCCACGGTCCGCGACGATCTGCTTCGGGAAATCCATAGTCATCGCGCCAGCTTCGAATACACGAATCAGCATCCACTGAGTCAGCCAACGACGTCGAACTTCCGGTTCATCTACTCGCACCAGCCAACTCGGTCCCCGACACTCGTCACCGTCAACTTCGCGGCGACATGGTACAACCAAGACCAACCAGGAACGACCACCGGGCGCTTCCGCGATCTTCAAATTGCCGGACAGCTCGATCGGCGGCTAGGCGAGATCGCGCACCTCGGCAATGCCATTGCGACCTTCGGCGGTTACTACCAATGGATGAAGGAAGACGCGCTCATTACGATCCCTGCCGGAAATGTCGCGCCAGGAAGCGGCATTGTTCTCCCCAACAACGCCGTAGTGCTGCTGGGCACAAAGGGCCACATTGGAGTAGTTCAGGGCAAGTTGACGATTCCCATCAACGGGATCGTACGGGTGCCGATCTCCGTTACCTGGTCGAATCGCACCGAGCTCATCAAGCAAGAAGATCTCCGCGGTCAGATAGGCTTAACCTTCGACCTCGATAACGTCTTCCGGCACTAGCGGAGCTATTCTGTTTCGGGTGGATGGATCAGGATTCCACCACGCCACTCGGCCCGTCCCGGAGCCAACACATAAAGAATTCCGGACACACGCGGCAGGATTCGGATGGCCAGCCTGCCGCCCCATTTCCATTCGTCACCTTCGCGGAAGGCGATATGCTCCCAGGTACCGCCGAGAGTCATCCTCTTCCAGCGCGCGCTGACGTGATTTCCATCGGAAATAGTGGGTCTCACGAAGCCCACGGGTTCAGCCGGAGAAGAGGACTCGTCTTCCTCCTCTTCTTCGGCGAAGATGGGTGTGTCGCGAAAGCTCTGGACCACGAGTCCTTGCGCGACAAACCACTTTCTTTCATAGTCCACGCGAAGCGAGAAGGCGGGACCTGTCGTGAATTTATTACTCCCGAACGTGACCCCAAACCCAGGAGCCAGCTTAAGGCCCTTCCAAATTACCGCCCAACTTACGCCGGTATAGCCGACGTCCGTTTCCGTCCCTCCGAAGTAGTGCCCTTCGAAAGCGATTCGGCGCGCCAGCGGAACGATGAGCGAACCCGACCGAAAAATATCCGAGGCGACAAACTCCGCTTCGAAATGGTCCTTCTCTTCCGCTTCTTCTTTCTTTTCTTTCTGTTCTTCTTGAGGAGCGGCAGTAGCGACCCTAGCTGGCCACAGAAGGCCTGTAAGCATAATTACCAGTGGAGCTAACCGATACCGAATGCGCGCTAACACGCGGTCTGTCCTCGTCTTCTATGAACGCCCTTGCAGCAATCGCCGCAGTACTCCTTCAGACGAGCCGGCCGAAGCAATGATTCAGAATATTGCGACGCCGCGGCCGACCAAACCAGCGCGACTTCTGACCGTTTTCATGGAAACGGTGCAGATCGGGATCGTGTGCGCGACCTCGACGCAGCGATTCGAAGGTCAGGTCAGACGACTACGGGCTGGGCGTGACCGAAAATATGACACGACGTCCCATGGAGCCGCCGACTTAATAGATCAAGGATCGTCACCGCACAGCGATTTCTCTTTCGCTGTTCGACGAGCAGCAGGGCCAATAAAGAGCTGTCGGAGTTCTTTGGACAACCAGAATGGAACCCAAATTGCTGATTTCATAGTTAGCGCGCTCCAATTTAGTGCTTTCGCTACATCAACTCCAACCGACGTGAGTTCGCGAATCACTCACGAAAGTCATTGCAGGTGGACAAGAGCGTTAATCAACGATTGCCGGCAGCTCGGTCGCTCGTATACGAAAACGGAGTGGCCGCTGGGAAACAAGCTCAATCTTACATTCGTTGGACTCACAGCTTCGCACTAATGAGAAATCAAACTCAATGTCGATACTACATGTCTGGTCGCCACCTGGGCAGGCCGAGAATTGCCACTGCTTAACAGACTTCTCGACAGCGGGAAAAAAGAGCAGGCCAAAACCCGAACGAAATATAACGTTTGCCACATTCCCTTCACGTGTCAGCTTCACTCGCACGAATAACTTGCCTTTGATCCTCGAACGCCTTGCAGTCTCCGGATACTCAACGGGAAGCACTTGTTTAGGTTGCAAAGTGCCCTCGGCCGAGGAAGTCATAACCATCAAGAGAAGGTAAGCAATCGCGAAGCGAATCTTGTGAGTTATCATCTTGCGCTCTACTCCCTTACCAGACTTCTGAGATCAAACTCAAAGCAGCGCGGCTTTGAGTCACCCTCTTTGCCAGCATGTCGGAAGTACAAATCTAACGTGAGCGCCGGAATCAGGGCAAGAACAGCGACAATACCACACAGCAAGAATGGCTGATCCCAAATCCACATTTGTCCCAGTGAGATCGCTCGCAAGAGAGATTCCAAATGATAGTACGAAGGAGTGAGTGTAAGGCGCACAGAAGTTTTGTTTGCTTTCTTCGACGGCCAAACTACGCATAACTCTCAGGCCTCGATATAGAAGGCGAAGGCAATCAGTGATTCCACAGCTCGCAATCGACAGTTCGTTCTGTGTTATCGTACAACCAAATGGTTGTACGTCATCAATCATCGGCCGACTACCTCGACCGCCTGTTTGGGGCCCTCGCCGATGCCACGCGCCGCGATATTCTCGCTCGCGTGATGGACGCCGACGCGTCCGTCAGCGAGCTCGCGGCACGCTACCGGATGTCGTTTGCAGCCGTACAGAAGCATGTGGCCGTGCTGGAGCGCGCCCACCTGGTGACCAAGCGGAGGGATGGCCGCGCACAGCGAGTCGACGGCAACCCCGGCGCCGTGCGTCGTGCCAATAGCCTGCTGGCGCAGTTCGAGCAAATCTGGCAGGCTCGCATCGGTCGCCTGGACGAGTTGCTGGCCACTTCAAACTCAAGGAGAACCAAATGCCGGTCGTTGAGATTCACAAAGACCCCAAGACGTTGACGATGACAGTAGTCGCCCAGTTCGCGGCGCCTGTATCCCGTGTTTGGGCCGCGTACGCTGACCCGCGTCAGCTGGAACGCTTCTGGGGCCCGCCGACCTGGCCGGCGAAGTTTGTGCGTCACGACTTCGTCGTGGGCGGCCGATCCGAGTACTACATGACCGGCCCGGATGGCGAGCAGTCGCGAGGATTCTTTGAATTCCTGGCCATCGATGAGCCTCGCGCTTTCGAGGTTTTGGACGGGTTCCTCGGTCCGGATGGCAAGCCTGCGGAAGGGATGCCCACTATGACTATGCGGTTTACATTTGAGCCGCACGATGGTGGCACGCGCATGGTGACGGTCACAACATTTCCCTCGCTCGAAGCTCTCGAGCAACTGCTCGGCATGGGCATGGAAGAGGGTATGAAGGCCGCTATGGGCCAGATCGACGCCGTGCTGGCTGCAGGCTGATACCAGTCGCCGCAAGCCCTTAGTGGCGTTTACCGGCTCGCGCGAGTGCGTGCCGCCTTGGCAGCGGCGCGCTTTAAGCCCGCTCGCCCCTTCGTTGCAACAGCTTTTCGAGCGGCCGCTTTGCGGTTGGCCGGGCCTCGCTGCCGCGCGCTGGCTTTGGCCTGTTTTGACAGTGCCGGTTTCGACGCGGCGCTGTGTTTCTCACGTTTCAGCGCATTCGTTGTCGCCCGAGATCTCTTCGCCGATACCTTCTTAGTTGTGGAACGGCCACGAGCCGAGTCGCGTGTTGCTTGTTTTATGGTGTCCTTGCTCTGAGTTCTTGGATTCGGCGAGGGCAGTTCTACGCCTGCCCGCCGCGCCTTCGACAGTCCGATCGCTATGGCCTGCTTGGTTGATCGAGCGCCATGCTTTCCTTCGCGGACGTGGTGAATTTCTTCACGCACGAATTCACCGGCCTGTGTACTGGGCGCTTTACCCTCACGGGCATCTTTGCGTGCGCGTTCCATCGTTTTCTTCTCAGGCATGTTTCTGTTCTCCCTCTTCTCTCCCAAAAGCTTTCCGTAACTCGTCTTTTGCTCTTTCGAGGATCTTAGTCTGACTGGCAGAAAGATTTTTGCCGCCTCGATTGATGTAGAAATTGAG
Organism: Bryobacteraceae bacterium; assembly: GCA_963844855.1. Taxonomy (GTDB): domain Bacteria; phylum Acidobacteriota; class Terriglobia; order Bryobacterales; family Bryobacteraceae; genus DASQDN01. The sequence goes on from CAWJQP010000045.1 coordinate 334,230, forward strand.
CATCGACATTGCCGACTGAAATGGTTCCGCCTTCCGGCGATGACTCTGCTCAGCCGACCGTTTGAGCGACAACGCGATCTTTTTCGGGTTTGTCGATTTGAAGATGTCGCGTTCGAGATCCATAGCGTCGCTGGTCTCCATAACGTCCTTCGACCACCGATTCACGGTCTTTTTAGCGGGACGCGCCGCCTTGCCGGCAGCAGCTTTACGAGTCGTGGTCTTCTTTGTAGCGGCGCTTTTGGAGACCCGCTTCTTCGCAGTGGACTTCTTGGTTGACGGCTTACCCGAGGTGCGCTTCGTGGCCATCACACCTTAGACGCGCCAGCACACTCAAACTAATCACGCGAAGTTCTAATAGCTGGAGTAGGTTCCGCCAATGAAACGGTTTCAGATTTTGCTATTTCGATGTGTCCATTATTGGAAAGTCGCCGTGCCTGTTCCGCATCGCGCACAATTGCTGCATCGATTTCCTCCGTCGCCGCGAAGTCCGTCCGAAGCCGAACCGGAAGTGCCGGTTCTCGATATTCTGGAGCCGACGACCGGGCCGGTTCTGAGCCGCGCTGTCGAACACCATACTCGATTGAGGAGACCAACCCCGAACTTCGCTGGCTGCTCGATCTCTATGTCCAGAGATCTAGCAACCGTGATTGGGAAGCTCTGCGCGAGTTGATCTCCACGGATGCCCGCCTCCACGTGGCCGACCGGTTCGACAGACCTTTTCTCCGAGTCTCCGTACTTCGAGCGCTATGAGCAATCCAAGGAGCCTTGGCGGCTTTCAGTGAGTGAAGTGGATGGTGAAGTGGCCGTTATCGTTATGGAACTGACTGGCGACAATTGGACGGCAGGATCCGCGGTGTTTTTTCGGAGAACGGAATCCCGTCGCGGAATGTCAGTCGCTCTTCGGCCAAGACAGTCAGCCGGTGAACGGCCCTTTGCCTATCCGCCTCTCGCCGCGGTGCGCGCCAGGTACGTCCGACTACGTGAGAGCAATCTCCAACTGCTTCCGCCGCTCGGCGAGGCTGATCTCGACAAGCTGACAAAGCACCACCCAAGGGCCTGGAGAACGAGTTCGACAACTATGGCCGAAGCTTCCTGACCTTTATCTGTCCTCCTGGCGCGCGCCATCGCGCAGAGACGGGAGCTGCTTTTCAACCGGAGCCAGAGCAGGCCTTAATCGTGTCGCCGGTCACGTTTGACGAACCCTTTCAATATCCTGCACCCACGCTCGTCGTCTATGCATCTGTTTAGGTCAACTGGAGACTGCGTTGCTTTCAGGAAACGAAAGCCTCATCGAAGAGCTGATTCGACACGCCCTCGGAGCGTTGGCTCTCGCCGGATTCCTTGCCGTAGTCTACATCGCGACGCGGCGATTCCTGGGAGAAGCCGGCAGAACACCGACCCGCCGCTCAACCATTTTTGCTTCGGCAAGCATATGTCTTTTCGTGATTCTCATGTTCGGGCGGGAAATGTTGGAGCAGCATATCGCCAGGATGGCCGCTCCCTTAAACCGCCTCACCACCACGGAGCCATCAAACTGGCCGGAACAGGCGGCCGTCGGACTGTTTCGCACGGTACTGGTAGCAATCGTCCTGGCCTTGTTGATTCAAACTATCGGCCGGGTGTACTGGTCCACTCGAGAACGTTTGCTTCAATGGCATCCTGCCACGAAGGGACTCGGCGTGCACGTGGCGACCTTATTCGCTACGCTTTTGGGACTGTTCCGATATGTATCGGTTCTGATACTGGTCCTCTCGTTTTTGCCCGTTGCTCTTAACTTTTTTCCTCGTAGCCGGATCCTTGTCGAACGGACAGAAGGGTTTCTCGCGACGCCGGCACACGAGATCGGTCTGGCGGTGCTCGACTATTTGCCCAACCTTGGTTACATACTTGTGATCCTCGTTTCTGGTTGGTATGTCCTCAGGATGGTCAAGTATTTCTTCACATCCCTCGATAACGGCTCGGTGGTTATCGGAGAATTCCCAGCCGAATGGGCCATCCCTACTTACCGGCTGATAAGGACTCTGTTCGTGCTGTTCCTCGTCATGGTGACCTACCCCTATCTGCCAGGCTCGAAATCCCAATTCTTTCAAGGTTTCTCCGTGTTCCTCGGCGCGCTGATTACGTTTGGATCCACGGCAACCATTGGCAATATCGTCTCTGGCACAATGCTCACCTACACGCGCGCATTCAGAATTGGAGACATGGTCACGATTGGGGAAATGACAGGCACGGTAACCGAAAAAAGCCTGCTTGTGACCCGCCTGTTGACTCCCGAGAATGAGGAAGTCTCTATTCCTAATGGCGTCGTCCTCAACAGCTCAGTCCTCAACTACAGCTCACGAACGTCCCAGGGGCTCGTACTGAGGGTCACCGCTGGTATCGGTTACGACGTGGACTGGCGCAAGGTCCACGACCTCATGATCGCGGGCGCGCAGGCTACCGAACATATTCTGACCGAGCCTGCTCCTCAGGTTTACCAGTCTGCTCTCGGAGACTATGCCGTGAACTACGAAGTCCGCGCATGCACGAGGAAACCGGTCTTAATGTTTGAAACCCTCTCTCTGCTGCGTGCGAATGTTCTGGATCAATTCAATCGAGCTGGAGTTGAAATCATGACGCCGAGCGTTCTGGCTCATCGTGATGCGAGTAATCTCGCTGTGCCTCCCGAGCAGTTCCGCGGTTCCACACGCGCAGGTATAGCTGTCGATGTCCGAGCGGACGGGAGTATCGCCGCCGCATTGTAAAGCGTAGTCATGGCGCCGTGCTCAGGGTCTCATCCCCAATGCTTTCGGGCAACGGATCGTGCCAGCCGCCTACATCTTTAGCAAGACGATCTGCCTCAAGTGGACCCCACGATCCGGCTTCATACGGAAATGGCGCGTCCTGCATGTCGAGAATATCCTCCACCACATCCCACTGCGCTACGACCAGATCCTCGCGAACAAAAAGCGTTTGGTCGCCTCGCATCGCTTCCGTAAGCAACCGCTCATAGGCTTCCACTTCATCGTGCAGCGACACAGTGACGGCTTTTAATTCTTTATGCCGTGATCTCGCGACGTCATCGGAATCCATTACCTGAATGCCGATCGCTGCTACAAGCGTGTCAGGGCCAAGTCGGAAACGGAAGTGGTTGGCGCTCGTGGCGTGGCGATGACCAGGAGCGCGCTTCATCTTGACGAACACCTCCGTCGTGGTGAGGGGCAGATTCTTGCCCGCGCGGATAAGAAAGGGCACTCCCGCCCACCGCCATGAGTCGATTTCCAGGCGTAGAGCGGCATATGTTTCCACGACCGAGTTCGGCGCCACTCCCGGTTCATCGAGATAACCTTTTACTTGACCCCGCACCACTTGTGTTGCGCTCACGCTCGGGATGCTGCGGAAAACTTTGACCTGTTCGTCGCGCAGCGCATCGAGATAAAGACGGCTGGGCGGTTCCATTGCCAGGAACGCAAGGACCTGGAACAGATGATTCTGAATTACATCGCGGATGGCGCCCGTTTCGTCGTAAAACTTTCCTCGTCCCGCAATGCCGAAGTCTTCGGCCATGGTGATCTGCACGCACTCGACGTGGTTTCTGCTCCAGACAGGCTCGATAATCGCGTTGTCGAACCGGAAGTGCACAAGATTTTCCACCGCCCTTTTACCCAGGTAGTGGTCGATGCGAAACACGGCGGACTCCGGAAAGACCTTATGAATCGTGTCGTTCAGTTGACGCGCGGTGGCGCTGTTGTGGCCAAACGGCTTCTCGACAACGACGCGCGCCCCGTCAGCGCAGCCACTCCGGCCCAGCGCTAATACGACCTCTTCAAACAGGCTCGGCGGAATGGACAGGTAGTGCGTCGGGTGGCTCGCCGACCCGAGTTCCTGACGAAGTCGCGCAAAGGTGTCGTTATCCCGGTAATCGCCATCAACATAGTGCAGCAGGCTGGTGAGCTTCGCAAACGCATCGGTATCGATGCCGCCTCCAAACTCCCTCAAACTGTCGGCGGCGCGTCTTTTAAGATCGTCGAGGGTCCAAGCGCTCTTAGCTACGGCGATCACGGGAACGTCCAGAGCCCCATGCCTTATGGCCGACTGCAACGCCGGAAAGATTTTCTTGTAGGCGAGGTCACCGGTCGCTCCGAAGAAAACCAGCGCGTCCGATTTCGTTTGAGCATCAGAACTGGCGATCATTTGACGTAAACGAGATGCGCCGCGGCCGGGAGGATGATCCTAAATATTTCGCGTTTCACGCCCCTGTCGCAGACGCGCGCAATTTCATGCCGTAAAGGCGCTGGTAAAACTTATTCATCGGTTTCCGTTCCACCAACGGGATCAGCACAGCGGTGATCAGGATACTGATGATCACGGCAAAGTACGCAAAGTCGCGTGCACGCTCCGCGCCTGGAATCCCTGCCGCCACGGGCATGGACGCCAGGACGGCGGAGACGAGTCCCTTCGGAGCCAGAAGGGACATCAATCCGGCTTCGGACCAGTCAATGTTGCACGATGACGTCACAAGTTTTACCGTAAAAATGCGCGCTATGTATACCATCACGATCAACGCCAAGGCGGCAAGCGCAAGCCATCCTTCGGCGAACCGGATGGAAACTCCGAGATAGATGAAGAAGAAAACCTTCAACAGAAACAGCAGTTCGTTGAGAAACTCATGATCAAAGTGCGCCAGGACACCAAAGTCCCGGCCGCTAAGAAACGGCAATCTGCGAAGCCCCATCAGATCATGGTTCGTCAGCGTCGCGCCAAAAATCAGGACGGCGACCGCCCCGCTGAATCCCATAATATCGGTCAGGCCATAAAGCACAAAAGCCAATGCAAGAGTGGTAAACGCGGTGTTGGGAAAACTGCGAACTGCCTTCATGATGCTAAGCCACACTGCTCCGCCAATCACACCGATAATCCCCGCGCAGAGTATTGAGGCCATAATCGAGCCCCCCATGCGCAGCGGATTCAGCCCTCCCGTCTTCGCCGATTCCAACAATCCGAGCAGCAGAATGATCGTAAGGACGTCGCCTAGCGCGGATTCGAGTATCAGCACTGTGCCGGCCGGATCTTTCATCTGGATACTCTTTACCAGTGCAATGACGACGGCTGCCGAGGTCCCGCCCAAGATGCTTCCCAACATCGCGGCCAACAGGGGATCGAGCTGCAGCCAGTAAATGCCAACAGCCATCGTCAGGCCGATCGTCACGACCAGCGTAGTCAGAGTGAGACGCAATACGGGTCGCCAGATGCTCGGAATAACCAGGGGATCCAGCGTCATGCCGCTTTCGAACAGGATCAGCACCAGGGCAAGCGTGCTGATCACGCTGCCGGCCTTGCCGAATGACTCCGGAGCTACTTCATGTGTGATCGGACCAAGGATCAGGCCCAGCAGCGTGAGCCATAAAACGTCGGGCACCCTGGTCTTCCGGAACAGAGCCGCGAAGAAATGGGCCAGAAAGACAATCAATCCGATAAACAGAATGGTCTCAGCCATAGTGATTGCGCCTAAGTCGGTTGTACTGTAGCAGTCCGGCTTTGTAGCGAATGTAAAAATCCGATGCTCCGGCGCACATATGGGATTTTATTTGTTCATCTTCCGCGAACAATGCCGACAGCACGCCGTTATCGGCCATACCTTTCTTGCACGGCGCACTCGCATTGCGGCCTTGTCGTTCCGCCCTTGCGGTAAACGACCTATGGACGGCGTGCCCTGCCCCAGTACTAAACCAGGATTTGGGGGTATTGCTCTTCCCAAATGCGTCAGGCAAACTGATTCACACTAGGACTAACAGTCACATGCACGTGGAAATAGCAACACAGTGTCCTTCTGAAGCTGAGATCGAGCTGTATAGTCTCAACGCAATTGCCGACGAGAGACAACTAGCGAAGCTGGAAGAGCACTTGCTTGTTAATGTTGGGGAGCGTCTCATCCTTGCAGATCATACGTATGCGGCAATGATGCGGGCTGTGTTAGCGCGGTTCGACATCGTACAAATTGATATCCACGCTGTTCACGAAACAGGTGAAGGCAACATCTATCTCTGCGTGAGCGAAGGTGACGAGAACTGCTGGACCGCACGGATGTACGGCTGCGAAGTGGATAGATGGCACATCGCTAATTCACGTCGGGAGGCCATCCGGCAGAACGACATGACGTTTCGAAGCCTGTTCCCCGAGCATGCTTGTTCCTCCCACTGCAGGCGCAGAAAGTAATACGTGAGTTGAGGCCCATCAGCCGTTTGGCTGTCGGGAACAGGAGCCCCACGATTCAGCCCGAATCATTTGCTCCGGACCTCGCGCAGCCAGGAAATCTATCAATCCCTTCTGACATCCGAATTGGCTCATTCCCCGTAATTTACGGCATAGGCCACAGAGTGCCTGCAAGGCACGGCCGTAAATAGTCACGAAAGGACATCATATGAACAACTGGATAACTGCACGTGTGTCTGGACGGTTCGGCGCCGCGATGCTGATTACGACGGCTCTGACCATGCCTGTATACGCATTTGGTGAGGATAGATGGGAAGATTGGCGCGGTGGATTTCGGGACTCCTCCCGAAACTGCAATTTGACGATCATCGGCCTGACTGCAGATCAGAAGCTCGTCAAGCTGAGGGATGTGACCCCACATACCCCCGCGCAATTTGGGGCATTGCCGGTTTGAGCGGATCCGACACGAAGCTTGTGGGTATCGACTATCGAGTGCAGGACGGAAAGTTGTACGGAGTCGGAAACGGAGGCGGCATCTACGTGGTGGACCCCGGTAGCGGTATGGCAACCAAGGCCCGCCAGTTGACCATCGCTCTCGACGGGGAATACTTCGGTATAGACTTCAATCCCGCAGCCGACGCGCTGCGCGTCCTCAGCAACAAGGGTCAGAACTTACGCCACCCTTTTGCTGATCCCATGGCTGCCACGGTGGCGGACGGGGCGCTCAACTATACTCCCGGCGCCAGTGCTACGGGAATCACTGGCGCTGCCTACGTGAACAACGACCTCTCCGCCGACACAGGAACGTTGCTCTTCGACATCGACAGCGCATTGAATCAACTCGCGCTCCAAGTCCCACCCAATGCCGGGAGCCTGGTGCGTGTGGGAACTCTGGCGGTAGATCCGGACGCTCCAGTGGGGTTTGATGTATACAGCAAATTGAGAGACGGAGTAACTACAGAGAATCTCGCCTTCGCGACCTTGGTTGTCGCCGGCGTCACATCGCTGTACGAAGTCAATCTGCTGACGGGGAACGCGGATCGGATTGATGTGCTCCGCGACACGGTAGTGGATATCGCGATCCCGCTGGACCAACGGCGCCAGTGACCAAGATAGGGACTATTTCGGCGGCGGTCGCATTGTCCCGGTGGGCCGCCAATTCCTTAGTCTGCTGCCGAAGTTGTTGGATCTTGTGAAATCAGCCAAGCCTCTGCCTCCGGCGCCGTGCGGAAAACGCGTGTCTGGCGGAAGTACGGTTCCGTAAACACCTCGAACATCCGAAGCATTCCGAACAGCACACCGGAGCCCGCTATGATCGCACAGGCGCCGAACTGGATAGTGCCTCGAATGCGGCGGATTTCACGAGCGACATCGCGCAGATTCTCGCTTAGCGGTATCGAAGTCTGCTCGATGACATCCAGTAAGACATCAGGGTGATTAGGGCAATCGGGATCTTTCTCCAACAAGCGAAAGTGATCGATCACTTCTTCGAGCGTCACCGCCCCGGAACACTTCGTATGGATCATTCGTTTAGCCTTGTCTATCTCATATGTGACAGGCATACGCTTAGGATTCGATCCTCCGTGGCAGGCTCTTCAGTCGTCATACGCGAGGATGCGCCTGCTTCGGCGCTTGCATTCCTATCTCAATGTCATGAAGATGCCATGATAGGCCTGAACGACGGCTTTCACTGCCATTGAGACATTCCCATGGAGAACTTCCATTCATACAAGCTACTGATGCGATAACGAGGTGTTCGACGCTACTCCCCAGTGACCTTTATCCCCTAGCTCAGGGACGCACCAAAAAAGGAGAGACCCAATGACGAAGCTGCTATTGGTGGCTACACTCGCCCTTCCCGCCGACCAGTCCTCGGCTCCTGGAAGCCCAACCTGGAGAAATTGAAGCTCAGCCCCAAGGCGCTTGAACGCCGAAAGCTCGAAAGTCCTCACCGTCGAGTTCGGCGGGGAAAGACAAACATCACATAAACTCCAGCTGGCGAGAGCGAAAAGGCGCTGATGGCTACCTCGCGTTTGGATCGTCGATGACAAAGAGCATGGGGAGGAACTCGCCGGAGCCGTCGGGGCAACGAAGTGGAACGTATCAGCGAGTTGCACTTGAGGACGATGGTCAAATTCGGCGAAAGGCCTGCGCTCGTTTACGACTTGCTGTCACGGCGGACGGTAAGACGCTCACAGCTACCCGCCAGCGCAAACCGTGAGCCACCCAGACGGCCAAGTCGAAAATCAATCTAGCCCACAGCCGGAAGTTGGCTGCCCAGTCCCGACTGAAGGAGTAATCTCGCCCAGAACTCTCTGGCAGGAGCTGGGGATCTGCATCGGGATGAACGCCGAAAACTTGACCAGCGCCACCAAAACACGATCCCGCGGCCGTGTTTCATACAGACCTGATGTCGAAGAAAAGGCCTCAGTGGTTTGAGGATCCTCGACCGCCTACGAGATCATGCGACGCTTTCCGGCCGCCCCGCGCCGTATACGGGCGATGGCCAGAGACGAACACCCGAGAGCCAGCAAGCCCCACGTTCCAGGTTCCGGAACAACTGTCGTACCGAATGGCAGTTCGTTATCCCGTGCGTAAACGAAATCGTCAACCGTCATGGGTCCTGTTTGAAACAATTCGACTTCGTTCAGAACGCTCTGGGAAAAGGCAAATGCCACAAATTCGCCAGGACTCGCTGTAAAGGCTATGCCGGCTGACAGGTCTACCAGATTTCCACCGGAATCGATCGCATTTAAATGGGGCGCGAAGTTGACATTGCCACCTTGCGGATTTGTCCACCACCCAAAACGCGAGATCGGTTGCGCGAGCGGGAAATTGATGGAGATGAACCCGTTGAAATCCAGTGGAGTCTCCGGATCGCCCTGTGCTGTTGGCCCGAGGACATTGTTGCCCGAGTGTGCTCCGTTCAGGGTGCTTACGTCGACAAGAACACCAGGCGCTCCGCCGTTGGCAGGATTACCCGGGGTTTGGCCGCCTGCCGAGAAGAACGCCCCATTGATCGCTACTGTTGCGTCGATCAGATTTGCCGCAGCGGTCGGGGCTCCGGTATAAGCTGCTACAGCCAGGGGTGTCACGCCGGCTACGTTTTCAAAGTCAGTGAGTTGTGCGCCCGCTAGGAATGCGTTGAACGCAGCCGGGTCTGTTCCGTTGAACGCTTGATATTGAATGACGTTTCCGTTAAACGTCACCGTTCCGGTGATGAGTCCCGCGGTGGCGCCGGACAAAACCGCCAGAAACAGAAACAGAACCCTGGAAATCAGGAGCATTAGTTTGGTCATCCAAAATACCCTTTGCCTCAGCAGGTGTGAACAGTCCAGCGTAGGATAGCATTTGATGTCCGATGGTGTGCCCATATTTTTGGCCGTGAACGGGGGCGCGAAACCGTTATAATCCCTTGCGCTTGCGAGACCGTAACCGTCCATCCACTTTGTACCTATCGCCGACACGCGGCTGGTTCGGACCAGACTCAGGGCGTGGACAGTTTGGCGATTTGCGCGTCTTAAATTAGATGGATTGACCGGGTGCGCCGTGTTCTGTCAAGGCACGGGAATTCGGTAAATGTTGCGGTGAGTGGAAAACCGTGGATACGCATATACCGAGGGATTGGGACCGGTAACCGCATGACGCTCCCGGATTAGCCGCGCTCCTGGCAAAGCAGCTATCTCCTGCGCCGTTCGAAATCCGGACGCGGGAACGGGCGGCAAGGTCTGGCCGGGCCGTAAAGGAATCGCATAGACAGACCCGCGAAAGTTCAGATAGAGGAATTTGCCGTCTGGTGTCCAGTCCACATAGAGATCTTGCCAGCCACGCTCAAAATTGGGGGGGTCGGCGCACGCGCCGCAGACCAGTGTGGGAGAACCGCCGCTCGCCGGGTACGCGACCACTGCGCCCCACCCTCTTTCGATCCCACCCTGCACCACCACCCACTTTCCGTCCGAGGAAATCGATGGTATGCCGCCAGTAAAGTCCAGTTGCCGACCCTTGTAGAGTGGCGCCGGTAGTTCCGTGGGCTGTTCACTGCCGTCCTCTTTGACGCGATAGAGGAAAATGTTTGCCTTCTCCTGGCCCACGAAGAGCACGTTACTGCCCTCGCCGAAGAACGCCATGAGGCCACCACCGGCGGCAAGTTGCTTAGGCGCGGATCCTCTATCAAGCGCCGCAATCCACACTGGCGAGCGCCCTGTGGCGTCGGCCTCGACAAACACAACATGTCGCCCGTCACGGGAGACAGTATAGTGCTGCATGAGAATGTCGGGCAGCAGCCGCTGCCGCTGGCCTGATTCCAGGTCTGCGACCCAGAGTTCACCGCTCATCCAACTCTGTGCTCCGCCGGCGCGAAGCAGGTAATACAGCTTCTTGCCATCGAAAGCGAGAGACGGAAAAAGAGCGAAGCCTTCCGAAGTGATCTGCCGATCACCGCGCGAATCGTGGAACCACAGCGTACTCTGGCTTTGGCCAATTGCCGTGACGAAGGAACGCCCGTCGGGAGCGAATGCGACTCCCTCTTCTTGCGTTGCGCCCGCAGTGACTTGCTCCGGCCGCCCGTCAGGAAAACTCTGCCGCCAGATGTGATATCCGTTTCCGGCATTGGCGGTGAAATACATCCATTTCCCATCGGGAGACCAGGCAGCATCGGTACATTGCGCCGGCGCCGGGCCGACCGGCTTGCCTGAGGAGCTGCCGTCAAAGGGCGTCAACCGGCAGGGCAGCCATGAACTGGCATCCATCTCGGCCAGGAGGATCCACTTCCGATTGGGGGAGAGGTAGGAGAAATGGGCCATGCCGCTCTCCTCGGCGCGCGGCATATAGATCGTGCGCTGCTGGGCTCGGCTCTCTGTAGAGGTGAAGATACCCATCTGCGCACCCTTGCCGGTCAATTCGGAAAACATTATGCGTGGCTGACTGGCCTCGGACTCGATCCAGGTGAGTCCCATGCTGTTCGCTAAAAAGAGGCGCGGCTGCCTTCCCAATACGGGCACAACCCAAGTGTCCAAAGTCCAATTCTCCATGGTCCCGTATGCGATGCGTGCCCCATCGAGTGAGAACCGGGGTCTACTGATGGTCACGTCCGGGCCGGTGTGGGTGAGTTGCAACGGCTCCCCGTCGGGTAGGAGCTTGACGTAAATCTGCCCGGGACCGCCGACGGTACTCTCCCCCCGAACGAAAGCCAACATGCGGCCGTCTGGCGAGAGCGCTGGCGAAGTAGCGGAATCGGCGAAGTTGGTGAGCTGCGTGTAGTCGAGACGCGTGGGCGCGCCGGGTTGCCGCCCGTGGAAAAGGAACCAGGCGCCACCGCCCAGCAGCGCCAATAGTACGAGTCCCGCCAGCGCGTATAGGAGCGGTTTCCGGACCGGCCGGACCGAAGCCGGCGCCCCGCTCGACGGCAATTTGCCCGATTCGCTGTCCTGCTTGAGGCGGCGCAGATCGATGCTCAGGTCCTTGATCGTCTGGTAGCGCTCCTCTGGCTCCTTTTCGAGCGCCTTTTCCAGTGTCCGTGCCAAGCCCCATTCCGGAGTGCCGGGCGGGTAGGCCAGGGCCGGTAAGCGGTCGTGCGCAATAGCGTGGCGCGTGTCCAGCGTATTCTGACGCAGGAAAGGATGACGTCCCTGCCAACATTCAAACAGAACCAGAGCGAGCGAAAAGATATCGCTCCGGCCATCCACCGGTCTGCCGGTGCTCTGCTCGGGTGACATGTATGCTGCCGTCCCCACAACCGTGCCTTCGCTAGTGAGGGCTTCGGCGACGGAGGCAGTCGAAGCTTCCTCGGACGACTCCTGCTCCTTCAACTTAGCCAAGCCGAAGTCGAGGATCTTGACATAGCCATCGGAACGTATGAGGATGTTTTCCGGCTTGAGATCGCGATGGGTGATGCCAGCGTCATGGGCGCGAGTGAGAGCTGTAGCGGCCTGTATACCAAAGTCGAGAACCTTACCCAGTGGCATAGCGCCTCGCCGCACCTGCGCGCGCAGCGACTCCCCCTTCACCAGCTCCATCACAATGAAAGGACCGCTCTCGAACTCTCCGGCGTCGTGTACAGTAATGATGTTCGGGTGATTCAGCGCGGATGCGGAGCGCGCCTCTTGCGAGAAGCGCCGTACTCGCTCAGGGTGCTGGCCGGCTTCGGCGCGCAGCACCTTTATAGCGACGTCACGCCCCAGCGTCGCGTCCTGCGCACGATAAACGACGCCCATCCCGCCTTCGCCGAGCTTCTCGGTGATTCGGTAGCGCCCAACGGTGCGACCGACAAGAGACATAAATATCCCGCCGAGTATATCGTCCTGGAGTTTCACAGACAACCATGACCGGCGCGCCTTTCCAGGCGCCCGGTATGGGCAAGTTGGCTTGGCAAGATGGGCCGACTAGCCGTGAGCGGATGAGGCGCCTCTTCCTTTCTCGAATTGCATCGGAAACATCGGCTTCGGCAATGACATCCATAAAGCAGCCGAATGACGAAACCCGAAACGACCGTCCGCTGCTCCACATCCGACGGCCCTCGCGTGATCCGTGAAATGCGAACCTGCCTGCAGACGCCTGCTTGCGTATCCGTCCGGCATCTCAAACTGCCACGCCGCACACAGCAACCAAGGAGCACAGTTTGAACGACCAACAACTCACCACCGAGACATCGGACGCGAATCTCATCGCCCGGAACCATCTCCACCACCCTGCGGATCAACGGGCAAACGTACACGCTCGACATCGAGCCGCGCGTTTCGCTTCTCGACGCGCTGCGTGAGTATCTGCACCTCACTGGTTCGAAAAAAGGATGTAACCAGGGCGCGTGCGGCGCTTGCACCGTTCTGTGCGACGGCGACCGAGTTCTGTCGTGCCTCTCGCTCGCAGTCCAGTACGAGGGCCGCGAGATAACTACAGTCGAAGGTCTTGCCAGCGACGGCAAACTCCATCCGCTGCAGGCTGCGTTCATCGAACACGATGGCTTCCAGTGCGGATACTGTACGCCCGGCCAGATATGCTCGGCTGTCGGCATGATCCATGAGTTCCAGAATCATCTGCCCAGCGCGGTCACAAGCGACATCGCATCCGAGAACATCGAGTTCACCGATGAGGAACTGCGCGAACGGATGAGCGGCAATCTTTGCCGCTGCGGCGCATATGTCGGCATTCGCAAAGCCATCCGTCATGCTTTCGAGGAGGTGAGCCGGTGAACAACTTCAGCTATACTCGTGCGACAACCTCGCAAGATGCTCTGCATCTGATCTCAACACGTCGGAACGCCAAGTTTCTCGGCGGCGGCACGAACCTCCTTGATCTGATGCGAGAAAACATCGAGCAGCCTGAAGCTCTGGTCGACGTCACACGGCATTTCCGAGGTCGGCATCGAGGACATGGAAGACGGCGGAATCTCGATCGGCGCCGAGGTGAAGAATACTGCAGTGGCGAACCACAGCGGCATTCGCCGGCGCTTCCCCATGCTTTCTCAGGCGATCCTCTTCGGCGCCTCGGGCCAGATCCGAAACATGGCGACAGTCGGCGGCAACATCATGCAGCGCACGCGTTGTTACTACTTCTACGACGAAGCGGCTCGCTGCAACAAACGCGCTCCGGGATCGGGTTGCGATGCAATCGGCGGCTTCAATCGCATACATGCCATACTGGGCGCCTCGGAAGACTGTATCGCCACGCACCCCTCCGATATGTGCGTTGCGCTTGCGGCTCTTGGCGCCACCGTTCACGTTGAAGGCCCCGCTGGAAAGCGATCCATTCCCTTCGTCGACTTTCACCTGTTGCCTGGCCAAACCCCACACCTTGAGACGGTCCTCGCCGCCAACGAACTCATCACAGCGGTTGAGGTTCCCGCTCTTGCTGCAGCGAAGAACTCGATGTATCGCAAAGTACGTGATCGCGCCAGTTATGCCTTCGCGCTGGTGAGTGTGGCCGCGGCGCTCGAACTCGAAGACGGAAAGGTGAAAAACGTGCGCATCGCGCTGGGTGGGGTTGCTCCTAAGCCTTGGCGAGCCACCCTCGCGGAACAGGCGCTCATCGGACAGCAAGCCACCCCATTCACATTCCAAGCGGGCCGCCGAAAAGGAACTGGTCAGCGCCCGAGGATACGCGGGCAACAACTTCAAAATCGAACTCGCCAAGCGAACCATCGTCAGTGTATTGACGGAACTCGCCGAAACAGGAGCGCGGGCATGAGCCTGATGAAAAGCGTTGTCGAAACCGTAGCTCACTACCTTCCCGATCCCAAGCGCGATCCGCTCATTGACCAGGACGATGGCTTCCTTGGCAAGCCGTTCGACCGTGTGGATGCCGAAGCCAAGGTCAAGGGCGAGGCCCGGTTTACCGCCGAGTTCGAAATCACCGGCCTTGCGCATGCCGCCCTTGTCTACAGCACCATCGCCAAGGGCAAGATCTCTCGTATCGACACCACCGAAGCCAAGCGCGCAAATGGCGTCATTGAGGTTTTCACCTACAAAAACATCCCCAGGATGAAGTCGCCGCCTTTGATGGACATGACGGACCTCAAGAAAGGCATGGCCGCCAGCGATCTTCCCATCATGCAGGACGCCAACGTCCATTGGGACGGCCAGCCTGTCGCGATTGTCGTTGCCGAAACTCTGGAACAGGCCGAACATGCTGCTTCGCTTGTGGAGGTCGAATATTCGCCGGTCACCCCGGACGTTTCTTTCGACGCCGCCAAACCGGAAGCCAAACAGCCGGCGGACGTCATGGGGGAATCTGCCGAAATCAAAATCGGCGATGCCGAAAAGGCTTTGAGAGAAGCCGATGTGAGCGTCGATCAGGTTTACCGGACAGCCCGCTACAACCACAACGCCCTTGAGCCGCACGCTTCTATCGCCTATTGGACCGAGGAAGGCGGTCTGGTCGTGTTGGACGCGTCGCAATCGGTGAACACCGTTGCTCATACCCTGGCTCTCATCTTTGATTTGAAGATGGGGAAGGTGCAGGTCATCGCGCCTTATGTCGGCGGCGGTTTCGGCGGCAAAGGCGGGCTTTGGAATCACACGCCGCTCTGTGCGGCGGCAGCGAAGGCCGTGGGACGCCCGGTGAAGCTTTCACTCTCGCGCGAAGGCGTGTATCGAGTAGTGGGTGGCCGCACCATCGCCGAACAACGTATTGCGCTCGGCGCAAGGAAGGACGGACGACTCACTTCGCTGATCCATACCTGCATCACAGCCACCACCACACACGGCCGCTACGCCGAGCAGTGTACGTTTCCCGCGCGCCACCTCTACGGCGCGCCGAACATGTACATCGAGCAGAAGATCGTCAATCTGGACACTGTCGCGAACACGTGGATGCGCGCTCCCGGCGAATCGATCGGCACGTTTGCGCTCGAGTCCGCGCTGGATGAACTCTCCTACGTGCTTGCTATCGATCCCGTGGAACTGCGCCGCCTCATCGAGCCTGAAAAAGATCCCACCAAGCACACGGACTTTTCTGCGCGTCATCTGACGGAAGCCTACCGGCAAGGTAGCGAAACGTTTGGCTGGAACTCTCGCAATCGAGAACCGCGCTCCCAACGCGACGGAAAATGGCTGGTTGGCCAGGGTGTGGCCACCGCTTACTATCCCTATTACCGGTTTCCTGTAATGATGCGCATCGTTCTCAATGCAGACGGACGCGCCATCATTCAGACTCCCGCCGCGGAGATGGGCATGGGAACAGCGACCGTCCAACTGCAGCACGCTGCCGACCGCCTGGGTCTGCCGCTGCACTGTGTTGCCTTTCACTACGGTGACTCCCAACTGCCGGACACACCCGTTATGGCAGGCGGCTCGAATCAGACCGCGACCATCTTCGCTGGTGTACAGGCGGCAGTGACCGAACTTCACAAGGAATTGCTTCAGCTTTGCAAGAAAGGGTCCCCTCTTGCTGGAGCCAAGCCGGAGCAGGTGATCGCTCGCAACGGCGGTCTGTATCTGGCCGAAGGAGGGTCGGGTGAAACCTACATCGAAATCCTGCGCAAGGCCGGCAAAAGCTCGATCGAAGTGGAAAAGCAATCCGCTGCTCCAATGGAGATGATGAAGTACTCCATGGCTTCCTACGGCGCGCACTTCTCTGAAGTTCGCGTGAATGAAGAAACCGGCGAGATTCGCGTCTCGCGCTGGCTATGTTCCATGGATTGTGGCCGTGTAGTCAATCCCAAGACTGCGGCCAGCCAGCTACGCGGCGGCATCATCATGGGTATCGGCATGGCGCTTACGGAAGAAACCTTGTTCGACGATCGCAAAGGTCGCATCATGAATCCGTCGATTGCCGAGTATCACGTCCCTGTGAATCTTGATGTTCCAGATATCGACATTCACTTCCTGAACATTCCGGATGACAAGACGCCGTACGGCGCGCGAGGCATCGGTGAGATCGGCATTACCGGCGCGGCGGCGGCCGTGGCAAATGCCATCTATCACGCAACCGGGAAGCGCATTCGCGAACTGCCGATCACGCTCGACAAGCTTCTCTGATCGGCGCCGCGTGATGCATTTCGGCGAAGCCGGCCTATCAATTACGCCGACCCGGCCAACTCTTCCAGCAGCGCCTTCGATTCCATGAGGTCCGGTGTCGTGAAACCCTCCGTATACGTGCCATAGATGGCCGCGAGCGCTTGACGCGCCTCAGCGCGACGGCCCTGCCGCTGCCAGAGCCGAGCCAGACTCGTTGTGGCGCGAAGCTCCCACGCCTTGCTATGTTGCGCGCGCGCAGTCTCAATCGCTGTTTTGAAGCATTCTTCAGCGGCGGTTTGGTCGTTTGTTTCGGCGAGGTGCAATTCGCCTTTGAGCCGGTGCAGCTCGGCCTCTCCGGTGCGGTTGTCGTTCTTCTCGGCAACCGCCGCCGCTTCGTTGAGCGCCTCGTGCGCTTTCTGGAACTGCCCTTCCTGCGCGTATGCATTGCCCAGAATGCCGAGATATGACGGAACTCGGATTTCCGCGCCGGTGGCCCGGAAGTCGCTCAACCCCTTCAATAGAAGCGGCAGTGCTTCTGCTCGTCGACCCTGCAGGAGCATCCCGCCCGCCAAATGGAGCCCACCCAGTGCATGCCAGAGCGGAAAGCCGTGTTCTTTCCCAAGCGCCATTTCTTCCTCGGCTGCCTCCAGAACCCCGGCGCCGATCCGGCAGTACTGGTAGAGGAAAGCCCCGAAGTCCAGGGCATGACCGAGGCTGAATGGGTGGCCGATCGTTCGAGCCAGCTCGCGCATCTCACGATCGAGCTCGAGTGCCCGGTCGGGGTAGCCAAGGTGCCACAAGGTCAGGGCGAGATAGCAACGGTTCGTCACGCCGGCGTTGTGACCGGAGTACGCGGTCCAGAACTTCGTGCGTTCGCGGTCGTCGTAGTCGGCCACCGCTTTTTCAAGGTGGGCCCGGGCACCCGCAAACTCCCCGCGGTAGAACATCGTAACGCCCGGCATGAAGAGCGCTTCCATCAGCATGCCGGGGTCATTCAGCCGTTGCGCCAACTCCATTCCTTCGGCGGCGAGGTCCACACATACGCGCAGGTCGGCGCGCACGATCCGCCACTCCCATATGCCCAACATGATCCCCAACAACTGCTGCGGATTATTGATCCGCCGGCATAATTCCAGCGCGCGTTGCAGGATCGGTCCGACTTCAGGCGCGGCGTACCCGCGTGCCGCGATGTAGGTGGGGCCAAGTGCGGTGAGGAACTGCAACTCCTGGGAGTCCCGCTCTGGCGACTCTGCAAACGTGGTGACCAGCGCGAGTCCTTTGGTCAGGTGGCCGATCGCCTCGGCGTTCGCCGAACGGTCCCGCGATCGAACTCCTGCTTTCAGCCGGTAACCAGCCGCCTTCTCAGCCAGACCCGCTTCCGTGAAGTGATGCGCAAGCAACTCAGGCCGCACCTCCACAGTCTGCGAAAACTGCGCTTCCAGCACCTCCGCGATTCGTTTGTGGAATTGCTGCCGCTTTCCCTTTACCAGCGAGTTGTATGCCGCATCTTCGAGCAAGGCGTGCTTGAAAATGTAGCTGCAGTCCGGCGGCTTCCCTTTCGAGTACAGGATTTCGGCTTGAACCAGCGTTGCCAGTTCCTGCTGCAAGGTCGGCTCGTCCATCGTCGCGACCGCTGCGAGCAATTCGTAGCGGAACTCGCGACCGAGCGTCGCGGCCAGTTGCGCCACTTCCCGCTCCCCCTCCATCCGATCCAGCCGCGCCATCATCAGATCCTGGAGCGTCGCCGGAATTTCCCGCTTCAGCATCGTCTTGAGAGCATCGCCTTCTTCGCCTCGATCCAGCGCTCCCGACTCCTGCACCATCCTGGTGAACTCTTCCACGAACAGCGGCACGCCGCCGGTCCGACCATAGATCTGCTCAATCACCGTTTCCGGCAGCGTGCTATCCACCTTCTTCCGCATCAGATCGCCAACCTGCCGGCGTGTGAGCCGGTTCAAGGCCAGGGTGGTCTGCTGGGCGACCGCCGGCCACGGCGGCTTGAACTCGGGACGGAAGGTGAGTAGGGTCAGGATCGAATCATGCAGTCCCTCGGCGAGGAACTGCCCAAGAAATTCCAACGTGGATGCATCCGCCCAGTGCAGATCCTCGACCACCAACAGGATCGGTTTCCGGGCAGCGCGGGTGTGCAGCCAGTCCAGCATCGTTCGGAATGTTTCTTCCCGCTTGCGGACAGGCGACAGCGAAAGCGACGGGTACCGGTCCGGCGTTGGCAGCGACAGCAGCGACGCCCACAGCGGCACTGTTTCCGGCCCCGCCAGATCGTACTGCTGCAGGCGATGGAGCAGCCGGTCGAATCGTTCCTGCGGCGGCTCCTCGCTCCCGAACCCGAGCGCCCGCTCGTAGAAGTCGATCGCCGGGTACAGCCCCGTGTTCTGAAAATGCGGCGAGCAGCGCCATTCAATCACCGGCGCGTCCACTTCGCCTTCCACCATCTGTCCCAGGACGTGCTGCTTCATCGTGTGCACCAGGCGCGACTTGCCCAAGCCCGGCTCGCCGACCAGCAGAACGACTTGTCCCATGCCTTCCTGCGCCTGCTCCCATCGGTCCTTCAGCAGGCCAATCTCCTGGTCGCGACCTGTGAGCGGCGAAAGCTCAACCGCAGACGCCGTCTCGAACCGGCTCCCGGTCGGCGCCATCTTTTCGACCGCGAAGAGTTCCACGGGCTGAGCAACGCCCTTGACCTTCTGGCGCCCGAGGCTGCTGGCATTGAAACTGGCCTTGCAATAACCGGTGACTCGCTTCGGTGCAGATCACCTGACCCGTAATCGCGACTTCATCCAGCCGGACGGCGACATTCCGTGCGTCGCCGACCAGCGACACGACGCCGTCCTTGGACTCGACGATGGCAGGCCCTGTGTGGATGCCGATCCACGGATTCAGGTCCAGCTTGTCCTGGCGGAACCGCTCGCCCAGGCTCTTTATCCCCTCGAGGAGACCGAGGCCGGTTCGTGCGGCGCGGACTGCGGCGTCCTCGAAAGCTAACGGAAAACCAAAACACACCAGCAGGCCCTTCTCATTGCACTGCACCACGGTTCCACCGAACGGCTGCACGGCGTGTTCGCACACTTCCTGGAACCCGTGCAACACACGGGTCTGATCCTCTGCGTCGAGTTCCAGATAGGTTTCGGAGTCGAACACGTCGCAGCCACAAACCAGGACGGTCATCTGGCGCCGCTCGGCCTCACGGGCGCGCCTTACCGAAACCGGGGTTGACGTTTCCGATCGAAACGACGGCTGTGGTGACTACCGGCCGTGATCGATTGGATTCGACAGCCTGCGGCATACTCGGCCGAGATCTGCCGCGAAACTGTCGATCCGGTCTCTGTTTCGAGAACCCGTCTCAGGTCCTCGGCGAAGTCGCCCGCGGTGGTGTACCGATCCTGCTGCCGCTTGGCGAGCGTCTTGAGGCAAGCCCGTTCCAACTCGGGCGGGATCTCGGGAACGAGTTGGCGAGGCGGCTGCGGCTCGTCCTCGCACACCTGCCGCAATAACTCAGGAAGCATGTTCGCCCGGAACGGCACACGCCCGGTGAGCAACTCATAGAGAACCACGCCCAAGCTGTACACGTCGGTGCGGCCGTCGATGCGATGGGCCGTGCCCAGCGCCTGTTCCGGCGACATGTACCACGGAGTGCCGGAAACAAGTCCCTTTTCTCCGCCGCCTGACTGGTCCTCGGCAAGGGCCAGGCCGAAGTCCACCAGCACCGGCGTGCGTTCCGCGGTAAGAATGATGTTGTCGGGTTTGACGTCCCGGTGAACGATCAGACGCGCATGTGCGTGCGCAAGAGCGTCGGCAACAACGGCGACGATCCGTGCCGCCTCACGCCAGGACGGGCGGTTCTCCCGCAGCCAGCGCCCGAGGTCGACGCCTTCAAGGTAATCGGAAACGATATAGACTTGCCCGTCGTGCACCCCGACGTCGTGTACCGTTACAATGCCCGGGTGGCGCAACTGAGCGAGCTTCCGCGCTTCGCGCAGCGCCTGTTCTCCCGCGGCCGGGAGTTGGCTGGATTCGGCATGGATCACCTTGATGGCGACCGCCCGGTCGAGCTGGGTGTCATGGCCTAGGTACACTTGGCCGAAACCGCCCTTGCCCAGTCTGCGACGCACCTCATAGCGGCCGAAGACAGTCGCTGCAGGCGCGGTCGGCGGTTGCTCTGCGCCTCCAGCGTTTGAGGAACCGACTACCCTGGTCGGGGTGTCAGGGCCAACTGGGTCTGAAGGTGGTTCTTTCATCCTGCTTGTTTCGTAAATGGCTCGTTACCGGGCAAGGTAACTTAGACGAATTCTGCGACGATCGGAATGTATTAAATGTTGATGAGCGTCAGGCCTGCATGTGGCAGGCTTCGTTACAGTTTCGAACAAGAGCAGCTAATTGGTGTCGCTCGTCGATTTTTCGAACCGGCTCATGCAGGAGCCTAACTTGGCGGCTAGTGCCACGTACGCTTCTTCCGGTTGGTCGTACCCCTTCAACTCGACCACGCAAGGTTGGAAACATGACTGCAAACCAGGGCTGAGAAACCCCCAAGTGGAACTTCCGACGACCAGGTCGTGATTTACTTGCTTCGAAGCAGTTTCAAGACGGAAGGCTTTGTTTATTGTGTCGCCCAGCGCGGTGTAGTCTGAGGCGGCCCGGCTGCCGAGATTGCCAACAATTGCGAGCCCGGTATTTAACCCTACTCCTATCCGCATCGGATTTTCGAGCTCAAATCGCTGCTGGAAGGCGGCTACAATCTCAAACAGTCGAGAGACGCTCAGGAGCGCGGGCATAACATTCTCGGCACGCGGCGGATCGGATCCGTGGTCCCAAACTCCCATGACCGCGTCGCCGATATATTTCTGCGTTGCCGCGCCGGCCCTCTCGAGTTCCTCTCCGGCAAGGCGCGTGAATTCACCGATGACATCGGACACGCGTTTCTCACCGACGCGCCTCGTTAGACCGGTGAAATCCCGGATGTCGGCGACGAGAACAGTGACATACCGCGCTGCGGTGATCAGCACAGTGGGACTCGCGAATATAGTTTGAGAGTTGATCTGGCTCGTTTCTGCCAACAATACTCTCATCGGTACTTCGCCGATTTTGAGGCAGTCTCCATGGCGGAGCCGAGTCCGGGCGCCTACTCTGACGTCATTGATGAAGGTTCCATTCCGACTACCTGCGTCGGTGACATAACAGTCATTGCTGGAATGGCAGTCGATAATGGCATGTTTTCGCGATACCGATCCATCTTCCAGAATGATTGTGTTTTGAGTGCCGCGACCGATGCTGCAGACGCTCCCGAGTTCGATGGGAATCGATCGAGTGCCTCCAGGACTCTCAATTTCTACGCACGCGACGATGTCCGCCATAGAACATATCAATTATCTCATTCGCTAGGACCAAGATGGCTTACCTTCATATCAGGATTTCACCTCTGCTGTCCTGAGCCGCGATTACCAACATCGAGAACGACTCGGAAACGAAAATGACAACACCGACATTCGTGCTCACTTCCGCAGGATCTTGTCCATGGCCTTTCCCTTAGCCAGTTCGTCCACCAGCTTGTCCAAGTAACGGATTTGTTGCATGAGCTTATCTTCGATCTCCTCCACTCGGTAGCCGCAGATCGTGCCGGTAATTTTGGAGACGTTCGGGTTGATCCGTGGCGCCCGGGCGAAGAAGGTCTCGAAGTCCACCCTTTTGTCGATCTGTTGCTGCAGCGTCTGTTCATCGTAGCCGGTTAGCCAGTGGATGATGGCATGCACCTCCTCCTTCGTGCGACCCTTCTTCTCCGCCTTGGCGATGTAATGCGGGTAGACGCTTGCGAACGCCATTCTGAATACTCTCGTGTTGTTCATGGCCTCGTTTCAACTCGAAGTTTAGCGTCTTAATTCGGAGCGCATCAACGCTCCGAACCAGCGCTCGCTCCCGAATTGGCGGCCATCCGACAGTCGCCGGACCCAAGCCGAACTTCCAGGTCTGTATCAGGCTTACACTTTCCGGACGGCCGATCGTGCTCGAAGGATTGGAATGTCGAAGGATTGGAACACAACGTCTCCGGAGTGCGCACTTTCCGATTGCGCCAATTTGCAACACTGATGACATTGCGCAAGAGCGCTGTGCGGATAAGCATCCGCCGCTAACGACTTGTCAGTATTCTCTCTTGGTTACGATGCCAGGTTGCGGAGCCGGATATCTTCCATGAGCATCCGCCACTAGGGGCGCCGCGGAATCCATTGTGAACTTTTCTATGTCGGGCGCCATATTGTGCTCGCAGTTGAGCATCTCGTCAAACGTTATTTCCCGACCAGTGTTGGCCGCCATGCGGCCCATGCTTGAAACCAGGCTCGCCTCCACGCCGCGTTTGACCTCGTTGTAAGGTTTGCCGTCTCGAATGGCGTCAACTAAATCGTTCCACTCGTTTTGGTAAGGATCCTTTTCGTCGGGGTTCACCTTGGATTCCCAAATCAAGTCTGCAGCGGTCGCCGTCTGACTCTTGTACAGGCTTGATGGCAGGCCGCAATCACCGTGTTTGGAAGCGATCCCCATGCCCTTCGTCCCGTGCAGGGTACTCGTGTAGATCTCCTCGCATCCCTTCATGCATCGCCCATCAAAGAAAAACTTGGAGCCATCTGCATACGTATACTCCACCGAGTAGACGTCAAAATTCTGATCCACGTAGGCGACTCCTTCGGGACTGACTTTGTAGTGTCGGCCGCCCACCGCTTGCGCCTTCACCGGCCATTGGTTCTTCATCCATCCCAGATGATCGATGAGGTGGATATAAAAGTCGTTGTAGCAGCCTCCGCTCGCCCAGATGAAGCTGTGGAAGCGCTTCACTTGGTAAAGCAGGTCGCTGATATCAGCCGGTTTCGGCGGTGATAGGAAGTATCCGGCCGGGCCATGCATGCGGTAACCACGCTGCAGGATAATTTCGCCGATCTCCCCGTTGTGGACACGGTCAGCCAGTTCCTGCAGAGCCCGGCTGTGGCGCGACATGAGCCCTACGCCTACCTTGAGGTTCTTCGCTGAGGCGTCCTGGGCGAGCGCGAACATGCGCTTACTCGTTGGGCCGTCGGCCGTGAGCGGCTTTTCCATAAAGACATTTAAATCTTTCTGGATAGCGTAGGTGAAATGCACCCAGCGAAACGCCGGAGGCGTTGCAAAGATGACGATATCGCCCGGCTTCAAACAGTCCATCGCCTTCTGATAGGCGTCGAAGCCCAGAAACTGGCGATCTGGCGGTACGTCGACCTGACTCGAGAAACGCTGCTGCAACCTGTTCAGATCGCTCGTAAGGCGTTCCGGGAACAAGTCGGCCATAGCCACCAGTTTGACGGGACCGCGCTTGACGGCCAGTGCGTTCGCCGCCGCGCCGCCGCCGCGCCCGCCACAGCCGACGAGCGCTATCTGGATCAAGTCGCTGCCCGCTGCGTGGACCGGGGGAATCGCAACGTTAGCTAAAGCCGAAACTGCAGCCGTTTTACCGCTGGTCTTGATGAACTCACGACGGCTGGTCGAACTTTGTGAAGAGTCCATAGCTATTCAATCCCTCCAGGTTGTCGTAGCCCTGCCTCGATGGCAGAAGGTCTGGAGTGCTACGCGGTCTGTATTGTAACTCCGTTGCGACTGGATAACGAGACGCGTCCAAAACCGGAGGTCTGGTGGATCGGCGCGATGTCATAGATCCCCTCAACCCACCTTGTCTAGCGAGGTGTGTCATTCAGATCGCAACGCGATCATCGGGTCCACCTGCGTGGCTCGCCGAGCCGGCACATAACTTGCCGTAAACGCAATGCCTGCGAGCAACACCGGCACGGCCGCAAAGGTAAATGGATCGATCGGCGCGGTTCCAAAAAGCAGCTTCGCGATCAGCCGCGCCAGAAGGATCGACCCGATGAGCCCCAGACACGTGCCCGCTCCAATCATTACCGCCGCCCGGCCAAGCACCAGCTTCAGTACATCTCCGCGAGTCGCTCCCACGCTGAGCCGGATCCCGAACTCGCGCGTGCGCTGAATGACCAGGTAGTTCATCACGCCATAGATCCCGATTGAGGCCATCACGAGAGCCAGCACAGAGAACGCCACCAGAATTACGGTGCGGAATCGCGGCTGCGCCACCGATCCCGTGATCAGTTGCTCCATCGTTTCAATCCGGTCCACCGGCGTGGAAGGATCGACCGCCGACACCGCCGCCTTCAACTCTGTCGCCGCGGCGCCCGCCTCGAGCGACGTTCGCACGACAATCGTCGGACTGCTCTCTATATTCGCCGCCTGCTCGACAGGCATGTACATCTCAGCCTTGGCCTCGCCATCGAGCCCTTCGTGCAGTACATCGCCGACCACACCGACCACGGTCCGCCACGTCGGTCCCGCGAAATGCAGCCGTTGCCCGACAGGGTCCTGATCTCCCCAATACTTGCGCGCCATCGACGCGCTGAGCACCACCACCCACGGCGAATCCGCCCGGTCCGCCGGTGTGAACCAGCGCCCTTTCAGCAGCGGAATCCCGATCGTCTCGAAATACCCCGGGCTCACCGGCCTGTATTTCGCCATGTTGTACACGCCCACTGGCAGTGGCGGACGGCCCTCGATAAAGAACGCCCATCCGTTATCCGATCCGCTGAGCGGCAGGTACGTGGTGAAGCCGGCAGACTCGATTCCCGGTCTGTCACGCAGATTGTCCAGCAGTTCTCGCTCAAATGCCGCGACTTTTCGGTTATCCGGATAATGGGACCGTGCCAGGGACAGGCGCGCGGTCAGGACGTTCTCCGAACGAAAGCCGGGCGCGGTGTGCACGAGCGCCCAAAAGCTCTTCCCCATCAACCCGGCGCCGATCAACAGTATCATCGCGATCGCGATCTGTGCCACAGCGAGCACGCTGCGCAAACGCGAGTGAATCCCACCCGCGATGCGGTGGCTCTGCTTCAGCGACTCGCCCGCGCTCACGCGCCGCAGTCCCACGAGCGGACCCAACCCGAACAGAATTCCCGTAACAAGGGTAATGCCCACGCTGAACACGATCACCCGCACATCCACCCCGACTCCGGCGGCCCGCGAGAGATCGGCGGGCAAACGCGACGAAGCCGCTTCGATCGCCGCGAATGCGAGAAACAGCCCCGCCGCGCCGCCGATCGCCGCCAGAAACACGCTCTCAGTCAGGAACTGTTGGGCGAGCCGGCGCCGACTGGCGCCCAGCGCAACCCGCACCGCGATCTCTGCCTGACGCGATGCGGCCCGGCTGAGCAGAAGATTGGCAACATTGGCGCACGCCATCAGCAGCACCAGGCCGACTGCGCCAAGAAGCGCCTCCAGCGCCACTCGAACGTTCGAGGTTACCTGTTCCGCAAGGGGAATCGCAGCGATCTCTCTGTCCAGGTTGTCATCGGGATACAACCGAGCAAGCTTCGCTGCCAGTACATCCAGTTCTGCCTGTGCCCTCGTCAGTTCCACTCCCGCCCCGAGCTTCGCCACGACCCGCAGCGGATGTGTGCCGCGTTGCAGTTTTTGCGGATTGAGTGCGAGCGGTACCCATACATCGGGTTGGCTGCGCGCCTGAAAATCGGATGCGTTGCTCGCGAATTGAAAGTCAGCCGGAAGCACACCGGCTACTGTGTACATAGTGTCGTCCAGCTGGATGGGACGACCCACAATACCGCTGTCCGCGCCAAACGCTTGCTGCCAGATCCGGTGGCTCAGAATGGCAACGCGATCGTATCCGGGCCGGTCCTCGTCGGGATGAAAATTGCGGCCGAGCGCAAAGCGAACTCCCAACAGCGAAAAGAAATCCGACGAAACTGCCGCTCCCGTCAGGCGTGCCGGGTCGCCCTGTTCGCCAAGGATGAAACTCGTCGACCTCACGGCAGCGACGCCGTTGAACGACCGGCTCTCGCTGCGCCAGTCGACGAAATTCGCCGGAGCAACAGTGCTCAGCTTCCCGTTGCTCATCCGCTCCCAGAGCGTTACGATGCGATCTGGCTCAGCATAGGGCAGCGGTTTGAAAAGCACCGCATTGCAGATGCTGAAGATCGCCGTATTCGCGCCAATGCCGAGCGCCAGTGTGATCACGGCCGCCGTTGCGAACCCTGGATTCTTACGCAGCGTCCGGGCCGCATAAGCCAGGTCGCCTCGAATCGCATCGATGGTCAGAATCGACTGCATAGCCCTCCGGTCTTCTTGCAGCAGAGTGGTATTGCCAAACTGCCGCCGCGCCGCAACCATCGCGTCGTCCGGCGTCATGCCCTGGCGGCGATACCGCTCCGCAAGCAACTTGAGGTGTTCCTCCACCTCCGCCTGGAACTCGGAATCGGAGGGCTCATCCCGAAGCGCAGCGCGAACTCGGCCCCACAGTTTTCGAAAACCGCACGACATTACTTCTGTCCCTCCAGCTTCAGAACGCGGCCGATGACAGCGGAAATACGCTCCCAGTCCTCCGTCTCTTTCGCCAGTTGTTTCCGGCCGCTCTTGGTAATGGAATAGAACTTCGCTTTACGGTTGTTCTCCGAAGCGCCCCACTCCGACCCAATCCATCCTTCCTGCTGAAGTCTCAACAGAGAGGTGTAGACTGTGCCTTCGTTTAGTTGGAGCACCTCTTCGCTCAACTGCTCCAGCCGTCGCGCAATCCCGAATCCGTGCAGCGGTCCCATGGCCTGCAACGTTTTCAGAATCATCAGGTCCAGCGTGCCCTGCAGCACCTCGGATCTTCTGGGAACATCGAGCTTTCCTTTGGCCATTGCAAAGATCATCGCATGTCTCCTATGGAATGTCCATAGGAGAGTGGCGTCACCTCCGGCTTGCATCCGGGCGCGCCTGAGCAGCCCGAAAACTTGACTCGCGTGATCTCGTGGCCGTAAGCTAAGAATTCTTGGTATGGGACGCAAGGCGCAAAAGAACGATTCGTTGCCCGGTTCACTGGACATGTTGATTCTGCGGACGCTGTCGCTGCGCGACCTCCATGGATACGGCATAGTCCAGTTCATTCAACAATCGTCCGACAATGAGCTCCTCGTCGAGGAGGGCTCGCTGTACCCCGCTCTCCAGCGGCTGGAGCTAAACGGCTGGATCGACGGTGTCTGGGGCGTGACGTCGAATAATCGGCGGGCGAGGATCTACAAGATCACGGCGGCTGGCCGCAAACAGCTGGCCGTTGAAACCCGGAAATACGCGAAACTCACGCTGGCGATCGCGCGCGTGATGGGAGCGGAGTGACGGACGTGTTGTTACGACGGCTGAGGTATTGGATGGAAAGCGCCAGGCGCAGCGAGGCGCTGCGCGAGGAAATGGAACTCCACCTTGCGGAAAAAGCCGCGGAACTGCAAGCAGACGGTATGACGGCGGAGCGCGCCCGGGCTGAAGCGCGCCGGCGATTTGGCAACGTCGGACTGAAGCACGAAGAGTCACGGGAGATTTGGATGACACGGTTTTTGTCGGAACTTGTCCAGGATGTCCGCTATGGCTGTCGCGCCATGATCGCCAACAAGGCATTCAGCGCCCTGGCGGTCTTGTCGCTGGCGCTCGGCATCGGGGCCAATACTGCGATCTACAGCTTCATGGAGTCGATTCTGTTGCGCTCGCTGCCGGTGGCCGATCCCGAGTCGCTGGTGGTCTTGAATTGGCATAGCCGGCCGCCCCAGAACGCCAACAAGGAATGGGTCCACGTCGTGCACGGGGTACAAGGCATTCTCTGGCCGGGCGACAAAGGCGCCCTGGTCAGCGGGATGTTCCCCTACGCCGCGTTCGAGACGCTTCGCGAGGAGAATCCCGTCTTTTCCACGCTCTTCGGATACTTCGACGGACAAAACCGTAACCTGGCCGTCCGCGGGCAGGCCATGAGCGCCAGCACGGAGTACGTCACCGGCGAGTATTTTCGCGGTCTGGCAGTGTCGCCGGCCGCGGGACGACTGATCGACTCCGAAGATGACCGTCCAGGCGCGGCGCCGGTCGCCGTAATCAGTTTTGCTGACAAGCCAGAATCGCTTTGGAGGACCGGCGAATGCGATTGGACAGCCGATTCTCGTCGATAACATGCCCTTCACGGTCATCGGCGTTGCGCCGCCGGAATTCTTCGGAGTCGACCCTGCGGCGGCGCCGGACCTCTACCTTCCGTTGCACACGAATCTGCTCGTGGACGGCGCCGGAGCGGCTCGTATGTATGGCGACGGAAACTTCTACTGGATCGAAATGATGGGCCGTCTGCGTCCCGGCGTAAGCATGGCCCAGGCGCAGGCAGTGCTGGCTCCTCGTTTCCATCAATGGGTTGCCACCACCGCGAAGACCGACGGTGAGCGCGCCAAACTGCCCGCGCTGATTCTGAATCCCGGCGCCGCCGGTCTGGGTAGCCTGCGCCGCCAGTATTCCAAGCCTCTGTACGTGCTCCTGACGATGGTGGGATTGATCCTGGCGATCGCGTGCGCGAACATCGCCAATCTGCTGCTGGCAAGGGCCGCCGCGCGACGCCGCGAAATGGCTGTCCGGCTCAGCCTGGGAGCGGGACGGTTCCGCGTCGTGCGGCAGTTGCTTACCGAGAGTGTGATGCTGGCGTCGCTCGGCGGAGCATTAGGGGTCTTGTTTGCGATCTGGGGCGTGCGATCGCTGACGCTTCTGTTCTCCAGCGGGCAGGAGAACTTTACGCTGCACGCGGAATTGAACTGGAACGTGCTGGGCGTGACGGCGGCGCTCTCCGTGGTTTGCGGCCTGTTATTTGGCCTCGCTCCAGCGATTCAGTCGACGCGTCCGGACGTCATGCCCGCGCTAAAGAATGGCCGCGGGGGCGGACCGCGCCGCCGCGCGCAGCACGTTCTGGTGGTCGCCCAAATCGCGATGTCTTTTGTCATCCTGGTCGCCGCGGGTCTGTTTGTCCAGACACTCAACAAGCTGCACTCCGTCCAACTGGGATACGCCCGCGAGAACATCCTTCTGTTCTCGTTGAATGCGCGCCAGGCCGGGCATCGCGACCCGGAGATCGCCACTTTTTACGCGGACCTGCGCAAGCGCTTCGAATCGATCCCCGGAGTGAGCAGCGCGACGCTTTCGCATTCCTCGATCATCAGCGCCGGCCATGCCGGGGAGACGATCAGGGGGGCCATGAAGATCGGCGCTGTTACCATCGAAGGCGCACGCGTCCTGGGCGCCGGACCGCGTTTCCTCACGACGATGCAGATTCCGATCCTCGCCGGGCGTGAGATTGACGACCGCGACCAACCGGGCTCCACGCCGGTTGCAGTGATCAGCGAGCGGCTGGCGCGGACTTACTTCGGGAACGAGAATCCGGTGGGCCGGCGCATCACGTTCCCGGACGAGAAGCGCGATCTCGAAATCGTCGGCGTGTCGGCTAACCTGCGGTCCGGTGGTCTGAAAAATGAGGAGGAGAATCCGATGACCGTGTTCGTAGCGGTCAGCCAGTTTTCTCCGGACCGAGTGACCTACGCGCTGCGCACTGCGGGTGATCCGCTGAGCGTATGTCAGGAGTGTGCATGAGATCGTGCGGGAGGCAGATTCACGCATACCCGTCACAAACGTGGTCACACAGGCTGCGGAAATCGATCGGACGATCAGCCGGGAAATCACGTTCGCGAAACTATGCACGGGTTTCGCGGTTCTCGCTCTCCTGATGGCGTGCGTGGGGCTCTACGGAACGATGTCGTACAACGTCGCGCGGCAGGTCGGCGAGATCGGAATCCGTATGGCGCTGGGCGCGCAACGCGGCGCCGTGGTTTGGATGGTTCTGCGCCGCGTTCTACTACTGGCGGCGGTGGGACTCGCGATCAGCGTGCCTGCCGCGTTGATCGCGTCCCGGCTTGTCAAATCGTTTCTGTTCGAGACCCAGCCCAATGATCCGGGAACCCTGGCGCTGGCCGGTGTCATCCTCCTGAGCGCCGCGATTCTCGCTGGCTATGCGCCGGCAAGGCGAGCGTCCCGAATCGATCCGCTGGCGGCTCTGCGGCAGGAGTAAGACCTGTTCCGCACGCAAGCTCCACCACTGTGTACCGACTTCTTTGTAGCACAAAGTACTTGACAGTGACAAGACGTGCGGGTAGTATTGTCAGCATGATCCATGGCGGCGAATCACTCCCAGGCGGGGCACGCGAGAGCGATCCCATGAAACCGCAACTATCCCCCGATCCGGAAGACATGAGCGAGCTTACCAGCGGCACACCAATTGTTGTGGCTCATGTGCTTAATCTAACGACCCGGCACAGATTCGAACTGATCAACCTGACGCAGCGGGTGGAGGCATTGGTTGGCAAAACCGGTATTCGCGCAGGAGTCGCCCTCTTGCAGTCGCTCCATTCCACTGCGGCCCTCTTTGTGAACGAATGGCAAGATGCCCTGTTAGACGATTTCCGCACACTGCTTGAACAGGCCGTCCGCGCCGATGCGCCCTGGCGGCACAATGATCCCCGCTATTCCGATTGTGACCGCAGCAATGCTGCGTCCCATCTGCGGGCGCTCTTATTGGGATCGAGCGCTATGCTGGCGGTTCGCCGCGGTCAGCTAGTCCGTGGCACATGGCAGAGTATCATCCTCGCCGAGTTGGACGGTCCGCGTACGCGTTCGGTCTCGCTCCAGATTCTAGGCGCCTGACCGGGACAGAGTAGTCGGCCGCGCCGCTCCCTCGACATAGCCATCGGAGGCTACTACTCTACATATCGGCGTACCGCTTCGCGGCTGCGAGATCTTTGCGCAGTTCTTCGGCGGTGCGTCGGGGACCGTAGCCTGGTGTGTCGCGCTGAATGCGCCAGCCTTCCTTCAACGGGCCCGCGTCCACTGTGTCGAAACCAAACTGATCCAGCAAACCGGTCACGACGGATTTGGCATTCGGGTCATCACCGGCGATCACCAACGCGCGTCGGTTCTTGGATCCAGCCGGCTGCCCGTGAGTGGTCAGTTCGGCCGCGTAGATGTGGTTGAAGGCCTTCACAACCTTCGAGGTAGGCAGGTGTGCCTGCAGAAGTTCGGAGGTCGTGGTTGATTCAGTGTCAAGCTCTGCAATCTTGCCGTCGCGCTCAGGGTAGTAGTTATTGGTGTCGATGACAATTTTGCCCGCGAGCGGCTCAACGGGAACCTCACGGTAGTTCTTCAAGGGGACCGTGACTACGACGATGTCGCCGTCCTGTGCCGCTTCAACGGAAGTTGCGGCGCGGGCGAGGTCAGCTCCAAGCTCCGCGATCAGGCTGGACAACGTCTCCGGGCCACGTGAATTGCTGATTACAACCTTGTAGCCGCTTCGAACCGCAAGTCGCGCGACCTGGCTTCCGATATGCCCCGCGCCGATGATTCCAATTGTTGTCATGACGCTACATCTTCTCACTTCCGCTTGTACTTGGCGGAGTCTAGAAGATGTTCTTCGCCGGATGACGGGCTATATAGCAGTTGAAGCACGCTGGCCGAGTTCTCTTCTCCATCTCGACTCCGAGTGGCCAATTAGCCTCAAATCACCTTTCAGCGTTTTGCTACTCTCGCCCTTCCGCGCATTGCCCGAATCGTACCCGGCCGGAGTATCAGATCACTTCCTGCCGGCCGTCTGCCAGTCGGTCACGACCGTTAAAGCTTGGGATACTGCCTGATGAGTGGGAGCGAGAACCAGAAATTGCTGTCCATCCGGCGTCACGTCATAGTCGTATCCAACCAGTCCAAGGCGCACCGGTATGCGAAACAGTTCCGCCGCACGTGAAAGCGCGAGTCGTTCACCATCAGGCTTCACGGCAACGGTCATAAGACGGCCATCCGGGGAAACATAGAATAACTCCCTCCCATCCCGCCGCCATCTCACATAATCGCCGCCCTCGATAGACACGACGGACTTTCGCCGACGGTGGGAAAGCTCTGAACGTACACTTCCTCTCGACCGCTCTCGTTCGACGTATACGCGATCATTTGCCGTCTGGAGAAAACTGGCCGTGTGTTTCATTGAATGCCGTTGCCAGCAGCGGTGCTTTATCGTGTCGCAGCGGATCCGATTCGGGAGCATTGCGCATGTCGATCACCCACAGGTCACCCAGCGTGGTGGGGTGAACTTCCGTGTACACGATATACCTGCTATCAGAAGACCAGTCGTCGACCAGTTGTCCGTTCACGCTCTGTGTCAATCGCTTTTGCTGGCCTTCGCCGGTGATGTCTCTCAAGTGAACGTTGACAACTCCACCCACTCCGGCCGCGAGCACGATTTGCCGCCCATCCGGCGACCAGGCGGGGAAGCCATCGTAGAGTGGACCGAACGTAAGCCGTCGCAGAACGCCACGACCAAACTGGTAAACAAACAAATCGTTATTGCCTTCTGAATCCGCTCGCGCCAAAGCAAGCCAGCGTCCATCGCGTGACAGCCGCGGAGTGTTATACACGTCCTCGCGACCCTCCGTTCGGAGCAGTTGACCGGAGCGCCCCCTCCATTCGATGCTGCGTCTGTTCAGTGACCCGGGTCCATACAACAGGACTCCATTCGCGGAAACCGAGAATGGTGCGTACCCGACGAAGGCGGCTCCGCTCCCTTCGCCGATCGGTATAGCGTCGCCCTGTGGACGCAGAGTCTGCGAATCTACTGGTTGCGCCATCAGAGTCTCATTGCGAAGGCTCACAAGAGATCCGCCAGCTCCTCGGAACGGTGGGGCATACTCAGTTCGCGACACGATCTCGGTGATCCGAATGCGCTCAGACGGTTTTGCTAAAGACGAAAGATACGTTCCGGAAACCTTGGGATCGTTCCCTTGAACCAGGAACAGGAACCGCTGTCCATCTGGCAAAAACTGCGGCCACCGGTGCGAGTTGTCCTGCAGCGCCGGGTCGGGGCTGCTCAACCGAATCGGCTGCCCTCCGGAGGCAGGAACACGGAAAAGGCCGGCATTGAATGATGGCGAAAAAACAATCACGCCCTCCGAATTCCAAGCGCCGCCTCGCCCACTTGGCGCGTCCGCAATCACCCGTGGCGCATCGCCGGAAGCTTGACTCTTTTTAGCTTCCCCGCGGCAAAGAACCCCAGCGATTTCCCATCGCCCGACCAAAACGGGTAATACGCTCCCTCTGTACCCGAAAGGAGCCGAGCCCGATGGGAATTCAATTCCTGCACCCATATCGACTGGGTGTCTCCGCCGACAAAGGCGACCGACGCGCCGTCGGCAGATACAGCCGCGCCGAATTCACTGAAAGCCACGCCTGTCGGCGGATTTCGGCGGATTAAGGGAAAGCCGGAACGTACGGAGGTCCGGAGCCGATTGGCGGAGCATCGTCCAAGCCGCAAACGTCGCGAGCCCCAGCGTCAGCGCGGCAGGCGCCAGCATCCATGTTGGAAGCACGCTGGTTCGCCTGGATGTTGTCTGCCCGGCAATCTCGAGGGCAAGCTTCACCTCGCGTGCCGACTGCCACCGTGCCTCGGGATCGGCCTCAAGGCAAGTCTGAATCACTCGCTGGAGCGCCGGCGGTTCCACGGCCTTGGTTTGCGATCTCTCGCCCGTAATGAGTTCGTAGAGGACACATCCAAGCGAAAAAATGTCGCTTCGGGCGTCCGCTTCCTTCCCTGCCATTGCTCCGGAGCCATATAGCCCGGGGTTCCGACGACGGCTCCACTCAGGGTTGCCGTGTCGTTCCCACCGAGAATGCGGGCCAGACCGAAATCCAGCAGCTTCACTCCGCGGCGTGACGAGAATGTTCGACGGCTTCAGGTCTCGATGAACAATACCTTTGCGGTGAGCGACTTCGAGAGCGTCGCAGATCTGACTCGTGTACTCCAGAACCTTGGCCAACGGCAGCGGACCTTTGAGAGTATTACCTTCGACATACTCCATCACCAGGTAGCTGTGTCCGACGTCGTATAGCGTGCAGATGTTCGGATGATTGAGCGCCGCGATCGCGCGAGCCTCGCGCACGAAACGATCGGTGAACTGTTCCTTGTTGACCTTGATGGCAACCAGGCGATCCAGGCGCGCATCGTGGGCTTTGTACACATCACCCATGCCGCCCGCTCCGATCGTGCTAACAATCCGGTACGGCCCCAATGTGTCGTTAACAGCAAGGGGCATTGGAGTGATTCTAGCCGAGCCCGCTGGCTGCCGTACAGCGGCTACAGATCGAACGCCGGGCGCGTCGAATGATGGAATGATGCGGCCGAGCAAGACTACGAATACGGGGCAGGACCAGAAGTGTCGATAGCCTCTCGCGTGATGACCATTGTGGGCGGTCAACGCGAAAGACATACAAGTCACATCGCCATGCTTACTTCGGACGTAGAGACCGAGCACGTCAACCCCGTCCAGACATTCCACCGCGAGCCCGACTTAACGGTACAAATCCGAAATCCCCGGATACCTGAGATGCAGGAATCGGGACGGCCATGGACCCGAGCTGGGGCCTACACTGCGGAGTCAGGGAGGATTTATCTCGTCGACTTCCCAAATGTAAGCAACAAACAAACGCTCAACTTCTGAAGATTACGTCAAGAAGGGTTCGATGTAGTCCGTCGGCCGGACAGACTGGCGTTCAGACCGCACTCCCAATGGAGATCATTCATTCCTCGCTCGGCATTACGGCACCGACAGGGTCCGTTCAGCAGCACTGAGAGTAGCTGGTACCGGCCACCATTGGGGCGCGTCGTGTATGATTAGATGTGGCCTGTACCGAGTGTCAGCGTCTGGACAAGATAGAAATCGAGTGTCAGCGCCATGTTGATACCACGCAGTCCCGCCTGCAGTCATTTTTTCCTGAGGCGCCGTTCGGCGAAGCAGCCGCAACCGAGTTGCGATTGTACGAACATGCAGCCGAGAAATCGCGCGCATCTCTGGATACCGCCAAACGCCAACGGACTCAACATCGCCAAACCCATTCGATGACGGTTTCACGTTGACGGTCAGAACTGAACCGGTCCCTCGGGGACGTTGATCGAGGCCTCGCAAAGCTGTGACAGGATTTTGTTCCGCTGCAGTGTGGAGAAGTTCGCGGGCAATGGACTCCGCATCCTCGACAAATACCGCAACGGAATCTGAACCGTGAATGACGATGCGCAGGGAAACCGGCGCGATTATTCTGGACGGGGAAATCGCGTATGCGGACATCGGTGCGCAGTCGACGCATGGCCATCCTTCCGTCAGGTACGGCAGCTATTGGAGTCGCTGGGCCGACTTCGCGATGGGATGGTGAGATCGCCGCTTGAAAGAGAGTGCGCCATGCGCTTCTGGTGTGTGGACCGGCACGGAAGACTCCCGAAGGAAACGTCAGTACGGTTGGCCGAAGTAAGTCCGCGAAAATAAACCGACAAGGTAAACCGAAAATGCCGGTCGGCGCTCAGCCGCCATCCAAGTCATCAGGTGGCCAAGCTTGGACCGCTTACGGGTCCCTACCGCAATTCGAGGGCATCTCACGGAACCGGGAATACGGTGGCATGGCCGAAATGGAAAGGCATCCATGAAAGAATCCTCTAGACTCCGCAAGCTTGCTTTTGTTGGCGACCACTTGCCCCGCAAGTGCGGCATTGCTACCTTCACGTCCGACTTGCTCGCTGCCGTAGCGTCCGCGCATCCCCAGAGCCAATGCCTCGCAGTGTCAGTCAATGACATTCCCGGTGGCTACGAGTACCCGGAAGTAGTTCGATTCGAGATTGAGGAGCAGGACCTGTCGTCGTATTTGCGTGCAGCGGACTTCCTCAACATCAGCAATGTAGATATCGTCTGCCTACAGCACGAGTTCGGCATTTTCGGCGGAACCGTCGGCGGGCATATCCTGGCATTCCTGCGCGAGTTGAGGATGCCCGTTGTCACCACGCTCCATACGATTCTGCGGGAACCGAGAGCTGACCAACGGCGGGTGATGCAGGAATTGATCTCGCTTTCTACGCGGC
>CAWJQP010000046.1:0-410835 GCA_963844855.1 Bryobacteraceae bacterium
CTGCTGAAAACGGAAATTGGTCCGGCCGTCGGGACTGGAGTTCATTCCCAGCCCGTAATACGGCACCTGGGTTGCATCCCGCCACCCCAAACGGCTTCCGAAGGAGGGCCGCCTGTTCATGTGGTCCTTGGATTCGGTGCCGCCTTCTACTAGCTTGTAGTTCGAAACAGAGTACAGTCCCTGAATGTGCCAACTAGTGTTGTCTCCATAATATCTGCGGTAGCCCGCGCCACCTGTAAGACCTCCGCCGTTATACACGCTGCCAAAATATGGATAAAGACCGGAAGGATCTGAGTTAATCATGATGAGCTTACGAACCAGATTCTCGACTTTGTCAGGTTCGTAGGGCTTGGCTTCTCTTAGTTTCTTTTCCTGCAGTGTGACAAAAATGCTCGACCGGGATTCCCCGCCGGGTGCGTTCATCTCCTGTGAGCGACTAGCACTCGCAGTCACACAAGCAATCAAAATAACCAGGCACGGCCTCGGCAAGCAGCATCACGTGTGGTTCATAGTTAGCCACCTTGTCGCTCACCAGCTTTCGAGTCACGATGGCGGGCCATAGCCGGTTCACATCGACTCGCACAATCGGTCAGTAAGCGCTCAGTTATAGGTGGCGTCGTGTGGCAGAATTGAGTGCAAGTCCAACTCGCGAGCACCGGCGCCGCGGAAAGCGCTCTCGCTGGCCTTCTTCTCTAGATAGTGCGAGATGCGAAAAAAATGACGGCGGCCTAAGCCCTTCAGCAAGGATCGCCGCCGGACCAATGAGTTTCGATCCATCAGGATTTTTCTCGTCCATCAAATTCATTCGAGTGCCACCGGATCCCGCGAGGAACGCGGAATTGATTGCTGGGATAAGGACGTACAAGACCGCGAACTCGTCCAGCTGGAAGAACCGTCATGAACTGCCAATGTCATCAGGTCGCTGTGGGCGGCCTGAGTGGGCGTTAACTAAAGAAAGAAATCGCCGGCCAGGAGTTCTCCCGTCGACGTACTGCTTGCTGATGCATGTCGCAGCCCACGTTGATCCCACGCGGCGCAGTCGGTAAATAGGTACGCGTGCCAGTTCGGCCCCCCAAAGCAGAGTTTCTGTGCTTGCCCCTTTCCCAGACCTAGGACGGTTCTCGTCCTAGCTTCTCGTTTTCACGATGGTGAATGTACGGCTCTATTTGGCGGACGACTCCCCGGTCTCCTGCGACTCAGCGCTGATCGTCCGGCTGATCCACAGATCGCAGCAGCCCTCAAACAGAGTGGACCGACAGGGGTGAATTGGACCGGAGTTTGGGGGTCCCTAGGTTCCTAGCTCTCGAACACAGTTTCCGGTTGCTCACGGAGGCCGGAACACGTGATGCTTGAATCAGATTCCCCGAGGCTATGTCAATTCAGTGAGCC
Source organism: Bryobacteraceae bacterium (assembly GCA_963844855.1). GTDB lineage: Bacteria > Acidobacteriota > Terriglobia > Bryobacterales > Bryobacteraceae > DASQDN01. The sequence continues at coordinate 1,390 of CAWJQP010000046.1, forward strand.
GTCTTCATGGGTGGGGTGACGGCGGTGAGCTGTATGTCAACTATGTTGGTCATCCCATGCAGGGGGCCACGACTGGCTTTATATGGGCACAAAACGGATCGCCAATTCCATAACCTCGAGTTCGGTCGGAATCGCAAGCACTGAAAGAGCCGATTGCGGGCGGCGGCTGCCCTTTGATTACAGCGCCCAATTCGAGGATCGGACCAATCAGTGAAGCCTCAGTAGGACAGATTCAGGCGCAGTATCCGCAAGGGCTTGTGATGATGTAGTGACACCTTCTCTCGGTCCGGCGGCATGAATGCTGGCGGAAGACTCTGTAACTAAGGTTAAGCGTTCGATAGTTTTAGACGTTCGACAGTTGACAGCCGCAATAGAAGTCTGCTCGCGAGCGATTGCACCGGAAATGGCAACAAAGCGCGGAACACAGATACCAACATGATTCGGCGAACCGATTCATAGAGAGACGAAGAGAAAGGAGGCGCTACTAACCTCGCCCAACTGGGCCGCTACGGCATAGTCGCAGCTCACGATGTACAGCGTGCACGCTGTACATCCACATCGTCTCGACATATGGATCGGATCTAAGTCGCTGGTTGCGGGACAACGGGCCATCCTGATCAGAATCCGCTAGATCATTGCCGCCGTGGCATATCCGGCCGTCCACCGCGACGTAAGCCGGCGAACATCAACGGAAATCTCGAAAATGCTAAGCAAGGGAAGATCGCTAATTCTAGTAATTTCGCTATTGCTTCCGCTGACTACATCTAGCCAGACTCCCGTACCTCCGCCCAAGAAGGCAACTCCCTCAAGACCTCTAGCTGACGACCCAATGGGTCGTCATCCTCCTTATGGCACCGTAAGAGGATTTCTTATAGCGGTTGGTCGAGCGGATTACCCTCTGGCCGCGCAAGATCTCTTGACATATCCACCACATCGTTGGGTGCACAGAAACTTGCACAAATGCTCAGGGGCCGTACTCGATTTCGGTATCTCAGAAAACTTCGACCACCTCACACGAACACCAGAAGGAGATCTGCGCGACGGTCTGCCAAACCGTGACCGCCTTGGGGCTGTGCGGACGCCTTTCGGGGCAAGATCGACATCATGCTGGATTTGGTGCAGCGCCCTAACGAGCCGTCGATCTGGTTGTTCTCGTCCGAAACGCTTAGGTACATTCCTGAAATATTCGAGGAACTCGACCAACCATGGCTCGCAAAGTTGCTTCCGTCGTCGCTGCGCGACAAACAAGTATTTTCGCTTCCCCTTTGGCAATGGTTCGCGATCTTTCTTGGCATAACACTGGCTTTGGTGCTGGCCGGGCTCTCGTCTCGCGCGCTGATTCGCCTGGTTCGTCCTCTTATTCGCTATACAACCGGGGAAGAGGACGACAAGCTTCTCTCCCCTGAAGGGCCCTATGCGATTTCTTTTTCTCTCGCTAGCCCTCGGAATGATCAGTGAGATCGCGGTCTCCTTATGGGCCTCAGTTATGTCTTCAAATTGCCAGGATCTTCGCAGTCCTTGGCTTCGCATGGCTGACGATTCGGGCAATCGAATATATGTGTCGAACATCGCCAAACGGCGGGTACTCCGACAGCGAAAAGCCAAAGTGTTACTGGCTCTCTTCCAACGGATGCTAAAGATCGTTGTGGTTTTTGCCGCCGGGATGTTGCTTCTTCAGGGCGCCGGTGTCAACGTGACCACCATGCTCGCCGGTCTGGGCGTGGGCGGAATCGCGTTGGCCCTCGCCGCTCAAAAATCACTTGAAAACCTGCTCGGTGGTATCTCGATCATAATGCGCGAGGCCATCCGCGTAGGAGACGTGTGCAGTATTGCCGGGCAGACTGGAATGATTGAAGACATTGGTAGTTGGCGCCACGCGTTTACGTACTGTCGACCGAAAGGTAGTGTCAGTCCCCAACGCGCAAATTTATCAGATGAGCCTCGAAAATCTTACTATGCGCGACAAATTTTTGTTCAAGCACGTACCCCTAGCTCTGCGGCGCGACACTTCGCCTGAACAGATGCGATACGTGCTCTCGACGATTAAAGAAACACTGCGCAACCATCCGGCAATAGAGGCGGAGACAGCGCGCATACAATTCATAGGATTCGGTAGTGCGTCTTTGGATACGGAGATCTTTGCTTACGTGAAAGATACTGACTATGTTTATTTCCTGAGTGTCCAACAAGAACTGCTGTTAAGCATCATGGATATCGTGTCAGCGAGCGGTACCGCTCTCGCTTTACCTTCTCAGGCGACGTATGAGGAGCGTGACAGACGTATCACCTCAGATGCGGACGAACCGCCTGTCGGTCATCGCACGGGACGGCCCAGACCAGGCGAGGTTCCTCGTCGGCAGCAAGACACCGATTCGTCCAGCCGTACGGCCGCACCATAGTTGCCGACTGAGTCCTGAGGACGCCGAATCATCTACACATCTGCAAGTAAATGTTGAGTCACCTTTACCGCCGCCGCAGAAAATCATGCGGCACGACAGTAGTATCGAAGCAAGCCGCCGAGCCGCTGCCTGCAGACAGTTTGCGCACCAGCGGTTTGCGGCATACCTTGAGTTGGGAACAGAAGCACATTTCCTTTCCCCTGATGAGGCCGTTCGGCGTGAAAGTGCGCCACGAACTCTGCAAGTGCGCGCTTCAAAGAGCCTTCGCCGAAAAGGATCAGCTTCGACAAGCATTCCTCTTCGCTGAGCGCACCCAGCGTTCGGCGAACGCATTCAGATTCGGACTGCGTGCTGGCAGCTTCAGGGGTTTGACACCTGCCGCCGTCAGGATTGATTCAAAGGAGGCGCAGAACTTGGTGTCGCGATCGTGTAGCACATAGCGAATGTTCCGCAGACAGCCTGTGCTCTCGTCCGTTACGTTGCGCGCCATCTGCTCCATCCAGGTTTCAGTCGGGTGCCGCGTTATGCCGGCGATGGTGACACGTCGGCTTTCCAGATGAATGAGGAATAGAACATAGTACGTTGCCAGCCCATTCCACGTAAGCACCTCGACAGTGAAGAAGTCCATGCCTGCGAGCACTGGCAGTGTTGCAAAGATCTGATGGACCTCGCTGGTAGCCTAAGAGGCACGAATGAAGGGGCAACCATGGCTGTTCAAGTGGCGGCAGTTTGAAGCCGAGATCATTGTTTGCGCCGTTCGTTGGTATCTCCGCTACAGCCTCTCGTACCGCGAAGTCCAGGAACTCCTCGCCGAGCGCGGCATCAACGTCGACCACTCCACGATCTGGCGATGGGTGCAGCGCTACGCACCCGAGCTGGCGTTGCGCCAGCGAGCTCACCTGAAGCCGACAAACAAGAGCTGGCGCGTGGACGAAACCTACGTCAGGGTCAAGGGCGAGTGGTGCTACCTGTACCGCGCTGTAGACTCCGAAGGTGCGACCGTTGAGTTCTTCTTGTCAGCGTTCCGCGACAAAGAGTCCGCGCAGAGCCTGTTCCGCCGTGCGATCCGCCACGGCGCTCCTCCACCACGCGTCATCAACACCGATCTCGCTCCCACTTACCCGACAGCCATCGCGGGTCTGCAGCGCTCGGGCAACCTGCCGCGCCGTTGCCGGCACCGACCCGTTCAGTACCTCAACAACATCGTGGAGCAAGATCACCGCTTTGTGAAGAAGCGTATTGTGGCGAAGCAGGGCTTCCGGGCGTTCGGATCGGCGCGGCGCACCGTAGACGGTTATGAAGCGATCCATCAAATGAGGAAAGGGCAGGTGCGGTGGCTACCAGCGCGCGACATCGTGCGCCACAACCTCTACATCGACCGGCTCTTCGGCCTCGTTCGCTGACACATCTCATGTATGGTCGCGCTGGCTTCAACTTGCTCCGGTCGCGTGTCCTCGCATTCCCACAGGCTGGGCCACCCTAACCTCTGCACCGAGAGAGTGCGGAAGAGCCCACGCCAGATTGACAAACGCAATCAGGTAGCGCTTACCCATGAGCAACCCGTCGACTGAGCCAGTGAGATTCCGCGTAATCTGGTTCATCCACAACCGTTCGCCGCGGCCGAGATTCCACCAATCTCCACTCGTCTGGTCGACAGTTCGATAAAGAACAGCACAATGAACTGTTACAGTCCGTGCGTCGTCCAGACCTCGATTGTGAAGAAGTCGGCCGCCACGATAAGTTCCCAGTGTCGCCGCAGAAACTCCTTCCACGTGGTCTTTCGATGGCTCTGGTGCAAATTCAGAGACAGCTACCTTCTGGTCCTGTTCCGTCGATTGAGCAAGGATCGATCCTGCTCATGCGGCCAGAGCGGCTCGCCAGAGGGCCGGCATCGTCGCCGCATGTCCGCCGAGCTTGCCGATCTTGAACTGGCCCTTCTTAATCTTCTCTGCAAGTTCGATGCCGCCGAGGACAACTGCCGCAGTTTGGAAGCTCTTCAAACCCAGCATTGGACGCAGTCGCTGTTTGATTCGCCGGTGGTCCTGTTCAATCCTGTTATTCAAGTACTTGCTCGTCCGAACCTGTGCCCGCTTCGGCAACTCGCCACTGTCTTTCAAGTCGGCAACGGCGCGGTGTGAGGCGGCATAAGCGTCTAGCGTGATCTTGACAGGAATTCGTTCGTTCCTCATTGCCTTGCGCAGGAACGCTTTGGCTGCATTCACGTCACGCTTCCGACTTAGATGGAACTCGACCGTCTTCCCGGCCTTGTCGACAGCTCGATACAAATACGTCCACTCGCCTCGAACCTTGACATAGGTTTCATCCATCCTCCAAGATCCACCCACCGCGCGAGCAAAGCGGTTCCATCGCTTTGTGAACTCTGGAGCATAATGCTGTACCCATCGAAGAATGGTTGTATGGGCAATGCCCAGTCCGCGCTCACCCATCATGGCTACCAAATCTCGAAAGCTCAATTTGTAACTCAAGTACCAACGGACGCAGAGAATCACGATCTCCTGGTCAAAGTGTCGTCCCTTGAATAGCTCCTCCACCGATATCAATCGTGACATCTGTCCATGATCGACGACCGGCCTTCACGTTTTGCACCAGAGCCCCGGCTACTGCCTTGCCATGACCACACGCATGGCGCTTTCCTTGTCTTCGATCAGATCCCCAGTCACATCCACAACCACACCGTAGATTTTCCCAGTGAATGAGAACGGAGGCTTATAAGCCTCTGTCACCGGCGAACCAGGATCGGCGCCGGCCGTGACACCGCCCCCGAGACCTATCGAAAGCGGGATGGTCTTAGGTAGGTCCAATCTCTCCCACCAGCTTGCCGTCGATGTAGAGTTGCGCACGGGCAGGTGTGCCGAGCCCCTTGGCAACGTCGGGCTTGCCGGTCACCTCAAACTCGAACCGCAGCTTATGCCGTCCCTCCGGGACGCTCTCTTTCGACTCCACGTGATACTGAGTGTCCGCGACATAGTTGTATGCGTAGTGCAGCTTGCCGCCCTGCACGTAGAACGAGTAGCCCCCGTCGTTGCCTCCGTGAGATAGCAGCACGCCTTCTGCGCCTCCCTTTGGAATCTCGACCTCAGCCGTGATGCTGTGTGGCCGGTTCATCGTCCTCACGGCCGCGTTACTCGGTACCGTCTGTGTCCCGGGGTAATATGTGTAGCTCTTGCGCTCCACCGCAATTTGTGGACGTGGTTCCCCAAGGCGAAGTGTGCCTCGCGAGTCAACCGGCAGGACGTTGTACTTGCCGGCCTCCACGTACCACGTTCCGATCATCTTGATCAGCTTGTCGCGGTTCTCGGCAGCGATGTTGTGATTTTCCGCAAAGTCCTTGTCGACATGGTAGAGTTCCCAGTGCTTGGCATCCTGCTCAGTCAGTGTCTTGCCATCCATCGGCGCGCCAAACCCTCTGCCTGATTCGGTAAATGACGTACCCGGCCACGGGCAGACCGCGCGCCAGCCGTCGTGATACACCGACCGGTGCCCGAACATCTCGAAATATTGCGTGATGTGCTTTGACGGTACTTTTCCATCATCGAACGTGTGTGCGAAGCTCAAGCCTTGGATTGGCGACTGCGTGACTCCTTTGATCGTTGTCGGCGCCTCGATGCCAAGCGCCTCCAGCACCGTCGGTACCATGTCAATGGCATGCGCATATTGGGTCCGAATCTCCCCCTTGGCTTTGATTCCTTTCGGCCAGTGAACCAGAAACGGATCGCTAATACCGCCGCGATAGGTTTCACGCTTCCAGCGGCGGAATGGAGTGTTCCCTGCGAACGTCCAGCCCCAGGAATAGTGATTGAAATATTTAGGGCCGCCAATATCGTCGATGGCCTTCAGGTTCTGTTCCAGGTTGTCAGGGACATTGTTGAAGAACTTGTTCTCGTTTACCGATCCGGATGGTCCGCCCTCTGCGCTTGCTCCGTTATCGGAGATGAACATGATCAGTGTATTGTCTAGCTCGCCGAGGCTCTTCAGAAATTCGAAAAGACGTCCGTAATGGTGGTCGGTGTGCTCCAGGAACCCGGCGAAAACTTCCATCATCCGGGCATACAGCTTCTTTTCATCCGCAGAGAGGCTCTTCCACTCGGCCACGTCGGGATCATGCCGGGAGAGTTCGGCATCCTTCGGAATAATTCCCAGCTCTTTCTGACGGGCGAAGGTCTTCTCTCGGTAGACATCCCAGCCCTCATCGAATTTGCCCTTGTATTTATCGGCCCATTCCTTGGGAACATGGTGCGGAGCGTGTTGGGCGCCTGGACAGAAATACATGAAGAACGGCTTTTCTGGAGCTACCTGCTTGGCGTCCGCGATGAAGCTGATCGCGCGATCGACCAGATCCTCCGTGAGGTGATACCCTTCTTCCGGAGTTTTCTCGGCCTCCACCGTGTGATTGTCGTAAACCAGTTCGGGGTAATACTGATGCGTGTCGCCGCCGAGGAAGCCATAGTAGCGTTCGAAGCCGCGGCCGAGCGGCCATCGGCTGTAAGGACCAGCAGCGCTTGTCTGCTCGCTTGGAGTCAGGTGCCACTTGCCGAGCGCGTACGTGTTGTACCCCTGCTCCTGCAGGATTTCAGACAGGAACCCATTTTCGAACGGGATGTAGCCGTTTCCGCCGGGGTATCCAGTGGAACCTTCTGTGATGCAGGACATCGCGTTGGAGTGGTGGTTGCGTCCCGTAATAATGCACGAACGAGTCGGCGAGCATAGCGCTGTCGTGTGCATGTTGTTGTACCGCAGACCGCCTTTGGCAAGCGCGTCGAGATTCGGCGTGGCGATTGGACTACCGTAGCAGCCAAGCTGGCCAAATCCCGTGTCGTCCTGCACGATGAAGAGCACGTTCGGGGCGCCTTTCTTCGCGCGGAGGGGCTCCGGCCATGACGGTTGCGATACATCGAACGTGCGACCGATAACTCCGTTGAAGGCCGCGCCGGATTTGTATTCCTTAAGTGACATCAGTCATCTCCCTTGGTTTCTTGTACGTCTTGGATGCGCGGTTTATCGACGAAGTCTTCGCCATTGACATGCTTCGCGCGTTCGGACAATCGGCGGTTCATCCACATGTAACGAACCTTGGCATTTGTTCACTATCAATTGGCTCTTTGACGCGGAGGCAAGAGCTGAGATTTAGAAATCCAAAGGGCATTCAAATGCCCGGGATTCGCACTTTGCAACCAGGGCCGGAAAGATCCAATCAGACAGCCAATAATAGTTGTAAGGGAGTTAACGACAATATGCCTCAGGTAACGATTCGAACCACTGTTTACGGTCACGAAGAGACTCTTTCAGAGTACTTATGTGACTGGACCGATTGCCCGAACGTCGCCGTCGAACTGCTTGGGGTCGTGCGCGAATTGGGGCTGCCGGCGATGGTCTGCGCCGAGCACGCCGCGCTCCTCGCAAGGCGCGGAAACGACCCCGATTGATAACACTTCAACTCTCGGCTTTTTCATTGCGGTCTCAGCCTTGACGTCTCCGACGTCATATCGAATTCGATGTGCGCTTGGCATCCTATAGCGTCATTGCGATTCCACATACCTCAAGTGGACCCTAAGTGAGGTTTTCGAACTCGACCGGCTGTGTCCTCCGTACAGCCGAAAGGTGTCGCCACCCATATCGGCCGTAAAGGCGCGACAATGTATCATCAAATCCGTTATGACGCGCAGACAATTCGCTTCGCTGGCGGCCACGGCAGCGTTTGGTCAGCGTATGATTCCGGAGCTCAAAGATGCCCCGAACTTCTGCTCCCACGAGCACTGGGGCTCCATAGACTCCATTGGTACGTTCCCCGGAGGCTATCGCGCCGACATCGAACAAGGCGCCCGTCCCAAGCAAACTACCAGCGTGTTCGACATCGTGCTGGAACCTTACTTTCGGGGCGTGCTCACATCGTCCAAAGTTGACCGTGAATCGTTGAACAGGGAACGGGGATGGTCGAAGCTCAAAGAGAGCATCGGAGATCACACTTTTAACGGCATTTTTCAGTGCACGCGTCGCGGAATCCAGTTTTTATATGGATTGGATATTGCCGCTACCGGCGACAATTCCACGTCGCGGCTTAACGAGATGATCGATAGGAATTACACAACCCCCTTCGGTTGGTATCGGACCGCGATGGCAAAGGCCCGTTTCAGCGATCTCGTGCGGCCGGTCCATCCGGAGTTTTATCGCCGCCAGGAATCCCAGGAGTCTGCGAAGGACGAAGCATCCTTCACAAAAACTGTTATGCGTATCGATCCGATTCTGGACCTTTGGCATCTCCCGGACGAACGCCGTAGGAGTCTTTTGGAATTTTCCGGAGTCGAGCCGATCGATTCCAAAAGCTGGCGCGCTTTTTTGACGTATTGGTTCGAGCAGGCGCAGCGAAGTAGGGCCGTTGGCATAAAACAACTTCAGGCATACCGCCGCGATCTGGATTTTCAAGGACGAAATGACAATGACATTGACGACTGGAAAGGTACGGCATCGACAGAATCACGAAGGAAGCTGCAGGATTGGATCGTAAATGAATGCTGCAAGAACGCCAATGATTTAGGATGGGCGCACCAAGTTCATGTGGGCACTCACAATCTGCCGAGTTCCACACCTCTGCCACTCGCTGGGCTGGCGAGGCGCTATCCCCACATGAGAGTCGTAATGATCCATTGCTGGCCGTTTTTGGAAGAGGCCGGTACTCTTGCTCGTCAGCACTCGAACATCTACATCGATACGTGTTGGCAGCCGATTCTCAATCCCCAATTCTTTCGTACCGCAATGTCGCAATGGTGGAACTATGTCCCTTCGAACAAGATCATTTGCGGTCATGACGCGACTACTGTCGAGATGGCAGTTGGTTCGTCTCTGTTCACACGAGAGATTCTGAGCGACGTCGTGCAAGAGCAGAGGCGGACGCTAAACATCGCCGAGAGTGAGTTGATTCGAGCGGCGAAGAACATGCTTCACGGGAATGCCGCCGGCATTTACGGTAACGGATCGAAAATACCTGGCTAGATAGGTATATACTCAGGACACTTCAACGTTCGAGGTGGCCGAATGCGTAGTCGATTGCTCGCCGTCTTGCTTATGCTTGGGGCACTGTTTGCTGTTCCCTCAATTCATGCCCAAGTCAACACGTCAACAATTTCGGGCGCGGTTTCCGATGAGTCAGGCTCTGGAGTGCCGAACGCCAAAGTAACCGCTACTGTCATCGCCACAGGACAACAGCGTGATGCTGTTACGAATGGTGTCGGGGAATTCGTCTTGCCCCAACTCCCTCCAGGCGGATATCGAATTGCTGTTACGGCTTCCGGCTTCCAAACCGGAGTTGTCGAAAATCTGACATTGAACATTGCCGAGCGCGCAACCATCAACGTCGTCCTGAAACTCGGTCAAGTCAGCGAGCAGGTCACGGTTGAAGCGTCAGCGCCATTGCTCGAACAGGAAACCGCGTCTCTTGGACAAGTGATTACACGAAAGGCGATCAACGATCTGCCTCTGAATGGCAGAAACTATCTGACGCTTGGGTCGCTCTCGCCTGGCGTGATTCCACAACTGCCGCAAAGCACAGGTTCTGCGAGTTTTATAGCAGCGACGTCACAACGGTCCGATCGCAGTCTTCTGGTTGGCGGCCAGCGCGAGAGCGCGAGCAGCTATCTTTATGACGGTGTCGAGATGCGCAATCCACGCATCGGTGACAGTTCCATCACCCCATCGCTCGACGCTGTGCAGGAATTCAAAATCCAGCGAAACTTCTTTCAGGCAGAGTTTGGAAATTCCCCGGCGATCATCAATGTCGCCAGTCGCGGCGGCACGAACGAGTTTCATGGGTCTCTGTTTCACTTCCTGCGTAACGACAAGATGGACGCGCGCAACTTCTTCTCGCCCGGAGTCGAGCCGTTCAAACGAAATCAGTTTGGCGGATCTGGTGGCGGGTTCATCAAGCGCGACAAGATTTTCGTTTATGGCAACTACGAAGCCTTCCGCCAGCGGTTGGGGCAGATCCAACGAGGAATATGGCCGACCCAGACTCAGCTAAAGGGCGATTTCACCGGCGGACCAACTATCTACGATCCACTCACCTTTGATCCCGCCACCAACACGCGAACGCCGTTTCCCGGGAATAGAATCCCCGACAATCGCATCAACCGAATTTCGAAAGCGTTCATGCCTTACATTCCTGTAACGGATAGCCCTGTGGTGAACGGCGCAAATCTCCTGGGAACACCGGTACAAAGCTTGGACGACACACAGACGAATATCCGGGCAGATTGGCTGATCAACACAAATCACTCGCTCTTTGGCAGGTACAGTTGGCAGACCGCGCCTCTGTCTCCCGCGTCGCTGGTACCGTTAGGTGGCTCCCAGGTAGACACAAAGGGAGTTTCCGGAGTGGTCCAGTTGACCTCTTCCTTATCTCCTTCTGTGGTGAACGTGGCGCGAGTGTCTTACGCGTACATGACCTTGTTCGGCAAGCAAGTAACAGTGGATCGCGATATCGCCAAAGAGATTGGAATTACCGGCGTTTCTACGAACGAGTTGAATTGGGGCGTCCCCGGCGTTGGCTTTCAGGGATTGAGTGGTATCGGCAGCAATGGATTGACCCAAGGCAATGTTCTGCACAACTACCAGATCACCGATAACCTCACCTGGATTAAGGGAGCGCATACGTTCAAGATGGGCTATGATGTCCGGCAAACACGATTTTTACTCGATAGCGATAACGGACCTCGAGGCAACTTTACCTTTAACGCCAGCTACAGTGCGGAAATCAACCCGAGCACGGGAAATCCCATAGCAGGCACAGGAAATGGCGTCGCCGATTTTCTCCTGGGCTATCCCACGAACATGAGTGGCGCTGTCGGCACGTCCGCGACGCACTTTCAGTTCTATACCCATAATCTGTTCTTTCAGGATGACTGGAAGATTACACGGCAACTCACACTCAACTACGGATTACGCTGGGAGTTTATGGGCCCGCCGGCGCCGATAGAGCAGGAGCGGGACCATGTCTACGGCTTCGATTTCAACACCGGGAAACAGTTGTTCCCCAGCCTCGGGCAGATACGGCCGTCGATCATCAATCCGGACTACAAGAACTTCGCTCCACGGCTGGGTCTCGCCTATAACCCGGACTGGATGCAGAGCGTGGTCTTCCGTGCCGGAATTGGTACATATTTCGATCAATCGCAAATGAACGAAACGCAGTTCATTACGAATGGTCCGCCAATCTTTACGCAGCAGAATATCAACTTGACCGGCCGTGGGCTGCCAGAATACGAGTTTGGAAGAAACACTTTGCCGGTTGTAACCATTCCGCCGATCGACGCGAACTACATTACTCCACGAGGAACGAACCTTTTTGCGGCGGAGATAGATGGGCGTAAACCACGCGTCTACATGTGGACGTTCTCTATCCAGAAATCCTTCTGGCGGGATTGGCTTGCTGAAGCGGCATATGTGGGCACCCAAGGACGGCGGTTGTCGAAACGATACAACGCCTATGCAAATGCGACCCCGGGTATTCTTTACGACGTAACTCCTGGAGTTGCGACGCGGTATCCGCAGTTAAATCAAATGTTGTATTCGTCTCTGGCGGGCTGGTCTGAATTTCATGGTCTGAATCTCAAGCTGGAGAAGCGATTCAGCAGCGGTTTCCAGATCCTGATGGCGTATACGTTTGCCAAGTCGATCGACAGCGACTCGGCGGGATCGTATGGTTCCCCAAATTTGAACCCCGCAAATTTTCAGCTCGATAAGGGCCTCTCCGATTTCGATATTCGCAATCGATGGGTCACGAGCATCGTTTATGAGCTACCGATCGGAAGAGGGAAGAAGTTACTTGGCTCCGTCGGCCCCGGAGTTGATCTCATCGTCGGTGGTTGGCAACTGAACACGATCTTCTCGCGGCAGAGTGGTGTTAATAGGAGCGTAACTTCTACGAATCTCACCGGCCTCTCGTATGTCACGCAGAGAGCGGACGCGAAGGGAATCGATCCTTTTTCCACGTTCAACAACATAACGCCCAGAGAAGACTTCTCCAGCGGAAATGCCGGTCTATACTGGTTCAACCCGACCGCCTTCTCCGCGACATTGCCATTGAAGTTCGGCACGTCCGGACGGGATATCATCACGGCGCCGACATGGTGGAACACGGATCTGTCAGCGTTTAAGAATTTCAACTTCAATGAAAGAATGACCCTTCAGTTCCGTGCCGAAGCTTTCAACGCTTTCAATAACGTGCTGTTCAATCCGCCGGAGATGAATGTTGTCAGCCCGAACTTTGCGCGTCTCATTACCGCGCTTCGGCCGCGAGTGATGCAGATGGCTCTACGCTTTAGTTTTTAACGAAAGCGCAAACTCGAGGTTCTTGCCTTGGACGGGATGAGGCGATTTTCGATCGCCTCGCCCGCTGTTGATCCCTTACTCGGCCCGCAACGCTTCCGATGGATCGGAAAGAGAGGCGAGGCGCGCTGGGAAGAAGGCTGTCGCGAATGAAACGACCGACAAGGTTAAAGCTGACGAAGCGATCGTCAGAGCGTCATTCGGCTCCACGCCAAACAGGAATTGGGGCAACAGGCGCGAGAGCCCTAGCGATGCTACTATCCCCAACGCCAATCCCCCGGCCACGATGAGCAAGTGTTCGCGGAGCACGAGGGCAACCACTTTCCGCGGCTGTGCTCCAAGCGCCAGTCGCACGCCTATCTCGGTCCGGCGCCGCGCCATAACGTAGGATAGGTTTCCGAAAAGGCCGATTGCAGCGAGCAGAAGCGCAAGTCCGCCAAAGAAGCTGGAAAGCAGGGCCAGTATGCGCTCCTGCCGCAACTGGCCGCCAAGTTGTTCCTTCATGAAGGCGCCCCCGCTGAACTGAATCGATGTGTGAATCGCCTTGAAACGCCCTGCCCAATGAGGCAATGGACCCGCCAAGCGAATAAGAAGCGTGGGTGTATCAAACACTGGAATGTCCAACCCTTGTGGCAGAGCCGTGTAGGCAATAGGCGGAATCTCGTTTCGCAGGCCCTGAACACGCACATCTCCCACCATGCCCACGATTCGGCTTGGTCTATCGTCTCGTGGGAACTGAATGAACTGACCGATCGGATCGCGATCGCGGAAATAGCGCAGTGCCAGCTGTTTGTTAACAATGGCAACCCTGGGAGATCCGAGCTTATCCTCGGACGAAAAGTCGCGGCCGGCAAGCATTGGTATGCCCATCGTTCGAAAGAACGCTACAGACGTCTGATAGCGGTGGACCTGCACTTTCTCCGATGCGTACGAAGAAATGGTCACGTCGTTGGTCCAGCTTCCGGTGAACGGCTGGCAAAGGGCGGCAGACTGTACCCCCGGCGTACGAGGAATGTGTTCGAGCAGCGCAGCATAAGCTTCAGGCTTCACGCTCGCGGTAGTTCCACGCTGAAACGCTATGTCGGCCCGATACAGTCCATCTGGTTGGTACCCAAGAGGCACTGTTTGCAAGTTGACCAGAGTACGCAGAAAAAGTCCGGCGCCGAATACCAACACCATCGTCAATGTCATCTGGAAGCCAATCAGCATCTTGCCCGCTCTCGCGCGCAATGCCAGTGTTGACGAGGATCGCTCGTTCGGCGTTGCCGCGCCGATGGAACGCAGCGCCGGCAGCACACCAAACAGCAGACCCACGAGAATTGTGGCGGCAGCATTGAAAGCGAACACGCGCCAATCCGGGCGGAGATCGAGAGCGAGCGGATTGTCGCCGCGTCCTGCGGACATGAGGTGAACCAGAACCGTCGCGCCCCCGTAGGCAAGCCACACGGCAAGCACACCGCCGAGCGCGGCAAGAAGCAGGCTCTCGGTCACAAGCTGGCGCATGACGCGCGCGCGGCTCGCTCCAATCGCTAGCCGAATACCAAGTTCCCGGGCGCGCGCTGCGCCACGAGCGAGTAGCAGATTGGCAACGTTTGCGCAGGCGATCAGTAGCACTAGTGCGGCAATGGCAAGAAGCAGTTGCAGGGGTTTCGAATACTGCAGGCGGAGCGACGAAAGCCCGTTCGAACCCGGCTCCAGAACGATGTAACCTGCTTGGACCATTTCGCGCTCACGTTGGGTCCAATCGGGTCCGGACGTAAACTGCTCGACGTGAGTACGGAACAGTGTTTCCGCCTCGGCCTGCGCCGCAGCCGGGTCTACTCCTGCCTTACGCCGGCCGATGATCTGCAGATAATTCATTCCGGCACTATTAAGGAACCGCGGCGGCGTGCGGCTGAACGTAGTCCAGAGGTCGACCGAAGAGCCCGTAGCGACGCCAAAGAACTCGCTCGGAGCGACGCCGATGATTGTATGGATGTAACCGTCCTTCTCGATCGTCTTGCCAACCGCGGCCGGATCCAAGCCAAACCGCCGCTCCCAATAGGCATAGCTGATCACTGCGTTGTCCGGTGCTCCGGGCACATCGTCACGTTTGGCAAAAAAGCGGCCTGCTGCTGGTCTCAGACCGAGAACGTCGAAGTAATCCGCTGAAACGATTTCTCCGGTGACCCGTTGGTCCACCCCATCCGCGGAAATCCTGATTCGGCCGGGTTGCGCGGTGACAATCAGTCCGCTGAATGACTGAGCGCCGGCGAGGACTTGGGCGAACGGGTGAGAGAAGTTTCCCCGTGATTCACTTTTGCGGTTTGCCTTGACCACCAGCAATAATTGCTCGGGATGAGATACCGGCAGTGAGCGGAGTAGAACCGCATTGACAAGCGAGAAAATAGCGGTATTTGCGCCGATACCGAGCGCCAGCGACAGCACTGCAGCCGCGGAAACAAACCGAGTTCTCGCAAGCTGCCGCAGTCCATAGCGGAGATCCTGCAGGATAGTTTCCAGCCAGACATGAGTGCTGGCCTCGCGCGCCTGCTCGCGAATAAGCGTGGGGTTGCCGAAAGCGCCCGCGGTTTGCGACCGATGAAAGTCGAGTTCCTCGCGGATATCGGCGTCCAGTTGCCGCGCCCGAAATACATTTAGAAGTCCGCGGAGCACTCTAAGCCTCCCTTTGGTAGTCGGCTAAGCAAGGTCGAGAAATTCCGAGATCGTCGCGGTATGCTCACGCCACGACGCGACCTCTTTGCCGAGGCGCTTACGCCCAGCGGCGGTTAGTGAATAATACCGAGCTCGCCTTGAGTTTTCGCTCATCTTCCACTCGGCTTGGATTAGCCCATCCGCCTCCATGCGACGCAGCGCCGGATACAGCGAGCCCTCTTCGACTCGAAGCTGTTCGTTAGAGAGACTGAGTATTCGACAGGTGATTCCATAGCCGTGCTCAGGGCCTCGCCCCAGGGTTTTCAGGACGAGCAAATCAAGCGTGCCGTGCAGCGTGTCGCGTGCCAACCGTTAGTTCCTCTCGTGCCCTAGATGTCTAGGAGAGAGTATGCGCCCGCTTCCCCCAGATGTCAAGGGAAGAGAAAACCTCCCATGAGACCAAAGCAGCGACAAGATCCAGCGCATCAGCGCGGCCGCTGCCGCGAGGTCGGTCGCTGTGGTGTCAAAAAGCGCTTCTCTCCCACTGCAAAATTCTGTAGGATATTGTGCAGCACGTAAAGCGCTTCAGCGGATACAGCAAGTCCGTTTAGCAACTGTTACTCAAGGGGAGGGCGGTCACGCCCTGAGGGAGCTCTATGTTTTTACATCATCGCCAAGTAATAGCGATGCTCGCCGCGTCTTTGTTCTTGACGCTCATCGCGGCGTGGTCGCAAGTGCTCTATGGATCAATCGTCGGAAATGTCCGGGATGCCACGGGGGCGGCGGTTCCGGGAGCGACCATTACCGTTACCAGTAAAGAAACCAATCAAGTCCGTACCACCACCACGAACGACGAAGGCGGATATAACGTTCCGACGGTTCAAAGCGGCACATACGACATCCGAGTGACGAAGGAAGGTTTTCGCGCGATTACCGAAAGTTCTGTCGCGGTCACCATCAACAACGTCTCTCGGGTAGATTTCAACATGCAGCTTGGAAGCGTCTCTGAAACCATCGAAGTTTCCAGCCAGGCGCAAACGCTGCAGACCGATAGAGCTGAAGTCCGGGCGGAAATTACAACGAAGACATTGATTGATATTCCCGTCCCGGGACAGCGCAACTATCAGGCGCTGTTCATCACGATTCCCGGTATTACTCCTCCGAGTACTCCACACTCGGTCGGGTCTAATCCATCTCGCTCGATGTCGTGGAACACGAACGGAGTGAATCGCGCATCGAATAACACGCGCATCGACGGCGCGAGCGCAACGAACGTTTGGCTGCCTCATATCGCGTCTTATACGCCTGCCCTGGAATCGATCGAAACCGTAAATATCGTTACCAACAGCTTCGATGCCGAGCAGGGACTCGCGGGCGGCGCAGCCGTGACGGTTCAAATTCGGTCCGGATCGAACGACCTCCACGGCGCGGGCTTCTGGTACAACATGGGCAGTTGGAGTCAATCGCGCCCATTTTTCCAACCTGCGAATCAGCAGATTCCAAAGTTCGTTTACAACCAGAATGGAGGGCGTCTCGGCGGACCTATTAAGAAAGACAAGATCTTTTACTTCGGCAGTTACGAAGGCACGTACGATCGCCGCTTTGCGTCGCGCTTTAACAATATTCCGACAGCGGCGATGCGGGCCGGGGACCTGAGCGCTTCGACAACCACAATTTATGATCCGGCCACGGGCAACCCAGATGGTACGGGCCGAACGCCGTTTCCCGGAAACATTATCCCTTCCAACCGCATCGATCCGCTTTCGCTTCGGTTGCTCAACGACCTGATGCCGATGCCGAACGCGGGAACACCAAACCAACTGACGAACAACCATTATGTCGGCGGTGAGTTCCTTTTCGATCGCAAGACCGTCGACAGCAAAGTCAACTTCAACCTGACCGAAAAATGGACGTCGTTTGCGCGCTTGAGCTGGCTTGATTTTACGGTGCAGAATCCGACGGTGTTCGGCTTTGAAGGCGGAGGCAGAGGCGTAACCGATGCAGCCAATCCTGGGACCGGTTACGGCGGCACATGGAGCGGCACAATTGCCACCACCTACGTTGTATCTCCCACATTCCTGATTGACGCCTATTACGGCTACACGCTGATGGACTCAAACGTCGAACAGCCTGGGTTGGGTCCGAACACGGCGCGTGACGTCTACAAGATTCCGGGCACGAACGGTACGCGAAGTTTCGAATCCGGGAACGCCGGATTTGGGATCGCCGATTTCGAAGCATTTGGGAACTCGGATACTGTGCTGCCGTATTTCCGTCGCGATCCTCAACATCAATATGTCGCCAATGCCAATTGGACAAAGGGCAGTCACAACATTCGCTTCGGAGTCGATCTTTACCGGCTTGCGCTGAATCATACCCAGCCGGAGTTTCCGAACAACACCAGCAACGCGACCGCCGCAGGGCGGTTCAACTTCGGTCGCGGACCTACACAACTGTCAACCATCAATGCAGCCGGGCAGGCAACGACTTCAGCTGGAAGCCAGTACAATGCGATGGCGACGTTCCTGCTGGGTTTGGCCACCGACGGCGGCAAGCTGCTGCAAGTACCCGATGAGTACACGACACGTACTTCGATGTACAGCTTCTACGTTCGCGATCAGTGGCAGGCCACTCGCAACCTGACGCTGAACTTCGGCACACGATACGAGTACTTCCCAATGCCCACACGTTCGGATCGCGGCGTCGAGCGGTATAACTTCGACACCAACCAGATGATGATTTGCGGCGTCGGGAATATTCCGAAAGATTGCGGCACGAAAGTAGGCAAAATGTACTTCTCGCCACGTGTCGGTATCGCCTATCGCGCGGATGAGAAGACTGTCTTCCGCTCCGGATTCGGAATTAACTGGGACCCCTGGAATCTCGCCCGTCCGCTTCGCACGAACTATCCGATCCTGGCGGCGTATGCTCTCGTTGCGCCCAACTCGTTAAGCTGGGCGACAAAGCTTCAGGACGGTTTGCCTTCAGTGCCTGTTCCGGATACTGGAAATGGCCTGATTAGCATACCTTCGAACTATGCGTTGAACTCAACCGACGATGAGTACACTCGAGCCTACATCTTGAACTGGAACTTCACGATCGAGCGTGAATTGGGCAAGGGTTTTGCTGCGCAGGCTGGTTATGTCGCCAACAGGACGGTTCATACCGCCGGTGTTCTGGATTTGAATGCCGGACAGGTCCCCGGACTTGACCGCGCAGGGCAGCCCTATTTCCAGAAGTTTGGGCGAACCGCATCCACGAATCTCGTGGACTCCGTCGGTTATTCTACGTACCATTCGTTACAGACGCAGTTGAACCGGCGCTTCTCGGGCGGCCTTCAAGTTGGCGCAGCTTACACGTGGTCTAAGGTAATCGGGCTTTGCTGCGAGGAAGAGAACAATGCCGGTCCTCGCATCAAGGCGCTGAACTATCTCGGGCTCAACCGCGCGCTTCTAAATTCAGATCGCACGCACAATTTCCAATTGAACGCGATCTTCGAGTTGCCCTTTGGACGCGGCCGCAAGTTTGGGGCGGACAATGCTTTCGTGAATGCGCTCTTCGGCGGTTGGCAGATCAATACTCTAACAAGCGTTTTCAGCGGCTCGCCCTTCAGCGTGACATCGGACAACGCATCGCTGCGCATGCCGAACAACGATCAGCGAGCGGATCAGGTGAAGCCGGAAGTCCAAAAACTCGGTGGAATCGGAGTTGGGAAACCGTACTACGATTACACAGCGTTTGCTCGTGTTACCGAAGCTCGGTTTGGAACCGCGGGCTTCAACAGCCTCCGCGGTCCCGGAGCGTTTAACTCGGATCTAGGCTTGTTCCGGCGTTTCCTGATGGGCGAAAAGTTCAATCTGGAATTCCGAGCCGAGGCTTTCAACTGGACGAATACGCCGAAGTTCAACAACCCAAGCGGTGGCATAAACAATTTGCAATTGAACCCCGACGGATCGTTCCGCACGGGCGTGTTTGAAGTTACTGGTACTAACTCCTACGGTCGAGACGTAGCGGAGCGCATTCTTCGCTTCGGACTTCGCCTCTCCTTTTAGGGACGAGCGCTGGGCGCGGGATTGGGCGGTCGGCAAGGCCGCCCTACTTGCTGAGCCTTCGGTAAGACTGCCGGCAATAGTCGGGGAATTCCAGGACTACGTTCGACAATGAACGTTCTCATAGCAGCATTGTGGAACCGCAGGCGCAGCGGCCGCTTCGGCGAAAGCACTCATACGGGGGAGGTTTCAGGATGCACGCGGCGCCCCGGCGGCCATTTGCGTGGAGGCAGCGCTAGCTGGAAGTCGTGGCAGACTAAAGGCGTACGCTGGTGTAGGGCCGGCTCAAACGTGGTTGAGATGGATCATCTTGAACTCGGCCGCGAGTGTTACGGACGTCGCGCGTGGGGTGACGCGTACGACGCGCTCCTATGCGCAGACCAGGCAACCCCGCTCGAAGTCGATGATCTTGACCGTCTGGCGACCGCCGCGTATCTGACCGGACGCGCTCTCGAGTTTGAGCGAATCCAGGAACGCCTGCATCGTGTCCATGCCGAGTCCGGCGATCGAGCGCGCGCCGCACGCTGTGCGTTCTGGCTTGCGATAAGCAACTTGTTACGCGGGGAGACCGGTCAGGCCAACGCCTGGACATCGCGAGGCCAGCGGCTTGTCGGGGACGACGAGTGCGTCGAGGTAGGCTATCTGGCCGTCGCTGTCGCCGAGCAGCAACTGCACGAGGGACACGCTAATGCGGCGCATGCGAACGCAGCCCAGGCCGTCGCGATCGGAGAGTCCTCTGGAGACGCTGACCTCACGGCTTTAGGCCTTCACGCGCAAGGCCTTGCGCTAATCCAGCAGGGCGACGTCGTGGCCGGCCTCAAGTGCCTGGATGAGACGATGCTCGCCGCGGTCAAGGGTGGGCTCTCTCCGATCATGACGGCGTCGATGTACTGCAGCGTGATCGCCACCTGTCAACAAGTCTATGCCCTGGGACGCGCACGCGAATGGACCTGCGCGTTTTCGAACCTGTGCGAGCGACAGCCGCAGATGGCCGCTTTCACCAGTACCTGCATGGTGCATCGTGCCGAGATCATGCAACTGCTAGGGGCTTGGCCAGACGCGTTGAGCGAAGCCTGCCGCGCCTGTGATCATGCCGAGCGCGCCGACCGCAAGCCGCCGGGCGCCGCGCTCTATCAGCAAGCCGAGATTCATCGTCTTCGCGGCGAGTTTACGAAGGCGGAGGAAGCCTATCGCACAGCGAGCGAACTGGGATGCGAGCCGCAACCCGGACTCGCGCTGCTGCGACTGACGCAAGGACGCACCGACGCGGCGTGTGCGGCGATGCGCCGGCTGACGAGCGCGACCAGCGATCCGTTACGCCGCGCCAGGCTATTGCCGGCACATCTCGAGATCATGCTCGCAATCGGGGATGTTGAGGACGCCCGATGCGCCCGCGATGAACTGCGAAAGCTGGCGAATGCGTTCGACAGCGATGTCCTGCGCTCGGTAGTGACGCAGGCCGACGGCGCGATCGCTCTCGCCGAAGGCCATGCGCACGCGGCGCTCGATCCGCTTCGGTGCGCATTCGAGTTGTGGGAGCGCCTGGAAGCACCCTATGAGGCGGCGCGCGTGCGCGTGCTCATCGGGCACGCGTGTCGTGCTCTCGGCGACGATGAGGCGGCAGGGCTCGAGCACCAGGCGGCGAGGTCCATCTTCGAACGACTCGGGGCGCGGCCTGATCTGGCTCGCCTCGATGCGCCGGCAACGCCAGCCCAACCGGCATCAAACCCCTTAACCGCTCGCGAGCTTCAGGTGTTGCGCCTGATTTCGACCGGCCGCACCAACAAAGAAATCGCGGAAGAGTTGTGTCTGAGCGAGCGAACGATCGATCGTCACGTCACCAATATCCTGACCAAGCTCGACGTGCGCTCGCGCACGGCCGCAACGGCATACGCCTATGATCACAAGCTCTTCTGACGGTCTGCCTGGCGGAAACTACCCATTCCTGAATCCCACAATTTGGGTGGTTTCGCCGAAGCGCCGCGGTCGCCTTCGTCGCATACTCGAATTGCGAGGGACTACCCCGCAGATCGAAAGGACGAAGCATGTACGATGCGATCATCGTCGGCGCGCGATGCGCTGGCGCTCCGACAGCGATGCTCCTGTCCCGGAAGGGCTACCGGGTCTTGCTGGTCGATAAGGCCACTTTTCCAAGCGACACAATCTCCACGCACATCATCTGGCCGCATGGCGCCGAGATCCTGGACCGCTGGGGACTGCTCGATCGACTGGCTGCGACTGGTTGCCCGCCAATCGCCCTCAAGCTGATTTTTGATGTGGGCCCGTTCGCGCTGAAAGGCGCGGTGACCGATACGAACGCCGGACGAGGTGGGTTCTGCCCCCGGCGCACGGTGCTAGACAAGCTGCTGGTGGACGCAGCCGTCGAGGCCGGAGCGGAACTGCGAGAAGGGTTCACCGCACGAGGCGCCGCTTTGGGACGACGATCGAGTCGCCGGAATCAAGGGCCACAGCCGGACTGGCGGCGCCGTCGAGGAGCGGGCACGAGTCGTGATCGGCGCTGACGGGGTACACTCGCTGGTGGCAAAAGCCGTCCGTGCGCCGGAGTACGACGTGAAGCCGCCGCTCACCACGAACTACTACAGCTACTACAGCGGATTCGCGGCCGACGATATCGAGCAATACGTCCGCAACTACCAAGCCGTTGGCTGCTTCCCGACGCACGACGGTCTCACCCTCATCGCTGTGCTGTGGCCCAGCAGCAGGTTCGAAGAGGTACGCGCTGATATCGAGGGTCACGTCACGAAGGTGCTCGAGTCCACGCCGACCGTTGCGGACCGGCTGCAGGGCGCAAATCGCGAAGAGAAGTGGTACGGGACCGCCGGCGTGCCCAACTATTTCCGTCAGCCGTTCGGTCCGGGCTGGGCACTTGTCGGCGATGCGGGATACGACAAGGATCCGATCACGGCGCAGGGCATCAGCGACGCTTTCATCGATGCGGAGAATCTCGCCAGCGCCCTGGATGATGGCTGGTCCGCGCGCCGTCCGCTGGATGACGCGCTGGCCGAGTATCAAGCGAGCCGCGATCGCCGTGCCAAGCCGATGTACGACTTCACCTGCCAGTTGGCGACGCTGGAACCGCCACCACCGCACATGCAGCAGCTCTTTACAGCGCTGCGCGCCAATCAGGAGGCCACGAACCAGTTCTATTCGGCGATGACCGGCTCGCTCCCGCTGCCGGCGTTCATGAATCCGGAGAACCTTAACCGGATCCTGGCGAGTGCCGGAACGAGGGGAGTGAAGTCAGGTACGTGATCCGTGATGTCCTGAACTGCAAGCCCGGGAAGGTCCGCCACATGGTTGTCGCGACTGATCAACGGAAACTTACGGCATGGCGACTAGAAGCGTTAGTATCGCGAGCATTTGCACTTGACAGTCAAGTGAAGTGCGTGCAACAATCCACTTGAATGTCAAGTGAAGAACGGCGCATTGAGTTGCTGCAAGGGAGCCTCGATCTAATAGTGCTGCGGGCGCTCGCGACAATGGGGTCCCTTCATGCATACGCGATCGCAACGCGGCTCGAGCAGATTTCTGACTATCCCCTCGACCTCAATCAAGGAACGCTCTATCCAGCGCTGGTTCGGCTGGAGCAGAAGGGATGGATCAACGGCTCCTGGGGGAAGACCGAGAACAATCGCGAGGCCAAGTTCTATACCCTCACGAAGGCGGGAAAACGCGCCCTGACGGAGAAGGTTGAGAGCTGGCGACGTCTCGCCGGACTCGTTGACAAGCTCCTACTGGAACTCTGAAAGAAATGTCGGAAATTCGTCTCTTGTTTCATCGGCTCTCGGCGTCCTTTCGCGGACGCCGCGCCGAGGCCGATCTTGCGCGGGAAATCAACGCGCATCTCCGACTTCTCGAAGAGAAATTTGTCGCAGAGGGAATGAGTTCTGAAGAGGCGCGCTTCGCAGCGAAGCGCGCCTTTGGCAACATCGAGCAAACCAAAGAGCTTCAGCGCGACGAGCGATCGTTCCGGTGGCTCACAGGCTGGGCGATGGAACTAAGACTCGGCGTCCGAATGCTCGTCCGGTATCCTGGCCTCACGGTGGTCGGAGGTCTCGCCATGGCCTTCGCGATCCTAGTCGGAGCCGGCGTCTTCGAGGTCGTCAAGCGGGCGACCGATCCAGTCCTCCCCCTGCCGCATGGAGAAGACATCGTTGGGCTGACCTACTGGGATCGCATGGAGAACGTCCGGAGACGTGCGAGCTCCTACGACTTTCTAACGTGGCGAGAGCAACTCACAACGCTAAAGAACGTAGGCGCTTTCCGGGTGCTCGAGCGAAACCTCGCTGCGAACGGGGGAGTTGGAGAGCCCGTGATGGTTGCTCAGATCAGCGCAGCGGCCTTCCAGGTGACGCGCGTTCCTCCCCTGCTCGGGCGCACACTGGTGGAAGCGGACGAGAAACAGGGTTCGCCCGCGGTCGTAGTTCTGGGACATCGCCTGTGGCAAACGCGTTTTGGCGGTGATCAGGCGGTGGTGGGCCGCACAGTGCGGCTGGGCGACATTAAGGCAACGGTCGTAGGCGTGATGCCGGAAGGCTACGCGTTTCCTGTCGATGACAACCTCTGGATACCGCTTCGTTCGGGAGAGCTGGTTCGGGAACCCGGCCACGACGCGCTCCCGGTATTTGGCCGCCTCGCTCCGGGCGCGACTCTTCGGGACGCACAGGCGGAGGTGTCGCTGGTCGCGGCGCGAGCTGCGGCAAGCTTCCCGGATCGCTATGCGCATTTGACTCCGCAGGTGCTGCCTTACGCCAACGCGATCATCTGGCTTTCCCCCGATTTGTTCGTCCGGGCCGGCGTCCACTCGATCAACGCGTTTGCCGTCCTGTTCCTGATCCTCATCTGCGGCAACGTCGCTCTCTTGGTGTTCACTCGCGCGGCAACGCGGGAGAGGGAGATCCTGGTGAGGACCGCGCTCGGCGCCACGCGAGGCCGCATACTGGCGCAACTCGTGGTGGAGGCGCTCGTGCTGGCCACGCTCGCCGCAGTCCTCGGCCTGACGGCGACGAACGTGTTGTTGAAGGGAGCCGCGGAAATGTTCAGCGCCGGGCCGGATCGCTGGCCATTCTGGTTCAATGGCGGGCTCTCTCCCACCACCGCGATCTACGCAGGAGCGCTCACGATATTTGCCGCGATCATCGTAGGAGTGGTCCCTGGGTTGAAGGTCATAGGGCGAAGGATGTCGGATCGCCTCCGTCAGTCGAGCGCCGGAGGCGGGGGTCTCCGGATGGGTGGCGTATGGACTGGTTTAATCGTTGCGCAGATCGCCGCGACCGTAGTCTTCAGCGCCACAGCGTACGTGGTGCACCGCCAGGCCGCGTACATCGCTTCTGTAAAGCCCGTGTTCCCGACCGCCAAGTACCTCTCGGTGCGGCTCGATATGGATCCGGAAGGCCCAGCGGAAGAGATCACCGAAACCGTGCCGGAGCGCTATAGGCAGCGTTATGCCGATGCGGTCCGAGAGCTTGAGCGAAGACTCTCCGCCGAAGCCTCGGTTGCGGGCGTCACCGTGGCCGAGCAACTCCCTCTGGCGGCGACTCCGGACCTTCTCGCCATTGAAGTGGATGGCGCAAGACCCGGGGAGCCATCGAGCCGCTGGAAAGTGGGAGCTTCCGCCGTGGGGCCGAACTTCTTCGAAGTCTTCCAAATGCCTGTGCTCGCCGGCCGCAACTTCGATTCACGAGACGCGAACGAAAGCGCGAATACAGTCATCGTCAACAATCTGTTCGTGGACCAAATTCTGGGCGGCCGAAATGCGATCGGCCAACGGATTCGGTACGAATCCCTCCAGAATGCGGACGAAGATGTGAACAAATCTAAATCGCCAGTCGAGCCTGGGCCGTGGCTCGAGATCGTGGGCGTAGTGCGCGATCTGGCGCCGGGCGACAGAGCCCCCTTGAACCTGGACAACCCAGCGAGGCCGCGCATGTATCGCGCTTTGAGCTCGAGCCAAAAGAGCTATCCTCTTTACCTTGCCGTGCACGCGAGGCTCGATCCACAATCGCTGACGCCGGCTCTGCGTCGGATTGCCGCGGCGGTGAGCCCCACGCTCCGACTCCACGACATTCTGCCGCTCGACAATGCGACCAGCGAGGATGCGCGCTTCTGGAGCATCTTCACCAACCTCATACTGTTGGGAAGCGCCATCGCGCTCGCCCTCTCCCTGGCGGGAATTTACTCCGTGATGTCCGTGACCGTATCGCGGCGCACCCGGGAGATCGGGGTGCGGGTGGCCCTGGGCGCCCCGGCCCTCCGCCTGATTGCCGAGATCTTCCGCAGACCCCTTGTCCAGGTCGCTGCGGGCGTCATAGTGGGATGCGTCCTCGTAGGGGCTGTAGTGGCGTTCGCAAGCAGGGGATCGGGCGGAGTAGCTATGACGAGACACGCCGCGCTGCTCCTTGCGTACGGGATCGCCATGATGGGCGTGTGTGCGCTGGCCTGCATCGGGCCGATTCTGCGGGCGCTTCGAGTGGAACCGGTCGAGGCTCTGAAGAACGACGTATAAGTACTGCCTTGATGACGCTTGGGCTCCACAGGTGTTCAGTCGCTGCGGAGCGTCTCCATCGGATCGACCGACGCCGCGCGGCGGGCAGGGACGTAGCTTGCAACCAAAGCCGCCGCTGCGAGCGATACAACTGAGATCGCGTATGTGAGCGGATCCAGCGGCTCGACACCGAAAAGGAGCGACGAGATCCAGCGCGTCAGCGCGGCCGCTGCGCCGAGTCCGACAATGATTCCCACCGAAGCAAGAACCAGGCCTTGTCGAACAAACAGGGATCGCACCGCGCCGGGCTCCGCGCCAAGCGCAAGGCGGATACCGACTTCGTGCCGCCGCTCTGCCACAGCGTATGCGAGGATCCCGTAGACCCCGATGATCGCGACCGCCAGGGCCATTGCCGCGGCAATGCTGAGCAACGCGACAGTGAACGATGTGCGAGCTATAGATCGCCGGTACGCATCCTCAAGCGTCCGAACCTGGGCCAATGGCACACTCGAGCTGACCCCATGAACCACGGCCGCGAGTTCCTTGACGAATGCCTGGCTTCCGGCGCGTCTGCTACGAATCGCAAATGTAACCACGCGCCGCACGGTTGTGGACTCGACTCCGGCACGGGCGTAGACGGTCGCCGGAGCGGGTAGATGAAGGCCATCGGTATGAACGTTCTCGACAATGCCAATTACCTCCGTCCACGGGCCGTCCCGTCCGATTCGAATCCGCCTCCCGATCGCCCGGTGTGGTTCGCCCCAATTCTCGCGGGCCATGTTCTCTGAGACGATCGCGAGCCGGCGTTGACCGAAAACGTCGTCCCAGGTGAAGTCCCGCCCGGCCAGCAATCGTGAGCCTTGCGCCGCGAACAAGCCCGGCGAGGCATGTCTGTATCTACGGTTCGGCGGCATCTGGTCCGGATCCGTCTTACCCTCGACGGCGACGACAGTACCATTCCGGTTGTCCTCCAGTGGCAGCGCGCTGGCGAAGCCGGCGGCCGTGACGCCAGGGATTGCCGTGAACTTGTCAAGCATCTCCTTCTGCATGCGGATCACCCGTTCCGGGTCTTTGGTCAAGGCATTCGGAATCGAAATACGAACCATCTGAATTTGTTCCGGCAGCGTGAAGCCGGGAGCTACGTTCTGGATGGCCTGTAGCGTCCGAAGCATCAGTCCAGAGCCCACAAGCAACACCAGGGCCATGGCGACCTGACCGACGACCAACAAGTGTTGCGCGCGTAAGTGTTCCTTGCCGAGGGTCGCTCCTCGCGTGTTTTGGAGACGATGAGAAACGCCGAGCTTGACAACGGCTACGAGCCCAAACAAGAGACTTGCGGCGAGCGAGCACAGGAGCGCGAAGAACATAACAGTTGGTCCGATCGTGAGTTCCTCCAACCTGGGCAGGCCCGCTGGGCCCCTCACGATGAGGAGACGGATGCCGAGATAGGCGAGGGCAAGGCCGAGCGCTCCCCCGATGAGGCCGAGCATGAGGCTTTCGACGAGTTGCTGCCGAACGATTCGGCCCCAGGCTGCGCCCAGAGCCTCCCGAATGGCAAACTCCTGCCGGCGACCCCGCGCACGCACAATCACGAGATTCGCCACGTTCGCACAGACGAGCAACAGCAAGAGCCCGAGCGCGCCTATGAGGACTCTTAGAACCGTGCCGACGTCACCGACCACGTCATTCTTCAACGGGCGAGCGTTGGGTGTGACGGCCATTTCCTTCAGCCACTTCAGCCGCTCCTTTTCGGCCCAATCTCGCCAGACGCGGGCGATGTCCTGGTTCGCCTGATCCACGGCGACGTCCGGCTTCAATCTCGCAATCCCCGCGTAGCTGAACTCGTCAGGCCGACTCGTCGAAAAGCGCTGCGCGAGAATGATGTCAGGCGCGTGGTTCACGAAGCGGAATCCTGGCGGCATGACACCGACCACTTCGTGGGGGATGAAGTCAATTACGACAGCACGGCCGAGAATCGCACGGGCGCCTCCGAACTTGCGTTGCCAGTAGCCGTGGCTCAGGATCGCCGCGCGAGTCCCGCCCGGCGTATCCTCCTCTTTCGAAAACCAGCGCCCCAGAGAGGCTTGCACGCCAAGGGCGGTAAGCGCGCCTTGCGTGGCGGTAACGGTCGTGACCTGTTCGGGCTCGCCGGCCCCGGTCACCGTGGCGCTGCCGGAAGTCCAGACGCCGAAGTGCTGAAATGCCCGGCACGACTCCTGGCAGGCGGCGTACATACCGGGCGAGAGATCCGCATTCTTGAAGACCTGTCCCTGAATTGTTAGCTGATTGTAGACGCCCACGAGCGCATCAGCTTCTGGATAGGGCAGCGGCTGAATCAATACACCATTGACGACGCTGAAGATTGCGGTGTTCGCTCCGATGCCCAGCGCCAAAGAGAGCACGACCGTGAGGACGAATGTGGGATGGGTACGGATCATGCGCAAGGAGTGGCGCACGTCGCGAACCACGTCTTCGACGAACGTAACAGTGTCCATTTGGTAGACCTCCTCGCGAATCAACGTCGTGTTGCCCAACTTCTTGCGCGCCGCGGCTCGCGCCTCGGAAGGTTCCATTCCGCGTTCGATATACTCTTCCGCCGTGAGGTCCAGGTAGAGCTCGAGTTCCTGCTGTTGTTCGGCATCGGCAAAATCGCGCCGAAAGAAGCGTTTCCAGTTCATCTGCCATTCTCCGGGAGAGGCTTCATAATGCGGCCTATGGCCCGCACGAGTTTGTCCCAACGGGAGGATTGCTCAGCGAGTTGTTTCTTGCCTACAGGGGTGAGGCGGTAATATTTCGCCTTGCGGTTGTTCTCCGAAGTTCCCCAGAACGACGCGATCCATCCACGGTTCTGGAGCCGGTGCAGGGCTGGATAAAGAGATCCATGTTCGACTTGCAATACTTCCTCGGAACCGCGCTCTATGGCATGAGCGATGGTCTGGCCGTGCGCAGGCCCAAGCACCAGCGTCTGAAGGATGAGCATGTCCAGAGTTCCTTGGATCATTTCAGACTGGAGTGGAGATTGACGTCTTGGCATTGTACATGTCGATCATCGACTAGAAGATCATTGCTATTATAATTGCGCCGAAAGGAAAAATGGTTCATCACCTTTGTAGATGATCAGTGGGAACCTCTCCAAGCCGCGCATCGCATAAGGAACGAGTGGTCGTTAGTGCCCAATCTGTGCCGCGGCGCCTTCGCTTGGCGCTAGCGACTAACGTCTACTGAACCACGATTTCGTTAGAATGGTCCTCAGGAGCTAGCCTGCCAGTGCCCCAATTTGTTATTGAACGAGAGATTGAGGACGCCTCCGGACTGACTGAGGCGGATATTCGTGCGGTTTCGCTGAAATCACTGGAAGTGCTCAGGCAACTCGGATCCGAGATTCAATGGATCCAAAGCTTCGTCACCGCCGACAAGATCTATTGCATCTACTATGCTCCCGATGAAGCGATGATCCGTGAGCACGGCAAACGAAGTAACTTGCGGGTCGATCGAGTCGCAGCAGTCCGGCGTCTGGTGGATCCCTCTACTTTCGCGTAGCTGCCAGTGGCGCTGTATCTCCGAGCGACCCCAGCGCATAACGAACCGCATCTTCTACCGGCATTCCCGATCCGCGAGTCCACAAATCTTTAGCTTGGGAAGGATCCAGACTTTTCCACGCTGCCTGCAGCTTCTGCTGAAGCGTGATCTCCTCATCGGCGCGCGGAGCGGATCCGAGCGCATCCCGCAGACCGGCCGCGGCTCCCGCGAGAGTGAGGGCGCGCTCGAACTCTCCGGTCTCGATGGCCAGACAAGCGAGACCTTCGAAAACCTTTGCCATCCCGCGAGTATGGCCCAAGGTCAGCAGAGTCTTCAGCGACTCGACGAACAGCGATCGCGCCTGAAGCAGTTCGCCGTGCTGGCAGGCAACGAACCCAAGGTCGGCGTAGGACCTCGCCATACCCCACGCATCGCCTACGGCGCGAAAGATTTCGGCGGCCTCGCCATAAAGGCGGCTTGCTTCGCTCAAATCGCCAGCCTCTTTCTGATAGGCGATGTCGCCCAGCCGATTCAAAGACCAGGCGATGCCAGACGAGTCGCCGAGCTGCCGGAATATTTCGAGAGCTTCCTCCGTCAGGTTTCGCGCCGCGCGATGCTCTCCCTGCGCGTTGAGGACGTCGGCCAGGTTGGCTGAGGCGCCGGCGATACCAGAACGGTCCTCGAGCGCGCGGTACATGCCAAGAGCCTGTTCCAGCAATACGCGTCCATTGTCGAGATCTCCGCGCAGCCGCCTGTTGGTACCTAGCGCGGTGACAGCCGCGGCAACACCCTTTTGGTCGTCAAGTTCGCCATACAAGCGCCGGGCATCGTCGAACAGGCTGAAAGCTTCGTCATAGTCGCGCTGAGCGGCCATGAATGCACCCGCGCAGAATGAAAGGCGGGCCCGAGCGCTGGTTGCCGCGGCCGTGCTTTTCATCCGTAAGATGCTCAGCAGCCGCTGGCGGCCCTCTGCCAGATATTCCTTCGTTTCCCAGAATTGAAACAGAGCCACGCCGAGCCGCATGGCCCATTCGCCATGATCTGTCTCCACTAACCACTCCAGCGCGGCACGAAGATTGTCATGCTCTGCATCGCATTGTTCCACCCAATCGGAGGTACTGCGTTTGCGCGCCGTGGGATTGTAGGTCCTCTGCCAATACAAGCGCATACGCCGCGTGTGAATGACGCGTCTGTGCCTCTTCGCCGCTCTCCGTCAAACGCTCAAAGGCATACTGACGAATGCTTTCAAGCATCATAAAGCGCGGCTCCCGCGCGCTGTCCTCCTTTTGTTGCAGCAGACTCTTGTCCATCAGCGAAGAGAGTCCTGTCAGCACATCCAGTCCCAGATCGCGGCGGGTATCGCATACGGCCTCGGCGCTTTCGAGCGTGCAGCCGCCGGCAAAGACGGCCAGTCGTCGGAACAACCTCTGCTCGGACGAGGTTCAACAGAGCGTGGCTCCAGGCCACAGTATTACGAAGTGTCTGCTGCCGTGAATGCAGATCGTGAGCGCCGCCTGCCAGAAGGTCCAGGCTTCGTTCGAGTCTCCGCAGTATCGCGGCCGGCG
Organism: Bryobacteraceae bacterium; assembly: GCA_963844855.1. Classification (GTDB taxonomy): domain Bacteria; phylum Acidobacteriota; class Terriglobia; order Bryobacterales; family Bryobacteraceae; genus DASQDN01. Next base: position 32,399 of record CAWJQP010000046.1, read on the forward strand.
GAAGCATTCGTATGGCAGCGGCTGCGAGCTCGATGGCTAGTGGTAATCCGTCAAGGCGAACGCAGATTTCGGCCACGGCACGATGGTTCGATGCGTTTAGCTCGAACCCGGAATCCGCGGCAATAGCTCGCTGCACGAAAAGCTCCACCGCGGAGTTTTCGCACAGACTCTCTACATGAGGTAACCGGTTTAAATCGGGCGTGGGCAGCGGAGGAACGCTGAACTGATGCTCGCCGTAGACGTGGAGAATCGAGCGGCTTGTCACCAGGATCTTCAAGCGCGTCTGTGGCATCCAGCAGTTGGCCGAACAAAGGAGCCGACTCGAGTAGATGTTCGGCATTGTCGATTACCAACAGCATGGGACCTTTGAGGCAGATCTGGTAATCCCCCGCCGCGGCATCACGAAAGGGCAGGGCCGCGCGATGGTAGGAGCTACTATGCCGGGATCGGAGATTCCCGCCAGCGGAATGAACCAAACGCCAGCTGCAAAGTGAGCTGATCAACCCTGACGCAACCTGAATTGCCAGCCGCGTCTTGCCGCTGCCGCCCGCGCCCGGCAGAGTCACCAGCCGCACGTCATCGGACAAGAGCATTCTGGTGACGACTTCCACTTCTCGATCACGGCCAATCAGCGGCGTACGCACCGCGGGAAGCGATGTCCGTGCAAGTACGTAGCCACCCTGAATCTGACTCTCGTCTCGAACCGGAAAAGAGAGAGACTCGCCGGCATCCACGTGTGCTGTTTGCCGAAGGGCCGCCACATATTGACCTTTAGGCACTTCGATCAGGATCGGATCGTCATAGCCTTCCGCCGCGTAATATTCACTTAGCTTCGCCCGCAGCTTTCTTGCCTGGACGCGGACTATCGGATCGATTCGCGGGTCGAAAGAACTACCACGATCGAACACCTCGACGCCAACCGAGTACTCCTTCAAAGGAGCAGTGGTGCCATCGATCGCCTGCTCTACAAGATGCCGCAGAAACCGGCTGAGACCGGGAGCACTGCAAAAAGTGGCGCTTTGGAGAATCCGGTCCAGCTGTTTGCGAACGGACACAGCGGAGGGTTCAGCCGGTATACCACGATGCTCAGCCACGTCTTCGCGCATTGCAATCGATCGAGCATAGCTCAGACTTTGTAAGGCATGCAACGCACGGCCGTTCACGGTAAACGCGATGGATTTACTTTTGTATTTCCCGGTGCCCGTTCACCATGAATCCAGAAAGGATTTCTTAATGATACAGCAATGGAAGAAAGCGGCGCTCATGCTGTTGCAGCTTGCTGGCAGGCGGCGCGTTCGCACAAGAACAGATCGAACCACGGGCAGGAGCGTGGAAGACATGGATATTGCAGTCAGGCAGTGAGCTGCGCCTGCCGGCTCCGCCGAATCGCGGCGCGACCGAAGGCGAGATCGCGTGGCTGAAGAGCTTTATGGCTTCCGCCGATGCAAATGCGCGCTCCCAGGTGAACTACTGGGATGCTGGCTCGCCGGGCATGCGTTGGATTGAAATCGTCACCGATAGAATTCGCGACGGGCGTGTGCCCATCACTCAGGGATGGCAGCACGCGGTGTTGCTGCCGGTGGCCATTTACGACGCCACAGTGGCAGCATGGGACTCGAAATATGCTCACAACCGCCCCAGACCAAGCGTCGCGGATTCTTCAGTGAAGCCTGTTTTGGCAGTTCCCAACAGCCCTTCTTATCCGGCCGAGCACGCAGTTGTGGCGGGAGCCGCCGAGGTAGTCCTGAGTTATTTCTTTCCGGGAGAGGCTAGTGCGTTCAAGAGTCTCGCCGAGGAGGCGGGCAGGTCGCGTCTTTATGCCGGTTTGCAATATCCGAGCGATGTCATCGACGGCCTGGAACTGGGTCGTGCCGTCGGGCGCAAGGTGGTGGCCCATGCGATGACCAACGGCTTCAACACACCCTGGACAGGGACCGTGCCAACGGGTGCGGGCAGGTGGATCGGTACCGCTCCTGTATTCGCCAATAGTCCTGGCTGGAAACCGTTCATCCTTTCCTCTGCCGGTGAGCTCCATCCGGCGCCTCCTCCGGCTCATGATTCGCCGCAAACTCAGGCCGAACTCGCGGAGCTGAAGGCTACACATCCATTCCTCAATCAGGCCAAGGCATTTTCCTGGCAAACCCCGGAAGGAAACCTGACCTGGTTCCTTGGTGAGATAACGAAACGACTGTTCGAATACCGGCTGGATGGTAATGCGCCCCGGGCTGCTCGTGCTTACGCCCTGATGGGAGTCGCAACGTGGGACCAGATCATCTGCAGTCACGAAGCCAAGATGACGTACTGGCGCATACGCCCGTCACAACTGGATTCGACCGTCCCATTGCTGTTCCCGCCACCCAATCATCCGAGTTATCCTGCCAATCACGCAGTCACCTCAGTCCGGGCGCATCTATTGGGATATCTGTTTCCTCGAGAGGTGGAATACTACCGGCAGCTCGGAGAAGAGATCGGCAATTCTCGCATGTGGGCAGGCATTCACTACCGGTCAGACATTGAAGCCGGCTGGGAGATGGCTCGCAAGCTCTTCGAAAAGATAAGGGCCTATGCCGAGACAGATGGCTCACAGCAATAACAACGAAAGCAGAGAAGAGCGGGCGCCAGTCGCGGAACAGGACAAGATGAACACGCTCCAATCGGACTGGAGGATGGCCCTCAACGAGCTCGGTCCCGGGTTCGCAAAGCGAGCTGCCGCATACGATAGCTCCGACGAGTTTGTTGCAGAGAACTATGCGGAGATGCGTGAGGCGAGGCTATTCTCCGCGCTTGTGCCCACAGAACTCGGCGGAGGCGGCGTTTCGTACAGCGAGGTTTGCACGTCTGATTCGCGGCCTGGGCCGCTGCTGCGGTTCCACGGCGTTGACCTTTTCGATGCACTCACATCTGCTGTCGGCGGCGTTGTGGGGACACCGCCACGGAAAACCCGGAGAGAAACTTCTGCGCAGTGTAGCCGGCGGTGAAAAGGTGCTGGTCAGCACCGGCGCCAATGACTGGCTCTGCTCCAACGGCAGCCTTCAATCCTGCGATGGAGGCTACCGGTTCACAGGCAGCAAACCTTTCGCCAGCGGGTGTCTTGCGGGTGATCTTCTCATTACCAGCGGGCAATACAATGATCCCGTCGCAGGCATCCAGGTTCTGCATTTCTCCGTTCCGCTTTCAGCCGAAGGCATTCAAATCAACCGGGTGTGGAAAACGCTGGGCATGCGCGGCACGGGTTCGCATACGGTTGTATTCGACAATGTCTTCGTCCCCGAAACGTCCGTTACATTGCGACGTCCCCACGGGGAGTACCACCAGGTCTGGAACGTGGTTCTGACCGTCGCGCTGCCTTTGATATGCGCCGCCTATGTGGGCGTGGCCGAAGCGGCCGCGGAGGTCGCACGCGTGGAGGCCGCAAGCCATGGAGACGACGGCGTCAACGCGGTGCTGATCGGAGAAATGGAGAACGAGTTGACCACGGCTCAAATTGCGCTGGATAGCATGATAGCGAACGTCAACGAACTGGATGTCGAGCCCGGTATTCATCAGGCCAACCGCGCTCTTATCCGAAAGACGCTGGTGGCCGAAGCCGTCCGGAAAACCACAAGCAAAGCCCTGGAGGCAACTGGCGGAAGAGGCTACTTCCGTGCTTCGGGACTGGAAAGGCTCATGCGTGATGCCGAGGCAGCCCAGTTTCACCCCATGCCGGCAAAGAAGCAGCAGCGGTTCACCGGCCGCCTCACCATGGGTCTGGACCCAATCGCATCGCAATGAATGAATAGTAAGCTGCGGCGGCCCGATCACGTGCCAGAACGGAGCTTGATCCGTGTAGGCGCGTCGTAATGCCGGTTGGACCCGAGACTGGAATTCTCTCGATAGGGGTGCAACCCGATCTCAGATACGTGGTTGATACAGGGAGATATCGCGCCGTGGCTTCAATGTCTCGATGGCCATGAGGTTATGGATCGGGCGTTAATCAATAGCTCGTCGTTTATCATGAGTTCGGCGCAGCACTGCCACATCGACCGTCCCAGCCCCTGGCCTAACGATCGACTTAGCCCGCCGTGCGACCTCTCGCGCTTCTGCCTTTCGGCCGAGACCCCGCAAGACCTCAGCATATCTGTCCAGTGGAACACCGAGAACGGGTGAATTGCAGCCCGCACTTTTTTCCAAGATCTCAATCGCCGATTCCAGCAACGGAACTGACTCTCGAAATCGCCTTTGCCGCTGGTACAAAGCTGCCAGATTGCTCAGCGCAAGCGCATAATCGGGGTGTTGAACACCATGCGCCTCGGCCAGCAGTGAAATGGCGCGGCGGTAGACGTCCTCCGCGTTGGAATACTGCTTCCTCGCCACATATCCGTGTCCAAGGGTGCTCAAGAGGTATGGAACCTCTGAGCCTCCATCCTGTTCGGCGGCCGCCAGCGCGCGTTGCGCGATTTCTTCGGATTTGGCAAAGTGCCCGATTTCATAGTACGCCGCGCCTAAGTTGTTGAGGACCGTCGCGGTCAGTTCACCGGAAGGGTTCCTGTCCAGAATTCGAAGGGCGCGTTCCAGAGCCGCAATCGCCTGCGAGTGCCGGCCGAGGGAACGGTAGATCGCGCCGAGGTCGTTCAAGGATTGAGCGACGTCAAGATGAAAAGGCCCACTGCCGCGCTCGATCAGTTCGAGCGCATGCCGATGCAACCTCATGGCCTCTGAAAACCGCCCCTGCCGGTGGTACAACGAGGCCACGTTATACACTGCCGCCGGACTATCCGGGCCAGCGAGCTTGAGAGCCTGAAGAAGTGGCGATTCCGCCTCGCGAAAGAGTCCCTGATTCATGAGTTCTAGTCCCGGTTGCGTCAAAGCAACGATGTCCTGCGAGTGCAACCGGCCGGCACATAAGAATACAAGAAGGGAGCCGAGCACGATTCGCATCGCTCCCTTGTGGGCCAGGGAGGGATTCCGGGCCGCTCCGACTCGTATTGCCAGGCAACGCTGCCGAAATGTGGGTCTCACTTGCATCTCCCAAGGTGTTTCCTGACGACTCTGCTCCGGTGTTCCTAAAACAGTCTTAGATCGATAATGTCGGCCAGCGCTTTGTACCCGGCATCGTTTGGGTGCAAATGGTCGCCGCTGTCGTAGACCGCGCGTATCCGCGACGGGGAGTTAGGATCACGCAGTACGCTGTCGAAGTCGAGAACCGCGTCATACTCGCCGCTCGTGCGGATCCACGCATTCAGCGCCTCGCGCTTGGCCTCCCTCGTGGGCGAAAACACGGGAAGAGCGGTTCCCGGGATCAAAAACCCTTCAACAGGCGTCAGGGTGCAGCCGTAAACTTTGAGCCTGTTCGCATGCGCGCGGTTGATCAGCTGCCTGTGACCCTGGATGATTTGATCGACCGTGACCTCCTCCGCAGGATTGAGCGTGATGATGTCGTTCCCTCCAACCTGCACGATTACATGAGTTACTCCCGCCCGAGACAGCACGTCGCGTTCAAACCGGGCCAGACCATTGGGACCGAGGGAATCGTGAAGGAGCCTGTTGCCCGCGATTCCCGCGTTCACCACGCCCATCTTCTGATTGCCGGGCTGAGCCATCAACCGCTGCGCAAGGTAGTCCGGCCAGCGATTATTGGCGTCGGCCGTAGAGCCAACACCATCCACGACGGACGAGCCGAACGCCACAATCCCTCCCGTCTGCCTAGCCGCCGTCACCTCCAGGCCCGCCAGCCAGAACCAAGCCAGCGCCGCAGGAACCGATGCGTCAACTGGCAGGGCGATGCTTGCGGTGAAATCTCCCGGCGTAGAAACGTACAACGTCTGCCGCGCCTGGAAGTGCCAACTTGCCGGTCCTGTGCTTCCGGGCACGAAGATGCTTACAGCCACGTCGCTTAGCGCCGGGACGTCGAAATCGACCGGATCACTGAAGACAGGCGCGCCCGGCGGGATGGTGATCGATGGACTGCCTCCGAACGTCAGGGGCCGGTTCGACCCCGCCACGATTGCCGATCCCGTCGCACGCAGGGCAACGCTCGCGGAGCCGATCGCCAGGGCTCTTGATCCGAAGGTAGACAGCTGCACTCTTACCTGCCTGCCTCCCGCGCTGATATGCACGATCTGGCGCAGCGTCTGATTATTAAAGCCGGCGTTTGCCAGCCCCGGGACGCCGAGGTCCGGCTGGTGTAAAGCGGCGCCCCAGGTTGCGACCCAGTGCCCGTTGCGCTGCCCGGCTCCGGCATTCGCGTCAGACGCAACGCCGGTGATGGCGAAGGCGGCTGTTGCGGCAGCCGTCACGCACAACCGGCGAATCGCGCGCCAGAAGATTTGTCTCGTTTCCGTCGCCAAAATCAATCGACTCTTTGGGACACCTATCGGATTCATGACCATAACCGATCTTGGGAGAAAACCGCTTCAACGTAAACTACACAAACATGTGAAAACTGATCGCTTCGGGTCGGGGACCTACACGAATATGCAGTTGCGCAAGCGTATGCGGCGTAGTCTTCAATCGCGTCTCGTCATTGGTTGGAGATCTCCGACCATGAGAGGTTGCTAACTTACCTAATCCATCCGCCTCTCAGCGCCTTGACTACGGCTTCGCTCTTTGAGTGAACATGAAGGCGCTCGTAAATGCGGCGTACATAGAAACGGATCGTGTCGATGCTGACGGCTAAACGATCGGCGCAGGTTTTGTAGCTATGGCCCTCGGCCAAGAGGCTGAGCACCTGCAATTCGCGCTCGGAAAGGCCGCTTTGGCCGGATTGAGGGGAGGCGAATCTGTGAAACAAGGAAACCACACGCCGCGCCACCTCGGGCGACATGGGAGCACCGCCCAGATGCACTTCCCGGATGGCTGCTAAGAGCCGCGCAGGTTCGACGTCCTTCAGTAGATATCCGCAGGCGCCAGCGCACAGCGCGTCAAAGACAAAGTGATCCTCTCCGTGCACGGTCAGAATCACAATCGGGACGTCTGGCAGAAGCTGGCGCAGGCTTGCGACTACGTCTACGCCTTGAATGCCCGGTAAGCCAAGGTCGGTCAGAACGACATCAGGGTGCCGGGCTGCCACATCCTCCAGCGCTTCCTCTCCGGACCCGTATCGGGCTACCACTTGCATACCCGGAGAGCCCCCGATAAGCGCCGCCAAGCCCTCGCGTGTTTGCCGCTGATCTTCGATGATGACCACTCGGATTGGCTGCGGCACCGAGATCAGTCTATGTAACTCCCGGCTTTTGAGCAACTACATACTCATGCGGTAAGCAATGGAGCCCGCAACGTTACGGTGGAGCCGGCGCCTGGCCGTGAATCAATCTTCAAAATCCCGTGGAGAGCTTCTGCCCGGCGATGCATACTCTTGAGACCGGCGCCCCCGTTCCTGTGCTCCGGGTCGAAGCCGCACCCGTCATCCCGAATTTCGAGCAGCAGCCATCTCGGCTCCGCTTGAACGCAGATGCGCGCCTGCTTCGCGCCGGCATGGCGGGCCACATTCGTAGCAATTTCCTTGAATATTAGGAGTAGCTCCCGGCGCTGATCAGGGGCAAGCCTGACGCGCGATGTTTCTTGAGCCGACGGCGCCAGAAACTCCAATTGGCCTTCACCCAGCAACGCGCTGGCGGTTTCCCGCCAACGGTTTATGAGTTCTTCCAGACTATCGCCCGAGGGGTCCACCGACCACACGATGTCACTCATCGCTGCACGTAGTTCGCGAGCGCGCCGCGCCACCACCTCGAGGCCGAGCGAAGGTTCGCGCTGGCCAGCGACTTCCGTGAGTATCGCGATCTCCGCCAGGCCGGAACCGAGGTCGTCATGCAAGTCGGCCGCCAAGCGGGTGCGCACTCGCTCGAGAGCCACCGCGTGCTGCAGGCGGTGACGGTGAGCGGCGTAACCGATTACTCCTATGGAGGCAACGCCGAGGAGCAGAAACCACCAGCGCCGCCAGACAGGCGCCGCGATGTGGAAATGCACCCGCGCCGGCACAGTGCTGAAGGCGCCGTCTGGAGTCATGGCTCGGATCGCGAGCTCGTAGCTGCCGGACGCCAGCGAAAGATAGTGAACGCTGCGAGAAGGAGTTGGCGGTGTCCAGTCCCGATCCAGGCCAGAGAGACGCGTCTGGTAGAGAAGATCGTGGCGAAAGCCTCCGAAATCCACTTGGAGTTGCCGTTCGGCAGGGGAAAGCGATAGCGCCGCAGGTTCGGCATCTCCCAGAGCAGAGATCGGACGACGTTGGCCGTTGACAATAATGGCGTAGATCCGAACGTCGGGAGGATCGGGTGAATCCTTCTGGGGCTCGAATTCGCAGCAGGCCTTGATTGCCGCCAAACCACAGCGCGCCTCGCCGGTCCCGGAAGGCCACGCGGGATCCTGGCCGGGCATTCGTCGTGAAGTGGCGGATCCGGCCGATCCCTGGAGGCGACTGCGGATCTACACGGTCGATACCCCTGCCACCGGCTGCATAGATCGCCCATCGAGGTCTTCGGCGAGCGCGTGAATGTCATCACTCGAAAGACCGCTGGCCTTGGTATAGACGGAGAATGTCGGATGTTGCGGCGGAAGGATCATCGACGCGCAACAAGCCCTCGCCGTCGGAGCCGATCCATAATCGTCCCTGCCCATCCACCAGCAAGGCGCGAACACCTTGCCGGGGTGCGCCTGCGGCGGACGCGAATTGGAAACGCCCGTTCCGATATCGCACCAGGCCGCCATTCAACATGCCAATCCAGACCGCGCCGTTGCGGTCTTCGACTAACGCGGATGGGACGTTCTGCTCTAAGTGAAGCGGCGGAAGCCCGTCCGCTTCACGAAATTGTTCAAAGCGCCCTGTTCCAGGATCGCGACGATATAAGCGATTGTCGGAAACCTCGCGGATGCTCACCCAGATCGCGCCGCGGGAGTCTTCGAAAATCCGAAAGATATTACTAGCGTGTGGCAAGCCCTCTCTTTCGTCCACAAGGCGCGGAGGCGCTTCAAGCCCGTGCGTGATACCGGAGCAGCCCGTTCCCGGTTGCCAGCCACCAATCGTCAGACCGGGAGTGCGCGACAATTTGTGACCAGCTCCATCCAAAGGCAATTCCCCATGGCAGCGTTCAGCCGGACCTGGTGAAAGCGGTAGCCATCAAACCGGCTCAGGAAATAGCGGTCTTCGTCTTTAGTTACCGCCATCAGAGTTGCGCATGACGGTCTTCGAATACTGCCCATACGTTTCGGACGCTAAGACCTTCGCTCTCTGAGAAGCTCGATAGTCCCGAGCCCGAAATCCGTACGGCGCCGCCGCCGTCAGTGCCGACCCAAAGATTGCCCAGTGTATCCGTGGCAAGCGGCCCCAAGGGAAACCCGCGCACGCTGGGATCCAGTTGCACTGTCCGCCATGCACCCGAAGGTAACTGGTGTGCGAGCCCTTGAAACGTGGCTGCCCACACTTGTCCGCGCCAGGACCAGACATCGCCTACATAACCGCTGGGAAGTCCATGCGACCGGCTGTAGCGATTCGCAATGGCTGCCGCGCCGCTGCTGGGATCAATCTGAAATCGGATCAGTTCGCGTTGCGAGCCGGCCCATATGGACCCCGGAGTCTCTGCAAGCGCCGTGCCTGGATCCATGTCCAGCCCCTGGGCATGAGTCCAGCGTTCAACGCGTCCGTTCAAACGAAAGCGATAAAGTCCGAAGAAGGTCGACGCCCACACGTCACCGCGTGTATCCTTGAGGAGTCTACCGATCGTGTTCGAGCGCCCAGTCGGTGCCGGTTCAAGGCCGCGAACGGACTTCCAAGATTGCCCGCCGCCCGCCGCACGGCGCCAAAGCCCTCTGTCCGACCCACACCACAGGCCCTGCTCATCTTCCAGAAGCGAATGGATGGCGCCAAGCTTCGGGGATTCGCATTGAAACCGTGTGCGATCGGGGCGAGGGTCGAACAGGCAAAGTTGCTCGCCGCCGGCCACCCAGTAGGTCCCATCTCGTCGCTCCAAAACAGCGGAAAGGGCGCGCGTAGGCAATCCATCGGCTGGAGTAAACATGTGAAATCCATTGCCGTCGAAGCGAGCCAAGCCTTCAGTGCCGGGAAACCAGACAAAGCCTTTGGAATCGACCAGAATCTGGCTGACGGTCGTATGGAGTCCATCCTGGGCGGAGAATACGGTGGTGGGCAGTTGCTCGGCGAGGACGGCACAAACTGACACTGCCACGGCAACACACCATCGAGAGACGTTCCAGAATCGTGCGACGGCGTCGAGCGACTTCACCTTGAAGATGCTATCGCAGCGCGAATCCGCCCGCCGGATCGTGTGAATTCGTTCAATGTGCGTGCGAGGGAAACCGCCCCATCTGTCGGTGTATTGCGATGCCGATATGCAATTCAGTGAGCATTGTCTGCGTGGTCGAAATATGGAGATCTAACGGGGTGACGTGCTCGCTGAAATAAGTACGTCTTCGAACGCAACCACCGTCATTATTCACGCAAACATGTGACCTCGTTGACGAATACCGAAGCGAATGATTGGCGCAGCCTAGTTGGTTAACAATTCGTTTGTGTAAGTCTGCCGCAGGTCGAAGTTACTATTCCGCACCTTCTCCATAGACGTACCAAGGACTAACCGTACAGCGTTGGCTCCGTCGTGCTGCATGACTCCATCGGGTGAATAGAGTTGCTTCGATCGTTCCACAGCGATCAAGTATGCTTTGGGATCTTCCTGGAATTGTGCCGGCATCCTTTTCGCAATCTCCGCTGCTGGATGTTCCTGGATCCATGTCAACGTAGCACGGAGCGCACGAGCCAATTTGCGTGCCACAGCCTGATTCGCTTCCAGCCATGATCCGGTTGCATATAACACAGCAGAGGGATAGGACTCTGTCGAGAACGTGGCTCTCACCCCTTCCGGACTGCGCGTATCGACTAATAGTCGAATGCCAGGGGCTGCGCGCTCAAGCACACTCACTGTAGGTTCGAACACAACAGCAGCATCCACTCGATTGTGCTGCACAGCAATTACACGGCTGCGGCCGCCGCCCATCCCAATGACAGCAACATCCTTCAGCGGAACTCCATTTCGCAGTAACAAGTAATTAAGGAAGAAATGAGAAGATGACCCCGGCGAAGTGACTCCTACCGTCCGCCCTTTCAAATCATTAACGGAAGTGATCGCTGAGCTGTTTTGCGGCGAAGTTAGCAGTACTGCTCCAGGGTAGCGTGCCAGGGTCACGAAGCTCTTTACGACCTTGCCCTCGGCAGCCATATGAACCGTGTGATCGTAGAACCCTGTAGCGACATCAGCGCTACCGCCGAGTATCGCTTGCAAAGACTTCGCTCCAGCGCCAACGTCCTCGATGCTCACCTCGACTTCGTTTTTCTGGAAATAGCCGAGTTGCTGGGCAAGCGTCGTCGGAAGGTACACCATCTCAGTCTGGCCACCCACGACCATTCGAACTTGCCCGGACTTGCGCGCGCAGCCGGCGACGAGCGCCGTTGTTAGCATCGCGCGTCGACTTATCGTGTCCCGTTCCATCGTGTTCAAGTCAATACTGAACGTTTCATGCTGCGAACGCAACTGCGCGACTCTAGGCTGACCTCGGTGTACACTGGTGCAGCTTTAACTCAGAGAACGTTGTATGACCGAGCCACCAACACCGGCGCCAACTGGGATCGGCGACGCGATCGTCACGGAACGCCTGAAAAAGTGGTTCAGCTCAGAATCCGGAACGTACACCGCTGTTGCAGACATCAGCTTGCAGATACCGCGGGGTGGCTTCGTATCGCTTGTTGGTCCCAGCGGCTGTGGCAAATCAACCATCTTGAACATCGTCGCCGGCCTGACGAAGCCTTCCTCGGGAGCAGTCCGGATCTTTGGGGAAGAGCTCACGGGCCTCAACAAGCGAGCTTCATACATGTTTCAACAGGACGCGCTCCTACCTTGGAAAACAGTGGAAGAAAACATCGCTCTCGGTTTGCAGTTTCGGCGGCGTCCGTATCGCGAAGCTCTTGCAGAAGCCAACAACTGGATCCGCCGTGTGGGCCTCGATGGATTCAGCGGAAGGTTTCCGTACCAGCTCAGCGGAGGCATGCGTAAACGCGTCGCAATGGCGCAGTGCTGGATTGTAGATCCGGACATCGTTCTGATGGATGAGCCGTTCGGTGCGCTTGACGTACATACCCGTCATCGGATGGAGGGCGAGATCCTCGACCTTTGGGCCGAATCGCGTAAGACCGTGCTGTTTATCACCCACGATTTGGAAGAAGCGATTGCGCTTTCCGACCAGGTGGTGGTGCTCTCGAGTGGTCCCGCAAGCAGTGTGGTAGCGCGCCACGATGTCGACCTACCGCGGCCGCGCAATTTGCTCGATCTCAAAACGGATCCACGTTTCACTGAGCTGTACCGCATTATCTGGTCGGATCTGCGAAAGGAGGTGCTGCGGAGTTATGAACGAAACCACGAGTAAGCGGCGGGTAATTCCGATGTTTGTGTGGCAAGCGCTGTTCGGAGCCGCGGTACTGCTGACGTGGCAGGTATCAGTGAGTTCCGGAGCGGTGGACAAATTCTTCTTCAGTCGCCCTACTGACATCGCAATGCGCATCTGGAACTGGATCGTCGGAGGGACACTTTGGGCGCATCTGGCCGTCACGATCACGGAAGCTGCTCTATCGTTCGCCATCGGCGTTGTACTCGGTATCTCATTCGGCTTCCTGCTTGCGCGTGTCGACTGGTTGGCCCGGCTGCTTGATCCATACATACGGATCATGAATGCGCTGCCGCGGGTAGTTCTCGCGCCGATCTTCCTCCTTTGGTTCGGTTTGGGGATCTGGTCGAAAGTGGCGCTGGGTGTGACCGTAGTCTTCTTCATCGTCTTTTTCAACACGTATCAAGGAGTGCGGGAAGTAGATGCGGTGCTGCTCAACAATGCGCGCATGCTAGGCGCGAACGAACGGCAGTTGTTGCGTCACGTGCTGATTCCAAGCGCATTGACGTGGATCTTCTCGAGTCTGCACATCAGTATTGGGTTCGCCATAATTGCCGTTGTCGTCGGCGAGTACCTCGGCGCTTCCAGAGGCGTCGGGTACATCATTTCGCAAGCAGAAGGAGTATTCGACACGACCGGTGTTTTTGCAGGAATGGCCGTGCTGGCACTCGTCGTCTTGGTTGTAGGAGCCGGCGTCAATCGACTAGAACGCTGGCTTCTGCGCTGGAAGCCCGAGCGCGAGCAGGTGGGCGGAGATATGGCCTGACCACCGCTCGGAAACAACAAGAATCGGTATTTCACCTGTATGGTTATGCGTCGTGTTATTGCCCAACAAAGTTGGAGCGCTAAGGACCAACCGTTCGCGTCAGCGAATACGTACCCGTGCCATTGAAGCCGCTATCGAAGCTCCCGACGAGGACCAGATACGTACCCGCAACGGGTGCAACGACTGAGCCGATCTGAGCCGTGCTTAGACCAGCCGCCGACCCTAATGTCCCTCCGCCAGGCGTCCAGAGGCGAATCCAGGGACGAAAGTCATCCGTGTCGGTGGTTTCGGTGATCTGTACCGTGATCTGCTGACCCGCGACCGCATTGAAGGTCCACACGTCGAGGTCGCCCTGGAGAATCTCGCCGTTGTGGGTACCGCCGTTGGTCATCGGACCTCCCTGGTCGCCGGTGGAAACCGTGATCGGGCCCGGCGTCTTGGTCATAGTCAACCGATAGGTGCCGGTGCCGTTGAAGCCACTGTCGAAGCTGCTGACAAGCACAAGGTAGGTGCCGTTAACGGGCGCGACAACGTCGCCGATCTCGGCCGCAGCCAGCCCGGAGGCCGAGCCGAGGGTGGCGCCGTTCGGCGTCCACAGGCGAATCCAGGGACGGAAGTCGTCCGTTTCGGTGATCTCGCCGATGTGCAATGCGATCCGCTCGCCAGCCGTGGCCGTGAAGGTCCATACGTCGAGGTCCCCTTGAAGAATCTCGCCGGTATGAAGAGCGCCGTTGGTCAGCGGACCTCCCTGGTCGCCGGTGGAAACCGTGATCGGGCCCGGCGTCTTGGCCATGTTCAACCGATAGGTGCCAGTACCATTGAAGCCGCTGTCGAAGCTACTGACAAGCACAAGATAGGTGCCCGCCACGGGCGCGACAACATCGCCGATCTCGGCCGCAGCCAGCCCGGAGGCCGAGCCGAGTGTCGGCGCCATTCGGAGCCCACACGCGAATCCATGGACGGAAATCGTCCGTATCGGTGATTTCGCCGATATGCACTGCGATCCGTTCGCCGATGTTGGCCGTGAAGGTCCATACGTCGAGGTCGCCTTGAAGAGTCTCGCCGGTATGAAGAGCGCCGTTCGTGAGCGGACCTCCCTGGTCGTCGGGAGAAACCGTGATCGGTCCCGGCGTCTTCGCCATATTTAACCGATAAGTGCCAGTACCATTGAAGCCGCTGTCGAAGCTGCTGACAAGCACCAGGTAGGTGCCGTTAACGGGCGCGATAACGTCGCCGATCTCGGCCGCAGCCAGCCCGGAGGCCGAGCCGAGGGTGGCGCCGTTCGGCGTCCACAGGCGAATCCAGGGACGGAAGTCGTCCGTATCGGTGATCTCGCCGATGTGCAATGCGATCCGCTCGCCAGCGGTGGCCGTGAAGGTCCATACGTCGAGGTCCCCTTGAAGAGTCTCGCCGGTATGAAGAGCGCCGTTGGTCAGCGGACCTCCCTGGTCGCCGGTGGAAACCGTGATCGGGCCCGGCGTCTTGGCCATGTTCAACCGATAGGTGCCAGTACCATTGAAGCCGCTGTCGAAACTGCTGACAAGCACCAGGTAGGTGCCGTTAACGGGCGCGATAATGTCGCCGATCTCGGCCGCAGCCAGCCCGGAGGCCGAGCCGAGTGTGGCGCCGTTCGGAGCCCACACGCGAATCCACGGGCGGAAGTCGTCCGTATCGGTGATTTCGCCGATATGCACTGCGATGCGCTCGCCAGCGGTGGCCGTTAAGGTCCATACGTCGAGGTCCCCTTGAAGAGTCTCGCCGGTATGAAGAGCGCCGTTGGTCAGCGGACCTCCCTGGTCGCCGGTGGAGACCGTGATCGGGCCCGGCGTCTTGGTCATAGTCAACCGATAGGAGCCGGCGCCGTCGACGCCGCTGTCGAAACTGCTGACAAGCACGAGGTAGGTGCCGTTAACGGGCGCGACGACGTCGCCGATCTCGGCCGCAGCCAGCCCGGAGGCCGAGCCGAGGGTGGCGCCGTTCGGCGTCCACAGGCGAATCCACGGGCGGAAGTCGTCGCCATCAGTAATCTCGCCGATATGCACTGCGATGCGTTCGCCGGCCGTCGCAGTGAATGTCCACACATCCAGATCTCCCCGTAAAATCTCACCAGCATGGAGAGCACCGTTGGTGAGCGGGCCTCCCTGATCGCCTGACGCGACAGTGATGGGCCCGGGTGTATGGGTCATGGTGAGGCGATAGGTGCCTGTCCCGTTAAACCCGCTGTCGAAGCTCGCAACCAATACCGTGTAGGTTCCCGTTGCCGGGGCCACGACGTCGCCAATCTCCGCTGCCGCCAGCCCGGAGGCTGAGCCGAGAGCGGCACCACCAGGTGCTTGTAGTCGAATCCACGGCCGGAAATCGTTGTTGTCGACGATCTCGCCGATATGCACGGCGATACGATCTCCCGCATTGGCGGTGAACGTCCAAGTATCGACTTCGCCCGATCCGTCGATGGAGCCGCTATGAAGGCGTCCATTAGTCAACGTACCGCCGCCCGTATCGTCCGTCGCCGTTATTGCGACGGTGTCCAGCGGACTGTTGACACTTCCATCGTTCACGATGAGCTGAATCGTGTATGTACCGGCGACGTCCGGCGTGAAGGATGGCGTCGCGGTGGTCGGGTTCGTCAGCGCCGCGGTCGAACCGGGCGGGGCGGCTGTGATCGACCAGGAGTATGTAAGCGTATCACCGTCGGGGTCGGAAGAGCCGGTACCGTCCAGTTGCGTCGCCTCGTCGACTTCCACACTTTCATCGCCGCCTGCATTCGCGACGGGCGGTTGGTTTGTCGTCGTAATGACAACGGTATCGGGCGCGCTGTTCGCTGTGCCATCGTTGACGATCAACTGTGCAACATACATTCCCGGGAGATCTAACACGAAACTCGGGGAAACGGATGACGGGTTGGTCAGCATGGCCGCGCTCCCCGCAGGCCGCGAGGTAAAGGACCATGAATAGGTCAGCGGCTGACCGTCGGCATCCGAAGAGCCACTGCCGTCCAGGACCACAGTTGAACTTGGCGCGACGACTCTGTCGGCGCCTGCATTCGCAACCGGCGGAACGTTACCCGTATCGATGGTGACCGTATCGGGAGCCGAGTTGAGAAAGCCGTCGTTGACGATAAGCTGTGCGACATACGTGCCCGCCAAGCTCGCGGTAAACCCGGGTGTCGCGGAGGTCGAGTTGGAAAGGGTCGCAGTGCTTCCCGACGGACGCGTAATGAGCGACCAGCTATAAGTAAGCGGAGCCGCTTCGGGATCGGACGACGCCGAACCGTTCAACACTACCGCAGCGCCTAGCCCCACTGTCTGATCGGGACCCGCGTTCGCCGTAGGCGCGCTGTTCGTCGTGGTAACGCGGACAGTATCTGCCGCGGAGTTCACGGTGCCATCGTTGACGATCAGTTGTATGACAAAATCTCCGGCAACGTCGGCAGTGAAGGTCGGCATTACCGCCGCCGGGTTCGAGACCGTCGCGGTGCTGCCGGTCGGACGGCTAACGAACGACCATGCGAATGTCAGTGGATTGCCATCCACATCGCTTGAACTCGAGCCGTTCAGAGTCACGAGACTGGAGATCGCCACCGTTTGGTCCGGGCCGGCATTCGCGATCGGTGGCGAATTCCCGGTATTAATGACCACAGTGTCGGGTGTAGAGTTTACTGTTCCATCGTTAACGATCAATTGCACGATATACTGACCTGCACGATCGGCAACGAACGTGGGGGTAACGCTGTTGGCGCTCGAGAGCGACGCTGTGCTGCCGGTCGGCCGGCTCGTGATCGACCACGCAAAGCTGAGCGGATTGCCATCCACATCGGATGAGGCCGATCCATTCAAACTGACGGTGTTGCCGATAGTCACGGTCTGATCCGGGCCCGCGTTGGCGACCGGCGGAGTATTGGCTGTCGTTATCGTCATCGTGTCTGGCGCCGAATTGACAAATCCGTCGTTCACGATCAGTTGCAAAACGAAACTGCCCGGCCTGTCGACGATAATGTTTGGCGCTACAGCCGAGGGATTTGAGACCGCCGCCGCGCTGCCAGCAGGCCGCGTTATGATCGACCAGCTGAAGCTCAACGGCTGGCCGTCGATGTCCGTCGATTGGGCGCCCGTGAGCTGAACTGTAGTGCCGACAGGCGCCGTCTGGTTTGGACCGGCGTTGGCGGTCGGCGCCGAGTTGGAGGTATTCACCGTCACGCTGTCCGGAGCGCTATTGAGCTGGCCATCGTTCACGACAAGCTCAATGACATAAGGCCCGAACACATCGATGATGAAGGAGGGCGTCACTGCCGTGCGATTTGATAAAGCGGCCGCACTGCCCAGGGGCCGGCTTGTAATAGTCCACAAATAAGTAAGCGAGTTGCCATCCACATCCGAAGAACGCGAGCCGTCAAGGGTGACGTTGCTGCCGGTAGGGGACGTTCGATCTGCGCCGGCATTGGCGACCGGGGCGGAATTGGATGTCGAGATGACAACCGAATCGGGGGTGCTGCTAATGCTGCTGTCATTCACAACCAGTCGGATCGTGTAGCTGCCTGATCTGTCGGCGACAAATGTGGGGCTCACCGAAGTAGGATTGAGCAACGCGGCTGTGCTTCCGGTCGGTCTTGCTGTGAAAGCCCACAGAAAAGTGAGTGGGTTGCCATCCGGATCGCTGGATGCCGCGCCGTTCAATGTCACTGTCGAGCCCAGCGCAGCAGTCTGATCGGGACCCGCGTTGGCGGTTGGCGCTCTGTTGACGACGACGGGAGTAGAGTTGACGGAAAACTGCAGAAAACTGTTCTGAAACGGCGTTTGAAGGTTATGCCGGATGACAAACGTGTCGGTGCTGGTGACCGTTGCGCCGGAGGCTACGTCCGGAAAAGTGAGAGAGCCATCGATGATCGTGGTTGCCGCGTTCCCGCTGGTGACGGTCGCCGAGACCGCAGTGAAGGCCCCACCCGAACTCCTCACATCCGCCCGGTACGTCGCTTCAATCACGAAGCGGTCTATACGTACCTGGCTCACAAACTGAACGTTTGAAACCGTGGGATTCGCCCACGCGGCAACCGCCGCAAGCAAAAATCCGGCAACTAGACCCGCGTGCCTCTGGCAACCGTCTCGCATCTTAAACCTCTTACACAGGCGATGGTGAGGGCCAGTCGAACCGAAACTGGCGATGTTATGTTTAGCGCCGGATGATACGCGCGTGACGGAGTCTGACGCTCAAGCCGGCTAGGCCGAGCAGTGACAACAAACTCGTCGACGGCTCCGGTATTGCTGTCGTAGCCGGGCTCGTTAGACCGGACTCGAGCAGACTTGAATTCGCGCCGAAGATTTCAAACTGTTGTACGCCGGGGATCCCGCCTCCGAGATAGACGAAACTCACGGCGAATGTTCCTGCGAGGGAAGGGCTGCCGACGAGAGCAAAGGCGTCGAACATGCCCCGATCAAACGGTGGAAGGTTGGCAGCATTTGGCTGCTGCAGAATCCTCGCGTCCCAATCAGCGCTGGGCGTCGCTTCGGCTGTAAGGGCGCCATAAAGCAGTGGATCAAAATACACGTCGAAGAACTCTGAGAGAAGAAATGAACGACCCGCAACGATATAGTCATACCGCCACAAGTCCTCTCCGGGAGTTACATTGGGCAGATCTGTGACAACGAACTGAACTGTGGCCGCACGGGCCCCCCATATCGGACATAGCAGTACTAGGATTGAGAAAAGTACTAGTCTGCGCGCCCACATAGAAGAAGTCATCGCATCTCCTTGTTCGATCGCTGCAGGAACTTGGTAACGGATTTCGAGCCTACATGCAAAGTGGCTGCCGAGTCAAGCAGAAATTTGTGTAAGTCGGAATGACGAGCAACTCAGCAGGCAGTAACTCTGCACTCTGCGATCATGACGATTGGATCATCTCCACTACGCGGCGCAATTCGCGGGCACAAAGAATAAATCAACGATAAGAAACGGCGTCCTGAAGCTCGCAGACTTGCTTAGTTTTTGGCTCCGTTGATGCTTTGATTAGCTGCGTGAATACGTTGATTAGGGGACAACGATTTGCAGAGTGGCGCGCTGGACCCATTCACTAATTTCAATAAATCACTTACATTAGCAGCGCGGGTTTGCTAAACCGACAGTTGCTCACTCGAAACACATTCGCTTTTCGGACGTTTACAGCACTTTAAGGTACGTATCAACTCGCTGCCTAAAGTCTGCAGTTCGTCTGACTTCGAGGGATGTGTTGTGAGGTTGCGGAGGCGGTCCGATTGTTCCGGTTCAGTTGGAAATGGAGAAGGCGTTCTCCCAGAAGCAACGGAAGCACTACTCGCCGGAAGAGAAGGTCGCCGTCCTGGAGGCGGCATCTGCTGGAGAAAGAGCCAATCTCGAAGCTCTGCGATGAACTTGGCTTGCAGCCCACGGCAGAAGGGTTCTTCGAGCACGGTGCGGCTGCCTTGAGCAGAAATCTCGGCCGAACCATTCACCGAGCAGGAAAATGTCGCCGTATTGTTTTCAGACTTAGTAGGGTTCACGAACTACTGCGACCAGCAGCAACCGAAGCGGTGTTCAAGGACCTGGGAAATCTATTTGTTACATTCGAACGCTGCGCACGCCGGCATAGTCACGAAAAAATCAAAACTATGGGAGACGCATTTCTCGCGACAGTAGGGTTACTGGAACCCGTCGACGACGCTCTGCACGCCGCGGTGAGTTGTGCACTGGCAATCTCCGAAGAGGCTACCCGCAGCGGCCGCGGATGGCAGGTGAGATCGGGATTTACATCGGACCCGTAATGGGAGGGATCGTGAGGAGCGAACGTTGAGTGGGGTGACACAGTGAATGTCGCCTCGCGTTTGACTGGAGCCGCTTCTCCCGGCGGCGTTGGTCTCACCGAGCAAACGCCCGCGTTCCTTCATGGCTTTACGATCTCACCCCGTGGAGCAGTCGAGTGAAAGGGCAAAGGCAGTGTCAGGATGGTTGATGTGACCCGAAACGTCAAGAACGCTGCTCGAGTATGAAAATCAAACCGGCCGCTGTCGAGGAACAACCTGAGTCGTCCGCGAAGAAAGAAAAACCCGACTCGGACAAACCCATCATCCTTCTCATCGACGATCAGCCAGCCAACATCCAGGTCGCACACAGTATTCTAAAAGACGCCTACACCATCAAGATCGCGACCAGCTGCGCCAAGGCGTTGGATATTGCGAAGGTACTCCCCCAACCTGACCTGATTCTCCTGGACGTCATCATGCCGGAAATGGACGGGTATGAGGTCTGCAGCCGGTTGAAATCCGATCCCGCCACATGCGACATCCCCATCATTTTCATCACGGGCAAGACCGACGCAGAGGATGAGACGAGAGGATTGGAACTGGGAGCGATCGATTACATTCACAAACCGTTCTCCGCCCGTGTGGTTCAGGCGCGCGTTCGGACACACCTTGCGTTGCGCGAAGCTGCGGAGCAGTTGGCGAAAGAAAAACGTAAAGTAGATCGTCTACTCGAAGAGGCTGAGCGACTCGTTGGATTGATCTTTGATTACGCCTCCCGCATGAGCGCTGAGGCTGACCCGGACAAGCTTCTTCGTCTAAACGCAGATATGGCGAGGGACTTGGTTCTTGCAGATCGTTGCAGCATCTGGTCGTGTGACAAGCCAGCCGGTGAGTTGTGGACCAAAGTGGCTCACGGACTTCCGGAGATCCGAATTGGCGCAGAACACGGTTTGGTGGGAGCCTGCGTCGTTACAAACCAAGCCATTGTTGTGAACGATGTTTCGAAGGATTCCCGTTTCGATCGTGACGTAGACCGCTCGAGCGGATATGTCACGCAATCAATCGTCACACTGCCGTTGCGGTCTCCAGAGGACGGTGTCTTAGGCGCACTGCAGGTTCTCAACAAGCCGGGCGGCTTTGAGGAAAGTGACGTCAAATTGCTGGAGCTCGCTGCTTCCTTTTCAGCGTCCGCTCTCGTTGCGCAAAAGTTAAGACAGGAGGCTGAAGTCTCGCGTCTTGTATTCCGCGAATTGGAGATCGCGAGAGAAGTACAACGCCGTCTTTTTCCACCGCATCCCCCTAGTATTCCCGGTATCGATATTGCCGCGTATTGCCGCCCAGCGCAGTTTGTCGGAGGCGACTATTACGACTTTCTCTATCGACCGGGCTCGGACCTATGGCTTACCGTTGGGGACGTTTCAGGCAAGGGGATCTCGGCAGCCGTTCTCATGGCCAGCCTCCAGGCTTCTTTGCGGTCACAAATCAACGGCGGTCCGGATTCGGTCGCCGACGTGGTGTCCGAGTTAAATCGTGCTCTGTGCGTATCGTTCGGCCACGAACGGTACACCACACTATTCTGTGCCCGATTAGATTCGGTCGACTGGAGCTTGACGTATGTTAACGCAGGCCACGTCTACCCCATACTCCTCCGTTCATCGGAGGAACTACGTTATCTGGATTGCGGCGGCTTCCCAGTCGGGTTATTTGATTCAGCGGCCTACGAGCACGCCAGCATTCGTCTTCAACCAGGAGACGTGTTGGCATGCTTCTCAGATGGGATTACCGACGTTACGAATCGCGGCGGACAGATATGGGACGAGAGTGAAATCGAAAAGGTCCTGAGTGACAATCGGCATAGCAGCTCTGCCGAGCTTGTTGATACGCTGCTCCAAAGTGCGGATGATTATTATGGGAACCGCAGAACAAGCCGACGACATCACTATTCTCATAGTTCGAGTCCTCTAAGTTGCTCGCATCAACTCGTCACCGTCGCATCAGTCCGCTGCCACGTCACACGGTGCTTAAAGCTTGGTCGGCGCCGCTGAGGTTTGCTGTGCTTTTGCCGCTGCTCGTTCTGTGCGCGATGCCACCGATTTGCAATGGCCAGGACAGACCGGGCGGGCAAAGTTCGGACCCTCTCGCCGCCAATCCCCTGACCGCCCCAGGTAGCCTTCAAGCGCGAATCCGATTCCAACATCTAACAAGCGCCGACGGTCTTTCTCAGGACAATATTTTCGCCATCCTGCAAGACCATAGAGGCTTTATGTGGTTTGCCACCCAGGGCGGCTTGAACCGTTACGACGGCGCTGTGATGACTCAGTACCGGCATGATCACGAGGAATCCGAACTCACCATCGGGTGACTATGTTACCGATGTGTTGGAGGACAAACAGGGGTCAATCTGGTTTTCCTCACCTGGCTTGAATAAGTTCGACCCAAGCACCGGAAAATTCACCCGATACAGGCCCGCCAACCTTCCCGAAACGAAGAACGATCCCTTTCATATCAGCAGGCTTCACCAGGACCGCCATGGGTTTCTTTGGCTTGCGACACATGGACGCATCCTCTATCGATTTGACATAGGGCGCGAATCGTTTACTGAGTTTGATATCGGCGTCGATCGGCCAAACGAACCCCAACTCGTTGCAACCTCAATTCAGCAGGATAATAGTGGGATCATCTGGATCGGAACCTGGCGTGGGCTCGTCCGAGTTGATCCCGATACGGGAGATATCCGTTTTCATCAGCGATCGAGTTCCAGAGATCCGCTCGCTGAAGCTGTGTATGGGCTTGCTTTCGATGCCAGTGGGGCACTCTTTGTCTCTTACAACAACCGCTTGAGCCGGTTCGACCCACGAAGCCAGATATTCACTCACGATTGGCAATGGAACGACAGTGGCCTTGCCCTACTCCCGGACGAGAGTGGACTGCTCTGGGTGGCGACATCCAAGGGTTTGAAGCTCTTTGACCCCAAAACAGGAATGCTCAGGGCCCTTGTGCACGATCCAGCCGATCGCTACAGCCTGCGTACGAACGAGGCGACTGCGTTGCGGCGCGATCGTGAAGGCAACCTGTGGGTGGGCACCAAGGGCGGCGGCGTCAGCCGGTTTTCGCAAGAGAGCTTGCGTTTTGGCGCTTGGAGGAAGAATGCGAGTGGTGTTGGGACTTTGAACGAGAGTAACGTGCGCGCCATCCACGTCGATCGTTATGGTTTAGTTTGGCTCGGAACCTACGGTAGCGGGCTGAACCGCTTCGAACCCGGTTCCGGAAAGTTTCAATACTACCGGCATGACTCGAAAGATCCGCGTAGCGTGGCCCGGGATGTGATCTTTGCCGTCTATGAAGATCGCCAGGGAACGTTTTGGGCTGGCACCGGTGCAGGACTCACCCGTTTCGATCGGAAAACCGGCATGTATCATGACTTCGAAAGCACGGCACAAAGCCCCAGGTTCTACACGATGCTCGAAGATAGTCGAGGCCGGTTTTGGCTTGGCGCCGACACTACATTTGATAGGCGCAACGGTAGGTTTATCGAGCCAAAGGATGAGGTTGATGTCAAAGGCTACCTCAGCGTTCACGAAGACCGTCAGGGAAATATCTGGTCTTCCTCTTCCATTGGCATGCGAAAGCTGGATACCTCGGGCGTATCCCGCGAGATTCCCCTATCGCGAAGCATCGACTCGGACGGACCGCCTCGAGTCCAGGTCAACTTCATCCACGAAGACTCAGAGGGCACATTTTGGCTTGCGACCGAGTCCGGACTCGTGCGGTTCGATCCGAAAACCGAAGAGCATACCGACTACACAACGAAGGAAGGACTTCCGGACAACATCGTGCAGTGCATCCTGCCGGATGAGGCGGGCAATCTTTGGATCAGCACGGCAAGAGGCATCTCAAGATTTAATCGCAAGGACAATAGTTTTTTCAACTACTCTGAGTCCGATGGACTGCAGGGGCAGTTCTTCAATCGCAAGGCCTGCTTCCGCGACAAGTCGGGCTGGATGTATTTCGGTGGCCTGAACGGCTTCAATCGTTTTCACCCCAAACAGATTCTGAATAGCTCCCACGACGCCAGCGCCCGTGGTTTTTACCAATCTTCAGATCAATGGTGAGACGGTACCGGTTGTCGCAGGTTCAGTGCTTCCGAAGCCGATCTGGGACATGACCAGCTTAGCGTTGGCTTACAAGCAGAACGGACTTGTCTCTGGAGTTCGCCGCTTTGAGCTATGCAAACCCGTCGAAGATTCGTTACCGTTTCCAACTCGAAGGCTTGGAGAAGCAGTGGACAACGGTGGACGCTCAGCAGCGCAATGCCCGGTACGCCGGTCTCCGGCCTGGTGAGTACGTATTTCGCGTGCAGACATCCACCGACGGCGGCGTGAATTGGGCAGAACAGGGGGCGTCTCTTCGTCTCGACGTATCGCCTCCATGGTGGAACACTCCCTGGACCAAGTCCGCCTGCGGTCCTTGCGTTCATGGGATTAATTTTCGGTACGTACAAGTTGCGCGTTAGCAGTCTCCAAAAACGACAGTTGCTTCTGGAACGGGTAGTGGAACGGCGGACCGCCCAACTAGTAGAGGCCCGTGATGAGGCGCAAGCGGCCAATCGAAGAGCGGAGGAAGCCACCGCCATGAAGTCGATGTTCCTGGCGAATATGAGCCATGAGATCAGAACACCGATGAATGCTGTAATCGGCATGGCGTACCTGGCCTTGAAGACGCCTCTAACGGAAAAGCAACGCGATTACATTAACAAGATTCACAATGCGGGAACGTCGCTGCTGGGAGTAATCAATGACATCCTCGATTTTTCGAAAATTGAAGCCGGGAGGCTCGACATCGAATCGGTGGACTTCGACCTGGATGATGTGATCGCCTCGGTCACCTCCATCACGGCGCAGAAAGCCCAGGATAAAGGTCTGGAATTTCTGGCCGAGGTTGAGAGCTCCGTTCCGCAGAACCTGGTTGGCGATCCATTGCGCCTAGGCCAGGTGATTGCAAACCTGATGAATAATTCGATCAAATTCACTGAGCGCGGCGATGTGTACCTGAAAGTGGAACTGCTGGAACAGGTCGGAGAAAGAGCCAACCTCCGATTCTCTGTAAAGGATACCGGCATCGGCATGACGCCGGAGCAGGCTGCCCGATTATTTCAGCCTTTCAGCCAGGCCGACATGTCCACGACGCGAAAACACGGAGGAACGGGACTCGGCCTGACTATTTGCCGGCGGTTGGTGGAACTCATGGGTGGCGAGATCTGGCTGGAAAGCGAGCCAGGCGTAGGAAGCACGTTTTTGTTTACAGTGTCGGTGGGTGTGGCATCCGGCCCCGCGCGTAGCAGGGTGATGCCCGCACAGCTTCAGGCCGTCTCGGCCCTGGTTGCGGATGATAATCCCGCAGCGCGGGACATTCTGGTACACGCGCTAGATGGCATTCTTGCCCGGGTCGACGCCGTCAGCTCGGGCGAGGAGGCAATCGCCGCTGTGGAGCAACACGACTCGGGCCGGCCATACGATGTCATATTCATGGATTGGCGAATGCCCGGCATGGATGGCATTCAGGCGGCGCGTCTGATCAAAGAGAACACAGAACTGAAGAAGCACCCGGCCGTCGTGCTCGTCACCGCCTTTGGGCGAGAGGACGTGCACGAAGAAGCGGAGCGCCTCCACATCGACGGGTTCTTGTTGAAACCGGTAACAACGTCGATGCTGGTCGATACACTGGTAAACCTTTTCGCTGGGGTCAAACAGGACAGAATGGTACTCGCTCCGGAGGCCGACCGCCATGCAGGCCGGCTGAGGGGCCTGAGAGTGCTTCTGGCGGAAGACAACGAGATCAATCAGCAGATCGCCGTTGAGTTGCTGGAGGGAGTGGGCGCAACGGTTGATGTCGCTAACGACGGACTCGAGGCGGTTCGCAAGCTGGTGGGCCAGCCGATACCTCCGAATTATGACGTCGTGCTAATGGATCTTCAAATGCCGGAAATGGATGGATACCAGGCGACGAATAAAATCCGATCGGACCCACGATTCGGAAGCTTTCCAATCATTGCCATGACGGCGCACGCGACGATCGACGAACGCCAGAAGTGTCTGGCTGCGGGAATGAACGGTCACGTGTCCAAGCCGGTTGATCCCTCATCGCTTTTCGACACGCTGGAGCGCTTCGTTATCCCGACGGCGGAGCCTCTTGTCTCGCCGCAGAAGCCGGAGGCCACCACCGTAGCGGAAACCGACGAGTTGCCGGAGGTATTCGGACTTAACACTGCCGAAGGTCTCGTGCGGGTGGCCGGAAACAAAAAACTGTATCGAAAACTCCTGGGTCAGTTCTCGAAAACTGAAGCCGACGTCGCCCAGCGTATCGCCTCCGCCCTGGCGGAGAGCAACAGCGGCCTGGCTGAGCGGCTAGCCCACTCTGTCAAGGGAGCGGCAGGAAATCTTGGCGCAACTGCTGTTCAGAATGCAGCCGCCAGCCTGGAGAAAGCCATTGCGAGTTCAGCTCCCGCGGCTGAGATCGAAGTCTGGCGCGCTTCGTTTGAGGAGTACCTCAGCAGCCTCATCCGGGGATTAGAGCAGGTACCTGATAGGACGAATCGCGAACCTGGCCCGGCAGGCGATCCGGCGCAGGTAAAGGAAGCTGTCGAACAATTGTCGCGCTACCTGGCCGATTCTGATGCCGCTGCGATCGACTATTTCGAGAAGGCGGAACCTCACTTGCGAATCCTCTTCGGTGAACACAAGTTCGAACGTTTTGCTGACCTTATCGAGAACTATGCGTTCTCCGAAGCATACGAGGAACTGATGGACGCCGGGCAGAGAAAATGATCTTGAGAGGAGATGCCTGAAGTAGGCCGCCTCCCATAGCGTATTCAGCCAGACACCAAAGACGCTTCAGATCTCGTGTAACGAAACTTTCGGCGGTATTCTGGTTCCATGTTGTCCTCTCGGCCGCCGCGCGAAGGGACGCTGCTACAGATCCCGACAATCCTACACGTGTTCACCGCCGGCGACGGGACAACAGTCGTAACTTCCGAAGAAAAACGTCCCCGGCCATATTCACGCCATTAACACCAACGCATTACCGGCCCTCCATTCTCTCGTCGTTGTGTTCTTTTCATCCCGCAACTGCGCGCCCCGCAGGGCCGCGGCTCGCTGTTCACGAATCTTCAAGATCTTTATTACCCGCATTTCTCAATAACTTAACCCAAAACCCACCCGAAATCGGCAAATCCGGCTGCTACCGTAGAACCGGAGGTTGAGTTATGCGTTCAGCAGCGCAGATCGAAGCATCAAAGAAAAATGGGGCCAAATCGAAAGGTCCAGTCACCACCGAGGGCCGTGCACGGTCTTCCCAAAACGCCGTCCGTCACGGTCTCACTTCGCACAAATCCGTCATCATTGATGGCGAATCCAAGGAAGAATGGGAGCAGTTCCAACACGAATTCCTCGTCAAATTCCAACCGCGTGATTTCGTCGAAGAACGTCTCGTGATCGAAATGGCGGTCTGCCGGTGGCGCCTGGAACGGATCTGGAAGATGCAGGTGTCTGTCCTCGACCAAGGGATAGCCGACGGGTTCCCGATCATCGAGGAGCAATATGACCAAGCCGACATGGCCCTCGTACAGGCCACCGCCCACGTCCCGCAAGCTCGACCTCCAAAGCCTCGACCAGCTCGAAACCCGCATCACCCGCAGGTTCGAACGTGCGCTCCGCACCTACAACGAAATCCGCGCCCAGTTTCCACCGCCAAGCGACTCAGACAACGAATTGCAAAACGAACCCGAGACTGACTCGCCGGAAGCGCCCCCGCAACGGGAATCACTGTGCGAAATCGCAAAATCGGAAAACGAACCCAACAACAGGATTCACGCGATCGATCTCCCGCGGGTTTCCGAAGCGCAACCAACCGAATCGAGCCCCACATGATCGTCGGATTCGATAAATCCCGATTCGACCAATCAATGCTGCGCTACCGTCGGAAGGCCAAGACCGCCAACTCCGAACCCTCGAGAGGCGCCTACAACATGGCCATCATGCGAGGCCTCACCCACTTTCCTGAAGCGCGAGCAGCCGTCATCGCCGAACTCGACCGAATCGGACAGCCAGTCGTGGATCACCCGCCACCTGCAGATGGGATCGATATGACTCCCATTCGATAAACTGAACAAAGTGCTAGCCCTGCTACTCCTAATCGTTGCTCTTGCGTACCCCGGCAGCGCTGCCGGTCCGCTCGAAACGACATTTACCAATGCTGTCACTGCTCTCTCCAGAGGTGACCTCAACACAGCCGAGGAAGGCTTTCGCGCTGTATTGAAGCAGCAGCCGAACCACATTGGAGCCCTGGGGAATCTAGGGGTCATCTATTCGCGGACCGGGCGCACGCGCGAATCGATTGCCGCCTACAAAACTGCTTTGACACTGGCGCCCAACGATCCGCCGTTGCTTCTGAACCTTGGCCTCGCCTATCTCAAAGAAGAAAATCACAGCGAAGCTAAGGGTGTCTTCACACAACTTGCCAGACAACGGCCGTCCGACCTCCGGGTGCGCGAACTCCTGGCTACCACGCAGGTTCACACTCAGGAAAGCGAGAAAGCGTTGGCGCTTCTTAAGGAACTTCCAACAAGCCCGAACGTCATTTACTTGAAAGGCCTTGCCTATCTCAAGCTCGGAGAGCGCGAAAAAGCGCGCCAGATTCTTGACGTCGAGCTGCCGAAAGCGATGACTGCCCCGCAAGCGGCATTCTTGCGAGGCAAGGTCTATTACGACGCGACTCATTTTGAAGATGCGATTCGTGAATATCGCAGAGCCCGTGATCTCGATGGAAACATACCCGGCTTATCCATGGAACTCGCCCGGGCCCTCGTCAGCGCGCGAGAAAATGATGCTGCGGAAGAAGAGTTGCGAACCATTCTGAAACAGAAGCAGGCGGATGCGGACGCGTGCTATCTGCTCGGCGCAATCATGGTCCAGCAGGGCAGGGAGGCGGAAGCGACGCCGTTCCTTGAGGTCGCGAGGTCGGCGCGCCCCGACGGTTGGGGAGCCTATTACTATCTCGGCCGCGCCAAGCTGCAACTCGGTGATGCCAAAAGCGCCGTGCCACTCTTACAACGGGCCGCCGATTTGAACTCCGAGGAATCCGCCGTCTACTATCAGCTATCCCGAGCGCTAAAAGCTGTCGGTCGCGACGCCGAATCGCATCGAGCTTCCGCTCGGGTGGCTCAGCTCAAACGGCAAGGTGTAACACGCGATCAGGAATCGGTAATTGTTCGCGGTGATGTGAATGGTGATCCTAAATGACTCGCCGCGAACTCATGCACCTCTTGCCGGGGTTGGCTTTCGCGCAAGGTGTTTCTACGCGTAGCGTAAAGCCGACACCGCGCGGGAAACCGTCCGGTATCCCTTTCAACGCAAGATTCACCGATATTGCGGCTGAAGCGGGTCTGAAAACGTCGATTCCCTACGGTGGCGTGGACAAAAAAACATACATTCTTGAGACAGTCGGCTGCGGCGTTGCCTTCTTCGATTACGACAACGACGGTTGGCTCGATATCCTCCTGCTAAGCGGTACGCGTCTTACTGATCCGCCGCCCGAAGCCACCAACCGGCTCTATCGAAATAATCGTAACGGCACGTTCACGGACGTCACTGAGAAGGCTGGCCTCACGCGAACCGGATGGGCTTCTTCAGTCACGATCGGAGACTACGATAACGATGGGTACGAAGACCTGTTTATCACTTACTGGGGCCAGAACGTTCTCTATCGCAATAACGGAAACGGAACGTTCACAGATGTGACCAAGCAGGCCAATCTTCTTCAGACGGGAACCAGCTGGGGATCCGGTTGTACTTGGGTCGACTACAATCGCGACGGCCTCCTTGACCTGTTCGTCGCCAACTATTTGGAATTGGATTTGAACCGCCTCGCCAAGCCCGGCGAGAAATCGAATTGCAATTGGAAAGGTGTGCCGGTGAATTGCGGCCCGCGCGGTTTGCCCCCCAGCCGTCATCGCTTGTATCGGAATAACGGCGATGGCACATTTACGGATGTCAGCGAAGCTTCCGGGATCGCGAAAGCAACTGGCTCCTATGCCATGACCGCTGTAGCGGCCGACTACGATAACGACGGCTGGCCCGACATCTACGTCGCATGTGACTCAACGCCGAGTTTTCTGTTCCGTAACAATCACGACGGAACCTTTAGAGAAGAAGGAATTGAACGCGGGGCAGCGCTCAGCGAAGACGGCATTGAGCAGGCCGGCATGGGAGTCGGCCTCGGAGATATCAACCTCGATGGCCACCTCGATATCCTCAAAACACACTTTGCCGACGATACGCACGTCCTTTATCGCAACGACGGTAAAGGTTCGTTCGACGACATTACCGTTCGCAGCGGCTTAGGTGTCGACACACGCTATATCGGGTGGGGCGCCGGCATAGTCGACTTGGACAATGACGGCTTGCCTGACCTCTTCATTGCCACTGGAAGCGTGTACCCGGAGATCGAAAAGACCCTGCCACAGTATCCCTATAAGACACCACGGCTCGTGTTTCGGAATCTCGGTCCCAAGTTTGAGGAACTGATTGAAGAAGCTGGACCGGGCGTAGCGGCCGTGCATTCCAGCCGTGGATGCGCGTTTGGGGATTTCGATAACGACGGCGATGTCGACGTCCTCATCTTTAATATGAATGAACCTCCATCGCTCCTGCGCAACGATGTCTCCGGATCCGGAAAGTGGCTCAAGGTTTTACTGCAGGGTGTGAAGACCAACCGTAGCGCGATTGGTAGCAGGGTCACTGCCAAATACGGTGGCCGTGTGCAGACCCAGGAAGTTACAGCCCAATCGAGCTTCTACTCAGTGAATGATCGAAGACTCCACTTCGGTCTCGGTGAGGCTGCCACCGCAGACTTGGTTGTCAGGTGGACGAACGGTGGCGTCGAAACGTTCCCGAACGTGAAGGCGAACCAGATAGTGACAATCAAGGAAGGCTCCGGAATCGTGGCGCCGAAAAGCGATCGCAAATAGGCCGCCCTGAAATGCAAAAAGCCGGATGCGGCGAACCGCACCCGGCTTCAAGAGGCAGGAGTAACTGCCGGTGTCTATGGGATGGTCGATGACCGGAACCGGACAGTGACGGTTGCCGTGCTTTCTTGACCTGCCGCATTGCGCACGGTCAGACGGAACGGATAGTCACCGGCGAGGCCGGCAAGCTGAACGCGAGTGCGAGCCTGACCCTGATCCAGGATGGCCGCTCCAGTTCCCAGCGGAGTCCAGACAAAGGTAAGTGCGCCACCGGACGGGTCCGTAGACTGGGAAGCGTCGAGTACGGTTTCACGATTGAACGTCTCGACGAGGGATTCGACGTTTGGTACTGGACCCGGCGGCGTTGGCGTAACGGTGACGGCCACGGTACAGACAGCCGTTCGATTTTCGCTGCCGGTAGCAGTAATCGTATAGGTTGTGCTGGCGGCAGGCATGACGGTCACGGGACCGTTCAGACCGGCGCCCGCCACAGCGGGGGTGAAAGCGACGGCGGTTGCGTTGGCCGTGACGTAACTAATGACGACAGGCGATCCCGGCGCAGGAGAAGTACTCGGAGCCGCCGCGCAACCTGTGATAGTTGGCGCGCCTGGGCCTGGACCGGGTCCACCAGCAACAGTAACCGTCGTTGTTGCCGTGACGTTCCCCGTGCTGTTGGTCGCAGTAAGTGTGTAAGTAGTGGTCGCCGTCGGCGAGACAGCGCGCGTACCCGTCGGGTCGACGTTACCGATTCCCGAGATGCTCACGGTCG
Source organism: Bryobacteraceae bacterium (assembly GCA_963844855.1). Lineage (GTDB taxonomy): Bacteria > Acidobacteriota > Terriglobia > Bryobacterales > Bryobacteraceae > DASQDN01. Next base: position 64,126 of record CAWJQP010000046.1, read on the forward strand.
TCGCGTTCTCGACACCCCAACTCAACGTGGATGTGTTGCCCGAGTTGATGGACGTCGGACTTGCGCTGAAGTTCAATACGCGCGGGGCTGTGCCTGTTGCCGAAACTTGGACAGTAACAGAACAGTTGGCAGAACCTTGCGCGTTCCGCGCAGTCAGATTGTAGGTTGTGGTCGACGTCGGCGAAACCACTCGAGTGCCGCTGGTAGCAACGTTTCCGATACCGCTGATCTCCACCGTGTCGGCGTTCGTTGTCGCGTAAGTGATCGTTGCGCTTTCGCCCGTCATGATGTTCATCGGCGAGACGCTGCAGGCTGTGAACTGAGCTGCAGGCGCCGCTTCGACGACAACCGTCGTTGTGGCGGAAACTTCTCCCTTACGATTGCGGGCCGTCAAGCGATACTGCGTTGTCGTCGTGGGCGATACGGCTCTACTGCCGCTTGCCGAGACGTTGCCGATACCAGGCGTGATCGTCACGGTGTCGGCGTTGAGAACCTGCCAGTCAATTGTGCTCTGCTGGCCGGACATGATGCGATCCGGGCTCGCCTGGAAGCGAGACGATCTGGACTGGCCTGCGGTCGACGTCGTTGTAACGACGGTCGAATCGACGCCCTGCTGTCCCTGCGGATCTTTGACAACAAGGCGGAAGCCATAGCTCTGGCCTTCAGCCGCCGTGAAGCGTCGCGCGGGCCGTATTCATCCCGGAGATCGAAACGGCCGGCCCTGACACTTGGCTCCACTGATAGGTAAGCGCGTCGCCTTCCGGATCGAGCGAGCCGGAACCGTCAAGGGTGATGGTGCCCGCCGGCACACCGATCTGATCCGGACCGGCATTGGCAACCGGCGCGTCGTTGCCCGTACGGACAGTACGCGTCAGCACTTCATAGCGAACGCGCGGAACATCAACCGGCACGGCATGCTGGACACCGTTGTAGCCTTCGAGGTAGTCCTTCGGACGCATGAAGTTGCCGAACTGGAAACCGGCCACTACGCGGCCGGTGTTGGCAACGCTCACCAGCGTCTCGTTCATGCCACCTTCGAGAGTGAAGGCGAAGCGGTCGCTCAACGGGAACACGAAACGGCCGTGTCCGCCAAGGCGATCAGCATTCGCGCGGCTCTTCAGATAGCCGAGCGTTGCCTTCAAGGTAAGCGCTGCCGCCCAGTCCGAACAGTCGTGCTGATGCCGAACTGGTCGATGGTGCGCAGATAGTGTTCCGTGAAGACATTGCGGTTCGCTGTTGCGATGCGGTTCAGAACGGCGTCCTGCAGGAAGCCCTTTGAACCGAAGACGCCGAGCTTGCCGCCGCTAAACAGATAATCCAACGTAAGCGAAGCCTGTCCGAGAAGGCCGTTGCCGACTGATCTCGCCGGGCTCGAACTGCGTAACCGGGCGGTCGTGAAAGATGTCCTTGTCCGGGAACGTTGCCGTTGAAGTTCACGTGCTTGAAGCTGGCGAAAATACCGGCTTGCGCGCGCGTGGCGAAACGGTTAACAAGGCCGATGTCGGCCTGCCCTTCCTGCCGGTCGCGGTAAGTACATATATTCGCCCTGCATTTGCACGGCGAATTGTTCCTTAAATGGCATGAAGTAGCGGCCGCGACCGGTAAAGGTGAGGTTGCCGCTCTGGTCCGCGCCGGCGTTAGCATTGATGATCGAAAACGCGGCATCCGCGCGCGCTCAATCTGCTCGGCCGTGCGGGTGTCTACGATCGGAGGCAGTCTGCTGCTCGGTGAGCGGCTTCGGCTGCGCCTTTACATATTGATCGAGCGCGTCGTGCGCGCCGCGCAACGCCGGAAGTTCTTTGCGGAGGGCATCGTTCTCGCCGACGATCTTCTGCAGCATGTTGGCGATATCGTCCAGCTTGTCCAGCCGGCGCAGGATATCGTCGCAGCACTTCTTCTGCAGCGCGAACAGGTCATCCAGCGTCTTGACCACTTCGACCACGCTGACCTGATCGAGAATCGTTTTGCCTTGACCGTCGGTGACGGTCATGAACACGCGCCGGTTCATGAACCGCGCTTCTTTCGCCCGGTCATTAATCTTCGGCTGGGTTTCGCCGAAGGTAGCGGTCGTCAGTTGGCCGTCGGCGGCTCCGTATTTGACAAGGAATGCCTTGACGGCATCCGCGCGCCGCTGACCGAGCCGCTCGTTATACCGGTTCGATCCGATTACGTCCGCGTGGCCTTCGAATTTGACTTTGTAGTCCGGATGCTTCTGCAGCAACTCGGCCAGTCGCAGCAGACTCGGATAGCCATCGGTCAGAACAGGTGAATTGAATTCGAAGTTGATCTCTTCCCAGTCGTTTTTCGACGCTGTTGTGTTCAGCCCTTGTGCAAACAGACAGGAACTGAGGAGCGCGAAGAGAAACAGTAGCGAAACGTACCGCTGATACCGCATAATTACTCCCCCTCTTAGTCTCTTGTTCTTATTTGAATGTCCGGTCCCCGAAGCAATTAAGGTCCGATCATTTGCATCATACACTAAATCGTTCATAAGACGCATTTTTTGCTCCTAAGTTTCACAGTTGAATAGAAAAAGACACCTATAGGTAACCTACGACCTCTGCTTTGTAACAAGCGTAAGTCAAGTTACTAACAGAACGCTGCCGTGCAATGGGTACAACAATCGCCATGCTCGCGAGATTAGCGCGAAAATCGACTATGTGGACGCAAATGAACAAGTTTTGTGACATGCGATTGCTATAATTAATAGAGTTGTCTGCCGGGCAGGTGATCGCCCGCTTTCGGGCGGGAGGAAAGTCCGGTCTCCATAGGGCAGCATGCCGGCTAACGGCCGGGGGACAGCCGTAGAGGCTCGTTCTACGGAAAGTGCCACAGAAAATATACCGCCGGATCTACAAGTTCGGTAAGGGTGAAAAGGTGCGGTAAGAGCGCACCGCGGTCCGCAGTAATGCGGACTGGCAGGGCAAACCCCATGCGGAGCAAGACCAAATAGGGGAGTAGGAGCGGCCCGCTCCGTTCAGACTCCCGGGTAGGTCGCTGGAGCCGGTCAGCAATGGCCGGCCTAGAGGAATGATCACTGCCTCTCCTTCGGAGAGGATACAGAAACCGGCTTATAGCCCGGCAGACACAAATTTCCACGAAAAGACTCAATTTCGAGCGAACGGTATAATAACAAGGTGCCTAAAATCACAGTTTTGCCGGAAGGTAAGACCGTGGAGTTCGAGTCCGGAAAACTGCCGTATTCCGAGCATGGCAAGCCCGAATCGATCCTGGATATTTGCCTCAATTACGGTATCCATCTCGACCACGCTTGCGGCGGAAGCTGCGCTTGCACGACTTGCCACGTAATCGTCAAACAGGGCGATGAGAACCTTACGGAGATGGATGACGACGAAGCCGACCGCCTCGACATGGCGCCAGGTCTGACTCTGCACTCCCGCCTGGGATGCCAAGCCGTCGTCAAAGGCGACGTCATCGTCGAAATTCCGAGCTGGAATAAGAACTTCGTCAGCGAAGGCGGCAGCTTGAAGCTCTAACGGGTTGCCGGAGCACGGCTGCTTCTACCCAACATCCAATCGATCAAATTCGCCCGGGCGGGCCCCTGAAACGTTACCCGTGTCCCTTCGACACTTCCGCCAATGGTGTCGCCGGTCGATTTGGCGGCGCCGGCAGATTCAGCCTCCACCATGAGGTCAAGAATCCTGGTCTGCGGATCGAATCCTGCCCGAGCAGTCTTTATCTTGGACACCGGCAAGAAGCTGGGGACCGGGCCGACCGAGGTGAACCAGGCGTAGTTGGTGGAAGGAATCTCGTCCGTCAACTTACGCAGCGATTCCGGCACGCCAGAGTTGGCGTTGCGGCGTTCCACCGTCTGCAGGACAGCATCAAAGGACCCGGCAATCGCGGTCGTGGGGTTGAGGAATGCGACGGCTCCCTTTTCGTCGCCGACGATTGGAATGCCGTTGAAGTTTTCGCGCCGGGCCGATGGCTTTTCGATGCGTGGTTCCATCCCCATTTCCGTGAACTTCCCGCGCAACAAAGCGACCCATTGGGAGTCATTGGAAGCAATCAGTATTTCCCAAATATCAGACTCACCGACTAATCCCATACTGCTCTGGAACTCGGAAAGGCGCGGAGAATTCTTAAGTTCTTCCGAAAAAGGCGTGGCGCGAATTCTTTGCATTCGGATTCCCGCCAACATTGTGGTGTCTGGAGGAACCAGTACGGCGAGCGCAGGATCAAGAAAGACGGTCGGCGACGGTTGACGGCGGCAGCTCGTTATGACACCCAAGCCCAGAACCAACGCCGAGACCGCGATTGTTTTCACATATCGATACTACTTCCGGGAACCGCTGCGGGTATATTGACGTCGGAATGATACATTAGTAGTAACCCTACAGGTGAAGACCCTGGGCATCGAAGGAGAAGTTCCATGAGCGAGAATGTGCCGGACGGTAGCTCGGACGTTAAAGTACCTATTTTAATCGGCTCTGTAGTGGCGTTACTCGGCGCCAACATCTATTTGTTCTCGCAACTGAATGGACTAAGGACTGAGATCGGTGAGTTTCGAAAGTCCACGCAAAACGAGATTAGTAGCCTCAAAGAGAGCTCTACCGTTTCTACACAGACTGCTCGGCGCAGTCTCACCTCATTAAAGGATGAGCTTGAAACAGCCCGGAGGCAGGCTTCCATGGCGGCCGGTCAGGCCCGCGTAGAGGCACAGAAGCACGCCGAGGAACTCGCCAAGCGTTTACAGTTGGAACAGGCGCGCCAGATCAAGGCCGCCGAGCAGATGAAGACCGAACTAACAGAGCAGGTGAGTAGCGTCGAAAAAGCTGCGGCTACCAAGATCACCGAAGTAAGCACTGAAGTTGGCAACGTAAAGACGGAAGTACAGACCGCCAAATCCGAACTCGAGAAGACCGTTCAGGACTTGCGTCGGGTCCGCGGTGATCTGGACGGGACGTCTTCGCTGGTTGCGACAAATGGTAAGGAACTCCAGGCTCTGCGGTCGCTCGGAGAACGCAATTATTTCGAGTTCACTATTAACAAGAGCAAAGAGCCGCGTCGGGTTGGCGATGTCTCTGTCATCTTAAAGAAGGCTGATCCTAAAAAGAACCGGTTCACGATCGAGCTGGTGGCCGATGATAAGCGAGTTGAGAAGAAAGACAAGAACCTAAACGAGCCCGTCCAGTTTTATGTGTCGAAGGCTCGACAGCCATATGAGTTGGTTGTCAATGAGGTTAAGAAGGATCAGATCGTAGGCTATTTGTCTGCGCCCAAGGTGCAGACTACTCGAACTAACTAGGTGTTCCGGCCGAGAAGCGCCAAGCGCGCTTCTCGGTAAAAACGACAGCTTCGTTCCGCTGTTATTCACTCTGTAAGCCCTTACTTTTCAATCGATTACAGTTTGGCAGGCCGCATGCTTGATACGGCGTGCGTGATGCGACATCAGCCAGATTTCCCAACCGCTACTACCGACGAGTTCATCTCGATTGGCCAGCTTCCCAAGCTGGTGTGGGCCAGTGTGGCCCTGTTTTCGATCAATCTCGTCATAGGAATAGGCATAATGCTCACGCCCAACGTGAAATTGGACCTTTACGGATACGAAGTACAGAGCGTTCGCGCAGCGTCATCGAAACCATCGCCGTTTACAGAGGTCATCGACACTCGTAAGAAGAAAGTCCAAGTGGCCGCTAAGGTTTACCCAGTGGTGACCGAAGCACCTGAAACATATGAACTCGACTTGCCGCTGCGAACACAACCTGTCGTCTACACATTGGAGCGAGATAAGAAGTTCGTAGTGATCAACTAAAAGAAAAAGGCCCACAACGGATGATCCGCTGCGGGCCCTTACAGTTTAAAGTTAGAACGAGTAACGCAAGCTCAATTGGAAGGTACGTTCGAACACCTTCGTCGTGACTTTACCAAACGTACTGCTGGTGGGATTGATCATGTTTGCATCATCATCCCTCCAATTCGGGTGATTTGGAATGTTGTAGACTTCCCCGCGGAACTGAACGCGGTGATTCTCAGAGATCTGGAAGTTCTTAAACAGAGCGCCGGTCCAATTTTGCATACCGGGCCTCATGATGATATTCCGAACCCTATCCTTCACAAACGTTCCTGCTGCCGGTCGCGTAAACAATTCTCCCGTTTTAGCAGCCGGGTCTTGGTACACCTTGAAGTAGTAGTTAGCGTCGTTTGGACCTTCTGAGAACTGCGGATCCGACAGATGGTGGTCGCCGTTAACTGCCCAGAATTGGCTTCCGCTTCCCGTCCCAACTCCGGCGAAATCGTCGCCAGTAGTGACCGACCGAGGCGAACCAGTCTGGAACTGGGTCACTGCGCTGATCTGCCAGCCGCCGAGGATCTTACCAACCACTCCCTGCTGTTCTTTAAGGAACGGCAACTCGTAAATGGCATTGATTACGGCGACGTGACGCCGATCGAACTCGGATGGCCCCCACAGCTCACTGGTGTCGTAAGCATCTGGGACGATGTCACGTTGGTTCGAGCCATCGTCAAAGAGCTTCGAATAAGTATATGCGGCGCCGAAACTCAGGCCTTTCGAATAACGGCGGCTGACGCTCACTTGCAGACCGTTATAGAACGAGTTCGAGTCGTTGTTCGTGGATCGAATCGTGGCATAACCCTTGTAGGGACGCAAGAAGTTTTCGCTTATACCGGAGTTCGCCTGAATGGTACCCGGGGTGAGTTGGTTGATGTTCCGTTCGCGCTGCCCGTGCAGACCCTTGCGACCCACATAACCAACCTCAAAGGTCATGCCTGTTGCGATCTCGCGCTCGATCGTGGCGTTCCAGGTCCAAGCTTCCGGATTTTTGAAGATCGGATCCTGTGTGGTGACCGTGAGCGGGAATCCCGTCACACGGCCTGCGCCCCCCGGGTTGTCGACTAAACCGTTGGAAGTCGAAGCCGTAGGCTGCAGCGGTGGATTTCCTCCGAGGAAGACCGAGTCACTGATGCCGAGCCGGGTAACGAAGCGGCCGACACCCGAACGGATGACGGTCTTCTCGCCCATTTGGTAGGCGAAGCCGAAACGCGGTGACCATACATTGTGGATCTGCGAGTACTGCTTGTCCCCTTTGAAGAGGCGGTCATACTCGCCGGTGCTTGCAATCGGCACGCGTCCGATCGCGGAATCCGGCCAGCCATCGCCAGGGATGATCATGCCGTTGTACTGATCGCCACTGAGTACGAATCCATTGGCCGGATTGAGAACCGCGGCTTTCGACGAATCGTACGAGGCTGGATCGAACACCAACATGTTGCGCCACAAGCTGTAGTAGGGCTGAATGCGAGTGAAGCGAACGCCGTACTCAAAACGCAACTTCGGAGTTACTTTCCAGGAATCCTGCGCAAACCACTCGAACATATGTCCGCGATAGGGAGTGTACGAACGATTGCCGAGTTCAGCATAAGTGTCGTAGAGGCCCAGCGCGGCGTTTGCGACGGCCACGCCAGTACCACCGGGGCGCGTATTGTTGAATACGAACCGGCCGTTCTGGTTGTTGGTTCCACCGGGTACACCGCTCACGTTGATCTGATCAAAGTCGTTCTGACCGGCCCGTTCCCAGTAGCCGCCAAATTTAAGTGTGTGACTACCTTTGATCCAGGACAAAGTATCGGAGAGTTGCCAGATCGGTCCTGAGGACGACGCCGGGTAGGGGCCACCATCGACCGTTCCGAGGTTTTGGATCACGGTAGTCGGTACTTTGTCGAAAATTTCTTTCTCCGGGAACAGATACGGATAGGAGATGCCGTACGCGCTGCGCTTGTAACGGTCTCCGTCGGTCTGTACTGCGATCTTGACGCGGTCCGCACTGGCGGCGAACAGCGACTCATTCACGACTGTGGGCGATACCGTCCAGATGTAGTTAATCGACGCAGTATCGTTGGGACGATTTAGATTAGCAGGGGCACGGTCGGTGGAGTCACGCCATGCTCCGAGCTCTTCGAATTCGTAGTTCTGCCAACGGAAGCGAACGTAATGCCTCTCCGCCGGAAGGTAATCGACCGATACATTGTCTTTCCGCTGGTTCTGGGCAAGTCCGCGAGCGGCTTGATAATTGGCTCCCGGCAACACGACGTTCGCGGTCGGGTAGGAACGCATCAGCGCGATTCCTTGCGGGCTCAAGCGGCTTTGGGGAATGACGTTGTTCGCGAAACAAGCTGTGCGATCTGTAGCGGTGCAGTTACCTGTCGCGAGAGGATCGCGGATGTACTGCGGTGTGTTCGTGAACAGATTCGGCGTATTCAGCAACTCGCTGAAGTCTCCACCAAGCATCGCCGCGGTAGGGACACGAATTCCGCTGGCGTTGTTGAGCTGCGTCTGGCGGAATTTGACCCACTCCTGACTCCAAAGCCAAAACAGCTTGTTCCGATCCGAATTGAACTTATTCGGAATGAACACTGGTCCGCTGAGAGCATAACCGTACTGGTTATAGCGAAAGGGCTCGGCTTTGCTGTTGATCGTTGGATCGGGGTTGCGGTTGCGCGCCCACTGATTGGCGTTCATGGCCGAGTTACGGAAATATTCGTAGAAATCGCCATGGAATTCGCGCTGCCCGCTCTTCGTAACGATACGAACCTGTCCGCCCGCCGAACGTCCATATTCGGCGTTGTAATTGGCAGTCAAAACCTGAATTTCCTGAACTGCATCAACGTCGGCAACGCCGATGCTGGTTCCGTTCGAACGGGTTCTCACAGCCACCGCGCCATCGAAGGTGATGACGTTGTCCTGCGTGCGGGATCCGTTAATGTTCAGGCCACCTGTGCTGAGGCCGAAACCGAACTGCGCAAGCGCGCCTCCGCTCACACCCGGCTTCAGTAGCGCCAGGAACAGCGGATTACGGCCGTTTAGCGGGATGTTTTTGACTTCGCTGGTGGTGATCAGCTTGCCGAGTGTCGCTGTTTCCGACTGGAGCGACTGAGCTTCGGCGACGACATTGACAACTTCCGACGCTGCTCCGACTTGCATTGCGACGTCGACCGTTGTGGAAATATTCGGATCAAGCTTATTCTGCGTCTTCTCGAAGCGCTTGAATCCCGGCGCTTCCGCAGTAACTGTATAGAAGGCAGGCGGCAAACTCGACATAACGTAGTAACCAGACTCATTCGTGGTTACCTTCCGCTCAACACCAGTTCCTTCGTTTCTAATGGTGACACTTGCATTCGGAACTACAGCGCCGGAGGGGTCGCGAACGAACCCGGAGATGGCGGCGGTATCCGATTGGGCGAGAGCAGCAGAGGACACAACAAACATCAGCGCAACAAGCGCTAATGCCGCCGTCCCCCAACGGCGTACATGGCTCATTAATTACTCTCCTGAAGCTATTCGATAGTGGGTCGAAACCCGTCTAAACAGTCTAGCCCCAGTTCGCCCGGCGCAGCAAGCGGAAGATTGTTAACAGTTCGTTGCTGAAGTGTATCGCCTGCGGTAGGACCCGGCTAGTTGCGAGAACCGAATGTCTCGGTGCGACCGGCGAGCGGTTTGATGATGCGGCCGCCGCAAACCCCGACTCCGACATTCATGAGCGCATTCAAGAGGTTGTACAGTACTGCATACACCATTTGTTCCGTCACCGGCTGCTTGCCAGGCAGGCGGAAATTGGTGGAAATCTCTTTTGCGATCTGTACGCGCAAGGCGTTCGGAATCGTATGCCCGGACCGATCCTTCTGGTTCGCCACCATTATCGGTGTTTGCAGAACTAAACCTGTGGTGCCATCGACATAGAACTGGCAGCGGGAGAACCAGCCGAGATTGCCGGGATCGGCGGCATCGAACAGAAGAAGCGGAGCCTGGCGGTCCGGAGCGGTCAGTTCGAGAGTGACCGTACGCTGCGTCTCGTTCAAGGTGAACTCAAAGCCGGCCTGTTTGATTATGTTCCCGATAAACTCGGGGTCGAGTTCGAGGAGGAGCAGCTTATGCTGACCGGCCTGTAACACCTGCATTCATTTAGTATTCTAGCGTGATCTTTAAACTGCTATTCCACGAAGCCCTTCTGCATACGCTTTGTAGGTCTTATCGTCAAACAGGACAAAGACAACCTTCTGTAGCTTCCTGCCTGGTTCGGACAGCCGGTGGGCGACTTCATCGAGGGCTATCGCGGCGGCTTCGGCGATGGGGTATCCGTAAACACCTGTGCTGATTGATGGAAAGCTCACATATTCAGCCCCTTTGTCCTCCGCCAAATCGAGGCAGGATCGATAGGCGGAGCGGAGCGCTTCCGGCTCCCCATTTTTTCCACCGCTGTAAATCGGGCCGACCGCGTGGAAAACCCATTTTGCCGGCAGGCTTCCGGCGGAGGTGGCTACGGCGGAACCTATAGGACAACCTCCCTGGCGCTGGCGGATTTCGTCCAACTCGCGCATGATTATCGGTCCACCGGCGAGATGAATCGCTCCGTCGACGCCTCCGCCGCCAGCCAGTTCGGAGTTTGCGGCGTTGCAGATTGCATCGACAGGCACTTGAGTGATGTCGCCCTGCATCAGTTGTAATAGCTTGTTTCCGGTAAGTTCTCGGATCATTTTGAACGGTAGACCCTGAACCTTAGACGCTATTGTGACGGTTTGGCTCTCGCAAAGAAGATCCGATTTGATATACAGTACATGAGAACGTAAGGCAGAACATAAATCGGAGCGAGCATCACATGGAAAATCAATCTCTGCATCACGCGTCAGCGGAAAGCGGTATCTGGGTATGGATCATACTCGCCGCGCTTTTGATAGTCGGGGCATTGACGGCAGTCGGAGCATTGAAGCTTATCACGATAGTGCAACAGCCCCAGCTCCCGACAGGAAGCCAATCTGCTCCGACTGCACGGTAGCTCATGTGCAATCGAAATAGAAGGATAACTACTTTTCACACGTGCTAAGCGATTTGGCGGACTAGTACCATCCGCCAATTGGTTCGATTGCGCTTAATTAAAACGCGGTATAGAATCCCGCCATGCGTTTGCGAGCCATGTGTGTTCTCGCTTTCCTGGTGGTTTCACTGACTTCTCTCCGAGCCGACACCTTCGGTCAGGGTTTTAGTGGCTATACAGTAACCGTTCTTCCCCGACCAAAAGTACCAGTTTCGTTTGGCGCGTTGACTATGAATCCCGGCTCCGATGGGGAGCTTATCCTCGGCTCAGGCGCAGGCGGGTCAAGCGCGGCGTTTTATCGGCTCGTCGTCCAGCGCGACGCCGGCGGTCACATTATCGGATTTAGCGGAGCGCCGGCTATCTTCGCGACGGCGCCGAAGCTGGACAGCGGAGCCGCCTTCGGACCCCAAGGGCATTTGGCGTACACAATTGAAACCGGTAGCGGCGGTGTGGATATCGGATCCATTGCGGCGGGGAGTTTGTTGACGACTAGGTTCTCGAATATGATTCCCGAGACACCGGGCTCACTCAACTTCGTACCGCCCCATTTTGGTGGGGCCGGTCAGCTAAAGGTTCTGACGAACAGCGGCAAGTTCTATTCTGTCGGATACGGACACGATGGTCTTGGGATCAATCCGGAAAACGCGATATTGCGTGCGACTCTCCCAGTAACTAATGCTGAAGGATTCGCATACGTTACAGCGGGGCATCGAGGTTTTTCGACACCCAGCATGCTGGTTGCGGAACCGGTGAGCGGTAACATCGCGGCTTACGCAGTAGATGCCAATGGCAATCCGATTCCGTCGACGCGCAGGATATTTTTCTCCGGGCCACCTTTCCGTGCGCCTCACGGTCTGGCGTTCGACCGAACGAGTGGTGATTTGCTCGTCAGCACGCGGTTGAACAGCAGCAGCGCAATTTACAGAATCAGCGGGTTTAATTCCGGACCCGGCGTCAGCTCGAGTAGCCTGAGCCAGTGCATGGAAATTGCAACACCGGGTCGCTTCACGCTGACCGGCAACTTGACCGATACGGACGGTTTGGGGTGTATCGACATACATGACACCTACAACGTCGAGATTGAATGTAACAACTTGAGAATTGTTGGCCGGCCAGCTATTAGTGTGACGAACGTGGATGGGTTCGTTATCCGCAATTGCAGGCTTGAAGGACCCGCAGGAACCGGCATTTCCGTGATCAATAGCGCCAGAGGCGAAATTGTCAAGAATACGATCGGCAGCTTGGCAGACGCTTACTTATCGACTGTCAGTTTCTATGCGGTCAGGTCCACCGTATTCAGTGACAATACAATTTTCGGAGCGTTCCAGCAGCATCAGTCTACTGGAACATCCGTGCTCTCTAATCGTTTCACCGCGCCCCGATCTACCAACAGCCCACTTATCCCTGGCTTGATCTTGAGCCACGGCGGTCTGAATGTTCAGTCGATGCCATTCACCTTGTCGGTTGAGAGTAACGTGATCGATGGTCAATCGAGTCCTTCGAACACGTCGACAGGGGTACAGACAGCCATAGGGTTATCGGATGCGAAAGAGTTCAACGTATCGGGCAATCAAATACGGAACACGATCCTTGCTGCGATCATGACTTCCGGAAATATTGTCGACTCGAATTTCTCCGGCAACACCATCGACAATACCGAATACGCGATTTCCGGCAGAGCGTGGAATAGCTGGACCAATGTCCGGGTAGCGGGCAACCATGTGAGTAATGTCCTTGGCCTGTTCGTGCTCACTCGCGCTTTCGGTTTGCGACCGGCGAATTGGGACGGACGCGGCGCGCCATCGGATACCGGTGTGTATTTCCAGAGAAACAACTTCTCAGGCAATCGACTGACGCCGGGTCCGCAGCCGGCTGAGCACGCGGCCACACTGCCGATCTACGACCTTCTGCGCGGCTATCAAACGCCAATAGGTCCGTTCGCCGGAGAGAGGGCGGCCAAGCCATCGGAGTATTTTCTCAACAACAATACCTTCTCGGCGAACGATTTCGGGCGATCGCAGAAAGCGCCATTCTTTGCCCTGCCGGTCACGCCGGGAAAGATTATCGATGGTGGCGGCAACATCTGCCAACATCCCGGCGCGCCGTATCCTCTGGTGTGCAATTAACATAAAACGCGGCTCTCGCAACACGATCGCAGGGACTCCGTCGTTTGCACGCTGAAGTGATTTGGTAATACACTGACAGGCGCTTAGTTGCCTGGAGGTGTGCATGCGGATTCTATCCGCCGCCGTTCTCTTGTTTTCTGCGATGGCGACGCTGACTCGAGTGGCTCATAGCCAGGTACTCAAAGGTCAGATTCTGGGCGCTGTTAACGACGCGTCAGGCGCAGTGATCCCCAGCGCCACTCTGACGCTCACCGACGTCGCCAAAGGAATTCAGACGAAGACGCAAACTAACGACGATGGCAACTATGTCTTCGTCAATCTGGATCCTGGATTGTACAGCCTGTCTGTGGAACACACCGGCTTTAGCCGGGGGCTACGCAGTAATATCGATCTGCAACCGAACACAACGGTCAGGGTCAATTTCGATCTGCAGCCGGGGAACGTCACGGAAGTAATTCATGTCGATGCGTCCGTCCCCATCCTGCAGACGGATCGCGCCGATACAGGCGGCAAGATAGAGCAGATTCAATTACAGAGTATGCCGCTCACGTTAAATCGTAATTATGCCGGGCTGCTCGTGCTGGTTCCGGGAGTGGGACGCCCTTCCAGGCAGCATTCGGCTTTCTACAATTCGCAAGATAGTTTGTCGGTGCGCGTCAACGGCCAGGGCCGACAGTTCAACAACTTTCAAATTGAAGGAATCGAGAACAAGATCGACAACGGCAATCTGACTGCGCTGGTTCCTCCCGCCGAAGCCATTCAGACAGTCGACGTTAGTACGTCAAACTTCGACCCCGAGTTTGGTAATGCAGGCGGGGCCGTGACGAACGTTACGCTGCGCTCGGGTTCGAACGATTTTCACGGGAGCCTGTTTCATTTTCACCGCAATGAGAATATTCAAGCGCGCAATACATTCGCGCGATCAAAGGCTCCCACGGTCTATAACCAGTTCGGCGGCACATTTGGGGGACGACTGGTTCGAGACAAGATGTTTATCTTCGGCGATTACCAGGGCAGCCGCGACCGCCTGGGACAGGTGAATCGTGTCACGATCCCCGGGCTGGCATTTCGAAATGGTGATCTGAGCGCATCGCCAACACGCATCTATGATCCACTCACTGGCGATGCCAGCGGCAGGGGGCGAACACAATTTGCAGGCAACCAGATTCCATCGAACCGAATCAGCCCGATCTCGCGAAGAATCCTCGCGTTCCTGCCGGCGCCTAACGTTAATGCTCCGGAAGGTCAGATCAACTTCGATCTGAATACAGTGCGCTCGAAAGATCTCGACCAGTTCGACCTCAAGTACGACTGGGTGGTGACGAGCAATGATCGATTGTCGGTCCGCTACAGCTATCAGTTTGCCGAGGTTTTCGACCCAGGCTTGTATGGGCCGGATCAGGGCATTTATGGCGGTCCGCATGAAGGAGGGTTTTCCGGCCGCGGACCGGCGAGAATCCAGAGCCCGGGGATTAGTTATTCGAAGGTCATCAGCCCGACGTTTGTATGGGAATCGCGGTTCGGGGTTGTGCGCAATCGCAATGACGCGTTCAATCAAGACTATGGATTGAAGACTGCAGAGGAAATTGGGATTCGCGGCGCGAACCTCGAAGATTGGTCGAGCGGCGTTCCTTACTTTCAGATCACCGGTTATAGCAATCCGGTTGTCGGTTTCTCACCAAGTATTCCATGGGCGCGCGCAAACACGACGTTTGGTTTCGTAAACAACTTCTCAAAAACGATGAGCAGCCACATTATTCGCTTCGGAGTGGATCTTCGACGCGAGCGCGCTGACCTTCTGCAGACGCAGAGTTTCAATCCGCGCAGCCGTTTCGAGTTTGCAACGGGACAGACGGGAGACGCAGCAGATACGAATCGCGGATACGGCAATGCCTTCGCCTCATTCCTGCTGGATCTTCCGAGTCTGACAGGCCGCGATTTGCCGATTCAGTTCCCGACCCGGCGCGAGCGCAACTTGAATCTCTACTTCCAAGACAAATGGCAGATCTCAAGCAATCTGACAGTCGACTTTGGTCTGCGATATGAGATCCAGTTCTCGGGCAAGCCACGATTGAAGGCGGCTATTCCAACTACAATCCGGATAACAATACGCTTGAGTTGGCCGGACTCGGGCCGATTCCAATGGATCTCGGTGTGAAGACTCATTACAAGAACTTCGGCCCAAGGATCGGCATCGCTTATCGCCCGACGGACAAGTGGGTTATTCGATCGGGATATGGAATCAGCTACATTCCTCGAAGAACGGCGCAGACAAACTTTCCTGTTCTGGACAACGACAGTTGGCCTGCCGCAAACGGGTTCGTGCCTTCGACCGTCACAATGGCTACCGGCATTCCGGCTCCAACGCCCCGGCAGCTTCCCAGCAGCGGCATCATCACGAATCCAGCGCTCACATCGAATTTCGGATCGACGCCGCTGGATGCGGCGGTCGGCTATGTGCAGTCCTGGAACTTCGCGATCCAACGCCAACTGCCGTTTAACTTTGCAGGCGAGGTCGCCTATGTGGGCAATCACGGTGTGAACAACCAGTCGGAGTTCAATCTCAACTCGTCGTTGATACCGGGATCGGGCAATAACGGTCGGCCGTTCTTTCAGAGATTTGGCCGAACGGGAAACGTCACCACTTACCTTGGTACCCATACCTATTACAACGGTCTTCAAGCCAAGCTCGATCGCAGATTTTCCAACGGTCTGATGATCACCACTTCGTATACCTTCAGCAAAGCCATAAACTTCGCCGAGGACAATGGCGCGCCGCCGACGCCGATGAACCTGCTTCACAACAAGGCACACATGTCTGACAATCGCACCCATGTGTTGACGGAGAGTTTTCTTTATCAACTGCCGTTCGGACGTGGGAAGCAATGGGCGACGAATGCGTTCGCCAGCGCCCTGTTTGGAGGTTGGCAGGTCCAGGGCATTGTCAGCCTGATGAGCGGCGCGTGGTTCACGCCTACCGCGCCCGACGCGCTTCTGAACGCGCCAGGCAATCAACAGCGTCCAAACATCGTCGGGAAGGTGAATTATCCTAAGAAGCTTGGTCCAGGCGAGCAGTTCTTCGATCGATCGGCTTTTGCGGTTCCGGCACAGAATACTCTGGGCAACGCAGGCCGCAACATCCTGGAGGGACCGCGATTCATGAACCTGGATGGTTCGGTTTTCCGCGATTTCCGAGTGCGTGAAGGCATGCAGTTGACGTTACGGATAGAAGCCTTCAATGCAACGAACACGCCGCATTACAATAATCCGAACGCTGATATTAACTCACCGCTTTTCGGCCAGGTCAACAGCGCTGAACAGGACCAGCGGCAACTTCAACTTGCCTTGACGTTTCGCTTCTAGATGGAGCATCGATGTTGAGATTCGTATGGTTTTTGCTTCTGTGCGCTGGCGGCTTGTGCTTAGCGCAGAATTCGCCGCAGAATTCGACAAAGATGCGTACTCGCGATATTACTCGTCTGAGCCAGTTCGATATTGCGAATTACCTCAAACGCAATGACGTGATCTTCGTGGCGGTCGGATCGGTAGAAGGCAACGGAGCTTCACCGAGCGACATAGACTACGCCTCCGCGCTGGCCGTCGCCATGAAAATGGCCGACATCGCAGATGGTGTGTTTGCGCCGAATCTTTCCTACTTCTACGCGGGATCGACGATTACGTCGGAGGCCACAGTCAACGTGAGCCTGTCAGAAAGCCGCGCGTATCTGAAGAGCCTGGCGAAGTCCTTTCTTCGGCAGGGATTCCGAACGCAGATCTGGGTCGTTTCGGGACATGGTCCGGCGCCGTTGTTTGTCGGGTCGATGGTTCGGGAGTTCTTCGACGAAACGCACGTTCCGATTCTGGCGATTGACGCCGCGGATGTCGCCCGCAAGATGAACCGGGATCGTAAAAAGATGATGTACGGAACTTACTCGCTATTGAGCCGGATTGATGACCTTCCACTGGCGGCTGATGTCCCTAATATCGCGATGAAGGAGGGTGGGGTCGCTGCCGACAATCCGGGGCTGGCTACGCTATCGAAGCTGGGATATTCGGGAAGCTTGACGTTAGGCTTCTGGTGGGCCGACCCATCCGGGCACGGGTACAGCAATACCAATCTTCCGAAGACTGCCGAAGAACGAGCAGCATGGGGCAAGCAGGGCGAGGCGGAGATCGACGCGATGGTCAGAGCAATGGATCTGCCCAAGATCGTGAGCGCGCTAAAAAGTCATGGCAAGTTCACGGAGGACTCGATCGTGTCGAAGTTTAAGTCGATGCTGCCCTGAGGACTGGCGTCTACTTTCGCGCTGTCAAGACTCTCGAGGGATAGAATCCTTGTCGCACCGGTCGATTTCCGGTGATTCTGAAATCCAGTGATTCAATTAACTCCGGTATGCGTGTTTCCACCTGGCGACCCCAGAAAGCCGGCGCAAGACTGCCACACACCCTGTATGCCTGATTGAAGAACTCCGTGTTTTGACCGATCAGTACCAGCGTGAAAGTTCCGCGACGGCGGAGAACACGATACATCTCCTGCAGCGCAACGACGATATCGTCGCTCGAGAGCAATTCGAGTAGATAGCAGCACATCACCGAGTCGAAGCTCTCGTCGCGGAATGGCATATAGCGCGCGTCCACTGCCTTGCATTGCGTGCGTGATTCCGGGAACTTGCGCCGGGCAATGCGTTGCGTGCGGGCTGCCATGTTGGGTGACAAATCCAGGCCGATCGTTGACCCGTTCGGATTCGCATTCACCAGCCGCTCGAACATTTCCCCGGAACCGGTGGCCACTTCCAGCACTCTCATCCCGTCCCGGATGCCGGACATTTCCATCGCCAGCCGGTGCGCCTTTGAATGGAAGAAGAATGTGGACATCGGATAGACCAGGGAGAGGGCGTCGTATACTTTCCGCGTCCTAACGGAAATTGTCGACGGCAGAGCGTCGGTAACATGGCCATTTACCGGGTAAGTGATCAGTTTGCTCAATGTGCGCTCCATATGAAGTGAGTCGCGGGGCTCAGGAAACCGCCGCCATGTAGTTCTTTAATCCAGGGAACTCGATCTCGGTCTGTGTGCCGTGAGCAGGACGGCTGTCGATAGACATACGATAATCGTTGCCGAATAACACCTTTAACCGTTCGTTCACGTTGCTGATGCCAATGCCTTGCTCGAACAAGGTGGCCAGTTTGGCTTCAGGAATTCCCACCCCGTCGTCTTCTACAAGCAAGAAAAGCCGCCCACCCTCGAGACGGCTTCGTATTCGGATCATACCGCCATCTACCTTGCTGCTCAACCCGTGCTTGATACTGTTCTCAACGAGCGGCTGCAGAACCATGCTCGGCACAAGCTTGTCGACGGTGGTGGGATCGATTTCCTTGGTGTACTTAAGCTTATCGCCAAACCGCACCATTTCAATGCCCATATAGTCGTCGATGAACTGCAATTCCTCTCGCAAGGTGTTAAGGTTCTCACGCATTCGCAAGAGACTTCGCAGGATGTTGGAAAGCCGATAGATCATCGTCCGGGCCAGTTCCGGGTCTGTTCGTATGAGCGAAGCTATTGAATTCAAAGTGTTAAACAGAAAGTGAGGATTGATCTGCCGGGTCAGCGCGGCGAGTCTGGCTTCGTTCAGTAGACGCTGTTGCGACTCGAGTTTTTCTTCGTTTCGCGTGTTGTTCCAGATTTTCAGTGGCAGTGTGGTGGCGAATAACGTAGTGGTGAAGATGGCAAAAAGGACGGGCCATCTGTCCTCTCCAGGCGAATATAAAGCAAAAATGCCTTTTGGTCCGAAAAGGTAAAGTCCGACCCAACGCAGGCACTCGGCGAAGAGAATTGTCAAAAGAAAAGCCAAATGAAAGATTCGCCGTCTGGGAGATTCCCCCTTTCGGATCGCCCGGTAGACACTCAGATCGAAAAATGGCGAGAATCGCCAGATCTCCTCGGGTTCTGGGGCGAGATCGCGCAGGAGGCCACCTAGGACGCCGACACCGGCGAACAGGGGCATCGACAGGTACTCGCCGCTAAGCATCGCCGGAAGAGAAATCAGAACTCCCGCGATCAAGCCGGAGACGTAACCGCCCAGGATACCGGCCAGGAGACTTCCCTCCAGGCCAAGATCGACGGCTCTGTATACACCTGTAGCTACACGGGTTATGACACCTGCTCCGAAGAAAGCAGTAAAGCCGAGCGCAAGCTGAACTCGCTGGACGAGAGTCCGCCCGTCCCGGAGCAACGCCCGTTTCAGGAAGTTCGACCTTACCAGGATGCTGGCCACTGCGGCAGCAACGGCAAGCTTGATTAGCAAGTTAGCAAGGTGCTGCTCGAGCATGCGGCCTGCCGAACATTATAATTAAGACTGGAACCTTGGATTCTCTATCTCCAGAATGGCCGTTAGCTCAGCGTTCGAACTCCTAAAAGTAGCAGAAGCCGATTTCCCGAGCCGGTTCGGGCATTTTCGGATCTTCGGTTTCGAAGGCCACTATACTTCCGGCATCGAAGAGGCGGTTGTACTCCGTCTCGGCGACATTTCCGGGCCTCCTCCGCTCGTACGAATCCACTCGCAGTGTCTTACGGGCGATGTCTTCCACAGTCTCCGTTGCGACTGCCGGGCGCAACTTGAACTCGCTTTGTACCAAATCGGTGAAGAAGGACGCGGGTTGCTCATTTATGAGCATCAGGAGGGTCGAGGGATCGGCCTGATGAATAAGCTGAGAGCGTATGAATTGCAGGATTCCGGCGCGGACACAGTAGAGGCTAACGAACAGCTTGGTTTTCTAGCCGATCATCGCGCTTACCGGCTTCCCGGGTCAGTCCTTAAGCATTTTGGAATTAATGAAGTACGGCTTCTCTCGAACAATCCCGAGAAAATCCAGGCTTTGGAAAGCGCCGGCGTCCGCGTGGTGGAGCGTGTCCCATGTCAGGCCGAACCGATCGCCACAACGGAAGACTATCTCCGCACGAAAAAAGAAAAACTGGGCCACCTTCTGTAAAACATATGAAATTGCTCGCCTTGGCGTTTTTGCCGCTTTGTCTTTCGGCTGCCGAGTCACCGAAACTGCGTCTGCGTGGGGATGTTGAGCCAACTCGATACGAGTTGGATTTGAACCTCGCTCCCGCCAAGGACGGTTTCGACGGAACTATCGCGATTGAAATCAGCGTTAAGAAATCTGTGTCCGTGATCTGGCTTCACTCCGACGGGTTGACGATCGCGTCGGCAAAGGTCGGCGATCAGACGGCGAAGATCGTGCCCGGCGATACCGGTTTCATCGGACTATCGCTTAGCAGCGCGATTCCGGTTGGACGTTCAAAGATTGAGATTGCCTATTCCGGTCAATTCCAAAAGACCGATGTCGAGGGCCTTTTTAAGCAGACGGAAGGCGGCGATTCGTACGTTCTGACGCAATTCGAGCCGACATCGGCCCGGCGCGCGTTTCCGTGCTTTGACGAGCCTGCGTTCAAGACGCCATGGAAGATCACTCTCCGTGTGCCCAAAGCGTTGTTAGCCTTCGCCAATACCCCGGTTGAAGCCGAGCGCGTCTCCGGCGAAACGAAGATCGTCCAGTTTCGCGAATCAAAGCCATTACCGACTTATCTCGTCGCCATGGCTGTGGGTCCGTTTGAAGTTATCGACGGCGGAGTCGCAGGGAGGAATAAGACGCCTCTGCGTGTGATTACGACTCGGGGGCACAAGGACGAGGCCAAACATACGCTTGAAGTCACGCCGAAGGTCTTCAATGCGCTAGAGGAATACTTTGGAATTCCTTATCCGTACGAAAAGTTAGACCAGATCACGATTCCTGTGACGGTTGCGTTCGGCGCCATGGAGAACGCCGGTTTGATCACGTATCAGTCGAGTATCCTGCTCATCCGCCCGCAGGACGACACCGTCCCACGGCGGCGATCGAGTACATCCGTGATCGCGCATGAAATCGCTCACCAGTGGTTCGGCAATATGGTTACACCCGCCTGGTGGGACGACATCTGGCTGAATGAAGCATTCGCGAGTTGGATGGAAGAGCGTGTTGAGGAACAGCTATTTCCCTCATGGAAAACGACCGTTAGTGCAGTCGGAAAGAAATCGAAGGTCATGGGCCTCGATTCAATGTTGTCGGCTCGCAAGATCCGGCAGCCGATTATGAACGAGGGCGATATCGGCAGCGCGTTTGACGGGATTACCTACACCAAGGGTTCGGCGGTGATTCGTATGTTCGAAGCGTATGTGGGGCAGGATGCCATGCGCAAAGGCATACAGAATTACATGAAGAAGCATGCGTGGGGCGCGGCCACGGCGCGTGATTTCCTGATGGCGATCAGTGATGCTTCCGGCAAGAACGTAACATCGGCGTTCTCGACGTTCCTCGATCGTACTGGCGTGCCGCTGTTGAACGTGACGGTGAATTGCAGCCAGGGAGCCAAGCCATCCGTAACTGTCACGCAGGAACGTTTCGTGCCAATTGGCTCGAAGGGAAATCGTGCAGAGTACTGGCAGGTTCCGGCGTGCTTCGAATACGAATCGGGAGGTAAGGTGTCGCGGCAGTGCGCCGTAATAGCCGATCCGAAAGATGTGGTTACCCTGCAGTCGGCCAGCGCGTGCCCGGCGTGGTTGAATGCGAACGAAGGTGGGACGGGATATTATCGCGTTCGCTATGACGGCGCTGTTCAAGAAAAGCTGCTCGCAAACATTTCGAAGCTGGAACTTCGCGAGCAAGTGGATCTGTTGTTGAATGCGCAGGCCTTGCTTGCGGCGGGACTTATGCCGGCGAGCGAAGCTCTTGCGCTTGTGCCGAAAGTGAAGGACAGCAATGACCGGGAACTCATCGTCGCGGCTCTTGACCTCGCGAACCATGTGAAGCTCGCTGTGCCGTCGGAGCTTAAGCCGAACTATTCCCGATTCATGCTGGCAATGTTCGGCGCTAAGGCTCGCGCGCTCGGGTTCGAGCCAAAGCCTGGAGATTCCGATGATGCTCGATTGCTGCGGCCTAAGCTGGTCGCCATTGCAGCGGAGCACGGGGATCAGGAGTTGATCGCGAGCGCGAAACAACTGTCTGCCCGATGGCTGGCTGATCGAAAGTCGGTGAATGCGGACGTTGCCGGGTTGGCGCTGGATGTCTCGGCAATGTTTGGCGATAAAGCGTACTTCGATAAGTTGGTTGCCGAGTTCCGTAAATCCACAGACCGGCGCGATCGCGAGAAGATTGTAGATGCGATGGGATCGTTTCGCGATCCGGCATTGGCGAAGGCCGCGCTGAATCTGCTGCTCGACACCTCTTTGGATATTCGCGATCTCTCCGAGTTGTTGTACGCCTTCAACGATGAGCTGGAGACGGATCATTTGGCTTGGGGGTTTCTACAGGCTAACTACGATACATTGCTGGCTCGATTGCCATCCCGGTTGGGGAATCACGCAGGCTCGTTATTGCCGGCGGTCGGCTTGGGATTCTGCGATGAGAAGGGCTATAACGATCTGAACGAGTTCTTTCGGGAACGAGTGAAGACCATGCCTGGGGCGGAA
The DNA here is from genome assembly GCA_963844855.1 of Bryobacteraceae bacterium. GTDB lineage: Bacteria > Acidobacteriota > Terriglobia > Bryobacterales > Bryobacteraceae > DASQDN01. The sequence goes on from CAWJQP010000046.1 coordinate 86,613, forward strand.
CGAAATCTAGCTCTGACGTTGGAATCGATTCAGCTGTGTAGCCCCCGGCGGCAGGCGCAACGTCCTGAAGTGGCTAAGTTTCTAAAGAGTTGGTAGCGCCGCCCATTACTTCGCCGAGAGACACGCGTCGTTGAGAAGCGGCGCTGCGGTACGCTGCTTCTACTGCAACGAATGTCTGCATATAATTCTTCGCACTTGTTTCAAATGGTTCGCCTGAGCGCAGGCAATCGATGAAGTGCTGTTGCGTGGCTTTGACGCTGTCCCCCTTGTAGCCTGCTGTTGCCTCGCTCTGCCAGACCAGTTCGCCACCAAGGCGCAGGTCCCCGTTGGCGGCGATACGAATCCAGCTTTCGTCGCCTTCGAGCAGAGCTTCACCCATGGCGGGACCAGGGCGCTCTGGATTGAGGTAACGGTTTCCGTCGATAACACCTGTTACGTCTGAGCTGTGATCGATCATCAATAACGCGCCGTCTTCGCCGGCGATCAGCGGATTCTTTCGTCGTGTGCGGGCGTAGACGCCTTCGATTGCGCCGAATAGAAAACGCGCGGTGTCGATGTAGTGAACCAGGGTCTCATGCATTAAGAGCCGGGGCATGTCCTTGAAGTACGGCTGATTCGGGTATGGCGTGGGTCCGAGTCCGTCTCGTTGACGGTGACGGAAATGGTAACTCACTGGATTCCCGATATCGCCTGCTTCGATGCGGCGACGGGCTTCCCGATACCATGGCTGCCAACGCCAATTCTCGTGAATCATCACGGGAACTTTCGAGTCTTCGGCAATCTTGGTCAGCTCTATCGCCTCTTCAAGAGAAGGCGCGATCGGCTTCTGACAGATGGCTGGGATGCTGCGCTCGACCGAGGCGCGAACGAGTTCCACGTGGGTGTCGGGTCGTGTCGCGATATCGACGAAGTCGAGATCTTCTGAATCGAACATCTTTTCAACGGTGGTGTATGCTTGCGGGGTAACGGCCTTCGCTTTGTCCAGAGAGACGTCGCATGCTGCGACTATCTCGACTCCGGACATACGGCGCCAAGCTTCGAGTTGAATCTGTCCGAAGTACCCGCACCCGAGAAGCGCTCCTCGCATTACTTGTCCCTCGTTCGACATATAGAATCTACATTGTCACTCTAGTCGATCCAACATGAAAGGCAATTACCGCATCTTCGACACGCACACGCATCTTGGAACAGCGCGCCATAGTGGACGGACGATGCGTGTGGAGTCCATGCTGTGCCACATGGACGCTCACGGAGTCGACCGGTCGCTCCTGATTCCTTTCCCTGTTGTGGAGGATGAGCGTGCGGCGCATGTCGAGATCGCCGCGGCCGTTCGGGCGCATCCGGATAGATTCGCGGGGTGTGCTTGCCTTCATCCGTGGACAAACCATTTTCATCAAGAGCTGAAACGCTGTTCCGAAGAACTTGGCTTTGGCGCGTTGAAACTACAACCGCAGTATCACGGGCTCAACCCGATTTCACGGCGTTCGGATTTCTTCTTTGAGGCCGCGTTGCAGTATAAGCTTTCCGTCGTTGTTCACACAGGAGCGGGCGCGCCTTTCGCGCTTCCTTCGCTCTACATTGCTCCGGCGAGACGATATACGGAGTTGCCAATCATTCTTGGACACGCGGGCGGCGGGTTGTATGCGGCCGAAGCGATCGTTGCAGCGGACGTTTGCCCGAACATCTACATCGAACTCTCCAGCCTTATGCCGCATCACGTCCTGGAGGTTTTGAATCATGTCTCGAGCGAGAGGCTGATGATCGGGTCGGATCTTCCTGAAAGCGTCGACACGGAAATTGGTAAGATTCTCAGCCTTGAAGTGGACGAGCACGTCAAGGAAGACATTTTGTGGAACACGGGTGCTCGACTGTTCGCTAGGTAGACGGCGCCCGGGAGAGCAAGTCGCGCGATCCGAGCGATCTCCAAAACGCAACGAGTGCGATCGCGATCAGCAACATGAGGGTTGCTATGCCTGCGGAGGCGTACCAGGTTTTCCAATCGCCACCCAGCGTGATCGCGCCGAAGCTGTTGCTGAAAATAACGGCCGCCATCGTGGCCACAAGACCCAAGCGAAGCAGGATAAAAATCAAGATCGCGAATATAGCAATGAACATGACGGCTTTCCATTGCCAGTCGGGCGAGAAGATTACGCGGTCTGAACTCAGCGTGAACAGCACGGCCGCCGCGATCGCGGCAATGATGTCTTTTCGCAGTAGCAAGCGTAGGCCGAAAATACAAAAGAAGGCAATCAAGCTGATGTTGATCGCGATGGACACGGTACTGGCATGACCCGCAAGCCACTGCCGCGTGCCTAGTGTGAACGATAATTGACTTTCCGTGTTGAGGGTGTAATCGCCAAGCCACATTTCCAGAAGATGGGCGATCATCCACAGTCCACAGCCCGTTGCGGCTCCAATCAGGATGTGAGCTCCAACCTGGGCGTCATTCCAACGTCCGGCCAGAATCCTGTTCCAAGTCACGATCGATCGTGGCCACCGGGCACGGAGCGCAGGCTCAAGCGCCAGATAGAGCAACCAGATCATCGCTGACACAGTAAACCATTCGGCTGCATTGTGAAAGAAATAAAAGAGCATGTCCTCGTTGGGAACCGCATGTACGGTACCCGCCCAGACAATCATTCCAAGCCCGAATTTCACAGTGGCAATTCGCAGCGCGCCCTTCCGATCGGTTCTTCCCAGTTTCCAGTTACGGTGAGCAAGCAATGCTACAAACACGAATCCCACCGCGGTGATGAAGAGAAAAAGATGGCCACGAAATCTGTCGAAGAAACTCCGCTGAGGCCGCGGAGCGCCGGCAGCTCTCATCCAGGGATACGCGACTTGCGCGTGCGTAATACGGCCTCTCCATGATCCAATTTCCACCACAAGGGGCGTATCAGGGATTTTGGGGTGTGGCCCTCGCCACGCCCGGTATGAATCCGTTGCATGGAAGGGTACAGCTACCGGAGTTATTTCCGTGAAGGTCTTCATATCCAAACCGGCAGCTTGAAATACGACTTCCGGCGGCACGGGTTTGTCGAGGTCTTCGGTGGGACCATACGGCGCCGCAGAGAAATCCCGCAGGCGACCCTGTCCATCGAGAACGACCTGTACCATACCCGGGAAGATCGGGGGCGGATTATCGCGGGTCACGTAACCAAACGGTTCGGCGTCGAGGCTGCGGGGAGCTTCTCGATAGAACGACCAGATTGGCGCATCCGAGGCGAGCCATTCATCCCACTTGTGTGGCTCCGGGAGGGCTTTCATATGTACTAGAAAGCGACCGCGATGTTCAAGCCACAGCGCGGTATCACCCGGCTTCCTGTGGTAACCGAGCAACTCAGCGGTTGCTCGGGATTTGACGGCAAGAACTTCCGGAGAATAGTCCAAATCAGCATGCATCAACGCGCTGGTTTTCTCTCGTACCGTTGTCGATCCAACGAGACACAGGATGACGAGCAAGAGGCAGGGAATAGAGTATCGCCGCGCCAGCCCCTGAGTTGCGCCCGCAGAGGCCACCAGTTCAGGCGACGGCGTTTCCCCGGCGGCGAGCGCGGCTGCGAGAGGATCGCCACCCGGAAGTGCGGCCGCTACGGCAAGAGCGTTCGCGGGCCGTTGTGCAGGATCGGGTTCGAGACACTGCCGAACTGCGCGGTCGACCGCGGGATCGACATCGGCAGCGATGGAAGACATGCTAGTGAGTTGAGCGGCTTCCTGCTGCTCCAGCAGATGTTGGATGCTCTTGGCTTCGTATGGACGCTTCCCGGTGAAGATCTCGTAAAGAACCAGTCCTAGCGAATAGATGTCACTACGCGCCGTCACTCCGGAGCCGCGCAGTTGTTCGGGCGACATGTACGCCGGCGTGCCGTTGCGGACTTCGTGGCCCGTGAGTTGGTCGGCGATCGCGGCCAAGCCGAAATCCATGATGAGAACTTCGCCGCGCTTGTTCATCATGATGTTGTGGGGCTTCAGATCACGATGAATTACGCCTTTATCGTGCGCGGCGGCCAAGCCGGCGCAGATTTTGCGCGCGGTCTCGATTGCCTTATCTCCTGGCAGTCGACCAATTCGATGCAATAGAGACGCCAAGTCCTCGCCGTCGACATACTCCATCGCGATGAATGGCATTCCTTCGATCTGACCGATATCGTAAACGCGGCAGACGTTAGGATGCGATACTTGCCGTGCGACACGAACCTCGCCATGGAAGCGTTCGAGGAGTCGCTGATTCGAAGCCGCTTCGACAGGCAGAAATTTCAACGCAACCGATTGACCCAGAGTGAGATCTGTCGCGCGGTAAACCTCGCCCATGCCACCGACGCCGATGAGACCGATGATTCGGTAGCGTCCCCCAAGTAGCGTGCCGGGGAGAAATCGGCCCTCTTCCCCGGAGTACGAGGAACCGCCGTCCGACGGGTTCGAAGACACTCCCGATGGCGAATACGATCCGCTGTGGAGAAGCGCCGTCTCGATGGCCGAAGGATCGACCTTACGTTCCATATTGTTGGTTTGATTCTACTGCGTTACGGCAGGTTGCAGTTGTGATTGCCATTGGAACACCTGGCCGGTTAAAGTATTCAAGCTATTCGTGATACGGTCGCACTCGACATTGACTAGAGCATACCGTTCGGCGAGAGGGTCACCTGCTTGTAGCAATGCGTTGTGAGCGTCCCGGAGATTAGGCAACTCGTGCGGATCTAATGGGGAACCCCGCAACGCGGCAGACAGCGAATGGAGCGTCAATTCGACAGCATTTGCAAATGCGTGAAATTCCGTTCGCGCCGGAACCGGCTGACTTCGCGTCAAGCCGGCTTCCAGCGCCATCACGGCATGTACAAAGCGATGGGAACTCGCCAATATCTCATAGAGCTGGGTCAAAGACGCCGCAGGGAAACGAGGCTCCGCACGCAGGCGCTCGACCGATCCTTCGAGGTTTGATCTTGCCAGACGTCCTATCAGCCGGATCCTGTCGAGTTCTCGAGATTGCTCCTCCTCAGGCCGAACGAAGTCGTGCCGGACACCACGAAAGTATTCTCGATATCTATCCAACATCTGGGCCAGGGTTTCCGACACTTGTGTACGCTCCCAGGTTGGCCAGATCGCATATGCGGCGAGCGCAAGGATTCCGCCTGCGGCAGTGTTAATCCCTCGAGATGCGACCACTTCAGCCGGAGCAACTCCCGTTAGCGCGAATAACATGACAATCGAAGCGCTGATGGCGATTACGAAAAGACCGTAGTTGGCTGGTCCGAAACACCGCATGGCAAAGCCCAGGATGCCGATGAACACTACTTCGAGAAATGGCCCGAGTGGCAGGAAGTGGAATAGAACAGTGGCGAAAACGAGACCTGCGAAAGTGCCTATCAATCGAAGAACACCACGACTAAAAGTGGCCGTGAAGTCTGGCTTCAAGATGATCGCGACGGTCATTGTTAGCCAGTAAGTGCGCTCCCAATCGACACTTCGCCCGACCGCGTGGCCAATGCCGACACACGCCGCCAACCTGATCGCATGACGACAGACGGCCGACTGCAGACTCAGATTCGCGCGAAGTGTCGCCATTGTACCGGCCACCCGGAGTCTCCAAGGGCTTTCGGCCTGTTTGCGTTCAAAGATTTTGCGGCCGACCGGTGTAGAGTAGCTTGCCAGTTCAAAGGCCGAACGTAGCTGACCCGCAAGCGCATCGATCTGGAACCGCGCTTCCCGAATAAGCGCCTGGCGGTCGGGCGACTGCGATTCGGGATTCACATTGAGGTGCGTCTCAGCAATTACGCCGAGACCCCTGATGGACTCTGAGTCTGTAACGGTGTGGCGGTTTACGAGTAAAGTGCGGCTAATATCCAGCAATACGCGTGAGGTGAGCTGACGGCATTCGTCTAGTATTTCTGCGCCCACACCGCTCGGGTCTTCGCGCGCCAGGCGAGCGCGAAGGCGAAAAATCATCAGCAGACTCAGGCGGATTCGTTCCGCTTGACTCAGAAGTGACCAAAAGCGCTCGCCTTGACCGGAACGGAAACCCCACGCTCCCGTAAGCACCTGGTGAGCCTCTGTGAATTTGGTGCTAGCCGGCGGCGCCTCCCATGCTTTCACGGGTTCGGATGCCAGTTCCGCCAAGCCTCTGTACAATTCGCCGACAGCGCGGCGCTCCGGTTCATGCCGTCGGACAGGCCAAAAAGCGAGCGACAAACTTGTTTGAAAGAGGCCACCACAAAGCGCAAGGACACCGGAATAGGCGGCTTCTTCTATGCTCATGGGGCGAGCGCCGAAGACGACGAGAGTCACGAGACTAATCAGTCCGATATCAGCCCAGGCGCTCTCGATCGCTACCAGCATGCCCGCGGCGAAGGCCCAGGTGGTAACCAGCAAGATAGCGAAAAGATCATTTCGTCCGCTGAGCGCTCCGATAAAGATCGCCACCGCGACGAAGATTGTTGCGGTCAACATTCGCCTCGCTCGCCGGATATACGGATCACTGCCATCAGAAAAGGCGACGCTCAGCGCGCCGGTTGTGGCGACGGTTCCGGCGGTTGGATTGCCTAAAGCGACGGCAAGGGCGAGTGGAACCGTGAGGCCCACGGCGTTTCTAAGGGCTATCCATGGCTCCAATTTGGAGGAATCAAAGCGGGTGATCGTGTCCCAGAGCGCTGCTCCCGAACTGGGCTTCTCCGGAAAGTGGGTTGTGGTCGGCGGAGAAACCATCTAACGGTCAGGATACTCTTGCCCTTGATCTGCCTTGCTTCCTTCGGGCAAAGCGTTGTACGCTGAGTCCCTAATTACCAGAACTTTGAAGAACCCTTACCAAACGCGACCCAAGCGGTTCATGACAGTCGTTGTCTACGGCCTTCTCTCCCTGTGCTTTCTGGGTGGCCTTTTCCTTATGTGTCTGGGTGGTCGCAATGTGGCGGGGGCTGGATAGCAAAAGCTGGCCGACTACAGACGGAACGATTATTCAATCAGAGATCGAAGTGGGTAGCTTGGGATGACGGGGCGCCCTGCGCTGTCCTCTCCTCTGCTTCAAGGTCCAAGTGATCCTGTATCTCGCGCGCGAGATCCTGTTCGCGCTGACGTCGTGTGCGAAATCTCATGAAGCCTCCTCACCGGGCCGGCGCCAATACAAGGGACATACCGACTTCGGGCGCCAATATTGTCGCTAGATATCAAGTGAATAGGCGCCAATAAACAACCAATACGCGCCATTTCGGACAAACACTCGGCTCAACGGATACATCGGAAGCGGAATTGTTGCGTCTGCGTTACCGTTGGGGGCTCAATCGTGACCGTCTCTTACAGTCCTGCTTCCCCCGAGGTCTCCCGCGTTGGAACCCGGCTTCGACGCTGAGTCGCTATGGCTGCCGGGATCGGGGCTAGCATTCGCGCTCATTGCGGTCATGTTTGCCATCATGTATCGCAGCCGCACGGGATCTTCCTAATTCGACCAATGTGGCCAGCCGACCTGGCTAAAATTAGCTTAGCTGCGGTGGCCGCCCATGTTGATTGATCCTGTGCCTTCAGCGCACTATAGCGGGTAACGCATAGAGCGGCGTCGAAACACGCGCGCGCACGGTGAACGAGCATCCCGCGCGCAAATCACGCGCGTAGGAGACGCGCGTGAGCGAGGCGAAGAGCAACCGCAATGGGATCCTTGGAGGGCAGTGTGGAGACGGCCAGCGACCCAGGCCGGACCCGCGACGCCGTGGAAGAGTAGCGACCAACTATGACGGTTCGCCTCAAACGCTGAAATCTCGCAAAGTTGGCCGTCCAGCGTTTCGGAATATCCTTCTAGCGAAGGTGCGGCGGCAGAGGGAGCTTTTTGGGGAGCACAGCCGCAGAACCCCAAAAGACGAAGGCTACTGACGAGTTAGCTTTTTGCGAACCACCAGCGCAGCCGCCCCACCTGCGAGCGTGAGGAGTGTCGACGGCTCGGGAATTTCGCCAGTGGGAGGAGTGGCGAAACCTTCCACTCGGACGATACGATCCCCACCGCCGAACGTCGAGAAGAGGAAATCGCCGGTAAGTGGATCAATTGCTGCACCCTCTGCACCACTAAGCCCTGTTACGAAGTCCTTGCGACTGGCGACCAACGGATTGCCCAGAGCGTCAATCTCATACGCAGAGACTCGATTTGCGCTGTAATCGGATACGAGCATACTTTGGTTCGGAAATAGCTCTGATCCGAGCGGGACATAGATAAACCCTTCGGGGCCGCCGGGCAGCGTGGTGACCTGTGTTGCTGAAGTCACGTTATAAGTACCAGTGCCGTCCGGGACGATGACGGCGTTGTAGAACTGACCACCGGACCAGGACAACATTTTCAAACCGCCCGCTCCGTTGTAACCGGCGGGAACAAAGGCGAGCGCCGCATGGGAGTTGGCAATGTCGAGGGGACCGAGATCAATGACTTTGTCGTCAGTTGTGCTGCCAGATTTTATTTGGCCGAGCTGATTCGCCGGCCATCGTGAGTAGAAGAGAACTCCACCAGGTCCGTACGCAATGCCACCGTCGTTGAAAGCGCCGAACCCCAGAGCGGTGGGCGTACCAAAGCCAGTGATGTGATTGTCGGCTCCGCGGAGAACAGGGACGGAGTGAAACAGTCCGGCTGCTGTATTCGCATTGCCGCCGACCAGAATTCGGTTCGGGTCACCTGCGACAAACGTGAGGCCGCCGTACCTGGCGGGCAGACCTGCTATGGAGCCCAGGTCAATCGCCGTATACGATTCGGCAAAGTCAGGAGCAATTGTTGCAGCAGGGGCGTAGATCGCTAGCGGCAAAAGGATTGCAAGTGAACTAAGCAACACTTTCATAAGGGGATACCTCCTCCGAAGTTGTGAGCATAGTACCACGGATCTTAGACTGTTCGTGCCGTCTCACCGTCACGCATCGAGTACGAGAAGATTCGGAACTCTATCCGGCTCCGATTCGGAGTGGGCTAACGAGATTGCCGACAAATATCCGCAAGGTCTGAAACTGCCGGTAAGGTATCATCCGGATGATCCGAATTTGGCGGTGATCGAGACGGGGATCAGTTCAGAAGCCTATTGGTTGCCCGGAGCCGGCGCGGCATTCTTTCTGTTTGGCGTCGCGGCTGTGTTTTCGTCGTGCCCGCAATGGCTCGTTTCCAGCACTAATTGCCGCGTTCGATCTGGCGTAGCGCTTCCGAAGCAACTTCACTTACGCTTCGGTGCTGGCCATCTACTGCGTAATTCAATCTCCGCATCTTTGTGTCGTCGAATTTGCCTGATAACTGTCGCAGCACCGCGACCAAGTTCGGATTCTTTGATGCCGCTGCGTCCCTCACTACGATCGAACATTCGTACGGAGGGAAGTACCTTTTGTCATCGGTAAGTACTTTTACGCGGAGGACGGAAAGCAATCCGTCAGTCGAGTTAGCCGCAACCATGTCGACTTTGCCACCTTGCAAAGCCGAGTAGAGTAATCCGAGATCCATGCTGATTGGAGCATCCCGCAGTCGCAGCGGATAAGCTTTCAGCAGCCCTGCCAGTCCGTCGGCTCGTTGCTGGAACTCGTATCCCACACCCAGCCGCCAGAGCTTTTCACTGACAGCCTCGGTCAAAGTGCTCGATTTTACGTCGGTGGAGACAACCATAGCAAACGTATTATTGAACCCCAGCGGTCTCAGCCATAACAGGTCCCATCGCTCTGCATATTCCTTTCGCACCTGTTCAAATACAGCGGACGCGTCGGATGTTGGAGCCTGCTTCATCACGGCGGTCAAGGCAGTGCCCGTATATTCGGGATAGACATCAATGGAACCGGATTTGAGGGCTTCGTGCGCCAGAAGGGTTCCTCCCAGATTCAGCTTGCGATCTACGCTGACTCCGAGCTTCTTCTCAAGATGTTGCGCAATGATTTCACCGAGGAGAACCTGCTCAGTGAAGTTTTTCGATCCAACCACAATGCGCGGCTTGTTCGAGCAGCCGCACAGCAAGAATGAGACTATGACCAGGATGACAGCTTGCGCTCTATCCAACCCAAACCTCCATCCGCGAATAGTGCGATTATCGCAGCGGGCACCGCGCCGGCCAAAACTGTATTGGAATCGACCATTGCGATACCGCGAAAGATAAACGTACCGAGTCCGCCACCTCCGATTGCGGCTGCGATGGTTGCGGTCCCGATTGTCGAGACTGTTGCGATGCGCACTCCGGCCATGATTGCGGCGGCCGCCAATGGTAACTCAACTTGCCAAAGGAGTTGCCGGCTCGTCATTCCCATCGCAACAGCCGACTCCCGTACTCCACGATCGACGCCGAGCATGCCGACGATCGTGTTACGGAGCACGGGAAGAAGCGCGTAGAGAACTAGCGCGACGATCGCCGTGCGTTTGCCGATTCCGCCGATGAAAGGGACCGGCAACAGGAATCCGAACAAAGCGAGACTTGGAATTGTCTGCACGATATTCGTAATTGCTAGCGCCCAGCGGCGGACTGCGGCCCTGCGCGCCAGAAAGATTCCAAGCGGCACAGCGATACTCACCGCGATCAGGATCGCAATGGAAACGAGCCATAAGTGCTCGACCGTAAGAGTCAACACTTCACGAAGCAACGCTTTATTCACGCAGTGTTCCGTACGCCGGCAAGAAAGGCGTCGGCCTCCGGCGTTGTCGCGTTAAGAAACTCTGAGGCTGGCAGCACGGTTTCAATTGTTCCTTCCCTCATGACAGCGATTCGCGAGGCGATCAGTAGCGCCTCGCGAATATCATGGGTCACAAAGATTGCTGTGGCGCCGAACTCTTTGCGCAAACCGATGAAATGTCTTTGAAGATCGAAGCGAGTTATGGGATCGAGCGCCGCGAACGGCTCATCGAGCAATAGAAGCCGCGGCTCAGCGGCAAGCGCTCGAGCGATACCGACGCGTTGCTTCTCGCCTCCAGACAGCTGCCGGGGATAGCGGTCGGCCAATTCCGAGCGAAGCCCCATGGTTTTCATAAGCATCTGAACACGCGTCTCGGAATCGCGTTCGGCCTGTCCATTGAGTTGCGGAACGAGCGCTATGTTGCGTGCCACCGTCCAATGCGGGAACAATCCGCCATCCTGAATCACGTACCCGATACTTCGGCGTAGCAGTACCGGGTCCCGGTCGGAAATCGGTTGGCCGTCGAGCAGGATTTCGCCCGAGGCCGGTTCCACCATCCGGTTGACCATCTTGAGAAGTGTGGTCTTACCGCAGCCGCTGCGACCCAACAAAACGAGCGTTTCACCGTGAGAGACCTGTAGATCGATGTCTCGCAAAATTGTACGGCCCGCCACTTCGTACGACACGCTGCGGAAATCGAGAACGGGTGTACTCACTCTCTGCAAGGCTACCAGGAGCGTAGGCCCTCGATATAATCAACGCAGCAATGCCGACCAGCCGTAGAAACGTCCTCAAGACGATCGCGTCGGCCGCGGCCGTGTCGCCGTTAGCTGGGCAACACGAACACCACGCGGCGAACGACTTCGTTCAGATCTCACCAGCCAAGACGGCTTATAAGCCGAAATTCTTCTCGCAAGCGCAGTTCTCTACGCTGCAGATTCTTGTCGACCTAATCATTCCTCGCACAGAAACACCCGGAGCGGCCGATGCAGGGGCACATCGCATCATCGATACGAGCGTGTCTCGGAATAAAGTACTTCAGACTGCGTGGCGTGACGGAATGCAATGGCTGGATTCGCAATCGAAGAACAAGCCCTTCAACGCGAAATCTCAGGACGAGCAGGTCGCGATCCTCACGGCGGCGTCGAGCGGCTCGGATGCTAGGGGTCTGAAGTTCTTCACGCTGCTCAAAGGAGCAACCGTGGACGCGTACTACAGCACACAGGAAGGCCTGAAGACGGAGCTTGGCTGGAACGCGAACACCTTTCTACCGGAGTTCAAGGGCTGCACGCACAAGGAACATCAGAGCTAGCAATGCAAGTCAAAGCGAGTAATACCATCCATGACGTCATCGTTATTGGTAGCGGCGCGTCAGGTGGAATGGCTGCGTGGAATCTGACGCGCAAGGGCGTAGATGTTTTGATGCTAGACGCCGGCGCGAAATTCGATCGATCAAAATTCTGGTCGCACGTAAAGCCGTGGGAGTGGCGCGATCGTGTCGAGGCGGGGAAACAGCCTCCGCAATTCTTTGTCGATACCAAAGAACAGCCGTACGTCACCGATCCGAAGAGCCCGTTCGATCTCGTGCGTGTGTGGGGGCGAGGCGGCAAGACGAATGTTTGGGGACGCGTTTCGCTACGCTATTCCGACGTTGATTTTGCGGGGCCGGAGCGTGATGGCTGGGAGATTCCGTGGCCGATCCGCTACAAGGACATCGCGCCCTATTATGATCAGGTCGATCAATTAATTGGTGTTTGCGGTGGAGATGATGATCAGGACTCGCTTCCTGGTAGCCGCTATCACTTGCCCGCTCCGGCGCCGACGCTGCGCTGAGCGATTACTGCAGAAAGCTGCTAAGCGAGCTGGAATTTCGATCGTCGCCGGGCGGCGCGCCGTACTCACCAAACCTCACAACGGACGCGCAGCCTGCCATTATTGTGGGGCGTGCGGTAAGGGCTGCGACGTTTCAGCTTTCTTCAACTCGACGGATTATCTGCTTGAACCGGCGCTCAAAACCGGTCGATTAAAGATCATCGATAACGCCGTGGCCGCGCGTCTGCTCGTGGACGAGAAAGGGTTGGCGAACGGAGTTCAATATTTTGACCGGTACACCAAAGAAGAGCAGAAGGTCTACGCCAAGCGAGTGATCGTAGGCGCATCCTGCATCGATTCGACGCGGCTCTTATTGAACTCGAAGTCGTCGACGTATCCGAATGGCATCGGGAACTCGAACGACGTGATCGGCCGGTACCTGACTGAGCAACTCCGTTTCCACATGGTTGGGTTTGCGCCTGAACTTATCGGCACGAAAACACTCAACGATGACGGCATCGGCGGCGAGCATATCTACATGCCGCGATTCAACCATCGGGACGGGCGCAAGCGTGACTACCTTCGCGGCTTTGGCGCCCAGTTTTGGAATACAGGCGCGCATCCTGGACCTAGCTGGGCGAAGACGATCCCAGGTTTCGGGGCGGATTTCAAGAAGTCCGTCAAGGCTCGTTTTCCAGCCTTGGTCTCGATGCATCCGTACGGGGAAGTGCTTCCGAGAGCGGACAATCGCGTAACGGTAGAGGGTACACCTGTCGACCGGTATGGCGTACCGCAAGCGCGAATTATCTTCAGTCACTCAGAAAACGAACGCAAGATGACGAAGGATATGTACGACGCCGCGGAGGAAATCATGAAGCAGGCTAAAGTCGAGATGCTTCCCTACGAGCGCGGCAAGGTTGATTTTCTGGGAAGCGCGATTCACGAGCACGGTACGTGCCGTATGGGGTCAGATCCGAAACGATCGGCGTTAAACGGTTTCTGCCAGATGCATGAAGTGAAGAACGTATTCATTGTGGATGGCGCCGCCTTTACGACGGCTAGCGAGAAAAATCCGACGCTGACGATTCTCGCTTTAGCTTGGAGAGCTACAGATTACATGGCCGAACAAATTCGCTCCGGCAATATCTAGCAATTGGGGGACACTGCAGAGCGTGTCCCCCGACTTTCTAATTAGTCGCGAAGCAATAGAACTTTCCAGCCCCGCCAGTCGCCACGAGATTCGCCTGGGTGCAACCCTTTGAGCCGTGAGCGAAGTTCCAGGAGGTCGGATTCGTGCCACCACCCTGCCGGTCATGATGGCCGACGTTGGCGCTACCTTCGCCAGTGCTTGTCCAGTTCTTGCACGTGGTGTCGGCGTCGCCAGGTGTCAGGGTTCCATCAAGCTGTGAGCCAGTGAGGATGTCGTGTTGATTCGGGGTGTCGCCACGCCCGTTAACGACCTCGCCCTTTTCCGTCAGCGAGTTCTCTTTGCCCAACTTGTTGTTGTCTGAGTGTAGATCGGCGACAGTGGTCGCGACAACGACTCCTTTGGAGTTGATCCATGGGCCCTTGCCGATGCGGTCTCGCGCATTGACAGCAGGCTTGCCGTCCGCTGCAGCAGTGCTGAGATAAGCGCGCCAAGTCTTAGTGCTGCCGGCAGCTTTCGCCAGGTTCTGGCAGTGCTGGTCGGCTCCAGCGAGCCCGCCAAGAGCAGCGCCGTTACCTGGACCTGAACTCGTGATGAAGAAACTCATCTTATCCGGCGCCGTCTGAGCGAAAGCAGGAACAGCAAGGAGAATCGTAATGAGGAATGGGGTTTTGGTCATGTGTGACTCCTCCGGGGATCATATCAGCAACTCCTCATGGAGTTGCGCCAAAGTCACGCATGTGATAACTAAACACACACATGCGAATGACAAGACGGTTTGCAATCCAGCAATTCGCGGCAATGCTCGCTTCCTCGCCATTGTGGGCGGATGACGACCCAATGATGGATGCGGTTTCAGTCATGCATATGGCTGAGTTCGCAAAGAAGAAGCTTGACCCGGTTGCCTGGGACTATCTTGAACTCGGTGGCGAAGACGAAGTGTCCCTGCGTGACAATCTCGCAGGGTTCAACCGTATCATCTTACGACCCCGCGCGCTTGTTGATGTGCACAAGATTGATCTGTCATTGGAGCTTTTCGGACAGAAGCTGGCATTCCCGATCCTGCTCGATCCGGCGGGTGGGAAGAACTGCTTCTATGCCGATGGCGAAAACGTGGTTGCCCGCGGCGCCGCGGCTGCGAAAGCTCTTCAAATTACGAATGGCGGTATCGACAAGCTGGTCGAGTCCGGCAAGGGACCCGTCTGGTTTCAAGTCACGACCGGCGCACAGCTTCGCAATACCCAAACGATGAAAACTTGGGTCAAAGGCCTCGAAGAGAAAGGCTGTTCCGGCATCTGTTTTACGACCGACATCATGTTCGTGTCTCATCGCGATCGGAATATCCGGAACAAGTTCGAGCGTATGTGGTGTGAGACGGGTTTGCCGGCACGGAATGCGCAAGGCAAGCTCCCGGTGTCTCCGAACCCGGAGCGAGTCGGGATCTATCCCACTCGCCCAAATCCGACCCCTACATGGGAAACATTTCGCGAGTTGAAGTCGTTGACCAAGCTTCCGGTCTTGCTGAAGGGAATCTTGACTGAAGAGGACGCTAAGCGCGCGGTCGAGTTCGGCGCTTCTGGTGTGATTGTGTCAAATCACGGCGCTCGCCAGCTCGATCATGTTGGTGGAACGATTGAGGCGCTGCCGGAAGTAGTTCGAGGGGCGAATGGCAAGATCCCGGTGTTGCTCGATGGAGGCATCCGGCGCGGTACGGATATTCTCAAAGCGCTTGCGCTGGGAGCGAAGGCGGTCTGCGTCGCGCGACCTTACCTGTATGGCCTCGCGGCGTTCGGGCAGCCAGGTGTCGAGCGTGTTATCGAGCTGCTGCGTACGGAACTCGCATTGGACATGGGACTGGCAGGCGTTCCGAACCTCGCAACGATTGACCGAACGCTGGTGCGCATACGTGGGGAGCAGTTGTGAGGACATGCAGTTCAGATCTCACTTCGTAGCTGCGGCGCTTGCGTTTCAAATTCTGAGACCTGTCGACCAGTCCGTTCTCGAATCGGGAGCGGTTAAGCTTGCCGCGAAGGCTTCTGAATCCGCAAAATTGCTGGTCGACGGCAAGCCTGTGGCGGCAGCTAAAGCGGGTCCGAATGCATTGACTGCCGACCTGAAGCTTACGCCCGGACAGCACGAGATTACGCTTGATTCTCAGAAGATTCAAGTGTTCGTGAAAGGTAGAGGTCAGGCCCCGGCAGGATGGGAGGCGTTTCGCGTTCATCCGCCCGCAGCTAATTGCGATTCATGTCATGTGGCCAAGGAAGATGCCTGGACGGTGAAATCCTACGAGTCATCCTGCGTGGGCTGTCATGATCTGGCGAAATTCCCAAAGACGCACACGCATGCCGCGACTGTTCTGGAGGAATGCCATCTCTGCCACAGCCCGCATGGATCGAAAGCACGCTTCCATCTGAAGTTCACGAAGGAAACGGCATGCAAGCAATGCCACGGCTAGGCTCTAATAGGTCTTCAGGCGAATATTGCGCGCTTCGATCGACATGGCCCCTTTTGTGACGTGCAGCTGAATGCCGATCAGACCGTCCATTTTGCGGTTGGCTTTGTCGTCATCGATCAGAACGCTCATCACCTGGCCATTGACTAACTGAACGATCGTGTTCCCGCGCGCGATGATGTGAATGTCATTCCAGTCGTCATTCTTGATCAGGCCCTTGAGTTGATCGCCCGGACCGGTCGAGCCGATCGAGCCCGACTTCTTGCCCTCGGAAACGTACGCTACCTGACCGCGTAACGCCAGGAATCCACGCCCTCGCTCCTCGTAGATTTGGCCGGTATACTGCTGCCTTCCGTCGATGTCGGCCTGATAGCCCTTGAGCACCCATTTGCCCACGTCCGGGAGTTCCGCGCTGCGATATTGCACGCCGCTGTTGCCCATCTCGCCGGTTAACTTGTACTGCATCTTCAGCTCGAAGTCGGCAGGCGAGCCTCCTTTCCAGACGCAGAAGATGTTGTGTTTGGGCTGATGATCGGCCTTTGTCGCTCCGATCATGGCCCCGTTCTCGGCCCGCCAGAAATCCGGGTCGCAATCCCAACCCTTCAGGGATTGGCCGTCGAAGATCTGCTGAAATCCAGTCTCCTCGAGAGGCGGTACGGGATTCCGCTGCGCATAAAGACTTGATCCCAGCGCGAAACCTAGAATGATCGCTTTGTGTACTTTCATCTCTGAGAGAGAATGGTATCGGTAGTTCCATGTTGAATCAAGTCGAGCGTTTAGGAATTTTCATCTTCGCGGCCGGCGCTCTCGCGACCGCCGCCGACAAACCGCAGCTTCCGGACGGACCAGGCAAGGCGACGACGCAGAAAGTCTGCGGTTCGTGCCACGCCGCGGAACTCGTTATGAACAGGCGGGAAAGCCGGGAAGGTTGGAGCGGTGTTATCCAAGACATGATCATGCGTGGCACGAAAGCCACTGATGAAGAGTTCGGCGAAGTGGCGGACTATCTGGTTGCCAACTTCCCGAGGTCGAAGCCGCTACCGAAAGTCAATGTAAACAAGGCGAGCGCAGGCGAACTTGCTGTCGCGCTAAACATCGCGGACGAGAAGGCTGAGGCCATCGTGAAATACCGCACCGATAACGGCGACTTCAAGTCGATCGAGGATCTGCAGAAGGTTCCCGGCCTTGATGCGAGCGCCGTCGCAGCCAAAAAAAGCAGACTCGTCTTCTAGTTGATATACAATTTGCGCAGAAGCCAGACGCCACCGTTCTGGATTTCATCAGTGAGGAATACGGAAGAATGCGAACACGAAACGCCTTGATGGCGGTCTCTGCCGGGTGTGCGCTCGGATGCGGCGTGATGTGGGCAGCCGATTGGACGACCGATGGCGCAAATTCCCAGCGGACGGCCTGGCAGCGTGATGAGAAGATCCTCACCACACAGAGCGTCAAAAACATGAAGCTCCTGTGGAAAATCCAGCTCGACAACGTGCCGCAGGAGATGCACTCGCTGTTTCCGGCGCTCATCGTCGGCAGCGCGAAAACCACTAGCGGACCGAAGCAGATCGCCATTCAAGCGGGCAGCTCGGACAATATCTACGCGATTGATGTCGAGACCGGCAAGCTTCTCTGGAAAAGGCATTTCGAGTATCCTACGCCAGCACGCCGGGGGAGGCCAGGCGATCCACTTTGTCCTCCCGGTTTGACCGCGACTCCTGTCATCGGCCCGCCAACGGCGTCAGGCGATCGCATTATTTATGCATTGGCGGGTGACGGAAAGCTTCATTCGTTGAATGTCGCAGATGGCGAGGAAGTCGCGCCACCGTTCCAGTTCGGTTATCCGAACGGCAAATCGTATGCGTTGAATCTTTGGAACGATCTGATCTTTACGACGACAGCGCAGGGTTGCGCCGGTAATCCGAACCAGATATGGGCTGTCAACCTAAAAGATCCCGCGAAGAAGGTGATGACCTTCAACCCGAAGAGCGGCGGACTTTGGGGACGAACCGGCGCCGCGATCGATTCGAGCGGCACTGCCTGGGCTCCAACCGGAGATGGCCGATACGATGCTGCGAATCAGGTGTACGGCAACGGACTGATTGGCGCACGGGTTGTCGGAAACGATCTCAAGTTGATGGATTGGTTCGAGCCGACGAACTGGATGTGGCTCTATAAGCGCGATCTCGACATGCAGGTGACTCCAGCGATCTTTCCTTTCAAGGGTCGCGAGTTGATGATCACAGGTAGCAAAGAGTGCCGAGTGTATCTGCTGGATACAAAGTCTGCCGGAGGGGCCGATCATCAGACGCCGCTATTCCGCACGCCGCTTCTCTGCAACGAAGAGGTTGACTTCCAATCGGCCGGTATCTGGGGCAGTATGGCGAGCTGGGAAGACTCCAAGGGTACACGGTGGGGTTTGACGCCGTTTTGGGGACCGGTACATCCTGACTTCAAACCGCCAGTCTCGCACGGCCCTGTAACGCACGGAGCGATCGTCGCATTCAAAGTCGAAGAAAAGAACGGAAAGCCTCAGTTGACTCCGGCTTGGATTTCGCGGGACATGGATCAGGCCGAACCGCCTGTGATCGCAAATGGAATTGTCTTCGCATACGGCAGCGGAGAGAACACCCGGCAAGCATACGCCGACAAAGGGCTGGCCGATTTCAGTCCGCTGCGCATCAAAGCTTCTACCAAGGCAGTGCTGTACGCTCTCGACGCGCAAACGGGCAAAGAGCTATGGTCGAGCGGAGATCAGATCGCTTCCTGGAGTCACTTCAGCGGATTGTCTGTCGCCAATGGCCGTGTATACATGGGGACCTTTGATAGCGTGCTGTACTGCTTCGGTCTGCCGGGCGCTAAGTAATGACTTCACAAACGGAATGCAGGGGTTTGTTCATGAAGAGATCTGTCTCGGTAGCAGTTGCTTCGCTCGTTTGTGTCAACGCGGCGTTTCCCCAAGGTCGACCTCTCGATTGGCCGTCGTATGGCGGCGACGCTCGGCGGTCGGGTTGGGAACGCAGCGATACGAGGATCACCAAGGACAACATCAAAGATTTCACGTTGGTTCTGAAACGCAAGTTCGATAAGCAGCCTGCGGGATCGCGTACTCTGACGCCTCCGGTCATCATCGGACTTCTGATTTCGTACAAAGGATTTAAAGAGCTGGGTTTTGTGGCGGGAAATGGCGGTGGGCTATGGGCGATTGATGTGGACATCGACCGCATGTTCTGGCAGAAGCAGCTGCCAGTCGCCAAAGCTGGTTCCGGTATTTGCGCCGACGGGCCGACCGTGATGCCGACGTTGACGCCTCCAACGACGTTTGGTCGCAGACCCGCTGCTCGTCCGCCGGTGACGCCGCCCGGCACACCTGTCTCTCCCGGACAGCCTCCGACTCCTGCCGGTCAAACGGCCGCATTACCGGCCAGATTAGGTGGGACTGGCTTTGGGGCTCCTCGCCCTGTGTACATGGTCACCAGTGATGGAAAGCTCCATCAGTTCAACACATCGGACGGAAGCGATCAGTATCCGGCACTGAACTTCCTACCCGCCAATGCCAAGGCGTCGCCGCTAGCGATGAGCGACAACGTGATCTACACAACCACGATGGGCGGCTGTGGCGGTGTGCCGAACGCGGTATGGGCGATCGATCTCGCAACGGAAGAGCCGACGGTTGCTTCCTATCCATTAACGGGCGGACAGGCCGGTGGGGCGGGTGGCTTGGCAGTTGGGAACGACGGAACGGTGTATGTGCAGACCGGGCCCGGAACGTCGGATCCCGGAGCGGGGAAGTATGCAAACACTTTGATCGCTCTCAGCATGAAGGATCTGAAGTTGCGCGATCATTTCGTCGTGTCGGATGACATGAAGGGTCCAGCCGACATGAATGTCACTACACCGGTTGTTTTCGAGTTCAGTGGTCGTGACCTGATTGTCTCGGCTGGACGAGACGGACGTCTCTATCTGCTCGATTCCAAATCACTCGGTGGAAGCGATCATAAAACGCCCCTCTTCAAGACGCCGGTGATTGCCTCGGCGGGAAGTGGGGATCGGGGAATCTGGGGCGGCATCTCGACATGGGAAGACGCCGATGGACTGCGTTGGATAGCGGCTCCTGTGTGGGGTCCCGTGAATGCGGAAATCAAGGCTCCTGTTACCAATGGCGCTGCGCCAAACGGAGCGATCGTTGCGTTCAAGGTAGAAGAGCAGGGAGGCAAGCCTGTCCTCACGCCGGCATGGATATCGCGTGATATGAAGTCGCCGCAACCGCCGGTGATAACGGCTGATACCGTCTTTGCGGTCGCTGCTGGTGGATACACCCGGCAAGGCGCGGAGTTGCGTCCCAACAACTCGGCGCCAGCGATCATGTATGCATTCGATGGCGCGACCGGTAAGGAAGTGTACTCGACCGGCAATGAGGTAACTGCGCCGGCAAATTTGACCGGAATGACGTTGGCCAATGGCCGAGTCTTCTTTTCAACGACCGACAGCACGCTTTATGGCTTCGGGATCTTCCTGGAGACCTTCGAGCCTCAGAAGAAGAAGTAATACCAATCACCTTTCGAGGGTGATCACGCCCCACGGGGAACCAGTGACCGCGATTTTCTTCGTTACCGTACGAGTGGCGAGGTCGACGACGGACACATCTTTCGAAGGCCCATTCGCGGAATAGAGGGTCTTTCCATCAGGGGAAACGGCTATGCCCCAGGGGCGCGGTCCGACTTCGATGGAACCTTCGATCTTGTGATCGCTGGTGTTCACGACGAAGACCTGTTTTCCTCGCCCGGTGCTGACGTAAAGCTTCGAGGCGTCGGGGGACAACAGGACGAACATAGGTTTGACCTCACCCGCTTTGCCTAGCTGGATCGTCTCGACAGGCGCGAGCTTAGCCGTATCGACAACGACGACAGTTCCGTCATTCTCAGCGTTGACATAGGCTCGTGAGCCGTCCGGCGTGAAGGCGATAGTGCGCGGCCTTCGTCCGACCTTGAAACTCTTTACGACCTTGGCCGCTGCTGTATCGATAACCGTGATCGTGCCATTTTCTTCCGCTGTCACCCACACTTGTTTGCCATCCGGCGTTACAGTGACTCCTTCGGGTTCGCCGCCAGTCGGGAAAGTTTGAAGCATCTTGTCCGTTGTCAGATCAAGGATCGTGACACCGGACGCATCTTCGTTTGAGACGTAGAGCAGTTTGCCATCTTTGCTGATGTCGAAGTTCTCAGGATCGGAGCCGCTCTTGATCACGCGTGTCAGCTTGTTTTGCGCGACATCGAAAACACCGATTCCATCGGCGCTTTTGTCGGCAGGCGGGAGAGTGCTTTCATCTACGCCCGGGCCAGCTATGGGTGATCCACTGAGCGCTACGTAGATTGTTTTGCGGTCTGCGCTCGCGTGGATCCCGCGAGGCCGTTTACCGAGCGGGGACCGTCGCAATGACATTCAAAGTCGCTGAGTCGATGACGCTGAGGTCGCCTGTAGTTTCATTCGTAACGTAAATGCGGTATGCCGACGAGGATTCCTCACGCACGGGTTCATCGATCTTCGGCTTGGAACAACTCAACGAAAAGACTGCAAGGCTCGCGATGAGAAACGCGCATTGCGGTTTGCCCACGGTTTACTCTCCTCTGAATTGGAAGGACGCGCTAACGGCGCCGGACGGACTTATCATAACGGTCTGTTCCTGTGCGCCTAGCTTTTCATGCCAGGCTGCGATGGTGTACGACCCTGGCGGAACGTTGCGGATCTCGAATGATCCGTCGGGACCGGTGACTGCGAAGTACGGATGGTCCACCACGCCTATGAAAGATCGCATCCAGCCATGGATGTTGCACTTGACAGGAATCATGATCTCCGGCCGAACGAATCGCCTTTGCAATGGTGCATCGCCCTCGGCTTGGCTTTGATTCCATTCACGGTTCACTTGCGCCATCGGATGAATATTGTGCGTTAGTGGATCCGAGTTGGTCACGCGAAGCGTTTGACCGGTCTGAATGCCGATTACGCGTGGATGAAACCAGCACCCTTTTTGATCAATCGTGACGGCATCCGATGCCGGCTCGAACTTCTTGCCCTCCAGGCCGCCTTTGATATAAACGAATACATTCGCTAACGCGCCGTTCTTGCCCACGCTGATTTCATCCACGGGAACCGATCGCTTCCCGTGCGCGCGCACGCATATGGGATCCTGGTCGAGATCGACGATACGCGGCGCGGGTTTCTTGCCGCTGTATTGGACCTTGCCGTTTAGGGCGCCCGCGGTTGCTGGATCGACTTTGACGTAGGCAGGCGCTGGTTCGGGTTCGGCTTTGCTTTGAGTATCCTTCTTTGCATTCCCGGAACAACCAGCGAGAAACGCAAGCGCAACAGCCAAGGGTATCCGAAACATCTTCATAATTGCGCAGGAGCCTCGCCGGTAAGCGACTCGAGGAACGCCACGAGATCGTCGCGCTCACTGCGCGTGAGATTTAGCGGCTTCATTTCCTTATCGAGGCCTTCATTCGAATTGCCGCCGCCGGCATAGAAGTCCACCACATCGCGAAGCGTCCTAAGGCTGCCATCGTGCATGTAGGGGGCGGTCTGCGCAATGTTGCGCAGAGTCGGCGTCTTGAAGGCGCCTTTGTCGGAGTCGATCTTCGTATGATCGAAGCGTCCGAGGTCCTTGAGTTCGCCTTCGGCGTTCATACCAACTCCCAGATTGTGGAACTTGCCATCCGAAAACAACGCGTGAGTCTTATCGATCGTATGACACGTTGCGCAGTTGCCTCGCTTCGGAGTCTTTGAATATCGTAAGACCACGGATAGCGGCTGGGCTGAGGGCAGTCTTATCGCCGCCAAACTCATACCGATCGAAGGGAGAGTTTCCACTTAGTAGCGTCCGCTCAAAGCTTGCGATCGCTTTCTGCACTTTGCCGATCGTGATGGGTCCGGGGCCGAAGACTTTCCGGAACTCGGCCTTGTAGGTAGGATCGGACTCCAGCTTTGCAACACACACGTCGTGACCTTGATTCATCTCGACCGGATTGCTGATGGGGCCGGCTGCCTGATCTTCCAAGCTGGCGGCGCGACCGTCCCAGAACTGAACCTTGGAATGCGCGGTATTCAGCACCGTCGGAGCGTTTCGCGCGCCCGTTTTTCCATCGATGCCGAGCGATGTCTTCCGTCCATCGGCAAAGCCTTTCGTCGAGTTATGGCACGACGCGCACGAGACCGTATCGTTCATCGACAGACGTGGATCGTGGAAGAGTTTGCGGCCCAGTTTCACAGCTTCGGCCGTGACCGGATTGTCGCGAGGAATCGCCAATGGCGGTAGGCCAAGCGGCGTTCGGACCTCGACAATCGCGCCTATGGGTCTCTCTTCGGATTTGCCGCTGACCGCTCCGCGCTCGCACGATGCTAATACAAAAACTGACAACAGGAGCGAAAACTTCAAACCAGTCATTTTTGCGTATTGGGCTTGGGCTTCCACTCCGAGGCCAGGCGTTTGGCTTCCGTTATCTGCTGTGATGTCATGCGAGCCGCAGTCGAATCGCGCAACTCTAGAATTGACTCCTGCTCACCGCCGCTGGTTTGTGAGACAGCAAGCTGAAGCCACTTGTAAGCTTCGACGTAATCCTGCGCTACCCCCTTGCCGAACCGAAGCAGAATGCCGAGACTGGCTTGCGCGTACGCGTCTCCCTGCTCGGCCGCCTTCCGGTGCCAGCGTTCCGCTTCGGAGTAATCTCGTTTGCGTCCACTGCGCCCGGATTCATACATCTTCGCGAGATTGAACTGCGCGTCCGCATCGCCGCGTTCTGCACGCTCCTGGAGAGAAAGCCTCGGCCGGTCACCGGAAGTTTCAGGAGCCTGACCAAAGGAAAACGGCAACGATAGGCTCGTCACCAAACAGATCTTGAAAATTCCTGTGTAATGCACCTATCTCTATTATCGCCCGCGGATTGACGCCTCAAAGCTCGAGTCATATCATGATTCCGTGGACAATCTCCGCTACCCAATAGGACGCTTCGCAAACCCCCAACCGGTGTCTGACAGCGATCGGCAAGTGGCGATTGCAGAAATCGAGTCGTTGCCGGCGCAACTCCGCGCAGCAGTCGAAGGTTGGGGCGACGAAAGGCTCGATACGCCGTACCGGCCCGATGGCTGGACTGTGCGTCAGGTCTTGCATCACATAGCGGACAGCCACATGACCAGTTATCTGCGGTTTAAGCTGGCGTTGACGGAATCCGAGCCAATTATCAAGCCGTATGACGAGGTGGAGTGGGCGAAACTCCCGGACGCTGAGGCGCCGGTGCAGCCGTCTCTCGATTTGTTAGCCCTGCTCCATCAGAGATGGGTGCTGCTGCTCAGGGCGCTACAGCCGGAACAATGGAATCGGACGTTTCGGCATCCAGAACGCGGCGTCGTCCAACTGGATACGAATTTGATGCTCTATGCCTGGCACGGGAGGCACCATTTGGCTCACATCACCAAACTTCGCGAGCGCATGGCATGGTAAGTCACTTCAGAATTGCAATCGGCGTTCTGCTGGCGTCCATTGGTGTTGCCGGTGACTGGCCGCAATGGCGGGGCCCAACGCTCGATGGTGTGAGCACGGAAGTCAACTTACCTCTGAAATGGGATCAGAAGCAAAACGTCGCCTGGAAACTGGCGATGCCAGCCTGGAGCGGCTCGACGCCGATCGTATGGCGGGAACGCATCTTCCTCAACGTTGCTGAGGGTGGCAATTTGCAGCTCTGGTCCATCGATCGCAATCAGGGCGCGGTGGTGTGGAAACGGCCTCTTTCGGGCGGCAACGTCAAGATGCAAAAGCAGAATATGTCGTCTCCGTCGCCGGTCACGGATGGCAAGGCCGTCTGGGTAATGACGGGCACGGGGTTTCTGAAGGCGTTCGACTTCAACGGCAAAGAACTTTGGGCCCGAGACATTCAGAAGGATTACGGAGCATTCGGTTTGAACTGGGGCTACGCGTCTTCCCCTCTGCTCCACGAGGATTCCCTCTACGTCCAGGTACTCCACGGCAACAATACTGACGATCCCTCCTATGTCCTCCGAATCGACAAGAACACCGGAAAAACGCTCTGGCGTGTGGAGAGACCGACCGCTGCGATCCGGGAATCCCCTGATTCCTATACGACGCCGATACTCCTGCGAAACGGCAAGGCGCTCGAATTAGTTATCAGCGGCGGCGATGCGGTCACCGGGCATGATCTGGCGACGGGCAGGGAACTGTGGCGCGGAAACGGCTTTAATCCTGGTAATGACCCGAATTACAGAGTGATTGCCTCGCCGGTAGCCTACGGTGATTTAGTTTATGTTCCAACACGCATCAAGCCGTTGCAGGCATTTCGGTCCGGCGGCCGCGGCGATATTACCAACACTCACCGAGTGTTTCAGTTCCAAAACGGCCCGGATGTCCCCTCGCCAGTCACCGACGGTAAATATTTTTATTCTGTGAATGACAGGGGAATTGTGTACTGTCTGGACGCTAAAACGGGAGCGGAAATTTACGGAGGCCAGCGCCTTCAGCCCGGTACGTATAGCGCCTCCCCAGTACTCGCCGACGGCAGAATCTACATCACAAATGAAGAGGGACTGACAAGTGTCTTCCGGGCCGGTCCGAAATTCGAAATATTGGCTGAAAACGCGCTTAATGACTACTGCCTGAGTTCGCTGGCCATCTCTGACGGACAGATTTTCCTGCGAACGACCGGATATCTGTATAGCATCGGAACGCGCCGGACGAAGTAGGCTCCAGAGCCTCGGAAAGTACGGCCCTTGCTATACTTGTAGTTTCGATCCGATTTCTCTTCTGTTCCAAGGAGTTTCTCTATCCATGTTTGATCTGTTTCGCAGCCGCGCCAAAGCGGTACGTTATTTGCTTGGCGGCCTGCTGGGCATTGTTGCCCTGTCGATGGTGGTAACACTAATCCCGGGCTATGGCACTCCGTCAGCTAACCAGGAACAGGTGGTCGCCGAGGTCGACAATGAGCAGATCACGACCCGCCAAGTCCAGGCCTTAATCCAAAACGTACTGCGCAGCAAACGCGTTCCCCAGGAGATGATTCAGCATTACGTGCCACAGATCATCGATCAGATGATCACGGAGCGCGCAATCGCTTTCCAGGCGAAGCGAATGGGCTTCCGGGTGAGTGACGACGATGTGGCAAACGCCATTCGCTCGATGTTGCCGCAGATGCTGGGACCCGGCGAGTTCAACCCCGCTCTGTACGCTCAATATCTTCAGCAGCAGGGGCTTACGGTGAATGAGTTCGAGAAGAACATTCGGACCAATCTGATGCTCTTGAAGCTACAGAATCTGGCGCTCGAAGGGACCATCGTTACTCCGCAAGAGGTCGAGCAGGAATATCACCGGAAGAACGACAAAGTTAAGGTGGACTACGTTGCGTGGACGCCGAAGGATCTACGCTCTCAGGTGAATGTCACTCCGGACGAGATTCAAACGTTCTTCAGCCAGAACAAGTCGGAATTCCGGACGCCGGAGCGCCGGTCCTTCCATTTGCTGGTTGCCGACGAAGCGAAAATCGGAGCGACTATTGAGGCTTCTGAGGTGGACCTGCGCACCGCCTACAGCCAGAATCTCGACCGGTTCCGCTCTCCCGAAAGCGTGAAGGTCCGCCACATACTGATCAAGACCTCCGATAAGCCAAAAGAGGAAGCGGCAAAGCTCGAAGCGAAAGCGAACGATCTGTTAAAGCAACTTCGTGGCGGCGCGGACTTTGCCGCGCTGGCGAAACAATACTCAGAGGACCCCGGATCGAAAGATAAGGGCGGTGTTTACGAGGGTGTCGTTCGCGGGCAGATGGTCCCGGCCTTCGAACAAGCGGCTTTCGGTCGAAATCCGAAAGAAATCGGCGATCTCGTCAGGACCGAATATGGCCTTCACATCCTTGAAGTGCTGGAGAAGCAACCTGCGAAGGTCAAGCCATTCGAAGAAGTCAAAGCCGAACTGGCAACCGAACGTAAGCGCGAAGCTGTGTTCACAAAGATGCAGCAGTCGATCGAGCAGGCCCGTGCCGAACTCGCTAAGGCTCCCCAGAGCGCTGCCCAGATCGCAGCCAAGTATGGCTTAGCTTATGCCGACGTTCAAAACGCCGGCAAGGGCGATCCCATCCAGGAAGTTGGCGTTAATCCTGAGCTGGAAGCGAATCTTGCGAGTCTTCGGGCGGGTGAAGTCTCCCCTGTTCTTCAGGTGTCGCCTTCAAAGTTGGCTGTCGCTGCTGTGACCAATGTCCAGCCTGCGAAGCCTGCTGCATTGACCGAAGTAGAAGGCCAGATTCGCGAGTTGGTCACGAACCGCAAGCTTGGTCAGCTGACCGAACAGAAGGTACGTGAAACCATGGATCGGATCAAATCGATGCAGGGAACCGATCTGAGCGCAATTGCCAAGGCGATCGGTGGTGAGGTTCGTAGTACCCAGCTGTTCTCCAGTGAAGGCGCGGCGGATGGAATCGGACCTGCTTCTTACCTCCGGGAAGCATTCGTAAAGCCTGCAGGCTCCATGCTGGCTCCGTTCAACCTCGGCAATCAGATCTTCGTTGCGAAGGTGACCGAAAAGCAGGTGGCCGATGCCTCCGCGCTCGCGGCCACGCGGGACCAAGTCCTGCTCACGCTGAAGCAGAAGAAGGCCCAGGAGCGCAAAGAGCTGTTTGAAGATGGCCTGCTCACCACTCTGATCAAAGAAGGCAAAGTAAAGAAGAATCAAGACACGATCAAACGGCTCGTTACCCAGTACGTCGGCTAAGGCATCGATCTTCCAGATTTGATGCACGAGCTTATTGATTTTCTCAAGACGCTAACCGATCCTCCCCGTCTAATCGAGTTCCTTGGAACCGTGATGACGGGTTGGCTCGGCTATGCGACCCTGTTTGCGATTGTCTTCGCGGAAACCGGTCTACTTGTTGGATTTTTTCTCCCGGGTGATTCGCTTCTGTTCACGGTAGGAGTGGTGGCCGGCGCGGGTCAGCTTGATCTCTTCACCATCAATGTCGTCCTGATCATTGCAGCAATTGTCGGGGATGCGACCGGTTATTTTCTCGGCAAGCAAGCTGGTCCTCGGGTATTCAATCGCCCTGATTCGAAGTTCTTTAAAAAGGAATACCTGATCCGGACGCAGGAGTTTTACGAAAAGCACGGAGGCAAGACGATCATCTATGCACGATTCGTGCCGATCATCCGTACTTTCGCTCCATTCGTCGCCGGTGTCGCCGGTATGTCCTACGCGCGCTTTGCCGCATTCAATATCTTCGGCGGCATCGGCTGGGTAGTCCTGATGACTGTGTCGGGATACTTCCTGGGGAACATTCCGTTCATTCAGAGACACTTCGAGAAAGTTGTCATTCTGATCGTTCTCCTATCGGTTCTACCTATCGTTTTCGAATTATTGAAAAGCCGTCGAGCTTCGGCTGTGGTTTCAGACTAAGCTTCAGACTAAAGCGCTCCGACAGCTTTTAAACCCGCCAAAGCGACAGGATCCCGCTGCAGTTCGATCTCGTCACCTTTTGCGACTCCGACACCCTGATTGAGGATTTCCTGCTTCAGGCGGTGGTCGATCCAGTCGCGCTCACGCGACCACTCCGCCAGGCCCGGGCGAATGTTACGAGCCGAAAGGAAACCTTGGAACTCGTCTACCAGCGCCGGCGTGATCTCGAAGTTCGCGTCGATGTTCTTCACACGCTGTGTGTACTCGGTAGCGAATGTCGTAAAGGCGCCTGATGCATCGAGTACGGCCCGCAATCGTGTCATCGCCTCCGGGTAGACGGTTTCATCGGGAGTAATGCCACCGGCGCCGCCGCCCGTAGTCGTCTTCGCGAGTTGTCCAGGTAATGTTCGTTGAATGGAACGGCCCTGAGGCGTGAAGTAAAAGGCCGTGGTAAGCGCCATCGCGGTTCCTTGTGACAGCGGCATAACGCTTTGAACCAAGCCCTTGCCATAGCTTTGCTCGCCGATGATCGTCGCGCGCTTATGGTCTTGCAGCGCTCCGGCAACGATCTCGGAAGCGCTGGCCGTTTTGTTGTTCACGAGCACGGCGATGGGAAAAGTATAGGGTGTCAATTTCTCGGGAACCTTGATCTCGTCCGATCCAACCGATCTGCCGCGGACACTGACAATTATCTGCCCAGGCTTTAGGAACAGAGCTACTGTCTCCAGCGCTGCACCGACTACGCCACCGGGATTGTTCCGTAGATCGAGAACCAAGCCCTTTAGGTTTTGCCCACCAAGCTGTTCGATTGCTTCCTTAATCGCTTTGCCTGTCGGCGCATCGAAGCTGCCAACACGCAGGTAAGCCACGCCAGGACGGGGATGAAATGCTCGTTCAACGCTTGGAGTGTCTACTTCCTCTGGTGTCAGAATAAGTGGAATCAGCCGCGCGTTACCAGAACGGCGCACGTCGAGACGTACTTGCTGGTTTCTCGACTGGCTGAGGAGTTGAACTAACTGCTCCGTATCGAGTCGTGCCAGAGGAATTCCGTTGATTGCGACGATTTCGTCGCCTGGGCTCATGCCTGACTTGGCTGATGGTGTCCCAGGCATCGTCTGCAACACGATCACACGGCCGGGAAGAATCGAGACGACGCTGCCGAAACCCTTGCGCGTCGAATTCTCCAGTTCGCGCAATTGCTCAAATTGGCCGGGATCGAAGAAAACGCTGAATGGGTCGAGCCGCTTCAACATGCCAGGGATAGCGCCTTCGTAGATTGCGCCGGCGGTGTTGATGGGGTCGGCTGCTTCGGCCTCAACCGTAGCAAAAGCGTCGATGAAACGCTTCAACGCTTGCTCGATACCTTGGCCGCTTTCTTCGGCAAACAGGAGCAGAAATGCGGCAAACGCAAACATCACGCCGTTACCTCGTGTATCTCAGCTTGCGCTTTGCGGCATGCCGTTCGAAGGCGAGATCGATCAGTTGGTCCAGCAGCTTCGAATAGCTCAAACCGTCATGATTCCACATCTTGGGATACATGCTGATGGACGTAAAGCCGGGAATTGTGTTTATCTCATTGATGAAAATTCGTCCCGTGGCGTTTTCGATCAGGAAGTCAACGCGGGACATGCCGTCGCAACCGACCGCCTGGAAGCACGCGACAGCCATACGGCGGATCTCCTCGACGCGTTCGGGAGGTACCGCAGGCGGAATTCGAAACTGAGTCTTGTCGAGCAGGTATTTATCTTCGTAGTCGTAGAAGTCCTTGAAGGGAAGCACCTCGCAGGGTGTCGACGCCTGTGGGCTATCGTTTCCCAGGACGGAACACTCGATTTCCTGGCCTACGATCGCTCGCTCTACGATAACCTTCCGATCATAGAGTGCTGCCTCTGCGATTGCTTTGAGCAGTTCCTCGCGATTCGTGGCTCTGGAAATACCAACCGAGGATCCCAGGTTGGCGGGTTTCACGAACATCGGATACCCAAAGCGCGTCTCGAGCGCAGCCGGATCGAAGGCAGACTCCTTGGAGGTACAGCGAATTACCGCATAGTCGACAACAGGCAGACCGGCGTCCACGCACAGACGCTTCGTCACTTCCTTATCCATGGCAGCAGACGACGCGAGAACGCCGGGTCCGACATAAGGCAGGTCCGCCAGTTCCAGCAAGCCTTGGATCGTGCCGTCTTCGCCGAACGTTCCGTGCAGCGCCGGGAACACGACATCGATGCCTGGATTGCCTCCGGGTTCCGGCAGGATCGGCCTCGGATCCCACTTGCCTTCCTTGGAGATGAGAAATCCGTACGATCTCATAACGCTCCGGATCGAGCGCATTCATGATCGACTCGGCGGAGCGTAACGAGACCTCGTGCTCGCCGCTTCGCCCACCGTACAGTACCGCTACTTTCAGCTTTCACAGAATTCGTTTCCCCAGCGCAGACAAGACCAATTCCACCCCCAGCTTTGCGGTTTGGTTGGCGATATCAAGAACAGGATTCACTTCCACAATCTCCATTCCTATCAGCATGCCCGAATCGCACAGGATTTCCATCGCCAAATGAGCCTCGCGGTACGTGAGTCCACCGCGAACAGGCGTCCCTACTCCCGGCGCTTCGGATGGGTCGACCGAGTCCATGTCGAACGAGAGATGGATGCCGTCCGTCCCTTCGCTCGCGTGCGCAATGGCTTCGTTTAGGACCGAGCGTAGCCCACGTTCATCGATCTCGCGCATCGTGTACGCCGAGACACCAGCCTCGCGAACGTTGGTGACTTCGGTCCGATCAACATCGCGGAGGCCGACAATGGCGACGTTACGAGGGTCGACTTTTGGAGCGAATCCAAAGATCTCCGTCAGTTCCGCCGGCCCTTTGCCGATGCAGCAAGCCAATGGCATTCCGTGTACGTTGCCACTCGGTGACGTTTCGGGAGTATTCATGTCGGCGTGGGCGTCGATCCAGATGACACCGATCTTGGCCTCTCTTTCGTGATAAGAGCGCGCTATTCCCGCGATGGTGCCAATCGCGACTGAGTGATCGCCGCCAAGCACGAGCGGCATCTTCTTCTCCGACACCGCACGGTAGACCATCTCGCCCAAACGCGCGCACGTTTCGTAGATCTCGGGAAGAAAGCGCGCCCGCTTGAGGCCGATCGGCGTTGCTTCAGGCTGCGCAACGACAATGTTCCCAAGATCCTGAGCCTCGTAGCCCAGCGCTTCGATTCGCTCATCGAGACCTGCGAGTCGTAGGGCCGACGGGCCCATGTCCACACCGCGACGTCCGGCTCCGAGATCCATTGGCGCGCCAATGATCGCGATGCAGCTATGCCGCATTCCGTTTATGGCCTCGTGCGGTACAGCATGCGCGGATAGGGGATCGTCTCGCGAACGTGTTCGAGCCCGCAGATCCAGGCAACGCAACGTTCCACACCCATACCAAACCCACCGTGCGGCACGGCTCCGAATTTACGGAGATCCAGGTACCATTCGAACGCGGCTGGCGGCAATCCATGTTCTTCGAGACGTTTCACAAGCCTGCTGTAGTCATGTACACGCTGTCCGCCGCCTATGATCTCTCCATAGCCTTCGGGCGCAATCACGTCGACACCTAAAGCTAGCTCCGGCCGATCAGGATCGGTCTCGAAGTAGAAAGCCTTGATCTCCGCAGGGTAGCGGTCCACCATCACCGGAATGTCCAGATCGTTGGTAAGTAGGGTTTCGTCTGTGTTACCGAAATCTCCGCCCCACTGAATCTCGCTACCTTTGGACTGCAGGTTCTTTACTGCATCGTCGTAGCTCATGCGCGGGAACGGCGCCTTTACTTTTTCGAGTTTGGTTGTATCCCGTTCCAGAAGTTTCAGCTCGGCGGCACACTTGTCGAGCACGCGCTGGACGACGTACTGCACCATATCTTCCGCGACTAGTTTGACCTCTTCGAGATCGGCGAAGGCCATTTCCGGTTCCACCATCCAGAACTCGGTAAGATGCCGCCGCGTCTTCGATTTTTCAGCTCGGAATGTCGGACCGAAGCAGTACACTTTACCGAACGCCATCGCGTTCGCTTCGTTGTAAAGCTGTCCTGACTGCGTCAAGTAAACTTTCTCGTCTTCGAAGTAATCTACTTCGAAGAGTGTCGTTGTACCTTCGCACGCCGCGGGCGTAAAGATCGGCGTGTCGACAAGAACGAAACCCCGATCATCAAAGTAATCACGAATTGCGCGAATGACCTCGTGTCTTACGCGTATGATGGCGTGCTGCCGGCGGCTCCTAAGCCAGAGATGGCGACGGTCCAGAAGAAAATCGGGTCCATGCTCTTTCGGTGTAATTGGGTAAGGATCGTTCTCATCGACGCGCTGGAGTACTTCAACACCAGTGATGTCGAGTTCGTATCCTCCTGGCGCGCGCTGCTCTTCACGGACTTTGCCAGTGATCTTTAGAGAGCTTTCTTGCGTCAGGTGTTTGAGTGTCTCAAATAGATCTTCCGGCAACTCGCTTTTCACACCAACGCACTGCATTATGCCGGAGCCGTCGCGCACTTGTGGGAAAACGATCTTGCCGGACTTGCGAAGGTTGTACAACCAGCCTGCTAGCCGGACTTCTTCGCCGGCGTGTTTCCCCGCATCCGCGATACGGATCGTCGCGATCTCACTCATGCACGGGCTCCGCGACAGTTAACGCGTCCAGCCTTTCAAAGATCTGTTTCACCATCTCGAGGGGGCGTTCTACGCCAGGGGCTTCCTTCAATTCGAGCAGGAGTGGATACTGCTCTGGGCGCGACGCGAGCAGCCGCGTGACTTTCGGCCAATCGATGGTCCCGCCTTCGGCGACGAACGGAAAGAGATGTTTGTCCTCTTTACCATCGTTGTCGTGAATATGCGTAGAGCGGATGCGCGTCTTCATGCTGCTGTACGCGTCCTCAATTCCTTCGACGATGTGCGCGTGGCCCGTATCGAGGCAAAAGTTCAGATCGAGGTGCGTGTAGTCGAGAAAATTGCGAAGTCTGTTCGAACTCGAGAATCCGTTCGGAATATTCTCGAGCAGAATTTCGACGCCGCGCTGGCGCGCGAACACCATCAGCTCTTCGAGCGAACTGAATGCCGAATCCACTTTTCGCTCGTCGTACTCCTCGGTCGGACCGCCCAGATGCTGAATCATATAGCGAAATGGGATCAACTCGGCGATCTCCAGAACGCGTTTGATCTCGTCGACCACACGGATGCGCCTCGCCTTCACTGGCTCTGTGATGTTCAGCGCGGACTGCGGGCCTGACCTGCCCCACACATTGTCATCGTAGATAGGTGAGTGGACCGAATGCAGTTTCAGTGGAGAGTCTTTGAACCAATGTCCGAGCTCCGCCACCTGAGCTCGATTGTGCCAATCGAGGTGTTGCTTGGCGCAGAAGATCTCGACAGCGGGTATTCCTGCATCCCAGATCCGATCGAGCCAAACTGAGGTCAGCCTGTGATTGACGAATAAATGCGTCGATAGAGCGTGCTTCATTGAGAGAGTTCTAGAATCCTTCCGACTTGCCGTAACTTCGGCCATCGGCGCCACCTTGCAGCCAGCCGTTATCGACCACTATGGCGAACACGCGCGCGACCGCAGATGCGGTCTCTACCGTGTGACCACGCTGCTGCAAAAGCCGAATCGTATCAGGTGAGAAGCCCCGCTCCATCGTAATCTTATCGGGCATCCATTGATGATGAAATCGGGGCGCGTCGACCGCATCCTGGACGTTCATGCCGAAGTCGACGACATTCAAAATCGTCTGCAACACCGAGGTAATGATGCGCCCGCCACCCGGTCCTCCGACAATCATGAACAATTTGCCGTCACGCACGAGAATCGTGGGCGTCATCGACGACAAGGGCCGCTTTCCCGGCTTGATAGCGTTTGCTTCACCTTGCACAAGACCGAACATATTGGCCGATCCAGGCTTTGCAGCGAAGTCGTCCATTTCGTTGTTCAGCAGAAAGCCAAGTCCCGGCGCAGTCACTCCACTACCATGACCGCCATTCAACGTGTACGTGAGACTGACCGCATTGCCGGCTTTATCGACGATTGAGAAGTGCGTCGTTTCCGAGCTTTCATAGGCTCCCAGTGATCCTGGCCGAACGGATTCACTGGAACTTGCACGCTCGGGATCAATCGATGATCGCAGTTTCTTGATGTACTCGGGGTGCGTCAGGGCTCGAACGGGAACCTTCGTAAAATCGGGGTCGCCGAGGTACTCGCTTCGATCGGCATAGTAGCGACGCATGGTCTCGACGATATAGTGAATCGTCGCTGCCGCGCCCCAGCCGCTCTCCTTGTATTGCGATCCTTCGAGCACACCCAGCATTTGAAGCAATCCAATACCACCCGAACTCGGCGGCGGCGCGGTCAAGATGTCGAAATCCTTATATTTGCCCTTGAGTACTTCACGTTCGACGGGCTTGTACGCCTTAAGGTCTTCGAGTGTGATCAACCCGCCATTCGCTGCCATCGCTTCCGATAGTTTGCGAGCGGTCTCGCCTTCATAGAAGTCATCGGGGTCGCGCGAAATTCGCTCAAGCGTTCGAGCAAGGTCTCGTTGTACGAAAATATCGCCAACCTGGTAGGTCTTGCCAAAAATATCCTTCGAAGCTGGATAGCGACTGAACCGTTCGGATGCGCCGGTCAGCGTCTGCGCGAGTCCGTACGAGACAGGGATTCCCTCGCGCGCGAGACGTACAGACGGCTCAACCAACTCTTTCCATGACTTGCTGCCGTACTTCTTATGGGCAAGCGCTAAGCCGCGCACGGTTCCCGGTACACCGGAGGCGCGCCATCCTTCAATACTGTCGCGCGTCGGCTTACCTTGCGGATCAAGATACATGTCTCGCGACGATTTTTGGGGCGCTCGCTCCCGAAAGTCGATAAAGGTCGATCGGCCATCGGCGAAGCGGGCAAGCAAGAACCCTCCACCGCCGATATTTCCAGCGACCGGATAGGTCACCGCAAGCGCGAGAGCCACCGCTACAGCGGCATCGATCGCGTTTCCACCCGACTTCAGAACCGCAGTGCCGACGTCGGCGGCGATGGGCTCTTCGGTGACAACAATTCCATTGCGTGCATGGAAAGGTTGCCGTGCCCACACGGCGTTCGTCATGCATAAAAATGCAAGCAGAACGGCGAGAAGGCGGGTCACTTCCCTATCCTACGCCATCCGGCGCTTCCACTCGAAAAGCACGATACCCGCAGCCACGGACACATTCAGGGACGGAATTGTGCCTGACATTGGGATGCGAATGAGCACGTCGCAGTGATTCCTGACGAGCTGATGGAGGCCCTTTCCTTCCCCGCCCAGCACGAGGACGGTCGGGGCCGCGTACTCGATTGTGTCGTATGATTCCGCGCCCCGTTCGTCCAATCCATAGATCCAATAGCCGCGCTTTTTCAGGTCTTCCAGCGTCCGCGTGACGTTGCCGACCCGGACGACCGGCACGTATTCCAGGGCGCCTGCGGCCGACTTCGCCACAGTTTCGGTGAGGCCTGCTGCCCGTCGTTCAGGAATTACTACCGCGGCGGCGCCGGCCGCATTCGCCGTGCGAACGATCGCCCCGAGATTATGTGGATCTTCGACGCCATCAAGCATCACCAGGAGCCTGGCGTTCTCGACAATGTCGCTGAGTTCTGCATACTTCGTCGCCGCTCCATATGCGACCACCCCCTGATGATTTTCTCCGCCACCCGCTCGATCGAGGCCGGAGCGTTGTTCGAATCGCACGGGAATGCCGCGTTCGCGACAAAGGTCGACGATTTCCTGGAGGCGGGGGCCCCCGGCGCCCTTCGCGATCAGCACGCGATCGATCGCGCGGCCTGCCTTCAACGCCTCTCGAACTGGATGAACACCCACAAGAACGCTCACGATTCATTGATCGTACCCTGATCGAAATGCAATGCTTCTCACGCGTTAGCTAAATAGGGAACAAGACTTGCGAATGACCACACGCCGCACAGTAATGAGTGCACTTCTGGGCCTGGGGGCTGGGTCCGCGCTTTGCGGCGGCCCGCTCGATGCAGGAGCGTGGCGTGCTTACGAGGCTGTCGAAGAGGCATGGATTCGCGATCGCCATGCGCTTCTTCTTGAACAATGTCCGGGCTGCGGTGGGCCAGCGGCCATCGATCTCGATCTGAAGCTTGCGGAACTGCAGCGCAGAGGGATTCAATTTGAGTATTTAGGCAAACATCATCCCGAGCAGCTTCGTGGTGGGATGTGGGAACTGACATGGATTCCCTTGAGCCCGCGGGACACATCGAAACTACTAGCCACAAATGCTCAATACCGCGAGAATGAAGATAAGATTCGACGTCTCAGCGCGACGCTTCGCAACAATCCACATTACGATCATTTCCGAACATCGCAAATACGGTTGTGGAAAACTCCGGAATATCGATCGGTGCATCGACGCTACTCCGGACGGCTGTATGAGTTGAACAGAATTTACAGTGGCTCGGTCAACGGCAGCCCGTAGGCGCTTGCCTTCAGAAAGTTAATCGTTTGTTGATTGAGCTCTTGCCGTGCGATTCGGTGCTATTTGCACCGGATGCAGGCATATGACAATCAAAATTCTGCTTTTGCTTTTTGCCGCCAATGTTGTCTTCTCTGCCGAATGGGAAGCCGTTCGCCGAATCTCCCCTGACAAAGAAATAGACGTGCGTACACGCGATAGCGAGACCACTCGCGGCACATTCGTTTCTGCCAATGAAACAGCCCTTGTGCTGCGATCGAAGTCCGGTGAACAATCCATCTCAAAGGATGAGATTGAACGTGTACGTGTCGCGGATCCTTCCCGTCGCGTGAACAAGGGACTGCTGACGACAGCGATTGGCGCGGGCATCGGCCTCGGTATTGGCCTCTTGGCCTGTCCGTCCTGCGCTAACGAAGGCGCTCCATTTAAGTACACCGGTCGTCTTACAGCCATAGGCGCAGGCGTCGGCGCGACTGGATTTCTATCCGCGCCCTACCGCACCATCTACAAAAGAAAGTAGTTTGAAAGTGCGGCTCCAATGATTGCAGTGTTTTCGCGCAACAGCTACCGTAACAAGAAGCTTGCATCCCTTGGTGAACACGCAGTAGCATGTCAGTAGCGTGAAGTCTTCAGCGCCATTCGTCGTAAGTCCGGTACCGAAGCAGGAGATTCCCGACAAGCTTTATTTCCGCATCGGTGATGTCAGCCGTTTGGCTGCGATCAAGCCGTACGTACTTCGTTACTGGGAAACGGAATTCCCGGCAATTTCTCCAAAGAAGAGCGGAACAGGTCAGCGTCTTTACAGACGTAAAGACGTCGAGTTGATCCTCGAGATCAAGCATCTTCTTTACGAGAAACGCTTCACGATTGAGGGCGCGCGCAAAGCCATCGAAGATCGAGCCAAGCCGATCAGTCAGCCAAAGCGGAATGCGAAGAATGCTCGTCAGGCAACGCTCTTCGCAGCCCCGGCGCCGACTTCTCCGCGATCCGGCACGAACTCGAAGAAATTCTGGCCTTACTCAAGTAGTTTCCGGAAACAACGTCCCCCGACCAAGCAACCAGTGAGGATCAAATCGACGTTTGATGGCACGCATCGATTCGATTTGCTCCTGCGTGTACTGAATCGCAAGCAAGTGAGATTTGCGCTTGCCCAATCCATGCTCGGCTGAAACCGTACCGCCCAAAGCTGCTGCATCCCGAGCAAACTGGGTGATGACTGCTTTCGCCCGTTCCGCCTCTTCTCCCGAACTCGACAAGATGTTGACGTGCACGTGAGCGTCGCCAATGTGACCGAAGATGACATATTGACCGGGAAACTCACGCTCCAGCGTTTCGCGGTAAATGGCAATCATTTCTCGATTGCGCTCCAACGGAACGGCAAAGTCGGTGTTCATCTTGAGCACGCCCCGCCGTCGGACGAGATCGTTCACTGCCTCTGGCAGCGCATGGCGAAAGCGGCGGAATCGCTCACGATCGAAATCGCTGGCTGCGAACCAGGACGCTTCCTTCAAAGCTCCTGAATCCGTCAGCCTACCGTCCCACGCGTCGTATTCGGAGTCGCTGTCAATCTGCTGTTCAATTAGCAGCGCGGATTTGGCCGCGCGCGGAA
The DNA here is from genome assembly GCA_963844855.1 of Bryobacteraceae bacterium. Lineage (GTDB taxonomy): Bacteria > Acidobacteriota > Terriglobia > Bryobacterales > Bryobacteraceae > DASQDN01. The sequence goes on from CAWJQP010000046.1 coordinate 125,149, forward strand.
TGTCGGAATAAGCAGGACGCAGCAGGTCGAGGGAACCCGCGTCGATATATTCGAGCATCCGCAGGCCACCGATCTCCCGCCATAGGTCTACTGCAGTCAGCGCATCATCATCCGATCGAAAAAACACGATCCCGCTGAGGAGTTCTTCCGGTACTGGAAGCAATTGGACAACTGCCTCCGTCACCACTCCTAACGTTCCCTCCGAGCCGATGAACAAGTCCAACATATCCATCTCGGGACGAAGCGGAAATCCAGCCGTATGTTTCCGGGTGTTCGGAGCAGGTATGGCGGGCGTTTCGAACGGAATGGGATCGCCGCGCCGGAGTTCGAGAATACTACCATCCATCAATGCGACTCGCAAGGCGAGTACATGCCGTCTTGTGTCTCCGTAGAGAAAGCTTCGCGATCCGCTGGCGTTGGTAGCGATTGTGCCGCCTATCGAGGCTGAGATCTCCGTCGGATCTGGCGCATAGAATTGCTCAGAAGCCGACGCAGCCTGTTGCAATTCTCGGAGGAGCACTCCAGCGCCTACGCGCGCCGAACCAGACTGAATATCGATGTCGCGGAAACGCTCGAGCGACACAACGATTCCGCCAAAGGGAACTCGTCCGCCGGTCACGCCGGTACCTGCGCCTGAGATCGTTACGGGTGTTCGACTAGCCGACGCTTCTACGAGAATCCTTTGAACCTCGGACTCACTTTGGGGGCTGTACACGTGATCCGCATGGCCACGGAATCCCGATGCGTCTTCGAAATACGCCGAGGGAGAAGCCTGGTCCATCAAACCTCGAGTATCACGGGCATGATTAACGGGCGTCGCTGCGTTTGCTTGTTCAAATACCTGCGGAGATCAGCGCGAATCTTTTCCTGCATTACGCCCCAGTCCGTGCGCTCTTCAGCGCTCGAGGTCTCGAGCGTGCGGGCGACCGCCTGTCGAGCCTCCTGCATCACCAACCCGTCATCCATCGAAACGAAACCGCGAGACACAATTTCCGGCAAAGTCTCGCATTTCCCGGTATGTTTATTAATCGCGATGATCGGTATGACGAAGCCATCTTCAGAGAGATGGCGACGATCACGGATGATCATGTCCTCGACAACTTCGTCAAGGCTCCCCGAATCGATACAGATGCGGCCGACAGGAACCTTCGGACCAATTCGCGCGCCGAGATGATCGATCTCGACGGTCTCACCCGTTTCGAGAACGAAGGTCTTTTCAAGGCCGGCAGTCAGAAGGTGTTGCGCAAGCTTGGCGTGCTTGGACATCTGCAGAAATTCGCCATGGATCGGAATAAAGTACCGAGGCCGCACAAGATTCAGAACCAGTTTCAACTCTTCCGCGCTGGCGTGGCCGGAGACATGAACGGGCGGATTCATGTTGCCGTAAATAATATCGGCGCCCCGTCTCGCAAGATGATTCATCATGCGACCGATCGCCTTCTCGTTTCCAGGAATGATGCGGGAGCTAAGAACAACCGTATCGCCCGTCTCGACAGAAAGGCTCTTGTGATTGTCGACGGCGACACGCGATAAAGCTGACATCGGCTCGCCCTGGGTACCGGACGCGACGACGCACACTTTATGTCTTGGCGCCGTCATGATGTCCTGCGGACGAAGGAGCACGCCATCGGGAATGTTGAGCAGACCCAGATTATGGGAGATCTCCGTCACGCTGTTCATGCTTCGGCCAAGAAACGCTACCTTACGTCCGAATTGCGCCGACAAATCGAGAATCAGTTGCAGGCGATGAATCGATGAACTGAAGCAGGACACGACGAGGCGGCCGTCTGCGCGATTGAAAATATCCTCGAAGCGTGGCCGAACGGCGCGTTCACTCTCCGTGTATCCGGGACGATCGACGTTGGTCGAGTCGCTCATCAGCAATAAAACACCGCGCTTGCCATACTCGGCGAGCGTGTGCAGGTCAAACAACTCGTTGTCCGTCGGCGTAGGATCGACCTTGAAATCGCCTGTGTGGATGATGACGCCGAGAGGTGTCGTAATCGCCAAAGCCACTGCGCTGACAATGGAGTGCGTTACGCGAATGAACTCGATCTCAAAGGGGCCGAGCTTGATCTTGTCGTTTGGCTTTACCCGGTGCAGCTTGGTTTCTTTGAGCAGTTCGTGCTCTTCGAGCCGCCTCTCGACTAGAGCCAAGGTGAAAGGGGTCCCGTAGATCGGGAGTTTGATCTGCGAGAGCAGAAAGGGAATACCACCGATGTGGTCTTCATGCCCGTGCGTAAGAACAAGCCCTCGAACTTTGTCCCTATGCTCTTCGAGGTACGCAAAATCGGGTGTAACGATATCAACACCCAGCAATTCCGCATCGGGAAACATCATGCCGGCGTCAACGACGATAATGTCGTCGCCGTACCGGATCGCCATCGAATTCATCCCGAATTCGCCCAGCCCGCCTAGCGGCACAATGTGGAGCTTTGGATCTGACATCTTACGAGACAAATGTAGCAGACGGGACCACTGAGAACCGCAATGGAGTATTTTACTCGCTGTCGAAACGCAAGGGGAAATCGTTTCATCCTCGGCGACGGGCGATCTTCCTTCGAAATAGAAGATAGTAAGCAACTTCCCATTTGGCGTTCGAATTGCACCAGCTCGAATTCGGCGCAGTTTTTGTGCGTGAGATACGGATGTCGGGAGATTGCAATGGATGAATATCGAGTCCACACCCATGAAATCGACTGGGGATCTCTGATATCGCCCGAGCACTGGCGCAGATATAAATGCGTATTGGACCGGGCTATTAACGCGAAAGTACCCTTTGCCCTTGGCGGCGGACTAGCCGTGGGGGTCTACACCGGTATTGGGCGGTATACCAAGGACTTAGACCTGTACATCCTCCCCGAGCATCGCGATTGGGCAATCGAAATGGTTACCCAGTGTGGCCTGCAAGATTACTACGAAACGAAGCCATACGATCGCGCGTGGATCTACCGAGCGCATGATAACGAAGTTATTGTCGATTCCATTTGGGCGATGGCAAACCAGCGCGCTGTTGTCGATGAGGATTGGCTTGTCCGTGGGCCCATGATTCGTATGTTCGATCAGAGCTTCCCGGTAATTCCTCCCGAAGAGCTAATTTGGTCTAAGTTGTATGTTTTGCAGCGGGATCGATGCGATTGGCCGGATATTATCAACTTGATTTCCGCGACCGGAACAACCCTCGACTGGAACTATTTATTCCGACGGCTTGAAGAAGATTTGCCTCTTATTAAAGGAGTACTCGCAGTATTCTCGTGGGTGTCGCCGGAAAGTACAGCACAATTGCCAGGCTGGGTATGGGAAAAACTAGAACTCAAACCGCCGCCACTGGCTTCTGCCCCGGCTCACCGGCCCATGCGTCCAGACTTGCTCGATTCGCGTCCATGGTTCTGCGAAACGCTCGCTGCCTGAACGCGTCACCTAAGTAGATAAGGAGCGATCCTCATACGATGCAGATTGGGGCCATGAACCATCCAGTAGCGGATGTAATCAGCGAGATCCGCTGGATGTCAGAGATGGACCTGGACTTCATAGATCTGACGATCGAGCCCCCGGGGGCGTCCTCGTGGCGAATTAACGCGGGAGAGATCCGACGAGAGCTCGAGAGGCGACAGATGAACGTTGTTGGTCACACAGCGTACTATCTACCCTTCGCAAGCGCATTTGAGAGCATCAGGAAAGCGGCAGTTGATGAACTTCATCGCTGCCTAGACCTTTTCGCCGAGGTCGGGGCGAAGTGGATGAATCTTCATCCTGATCGTCATGCCCCAATGCACGATCGCCGCTTCTATATCCAGCGGAATCTCGCTTCGCTTCAGGAATTACAGGAATACGCGGATCGTGTTGGTGTTGGGCTTATGATCGAAAATTTGCCCGGTGATTTTAACGATGCGGCGCAACTCGGCGAATTACTTGATCCGATGCCGAAACTGGGACTGCATCTCGACATTGGGCATGCCAACTTGATGGTCCCGTACAACACGACCGAACAGATACTTGAGGCGCACGGCAGTCGGTTACGGCACGCTCATCTTCACGATAATAAGGGCGGGCACGCCGATCTACACCTACCGCTCGGGGCTGGAAATCTGGACCTTCGGCGCGCGATCACGGCACTGCAGAGAAGTGAGTTCGACGGTACGATCACGCTCGAAGTATTTACGCCGGATCGCCACTATTTGGCTTATAGCCGCGATATCTTACGCAAAGCATGGGACGACATCCGAACCGAAACGGGTCTGTCGCAGTCTCTCCTCAGAGTCTGAAATAATGTCAGCTTCATGCACTTCGACACGTCTGCCCAGAACGCCCCTACGAATGCGCCTCCAGGTTCGCCCTGGTACAAAGAACTAAACAGCTATCACTGGTTTGTACTAGCAGTGTGCGCGCTCGGCTGGTTGTTCGACACGATGGACCAGCAGCTTTTCAATCTGGCGCGCAGGCCCGCGATTACTGACTTGCTCGGGGTAAATCCGGCGGATCCCAGTGCGAATGGGCTAATCGCCGAGTACTCCGGCTACGCCACGATGATCTTCATGATCGGCTGGGCTTCCGGTGGCGTGCTATTTGGCATTCTCGGCGACCGTCTCGGTCGAGCGAAGACCATGATCATGACGATCCTGTTCTATTCGCTTTTCACCGGGTTGAGCGTATTGTCGACGAGTGTTTGGGATTTTTCGTTATACCGCTTTCTGACGGGTCTTGGTGTCGGTGGGCAGTTTGCCGTGGGTGTTGCGCTTGTAGCTGAAGTGATGCCGCCGCGCGCAAGACCTTATGCCCTGGGCTGGGTTCAGGCCCTCTCGGCCGTAGGTAACATGATGGCGGCAGTCACCGGAATCATTCTTGGCCAACTCGAACAGTCCGGCGCCATTGGAAGCGCTTGGCGCATGATGTTCGTGGTCGGCGCTCTCCCGGCCTTTCTCGCGATTCTCGTCTTCAAACGCCTGAAAGAGCCGGAGGCGTGGCAGCAAGCGCGGCGAGACAAGGTTCCGATGGGTTCGATGACGGATCTATTCACGGATGACCGCTGGCGAAAAAATGCGTTCGTGGGCATGATGCTTGCGTTTTCGGGTGTTGTCGGTCTTTGGGGCATCGGTTTCTTCAGCTTCGACCTGCTTGGATCGGTATTGGACAAGACGTTCCGCGCGCAGGGTCTTTCTCCGGCCGAAATAGCAGGAAAGAAGACGCTTTGGATCGGCATCACATCACTACTTCAGAACGTCGGCGGTTTCCTCGGTATCTATGCGTTTACCCACATCACTGCACGAATTGGCCGTAAGAAGGCATTTGCCATGGGATTCGTCGCAGCGATGCTTGCCACCGCATTTACGTTCTGGAATCTCAAGACCTTTAGCGATATCTTCTGGATGATTCCCCTGATGGGTTTCTGCCAGCTTTCGTTATTTGGCGGTTATGCGATCTATCTGCCCGAATTATTCCCAACGCGGCTGCGGAGTACGGGAACCTCCTTCTGCTACAACGTGGGGAGATTTGTGGCGGCGATAGGTCCTCTGGCATTGGGACTGCTCACTAGCCGCGTGTATTCCGGTTATCCCGAGCCTATGCGGTACGCAGGTGTGACCATGTGTCTGGTATTTCTTCTAGGTCTTGCAACGCTGCCCTTTGCGCCGGAAACCAAAGGAAAGCCACTACCCGAGTGAGTTGTGTTTTGATCGGTGGCGGTAGCCGGAGCGGCAAGAGTCGTTTCGCGCTGGAGTATGCCCGTCGCTATACACTGCCTCTCGCGTTCATCGCAACTGCCGAAACGCGAGATGACGAGATGCGGGATCGTGTAGCGGCGCATCGCGCGGACCGAGGCCCGGATTTTACGACGTTTGAGGAGCCATTCGACCCCGCTCGCGTCATTGCTGAGGCAAATGGCCGGTTCGGCGCGATCGTCATCGACTGTCTGACATTGTGGCTGTCGAATCTCTTGCTGGCAGACGTTCCCGATATCGCCCGCCGGGCGGCAGAACTGTTTCGAATCGGATCCGAGTCCGGTTCGCCGGTCGTGTTGGTAACCAACGAAGTCGGATGCGGTATCGTTCCGGATAACGCGCTCTCGCGCCGCTTCCGAGATCTCGCAGGATCAGTGAATCAGCAGGCCGCGACGGCGTCGCAGGAAGCGTACTGGATGGCATTCGGCGTTCCGATCCGACTCAAATGACTCGTCGCCTGTTGGGCGCAACGCAATTTCTTACGCTGATTCCAGTGCGTGGCCAGGCCGCTCCGCCAGGTCAGAGCGCAATTTTCTTTCCGCTAATCGGGGCCGCATTAGGCGCCGCGGGTGGAGTCGGTCTTCACTTTCTCAGCGGATTTTTTCCGCAGGCTCTAGCTGCTCTTCTGGTCTTAGGGTTTTGGGCTCTGATCACCGGCGGCCTCCATGAAGATGGTTTCGCCGATGTTGTGGATGCGTTTCGCGCCGGACGCTCTCCGGAGAAAATTCACGCCATCCTCAAGGACAGCAGAATCGGAGCCCATGGAGCGTTGGCGTTGATCCTAATCACCCTTGTGCGCTGGCAAGCCCTCAGCTCGATGGCGGGAGAACCGGTCCGGGCATTGGCGGCGACCTTCGCGGCCTCTCGCGCATCGTTGGTCGTTCTTGCGTGGATATCGCCCCCTGCAGGCTCCGGCCTCGGCTATGAATTTTCACGTACTTTAAGCACTTCAGTTACGATTGTCGTAATAATTCAAGCAATTATATTCGCCTTTTTATCTGAGCACTGGTGTTCTTTTGGTTTGGGGTTCATCTATAATAATAATTTGCGCGCGAATATATTTCCTGCGTAGAATTGGTGGCGTTACGGGTGACTGCTTGGGAGCTGTATGTCTTCTGGTAGAAACCTGGGGCTTAATCCTTTTCACATGCCAACGCTGTATGTGATCAGGCACGGGCAACCGGCCTTGACTGGCGTGCTTTTGGGTCAAGCGGACCCGCCGCTGAGCAGCCATGGGCGCGCGCAAGCGTCAGAAATTCGTATTCCCGATTGTCGTCTCTACTCAAGTCCTCTGTTACGTGCACGCGAAACCGCTCTGATGCTCAAGCCTGACGCAATTATCTTGACCGATCTCGCTGAAATTTCGTACGGGGAATGGGACGGTCTCGCATGGTCTGAAATTGAGAACCGATGGCCACAATTAGCGCAAGATAAACTAAGGGATTGGCAAAGTGTAGTCCCGCCGTCCGGAGAGACCTGGGAGCAATTTACCGCGCGCGTCAATCGCGCCTTGCGGGAAATTATCCAGGAGCAGATACCGGCCGCGATAGTGGCGCATGAGGCGGTAAATGCGATTGTGGCTAATTATTTTGCCAAATCGTCTGTGAACGCATATTCACAGAGCTACTGCGAAATAAAGGAATATGAGTTCTAATCCCACAGCTCACTTGGAGGAACGAGTCCGTGCGCGGCTCGACTCGTTGACGAAGCCACCCGGAAGCCTTGGCCGGCTCGAAGAAATCGCTTTGCGCTTCGCCCTGATACGTGGAGAAGAAATGCCGTCACCGGCGCGAAAGGGTATGTTCGTATTTTGCGGCGACCACGGCGTGGTGGACGAAGGGGTCAGCCGTTATCCTCAGGCGGTCACCCGCCAAATGATGCGTAATTTCGTCGAAGGGGGCGCGGCGATCAATGTGCTTTGCCGTCGCTTGCAAATCCGTCCCACGATTGTCGACATGGGTGTCTGTGGCGGTCCCATGCCAGGTGTCTTGGATAAGAAGGTGGCTCCTGCTACAGCCAACTTCGCTCGAGGCGCGGCGATGACCAGGGAACAGGCAGCCCGCGCTATCGCAGTTGGAAAGGGCTTGGCCGAAGAGGCTGCGTATGATTACGACATTGTTGGCCTTGGAGAAATGGGTATTGGCAACACCAGCTCGGCTACCGCGATCCTCTCGGTGTTCTCAGGACGCACTGCATACGAAACTGCTGGTCCCGGCGCCGGACTCGATTCCCAAGGGGTACGCAAGAAAGCCGAGGTCATCGAGCGCGCGCTTCGGCTCCATGCACCCGATCCCAAAGATGGTCTGGGAGTGCTTCAGGCCGTGGGTGGTTTTGAGATCGGCGCGATTGCCGGATTTCTGATGGGCGCCTCGCGGTTAAGATTGCCTGTGGTTCTTGACGGCTTTCCCTGCTGCGCGGGGGCATTGCTTGCCAAATCGATACAGCCAGATGCCCTTGCGACGGTTTTCTATTCGCATATGTCCCAGGAACCCGGTCACAAGCTGATGTTTGATCTTCTCGAAGCGAGGCCTTATGCCGATTTTGGAATGAGATTGGGAGAAGGCACTGGCTCCGCCCTGATGATTGGCTTCATTGATGCCGCCGTTCGTCTGTATCGGGAAATGGCCACTTTCTCGGAAGCAGGCGTGTCATCAGTTTCGGGATCGCAGACGACACTTTAGAGAACGTCAACACCTAGCGACACCACGTTAGGATAATCCTTGTGATCATAGAAGGCTGTGTCTTCTGTAAGATTGCCCAGGGCGCGATCTCTGCGGAAACCATTCACGAGGACGAGAACTGCATCGTTTTTCTGGACAATGGCCCTTTGTTTGCCGGACATTGTCTCGTGTGTCCGAAGCGGCATTACGACACATTGATGGATGTGCCGCCCGAACTTACTGCAGCCGCTATTTCAGAACGTGCAAATGATCGCTCGTGCCGTTGAAACGGGTCTTGGGGCGGATGGTTCCTTCGTCGCAGTCAACAACAAGATCAGTCAGAGTGTGCCTCACCTTCATGTCCATGTCATCCCACGGCGCCGCAAGGATGGCATGAAGGGTTTTTCTGGCCGCGCCGGCCGTATCGTGATGAGACTGAGATGCGAGAGACGGCTGACGCATTACGGCGGGCCGTCGGCGCGCTAAATCAGCCTTAGTTTGCCTCAATGCAGTTAAGCACGATAGAACGTGGCGGTACGACCTCTTTCCATTTACTAAAACGGCCCGGCGCGATTTCGCTCGACGACTGATGGGAGGCGCGGCATTCCTCGCGACGCCTGCGTCTACGGTCAAGTAGCCCCTGCAGCCGCTCTTACCGGGCGCCAAGAAATTGCTTCAAATTGGCGCCAACTTCGCACTTCGCAAAGCAACTTGAGGAAGCGGGGCTCAAAATTGACAACATGGGCAATTCCAGCGCTCACAACATGCCCGAGTCACGCTGAACTTGCCCGGGCGGGTGGGAAGGATCGAGGAATACAATCTGGACCCCAACCGCCAGAGCAACTAGATGCAGGACTGATGGCTGGGCGATGGAACCGATTCGGTCGGCTGCTATTGTAGCTCTTGGGAGTGAGGAGATCGTGAGTTTGATTCGCAAGATTGCACGTCGCGCACAATCCGAGTGGGATCAGTATTCAGAAACACGTCGGCTGGCGCCACTGTATTCGCCCGATCCATCGAACCTCGATCTTGAAGCACACTTGTCCGCCGCTCTGGCTTGGTTGAAGCGTGCACAAGATGCGGGGAGCGATCGTGGCGTTTCCTATGGGGTGAAATTTGGGTCCGATTTCGAAGTTAGCTACCCGGAAACGACAGGGTACATCTGTCAAACATTTGTCGAAATGTCGCGCAAAACCGGCGATGGTGAACTATTAGAGCGCGCTCTGGAAATGGGCCATTGGGAAGCCGACATACAACTGCAGATGGGTGCTGTTATGGGCGGAAAGTTCAATCAGAACCCAACGCCAGCGGTGTTCAACACGGGTATGGTCCTCTTGGGATGGAGTGCTCTGGTACGTGCTACCGGAGACGACCGGATTAGGTCCGCAGCTTGCCGTGCCGCCGATTGGCTGGTTGGCATGCAGGAACCAGACGGCAACTGGATTCGCGGGAACTCCCAATACGCCAATTCGAGCGCGACCATCTACAATGTCAAGGCGGCCTGGGGACTGTGTGAACTCGGCATAGTGCTTGATCGGCAAGACTACGTTGAATCCGCGCTCCGTAACGCCGAGTTCTGTCTGACACGCCAGAATCCGAACGGTTGGTTCCGCGACTGCTGCCTGGAAGATCCCACGCAGCCACTTCTGCACACACTCGCTTACACTATGCAGGGGCTATTGGAGATCGGACGATTGACCAACAGGAGCGATCTCACGGCCGCAGCCCGACGAACGGCTGATGCCGAGATGGCGATCCTCACCGACGACGGGTTTCTACCCGGGAAGCAGGATGCACAGTTTCACGGTTCCGTGAGTTGGTGCTGTCTGACTGGATCCGCGCAGACCTCGATCGTCTGGAGCGCCCTATATTCACTAACGGGCGACGCCAAATACCGCGAGGCGGCTACTAGGATTAATCGTTACTTGATGGCCCATCATGATATTCGGAATCCGGACCTTCGCCTTCGCGGAGGCTTGCCCGGCTCATGGCCGGTTGACGGGCACTACGGCCGTTTGCGGATTCTGAACTGGGCGACGAAGTTCTTGGTGGACGCCCTCTCTGGCCAGAAATTCCAATCAGCATGAAAAAGGGATATGAGCGAAATCGAGATTCTCAACAAGATCAAGGAAATCATCGGGGGGATCGCGGCCTCGAAAGGAGTACCCGTCCCACAGATCACTCCCGCGACGTTACTTCTGGGAGGAGGTCTTCCCATCGACTCTCTGGACTTGGCCACCCTGGTTGTGGAGTTGGAAGGGGCAACTGGTATTGACCCGTTCAAGAAGGGGTTCGTGAATTTTCGGACTGCGGGGGAATTGGCAAAGCTATATTGGCAGTGAGCGATCAACATCATGTTTCTTGAATTGGCAAGCAGCGCCCCGCTGCTGCTTGGTGGCGATGAGAACCTCGCGTACTGCGATGTGGGGCGGCAGGGCGAGCTGCTGTCTGACGCATTGCGTGCCAGCGGCGCCACGCGCGTGATGATTGCATCCGACCGGCCTTCCCGGCTGCTCGCCGCGATTTTCGCGGTTGCCCGGACGAATGCTGATCTCTGGATTGTCGGCGGCAACCAACCAGTAGAGAAGTTGGAATCGATGGCGCGGGAGTTCGGTGTCGGTCTACTGCTAAGCGATGAAGCTGACCGACTGCTGAAATCCGAACCGCTTCCTTCGACCGGTCGAATATGCCTAATGACCTCCGGTACCACGGGGCAGCCCAAGATCGTGGCCCACACGCTCGACAGACTCGCGAACCGGGCTCTTGCAGCGGCGGGCGCAACTATCGTGCCCGGGGCCAGATGGCTGCTTACGTATCAGCCTACTGCCTTCGCGGGACTGCAGGTTATCCTGACAGCGGCGTGTACCGGTGGGGTGATCGTCACGCCCTTGCACCGGAATTATCTGGATTGGTTCAACGCAGCCCGTGAACACGAGGTTACGCACATTAGCGGCACGCCCACCTTCTGGCGTGGCTTTCTCATGGTGGCGGAGCCTGGCTCATTACGCAGCCTGGAGCAGGCGACGCTAGGGGGCGAAGCTATCGCCAGCCGACGCTTGACCGATTGCACTACACCTTTCCGAAGGCGCGCATCACCCATATCTATGCATCGACAGAAGCTGGCGTGGTGTTCTCTGTCAACGATGGCCGGTCGGGTTTCCCAACGGCGTGGCTCGACAGAAGCGTGCAGGGCGTCGGCCTCCGGATTGTCGACGGAATTCTAGAAGTGCGCACGCCACGAGCGATGCTCGGGTATCTGAGTTGCCACGAAGCCCAAGTTTCCGACGACGGCTGGCTAAGCACTGGCGACCGCGTGGAGGTTTCAGGGGAACGGGTGCAATTTCTGGGGCGCGAGGATTCCGTAATCAACGTAGGAGGATCCAAGGTGCATCCGCACGTCGTTGAGGAGTTTCTTCTAGGGTGCGATGGCGTGATCGAAGCCCGAGTTTTTGGCTGTGCCAACCCGATTACGGGATTTGTCATTGGGGCAGAGTTGGTTGTGGCAAACACGGTAGAAAAAGATGCGTTGCGCACTCGCCTGTTGCGCCAGTGCCGGGAGCATCTTCTCACGCACCAGGCGCCACGTGTGCTTAGGTTCGTGGACGAAATTCAAGTCGCTGAGTCGGGCAAGAAGGGGCAGCGCCGATGAAAAGGCACGTCATCGTAACGGGCGGAAGCCGTGGTATCGGCGCGGCGATCGTGCAAGACCTTCTTGGCGAGGGGTATCGAGTTTCCACATGCAGCCGTACACGGACTGAGTTTGTTGACAGTATCGAGCGGAACCCCGAGTTTGGCGACCGATTCTACTGGGCCGCATGCGCTGTCGGTGAGTCCGAGGAGGTAGTCGCATTTGTGGAAGATGCCGTGCAGCGGGCTGGAGAGTATATCCTTTACGGTTTGATTAACAACGCGGGAGTCGCACAGGCTGGCATCCTCGCCACCTTTCCCGACATCGAATCCGAGCGTATCCTTCGTACCAACCTGCTGGGCGCGATTCAGATGGCCCGCGCCTTCTGTCGCCACATCGTGAAAGCGGAAAGCGGCGGCAGAATCATCAACATCAGCTCGATAATTGGCACGCGAGGCTATAATGGCATGGCTGCGTACAGCGCCTCCAAGGCGGGCCTCGACGGGCTAACGCGGGCTCTAGCCCGCGAACTGGGGCGTCGGCAAATCACCGTGAATAGCGTCGCGCCGGGATACGTGGAAACCGAAATGTCCTCCACCCTGACCACCGGTCAGTTGGCGCAGATCATCAACCGTACGCCATTTGGGCGCTTGGCGACGGAACGCGATGTGGCGGCCGTCGTGAAATTTCTGCTAAGCGATGCAGCTGGTTTTGTAACAGGCCAAACCATTCTGGTAGATGGGGGCATCAGTTGCTGATGGTAAGTTGGCAATGAGCATTGGCCCGTACTTACCTGTTTCGATAAAAACGAAGCTCAAGACTTGGCGCAGTCGAGCGCGGTCTGTCATGATTCGCAGGTTCTTTGCATTCAGCCCAGAAGAACTAGTTAACACGCTTCGCATCCTCGGGATTCGCCCCGGGGATACCGTTCTGGCCCATACATCATTTGCGCGCTTTGAAGGTTTTACAGGTGGTATTTCGGAAGCCATTCAGGCACTCCAAACTGCAGTGGGTCAGGAGGGAAACCTCTTGTTGCCAACGCTTCCCTTCGCTGGCAGTGCCTACGAGTACGTCCAGTCGCATCGGCTCACCGATATCGCTCGGACTCCCTCGCGGATGGGCCTACTGACCGAGATATTCCGCCGCCTTCCGGACGTCACGCGAAGCATCCACCCTACGCATCCAGTTGCCGTTTGGGGCAAGCGGGCCGGTGAACTAACGGCAGACCACTATAAATCTCTCACGCCTTGCGGGAACGGCAGTCCCTACCACCGCCTGCTCGAGGCGGATGGGAAGATCCTGCTTGCTGGGGTGGACATCCGTAGCATGACGTTCTTTCATTACGTCGAGGAAAAACTGGAGCCGGAAATGCCCTTTAGTCCGTTTACGGCGGCATGGTTCGATTTGGAAACGCGCGGGGCCGATAGCCAAATCTACCAGACCCGAACTCGCCTTTTTGATCCGACAATCTCGTCGAGACGCGATGTCCGTATGATGATCGAGCCCCTCCGGCGCGCAGGGTTCTGGCGAGAAGGAACGGTCGGTTCGCTGAAGCTGATTGTACTTTCCGCGGCGGAGATCTTGGCAACCCTGCAATCCATGTCCGCGAATGGCAAATACTGCTATGTACGCCACCAATAATAAGACGCGGGTTTCGGCGTTGAGGTCTCGCGACTCGTGGATGCCCAGTATCGAAATCCAATCCGTGACATCCTGGATATCGTGCCACTCACGGTTGTGTTGTCCGAAATAGCGGGCGAGTTGAAGTAGATCAGGCCAATCGCACAAGTTCTGCTAAGCAATCACAACACTCAACGGATTCGCCAAGATGGGCAAGCTGTGGAAGATCCATTTCCGGAACGTGACCTCGCCGATTCAATATTTTTTAGAGACCTACGTCGACGATAACGTCGGCTGCCAATCGTAACCGTTTGCATTGACCGACGTCCCATCGGAGGCTATGATGAACGCACAAGACCATAGCGGAATAACACGAGAACAATTGAGCCTGGGTGCGTTGCTGATAACTACCGCCATTGCTCTTTACATTTGTTGGCGTGTTGTTGCCCCTTTCCTACCGGCGCTAACGTGGGCTCTGGCGCTCGCAATTGTCGCTCATCCTATCTACGACAAAGTTGCGTCGCGAGTTTCGAAACCAGACTTGGCGTCAGCGTTGGCGGTTTGTCTGGTCACGCTGATGATAATCGCGCCCATTGCTTTGGTCACCCAACAGATTGCGAGCCAATTGACCGCCCAGCAAAGTGGAGATTGGGAGCAATGGAAATCGAAGATCTTGAAGCATCCTAAGCTCGCCCCGATCGTTGACCGAATCGAGCAACACGTCAATATCGAGCAGGAGTTGAAGTCTACAGTAGATTCGGTACAAAAACGCTTGAGCAGTTTCGCGCGTGGCGCAGTGGAGATAGCGATTCAACTGGCGATCTGCCTTTTCACCCTGTTCTATTTCTTTCGGGATCGTACGCGGATTCTCACGGCAGCTCGCTCTTACCTACCATTGTCGGCTCCTGAGTTCGATGACATCAGCGCACGGATTGGCACTATGATCCAGGCCACCATTTATGGAACTGTCGTCGTCGCCTGTGTTCAAGGAGTGCTAGGCGGGGTGATGTTTTGGATCCTCGGACTGCCAGCCCCGCTGCTTTGGGGCGTGGCGATGACGGTTGCTGCAATCATTCCCGTGCTTGGGGCATTCGTGGTCTGGGCTCCGGCCGCACTCTATCTACTCGCTGAAGGAGAGATCTGGAAGGCAATGGTCCTGGGGGCGTTCGGATTGATAATAATAAGTCTTGCGGACAACTTGTTGTATCCCATCCTTGTGGGGAAGGAACTGAGGATTCACACTTTGCTGGTCTTCCTCGCGATTGTCGGTGGCATCGCGGTATTTGGCATGTCAGGCATCGTACTTGGGCCGGTCGCCCTGGCAGTAACACTTGGGCTTTTGGATATCTTGCGGCAACGAACAGTTGCGGGCCGGCCAGCCGAACAACCTAGGTAATAATTCCTCGAAACGATGGCCGCGTTCGCCAATCCAATGTTTTAACGGAGAGATCCATGCAGACGAAAATGATTGGACTCAGCACGATCGCGCTACTTCTTGTAGCTTGCGCTCCCAATAGCGTCTCGACCGAGGGTCAGCGCGCTCGTGTCTCGGATGGCGCCAAGGTCGAACTCCGGGACCGTGAAGGTAAAAAGGTCGGAACCTTAACGGTTTCTGTCCACTCAAGCGGTGGCGTCCAAATCAACGGCCGGGTCACGGACCTGCCGCCTGGAGTGCACGGCTTGCACATCCACGAAACCGGCGAGTGCAAGGGTCCTGATTTCGAATCAGCTGGGGCACACTTGAACCCGTTCAGCAAGCAGCATGGAGAACTGAATCCGGAAGGACCTCACGCAGGGGATCTTGGGAACGTTCGCATCGATGCGAATGGAACAGCGCAATTATCGCTGCTAGCCGATCGCGTCACATTGACTGACGCGCCCAATTCACTTCTGAAACCCGGTGGAACCAGCATACTTATTCATGCTGGACTGGACGACTTAAAGACAGATCCGACCGGCGGATCGGGCGAAAGAATCGCCTGTGGCGTCATCACACGTTAGAAGCGAATTCGGGTTTGTGAGTTGTCTCACTATGGGAGGAAATTCATGCCCAAAGGAGCAAAGAACAACAGGAACCTAGTTACACCGGGGTATTAAAGTTGTAACAAGGATCTATGCAGCAGACCCTCCTGGATCTGGAGCCGCTTCGCAGGGTATATACCGTATCCGAATTAAATCTCCGTATTCGCGCGTTGCTTGACGAGGAGTTTGGAGAGGTATGGGTATCCGGGGAGATTTCGGGGGTTCGTTTTGCTCCTAGTGGCCACTACTACTTCACGCTGAAAGACGGTGAATCACAGGTAAAGTGCGCGTGCTTTCGCATGTCGGCACGCTATCTTAGATTCAAGCCTGCAGACGGGGTGGCCGTCGTCGCTCGGGGACGGCTCGATGTCTACGATGCGCGGGGAGAGTATCAACTCCTTGTAGAACACCTCGAACCCCGCGGATACGGCGGCTTACAACTCGCATTCGAACAACTAAAAAAGAAATTGGGAGCCGAGGGTCTTTTCGACACGGCGCGAAAGAGACCCCTGCCAAGATTCCCCCAGAGAATTGGAATTGTAACCTCTCCCGCGGGAGCCGTCATCCAGGATCTGTTAAACATACTGTCGAGACGCTTTCCTGGTCTTCACATCCGGCTGTATCCAGCGCAAGTGCAGGGAGAAGGAGCGAGTGATCAGTTATGCCGGGGACTTCGGTGGTTTTCGCAATCTGGCTGGGCCGAGGTTGTGATTCTGGCTCGCGGCGGCGGCTCGCTCGAGGATCTCTGGACATTTAACGAGGAAAGCGTGGCTAGAGCGATTGCCGAATCGTCAGTGCCCGTAATTTCGGCAGTAGGGCACGAGACCGACTTCACCATCGCCGATTTCGTGAGCGATTTGCGCGCTTCCACGCCTTCCGCGGCGGCAGAACTGGTAATATGCACACGCGAACAATTGCTGGATTCAATCGCCGGCTGTCGCCGCGCTCTCGACCAGCAGCTTCGTTATCGGCTGAGTATTGCGGGCCGGAGGCTGCATGAACGTGGAGTCGATCGTGCTGTGACGGTTCTGCATCGTTCCATCGGCCGCAGCCTCCAGCGCGTTGACGAGATGGAACGCCTCGCTGCCGGTAGTGTGCGTGGCGTAACGAAGTTGAATCGGGAGGACTGGCAGGCGGTCGACAGTCGTCTGCGCCGCATGGATTTACGGCTACGGATGGCAGAAGCGCGTCGTCGCTGCAACGTCGCGACTGAGCGACTCTCCTTAAGCATCGGCGAGCATTTTCGAATCGCTAACACCAAGCTGACGTACGCCGACTCGTATTTGCGTCCGGCCGACCTGCGTCAACGCGTGGATGCGGAAAGAAAAGCGGTCGATTCGTTAAAAGCCCAACTCACAAATTTGAATCCTCTAAATGTTCTGGAGCGAGGATACGCGATCGTCCGAGATCAATCGGGCCACGTCCTTAAAGACGCTACAGAAGTCGCAGTTGACGGCCAGCCCCTTGACGTGATCTTAGCCCGGGGGACGCTAAAAGTACGCGTCACAGAAACCTCGAGAGAAACTTTGCGGGAACCACTGGACAACTAAGTTGGTATGTTCAGCAGTTTCGTGCCGTTATCCCAAGTGATCTTACGGAACAATTCGGGTGAAGCTAATTGCTTCAACGCGGTGAGAGTTTCACGGGCAACGCATTTGGATTTAATCAAAGGGGCGGTCGAGACCTGTCCAGCGCCGCGGCCATCGGTGCAGGGACAATCGCTGCCGAACATCAATTTGTCCTGATGCCGCTTCAAAAATGCCGCTGCGAACTCAGGATCGCGTGCTAGCGCATTCCGGCCGGAATTGGCGGATAAGTCACCGTATAAGTTCGGAAAATCGGACAGCAGCCGGTCGGTGACGCCACCCGGTTTCACTGACCCTGTTGGATACGAAATGTCGGCGGGAGCTTCCGCACTGATATTGGCCCAAAAAGAATTGGCGTGGCCGATAAAAGTAGTCTTCGGGTAAGCTTTCAAGATTGAGGCAAAACGCTGAATGCCTCCGTTGAACACCTGGCCCTCCGGTCCATCCTGAAAGTGCAGTAGAACTGGCACATTCAGCTCCCCTGCCAGTTCATAGACCAAGCGCATTTCCGGGCCGTCTGCCGCCACTCGCGATTTCAGCTCACCAAAGCCACTTGCTCCAGCTTTTACGGAATTACGCAGGGTCTGAACGGAATCGTCGCGAGTAACATCGACGCTTGCGAAACGAACCATGCGACCCGGCGCTCGATCCATTCTTTCCTTAATGCGGGATTCCAGGGCGGAGGCCCCCAGGATCACAGCCTTCCTGACACCGCAGCCGTCCATATGCTCGATTTCTCCGCCAGCCTGAGTTCTTGGATGCAGGTGAATATCCAGGATGGGAGAGCCCCAGTCCGGCGACTGCGCCATCGCAAAAGGCGCTCCAAACGCGCACCCCAGAAACATTCTTCGGCTTGACGACATGTGACTGGCTAAATCCGAACGCGGACGATTTGCCCTAAGTTGAGGAGGTTTGGCCCCAAATCGCGAAGATAACGAGCATGGCGCGATTTGCTTCCCGGACCCGCTTTTCCCGTTAGATCTCTGTTCCACAACTGGTAAACCTGTATGGCGAAAAAGATGAACATCGGGACCGAAAACGTTATCACGAGCAAGCTCATCACCATTTGGCCCACGCCTTCCGTCATGGAATCGACAGGATATATGTTAGCATCCGATCCATGTCGCGCGAGCTAAATTTGTAGGCAGGCATGGTCGTACCCGGCGAAAGTTTCTGGGGATCGACGAAGTGTTGCTCCAGCCATTCGCGCGTTCTTCGTTGCGCCACTCCATTGAGATTTGGACCAGTCTTCATCCCTACACCATTCACCTGGTGACAAACGTGGCACTGGTTCGTTCGATAAAGCATCGCTCCTTCGACCGCCGCTTGAGGGGCTGCTTCGAGGGCAGTAGCGTTGTCTGGCGTCAGCTTAACTAAAAACGCTGCGAGCGAAGCCATCTGAGATGTCGTCAGTTGAACCGGCGGCATGCTGGAACCCGGACGCATCACCTCCGGATGCTTGAAATGCTCCATCAACCATTCGCGAGTACGCTTTTTCGTGGTCGCCAGATCAGGACCAAGCTTCTGGTCGCCCACATGGCAGGACGCGCAGGCTTCCTTGCGGTAATAGCCGATGCCTGCAACTTCCTCGGCCGTGAGTAATTGCCAGCTCTCAGGCCCCTGCATTTCGGTCACGTCGATCACCGGCGTTGGTGGAGTAGAACGGATGGCTGCCACCGTCAGACCCGTCCAGCCAAGGGCCGCAAGCGCCACAACACCCATAGCCAACGTCCGATGTCGAACTCTCTTCATTACGTCCCGGTCGATGAACGGAACAAGTATCAGTCCCATTACAGCCAGGCCCGGCAGAACCACGCTTCCTACGATTTCGAGCGAGCCCTGGAAGAGCTTGAGCATCTGGAATAGGAACAAGAAGTACCAGTCAGGTCGTGGGATGTAGGACGTATCGGTTGGATCGGCGAGTCGCTCGAGCGGTACACGGACCATCACGGCAAGCGTGAAAAGTACCGCGAACGTTAAGAAAATTGCGACAGTATCCTTGAACACTTGCGCTGGGTAGAACTTCTTCTTTGGCTTAGCTTCGTCTCCAGGAGCCGGTGCGACGCCGTGCTTGCGAACCAGGAAAACATGGAGGCCGATCAACAGCATCGTGGCGGGAGGCAGGATCAGCACGTGGATGGCATAGAAGCGCGCGAAGGTGACAACGCCGATCGGTCCTTCGCCACCCAGCAATTGCGTCATGTAAGGTCCGGCGCCCGGAGCCGATGCGGCGATCTGTGTCGCGACGACGGTTCCCCAGTATGCCCGGTTGTCCCAGGGCAGTAGGTACCCGGTGAGTCCATAGGCCAGCGTGAGCAGAAGTAGAAAGACTCCTACAATCCACGTAGCTTCGCGCGGCCGCTTGTAGGCTCCCCAGAGAAACGTCTGGATCATGTGGAGAACAACGACGACGATCATCACACTCGCGCCCCAGTGATGCAGGCCGCGCATCATTCGTCCGCCAGTCAGTTCCGTTGCGATGTATTTGACGCTGTTGTACGCCTCACCCGGGGTCGGCGCATAGTTCATGGCCAGCATGATCCCGGTGAACACCTGGACCAGGAAACAGAACAGAGCTATGCTGCCGAAGACCTGGTGCCACCCTGCCGAGGCGGGAATCTCCTCGTTCATGAAATGCGTTACGCTCGATGGTAATCCGGTGCGCTCTTCGAGCCACTCAACCGCGTCAGGGAGTCGGCGTGACTTCATGCATCTCCCTTGCGAACATCTCCCAACATCAACTTCGAGCCGGCGATCTTGGTCTCGTACCGATCAAGCGCTCGGGGCGCAGGGCCAGTCAGAACCTTGCCATCGAGGCCAAAGGTTGATGTATGACAGGGACAGAGGAACTCTTTGTTCTTGTCGTCATAGCTGTACGCGCAGCCAAGGTGGGTGCACTGCGGCGTGAACGCCACTACGTCGGCATCGCCCTGCTTGATAACCCACGCGGTCGTTTTCTCGCTCGTGACTTTCCAGCCGTCCAAACGATTGCGGCGAAAAACGAATTCCTCCGGAACGTTCGGTTTGAGTTGACTGATGTCGCCTGCCTCGATCCACTCAGAGGTGTTTTTCTTCGACTTCGGCGGAATCAGAAGATAAATCGCTGCCGGGAGTGAAAGGGCGCCAGTAATGACCGCCCACATCGCATAGATTACGGAGACGTGGAAGCTTCTGCGGTCCGGGCCCTGATGCTTGTCCATTACTGGAGATTATATGGAATGAAAACTAGTTGTTGCAAACGACTAGTATTTGTCGCCTCAAATCCTCATGCAAATCGGGCGTGAGCTTAGCCCCATCTTTTGTTATGTAGAAGACATCTAAGGCCTTATGGGCTTCTGTATCGATTAAGACAACATCGATGCTGCACCCAGCGGACGAAAATGTTGATGCGAGATCGTACAGGAGCCCCGGTCGATCTTCGGCGACAATCTCGACAAGGGTGGCCGAATCCGAGGCCTCGCCATCGAAAGCGACCGTCGGTTTCACTTCAGCGCGCTTGGACGGAGCTGGAGGTTTAGCTCGGCCACGAAGAAGCCGCCCGACATCTTCCTTGCCTAGTACTGCCCGACGCACCATCGTCTTTAACCGCTCTGCTTCTGCCGGATTCAACTCCAGCGTGCGCATCGGATCGCCGAAAGCAAATGTATCCAGCACGTCGCCATGACGGTTGGCGAACGCTTCCGCCTTCAGGATGTTCATCCCGAAGGAAGAAAGAACACCGGATATCGAAGCAAATAGGTTCGGCCGATCGGGTGTGACGATTGTCAGTGTATAGACGCCGTTGTCGCGTTCGAGACTTGTTGCGACGCCAGTGGTTTGGCTTTCGCGAGCCAGGTTCATGTGCGAACGGATCTGGTCTTCCGTGTGTGTTCTCAAGTAGCGCGTTGGGAAGCCTTCCAGAAAGGCTGACTTCTCGTCTGCCGTTTGTATCTGAATTCTCTCGGTGTCGAGCTCCCGTGTCAGCTCGCGGTGGCCCACAAGATACGTGCGCCACAACTGCTCGAGCCGCCAGGGCGTCATTGCGTCCGGGTTGACAGCGCTGATATCCGCATACGTCATCAACGTGAGTAACTTGAGATTCTCGATGGTCCCGACCCGATTTGCGAGTTCCAACGCCGTTGCCGGGTCGCCCAGATCCCGCGAATTCATAACTGCCGAAAGATCCAAATGATGCGCGATCAGAAACAGCACAGTCCGGCGCTCGGCCTCGGGCATTTGTATGCGCTCGAGGACTCGCTCGGCTAATCGCGCGGAAACTGCGGCATGACCTTCCAGCCCGTCGCTCTTTCCAAGATCGTGGAAGATCAGCGCGAAGAACAGTAACGGCAAATCCTCGGTTTCCTCGACTAACTCTCGAAAACGTTTCCGTCCGTGGTCACGCGTGGCGCGCAGCTCTTCGAGATACTCCAATGTGACCAGCGTGTGTTCATCGACCGTGTAGCGGTGATAGAAGTCCCGAACGACGAGGCATTCGATCTGCTCCCAGACGGGAATGATGATCTGGAGCAATCCGGTCTCATGCATCGCTCGCAACGCGAGGGCGGCGTGCGGCAAGAGCAGCAAGGACTTCAAGCTCTGCCAAAGCGGACGGGAACTGGCGAAATATTCTTCGAGATATAGCTTGTGATCCCGAACGCGCCGTTCGGCCTCGAGAGATAACCGGATGCCGTGCCTTGCAACAAATTCGAACAGGCGCAAGACCAACGCTGGGTCGCTGGCAATTTGCTGTGGCGATCGGAAAAAGAGACGTTCGCGCGCTACGGTGAAATCGGCGTTCGATAATCTCGAGCGCCATTCGCGGAACTGTCGCGTTAATCCACCCTCGGTCAGATGCTCACTGAGTTCCATCTGCTGCTTTGCGCACCGATAGATCTCTCTTGCATGCCGGTAATACTCGCGCATCCAGACTGCAGGGTCGGGTGACATCTCTTCCTGCAGGCCGAAGGTCAGGACATTTGAGTCACGTCCGGCCTTATAGTGCAATTGGCAGCGGACAATCGAGAGAAACTCGCGCGCCTCTCGCAAATCGGTCCCGACATTGGCATCACTGGACCTGAGCTTGGAAAGCCAATGGACGACATGAAGATCTCGCATCCCTCCTGGAGTTTCTTTGATATTCGGCTCCAGGTGATAGATCGTGTCGTGGAACTTCGTGTGCCGCTGGTTAGTCAGCTTAATCAGGTGACGAGTCAACGTTGTACGATTCGACCGGAAGAACTTTGGCAGCCGGGCCGTAAGCTGTTCGTAGAGATCGCTGTCACCGATCAAAAACCGCTCGTCAATCAGACTGATGCTGAGCTCAACATTGTTTTGGTCGAACTGGCAGCATTCAGCGATCGTCCTGACGGATTGACTCAGTCGAAGCCCGTTATCCCATAGGGAACGCAGGAAGATCGAAAGAGCTTCCCGTTGCGTGTCGCCCTGAATCTCTTTGTCGATTAGAAGGAGGAGATCGATATCGGAGTGGGGGAACAACTCACGCCGGCCGTAACCCCCCACGGCAAGAACAGACATGCCGTGGGGAAAGGCCGGCGCCAGGTGAGACCGGAACGCCTGCGTGACCAATTGGTCGACAAGTGTACTGCGTCCTTGAACGGCTGAAGCCGCGTTGCCGCTCATGAGAAACTGGCTCCGTATCGACTCCGGGTTAGAGGGCAGATTCTCCACGATCTTCATTGCGAATTCGGATGGCTTCAGCGACATCATAAGTGAAAATTTTGCCGTCGCCGATATTTCCAGTTCGTGCTGCCCCGGCTAAGGTACGAATGACTTCATCCGCTCTCGAGTCTGGCACAACCATCTCGACTTTAACCTTAGGCAGCAGGTCTACCGTGTACTCCTGACCACGGTAAACCTCTTTGTGTCCTTTCTGGCGGCCATGTCCGCGAACCTCAGTGATCGTCATTCCGTCGATCCCGATGGCCTTCAACGCTTCTTTAACCTCTTCCAACTTGAACGGCTGAACGATCGCTTCAATTTTTTTCATAGTGTCCTAAGCCTCAAAATTGTAGCCTTCTTCGCCGTGCATGCTGAGGTCGAGGCCCATCGTCTCTTCCTTGCTGTCCGCACGGACACCCACCACGATGTCACAGATTTTCAGAATGAGGAATGTTCCAACCACTGCAATCGCGATTGCGATGCCGGTTCCGATCACCTGATTCATGATCTGAGCTCCGTTACCGTCAACCAAGCCTAGCGGCAAAGGATTGCCGTTAGCGTCCTTCAGTGCATTGTTGACTGCGTTGGTCGCAAAAACTCCGGTTAGGATAGCGCCCAAGCTACCGCCGACTCCGTGGACACCGAACGCGTCGAGCGAATCGTCATAGCCGAACTTGTTCTTCACGACCACAACCATGAAGTAGCAGATCAGACCGGCGAGAAAGCCAATTAGAAGCGCCGGCATAGGGGAGACGAAACCGGAACCAGGCGTAATCGCGACGAGACCAGCAACAGCTCCGGAGATGCCGCCGAGAATACTCGGCTTGCCATGTTTCAACCATTCAGCCAGGACCCAACCCAGCGCGCCAGTAGCTGCTGCAAAATGAGTTGCTACAAATGCGCTGGTCGCAAGACCGCCCGCGCCAAGCGCGCTGCCTGCGTTGAATCCGAACCAGCCTACCCAAAGTAGACAAGCGCCAATGAAGCTCAACACGAGGCTGTGAGGCTTCATGCTCTCACCACCAAAACCGATACGCTTGCCGAGGTAAAGGGCGCAGACTAGCGCCGAAAACCCTGAGGTTATGTGAACCACTGTGCCGCCGGCAAAGTCAAAGCATGGGATCGTTCCGCCGAGGAAAGCATTGAGAAGACCACCTTTTCCCCACACCATGTGAGCCATTGGCAAATAAACGATGAAGAGCCACAAGACGGAGAACAGAAGCATTGCGCTGAAACGCATGCGTTCAGCAAAGGCGCCACTGATGAGCGCAGGAGTAATGATTGCGAACATCAGCTGGAACACCATAAAGGTCTGCTGTGGAATGGTCGCAGCATAGTCTCCATTCGGTTCGGCGCCGACACCGTTCAGGAACATATAGCGCATATCTCCCAGGAAGGAGGAGCCCTCGCCAAAGGCCAAGCTATAGCCGAATAGCGCCCAAAGCACTGTCACAACAGCCATGAGAATGAAGCTCTGCATCATCGTCCCGAGGACGTTCTTCCGCCGGACGAGGCCGCCGTAAAACAGAGCTAATCCGGGCCCGGTCATCATCAAAACAAGCGCCGAACTCACTAACATCCAGGCGTTATCACCCGATGATTGTGCCGACTTGACCGCGGCTTCGAGTGCCGCAATCTTGTCGTCCTGCGCATAGGCCGCCGTAGCCAGTAAAGGCAGCAGAAACCTTAAACATTTAGTCGAGAGCATTCACACCCCTCTTCGTGATTTGACTGCTGAGTCTTTTCTACTATGCAATGCCGCGAGCGTTTACGGAAGTCGAACGTTTCAATCGAAGCGATACAAATTTTCTATTGGAATGAGCATCGTGAGTGCGCCTACTATGAGGAACGTCCCAGTCGACGAAATCCTTTTCAGTGGGAGAACAGCTTCGCAATGAGCAGCTCTAAGTGTGTCCGCGTGGGCATCGCGCTGATAGTCGCTGGTATGGCGGCGGCGCAGACAACAACTACTCCGCCCCCGGATCCCGCGCCTGCGGCAGCATCGGTATGGTCGGCGGGCCCGATCGACTTCAGTGGCTTGGTGGATGGCTATTACAGTCTCAATTTCAATCATCCAGCTAGTAAGAACAATAATCTGCGGAATTTTGACGCAAAAGCCAACCAGTTTAGTTTGAACATGGCCAAGCTCACGATGGAGCACACGGCCGATCCAGTTGGTTTCAAGTTTGAGTTGGCTGGTGGTCGCGCCATGGATATTTTTCATGCGACCGAGCCGGCAGGCCTTGAGGTCTACAAGCATATCTTTCAAGCGTACGTAAGCGTTAAACCTGCAGCGCTGAAAGGCCTGCAAATCGACTTCGGCAAATTCAACACCAGCGCAGGCGCCGAATTGACCGAAACGCATCTGAACTGGAACTATTCGCGGTCTTTTTTGTTCGCAAATGGTCCTTATTACCACACGGGCCTTCGCGCAACTGCGCCGCTGCATAAGAATTTTTCGGCGGGATTCCAGTTGGTGAATGGATGGAACAATGTCGAAGACAACAACAGCGCAAAAACCGTAGGCCTGACTGCTGGACTAACCACTTCGAAGTTTAATTGGTACAACACGTACTATGTAGGCAATGAAAAGACAGACACATTCGGAGGTGTCAAGATCGAGGCTCCTGGCGTTCGGCACTTCTGGGATACTGTCATCAATTTCAATCCGACTTCGCAATTTAATGCACTATTTAACTTCGATTACGGCGTCGATAAGGATCCTCTGAACGGGGACAAGAAGTTCTACGGGTATTCTGTCGCTGCCCGTGTGATGCCGAATGAGAAGTTCGCCTTTAGCCCGCGTTTTGATTGGTACAACGATTCCGATGGCTTTATCACGGGACAAGTACAGAAGCTCAAGGAGTTCACCATCACAGCCGACTACAAGATGGTAGAAGGTTTTTTGACTCGCTTCGAGTATCGCCGTGATATGTCCAATGAGCCCTATTTCGATCGCGGCAACGAACTCGCAAGCGCGAAAAACATGAACACGCTCCTCGTTGGTTTTGTCGTTTACTTCGGTCCGAAACGCTAACGTCTGTTCCTTCGCGCTACCGGGGCGGCTTCCTACCGCCCCCACCTTTACTTCCCCGAAATCACTCTCCTCACCAGCGCTCTTTGGTGCTCCGATGGCCCGCAGCCACCACAATGGTGCTTTTCAACCACTTTGCCAGGCCCCACTCATTTGTAAAGGGTTGTAAACAAATTACATCTGATTTGGCGCTGGGCGTGCATCTAGGAACCATAGGCTAGGGTTCCGAACCATGATTCGACCGCTCATCCATTCCGTACTCCTAATAGGCCTCGCTGCTGCGGCCTTCGCACAGGACTCAAACGGTGGCTCAGGATCGGCCGATGGTCCAGGTCGTGGCGTGGCGCGAATCAGCCTAATCAACGGAGATGTCTCCGTGCGGCGCGGTGATTCCGGAGACCTGGTCGCCGCGGCGATCAATTCTCCTCTCGTTGTTCAGGACAGGTTGATCACGGGACCTACTTCGCGAGCCGAAGTGCAGTTCGACTGGGCAAACATGGTGCGCCTGTCGCACGATGCCGAAATCAGACTGGCCGAACTCGAAAACAAGCGATATCTCCTTCAAGTTGCGCGTGGCACGGTCACATTTCGAGTTTTGCGCGACCACGACGCCGAGGTTGAACTGAGCACACCCAGCGTCGCCGTGCGCCCGGTAAAGCGCGGAACTTACCGAATTACAGTCCGCGATGACGGAACTTCAGAAATCACCGTTCGCTCCGGTGAAGCCGAGATCTTTACGCCCAAAGGAAGTGAGCGTCTGCCTGATGGCAAGACGATGGTAGCGCGGGGCACGACAGCGGAACCCGAGTTTCGCGTCGCAAATGAGATCGCGAACGACGAGTGGGATCAATGGAATCAGCGACGTGATCGTGATCTCGAGAAGACGCGGTCCTACTCCTATGTGAGCCGTGATATCTATGGCGCCGACGATCTCGACGATCACGGACGGTGGGTTCGGGTTGACAATCATGGATGGGTTTGGTCTCCGCGTGTAGCTCCAGGGTGGGCGCCCTATCGTCATGGGCGTTGGAGTTGGATCGACTACTACGGCTGGTCGTGGGTTAGTTACGATCCTTGGGGCTGGGCTCCCTATCACTACGGCCGGTGGTTATATAGCGCTCCCTATGGTTGGTGCTGGTGGCCGGGTTCGTACGGCTCGCGGCACTATTGGAGTCCCGGACTCGTGGCCTTCTTTGGTTTTGGATCGGTAGGTGTTGGTGTCGGTGTCGGATTTGGTAACGTCGGCTGGGTCCCGCTTGCTCCTTATGAGCGCTACTATCCCTGGTATGGCCGCGGCTACTACGGTAACTATCGTGGAGGATATGGTCACAACAATGTTCGCATCGTCAATAATGTGAACGTTACAAACATTTATCGCAACTCTCGTGTCGACCATGGCGTCACGGTCGTCGACCGGGACGGTTTCGGACGGGGCCGGGTCGGAACATCCGCGCGCGTCAGGGATGGCGAGTTTTCCCGCGCCAGCGTAATGCAGGGTCAATTGCCGGTGACTCCGGAACGTCACAGTTTGAGACTGGCCGATCGCGAAGCTTCTGTTCGACCCGCGGAAGGACGCGATTCGACTCAATTCTTCAGTCGTCGCCAACCCGCGGCGGTCGATCGAGTAGCGTTCGAAGATCAACGGAGTGGGATTGAACAGTCCGTTCGACGCACCTTTGCCGGAGAGAGCGGACGTGTCGACAACTCCCCTGCACGCGCGGACAGCGCAGCTCAGGTGGCTGGGAGCGATCGTGGGTGGCGTCGTGTCGGCGAGGGAACCAGGTCGCTTGATGCCCAAGCGACTCGGAGTGAGCGCGCGACGGACCGCGTCGTAGGTAGCGGCAGAGTTGGCGACGGAGTTAGGACTGACGAGAACGGATGGAGGAGATTCGGCTCTCCCCGCGTGGACTCGCAAAGTACAAATCCTGCGCGCGGTGATCGTGCCGATCGCGCCGGGCAGTTCGGACAGCCTTCGATTGATGGCGCCCGTAGCGGAGTTGGACAGGATCGTTCTGCGGATTCGTCCTCGGACTCCGATCGTGGATGGAGGCGCGTTGGCGCCGACACCGGACGTTCTCTCGGCGCCAGTGAGGCTGGCAGCGAGCGAAGTGCGGATTGGCGCGGGTTCAATGGGAGAACTGGTTCACCGTCGAGTGTTGACAATGATTCCTCCGTCTCAAGACCGGAACGAAGCGCTGAAGGATCCAGCCGTTCGGGCGCAGCCCAGTCGCAACGTTTCGGCGGATTCTCAGAGTCGGGCACTCCTCGAACGGAAAGCAGAAGCCAATCGTTCGGTGGAGACTCTGTTCGCATTAGTCCGCCCATTGTGCGCGAACGGAGTTCCGATCGTGGCTTTTCCGGTCGCGGGAGCGGCGCGCGATCGGCGCCTGCGGCGCCACAGATGAGCGCCCCTAGAAGTGGTGGCGGGGGATTCAGTGGAAACAGTGGAGGGGCTCGTAGTGGTGGCTTCAGCGGTGGAAGCCGGGGCGGCGGCGGTGGAAGTTCTCGGAGCGGCGGCGGTGGTGGCGGGCGTTCCCGATAGACTTCCCAGCGGAATTCTCAAAATTTTCAGGCTGTTTCTTCCCTTTGGGCCCAGGAATCCTGGGCCCTTTTTGTGTTCAGAAGAACCTTCAAATATTTAGAACGCCGCGCTGTCGTTGACTTGTCAAGCTGTCCGGTTTTATCAACACAACACTTGTCCGGTCAAATGTTTTAGGCGGCGCGAAGCCGCCGGCCAAGCGGGGGATTCACAAGGGGCGGCAGACTGGCGGCAGCCCATAAGCGCTAACTTGAGGCTGGACCAGCTTCCGGGCGTGGCGATCGATGGCATATATCGAGCTTTCGGGGATCGGTCTACGCTACGCCGTTGATCGCGATCTACATGGAAACATAGCCAAGCAAGAACTGAATCTGATCCCAGTTCGCCACCTGAGAAACACAGCCTGGCACAAGTACGGTCGTGCGGGGCGAGGTTCTCGATTCCTGCTCGGGTAGCAGCCTCTCGGGCTACCTCCCGCAGCCCCGGACGCGGCCGGAGAGCGTTGCGATGTTCCTCTTGATTTCCGAGGGGAGCTGTTGTATTCTGCCCTCGGTAACCGAGAGGAGTTATGAGCAAGCCGCCCGATCTTGTCCTTGGCACGCTTAACCTGCTAATTCTGAAGATTCTCGCGTTGGAGCCGCTGCACGGATGGGCCATCAGGCTGCGATTGCAGCAGGTGTCCGACGACGTCCTCCAGGTCAGTGACGGCTCGCTCTATCCTGCCCTTCACAAGCTGGAGCAGCAGGGCTGGATCCAGTCGGAGTGGAAGATGACCGAGAACAACCGGCGGGCGAAGTTCTATAAGCTCACGCGACTGGGCCGTGGCCAGTTGGAGAAAGAAGTGGCCAGTTGGAACGGGCTCTCTTCAGCCATTACGCGAGTCGTCAAGTTGAAGGAGGCATAACCGATGCGGCTGGAGCGCTGGATCCTTATCATCCCTCTGCGTCTGCGGTCGCTGTTCCGGCGCGAGGATGTCGATCGCGAACTGGATGAAGAGTTAGCTTTTCATCTGGATCAACGCACTCAGGAGTTTGCCTCCCGTGGCCTCGATCCCGAGGAAGCGCGTCGGCTCGCCTACCTGGCGATGGAAGGCATGACGCGGCGGGCAGAAGAATGCCGCGACACTCGTGGCTGGTCCTTTGTGGAGAGCTGGCAGCAGGATCTCCGGCAGGCGATTCGATCTTTCCGGCTGAGACCCGGGACCGCCTTTACAGTAGTGTCGACGATCGCACTGGCAATCGGGGCGACAACGGCGGTTTACAGCGTCGTGGAAAGCGTACTGCTGCGGCCGCTGCCCTACCCGGAACCGGAGCGGTTGGCGCGGATCTGGCAGACCTCGGCGAAGATGTTAGCGCGGACGGGCTCGGATTTAATGAACCCGAAGGCGCCGGTATTGTTTGAGTGGCTAAACGCAGACACCGGATTCGAGTCACTAGGCGCGTATGTCGATTCGTCCTACGTGTTGCGCGCGAACGCCGGAGCCGAAGTGATTCGAGGTCAGGAGGCGACGTCAGGAGTGTTCGAGGCTCTGGGCGTCTTGCCGATACTCGGCCGGCGTCTGGCGCCGGCCGACGATGCGGGCGGTGGATCCGCCGTGGTCGTTTTGAGCGAAGGCTTCTGGCGGAATCGCTTCGGAGGTAACGAGCAGGTGGTAGGGACCCAGCTTGTTCTGGACGGACGCCCTCACGTCGTGGTTGGCGTGATGCCGACCAGGTTCAGCGTTCAAACATCCGAGAGCCAGAGTCTGATGCTGCCTGGTGGACCACCACAGTTATGGACACCGCTGTCGCGGGAGGCTCGGGTTGGGAACAGAAATGCATTCGTGATCGGACGCGTAAAGAAAGGGGTAACGATTGCCGCCGCGGCCGAGCGACTTTCCACCGTACACGCAGGAATCGTGGAATCCGGGTTTAATGATGCGCGCGATACCGGAGTAAAAGTGAGGAGCCTGCTGGATTCGGCTGTGGGCGATATACGGGCAACGATGTGGTTCCTGCTGGTGAGTGTGGCGCTGGTGTTGGTTGTGGCGGCGGTGAACATCGCGAATATTCTGACCGCGCTTGGGTTGAAACGGCAGCGGGAGTTGGCGGTCCGGGCCGCGCTGGGCGCGAGCAGGAGCAGGCTGGTGCGGAGCGTATTTGTTGAGAGCGCCTTATTGGCAGTAGTGGGAGGAGTGGGCGGAATCGCGCTGGCGTGGGCCGGGCTTCCCGTGCTGGTGAGGCTCTTGCCGCCGACGTTGCCACGGCTTGATTCGGTTGCGGTCAGCGTGGGAGTCCTGGCCTGCGGACTTGGACTCACGATCACGACGGCATTGCTGGTTGGCCCACTTCCGGCGATGCTCGCCGCGCGGACCGACCCACAGGACGCGATGCGCGCATCGGGACGGAGTACGACTTCCGGACGGGCGGCGAACCGGGTCCGTGCGACGCTGGCGGTGGCGGAGGTGGCGCTGGCATTTGTGCTCCTGACCGGGGCCGGACTGCTTGGCGGCAGCTATTGGCGGCTGATGTCGGTCGAACGCGGTTTCGAGACCGAGGGTCTGGCCGCGATGTGGATACAGCCGACCCGAGATACGTATCGGGACCGCGATCAGTTCAGTCAAGCTATGCGTGCGCGGCTCGAGCAGATTCCGGGGGTGAGAGCAGCGGCAATGAATCACCTTCCGCTGTCGGGCCTGAGCGCGGGGACGAACTTCTATCTGGATCGCGGCGGGGAGGACGAACAGATCAACGCCATCCTTTCGATAGGACAAGACAATTACTTCGACGTTATGGGTGTGCCGATTGTCGCGGGACGCGGCTTCAAGCCGGGCGACACCCGGAAGGCGCCGCGCATCGCGGTCGTGAATCAAACGCTGGCGCGGAGATGTTGGCCGGACGGGAATGCGATTGGGCAGCGTTTCAGGACCGGGGACGATCCCAAGGCTTGGATTGAGGTGGTCGGGATCGCCGGCGACATCCGACACAAGGAGCTTGCTGCGCCGATCGAGCCGATGGTCCATCTGCCGGCGACGCAGGCCGAGCGCGAGATTAACGAATGGGTCCTGCGATTCCGCGGGAACCCGGCGCAGGTCTTGCAGCGCGCGCGCGAGGTGGTTGCCGGCGTGTCGCCGCTGCCGGTCAGCCGAACATTGATTTTGGAAGACGCAATCGGGCTCTCGGTGGCGATCCCGCGGTTTCGGACCTACTTCATCGTGGGACTTGCCGGTCTTGCGGCGGTGCTGGCGTTGCTGGGCATGTACGGCGTGCTGGCGTTTTCGGTGGCCCAGCGCACCAGGGAGATCGGCGTGCGCATGGCGTTGGGCGCGCAGGCAGGCGAGGTGGTTCGGGCTGTTATCGGCTCGGGGATGAAGCTGGCACTGGTTGGAGCGGGGATCGGCCTGGCCGTGGCGTGGAGCGGATCGGGTCTGTTGAGCGCGTTCCTGTTCGAAGTTGCACCGAGGCATGTGGCGACCTACGCAGGCGCGGTTGCCGGGGTGCTGGTGATCAGTTGGGTAGCGGCATATCTGCCGGCGCGGCGGGCAGCTAGAGTGAACCCGGTGAGCGCGCTCAAAGACGACTAGCCAAGGAACGGGGTTCGCGACTAGGGTCTGATACGCCGCCGGCCGAACTGCTGTAAGGGCGCACCCGGAGCCGTGCGTGCGCGGGCTGGCCGAATGGGGGGCGGGAGACAGTTGGAGAACTGGGACGGGACGGACAGACGCGTCCCACTGGTTCGTCCCGACTAAGTTCGCGTTGCGACCTCGGTGACCGTCTAACTGATCCTTGCCGCCAAGCGCGGGTTTCCCATAGCACCCGATTGTCTGCCCGGCCTGCTGAATAATGCCCCGAATTGGAACCGAAGCGACGGGCAATGTGTAGTCGGCAAGTGTAGAACAACCCTTGGGCAGTTAGGAAGGAGCACAATGCAGTGCAGCCGGAGAAAGGATGTAGCCATCAGTTAACGCTCACTGACGCTTCTGGAGAGAAACGAAACTGCTCAGCGAATCTCCGATTTTGCCTGCAGGAAAAGAAAACGAAGTCAACGGACCGTTCAGGAAATTCTCCGGTCGCAGCGTCAGCTCAAATCGCAACCGATGGGGCCGCCGAACATCGTCGGTTCCGACGTCTTCTGGAAAGCTGCCGCATAGCCGACCTTCGGTCAAACAGAGATTCGGGATCGAAACCTCTGCGTTATTTGCTAATCGAGCGACTCCCTCGCCACGCCCCGGTCTCACCCTAATTTGAAATGGTACTTCGCGCTGATGCGTGAATACTGTTCCGCTCCACAAGCCGCTGAATGCCTGAGGAACGGGATCTTCGCGAGCCTGCGCGGGGAATATCGGTTCAATTGAGGACCGAATGTCAGGAAACATTTCCTGCAACACTTGCGTCGACATCCGGCCTGGCAGATCGATTCTCGAGTTGCACAATGCCACGATCGCAACACGCCGCTCCGGAATCAGCATGATCCAGGTGCTGACGCCGTCCATTCCGCCACCGAACATCGCCTTGCGGACACCGTTCCGATTTTCCACGCGCCAACCGACGCCAAAGGGTGAATTGGTGGAGGCACGAGCCAGCTCGTCAATTGAGCCATCGCTCAGAATCTTTTTTTGACCGGAGCCCGGAGCTTTCAAGTGAAGGAAGGCGAAACGGATCAGGTCACGGGCACTTGCATAGGCACATGAGGCGCCACGCGTGTCGAGATCATAGAACGGCAACCTTGCTCCGCTGGGGAATATCGTATTGCCTGCTGCGGAGTGAAGCCCGTCGGAAAACCCGTTTTCAACATCCCAAGCGGTGCAAAGACTTCTTTCCGCATGAATTCTTCATAACGTTGCCCAGAGACATTCGCGATTACTCGCGCAAGTATTGCGTATCCGAAATTGGAATAGTCAAATCGCTCGCCAGGCGGTCTGACCAGAATGCCATAGCGGCGGATGCTTTCTTCGATCGCGGGAGCGTGCCTGGATTCGTCGGTGTAAAACGACTGGGCGTGCATGGGCAGGCCGGCCGTGTGGTTCGCGATGCGCCGCACAGTAGCGTCGCGAGCGTTGAAAGAGAACGCTCGGAGTTTGGGACCGCCGAGATAGTCATCCACCGGAGCGTCCAAACGTACCTTTCCTCGCTCGACGAGAATCATCAGTCCAGTAGATGTGAGCGTCTTGGTGATCGACGCGAGTGAGTACATCGTGTCCGGCGTTGCGGCGATCTTAGCTTCCTTGTCTGCCGAGGCCCATGCTTGCTCCCAGATCATCTTTCCATCGTGAGCCAATGCCATCGTAGCGAGGCAGCTCCGGATTGTCTGAATTCCTCGGTAATCCGCTTCCGCAGCGCCCCTGTCGGGCCGCTGGCGGCGGCGTTCAGTGAATTCGCAGCAAGCCCTGAGAGGAATGTGCGGCGCGAAAGTCTGATAAATGATGGCTCAAACATCGTATGGATAATTCAAGATCCGGCTGACTATTTCGATTCACAGGCAAACCAGTCACCAACCGCCAAGGGCCGAAGCAGAGGAATCTATCTCTTCAGCTGTGGACTGACGAAGCTATCGGTTTGTTCGAATTCAGGAATGAGCGTCCGGAAGCGAACAATTGGCGACTCGACCGAACCAAAGATAACGATCAGCCGCCCAGCGTTTACTCAGGAACGCGAATGCTGGTCTGACCCGGGTATGCTGACGGCCCACTCCGAATCAGTTCAAAAGCGCCGACAGAGCAAGAACTCATCATCGGCGGTAATTCCAAGTAGTGCTAGATCAGATCGAGGCATTGCTGAGTGCGGCAAGCCGAACTTAAGTTAGCGCCTATGGGCCAGACCGACCAGCACCCTCTTCACGACCACCACCACGATATATTTCGCCTCTTTCCAACCACTTAGCCCTGGCGCCCCCTTCCGGCCCCATTTCCACATGCGAAGATCATGACAGGAGCGAGCGCTCAACCCAAGCGCTCGCTCCATTTTCTTTTTAAAACGGAATCTTATGGCATCAGAACGACAACGCGCGGCCAACCATCGCAACGGCAGCAAAGGTGGACCCAGCACGGAAGCCGGCAAACAACGCAGCCGCCTCAACACCATCAAGCATGGCCTGACCTCCACAACACTCGTGGTCCTGCCCGAGGAACACCAGCATGAATACGAAGAGGTCCTGCGCGGCTTTCGCGAATCCTTCCAGCCGCACGACGCAACCGAAGACGCGCTCGTCCTGCGCCTGGCCCAAGCCCACTGGCGCACTCTCCGTTCGCGTCGCGTGGAGACCGGCATACTCGACATCACCGCTGCCACAGAGCGCGCTCTCGCAAGAAAGCTTGTCGAAGATTGCCCGGAACATCTCAGTCCGCACAACGCCATAGCTGTCGGCTTCATGAAGAATCCGGAGGAGCGATGGCGCATGTACCTCCGTTACGACGGAGCCATCTCAAAGGATTTCTTCCGCACCCTCGATGCCCTGACGCGACTGCAGCGCGTGCGACAGCGAACAAGCCCTGACCCAAAGCCGTTGGTCGCCGCAGCCGGTTCCGGAGCGCCGCTCAGCCGGCAATCCCAGCAACCTGACCCCGTGGAACTGTCCGATTCTGGGATTCGGTCCGTTTCGCAAAACAGCCCAAACTCCTCAGATCACGAAAATCAAAAGGAACTGACTCGGTCGGAGTCATTGGATTCAGGGCTTCTTCGATCGTCCAAGCCCGCCGTTGTGGAGGTTGATTGGAAACTGAAAAGCAAAACCAATTTGGAAAACGCCCGGCAAAAACGGCCCGGCTCAACAATGCCCTCCTCCACACTGATTAGAACCGGCGTAGGTTTGCGACCTTGCTTTGGGCTGCCTCTTCCGCCCGTTTGCGATAAAGACGCTGACCGGCGCGGAACGCCTCGAGTGTCGCCGTTTTATCGGACGGCTGCGCGAACCTGCCTTCCTTGTCGAGCCAGGCGATGGCGGACTCCAGGTAGCGGACGTAATACTCGGCATCCTCCTGGCTCCTGATGGGCTGGCTATCACGCAGCAGATACACCGGTGAGGTGTGAGCGAACACAGTCTCCGGGCGCCTTGTGCCGTAGTAGTCGCCGTGCAGCGTACCGCGATCCTGGTGAATTGCTCGTAGGTTGACCGCTTTGGCGCGATAAGTATTGGAATCCTCCAAGGCACGTGCCGCAATCCAGCAGCTCTCTTTGACGGTGTATTCCAGCTTTATGTCCGCCCGATGGCGGGAGCCTGACGGCGAAGCATCGGCGACCACTGAGCCGTTGACGACGATTTCCAGCCGATCGTAAGGCAATTGTGATTGCGCGGAAACGTGAACCTGTACGACCGACTTCCTCGGAGCCACGTTGATCACATCGCCGGGCGGACGTCCGTTTACAGTGAACCTCAGCATCGGGCTGTTTGTCACAAACGTGCGTCCCCTCCGCAAGCCGCGCATCCAGTTGTCGTATGTGAATTCTCCGTCGACTTGCACGTAGACGCGGTTCGACCCCACCGTCACGAATGTTGTCATCTTGTCCGTGCCGGCGCTCGCAGTGAGGCGGAAGCCGCAGTTTAAATAGCGATACCAGAGGTGCAACCCGTTGTTGGCTTGCAATTCAGGGATGACTTGCGGCACAAATATTGCCGGCTCGCGCGGATCGAGCACGCTGAGGAGTTCGATCCCGTCCAGCTTTTCCATCACGACGTCGAGCGGGCTTTCGACACCCGGCCAACTCGGAAAGTGCGCCCATGTTACATAACCGCCATGGGCGTGCGCCTTGTCGCACGCGGAGAGGTGCAGTGGATAGTGCTCCTTCTGCATCGGCTTGACTGGTTCCACAAGCTTCTTAAGATCCAGAACGCACATGTGGCCCAGGTGGTCATGTCGGAACTCCTGCGATACGTAGACGAATCGCCCTCCGCCCGAATTCGAGTTGAGCCGGCCCTCGAACTCATTCTGATCGGCCGTGAAGTCTGAAGTGAGGATGTGGGCTACATCCAGATCTTCCGCTTCCATTTCCAACCGGCACGTCTTCGGTGAGATGTGGTGAATGTGGACGTCACCGCTGTAATATCCTTCTCGTCCTACGGACGACCACCGCTGCAGCTCAATCGTTGCAATCCCGTCTTTCACCGCGTCAGCACGCAGTGTGCCCTCGGCGATCTGATACTCATAGCCGCGGAGGACCGTGAATCGCAGTGGGAATGTGTCCGAGCGAACCGTGAGCGTGCCGTCTGTGTAGAAATACCCGCGCGACTGGAAGCGAACATCACCCTCAACAGCGTCCTTGGCGGGCTGCGAATTCCGTCCAAGCGGTGTTACCTCCGTTCCACGTGCGTCTTGCAATCGAACGCGCGCGACCAGCGGTTTCTTCGTCGCGGCATCCAAAATCCGGATGCGAACCACTGAATCTGCCGGCGCCTGAGAACCGTTCGCTTTTGCGGCGAGCCAAAGGCCAGCACTCGTATCGAATAGAAATCGGCGTCGTTCCATTACTTGCTCATTATGAGCTTCATCCCGCCAACTTTATTTTGCGTTCGATGAAACGAAAGAAGTCGGTAACTCACTAGGCAAACGTCCGGCTTCAAGAAGCCCGCTAACTATGCGCGCGGGTCTTGAGTGAGCAAAGGAGATTCGCTGTCACCAAGCGAAGTGCCTCATATGGCAAAAGAAAAAAATGAAAAGAACGACAAAGACACCAGCCCGGAATCTCGTCTAGAACGCGATCCCTCCGGGCAATCGATTATCCCTGAGCGCTTGAACTTCAAGAAGCTCTTACTCAGTAATCCGAACTACTTCGGCACGTTTCCCAATCTCGGCGGCGAGATCGTGCTGCCGAAGAAGTTCGATACGGCTTTCGAACAGCTTACCTGCCTTGGCTTGAACCCGCCGCAGAATAAGCTCGAGGCCGTCGTCGAGATCAAACAAAACAGCGGATATCTGACGAACCCGTGCGGCTCCGGATCGCGTGAATATGTGCGCTTCTTTGTGCAGCACGGAGGAGTCTGGCACGACCTCGGAGTCACCTTCTTCGATGCGTTCGATACCGCGGGACCTCTTCCGCTCAGCTATTGCGTCTCGATTGATTTCAACGAAGCGCGCAAGTTCTGCACTACCGAGAACATTCTCAACGTACGCGCGATCTTGTCGTGGAACATCGAGCCTCCTCCTGGCAACGAAAGCTTCTTCCCGCCCTGGGGCAACGTTCTTAACGCCCGAGTCCAGGTCGCGCCTATCACGATCGGCAAGATCCCCATTTACACGTTGATCTCGGAAGGCCTGATCAAGATCGATCCCACAACCCTCCCCGATATCGATGTGCAGCAAGTCCTGCCGTCGAAGCCGGAACCACCGCCACTCGCGTTCGCGACCCTCAAGGAACTGTATGCCAAGAGCGACGTGCCTGGGCATCGGTTCGGTTTTGCGGCCGCGAAGAAGCTTCTGAACCAGCCTGTTCTGAGCACGCTGCCGCCCGCTCCGCCGACACAGCCAAAGGCGGAGGCTGCCTTCAACCTTAGCGACTTGCTCGCCGGTCCGGAGCTTGCCGGTATCCTCGCCGCCATCGATACGCAATCCGGCAACACCGGATTCGAACAGATGCTCTGCGCCGGTTACAATCCGCAGACCCGCGAGCTCGAAGCCATCATCGAGATCAAGCGCAATGCCGGATACTCCGGCGGATTGTGCACACCCGGCAGCACCGAATACGTCAGCTTCTTTGCTTTCTTCGGCGGGGCTTGGCAATCGCTGGGAACGGCCACTGTGAAAGTGCACGATCTTGCCGCGATCGCGCCGGGCAACTCAGTCATGTATGCAGTACGCCGTGTCTCCAATATGACGGAGATGCCCTGTGCCGACCTGAAGGGTGTTCCACTACGCGCGATCTTGTCCTGGGATGAACCGCCCACTGGTCCCAACTACTCGCCCACCTGGGGCAACGTGATTAACACACACGTTCAGCCGATCATTGCCGATATAGTCTTCGGACAGCAGATGCGGCTCATGCGCGTCGGCGGAGTGACCATCGATCGCATCAGCAACATCAGTCATCTCGCCTACCCGAGAGCGTTCGGCGACCCGTCGCATGGACTGCCCGTCATTGCGGGAGACTGCTCGGGAGACGATAGCCCC
This sequence comes from Bryobacteraceae bacterium, assembly GCA_963844855.1. Classification (GTDB taxonomy): domain Bacteria; phylum Acidobacteriota; class Terriglobia; order Bryobacterales; family Bryobacteraceae; genus DASQDN01. The sequence continues at coordinate 163,688 of CAWJQP010000046.1, forward strand.
TTTGGCGGCAGACTGAACATAGAAGGGGACTTCCTCCCGCGACCCAATGTATTCAATCCCGTCACCGGCGCTTTGCTACCTGGCGCGAAGCCGCACATTTACCAGGTGTGGGCTACCCGTACGGACATATTGGGCGCCCCGTTCCAACTCGGCAATTCATTCCACATTGCGGTGTTTCCACCGGCTGCTCTCTTCCCGCCGGTGACCGTGCTGCAACAGCCGTTGCCGGCGCCGGGCCCGGTAGCGGGTGGTGTGCTGGGCGACGTGTACTACCGGTACATGGAATCCGACCAGCAAGCCGTCAATCCGCGCACGCTCGCAGTATTCGAAGCCGGCGGCCTGGACGAAGGCGACTACCTCATCGAGGTTCGTGGTTGGATCTGGAACGGCGTGAATTATGTGCCGATCGTATCGCAATTGAAGACGGTTCACGTCTTCAACGGCTACGAGCACACGGAAGTGATATCAACCAGTCCGCTGGTCACGGCCACGATGTTCAGACCGGAAGTGGCTCTGACGCTGACCTCCATTTTCGACTGCGCTGACCTGCAGGTGGGCGACACCCTGACCGGCAGCTATAGCGTGGTAGACAGGTTCTTCGGATCGGCAAGTATAGGCCTGGTGCCGATAACGATCAGCGGCAGCCCGGCGCCGCTCAATCCAATCGTTGTTGCGCCGGCGCCCGGCTTTGCGGCCGCTTACGACGGGACCAACACGAATGGCTCGCATGGCACGTTTACGCTTAGCACGGCCGGTATGGAGCCATGCGGCTACACAATCGAGCTGGTGGCATCCGACCGCGCAATCGTCGACAGCCACTGCTACAACCACTGGAATCGAATCGGTGTCGGCTTCTGCCTGCGCCGGCGCGAACAGCAGTAAGGACACACTGTGTATAGCCTGATCCTGGCTGTCCTCGGCGTTTGGCGGATAACCCATCTGCTCAGTGCTGAGGACGGCCCGGGCCAGGCCCTGGTGCGACTCCGCCAATGGGCGGGGTTTGGCTTCTGGGGCGAGTTGCTCGACTGTTTTTATTGTTTGAGCTTGTGGGTGGCTGCTCCCTTTGCGATCCTTCTGGGTGCAAGCTGGGGCGAGAAACTTCTACTATGGCCCGCGCTATCCGGCGCCGCAATCCTGCTGGAGCGCGCCACCGACAGGCATGATTCGGCTGTGCAAAAACCTGCTCAGTATAAGGAGGACTCATGAGTTGCTGCGGACAGGGGAGGAGTCAGATCGGAATCAGAACCATGTTCGAGACACGTTCCATCGGAGGCGCGGTCATTTTCGAGTACGTCGGAAGGACAGCGCTCACAACAACGGGAGGCGTATCCGGGAAACGCTACCGGTTCGACAGTCCGGGCGCTCGACTCACCGTCGATGCTCGCGACCGCGCGTCGCTGGATGCGCTGCCGATGCTCAAGCAGGTCGATTGAGGAGCATTGCAATTGTGATAGTGTGCTTGCAGTTTCGAAAAGGAGAACTATGCTTTACCGTGCGTTCTTCCTCGGCGCTATGCTGCTGCTCCTCTCGCAAGGCGCAACCGCGCAAGTGCTCTACGGATCCATCGTAGGTAACGTAACCGACGAATCCAATGCTTCAGTTCCTCGGGCAACCGTCAAGATCGTTCATTTGGAAAGCAACCAGGCTCGCGAGTTCGAGACGAGCGAGGTTGGTGGATACACCTTCTCGTCCGTACCTGCCGGCACGTACCTTCTGACGGTCACGAAGGAAGGCTTCCAATCGTTTTCGGTTCGCAATGTGAGTGTCGAGGCGAACTCCGTGGTGCGAATCAATGCGAGTCTGCGCGTAGGGGCAGTGACGCAGTCAGTCGATGTCTCAGCACATGCTTCAACACTCCAGACAGACCGCGCCGATGTCCGATCGGAGATATCGAGTCAGGCGCTCCAGAATCTTCCAGTAACTGGCCGCAGCTACCAGAGCCTGATCTATCTGACGCCCGGCACGAGTCAGCCGCATTACTTCCAGACCGGTGGAATCAATAATCCCTCCCGAGCGATGTCGATATCGATCAACGGGACGCCTGCCACCAACATGGTCGTCAGGATCGATGGCGTGACGGCGACGAATCAGTGGATCGAAGACATTCAAGCCTATTCGCCCGCCATCGAAGCCATTGAGACGGTAAATACCGTAACCAGTAGTTTTGAAGCGGAGCAGGGAATGGCGGGCGGCGCCTCTGTGAACGTCCAGATCAAGAGTGGCAGCAATGCTGTTCATGGGTCGGCATTCGAATATGTGCAGAACCGGGCGCTGAGAGCCCGGGGATTCTTCCTGCCTGCCGACACGAAAAAAACGCAATCCAATAAGAACATTTTCGGAGGCACGCTCGGCGGACCGATTAAAAAGGACAAGCTCTTCTACTTCGCAAGTTGGGAGGCCACGGTCAATCGAGAGGCGGGCGGGCCGTATGCTCTGTCGGGCCTCGGCACGTATTTGACTTTGCCCGATTCCGCTGTACGCTCCGGAAACTTGTCGGCATCCACCAATCCGATCTATGACCCGGCAACTGGCACAGCAACAGGCGCAGGAAGAACGCCGTTTCCGGGCAACATCATTCCGGCCAACCGGCTGAATCCTACCGTTACCGGCAAGATCCTGCCACTGCTACCTCTTCCAACGCGTCCTGGAGCGACGAACAACTACTTCACCGTCCCGTATTTCCGTTCGACGTATCACAAGGTAGACGCAAAGGTAAACTGGAACGCCACATCAAGGCTCAGCACGAGTGCGCGATTCAGTTATCTGCCCGACACCGAGACGTTCAAGGGAAGCTTTCCTGGCGATATCAACCCGTTAAGTCTGGATCGGATAATCACTGCGAATGTCACGAGCTCCACCGGAGCCGCGACCTACATCCTGTCGCCCACTTTTGTCATCGACGGTTTGTTCGGGTTCACACGTCAGCATACGCAAGAAAGGCCAGACGGTCCGGACCAATGCTGGGGAGACATGTTCAATCTTCCGAATTCCTGCACCTCCGGCCAGCGCCTAAAAGGAACTCCGTTATTCCGCATCAACAACTGGACGACGCTGGGCGGCGGACAAACCTATGATTATCTGGATCCGCAGTTTCAGTACACCGCCAACGCGGCGTGGACCAAGAAATCGCACAATGTCCGTTTCGGCATGGATTTGCTAAAGCTACACATGAATCATTACGAGGTGCCGTCAGCGAACTTCCCTGGTTACACTTTCACTGGAGGCGTGACGGCCTTGAATGGCGGTCCGGCTCCCAACCAGTACAACAGCTTCGCAGACTTCCTGATCGGATTGCCGCAATCGGTTACGAATGGCATCATGAATCCTCCGTTGAATGACGCGGCTGATCCGGCACGACCGGCCACTCTGCGAACAACAGTGCTCGGCCTCTACATCCGGGATCAATGGCAGGTGAGCCGAAAGTTCACAGCCTCGCTAGGCCTTCGCTGGGAATACTATCCTGTCCCGATCCGCGCAGATCGCGGGATCGAGTTGTTCGACTTCGCGTCGAATCGTCAGTTGATCTGCGGCTTGGGCAGCAATGCCAATGATTGTGGAATCACCGTCAGTCCCCGCCAATTCTCTCCGCGATTGGGACTCGCTTTTCGGCCTACAGACACTTTTGTGATTCGATCTGGATTCTCTCTCAATTGGCAGCAAAACAACATGTATCGCAACGGTCTCACGGCGTATCCCAGCCAGATCGCGATCACCAAATCCGGCCTGAATACATACAACCCTGCCCAAACGTTCGAAGAAGGATTTCCTTCGATTACTCCCGTAGATGTGAGCAGCGGCTCTATTTCTCTGCCGCCGGGCAGCGGCACCACGACACTTCCGAAAGACTTCACCCGCGGATACGTGATGTCATGGAATTTTACCCTTGAAAAGGCCCTTGCCAACAATCTGACTGCTCAAGTCGGTTACGTGGGCACCAGAGTTATCCATGGCGCGCGTTCCCAGAATGTCAATTATGGTACTCCCGGCGGCGGATCGGCGAGCCAGCCATACTTCCGAAGCCTTGGAATTCAGGCGGCGATTAACGTTGTGCTTCCGATGATCCACACGTATTACGATGCGCTGCAAGCGACGGTCAACCGCCGATTCGGCAACGGATTCAGCCTCAACGCCGGGTACACGTGGTCCAAATACATCACGAATTTTGCGGGCGGGATTGCCGACCCGCAATACTTCCATCGCAACAAGGGACTGGCTCAGGAGGATGTGCCTCATAAGCTAACGCTCGCTGGAATCGCCGAGTTGCCTTTCGGCGAGGGCAAGCGATTTGCGAATCAAGGCGGGCTCCCATCCGCCTTATTTGGAGGCTGGCAATTGAATGGAGTACTGGCTGCATTCTCGGGCAGCCCCTTCACGATCACGGCAAATGCGACATCGTTGAATGCGCCGGGCAACCCGCAATTAGCCGATCAGGTGACACCCGAGGTGAAGATTCTCGGCGGCATAGGCTTCGAAAATCCGTACTTCGACCCGCTCGCCTTCGCATCGGTGAATCAACCGCGATACGGCTCTGCGGGCTTCAACTCGCTCCGAGGTCCCGGCGTCATAAACCTCGATCTGAGCGTCTTCCGCGAGTTCCGTATGACGGAGCGCTTCCGTATGCAGTTCCGGGCTGAGGGATTCAATGTGACGAATACACCTCATTTCTGGAGTCCTGGAGTTCGACCGAACAACTTCCAACTTTCGTTCACGAACGATGTCTCGAATATGGTGCGAAACGCGGACGGGAGTGTCAGAAGTCTCAATAACTACGCCACGATCACAAACGTGAACAGCACCGGGCGCGACTTCGATGAGCGATACTTCCGGCTCGGCCTTCGCTTGAGCTTTTGAAAAGCCGATAGCTAACTCAGAATCGGCTTGATCACATTGCCATACACGTCGGTCAACCTGAAATCACGTCCGCCGAATCGATAGGTGAGACGCTCATGATCGATGCCCAAAATATGCAGCATGGTCGCGTGTAGATCATGAATATCAGCCCTGCCCTCAACGGCGCGGTACCCGAATTCGTCGGTGGATCCGTACTGCATGCCATGCTTCACGCCCGCGCCGGCCATGAAGCACGAGAAGCCGTAAGGATTGTGCTCGCGGCCCTCCATGCCATCCACTTGCTTCACCTTCGGATTCAGTTCCCGATAGGGCGTGCGGCCGAACTCTCCTGACCAGAGAATCAGAGTGTCATCCAGAAGCCCGCGAGCCTTCAGGTCGGTCAGCAGCCCGGCGATCGGCTTGTCTACGGACTTGCACTTCGACAACAAGCCCTGCTTGATGCCGCCATGGTGATCCCAATCGAGCGACGTGACCTGTACAAAACGCACTCCTGCCTCGACTAACCGCCGCGCGAGCAAACACTGCTGTCCGAACTCGTTTGTCTCCTTATCGCCAATGCCGTATAGCTCCTGCGTTGTCTTGGACTCTTTTGAGAGATCGAGGACCGCCGGCGCTTCCGCCTGCATCCGGAACGCAAGCTCAAACGATTGAATCAGGCCTTCCACCTCCCGATCCCCGTCCAGTTTTTCTAACTGCCGGCGGTTGATCGTCTGCAGAAAGTCGATCTGTCGCCGCTGTACTGCGGGAGCAATGGAATTGTCTTGCAAATATCGGATGTCGGGGTTCGGTGGCATCGCAGCCAACGGACCTCTTAGCGCCTCTCCCAAAGGCGTTCCCTGATACGCTGCCGGTAAAAACGCGCTGCCGTAAAGCTGCTGATTACCACCATCTCCAAACAGGTCCGGACGGATTGTGACAAAGCCTGGAAGATTCTGGTTCTCCGTCCCGAGTCCGTACGTTGCCCAGGCTCCCATCGACGGCCGGACGAACACGCTTGCTCCCGTGTGCAGCATACGAACGGCTGGAGCGTGCGCTTCGCTATCCGTATTCATCCCGCTCAACAAACAGATGTCATCCGCCTTTCCCGCCAGGTGTGGCAGCCAGTCGGATACATAGAGTCCGCTCTGGCCACGCTGTACCAGGTTCGAAATCGGACCCATTAATTGCGTGTTCTTAACACTGTCGGTAAGAATGCGGGTCTTCGGCAGTTCGAAAGGTAGCGGTTCGCCGCTATGTTTTTGCAGCCTTGGCTTGTATTCAAACAGGTCCACGTGCGAGGGGCCGCCCTGCATCCACAGGAAGATGACCCGCTTAGCCCGCGCGGGAAAATGTGTTGGTTTGGGGGCAAGGGGATTTGCCGTCGTAGCTGTCGCCTGTTCCGCGCAGAGGGCAGCGAGCGCTACTGAGCCGAACCCACACCCTGCCTTGCTCAAAAACTGACGACGTGAAACCCCGGACTCTGTTCTCGGAGACATCATAAATCCTCAACTCTTAAATAAGAACTCGCTCGAAGCAAACAGCGTCTGGCAATAACGAGTCCACGCCTCTTCGATAGGATTGGACGGTGGATTGGGTTGTTTCCGCAGCATCCGCTCAATCTCGTAAACGAAGTCGAGGCCTTCACGAACCTCTTCATCGGTGGCTGGCCGGTTGAATACGCGCCAGATAAATTCCGCGACCCGCGCACGGTCATACAGTCCGTGCTGCTCCTGCAACAGTCGCGCAAGTATGTTCGACTGCTCCTTATAAAACGGCGAGTTCATTAAGTAGAGAGCCTGCGTAGGAACGTTCGTGGTCGCGCGCTCAGCGTTTATTTGGTTCGAGTCAGGGAAACCGAACAGGTTCAGCATGTCAAGCGAATCCATTTGACTCTTACGCAAAACCGGGAGATAGACGGTCCGGCGATTTTTGATTTCGTCCCGAAGTCGCAACTTCTCATCGACAAAGGTTGGTTCGAACGGCTGCAGATTGCCTGGAATTTCCAGACCAAGTGAAGGACCACCCCGCCCTGGATCTAATTGTCCGTTGATCTGCAGAATGCCGTCGCGAATCTCTTCGCCAGATAGCCGCTTTCGATTCATACGCCAGAGCAGGCGGTTCTCCGGATCCGCATCCATTGCTGCCTTATTCGGCGAACTCGCCATTTTAAACGTTTGCGTCAGGACCATTTCGCGGATCAGCTTCTTCACGGACCATCCTTGCTCCACGAATTTTATAGCCAGGTAATCCAGCAATTCCGGGTGACTCGGCGACTCGCCTCGAATACCGAAGTTATCGACGCTGCGTACCAGGCCCTCTCCGAATACGTGAGACCAGACGCGGTTCACGAAAACTCTCGCGGTAAGTGGATTGGATGGGTGGGCTATCCATTGCGCCAGTTCCAACCTGCCGCTGCCCTTCTGAATGATTGGCCGCTGGCTGAGCGTCGCGATCTGGACGAATCCTCGGGGTACCAACTCACCCAACGTATGGGCGTTACCGCGAATCGTGAGGCGCCCATCACAAGGCTTCTCCGTGTCCTCGACCGCGAAGGCTTCGGGTAGCACCGGCTTCATATACTCCAGCAGTTTGATGCGGCTCCGCAGTCCGTTCAACTGCGATTCGATCTCTCCCGCTTCTTTCTTGAGCCGTTCTTCTTCCGCTTTGTTGATCGCCTCCGCTTCGGCCTTGCTCAATGCAGCCAACTCCGCGTCCGTCTCGAGTTTCCGTTGATTAAGCGCCTCCTCGCGACTCTTCAGTTCGCGGTACTGCGCGTCATACTTCGTCGTCTCCTGCGCAAATTCGGTGGCCTCAGCCGGCGTCTCAGGTAGTCGCACTCGATTCAGATCGCTGAAGACATCCGTCATGATGCCTTTCAGCGTCTGCGTGCTGGAAAGGATTCCCGCAACAGCGTAATAGTCCTTCTGCGGGATTGGATCGAACTTATGGTCGTGACAGCGCGCGCAGGCGAGAGTCATTCCAAGAAAAGACTTGCCGATCATGTCGATCTGCAAATCTACGACATCCATCTGCAACTGCCCTTTGTCTGCGTTTACGAGAGCCCACGGCCCGAGGCTCAGAAAGCCGGTTGCGACTACTTGCTCTCTGCGCTGATCGTTCGATGTGTGCGGCAGTAGATCGCCGGCGATCTGTTCGAGGATGAAGCGATTGAATGGCTTGTCCTGATTGAAGGAATCGATGACATAATCCCTGTATCGCCAAGCGTGCTTGGCCGGGATTCTTCGTCCGATGTCGAGCGTATCGGCGAAATATGTTGAATCCAGCCAGTGCCTTCCCCAGCGTTCCCCGAACTGCGGCGAGGCGAGCAGTTTGTCTACAATCCCCGCGAACGCGGCGTCTGACGGGTCTTTGACAAAGGCTTCCGTATCCTCTGGTTTGGGTGGGAGTCCGGTGAGCGTGAAGTGCAAGCGACGAATGAGCGTATATGCGTTCGTCGAGGGCGCTGGGCTCAGTCCTTTCGCTTCGAGTTTGGCCAAGATAAAACGATCCACCGCAGACCGCGCCCATGCCTCGTTCTTCACCACGTTCTTCACGACCGGTTGCGGCGAAGACTTCGCCGCCTGCCAAGCCCAGTGTTCCTTGCGCCTCTCCTCGACACTTTTAGGAGCCGCAGTAGGAACCGCCGGAGCAGTTACTTGTTTGTTTTCCGGCCAAGGAGCGCCCATCTTCACCCACTCGACCAGCGAGTCAATATCCGCGGGCTTCATCCGTCCTGCTGGCGGCATGTTGACTGGACCGAGATGCCGGATTGCTCGAAGCAATAAACTCTTGTCTGGATTCTCCAGGTCGAGCGCCGGCCCGAAGTCGCCCCCCTGAAGAATCGCGGAGCGACTCGTCAATCGCAGATTGCCTTGGGCGATCTTTACATCAGGTCCGTGGCACTGATAACAATTCTGTACCAGCACTGGACGGACCTTCGTCTCGAAAAAATCGGACTCCTTCACTACGGATTGTGCGGTGACGATTCCCGGGAGGAGAATGCAGGCGATAAAAGCAATGCGATGCAGGGTAGATACCATAACAGACGCGCCGAGCTACTTGACGCCTAAGCTAATGGAATCAGAAGGATTTGTCAACCGGGACGATAGTTCGCTGTCTGCTCAAACTCACCAACTTTACGCCGCAAACCGATTGAATGGTTAGTGGTAGCGCCAATGCTTCGTGATATAGAATTCAGGACGAATAAGGAGTTCGCATTTCTGATGAAAGATCACAACAGGCTTGGCTTGAGTCTCGACGCGGCGTCGAGCCGCAGATCATTTCTTGCCGCGGCAGGAGCCGTGGCGGCGACAGATCTTGGCCGAGCCCAAGTCGGCTCCATTCCTATTATCGATACGCATTTTCATCTCTATGACCAGACGCGTCCGCAAGGAGCGCCCTATCCACGGACGCCAAATGCGCCTCCATTTCTCCCGCGCGACTTCCGCGAGACGGCGATACCTCTGGGTATCGTTGGCGGTATCAAAGTGGAAGCGAGCCCTTGGGTCGAGGATAATCTCTGGGTGCTGATGATCATCCAGGATGAGCCGATGATCGTCGGCATGATTGGCAATCTCGATCCGCTCAAGCCGGAATTTCGCGAGTACCTCGAAAGGTACCACCGAAACAAACTGTTTCTCGGGATCCGCTACGGAAACATCTGGGAGGGACACAATTTGGTTACGGCCGTCGATCGGCCCGACTTCATCGCCAACATGAAAGCATTTGCCCAGACTGGCTTGACGCTGGAAGTAGCCAACCCGCGGCTAGACTTGATCGAAGCAACGCTCCGTCTCACCGACAAAGTACCTGAGTTGCGTATCGTCATCGGACATCTCCAGGCGCTGGCCCTTCCTACGTCGCCGGAGGTTCTTGAGAAGTACTCGAACAATTTGAAGGAGCTTAAAAAGCGAAACGCTTACGTGAAGCTTTCGGGTCTCCACGGCGCGCGTCCCAGTCCTGCAGGCCCCATTTGATCCCGCTGTGTATAAGCCGGTGTTGGATTTCATCTGGGACATCTTTGGAGAGGACTTGCTTGTCTATGCCGGTCGAAACAAGGCGGCTTTGGAGATCTTGCAGTCCTACTGTCGAGCGAAGGGCCCATCCGCGGCCGAGAAATTCTTCTGGAAAAACTCAGTGTCCGCCTTCAAGTGGGTTCGGCGCGATCCAAAACAGCCGCAGTTGACGTGAACGGCCAGGATCGCGCCATAGTGCGTTTCCATATCGGCGTATCACGCGCACCCTATGGAAGTGACTTGACGAGTTATGTCCGCTGGTAGGCAATTCGGCAGTAATCCACTTGGGCGTAGAGTCGGCTATGGTGAGATTCATCCGAAAGCGGTGGGTGTTACTGACATACGGCGTGGGAAGTAGCGCGTTAACTCAGAGCATTTTGAAAGTTTCGGCGACATGGACTCGCTTGACATTGCATTCCCATAACGCGAACGGTGATTGGCATTCGGTTCTGACGCCGCTGCCGATGCGAATGCACCGGCAGCGGCAATGCTGCAATGCGGCTCATGCCGGTCTCGGTTACGGTTGCGGACGAAGCTCGAGCCGGGAAACGGCATGCTGGTCGATTGCTTGTGAGGTGTATCGCATTGGCGAGTAGCCGCCCTGCTTCCACTGCTCAATGGTGTCATCGTAATGTGGGTGGCCGAGGATTCCGGACTGACCCGGCGCTGCGGTCCAGACGGATCGTGTGAAGTCGCTCAGGTCGATGATCTGACGGTACAGAGGCAAGTGCCGCTGCCTAAACTCTGTCCACTCGGGATGCGAAGCCTGGTTTACGGTATGCTTGTCGCCTCCGGTTGGCGCGGTGCGATTGAATCGCGCGGCCAGCGCCGGATCGGCGTCGAACGGCTGATGGAAGAACACAATGTTGTGCACCTTGCTCCACTGCCACTGGCCCAAATCGTCCGTCCCTTGGGCTGCGGCCATGCGGCGAAGAGCGAGGGTGAGGGCAGACGAGGCGGCGTCTACGCAGGACTCACGTGGCGGCGTGGTCACGTTGTCGCACCACACCGGCTGCGAGCGAAGCGCTAATGAGAGGGCCATGCTTACCTTGTGCATCTCACCTGAATAGGCGCCCCAAAGCGGGCTGCCAAGTTCATCCTCAAAAAGGCTCTGGGCGAGTTGGATATACCAGGCTTCAAAGATTGCGGCCGCCGGACTTTCCGGGGTCATGCGGAGATCCCAGCGACGAAGCAGGTCCAGCGCCTTACGCTGTATATCGCCCGCAGGGCTGACAGATAGCAACACCGGCATGAGTTCACTAGCATGAAGCGCAACAACGTCCTGCTGCATGCGCTCTAAGTCCTGCGGCGCGAAGCGGCTCGCCTCTGTCAGCATCTGGCGCACCCGTGCCGCCCGGTATGGCGCGGCATAGCTGTTGCTCAGCGTGTACGGATAACTGTCGGGAGCAATCTTGTTGTTCGCGGAAGAAATGATACCTTCGTCCGGATTCAGCGATGCCGGAAGCCGATCGAAGGGGATGTAGCCTTTCCATTCGTACGCCGAGGTCCAACCGGGCACAGGGACCGTGCCGTCGCCGCCTGCGCGCACCGGAATCGTACCGAGAAGCCGGTAAGCGATGTTCCCTTCTGTGTCCGCGTACACCATGTTTTGCGCGTGCGCTTTGAACGGGCGGAACGCTTTGGTAAAGTGCTGCACGTTCGCAGCCTTATTGGCGTCGAAGTAGGCCGCCAAGCCGATATCGTCATCGGCATCGAGCGCCGCCCAGCGCAGAGCCAGCGCAGGACCACCGGGATTGATCAGGTCGGACACGAGCGGCCCATGGCGGGTGGCACGCACCGTCAGCACCACGTCGCTTTGTCCCTTAACCCGGATGATCTCCTGCCGGATGATCAAGGGCTCTTGAGCGCCGTCGTACTCGGATGTGTTTCCGGTGATGTGCTCGATGAAAAGGTCCTGCACGTCGGCGTTTGCGTTGGTCCAGCCCCAGGCGACTCGTCCGTTGTGGCCCATAAGCACGCCTGGAACCCCGACGGCAGTGGTCCCGATGACGTCCAGTGTTCCCCCAGTCAGATGCACGCGATAAAACATGGAAGGAATCTGTGAAGGCAGGTGAGGGTCCGAGGCGAGCATCGGCTTGCCGCTACTGCTACGAGAACCGGAGACCGCCTGGTTGTTGCTGCCGATGCCGGGCCCGCCGACACCTGTGCCTTCCGCGACATCCCGTGCAAACGCTGCCAACTCGGATAGAACGCCGGTATCGAGACGCGGCGCAACCTGCCGGCCTCGATTGCGGCCGGCGATGGGAACACCCGCGTTGGGAACGATGATGGGACCCTCGGGTGTATATGCCGGCATCAGTTGCGCGGCGCGTTCGGGGCCAAACTTCTGCGCCAATTGTGCGCGAAGCAGCTCTTCATCCCAGTTTTTATCCACCGCCCATGCGAGGACCTTCGCCGCGACAAGAACATCCTCGGCGGTCCACCGGTCGGGCTGGAAGTTCAGAATGACAAATTCGGGCGGCAGACCGTTTCGCCGCTGTTGATCGGTGGCTGCATTCAGGCCCGCAACGTAGGACGTGATCAGTTCCCGATGGGTAGTGCTGAAGCCGGCCCACGTAGCGGCAGCGGACCGGGCGAGACCCAGCGTACGGAACAGCGTGTCCGCTTTCAGACCCGAAGGTCCGAGCACTTCCGCAAGGCGACCGCGGCCGAGGCGTCGTATGTGATCGAGCTGCCAAAGACGGTCCTGCGCATGAACAAAACCTAGTCCGAATATCGCGTCGGCCTCAGTGCCAGCTCGGATGTGCGGCACGCCATCCCGATCTCGTACGATCTCAAGGCGGGCTCGCAGTCCGGCGACTCGTTCCAGCACAACGGGTTCGACTGCTCTCAACTCTGCTCCGGCACAGGCCAAAAGGCATATGGCAGTAGCACTCATCCGATTAACCATCACAATTTCTCCTTTTTCAATTACGGGGGCTTTTACAGCCCGTCCGGAAAAAAACGCGGTATGCTGTTCCGGCTGGGGATCAGGCTCGGGGCGACACGGAGTTACGTAACCCTGATACGCGGCCCGCGGGATCACGGCAAGGGTGGGGGCTTCTTGATTAAAGATTTCGTCGGCGAGGAAACCTAGCTATCGCACTCGTCAGCGGCTCAGCAAGGGGGATATGCTGAAGAAATGGCGGAGGCTCTACATGAGAACGTACACTGCCCTGGCAATAATAGCGCTTCTATTGACCTTCATCGCCCACTCGCAAGATTCACCTCCACCCCAGCCGCACGTCGTCGCCCCCGGCGGCGCCGATAAACCGCCTTCTGACGCCGTTGTACTTTTCAACGGCGTCGATCTGCAACAGTGGGTCACGCGCGAGGGCACGCCGACAAGGTGTCGAGTTATCTCTGCCGAAATGGTTTGCCAGACCGGCGATGGAGATGCGATGACGATACAAAGGTTCCGCGATGCTCAAATTCATGTCGAATTCAATGTGCCCTACATGCCGAACCAAACGGACCAGTTGCGGGGCAACAGCGGCGTGTACGTGCACGGCGCTTGGGAAGTCCAGATTCTCGACTCCTTTGAGAATCCGACCTACCCGGATGGAATGCTGGGGAGTATCTATGGCTTTCGGCCGCCGCTTGTCAATGCCGCGCGTCGACCAGAGGAATGGCAGAGTTACGACATCACCGTAAGAATGCCGGTTTGCGACCTTGAAGGGACACTACTCAAACCTGCTCGGATGACCGTTCTTCTCAACGGGGTTCTTATACAGGACAATACTGAACTCGACCGGCTCGGGCCCGGGCATATCGATAAGGCGCTTTGCGATGCCGGACCGCTGCTTTTTCAGGACCACGGCGGTTCCGAGACCACAACGATGAAGTTCCGCAACGTGTGGATTCGCGAGCTTTAGCGCTACACTTTTGAGCACGAGAATCTGGAGTGACGATTGACCTTCGACGTCGCAATCATCGGCCTCGGCACGATGGGAACCTTTGCCTGCCTTGACCTTGCGCGCCGCGGGAAAAGTGTGATCGGTTTCGATCAGTTCGGGCCTCCCCATGATCGCGGTAGCCACTCCGGCGCGACGAGAGTCTTTCGGACGGCGTACGCAGAGCACGCCGACTACGTCCCCCTCGCTTTACGTGCAGGTGTGCTCTGGGACAAATTCGGCGCGGAGCAGGGCACTACTCTCCTGCACCGAACCGGCATGCTGAGTTTGGGGCCACCGGACAGTTCCCTGATCAGCGGCGCTCGTGCAAGTGCTGCGGTTCATCATCTGAAGATCGAAAACTTGTCTCGCTCTCAGATTCGGTCACGATTTCCCGTGTTCGACGTGCCGGGCGGCTGGGAAGGTGTGCTGGAGCCGGAGGCAGGTTGGATCGACGTGAATGCAACTCTGCGCTCAGGATTGGATTGCGCATCGCGTGCAGGAGCCGATCTTCGAACGAACACAAGAGTGGAAGACTGGTCATGGACGGGCAACGGGTTCGCCTTGCGGACTTCCGCGGGCGCCTTTACTGCCACGCAGTTGATCGTTACCGCCGGCGCCTGGGTGAGCCGGGTCCTCACGGATCTCGCGTTGCCGTTGAAAGTGTTGCGCAAGCTGCTGATCTGGATTCGGCCACTCCGTGATCAGCCCCTACCGGTTTTCGCCTCCGCGTCTAACTTCTTTTACGGGTTTCCCAATATCGGTGGACACGGGATCAAGATTGCTATGCACTGGAGCGGCGGAACGCCGGTCGCAGACGTCGACACTCCCCAGCCGGACGCGATGGACGACGAAATCAGACCGGTGCTTGAAGCTGCTGTCCGGTTATTGCCCTCCTTGACAGGGCCGATGTCGGACGTGTTCGAAAGAGTGTTGCGAACAAAAACCTGTTTATACACGATGACTCCCGACGAGCATTTCATTGTTGACAGGCACCCACAGTTCCGAAATCTGATCTTCGCAGCCGGTTTTTCCGGCCATGGCTTCAAGTTCGCTCCCGCTATCGGCGAGGCTCTCGCTGATCTGGCGGTGACTGGGACTACGGCGTTGCCCATTGGCTTTTTGGGACTGAGTCGATTCCTATCCGAGCCGGAAAAGATCTGAGCGGGGCACGGAGGAGATACTCCTACAACGACCTCCAAATAAAGCGGTTATGAGATGACCTTCAATTAACGTCGGAATGAGCGCGAGGGCATTGCGTCAGGGGTGGGGGTACCAGTCATAGTCGCAGCCAATGCAAACATTGGCCAGCCTGACGGCGTCCGTCATCGGACGCGGACTGCGAATAATTCCGCTGGCGCCCGCTGTCATGTGCATCGTGTGGGCGACGGGGGGAGGATGCTACGCATGGGCCGAGGACCTGGTCCTTACCGCGCGTTCGCTGCAAGCGGCGGGGCAGCACATGGAAGCGGTAACGCTTCTTTCCTCGGCGCTGAAAAGTGCCGAGCAACTGAAGTTGACCGCAGGAGACCGCACCGTGATATTTGCCGAGATGGGCGGACTCTACCTAGAGCTTGGCCGCTACATCGAGGCAGAGCGCCATTTGCGCCGAAGTCTGGCGATTTTCGATCGCGAACTGCTAGCGCCCAGTCCCGTGCGTCTCCAAGCCGTGAATGACCTGGTTTCGGTCTACATCGAGACGCGAGACTATTCGAGAGCGCAGAAACTACTCGAAAGGACGTTTAGCCAAGAGGGGCAATTGCTGGATCTACATCCACTACAACGAGCGCGGGCGCTAGAAAACCTTGCTACTGTCTACTACTTCCGCAAAAGGTATAACGAAGCTGGGGTTCTGCTACAGGTTGCTGTCCGTTTGCGTGACCAGCGACCGGACGCGGATAGCGCCGGTAAGATGGTTGCGCTCACTACACTTGCATCTGTTCTCCTGCAAACGGCTCCTGAGCAAGCACTGCCACCGATCGAGCGAGCCCGCCGAATTGGCGAGACCACCTTCGGACAAGGGCACCCCGCGCTGGCGCGCGTATTGATTACGGAAGCCGGCGTCTATCGATCGATCCGTCGAACTACCGAAGCCGAGACATCCATTCAGGAAGCGCTTGCAATTCTCGGGAAAGGAGAATATAAACCATTGCTACAGACCGCTCTCGAGGAGTATGCTCTGCTGCTGCGACAGACCGGCCGGTCGCGAGAGGCGAAAGCAAATGAGAAACGCGCTCGAGGGATACGAGAAGAGCTAGAGCAAAACAGCGCTGCCAAGCACGAGGTTGACGTGAGTTCTTTCCAGATGTGCGACCGGTAAACTCGCCACCGGCGTTAACGGAAATTTTCAACGATCATCAGGTTACTTTCCTGGTTATAGTCGATTTCTACACGCAGGATGGACCTCCCGTCGGCGCTGACACTCATGCCCCAACCAGGATACTGAGACACCGGGGCAACCACGGATTGGGAACGGGTCTGTGTATCCAGGAACATAAGCCGGGTAGTTCCTGGTCCTGCAGTCGGCGTCGGAGCAAAGTACACGCCCTCATTCACAACAGTGAAGCTTCCGTTGTGGCAGAGGGCATCCAGCACCCGCTCCTCGTCTCCTCCTTCAACGGGAATTCGCCACAATTCGGGACGATAAATTCCCTTTGCATAGTAAATAAAGCGACCGTCCGGAGAGACGCGAGGGAGTCCACCCCCGTTTTTTGTTACCTGGAGCATTTCAGAGTTGAGTTCGCTGCTTCCCGTTTTCACTTTCCAAACTTCTTCGCGACCAGTTCGATCGGATGAAAAGTAAATCCATTTGCCGTCAGGCGACCACTCGGCAATACTCACTGTAGTCGCAACATTTCTCAACAGCAGCGACGGCGGTCCCCCATCGAGGCCAATGACATGGACGGAGTTAGCGCTTGCAAAAAGGAGGCGCCGCCCGTCGGGCGACCAGCGCGGCCAGCTGGCCTCTGTGTTGCCTGCAAGGAAGGTCAATTGATGCGGATTCTGCCCCTCGGAATCGCTTACCCAAATCTGCTCCGAACCCGACCTGTTGGAAACGAACGCGATTCGGTTTGCATCGGGCGCGTATTCTGGCATGTGCTCAAAAAAGCTCGACCGCAGGAATCTTTCGCTACTGCTCTCCAAGCGTCTGTCGGGAAGCAATTTTGTCCGGTGTATTGTCGTTTCGGTTTGCGACACTGGGTAAGCTAGCTGCCAGCGCTTTGACATAGCCGCGGATAGCGGGAAGGTTCCTTCAACGCCGAACGGAACCGGTTGCGGCACTGAGACCGGCGAAACGCGCATACGCCACAAGCGCATGCGATGTCGCGGCCCGGAGGCGAAGAGAATCTCACGCCCGTCCGGAGTCCAAACAGGCCCCCGGCTCGGAGTTGGGGATCGAAGCGGCGCCGGCTGGCCGGTGGGACGAAGCTGCGAATTCAAGTGCAAGATATAGAGTTCGGCACTCAACTCGACGCCGGTGTGTCGACTGAAAACGATACTTCGGCCATCCGGAGCCACTGCTGGATCGAGATCACCCATCCCTGTGGTTGGCGGAGTAGTTAAGCGCCATTTCTCGCCGGTACGAGTATTCACACCGAACAGAGCGCCCGCCCCGCCACCTGGGCTACCGTCAACGACAATCAGATTCTCGGAATCAGGGAACCAGTCCAAAAACCATTCGACGACGCTGGCGTTCGCTATCGTAACCGAAGTATCCGTAACTTTTCGCTCGGATCCGCCAAGAACGGGCGCCGTCATCACCGACGCTACGGCTAGCGGGTGCTGAAGCTTTAGCAACCGGACGAACGCCACATGACGTCCGTCAGGAGACCATTTCGGACTTACATCCTTTTCCGCGCTGGAGGTCAGTCGCCGGACCGAGTCCGAACCAATCTGTTTGATGTACACATCGGAGTCGTACCTTCCCGGTCCGCCAATGTAGGCGACATAGTTCCCGTCCGGTGAAAAGCTCGGCTGTAATTCCATGCCGGGGACTGAAGTAAGTGGTTTCGACTCGGCTGTTGGCGTGCCCCGCGCTGGGGCTAGGCGCCAAGTGGCAAAAGCACCCGCCACAGCAAGAAGCGCGAGTCCACCACTCACCGCGATCATCCTCCGCCGACCGTCCGAAACGCGTGCGGCAGATTGCGGCTCCAAAGCAGGGCTTGCGCGTTCCGCCGGCGCGATGAATCGATACCCACGACGAGGCATCGTTTCGATGAACCGCGGGTTTGAAGCCGTATCTCCGAGGGCTTCGCTTGTTGATGGAAGCATTTAAGCTGTGATCGAAGTCGACGAACGTACCTTCGGGCCAGAGCGCTACGCGCATCTCTTCCCGGGTCACAACTTCTCCCGGCCGCTCGATCAACATCCTGAGCACTTGGAATGGCTGGTCCTGGAGCTTGATGCGCAGACCGTTCTTTCGCAGTTCCGCCTTTTTGAGATCGATCTCAAAGAGGCCAAAACGAACGATGCCGCCGTTGCTATTCATTACTAGGCTGGGGCTGATTTTAGCGTATTCGGGGGCTTCTGATGAGTGCCCGGAGAGCAAGCAGCCGGCAAGTCGGGATTCAAGATCCGGCGGTTGGGTGGATTAGCAATGGCCCGAATGGATGTTTCACGTAAAAAGACCGCATCGACTGATACAGCGGCCTTCAATATGGCGCTATGGCGCGGAGAGGAGACTTGAACCCACCACCCGCCTTGAAAACACGTAACAGGTTGAATCTGCCGTTCTTCTTGTACAAATGTGTAGAGGGATTCGCGGAGCGCAGGAGGTCGTCGATACGGCGCTGCCGTGCTTGTGACCACTTCGCGTAGTGCTTACGGACAAGAGCGGGACTGTTGCCGAGGCTGTCCGCAAATTCCTCCAATGTGCCGCCGATCCCGCTGTTATATCCTCGGAGACTGGTTTGTGCAGACGAGCATCAGGCGATTCAAGCGCTGACGCGCGCCTGCCCGCTCGTCCCCAACGGCGCGTCTTCAGAGACTCCCTAATCTGCTGTTGGTGTCGGTATGTCGGTTCGGTGTTACCAGCACCGTTCCGGGCAGCAATGCGGCCGTCGGCTTATCGAAATACAGACGAATCGTTTCGCAGGGATTATTAGCAATTAAGCGACAGCACTCCTCGTGTCGCAGAATCAAATTTTCTGCGGTTCAGCTTTCAGGTCTCGCAGTAGCCGCTTCAGCCCTCTAGCGTACGAATCGTGATTCTTCCATCCACTTTGCGAACTTTCGGCAGGCAATCCCGGCCAAACCGAGGCCGAGAAGTGCGAGTGAACCGGGTTCCGGAACTTGCGGCGCAGGTTCATCGATGAAGAAGTTGTCCATTCCGAAACAGTCGATGCTGTTCTCAGCGGTAAACCAGAATGCCTTGATGCCATCGAACTCGCTGCCGAGGAAAATCTGCTTGGCCGGAAAGAAGCCCCAGTCCTCGGGGGGCAGTAACTGGGAGAAGTTGCTGGTAACACCATCTACAGATGCATGAATCAACGCCTGCTCGTTACCTGAAGCGACGTTTCCACCAGTGTCCGTGTTGGATGTCAGGATGAAGTAATTGAGGTCGAAGGCAGTGCCGTCAATCTTAGTTACCTTGATCTGATCTATTTCCCCGAAGTCACCAGTCCTCCAATGACTGTGGATTACATCATTGGCGGCGCCATAGTAGTTGCCGATGATGGCGGAACCGGGGTTAGAGACATTGCCGATGAAGTCGAGGCGAAAGCCACCCTCTTCGTAGTAGTCGACGTCCAGCCAGACAACGAAGTTATCAGTGGTTTGGGTGGTCCCGTTCATGAGAGTGACCGTGCCGCCCGTAAAATTGATCTGCACAGCTGTCGCCGGTACAGTAAGCCCCGCCAACAGGGTTGAGACGAAGAAAAAACGCTTGAATCGCATCGATCGCTACCCTCCGCAAGTCATAGATTGCTTTCGGCGTGAATCGTCCACGTGGCATCCGTCCAAAGATGCAAGACACCTTACAGCATTTCCTGCTTTCAACGTTCTCAGGCAATATATTCTACAAGTCGGAGCAAGTTATACACCGTCGGGGACACGAGCGGATCACTAATTCGTAAGCGATCACATCGGCTGTAATTTCTCACCATTCGCAGGATCGGTGTGTGTTTGGATTGTTGAATTGTCTCCAAGAAGTTCTCGTGCAAGCATTGGCTGCGATCTCCGAACCGATTGCCGGGACCATAGTTGCCGAGGCGGTCAATAAACTAGCACGACGACTGGCCGCTACGATCACAGCATGGCGTCCAAGTTACACTTTACGCCAGAAGCTCTTTCACGACATGTCCGTGCACGTCGGTCAGCCGCCGTCGAAGCCCGTTGTGATACCACGTCAACCGCGTGTGATCGAGGCCGAGCAGGTGCAGTATCGTCGCGTGAAAGTCGTATAGGGTCACTGGATTCTCAGCCGCTTTGTAACCCATCTCATCAGTCGATCCATATGAAAACCCGCGCTTCACGCCGGCTCCTGCGAGGAAAGCGGTGAAGCCTTCGGGATTGTGGTCGCGCCCGCCTTCTCCTATTCCCTCACTGATGGGTAAACGCCCAAATTCGGTCGTGAACACCACGAGCGTGTCATCGAGCAGGCCCCGTTGTTTCAGGTCTCGAAGAAGTGCCGCTGTCGGGCGGTCAAGCACGCGGGCATTCTTTCCGTGGTTCGCTCGCAAGTCTTCGTGACCGTCCCAATTGACGCGCGGTTCGCCGAAGTGCCCGCCATTGTACATCTGAATGCAACGAACTCCTTTCTCGACGAGGCGTCGTGCGAGCAGGCAGTTGTATCCGTACTCGGCCGTCACAGGATCGTTAAGGCCGTACATCTCGCGTGTTGCTTCGCTCTCACCCCGAATATCGGTTACTTCCGGAGCGCTCACCTGCATTCGTGCTGCAAGCTCATAGCTCTTGATGCGGGCTACGAGAGCGTCCTCTTCAGGATGAAGCTTCAGGTGCTCTTCATTAATCGTCGAAAGCAGATCGTAAGAGGCAACCTGCTGCGCAGGATTTATCTTCGAGGAGGGCTGCAGATCGGCGATCGGTGTGCGTTGATCGCCGAAGATCACGCCTTGATGCGCCGCAGGAAGAAAACCATTGCCCCAGTTGGCGACTCCGCAAGGCGGGAGACCGCGGCGATCCGGTAGAACCACAAAAGACGGCAAGTTCGCGTTCTCGGATCCGAGACCGTAGCTGATCCAGGAACCAATGGACGGGAAGCCTTGCAGAATAAAACCCGTCGACATCTGAAAGATCGCAGGCCCATGCGCATTGCTCCGAGACACCATAGAGTGAATGAACGACACATCATCGGCACACGTCGCTAGCTCCGGCAAGAGATCGCTGACCCACTTACCCGACTGTCCTCGCTGACGAAATGTCCAAGGCGACTGCATCACTGTCCCGCGCTTGCCGTTGAATGGAGTCACCGTGTTCTCGCCTTGCGTTGACTGCCCATGGTGCTTCTCGAGGGCGGGCTTGTAGTCGAACGAGTCCACCGCGCTCAATCCACCGGGCAAAAAGATCATGATGATCTTCTTGGCCTTTGCTTCGTGATGGGGCGCCGCAACAGCCTCGCCTGCCAGCATGTGCGCCAAGGCGATACCGGCTAACCCGCCGCCGGTTTCCCATAGCAACTCGCGCCTCGATAGCTTACGGGACATAGACAAACTCGTTGGAATTGAGAAGTACCCGGCAGTAAGCTGCCAGGGGTTGCTTCGATAGGAACTGTAACCCGATCTGACGTTCGCGCTCGGTCGGCGCGCGACCATACAGCAAGTCGTAGGCGCGATCGACAGGATTCTTGCTCCCGATACGTTCGGCGAGAAATTCCGCCTGCTTCAGGACAAAGTCATTGTTCAGCAGCGTCAACGCTTGTACCGGAGTATTGGAGATACTTCGCTGCGGAGTCGCGACCGCGGGATCGGGGCAATCGAAACTATCGAGCATGATTCGCTCTCCGCCTCGGACAACAAAGCGATAGACGGATCGCTTCCAAACGTCGGGGCCATCATTCTCCAGGGCTGCATAGATAAATGCGCCGCGTTCCTTCTTCTTCTGGAGGGCGAAACTCGGACCTCCACGATGCTCGAGATCGAGCTTCCCTGTGACGAACAGGATCGAATCTCGCAGCGTCTCGGCATCCATCCGCTTCAGCGGCATCCGCCACAGCAGCCGATTGGCCGCATCCACTGCGTGCGCTTTCTTGTCAAAACGGTCCGACTGCTGGTATGTCTGCGAACGCAGGATCTGGCGGTGTAGCCATTTCAGACTCCAACCGTTCTCTATGAACGAAATGGCTAGCGAATCGAGCAATTCGGCGTGCGAGGGCCGATCGCCCATCAAGCCAAAGTCGCTTGGGGTATTCACGATCCCCTGGCCAAAGTGATACTGCCAAACGCGATTGACAATGACACGAGCCGTCAGAGGGTTCTTAGGATCAACAATCCAATCGGCTAGCGCGAGCCGTCTTGCCTTGTCGGGAGCATCGGTAGTCGCGGCAAGGTCGGAACTGAGTTGCGCAACCGCCGTCAAAGACCCTGGCGTGAGTTCGTCCTTTTGCCGAGTGACACTGCCTCGCTCGAGCAGGTAAGCCTTCTCGACAGCGCGAGGTTTGGCGGCATACACGAGCGGCGGCGCCGGGATCACGGCCAGTTTCTTTTCGAGGAGTGCCCGCTTAGAGAGCAATTCTGCTCGCTGGGCACGCGCTTCGGGCGTCAATGCCCGTATCAGCTCGGTATCGGACAGCGACGGCAGGTCGAGTTCGTTTCGCCCTACGTGGTCTAGCGAGGAACACACGGCTCTCCAGGTTTGGCCGTTGTCCGATGCTTCCAGCCGATACACCGTGAGGTGACCAGACCAAGTCATCTCCGCGATCGGCTTATCGGTCAATGGCAGCGTAATGATGGCGGGGGCTTCGTCATTCGCTTTCGCTTCGCCTTGCCACTTATCAATTGTGGTTCCGGCGGGCGAGAGTTTCAGGCTCTCAACGACCGGTAGCTTGCCGCTGTGTCCGGTAATGACGAGGCGCCAGTGCTTCGCCGTAGTGGGTGCAAAGCGGTTGCGATTCCAAACCGGATTCAGAGTAATGCGGCTCGGCTCGGCTTCCCGCTCACGATCGAACGCGATGTACTTATCCCGCAACAGACGAAAGCGAACGGGATCTTCGATTGCGGCCAGCGAGTGCTTAACGACGTCCAACTCGTCACGAATAGGCTTGGCAGCCATATCGTACGCTTTGTCGATCTCAGGAGTTGCCACCTTTCGGTTGCCGAAGCCAACACCGCGAAAGACAGCGGTGAGACGGTAGTAATCGCGTGTCGGGATAGGGTCGAACTTGTGGTCGTGGCAGCGGGCGCAATTGACGGTCATCGCCTGGAAGGTATGGAATGTCGTAGTGACCATATCGTCAAGTTCGTCCATGCGGGCTGTTGCTGTCATTACTTTGTCTTTGTTCAACTCGGCGCTGACCTGGTCCCACGGTCCGGCAACAAGGAAGCCGGTCGCGGCGACGAGTTCTGCGTTGTCGCCATCCAGCAGGTCGCCTGCGATCTGCTCACCGATGAACTGGTCATACGGCTTATCTTCATTTAACGATCGGATGACGTAGTCGCGGTAGCGCCAGGCGTGCATGCGCTCGTAGTTATGCTCCCCTCCGTCGGTTTCACCGAATCGTACGACATCGAGCCAGTGACGACCCCATCGCTCGCCGTAGTGGCGCGATGCGAGCAGTTGCTCAAGCGCTTCGTCGTAAGTCAGTTTGTAGAGATCGGGCGTAGGCGGGAGACCCGTAAGATCGAAACTCAGACGCCGAATAAGAGTCCGCTGATCCGCTTTGGGCGCGAGGTCGAGATTCTTGGCTTGCAGCTTAGCGATGATGAACGAATCGATCGTGCCGGGCGTTTTGACCGGCGGACGTAGCGACCAGAAGACGGGCTTACGAGCTTCTTGGGCTAAGACAACAATCGTGAGAACCAGGGCAACGGTCAGCCTCATCAGTTCTCATAAGATTAGCGCGTTGCGAGCTTTGCATTGTCGGGCTTGGTCAACTTCCGCAACGCGGTCTGGGCTTATCATCTTTCTGGCCGAGCGCAGAATCGTGTCTGATGAGACGACCCGGAAGGAATTTCTAACACAACACTGGGAATCTCAGCCGTTTATTTTTGCGCTTTAGGGCTTGACGAAATGAAATCGGAAGCCGGAGAGACCGGAACGCCGATAGTAGGCCCGGGCGTCGTGCCCAACCCCGAGCAGGATCTCGTACTCGTGAGGAATGCCGCGCGCGCTAAGCCATGGATGGAGGGCCTCGGCGTCTCCCAGCGCAATATCTTTCGTACCGGCAACAAAACGAATCCGCAACTCGCCAAGCCGGGCCGAGTTCTTATGAGCCAGTTCGAACACGTCATCATCCGCCGAATACCACTGGCTGAGCTTTGCGATCCAGGCTTGCTGCTCCGGAGCGACACTCGGAAAGTATCCATCGAGCGGCAGACGTTTGTAGGAACCCGCGTACGCCACCACGGAATGGAATAACTCCGGATACTTGAAAGCCAGCTTGAGCGCGCCGTTGGCGCCCATCGACATACCTTCGATGCTTCGTCCTTCCGGTGTAGCAATCGTGCGGAAAGTCTCGTCGATGTGGGGAATCAGTTCGCGGATGATCATGGTTTCCGGCTGAACGTTCTGCGGCTGCCAGTCGCGATACTCCGTCTTGCGGCCTCCGTTCGGGAAGACGATCAACGCGGCCTCGACGCCTTCCGAACGCGTCGCCTTTTGATACTCTTCCGCGACCCACAGGCTGGATGATTCATTGCCGCCCGATCCGTGCAGCCAATAGATCACCGGATAACGGCGCCCTGAGCTTTCGTAGTCACTCGGCAGCCAGATGTTGTAGCCCACATCCCGCTTCATCGCCTTGCTGTGCAGAATGCGATGCTGGACGCCGGCCGGGAGGCTCGCCGGTGGATTCACCCACGTAATGTCGAATGTCAGCGGCTGGCGCTCTCCGAGGAGCGGCAGCGTGATCAGGGTCAGCAGGACCGCGCGCATTACGAGTAGAGGAACTTCAGAGGCTTCGCCCCATCGGCCGAAAGTTTCGTCGGCCGGCCCAATGGATTTACATACTCCTTGCGGTAATCGATGCCGAGCTTGTCGAAAATAGTCGCCGTAAAGTCCGGTATCTCAACCGGATCTTTCGTTACGTAGGCGCCATTCTCGTCGGTCTCGCCCCACACCTGTCCGCCGGGTACCCCGGCCCCTGCCAGACACATCGAGAATGCATTGGCCCAGTGATCGCGCCCGGCGAGATTGTTGATCTCCGGAGTTCGTCCAAACTCGCCGGTCACGATGACCAGCGTCTTCTGGAGCATGCCGCGCGATTCCAGGTCTTCAATCAGCGCCGTAAACGCTGCGTCCAACTCCGGCAGGAACGTCTCACTGAGGGAAGGGAAGATGTTGCTGTGGTGATCCCAGGTATTGAAGCCGCGAGTGATGGTGACATAGCGGACTCCCGCCTCCACCAGGCGGCGAGCCAGCAAAGCCCCCTGTCCTAAGGAGGTACGTCCGTAGTGATCGCGCAGCTTCTCGGATTCTTCTCCGATCAGGAACGCCTTCTTGGCGCGTTCCGACTGCATGAGCCCGAACGCCGTCTGATAGTACGAATTCATGTTCTCGATCAGGTTCTGTGAATCGTACTGGCGGAACTTGTCATCAGCCAGCTTCAGCAGCGAACGGCGGCGATCCATACGCGCCCAGTCGACTCCGAGCGGTAATTCCAGATCGCGCACCTGATACTTCGGCACATTCGGATTGCCGGCGTCGAATGGATTGAAGCGGGGCTCCAGATATCCTGCGCTCTCCCAATAGCCAGTCGAACCGGGGACTGACACGAAGGCCGGCAGTTCGTTGCGCGGCCCCAGTTCCTTGCTCACTACCGATCCGACACACGGATGCGTGATACTCGACAGCGGCAGGTGGCCGCTGAGAATCAAGCCGCATGCTGGAACATGGACCGGCGTCTTGTGCGTCATCGAGCGGATGACCGTGTATTTGTGCGCAAGCTTTGCCGAGCGGGGAAGATGCTCTGTGACCTTCAATCCGGGAACGCTGGTCGGAATGGGTTTGAACTGACTCCGGTACTCCGGCTTCGAGTTCGGCTTGGGATCGAAGGTGTCCATCTGGCTCATGCCGCCAGTGAGGAACAGATGGATGACGGAAATATCGTCACCCTTCTTCGTCTCCGCCTGCGCCTTGAGCGCATCGCCCAGTGTCAGCCAGTGAAACGCAGCGATCGAGCCAATCTTGATGAATGAGCGCCGGTCAAAATCGTACATCGTGCCGTTCCTCTAATGATGGAAGAGAAATTCCTTTGAGTTGAAGGCCGTCCAAAGCAGGTCCTCGAATGCCTTGCGCCGCGCCTCCGGGCTGCGATCGCCTGGCGCCAGCGGAGCCAGACGCGGCGGAGACTTCATCCTCTCCGGGCTTTCGAGTCAGCGCAGCCAGATAGATGTTCTCGACAATCTGGCGATCGGTGAGACTGGCATCGGCCAGCCAGGCGTCGAGGTTTCCGTCTTTGGCGGTGATCTGTTTCTGGATGGTCTCGCCCGATACCAGATGCATCACCTGGGCGACGCTGGGCTTGGTGTCACGCTCGCAGATGACTTCGCGCAGATCATTCCGTCCGAACACTTTCATCATGTAATCGGGTTTTCCGAAGTTGAGCACGGGAATGCTCATGGCGCGTTTGCCCAGAGGCTGTGTCGGGAATTTCAGTGGGACGCCGGTGACCTGCGCCATGGTATCGGCGATCTGTTCCGACATCAGCCGCCGCACAAGAAAGTGTGAGTAGTTCACCTGGTCACTCGCGATTCGTCTCGTTGGGAACCGAGGAAAGCTGATACGTGCGGGAATTGAGAATCGCTCGCTCCAGCCGCTTGATGCTGTATCCGCTCGCGACGAACTCCTTTGCCAGCGCATCCAGCAGCTCCTCGTTGGAGGGAGGATTCGTTACACGAAAATCATCCACCTGTTCTACGAGGCCGCGTCCCATGATGAACTTCCAGAATCGGTTCACACTGGCCCGCGCGAAATAGGGATTATTCGGCGCCGTCACCCATTTGGCCAGCTTCTCCCGCACATCCTGGCCGGGCGCTTCGGGCTCGAAATCGCCATCGAGATACTTCGGTGTCACCGGCTTTTTTGTCTTCGGATGCAGTACCTCGCCGGTTTCCTTGAGATAAGTCCCGTTGTGATTATTGAGGTACATATCCTTCCGGCTTACGCGGGCAAAGAAGGCGGCGAATCCGTAGAAATCGTCCTGCTTCCACTTCTCGAACGGATGGTTGTGGCAGCGCGCGCATTCGATCTGCAAGCCCAGCAGCAACTGGCTGACGTTTACACCGGACTCTTCCGGTGTGATCTCGCGGCTCACGAAATAGAAGTTCGAGATGCCTTCGAAGTCATGCCGCCCCTGGCTGACGAGCATGTTGCGCACCATCTCGTCATAGGGAACGTCCTTCCGAATCTGATCGCGGAACCATCGTCCATATTGGCCTCCGCCCTTCTGACCCGCTTCGTTGTATCCGGCGCGATACATATCGGAGAAGCGCATGGCCCACAGGTCGGCCCGCTCCGGACGCTCCAGCAACTGATCGATCAGCTTGCTGCGCTTGTTCGGGTCTTTCGAGTCGAGGAAAGCACGCGCCTCGTCGATGGTGGGAGCGGCACCGACCGTATCGAGATACACACGGCGCAGAAACTCTTCATCGGTGGAGAGCGCGGAGGGGATCACGTTGATGGTCCGGAGTTTCGCGAACACATGCTTGTCGATGAAGTTGTTCTCCGCCACCGCGGGGTAATCCTTCAGCGGCCGGTCCTTCACGACAATCACGCGCACAGCCGCCGCACGGCCTAGCGTTCGCGCCATGATGGCGGTTTCTCCGCTCTGCTCCGCCGTCACCAAACCGCCCGGTTTCACGGAAGCTATCGCGCCGATGTTGGAACTGAAGGCAACGGCGCTAGTCAGGTCTCGTACGGAGCCGTCGTTGTACTCGCCGACAGCTACCAACTGAACTCGCGACCCCACGCCGACCATGCGCCAGTTCGATGGATAAACCGTCAGCGAACGGAGTCGTGCCTGCCCCGGAGCATCATACGGCGCGCCGCGCTTCAGCCAGTCGAGAAGCAGGTTGTAGTCATCGGATCCGACTTTGAAGCGCTGTCCGCCGCCATGCGGCTCCTGAAAGGACGGCTTGCGAAGCACCAGGCTGTTCGCCGGATTCGCCTTGTCGATGCGCTTTCCTTCTGCGTTTTTGGTAATGGCGTCATAGTCCACGTCGGGATCGCTGCCGAAGAGCGACAGCTTGAAGCCCTTTCTGACCGCGAATGGATCCATGGCAGTTGGAGTTGGCGCAATCGGCGCGGGTGAAGATGGGAACGATATCGTTGATGAAGCTCAGCTCGATGCGGCCGCTCCTTGAGAACTTCCACCGCCACTTCGGCGGAGAGGCCATCGAAGCTGGCACGCAAAGTTCCAGTTCCCGGCTGGGTTGCCTTTGACCGTGTGATTGGCTTCCACCGATGCGCCGGTCGCCTGGAATGTCACTTCCGCGGTGACTTCGCGGCTGACACCTTCGTCATCGGTGGCGACGACCAGGACTCTTCTGGCCTTCGCTGCCCGCATGGAACCGGACTTCCGGCGGATAGATCTTCAGCTCGACAGTTTTTGCCGCCGCAGCCGCTGCCAGCAGAGTGAACAAGAACCAGTGCCGCATGCTTACTTCCTTGCTTCAATCAGGATCGGCGAGGATTCGCCGATCACTGTACCGTCTGTTTCAGAAACCGCTTCGAAGACCACTGGAACCCCACTCGCGGGCACTTCTCCCTCGAACTTGAGAGTTGCTTCCCTGGCGCCGGTCTGAACATGGACCGGGAGATACGCGGAGCGAGCCGGCCGGCAGATTTGGGGCGCAGCGTCACGGCGGTTTGCTTAGCTTCTCCAAATCTGCGAACGCTGAGCTTCAACGGGCTTCCGGCGTCGACGCTGTCGGGACCCGTGATCAGCACTCTTGGAGGTTCCGCCACGGTGAACTCTGCACGCTGTATCTGCATCGGTCCGTAAACATAGCCGGCGGATGCATGGTTATAGCGCACGATGGCTTCATGCTCGACCGTTTTTCCATCCATGACTCCCCGTCCTTTGATCTTGAAATCGAAAATGCCGGTTGGGCTGGCTTCCACGCGCACCGGTAAGAGCACAATCGTCCCATCGATCACGCGTTCCACGCCGCAGGTATCTTTCACGATGGAATCCTTGGCATCAGCCGTCTGCCGATCAGCGACTACGCCTGCGGGCAGACCCTCTGCCCAAACCTCAACCGGAGCGTTCCAGCCGGAGCGGCGCCGCACCCGCACCTGGAGCGTGTCCTGCTGCCCTACATAAAACGACTTGAGAGACTCACGCAATTCCAGGATGAAGTCCGGGGCCTGTTTCTTCACGGTCAGGCGATAAAGCAACTGGTCGCCTCCGCGATACATGCTGTCGCGGATGGCGACATAGTAAGGTCCGGCTTTTTCGCAGCGGAGGCTGAGATCGGTATCGATCTGATATTCGTCGGAGCGGTCATCGATGCCGGGATCGTCGGCAAACGCCACCTTCTTGCCTTCGGCATCCAGCACCGTAATGGTGGGATCGAGATGATAGCCGAGCTTCATCGATTCGGCGCGGAAGAGAAACGTGTCGCCGGGCTGGGCATCAAAGCGGAACCAGTGGGATGCTTTCGGCTGATCGATGATCCCGTTCAACACAACCGATGCCGGGATCAATTGGGCAGCTTTCCACTCAGTCGCCGGCTTCGTGATCGTTTGTTCCGGCAGGCTGGATATTCGGATCTCGGTCGGCAGCGCCACTTCCTTGCCGGATGCCGACAGATGCGCCAGATACCGGCCCGCCGCTGTTTCTTTCGGTACGGTGAAGCGTGCGCGGATCTCGCTCGGCGGACTTGCTGAGGATATGTCCCTTCGCCAGCCGATCGCCCAGCCAGATTTCATCCACTCCATCCAGCAGCGATCCGGTGAACGTAATCACGGTGGGCTTGCCCGGCTTCGAGCCCGGCAGGAAACGTGCGCCGCGCATACGGCAGCACTCCCGCGGAAAGCCGGTAGTTGCCGCCGCCGTTGAGCGACCCTACGCGGACCACATAGTCACCGGCTTTCGCGAACGTGAACTCCAGATGAGGATCGCCGAAGATCGTGGTGTCGTCCACCCATGCCAGTTCTTCGCCGCGTTCATCGAGAATGGCCACATCGGCATCCAGCCGCGAGCCATGCCGCGTCGCGCTGACATCGAAGATCATCTTCTGACCGGCTTCGGCGTGGAATTTGAAATGATCCCAGTCTTCGCTGCCGATCTCCCCATTGACCAGGACAGGCAGCGAGATGGGCTGCGGTTTCCGCCAGTCGTCGTTGTTTTCTTTCTCGACGATTTCGGGAAGCGCGCCGATGTCGAAGACGCCCACATAGACGCCACGCGCTGTGGTGAGGCGGTAGTCTCTCCGCCCCACTTCGGCATCCGGCGCGGCAGTGATCCTGAGCTTCAACTTTCGAGCCGAACGCGGAAATGATCTCGGCCTTCACACCACGCCCGGCAAACTCCACCGAGCGCGTGTCGTGCAGGTTCTGCCTCTCAACTCTACTTCCGCGCTTGTGCCGCGCTGCACGCCGGGAGGGAATGCAGAGCGGACGAGGGCGCCGGCGAAGGCAGATCCGGATCGATGGCTCCTGCCAGTCCGATGGCGAAACACAATGTCAGACTCAGTTTCGACATCTATTCTCGATTCTACGGTTCTCCCGCTCCTGCCAGTTGCGTCATGGTTTGTGACCGGCGCGGATTCACGAAAAGCCACAAAACGGCGGAGATCGCCGTGGTGCCGACGCCCAGGAACAGGACGAAGTTCCAGTCGCCCGAAGTTTGCAGTACCCAACCCATCAGGGCCGGCGATGCGAATCCGGCGCAATTCGAAGCTGCATTCATGAGACCGGCGACCGCGCCTCCTGACGATCCGCCGATATCGATTGCGGATGCCCACGCGGCTCCCAGATAAAGGTCTACCGCACCCGCAGCACAACCCATCAGCAGCGCCGCAAGACCCGCTTGAGGACACCACACGCCCGCAGACATCAGCAACGCCGCCGCGCACAACGAGACCAGTCCGATCAGTGTTCGCGCGAACCGATCATCCGTGCGGCGTCCGATCGAATCGGTCAGAATTCCGCCGGCCCATGTTGCGCCAACACCCAGAAGAAACGGAATGCTGGCGTAATAGCCGGCTTCCGAGACAGACATGCCCCGGTTCTCCCGCAGGTAGGTGGGGAACCAGGTGATATAGAACTGCCACAGGAAAGTCGATCCGAAAGCCGCCGCGAGCAGGCACCATAGACGTGTCGAGGAGAGCAGTTCGGACCAGGGAGTCTTAGCGGCTTGTCTTGCGTGCTCTGTCCGTATGCCCGCGCGGATCTGCGCCAGTTCGGCCTGCGTCATCGCGGGATGTTCCTCGGGCTTGTTGCGGAACCACCAGAACCACGCAACCGCGCCCAGCAAACCGATGACGCCGAAGGCGACGAACGGCGTCCGCCAGCCGTAATGCAGCAGGATCAGGCCCGCAATGGGCGGCGTGATGGCGCCGCCGAGCCGTCCGCCGCCGAGGAACGCGCCGAAGGCCGAGGATCGTTCCGACGAGGGAATCCACCGGTTGAACGCCGAGGCGACGGAGGGCGAAAGCGCTGCTTCCAGTGCTCCAAACGTGAAGCGAATCGCCATCAGAGACGCGAAACTCCACGCGTAAGCCGTGAAGATGGTGAAGGCGGACCAGCCTGCCACCGCAAGGCTCACCAGGCCGCGCGCGCCATACCGGTCTGCTGCCATGCCCCAAGGCGTCTGCCCCAGAAAGTACGAGAGGCTGAAGATGCTGAACACCAGCCCCATCTGCGCCTGAGAAAAATCGAAGGCTTTCCGCATCTCCGGACCGGCGACGGCGATGGCGACACGATCCGTGTAGCAGATCATGTTGATCAGCAACGCCAGCAGGACCACCGACCAGCGAACCCTGGAAGTCATCGTCGCAAGTCCTTCGGGCGCCGGCGTATCAGGATCGAGCGGATAGATCGGCCGGGGTACCCGTTTGAACGGCAGCCTTGCGAAGTTAGCCGTGCTGACGCCGGGTGTATCCACCATGAAGATGCCCTTCGCGATGGGCTCGTAGGCGGCGCGGAACCCGTTCGGCGACTTCACAACTACAATCTTGCAGTAGACCGGATCGATGCCATGGCTTCGGAACAGCTCCGGGTCGACCGTCATGGAGGAGCGCTCAGCGATCAGGATCTGTACCTGTCCCACTTCCAGAACAGCGGCCCGTCCCATGGATGTGGTGATGCCCGTGTTGTAGCCGCGTGCGCGTGCGGTCCAGCGGCCATCGGAGATCAGCCGTACGTATGCGGTAACCGGCACCGGCTTCGAGTTCTTCTTGTCGAATGCGCCTCCGATAGACAGCTTCACCGTGGCGCCGACACCCGCTTCGACAGCCTTCGCTACGGCAGCAGGATCCACCAGAAAGATTGCCGCCGGCCCCGACAGGCGTGCCTTTACGAGGTGCTTCAGTACTCCGGTGCTGTCACCCGGCGAGCCCGATCCCGTGCTGTCGGAAGATTCAGCGAGCACGACCGGTCCGCCCTTGATCTTCTCCGCCGCGGCGAGCGCATCCGGCACCGAATGCAGTTTCACCTCATATGCCTTCTTGTTGTTCCACAGCCGTGCTGCCAGAGCATCGGCATGCTTCTGCGCGGCGCGTCCATCGCCGTTGGTAACGGCCACCACGGCGCAGCCCATCTCAGCGATGTCCATCCACGGCTGGACCGGGAAGATCGAGACTGCTTCTGCTTTTCCGCTCGCCTCCAGAGCCTGCGCGCTGCGAATGAGCTTCGACATCGGACCGCGATACGTCTGCGAGTTTTCGGGAGGAATAATCAGAGGCAGCTTGCGAAACGCCATCGCAGGCTTGCACTGGCCTTTCAGGATGCGCAGCATGAGCCGCGCCGCCTTCTGGCCGATTTCAAACATGTCTACGTGCGGATAGGTGTGATAGCCGACGATGGCATCGGCTTCGTTCACCATGCGCTGGGTGATGTTGGCGTGCAGGTCCAGCGACATCACGATGGGCCGTTCCGGTCCCAGCACCTTTCGCGCGATGGAGAGAACGTGGCCCTCCACATCGTCTTCGCCTTCCGCCGTCTGTGCGCCGTGCATCGCCAGAAGCAGCGCGTCGGGACGGGCTTTTCGCAGGCCTTCCTCGAACGCGCCCACGAGTTTCTCGAAATCCGCACGTATCAGCCGGTTCGCAGTGATCGCCCACGCGGCGCAGACCGGTGCGACTTCGACTTTGGCGTGGTCCAGCACATCGAGGAAGCCGCCCATTTCGGTCAGCTTGCCCCGATGCCGCTCCAGCACCGCTTTGCCGAAAACGGGCGTGAAGTCCTCATACCGCGTGTAAACAGGAGAGAACGTGTTGCTCTCCTGCAGCATTGATGCAATCGCGATCCGCAATAAAGTCCCCGGGTCTTCAGAATACTAGCTTCAGACTCATCTGGCTGACACGAGCCGGACCGGCGGAGGCGATGATGCCGAAATTCGGCGTACCGAGCACCGAACCGGGCTGGCTGAAGTTGGTGTGATTCAAGAAGTTGAAGAATTCCGCGCGGAATTCGAGGTTAATCCCCTCATGTAGGAGAAAAGCCTTCTTGATATTGACGTCCACGTTGACCAGCCCCGGCATAATCAGCGTCCGGGTTTCCTCGGAACCGAATGTGTACATCGGCGCGACAACATAGGCGTCGGTATCGAACCAGCGATTGATGCTACGTTCGGAATCGGAAGATTCGCGTCTCTCAGCCGGTTGGGCCGTTGATCGCTGCCTGTGTTGACGCGCGCGGCTCCGCCCTGCACGGTGACCGCGAATGCGCCTCCGGACTGAACCGAAGCGATCGTGCTCAGTTGCCAGCCGCCGAGCACGTAGCTGACAAATCCGCCCTGATTGAGAAACGCCCGGCCTTTGCCGAAGGGCAGTTCGTAAACGGCGCTTGTGGTCCATACGTGCTTGCGGTGCGAAGAGGACAGGCCGCGCTGAGAAAGGTTGGAGTAAGTCTGCGAAACGGCTCCGCCGGTCGGGTTACCCGCAACGGACGAAAAGGCTTGATCGATGGCCCTCGAGAACGTATAGGAGCTGAGTACAGTCAGGCCGTCACTGAACCGGCGGGTGTATTTCGCAGTTCCGGCGTTATAAAAGTCTTGGCGTCGGAGCGGACCTCGGTCAGCACACCATACTGCGGAAAGCGCCGCCGAGGCTGAACCGCGCCGGGGCCGGGCGCCGCATCGTTGGCATTCACGTTCCGGTCTCCTCCCAGCGCGAGGTTGCCGGAATAGCCGACCTCGATCGCATCGTTGTTCCCGATCTGCTGCGAGAGATGCAGCGAGCGCAACTGCGAATACCCCACGCCGAAATCGTTGGTCAGATAGCCATAGTTTGGAGGCGGCGGGGTTCCGGCTGTTGCGCTCGGGAAGGGATTGTCCCAGGTGATGGGCGGCGCTCCGGGATTGGCGATGAAGGTATTGATGATCGCCCATGGCGGATTGCTGCCTAGCCGGAACAGAGCCAGATTCATCGTGAAGTTGTAGTAGATGCCATAGCCACCGCGGATGACCGTCTTCTCCGATCCGAAGGGACGCCACGCAAAACCGATACGAGGCGCGAAGTTGTTCCAGTCTCCCGGATAGAAAGGAGTTCCCGCCTGCATTGGGATCGGGCTTCCGGTGGTGATATCGAACCCGGTTACTTCGCCTCGCGCATCCGACACTGGCGTGCTCGGCTCGTAGCGCAGGCCGAGGTTGAGCGTAAGTCTCTGCGAGATGCGCCAGTCATCCTGTATGAACAGGCCATTCCGGTAGTTCCGCATGCGGATAGTCCAGGCACGGTTGCCGACCACACTCTGCTGCGGTAGTCCCAAGCAGGAAATCCGCCATCGAGTTTCTCGACCCAACCGGATTGGTGTTCTCGAAGTTGAACTGTCCGCGTACGGTCAGTCCCTGCGTGCGATCCGAACGCACCTGACGGAAATCGAAACCCATTTTCAGCGTGTGTTTTCGGCGATTGATCGTCAGGTTGCTTGCCAGTTGATACAGATTGTCCGGCTGCAGCAGACGGATTGTTCGTCATGTCACCGACCGGCGAATAGCCTGCAATGGCAATCCACGGAAAGCCGTTCGTCTGGCCGGATGCAGGGATGTTCGGAATGCCGAGTTCCTGCTCAATGTTGAAATCGGTGTTCTCTCGTGGATCCGACTGATAGACATAGCTGCGGTTGTAGGATGCGCGGATTTCCTGAATGACAGCCGGCGTCCAGATACGCGTGTAGTTGGCAACGATGTTGTACGCCTTCAGGCCGGTGTCGCGGACGAAACCCGGGAAGAACTCGGGATCGGGACGGAATCGATTGTCGTAAGCTCCTCGCGCAAAGAACAGGTCGTTCGGGGTGAAGCGATGATCCAGTCGATGGATGGTCGAGTCGCTGTTGGTGATGACGGGCGCCAGAACTTCGTAATTGAAAACCTGTCCGGGTCGGTTGACGCGCGGAAAATACGGCAGGATCTTTTGTGACTGGGAAGTGATTCGGTTCGGCGGGACGATGTTGCCGGGAAACGGCTGTCCTGTTGCCGGGTCGAGAACAGGCGTGGTGACCGGCGCGCCTGCAGACGTACGGCTCAGATCTCCTGCCCGCTGCTCGTCGGTAGGTAGCGTGAAGCGCCCGAACTGTTCCTGCCGGATGCGAACGCCCTCGTAATTCGAAAAGAAGAATGTGCGGTCTTTGCCGTTATAGATTTTTGGAATGTAGACCGGTCCACCTATGGTGCCGCCAAACTGGTTCTGCCGCAGTTTGGGTTTGCTGGTCGGGAAGAAGCCGCGCGCATCCATCTTGTCATTGCGCAGGAAATCGAACGCCGTGCCGTGCAGGCTGTTGGTGCCCGACTTAGTCACGATATTGATGTTGGCGCCGGACTGAAATCCGAACTCAGCGGAATAGGCGCCTGTCTGTAACTTGAACTCCTGAATTGCATCGATTGACGGATTGAAGGAGTTCCAGTTGTAGAATCCGATGTTCATCGTGGCGCCGTCCAGATTCCATTCGTTATCGGTGTCACGGGCGCCATGGGCCCACACCGCGATACCGCCTGCCAGCAGATTTTGCAGTGTTGCCCCTCCCGGCACTCCGCTCTGGACATTCGGAGTGAGTAGGGCAAGCGCATTGAAGTTCCGTCCATTCAGCGGCAACTCCACCACACGCTTGTTCTCGATCACGTCGCCAAAGACGGCATCTTCCGTGTTCACGATGGGAACTACGGCATTGACGTTCACTGACTCCGTCACGCTGCCCGTTTGTAGCGTCACATCGAGTCGTGCACGCTGACCCACCTGCAGAGTGATGCCCTCATTCATTTCTGTCCGGAAGCCTGTGGCCGAGACAGTGACTTCGTATTGGCCGATCGGCAGGTTGGTCAGGATGTAGTTACCGTCAGGATCCGACTCGACTTCACGCACCTGGTTGGTCGCCACAGCCTTCGCTTTGACGCTGGCCTTGGGAACTACAGCGCCGGAAGCATCTTGAACCGTGCCGACAATACTCGCCGTGGTGGTCTGCGCGTTAACGATTACGGACGCAAAGAGCGAAACGAACCCAATGAGGAACCGAAGCATATGCCCTCCCAGGCTACAAGTGGTATGCTGTGGAGCAATGCTACAAGCATACCGGTCTGCTTGTCAATAACGTTCTGCCCCATTGACAGATACAAGTTATTGGTTTCTAATAAAAAATCCTGGTACGACCACGTTGTTAAACGCATGAGCAATCGCGTCTTGAATAGCCCAAGTGTTCCGCTGCAACTCCGATCCGTGTTGATCGAGGAAATCGAACGCGGCGTCTATGGCGACGAGGGGAAACTTCCGTCAGAACGGGCCTTAGCGGATCGTTTCTCGGTATCACGTACATCCGTGCGCGAGTGCCTGAATACTCTGGTGAAGGACCGGCTGCTGGTTCGCGTCGTCGGTAAAGGAACCTTTGTTTCGAGTGCCAACATACCGGTATCCTCGGCCGATACGCTCGTGAACGATCTTGCCTTTCTCATCGGCGAGAACATCTTTCAGTTCGTCCAGCCCGGATACAACCGAATCTTGATCGGAGCGGAACAAGCCTGCCGGCAGCAGGGCTATCGCCTCCTGTTTCATTCCGTGACGGACGAGGAAACCGACCCCAAACTCGGGCTGTCGCCAGGGCAAGGTATCCGCGGATGCCTCGTCGCTGGAGGTTTGCGTAAAAAATCACTGGAGCGAATCCTGGACTGGGGTGTGCCTGTGGTTCTTACCGATCTCATCGTCGACGGCAATACAAGTGCCGTCGGTCCGGACTACGCGAGCGGAACCCGTCAGGCTCTCGAGCACCTGGTGAGCTTCGGCCATCGGGACGTCGGCTTCGTGGGATTCCCCAACTCGGAGAAGTACCAGACTTTCTGGCAAAAGCTGGAGCAACTCGATTTGCGGTACAACCCGCACTGGGTGCAGTTCCTGCAGTTGCCGGACGTCGAGCCGGGCATTCTCGCGGGGTATCATGCGATGCAGGCGATGCTCGCAGGCGGGTCACTGCCGACAGCGTTGCTCGCGACGAACGATTTGGTGGCGATGGGCATCATCGAAGCGCTGAAGATGGCGGGCATCCAGGTACCTGCGCAGGTCAGTGTAATAGGGTATGACGATCTGGGGCGGGACCAGAATCCGCCACTGACCACGATCCGGTCGTACCCCGAAGAGGTTGGCCGTATCGCCGCAAAGATGTTGATGGAAGAATTGGACGGAGAGCCGTCACAGAATCGGGTAGCCGTGCCGACCAAACTGGTAGCGCGCGGATCGACGGCGCCTCCGGGTACAAAGAAGGGTTAGTTCGGTGAAATCAAAGTGGGATCAGTCGCGGGCAATGCTGGAGCGATCGCGTAAGTCGCTGGCCGGCGGTGTGAGCAGTCCTTTTCGGGCGAAGGCCCCGGTGCCGCTTTTCTTTGAAAACGGAAAAGGAGCGCGACTGTGGGACGTGGATGGAAACGAGTACATCGACTATCAGCTTGCCTGGGGGCCGATGATTCTTGGCTACAGCCATCCGGCGATGGTGGCGAAGCTTCGCGAGCAGGTTGAAAAGCCTCTGAGTTTCGGAGCGCAGCACGAACTGGAAATCACGGTCGCCGAAAAGATTCAGGCCATGGTTCCCTGCGCGGAACTCGTCGCCTTCACTTCCAGCGGCAGCGAGACGGTGCAGTTGGCGCACCGACTGGCGCGAGCCTGCACCGGACGACCCAAGATCCTCAAGTTTGAAGGGCACTATCACGGCTGGATGGACGGCGCACTGCACAGCTACAAGCCCCAAGCCGCGGAAACAGGACCCCTCGAGGAGCCCCTCACCGTGCCTGGTTCGCGCGGGCAGGTGGCGAATGCATCTGAGAACGTTGTGGTGGCCCCCTGGAACCGGCTCGACGTTCTCTCTCAAATTCTGGAAGCTCACCAGGGAGAGATCGCGGGTATTTTCCTGGAGCCCGTCCTGTGCAACAGCGGCTGTCTGATGCCGGAGCCGGGCTATCTGGAAGGCGTGCAGGAACTGGCTCGCAAGCACGGCTGCCTTCTTGTCTTCGATGAAGTGATTACCGGCTTCCGTATTAATCCGGGCGGCGCCCAGAAGCAGTTCGGCGTCACTCCGGATCTGGCTACCTTCGGCAAAGCAGTGGGTGGCGGCGTGCCGCTCAGCGTGGTCGCGGGCAGGGCGGACATCATGGAGCAGATGTTCCATGGCGGCGTAGTGTTCGGCGGGACCTTCAACGGCAATCCGTTGTCACTGGCGGGCGCCGCGGTTTGTCTGGAAGAGCTCAGCCGCAACGATGGAGCCGCGCTCTGCCATGCCAATCGCATGGGTGAAAAACTAAAACTGGGTATCGGCGAAATAGCGCAGCGCCGGGGAATTCCGCTGAAGGTGACGGGATTCGGCACTGCCTTTTATCTGCACTTCACTTCGCTGCCCGCTCTGCGCGACTATCGTGATACTCTGGCCGATGATCGCGACCTGCTTCAGCGATTCCTCTTTGCGGCTCTCTCGGAGGGCGTGATTCTGGTGCCCGATGGAAGAATGTATGTTTCCACAGCCCACACCGATGCGGATGTGGCGGAGACTTTGCAAAAGCTGGAAGGCGCCTTCGCGCAGCTTTAATGCGGTGCGAACGACTGTTCTCTCCTCTGCTGCGGGATGGTCCTCCAGGGCGCGGAGAAGGTGGATTTCGCTCGCGATGTTCAGCCGATCCTGCATACACGTTGCGCGGGATGCCACGGTAGGCGACCAGCCGCAGGGTGATCTTTCCGTCCTGACGCGGCGGCATTGCTGAAAAGTGCTGTCATCCCTGGCGCGAGCGCGAAGAGTCCACTAATTGCCCGCGTGACCGCTTCCGGACCAGGCCGCATGCCGCTCGGTCAGGCGCCACTCGGCGAGCTTGAAATCGGGGTTCTCCGAGCCTGGATCGATGAGGGAGCCGAGTGGAATCCAAACACCCATCCGCTACAAGATTCGTCAATAGAGCCCCGCCGCCCCGAGGTTCCAGCGAACGGGCACACGCATCCGATCGACGCCTTCGTCGCTCGCTATACCAAAGCGAAAGGACTCTCCGATTGCGTCGCCGGCCTCGGACGCTGCTTTCCTTCGACGGGCTTGGCTGGACCTCACCGGATTGCTGCCGTCTCCTGAGGAACAAGAGACTTTTCGGGGGGATCGCCGTTCTACAAAACGAACCCAACTAATCGATGGCCTGCTGCAGCAGGACCGCAAATATGCCGAGCACTGGATCACTCTGTGGAACGATCTGCTCCGTAACGAAGATGGGGTAGCCTATCCTGGTGAGACGCGGGAATGGATCACCGATTGGCTCCTGCAGGCGCTGGAGACCAACATGCCCTATGACCGGATGGTCCGGTCGCTGTTAAATCCTGAAGAGAAGGATGCGCCACGCGGATTCCTGGCCGGCATCAATTGGGGCGGTGATGTGAGCGCGAGTCAATCCGTGCCGATGCAGGCTGCACAAAACAGCGCACAGGTGTTTCTCGGGGCGAATTTGAAATGCGCCTCCTGCCACGACAGCTTTGTTAGCCGCTGGAAACTCGCCGACGTGTTCTCTCTCGCGGCATTCTTCTCCGACAAGCCGTTGGAAATGGCACGCTGTGAAGTAAAGACGGGCAAGACGGCGACACCCGCCTTTCTGTTCCCCGAACTCGAACAGGAAGAGATGTCGCTTTCCAATCGTGCGCGTGCCGCGGCTCTGTTCACCTCGAGTAAGAACGGGCGATTCGCACGCGCAATCGTGAACCGGTATTGGCGCGCCTTTATGGGCCGCGGACTGGTGGAGCCGGTAGACGATTTGGACGCTCCGGCGTGGGATCGGGATCTCCTCGACTGGCTGGCAGCGGACTTCGCGGACCACGGTTACGATCTGCGGTTTCTGCTGCGACGCATTATGACATCCAGGACGTATCAGGCGACGGCGGTGGATGAGGATCCGCAGAAAGACGCCGCATTCGTCTTTCGCGGTCCGCTAACCCGGCGCCTCACGGCGGAGCAGTTCATGGACGCCATCGGCGCCGTCACCGGCGAGTGGAAAGTATATGATCGACTCGACGGCAAACCGGCAACGTACGAACGGCAGTGGCGTTTCCGTTCCGACCGGCTGACTCGCGCGCTGGGCCGTTCGGACAGAAGCCAAGTCATTACCACGCGCACTGACGAATCCACCACGCTGCAGGCTCTCGAACTGGTAAATGGCGAAGTATTCGCCGAGCAGTTGCGGCGTGGAGCACAGCGCCTCATGGCCGGTCCCCCGCATCGTCCTCAAAGCATATTCGACAGTGGAATGGTGCGCGCCAAACCTGTTGACGTCGACATCGACATTCAGAGCGCGCCTCGTCTGTGGCTGGTCATGCAGGATCTCGGATCATACGATCCTCCCAAGGTGGTTGGGGGATGGTTGAACGCCGAATTGATTGGACCGAACGGCAGCACGCGCCTAATCGAATTGCCCGGAGCCGTGGTGAGCAAGCTCTCCACCAAAGCGTATCGCAGGACGCTATCGCCGGCACGCCATTTTGGAAGACTTCCTTCGATATCGGCGGACGTGGCTTCACCCGGTTCCGTGCCACCGTGGCTGTCGATGATGCGAGCCTCCGTCCGGAAACTACCGGCAAAGTTCGATTCCTCGTATTCACGGAGGAGCCCGATAATGCACATCTCGTTCGCGTTGCCGAGAGCCGGCCGTCGCCTATACCTCCACGTCTCGCTGGCAATACACTCGTAAACCGTCTTTTCCGCCACATGCTAAGCCGTGATCCAGGGCCGGCCGAAATCCGGAAAGCTTCTGCACTAATGAAGGAAGGCGCGGAAGGCTTGGCGGACCTGCTGTGGATTCTCTTTCTCTCACCGGAGTTCCAGTTGATCCAATGACTCGCCGTCACTTTCTTCATCGCTCAGGCGCCCTCACGGCAGCAACGCTCGCCGGCGGTTGTCCGGAACAACTCTGGAGCCAGGAGAAACCGCGCCCGATACCGACGGCTGACACGGTCATCCTACTGTGGATGGGCGGTGGCATGGCGCAGACGGACACGTTTGATCCCAAGCGCTACATCCCGTATCAATCAGGACTCCGCTCGGCCGATGTACTGAGCACTTTCCCTTCGATTGACACGGCCGCCGATGGAGTGAAGCTGGCAGCAGGGTTGGAGAACATCGCAAAAGTGATGGACCGCGGCATGGTAGTGCGCAGTGTCGTCCCACCTGATTTGGGCCGGATTCTCCATAGCCGTCACCAGTTCCACTGGCACACGGGATACGAGCCTCCGCAGAGTGTGGCGGTTCCCCATATCGGCTCAATCATTGCGCGCACGCGGCCTCCGGACCGCCCGGACATTCCGGGCTTTGTCGATATCGGTCAGCCTATCGAGGGCAATCCCGACGCCGAAACGCTCAAGGTCTTCCATAGCGCCGGATTTCTGGGCAGTGAGTTTGCGCCGTTTCTGATCCCCGACCCGCGCGATGCCGTCTCCGCGATGCGCCCGCCGGTCAATATGAGCGCGCTGCGCTTCCGCCGCCGTTTCGAATCGTACCGGTCGATGATGAAGGACAGTCCGGTGATGCGCCAAGCCGGCCAATATCACCAGGAATCCATGCTCCGGTCGGTTGAAAATGCGCACCGGCTACTGGAATCGCCCGCAGCAAAGGCCTTTGATCTTTCGCTCGAGCCGAAGGAAATCTACGACATCTACAACACGAGCCGCTTCGGTCTTGGCTGTCTGCTCGCGCGACGTCTGACCGAAGTCGGAGTGCGGTTTCTGGAGGTGACTACGGAATATATGCCCTTCCAGCGCTGGGACACTCACGTAAGCGGCCATGAACGGATCGCCGAAATGAAGAAAGAGATCGACGCGCCTATTGCCCAACTGGTTCGAGATCTAGAGGAGCGCGGGCTGCTCAAACGTACGCTCATCGTTGTCGCGAGCGAATTTGGCCGCGACATGATGACGGAAGGCAAGCCGGAACGATTTGTCGCCTTCGATAACACGATTCAAGTCCCCGAACGAATGTCGGATCCGAAGCACTATGGAATGCACCGGCACTTTACCGGAGCGCAAAGCGTGCTCGTGTTCGGTGGCGGTATGAGGAAGGGCATCGCATATGGCAGGACGGCCGATGAGCGCCCCATGCAGGTCGTCGAAAAACCGGTCCCGCTTGTAGATCTTCAAGCGACGATCCTCCATGCTGCAGGTGTTCCCGCCGACCTCGCCTACACAGTCGAGAAGAGGCCTGTGTACGTCACCAAAGACGGCCGCGCGAAGCCGTTGACGGATCTATTTGCCTGATTCATCCTAGGATTGCGCTATCTGCGACGGCAACCTTGAATCCAAGGAGCCGGCGGTGGATACGAACGGGCGCACTGGTGCTTCACTGGCTTGACGCCGCCGGTCGTCCCAGTC
Organism: Bryobacteraceae bacterium; assembly: GCA_963844855.1. Lineage (GTDB taxonomy): Bacteria > Acidobacteriota > Terriglobia > Bryobacterales > Bryobacteraceae > DASQDN01. The sequence goes on from CAWJQP010000046.1 coordinate 206,561, forward strand.
ACACCGGCCGCAGTGCGCATGCTGAGCCTTTTCTGGGGCAATCGGTATCCTCTTCCGCTCACTCAGCTCGCTAAACTCTTCTTGAGAAAACGATTCCGAAGGACCGATTATCATTCCGATTCAGCGGCGCTTATTTTAGCGGCATCGCGTCGGAACGATTATCGACATCTCGTCGGAATCGTTACCGGGCATCAAATCGGAATCCCTATCGCCATCGCCCGGGAATCAACAGGCCGTAATCGCCACAGCCAGGGACAGCCCATTCAACGTTATGGGTGATTCTACAATCGATTGATGCGTGGCTTTGGAATCGCTATCCTCCTGACAGCCTTGACGGCACTTGCGGCCGACTGGGCGCGGTTTCGCGGTCCCAACGGAAGCGGTGTGGAGGACGGGCATCCGCTGCCGGATGAGATTCTCCCTGGCGGGGAACTATGGCAGGCTGCCGTCCCGCCCGGCCATTCTTCACCGGTCGTCTCCGGTCGTCATGTCTACTTGACCGCAGCCGCAGGCGCGGATTTGCTGACCATCGCCTTCGATACGGCGACCGGAAAGGAACTCTGGAGACGCAAGGCGCCCAGGCGCCGCACCGAGCATCTGGACAAGCGCAACAGCCCGGCATCTCCTACACCGGCGGCTGACCGTGACAGGGTGGTAGTCTTCTTTCCCGATTTCGGCCTGCTGACTTACAATCGGGCGGGGCGCGAACTATGGCGTATGCCACTGGGGCCGTTCGATAACACCTATGGGATGGGTGCATCCCCTGTGTTCGTCGACGGGAAGGTAATCCTTGTTTGCGATCAAAGCAAAGACTCTTTTATAGCCGCTTTCAGTGCAAGCACGGGCCGGCTGGCTTGGAAGCGGAAAAGGCCGCAGGCGATCAGCGGGCATTCGACGCCGGTAGTGCACCGGTCGACGACATCAACGGTTGTAATTGCGCCGGGCTCTTTTCGCATGGACGCCTACGACCTCGAAACGGGCGAGCCAGTCTGGTGGGTTGAAAGGCTGCCCAGCGAAATGAAATCGGCGCCGGTCGTACACGGCGATACGGTATACGTGAGTGGTTACAACCTAGCTGAGAACGAACCTGGCCGGCAGATTCAGCTCCCCTCGTTCAAGGACGTATTCGCGACGCATGATAAAAACGCGGACGCCGTTCTGACACGAGAAGAGTCGCCTGACGAAATGACGCGCAAGTATTATTCGTACATCGATCTGAATCACGATGAGCGGCTGAATGAACGCGAATGGAGTATTTACGCCGCCGCATTCAAGGCGGAGAACAGCTTACAGGCTATCCGTCTCAACGGCCGCGGAGATGTCACTCCGACGAACGTCAAATGGAAGTATCATCGCGCCATTCCTCAACTCCCTTCCGTGCTCGCCTACCGCGGCGATCTGTACATGATCAGCGACAGCGGTGTGCTTACCATTCTCCATGCGGCGACCGGCACGGTTCGCAAGCAAACCCGGTTGAACGGTGTGTCTGCCGCATATTTCGCCTCGCCGGTTGCAGGCGATGGCAAGCTGATATTCAGCAGCCACGACGGGACGGTGACAGTGCTCCGCGGCAGCGGCGATTATGAAACTCTGTCAAATGCTCGGTTTGACGAAGCAATCTTTGCGACACCGGCAATTGCCGACGGAAGGATATATATCAGAACAGCCAGCCGCCTATTCTGTTTCGGGAAATAACCCCTGTGGGTCATCAAAACTCAGTCCCGCGCAGCGACCGCATGCCTCACGTGGTCAAGCCCGTTGATGGGCGCTCGATAGTGGCAGCGCGAGTGCGCGTGGTTCACCCGGCGATCTGAATGGAAGCCGGTGTCGAGCGTAGCCCAATCCGAATACAGTCGCCGTAGCGTGGTCCAGAAGAGTCGGTCCGCGCGGCTGAGCCTGGTCGAGGTTGCTTCCTTGTCAAAACGGCGAGTTGCTGCCGCAAAGCGGCCGCTTCCAAGGCGAGCTTTGGCTCCATACGAAGATTGTGTGTAGCGACCGCTAACATGAGCGAACTCATCGCTCCGATCCTATCCAATGGATTTCAACGGTCGTGACAAGCTCACGTTAACCGCTTGATTGCGCTACACAAGTGGATTTTGATGACCTACAGGTCATGGATGAGGTATCGCTTCCCTTGACAAGTCCATCGACCGTGTCGCTGATGTTCTGCGCAATTTGGCTCATCCAGAGACCATTCGCCACACTGGCAATCTCCGCCACCTCGACCCGGCGTGTTGACAGCTTGATGAAGAACAGCACGATATAGCGCTGTAGTCCTCTTGGAGTCCAAACTTCGACCGTAAAGAAATCAGCGACCACAATTAGTTCCCAATGTCGCGTGAGAAACTCCTGCCACGTGGTTTTTGGATTCGGTCAGGTGCTGGTTCGATCCCGTGCTTCTTCAGAACGTTGGCAATCGTGCCGCGAGCCAGTTTGTGTCCTAAATTGGACATTGCACCGAGAATCCGCCGGTATCCCCAATCGCGATTCTCTTGAGCCATGCGGACAACGAGGGCTTCGATCGCATGCAGTTGCTTCTGGTTCATCCATCCGGAAACAATCATCAGTAAGATCGGAACGGATCGAGGACTCTGGGCATCTCGTCGCTTCATTATGCACGGCCGTCAAGACTGGGCCCAGCGTATCTTTAGAGAGTTGCTGACGGGCTACGGGCGGCGAGTTGCAGGAACGGGAAAAGAGGAACAGCAACGGCGCTACGTCTGCCGAAGCAGCCAGCGAACTGCATTCTGCTGCAGTTTTACGTACTCAGGATTCCAAAGATCTACAAGCATATGGCCGGGAGCAAGATAGCATACCCGGCCCTTGCCATAGTCATAGGCCCATCCGGCCGGGGCGGTTGCTCCGAGATTCTTAAAAGTTAGACCGTCTTCGTTCACACTCTCAAGCAGCAAGTGCTTGCGATCCTTCTGGTAGGTCATGTAGTGCTGCTCGTCTGTGACAAGGAAGTCGTTTACACCCTTTGTGATTGGGTGATCCTTATTGACCACCTTCACCCGGAAAGGACGGATCGGCGGATGTCCTTCCGTGACCGCTCCCAGGACGTCGCGAAAATCGTCGTTGTGCGGACTGATGTAAGTCACATTGTGCAAGAAAAGCACGCCTCCACCGCCGGTGGCGAAGTCCTTGACAGCCTTACCATGAGCGGGTGTGATCCAGTAGAAGGGCTTGCCTTCCCACTTTGGCAGCGGTGGCTCGCTGACGATCTTAGGGGAGCCGGCGCGTGAATACGCGGCATTGCTGCTCTCGTCCGGATAGCCGTCGGGCCAAGTCATGCCATCTCTTAGGATGATTAGGAGCTTGTAGCCTCGAAGCGTTTCGGTGTTGAGCATCCCGACCTCGTCACAGAAGTCGATCGCCAGGCGCATGTCCTTGCCGATCGTTTTGCTTAGAGCTGTCCGGATGTAGTCGCTGTTGTGATAACGGTCACCTATCAAAGCAAACGCGGCGCCTTTGTCACGGCCATAAGCCAACGTGGCGGTCATCGCGATGTTGCAAATAGCCGTACGCCGGCTGATGGTCTTCATGGATGATCTCCTCTAGGTGCTTCGTGCAGACAAGAGTATACATCCAGATCCGGACGGGGTCCGCCGGTTGGGTTTCTTCCGACAGCAATTCCTGCTCACGCCGCGCGGGAAGCGCGGGTCAGGGGTTGCGTACAGCGTCCGATGATGCCGTCCGCCGGGCGGTGATAACGATTGGGAGCAAGCTTTGATTTCGCACCTCGGGCATTCGGCCGGCGAGGCCGGTGTGGGACGGAATAATGTCCGCTAAGCCACCTCTTCTTGGTAGCCGGACGGCAATTCATATCGATGGCCGCCTGTCGGAGCCGCAGCCTGATTCGGTTCTGGTATGCCGGGGCATAAGGCAGTGTGTGGTCTTCCGCCTTGTCATAGCTGCAAACTCTCGAACACTCCTAGGGTCTCATTCGGGATCAGTAATCAAATCGCGATGCGCGTTCGCTATTGGTCTGCGAACACGAATTTTCAATACGTTCAGCCCACCCAATCAGCGCTTCGTCGAGCTTCGCCGAGAAAATCGTGTCACGATCGTGGCCTACATAGCGATGACCCGACTGGCCGGCCAGGGAACTCGCGAAACTGCGGTCGCGTCCACTCTGCAGTCAGATGATCTGTAACATTGACATGCAGAATACGACGCGAACCGATCTCGATCGCGATAAACACGTACATCACCTTGAATCTGACCGTCACTGAGGTAAAGAAGTCGCAGGCGATAATTTCAGCCGCATGATTTCGGACAAAGGTAGCCCATCGCTGATTGCGCGGTGGACGCGCGTGTGTTGAGATATTGCCACGGTCCGGATCCACCAACAATCCCAGCTTGAGCGACCACTCATCGGCAATCCGCCCTTCAGCGATCTCGGATTCTCACCTGCCATCGTGAGGATCAGATTTGTAGGTTCTTGGGCGGTTGGCGGCCGTCCGACCGGCCACGACTTCCAACACTGAAACAGTCGGAATCCGGGTAAGCGTCCGGCCAGGGCCGTGTGGACGAAGTGATGATGATGAGTGATGCTCGAGAAGATGGAACGAGCATCAACGGCGAGTACGGCATTAGTACGTCGAACGAGAAGCAAAGCGGAGAAGCGGCAGAGGGTCGAGGAGACGCAGCGAGAAGGAGCCTCGGTGCGACCGGTAGCCCGAGCACATGATATTCCGCCGAATCAGTTATTCCATTGGCGAAAGCTGTACCGGGAAGGATTGTTGGGAACGGAAGCAGAGTCAGCCGCTGGATCGGGGCTGGTGGCCGTTCGAATCGTCGGCGAGCAACAACCGGGGGCCAAACAGGAAAGACAAAGCCAGGTGGATCAGATGGTGATTCGATCGAACGTGGGCTCGATTCAGATCAAACGGATAAGGGACGGCTGATCATAGAAGGTGCGGTGGATCCAGCCACGTTGGGAGTGGTGTTGGAACGATTGCTAGGATGATCACGCTTCCAGCCGGAACGCAGATCTGGATAGCGGCAGGTCTTACGGATCTGCGGCGTGGCTTCACCGGATTAAGCGCGATCGTGCAGTTGAAGATGGAACAGGATCCATTCGGAGGACATGTGTTTGTGTTCCGAGGCCGGCGAGGCGACCTGATCAAAGTGCTTTGGTGGGATGGAGACGGGCTATGTCTGTTCGCCAAGCGACTGGAGCGTGGACGGTTCATCTGGCCTCAAGCCGAAAGTGGGACCGTGTCGCTGACGCGGGCACAGTTATCGATGTTGTTGGAAGGGATTGATTGGAGACGGCCGGTGCGAACCAGCACGCCGCAAATAGCGGTTTAGGACGTAGAACAAAAGTATAAAGACATGTTTGATTTTAGATCGATTATGCCGCCAACGATGGCATAATTGATCATGGCTGTGGCGCAGCGAATGCTGCCAGATCTGAGCGGTCTGGATGCCGACGCATTACGGACGTTGATCCTGTTGCAGCAAGAAGAACTAGCCTCTCGCGACACCGAAATCGAGAATCTGAAGCTGCTGGTCCTGAAGTTAAGGAGGATGCAGTTCGGGCGGAAATCGGAGAAGCTGGATAAGCAGATCGAGCAGTTAGAACTGCGCCTGGAAGATCTGGAAGCCAGCCAGTCGGCACGCCCGCTTTCCTCATCCACGGCCACGCATCCAGCACTAGCAAGCAAGCCTGTGCGGAAGCCATTACCCGAGCATCTGCCGCGCCAGGTCGAAACCCATCATCCCCGACAGGAATGCTGTCCGGATTGCGGTGGGAAACTGCGACTGCTGGGTGAAGATGTCTCCGAGATACTGGAGTACGTTCCGGCGCGATTCAAAGTGATCCGGCACGTGCGTCCGAAGCTGAGTTGCAGCGGCTGTGAACGCATCGTACAGGAGCCTGCACCGAGTCGTCCGATCGATCGCGGCTTGGCTGGACCGGCGCTGCTGGCCCATGTTCTGGTATCGAAGTATTCGGACCATCTTCCTCTGTATCGTCAATCAGAGATCTACGAGCGCGAAGGAGTGGAGTTGGACCGTTCGACGCTAGCCGACTGGGTAGGTGGAGCGAGCCGAGTGCTTGCGCCCATAGTGGAGGCGATGCGGCGCTATGTACTGCAAGCAGCAAAACTGCATGGCGATGACATTCCTGTGCCGGTGCTGGCGCCGGGTAACGGGAAGACCAAGACGGGACGGTCGTGGACCTATGTCCGTGATGATCGCCCGGGGGGAGATACGACCGCGCCGGGGGTGTGGTTTGCCTATTCTCCGGACCGCAAAGGAGAGCATCCGCAACAACATTTAAGTGGCTTTACGGGAACGCTGCAGGCCGATGGCTATGCAGGCTTTCAACGGTTGTATGAAGGTGGGCAGATCCTGGAAGCTGCCTGTTGGGCGCATGTCCGGCGCAAGTTTTACGATCTGGATCAGGCGCATGCTTCGCCCATCGCAAGCGAAGCATTGTCTCGCATCGGCCAAATGTATGGGATCGAAAGCGAGATTCGAGGCCGTTCACCGGATCAACGATTGCAGGTTCGGCAAGCGAGGATGCGGCCTTTGCTTGATCAGATGCATCAATGGTTGCAGGCAACATCTGTGAAGCTGTCGAGGAAATCGGCGGTAGCAGTGGCGATTCATTATGCGCTGAGTCGGTGGGAGGCCCTGTTGCGCTTCTGTGAAGACGGACGTCTGGAGATCGACAATAATGCCGCGGAGCGAGCGTTGCGTGCGGTCGCCATTGGTCGGAAGAATTATTTGTTTGCCGGAGCCGACACTGGCGGCGAACGTGCGGCGGCGATGTACAGTTTGATTGGATCGGCGAAGCTGAATGGGCTCGATCCGGAAGCCTATCTGCGACACGTGCTGGCTCGAATTGCCGATCATCCGATCACTCGGATTGGCGAACTGCTGCCCTGGAACGTTTCTCTATCCACCGCTTCAGCAGCCTGAGAACTTGAGGATCTATGGGACAACTTCTGGAGATGCCCAACCCGATCGACTGGGTGCCAATCGATTCCAAGGTTCTGCAATTGGCAGCCTATTCGGCTCAACGCCGGTGGCTCTATCTAAAGTTCCAGAGCGGAGAAATTTATCGCTACTTCGATTTCCCGCCTCAACAGTATCGCGCCTTTCTGGCTGCCGAATCCAAGGGCACATACTTCGGCAAATATATCCGCAATAACTTCCAGTACGAACACCTTCCACGATCTCGCCACGCCGGCGGTTAATCACCGTGGCCTACTTCGGACGCTTACGAATCCGGCTCGAATGAATGTGCTTGATTACACATGGCGAGTGCTGATGCCCACGGGAAAACGTACCCAAGACAACCAGTGCTAGTTTTCACGGGTCGGTCGACGCCGCCGGGCCTTCCTTTCCTGATACAGGGCAAGTTGCCGTCGAGCAACAGATCTCTGCAATGATCTCCGTTCGAGTCCGAAACCCGACAAGAACCAGATCCTGAAGCATCGCCAATACGACAACGATCAGGGTACGCAAGCAGATCTCCTACGCAGCCGGAGCCGTCAGACACCTTAACGCAGGCAGTCGTTCGACTCGCACTGAATATTTCCGGAGCAGAGCAGTCGGCGGCGGGAGATCATGTCGTCGCAATAGCCTAGTCGAGTTGCGGAATGGCGGCGCCGTCTGCGCGCGGGTCGGAAGCGGCGGTGTTCACTTTTGTTTTTGAATTGTGCATGACAGCGTTACCGCGGCCCATCCGTGCACTGTAAGGTTGTGCGATAGTAATCTGGTGCCCTATCGAGGAGAGCTCGCGGAGCGTATCAAGTCCAACGCGTGCTTCGATAATCACGTCGCAACCCATTGCACGAGACTTGGTGAAACGCGGCGCCTCGAGCGCCGCTTGGAGGTTCATGCCGTGATCGGCGATGTAGGAAACGAACTGAGCATGGGCAAGCGGCTGGTTGGCTCCGCTCATGATGCCGAAGCCAATATGCAAATCATCCTTTTGCATGATGGCAGGAATGATGGTGTGGAAGGGCCGTTTGCCGGGTGCTAGCGCGTTAGCATGTGACTTATCGAAGCTGAAGCCGCCGCCACGGTTATGCAGATGGAAGCCCATGCCATCGACTGTAACGCCGGATGCCCATAGACCCGAGACACTCTGGATCCAGGAAGCAATGTTGCCATCCCGGTCGACAACGGAGAAATATGTTGTATCACTTGAAACCGCAGGCTTGCCGGCTTCGACCGCACAATTGGCTTTGTCATTATTGATTAGCTTCGCGCGCTGCGCCGCGTACGGCTTCGAGATCATGTCCTGCGTGGGCACCTTTACGACACGCGTATCTGCGACATACTTCAAATCGGCGTAGGCCAGCTTCATCGCCTCAATCTTGCGATGGAACTCTGTAGAGCTGAATGGCGCTGCGGCATCAAAGCTCTCGAGAATGTTCAGCATCGACAGAGCCGCCAATCCCTGTCCGTTGGGCGGGAGTTCGTGCACGCGCCAGCCGCGATAGGTAGTAGAGATTGGCGTTACCCATTCGGGTTCAAAACTGGCCAAATCGTCAGCCGAGAGCAAGCCGCCAAGCTTCTGCGACTTGGCTAGAATGGCCGCGGCAATCTCATCTTTATAGAAAGTATCGGCTCCGCCGGAGGCGATCAGACGCATGGACTTAGCGAGGTCGGGATTCTGATAGATTTCACCCACGGGTGGCGTCTTGCCATTGGGATAGAACACGCGGGCCCCTTCGGGATCCTTTCGAACAAGTTCGGACTCCCAAACGCGGCCCACCATCTCTTGCATCGGGAAGCCCTCGCCGGCCAGGCGGATTGCGGAGTCGAACAGCTTGTTCCACGCCAGCTTGCCATGGCGGCGGTGCATCGCTTCCCAGCCACGGACACAGCCAGGCACCGTGGCGGAGTGTATTCCGGTGCGATCCATGGTTTTGAGGCCCTTGGCCTGTAAGGCTTCGATTGTCATCGCGCGGGGTGCGGGTCCGCTGGCATTGAGCCCTGTGATGTGGCCGGTTCGGGCATCCCGATACATGACAAACAAGTCGCCGCCGATACCGCACATCATCGGTTCCACAACGCCCAGCACCGCGTTGGCGGATATGGCGGCATCTACTGCGCTTCCGCCCCGCGAGAGGATCATCGCTCCGGCCTGCGACGCGAGGACCTGACTGGTGGAGACAATTCCACCACGGGCGATCACCATCGACCTGCCGTGTGCCCTGTCAGTCTTCTGGGCGCGCGAAAAAGATGACACCAGTGCAAAGAGCGGAAAGAAATCGCGTCGAAGCATCTTCAAAGGATATGCCTTCGGTGCGCGCTAGTCTCAACTTCCGGATGACAGCAAACGATAGAACAACGTTGCGGCGAAAGCTATCGAAATACCCATATAGCCATGCCCGTATGGTCAAAGATACTGAAAGCGTCGACAGCGAACCGTTCGCGAAGCTCCGCAACGTCGTCACTTGTCGCGAATGGGAGCGTGCCCCGTTTCGGCATCTTGTCGAGTCGCTTCGTGCTCTTAGACTACACGGGAATGTCGGAAATGCCCGGCGCTCCACGCGCCTACCGCATAACCATTCGATGCCAGTTCGACGGCGTCAGCTACAAGTGTTCGATAGTCTTTCGTTCCGTATTTGTTAGAGAAGCAGATCGAAACCCCGACCGCTCCCGGCATTGTCGTCGAGTATGGTCTCGGACGCATGCGGTTTGGGGCGCAAACAGCGCGGTGAGATTGCGGAGCAGTTGGCAGCGGTATCAGAGAACGAGCAGCGACTGATTCTCGCGACGGGTAGCTATATCGGTGAGGGCTTTGATGACGCGCGCCTAGATACGCTGTTTCCGCCATGCCCATCTCATGGAAAGGAACGCTCCAGCAGTATGTGGGCCGCCTTCATCGCCTACACGACAACGAGCGGGTCGTCGAGGTGTACGACTACGCTGCCGGTCTGGGACATTTCCGCTTGAGTACCGCAACCAAGAGCATGTCGTAGGCACATTTTGGGCACGCTACGGTGGGTCAAAGTCGGACTGAGTGCGATCGGTAGCTGAACCTCGGGCGTCGCAACTGCGCCGGCAGAGTAACTCGTCCTGGTGGCAACAACCTGCCGCTCGAAGCTGATCCGAAGTGTTTGGTCAATGAAACAGGCAATCCGCGAGCACCGTCGGTGTTGGGCCGGATCGTATCCATTCCCGTGCTGGACAGCTTGCGTCATCGTTATGAACGGCGCGCAGCATAAAGTCATAAAGTCGGCAATTGAGGATCATCCAACTCTCGGGACGAGTGCGGTGACCGGCCATTATGCACTGGCCCCATCGCCGACTAGTCAAAGACAGGGCTGCCTGTCCCTAATTGGCCGATTCGAATAGCGACGCCCCGCTTAGCCTTACTCTCATCATCTTGTGCGTCGCTCGATGCCGAAGGCGAACAAAGACTTTTCATGTAGCGATCGCTCGAACTGCTTGGATCGCCGCCTCAGTAGCTCTTCGGCCAGGAACCAATCATCATCAGGCGACCCGATGGGCATGCCTCGCTGCTGCCATAGCCAGTAGGCCAACGGCTCGATCTGTGACCTCTTCATGTTTACTCCAGTGGCTGCTTGCTCTTCCGTGGTGGATGCACTTGCTGTGTGTTGGCTTGCCATGGCGCTGCTTTTCTACAAGCAGCGCCATGGCATTCGACTACCTCAACATGGCCGGGCTGAGCCAGTCTTCAAAACGGATCTCTCCACGCCGCATTTCACCGGCGGGGATTAACGTGAGTTCGTTCAAGACCGCGCCAAAGTATCGTGCATTCGGGTCGGCGACAACTTCTCGCGAATCATTGCGTGCACGGAGGCCTTTGCGGACAAAATCATCCAGGCGAAACCGTTCCGGTCCCGCTGTCTCAACGATGCCATTCACAGGCGGGCCAACCGCGACCTTCCCAACCGCCTTGGCGACATCGTCCGCAGCCATGGGCTGGATGAATACGGATGGCAGCCGAACCTGATTTCCATCGGTGGCCCCATCGGCGATCATCTTGACGAACTCGAAGAACTGAGTTGCGTGGACGATCGAGTATGGAATCCCTGACTGCTTGATGAGCTTCTCCTGTGCGATCTTAGCGCGGAAGTAAGCACTCTCCTGCAAACGATCGGTTCCCACCACCGATAGCGCGACGTGGTGTCCGACGCCTGCTTTGGCTTCATACGTGAGCAGATTGCGAGTAGACATCGTGAAGAACTCCATCACCGCCTTCTCCTCAAACGAGGGCGAATTGGAGACGTCCACGACGGCCGACGCATTCTTAAGAACCTCAGCCAGTCCTTCACCAGTGAGAGTATTAACCCCCGTGCTAGGCGCGGCCACCACAGCCTCATAGCCACGTGAACTCAGCTTCTCGACGAGCTTTGAACCGATAAGTCCGCTTCCACCGATCACTACAATCTTCATTCCCATATCAATCTCCTAGTTCGTAGCCATTTGGCTCTGGTTTCTACTTCTGCTTCAACTTGCAGTGTTCGTCTAACCGGGCACTCCACGAACATTTTCGCTCGGACGTTCTGCTGACTATCATTCGGCGGCGCTCGGCGAATGGGACATATCACTGCGAACGAGAACAATCACACTCGCTTGCGGTTTGCCAGCAAAGACATTAAAAAACTGCGCAGGCGAAAGATATCTGCCTTTCTGAAGAGACTCTTTGAGATGAGCGACCGTATAAGTCTGCGAATCGTATCTTTCTGGCCACTCGCCGGCGTCTTCAGACCATCCATCATCGGACAACCGTTCGAAGAAAACGGCCGCGCCCTCGTAGGTCTTTGCGTATTTCATGATTGACCTCTTCGGCTATTTAGATGCCGTAGCCGCCGTCAACAGTACGGCTTGCGCCGGTAACGAAGGCAGCGTCGCTCGTGGATAGATAAGCTACCAGGGAGGCAACTTCTTCGCCCGTCCCGTATCGACCCAAAGGAATCAGGTTGTGAAGCAAGTCTGCTTCTGGTCCTTCCGTCGGGTTGATGTCTGTAGCGATGGGACCGGGCTGAACATTGTTCACCGTAATCGGGCGTGATGCCAAATCGATGGCAAGCCCTCGTACGAGTCCCTGAAGTGCGGCTTTCGTCATACTGTAAGCGCTGATTCCAGGAAACGCTATTCGATTGGCAGCGCTACTGCCGATTGTGATGATGCGACCTCCCTGTCTCATCTCCTTCACGGCCGATTGAATACCGACAAAGACAGCGCGGATATTGATGGCCACCAGCCGGTCAAACTCTTCGAGCGCAAACTGATCTACAAGTCCCACATTGAAAATCCCCGCATTGCTTACGAAAATGTCGAGACCGCCGAGTGTGCTTGCGGCGTCTCGGATAGCCTTTGTGAGAGTAGGCGCCGATGAGCTGTCTGCCTTGATTGCCAGAGATCGTCCGCCGAGTCCTTCGAGCTCGAGCTGAAGCTCTTGCGCCTTGGAGTCAGAAGCCTCAGAGGTGAATGCAACTGTGGCCCCATCCCGAGCCAACCGGCGCACAATTTCAGCTCCAATTCCGCGGGATCCGCCGGTAACCACCGCAATCTTTCCATCCAACGGTCGCCAACTGGCTCTGATCTCTCCGGAGCTGTTCACTTGACACGTGTTCACAACACTCTCCTTTCGCACCAATTCGAGTCTTCCGCGGGACGGTACTCACGCGGCTTGCGAGCTTTGGCGGCCTTGCTCCACGAACGCCAACAGGTCGGCGTTGACTTGATCCAGGTGAGTCGCGGTGAGGCCATGTGGGGCTCGTGGGCAATAGATTTCCTTTGCACCGCTGATCAGTCTGGCCGACTTCTGCGCCGAGACTTCGACCGGGACAATCTGGTCGTCTTCACCGTGCAGAATCAAAGCTGGGACATCGATCTTCTGAAGGTCCTCGGTGAAGTCGGTCTCGGAAAATGCCTTGATGCATTCATGGGCGTTCTTCAGCCCGGCCCGCATACACAAAAGCCAGAACTGATCGAGCAAGCCTTGAGAGATTTGCGCTTCCGGACGGTTTGCGCCATAGAACGGAATGGCAAAGTCCTTGTAAAACTGTGAAGGATCCCTGGCCAGGCTGTCGCGCAACCTATCAAACACTTCCAGCGGAATACCCTCCGGGTTCGCCTCGGTCTTGAGCATGATCGGCGGGACGGCGCCAATGAGAACCACCTTCGCCACACGTTTCGATCCATGCCGGCCGAGATAACGAGTTACCTCGCCACCTCCAGTGGAGTGGCCAATGAGGACAGTCCCCTGCAAGTCGAGATGATCGATGAGAGCGGCAAGATCATCCGCGTAGCTGTTCATGTCGTTGTGGGACGACGTTTGGCTTGAACGTCCGTGACCGCGGCGGTCGTGGGCGATTACGCGGTAGCCGCGCTGTGCGAAGAAAAGCATTTGCGCGGCCCAGGCATCTGAAGACAACGGCCAGCCGTGGCTGAAAATAACAGGTTGTCCTTCGCCCCAATCCTTGTAGTAGATCTGAGCGCCGTCTTTGGTCGTGATTGTGTTCATTTCGATATCCCCTTTTGTTGGTGCTGGCACTGCCAGTCGACAAGGGCTACTTGTCGACTCCATGACCATTGAGTTCTGTGGTCCGTTTCTCAGTGGTCGTCATGGTATTCCTCATCATTGAGTTCGCAGAATCGTCACCGCTGACCCGAACACTCGTTCTTGGCATATGTGCGTTCGCAAACCAGAGGTCTAAGAGAAGCACAATCGCCAGTGTGATCGTCACGCGCGCCAACGGTCTCCAATTCATTGCTGTCTGCTCCTTTTTGGAAGCCAGGCTGCTTCGCGGTTAAGCCCACGATGCACATGCTGGCTGACTAGGAGAGTGCACGTGCTGTTCCAACCTAGTCCGAGACCCATGATTTCCCGCATTCGCATCGATACGAGGCACTTCGCAGGTGTGCGCGGTCGAGCACTGGGAGTAATCGGGACGCTATTTCGTGAAGTACGCCGGATGTCGTCCTACTATTTGCGAAATAGCGTGGTTGGGACGGCGGGCAGGATCAACACTGGGAAAGCGGGTAGATAAGGTTCGGAGCTAGTGGCGGAAGTGCATCGGACAACTTGCAATGCGCTGTGCATACGTCAATCAACAAGAGGGACTGTCGGTCAACCCTGATCAATGAAGACGTGCAAAGAGAGGACAAGGAGTTGGTACTGTGCGACCTCGATTCAACTTCACAGATACTCCTTACTTGATGCAGAGATTGGGAATTCGGCGGGCCACTACTTTCGAACGGGTAGATCAAGTAGAACTCCAGCGGCCTCGTCAGAGGGTTTCGATCATGCCGCTTTCCCAGGTGGCTTTTCAAGACGACTTAATACATCAGGCCTCGTGATCTAGTGAAGGCGACGAGACTTAGCCGTGATAACACGAAACACGGAGCCATTCAACCTGACGTTGTCTCGTGAGCCGCGCTGGCCGTCGCGTTGCTCCTTGCAAATGTCGTGATTTTTCACGCCGGACATAGGGTCATCACTCATCACTTGAATGGGTGATGGATCGGACTTCGGATCGGAACTGCAAGTAACTACTGCACCCGCACTGCGTCTCTGGCGAATCGCATGTGCAAGGCGTCAGTCGGTCCGATCGGACTTGCACTTGCAGTGAGACGACCAGGAGTCCATACTTTGCAACCTCGATTAAATTTCACAGAAGCAGCTCCGGCTGCAACACGCGCCATGTACGGCCTTGAAAGTTATGTTCGAAAGTCCTCCGGACTGGAACCACTCTTACTGGAGCTGATCCGCCTGCGCTCCTCGCAGATAAACGGATGCGCATACTGCATCGACACGCATTGAAAGGATGCCCACGCCCTGGGTGAGACTGAGCAGCGTCTCTATACCGTTTCCGCATGCGCGATGCCCCGTTCTTCACGGAACGGGAACGTGCGGCGTTGTTGTGGACCGAGCACGTTACTCTCATCGTCAGGAGCATGTCTGATGGTGTATGAACAAGTGAGTCAGCACTTTACTCGCGAGGAACTGGTGAATCTCACGTTGGCAGTGGTTACGATCAATGGTTGGAATCGTCTGGCGATTGCCTTCCGTGCGGTTCCTGGCCAGTCTCAGGCGCAGACCACTTCCGCAGCCAAGTCTTAAGGGCGATTTTCTGGGCTGAGGCGATCTCCAGCGCGCTCAGCCCAGCCTCGTTTGAACAGTTTCCTGCCTGATCTTGCCCGTATAATTAGCGGGCGAAAAACGTCTGTGCATTACAGCAGTGCGCAAGCTCTCGTGGCAACATCGGCGAGTTGCTTAGACCCTCGCCCAATTCAACCGCCATTCCAGAATGGCGTGCGGCGCGCCGAATGCCCAATCTGTCCATCAGACTGCGAAGCGTGTTCGGATGTAGGTTCAGAACGGCGCCAGCGCCATTAGGGCCGCTAATCAGCCAATCGGTGGCCTCAAGCACTCGCAGAACATGCTGTCGCTGTACGTTTTAAGTGAATCGGAAATGTCGGCTCGGATGCCGCTTCGGATTCCGTATTACCGTCCGATTCCTCAGCCGGTAGGAAATCAGCTCCGAGGTGAAGAACGGAGCCTCTGGAAAGAACCACACCCCGCTCGATAACATTCTGTAGTTCCCGGATATTCCCCGGCCAAGAGTAATCGATCAATAACCTCCATCGTTTCCTGTCGAAACCGATTGAACCGGCTTCCTCATTCGTCTCGCCGACTGCCGGAAGAACGCCAACACGATTTCCGGAATGTCGGCTCTGCGGTCCCTCAATGAGGGTACCTGCAATGGGATGACATTCAGGCGGTAGTAAAGATCTGACCGAAACCCTCCGGATTTTACGGCTTTGGCTCAGATCCCGGTTTGTCGCAGCGATGATCCGGACGTTTACTTTGATAGTCGGTTGCTCCCACAGGCTCGAACTCTTGCTCCTGCAAGACGCGAAGCAGTTTGACTTGCGTTTCGAGCGGGAGTTCGCCGACTTCGTCAAGGAACAAAGTGCCGTGATTAGCCCGTTCGAAGCGTCCAATACGGCGCTCGGATGCGCTCGTGAAAGCGCCCTTCACATGCCCGAAAAGCTCACTCTCTACCAGACCTGATGGAATGGCGCCACAATTCACCTTAACGAGAGGATTGTTCATGCGCGCGCTTCGGCTGTGAATTGCCCGTGCAATGAGTTCCTTTCCACTGCCGGTCTCACCGATGATCAGGACGTTTGCAGCAGTCGGTGCGGCGGATTCAACTCGATCGAGTAGTTTGAGCAATTCTGGACTATTCCCAAGGATCTCCTCGAAGTTGTGTTCCTTACCCAATCCAATCAAATCGAAGGCAGCCATCGTTATTCTCCTTATCTGTACCAGATCTCATGTCACCTTTAATTCGGGGGCCTTATCGGATCCGGAACATCCCTCAAATGGATCTCGATCCGGTCCCTTGATGGTTGAGTCACTCCTATGCTGCTACGGGGATGGCTTCTTACTGCCAGTGCGATCAATGTCAAAGCGCCTCCTTCCGAACAGGCGAGCATCGATTGACCATGCGCCGGGTCCGAGCATGGCCACGCTGGCGGCGATAACTGCTAGGAAGACGTGAATCCACACGTCCTCTCGCTGGGCGGAAGAGAAGGATACCGCAATCAACACCTCGTTGAGGGCGATCAAGACTCCTATTGCTGGCGTCCATAGACCGGCAAGCAGAAAGATGCCCCCTGCAGCCGCAATAGACTTCTGCGCTAGGGCAATCGGTACCGAGGTCTCCCCGCAAGACTGGCGAACCCGAAGTAGAACAGAGCGAGACTGAGGCAAAGCCTGATCAGCATCAGACCAACGCCGGGCCAGCTATTCGGAAAAGTTGAAAACAAGCGCTGCAGAGTGGGCCTCGATTCCATACTATGAAATCGGCTTTGCGCTCGACACCCCCGAACGTTCTCTTCGGCATCCCTCTTTCGAGGGATAGGTTCAGTTACACATCGATAATCCCGCGCTTCAGCCCTATCGTGACGGCGTGGGTTCGGTCATTAGCTCCGAGTTTGGCAAGGATATTTCTGATGTGGCTCTTCACTGTTTCTTCGGTGAGCGATAGCTTTGCAGCGATTTCTTTGTTCGCGTTACCTCCCGCGACCAAACGCAGTACATCGATTTCTCGTGGGGTCAACACGTCATCGGTGGCGTGCTCGGCTATTTCAACGGCGGCCTCGGATGACAGGCGCTTTTGGCCGGCATGGACCGCGCGAATCGTTTCCAGCAGTTCCTTTCGTAGCAAACCCTTAAGCAAGTATCCTCGTGCGCCCGCTTTGAGAGCGCGAGAAATTTGAACATCGCCGGCATGGGTTGTCAAAATGATGATGCGAGCTTCAGGGAACTCGCCGCGAATTGCGCTTATCGCATCGATGCCGCTCATCTCTGGCATTTGCAAGTCCATCAAAGTAATGTCAGGACGATGCTTTCGAAACTGTTCGAGCGCCTCCAGGCCGTTGGACGCTTCAGCCACGAGTCTCCATGTCCGACTGATTGCCGATCAGCGCGGCTAGTCCCTCGCGAAGCAGGGGATGGTCATCTACAGACAGCACTCGAATCATAGGTCAACCTACTTTCTTCCGGAACAAACGAAAGGGAGGCCTGCCTGTCGGCAGTGCGATAGGCAATCGAGCCAGCGATGCTCAATTCGATTTCCGTACCGGCTTTAGTTCCACTCCAGATCTCCAACTTGGCGCCGATCTGCTGGGCGCGTTCACGCATACCTGAAAGACCATAGTGGCCGGGACGGCCCGCTTCCAACAATTCGGATGGAATTCCCTTTCCGTCGTCCCTGAATGCGCAGCCGGAAGGTCCGTTCTCCGTAGCCAATTTCAGTTTCAATCTGGCGGGCTGCCGCATGTCTAAAGGCGTTACGGAGTGCTTCGCGAGTGATGCGGTAAAGCTCGTCTCGAATGATCGGATGCAAATCTCGCGTTGGACCTTCCACCACTAAGTGGAACGCCGTCGAATCTTGCGTGGCCAGTTCGTCACCCAGCGCCCTCACCGCCTGGGCCAGAGTCATTCGCAGTTGTGGCGGACGAGCGTAAATCATACACGGCGCTGCGCCCCTCTGCAATTGCCTGATCAGCACGCTCGAGGCTCTGTTCGAGTTGCTCCTTGGCCTTTCCTGGGGGCAGCAAATCATCGACCACCTGAAGGCGAAGCATCAGGCCCTGGAAGCTCTGCAAGAGCGTGTCGTGCAATTCGCGCGCGATGCGCGTTCTTTCGGCCAGGCGCTCCTCGAAGCGCAGGTTCATCGCCGCGTGGACGCGAGCCATGCGGTAGCGGAAGCCGGCGAAAATGGCGGCGGCCGCGAGGCACAATCCGGTCACTCGAAACCACCAGGTTTCCGACAGCTGCGGCTCCACCTCCAACGCTACACTCACAGGCGCTCCGTTCCACAGCCCCTCGCTGTTGGTGGCCATGACGCGAAAGGTATAGCGATCGGGCGGGAGGTTCGTGTACGCTGCCTCTCGGGATTCCGTGGGCTGGCTCCAATCGCTGTCGTAACCGTCCAGCAGGTAGCGATACCGTACGCGCCCCGGAACCGTGAGGCTTACTCCGATGAAGTTGAAGACCACGCGGCGGCCGCTCGAAGGGTAGCTGGCGGCTCCCGGATCGAGCGGACGGCCATCTACAGCGACAGATTCCACATTTACTAATGCGGGCGCCAGCGCCGAGGGAAGCGACGGATTTACAACGCACAATCCGCCCTGAAGGGAGAACCAGATCCGCCCCGAAGAATCTTTGGCGACCGAGTGATCGCGCCGGATTCCTCGCGTCGAAGGCAGACCGTCTGCCATACCGAAATGGCGCACCGTCGGCCGGGCCCTTCTGATTGACCCAGGAGGAAGCGCGCGACGATGCTGACCACGTGGCGATCTGCAGTCGCCCACAGGTTGCCGGAGTAGTCTGCGGCCAGGCCATAGATTTCCCCTGGAGCCAATCCGGAGCGTTCCGCGCGCTTTCAAAGCGCGAACCCGACCAGTAAAACAGGCCCGAGGAGGAACCGACCCACAGTACTTCTTCGTCATCGAGAGCGAGACTGTTCACGCGTCCCGGAGGCAGTCCGTCCTCGCCGCCGTACCTCCGCCACTTCCCATTCGAAACGCCACCAGCCCTCCAGCGGTTCCGACCCAGATCACTCCGTCGGGCGTTTCTTGTATCGTGGTAACGGCATCGGCGCTCAATCCGTCCGCGGTAGTGAAATTAGTGACACGGCCTTTCTCGATTCGGCTCACCGCGCCGCTAAGAGTTCCGGCCCAAACCGATCCATTGCGACCCCTATGTACGGCATAGACGGCTCCCGGCGCCAGAGCCGTCCCTGCTGTATACGTTCGGGGTGAAGAACGCCGGCTTCTTCTCGCAATTGCGTGACGACCGCCGAACCTGCGACCGACCCAAAGTTCGCCCGGTCCGCCAGAGATGGAGTAGATCACATCGCGATCCATGCCCGTGTCGTTGATGAGTGATGTTCCGCTCCCCGAATCCAGAGCAGCCCTCCGGAGGAGGGCCCAATCCAGGCGCGCCCTGAAGTTTCGATATACAGCGACCCGCCATCACCTGCCACGCCGGCATAACTCAGGAAAGGAGCGTCGCGAAACTGCGTCAGCCCCTCGGTTCCTCCGAACCACAGGTTGCCCTCGCGGTCTTCAAAGATCGCACGCACCGCTCCGGGCGAGCTTACGGCGGTCCCATGAAGGGTGGCGACCGGAATCCATGCGTGTGATTCCGGCCGGCGTCGAGATCCAGAGGTTGGAATCGCGATCGCGCGCCAGAGCCAGAATCGGACTGCGCGCGATGCGGCGCGGAACACCGCGACGCGTTATCGCGATGCCGTCCCATAGCGACCAGGCCGGAATCCGTTCCGATCCACAACTTCGGACCGGCGACCGGCAGCAACACATTCACCTTCTGGTCTGGCAAGCCGACCTGCGATCCACGGCCGTCTCGTATACGGAACAGGCCGGTATCGCGCATGCCGACCCAGACGGCGCCATCCGCCGTTTCCGCGATCGACATCGGGATGCCATGGACCGCACCTGAAGAAACGACTGGCGTGAATTTCCCGGCGACATAGCGCAGAGGCGCATCGGGCGGAGCGATCAGGGCATCGCCGCGAGTCCCGCGAGCGGCGGCGGCGGCACCCTCCTCGCGGGCAAAGGTAAACACTGGCGGGAGTTTCGCAGGATACATCTGCTCAAAGCTCCCGCCGCGATAGCGCGTCAGGTAAGGACTCTGCATGCGCACCCACAGCACGCCTTCATGATCCACGACCAGGCCGAGCACGGGGCTGGAGGGAACGAGGGCGAGTTGGTGTGATCGATCAGGCGGAAACTGTTCCCATCGAAACGCACCAGGCCGTTCTCCGCGCCGATCCAGAGGTAGCCATCCGGCGTCTGAGCGATGGCATTGATTGCGCCACCGGGAAACGAATCGTGGCCCCAGCGAGTGACTATGTATTGGTCGAGGGTGCGGTTCGGGTCGAGCGCGAAAAGACTGTGCGGACCTAACGCGGCGCAGGCGCAAAGCAGCAGCACCCAGCGGATCTCACGGGTAGTACGTGAACCGCTCAATCACGACCTCCATCGGATGGTGCAGCTTCACTACGGCTGCGCGGTAAACATAGAGCGCGACACGGATGGATTCGATGCCCGGAGATGGTACGCCTGCCATGAAGGCGTGCTCCGAAACGTGGGTCGACCCGCGCAAAGTGCGAAAGGTGATGCGCGCCCTGCTCCCAGCGGAGCGAGAACATGAGCGTCCCCGCGGGTGCATTGAACCGGTGCACGTTGGTGGCGACGTAAATGGCTGCAGCGCATACTGGGCGTTCTTGTTCGCGGGGTCACCCCATCGGCTGATCTCGATGTCCATTTCGCGATTACGAAGCGCGCCACTCGCATAGTCGTAGGTGAACATTCCGAAAACTGCCGCAGGCTCCAGCGTCTCCAATCCTCGCACGACGAATTCATAGGTGCCGTAGCCTAAATTCCGCGTCAGGCTGGCTTCCGCGCAACTCCAGTCCTTGTCCGTCTTGGAGATGCGCAAGTGCATTGCGCCTTGTTCGTCGACCGAGATATTCGATGACGAGTAGACGTTTGGGCCGCCCCGTGAACTCGGTGCGTCGCGCAAGCGCCACTGGTATCCGCTGAAATCCACAAAAGGAGAGGGAGGCCGCTCGGAGCCGGACACAACTGCCACCGCCAGAATGTTGTCGTCAGTTTGGGGCAGCGAGTCCAGAACGCGTTGTGGGCGGTAGCCGTCCTTTACCAGCAGGGCCGCATAGTGCGTGCCGAGGTGCGTCGCGTTGGTCCACTTGAAGTTCGGACGGAGGTCGGTGATGGGTTGATCGACGAGTGGCTGCACCCACCATTTTCCGGTTTTTGCGTATAGCACGATCTTCTGGCCGGGCGACCCTCCGGTAACGCGCCCTTCGATGATGTCGTTGCTTGCGGATCCAGCCGGATCCGCTTGCGGTATGCGGGTGAACGCGATCATAGGGGCGTTGCTGCTATGCTCGCGCCGGCATGCCTGGCACAGCACGGCCGGACCGATACTCAACGCGTACCTGCGGCTCACGCGCGCAGTTGACACAATCCGCATCTCCAATCCCTCATCGTACTGGATTCGAGTATTGGACTTCTTAGATCCGCCGTCGCGAAGAACGTCGGTGGTTGCCAAACGCGAAACAGAACACTACATCTATGTTTCACAGACCGTCGCTCCAATAGAAAGCTCCAAGGGTCCAACTGAGAACACCAAACTCAATCGGATTCATAAAAGTTTTCCATCCATCGATCCGGTATCCACTCCTTCACGGAGAAGCTGCAAGATGAGGTCTCTGATCTATGTGGCCAATGCGTCGTTGTTCCTAATTGATGTCTTTTCAAGTTGGAATCGTGTTGTTCCGATGGTTCCAATGTGCTCGACCTCGCCGAAAGACGTAAGCTTGGCCCGATTGACTTCGAGCAGATCGAGCCAAGGAGCTCAAAACAGCTAGGCTTTCCCTCCGTTCCTTGATCGATTAATCGTGGAGGCTCGGGAAGCCGTCGTTCGTAGGGCCCTGATCAGGCGCGCAGGCGATCATTCACCAACAGCAGCACACGATATCAGGTAAGAGGATGCCCTCGAACAAGGCGAGCGGCCGACAAAGGCGAGCGGTCGACCGTGCGCCAACTAGGTTGGTTATCCTGCTGCGCGCATATCGACGCTACGGATCGACTCCAGCCAACGGGGAGCAATGTTCTGGGAGGCAAGTGTGTCGAAGACTCGGCTTGAACTCCCGAGATCTGTCCACCCTGACGTCGCGTCGCGGATCACGAGAAGGCGTTCTGGCTGTTGAATGGGTGCAGTCGGAGCGCTCGTGATTGGCGGGTAGTGCATGCGAGTGTTGCAACCACTTCTCGCGGATTCCGCCGATCCCTCTAGGAGCAACATAATCAGCGGCAACAACGAGAAACACAGAGAGACAAACACCGACGCCATCCCGTGAGCAGTGGCCGCTGTGGCTTGATCCCTCACGAGATGACGTG
This sequence comes from Bryobacteraceae bacterium, assembly GCA_963844855.1. Lineage (GTDB taxonomy): Bacteria > Acidobacteriota > Terriglobia > Bryobacterales > Bryobacteraceae > DASQDN01. The sequence continues at coordinate 229,034 of CAWJQP010000046.1, forward strand.
ATGTGCACTCCGTGACGCACCTACGGAGCCAATACTCAGAGATCGAGGGGTCATCCAGCTTCGTTCTTGAGAACAGCAAGCGAAATAAACGCGATGCATGCAATTCCAGGCGTCCGAGTTGCTTTCGAATTTACGTCACAGGACCAAAGACGCCTGATCCGAATTGCCGTGTCCGCTCGGTGGAATCCACATTGCAATCGAAGAGAACGAGAGGTTCGTCATGAAGAAAAAAACATTACCAGTGATTTCGCCAGCGTTCTAGTCGGCACGCTGGCTGCTCAACAACCTAAGGTCACGTCGCTCATTTCGAAGGAGCTTAAGGAGACACCCGGCAGGGAGGGCGTGATGATTATGGTGGAGTATCCTCCCAGCGGGGCAGATCCTATCCATCGACACAACGCACACGGATTTATCTATGTGCTAGAGGGCTCGGTGATCATGCAAGTGAGGAACGGGAAAGAGGTTACATTGACACCGGGCCAGACGTTCTATGAAGGTCCCGGCGACGTCCATGTTGTTGGTCGGAATGCAAGCAGTAAGAAGCCCGCGAAGTTCCTGGTGTTCCTGGTGAACGCCCCAGTGTTCATTCCAACAAAGTGATGGCTGAGATGGCTGCGACTCAGATGCTGACGACTGGAAGAAATTCACCTAGTTTGAGACATCTTCGGGTCGTTCATTTCTTTCCTCCCTTTAGCGTTGAGATTCCGTAAGTGTTGGCCGCTCGCGCTTGGCTGCGAAGCTGAGCCTGGGAGTATGTGACGATCATCCTGGAGACGGCAATTAGCAGTGATGGGCTCGGTAGAGCGTCCTGTTAAACGCGCCGCTATTTCGCAAACCACACGCGCCGTTGCCCTGTTAGTTGCGAAATAGCGTGAGTAGTACAGGCGCGCCCTATCACGATGGGCGCAATGCTGTTTACCAGATGGGCTTGAATCGGACGCCAGTTCCTATTGTGTTCATCACGCTGCGAGCGCCTCACATCAAGATGTTGTTGATCGCGGGAATGGGGCGAGGTATGTTGTCCTCTCTAAGCATTTCCCGCAGATCTATTTCAATGGTGCGGCTCAGGGATGTGATGGGCACGTCGTTTGGGCCGCCTTCGAAAGGATTCTCCGAACTATCACCGATCTTGTCCATCGTGTGGAATACCCACGATATGACTACGCTCACCGGAACCGTCAGCCATATGAATGGGCCGCCGAGCTTCTGAAACTCCGGCATCAAGCCGAAAGGAACGAGCACGATGAACAGCCAAATAAAGAACAGATTCAATGTCGCATATTGACGCGGGTAGGGGTAGTTCTTAAGACGCTCGCATCTACCTTGTGCTTGGCCGAAGGTAGCAATCAGACGTACAAGTTCCAGATGTTTGATTTCGCCTGCGACACCCCGCTCGCCGCTTCGTCGCAGGTCCTCGGATTGCAATGCAAGCAGTTGTGTCGCGCGGTTCCTTCGGCCAAGGATGTACGCACGTTCGTTTGCATCCAGCAACCCGGCCAGTTCTGTTTCCATTGAACCTTCCCATTCAGGCACTCTATACTTACGCTGGTATTCGGTGTTGAAGGACCGGCGCATGTTTTCCCACGCACGCGGCTCGCGCAGTTGGTAGCGAAGCGCAGTAAGCCAGGCGAAATGCCGATAAATGATTCGCCGGTGAGCCGATGGGTCAGGGATGAGGTCGAGCACAAGCAGACCGAACGTTCGGCTGGAACTGACGATGCTGCCGAAGACTTGCCGTGCCTCCCACAGCCTGCCATAGGAAGCGTTGTTCTTGAAGCCTGTGATGATCGCGACCGCTGTGCCGATGACCGCGATCGGAGGCCAGGGCACCATCATCCACTTCCATCCCGCCAGCGCGTTCAATGCAGTCAGGATGGCTGCAATGAGCGCGAAGACGGTCGTTTCCCGACGCGTCCAGATGGCGATTTCTTTTAGCGAGTAGTGTCTTCCGGCGTGCATGGATGAGCGCTCGGCGATATTGTGCGATTGATCGACGCGTGCATTTAGCAGTCAGTTCCCTGAGGTCGGTATGACGCGCGGCAAAGGTCGGCGCCTCATAAATTTCACAAGCTCCGTCACCCACATTACAGCGCTGGCGACACACAGGCAGGCGAACCAATCCCGCAGGCTTAAGTCTGCCGTTTCAAACGCACGCTGAAACAGTGGCATGTGGACAACCAGCGCCTGGAGGGCTAATGAAATGACGATGGCCCCAAGCAGCCAACGATTGCCTAGAAGCCGGACAAAAGCACTATCACGGTCCGACCTGCAGTTGAGCGCATTGAATAACTGAAACAACACAAGAGTTGTAAATGCCATGGTCCTGCCATATCGGAGTTCCCCCGACCCCTCCAGGAATCCGCCAGGCATGCAGGCGTCGAGAACGAGCAAAGTACCGGTTGCCATGACTACACCCACTATGCCCACCATGATCCACATTCCGGGCGTGATCACGTGTTCATGCGGCAGTCGCGGAAGGCTGGTCATCAGAGTTGGGCTCGGCGGGTCGACTCCCAATGCCAATGCCGGGGGGCCATCCGTGATGAGGTTGATCCACAGGATCTGAGTAGCTAGAAGTGGCAGAACCAACACTCCTTGATCCGAAAGGCCAAGCGGCGCGGCGAATACAACACCGAGAAAGATTGTCAGCACCTCGCCTACGTTTGAGGACAAGAGATACCGAAGAAACTTCCGGATGTTCGCGAATATTGCTCTTCCTTCCTCGACCGCCGCCACGATTGTCGCGAAATTGTCGTCAGTAAGAACTATATCCGCAGCCTCTTTAGATACATCCGTCCCTGTGATTCCCATCGCTACACCGATATCGGCCGATTTAAGCGCCGGCGCATCATTGACGCCGTCTCCCGTCATAGCCACGATGGCGCCATTTGCCTGCAGCGCGTCAACAATGCGAAGTTTGTGGCCAGGATTGACACGGGCATAGACCGAGGTCGTCCCTACGATGGATGCGAGCTCTTTGGCGCCAATCCGATCCAACTCCAGCCCGGTGACTGCGCCGGCACGCGAATCGATACCAACTTCCTTTGCGATTGCAAGTGCTGTGCCAGGGTGATCTCCCGTAATCATGACAGGACGGATACCGGCCTCCTTAGCTCGCTTGACGGCGTCCCTTGCCTCGGGTCGCGGCGGATCGATCATCCCGATCAGCCCAACAAACACGAGGCGGGATTCGAGGACATCACTATTTATGGTATGAAAGTCGAGTCCGTCAGGGAGTGTACGAAATGCCACTGCCAGCGTTCGGAGAGCATCGTTCGTCAAGGATCCGTTTGCCTCGAGAATGTCGGCGCGCCGATCCTCCGTCATATTCGCAATGTCTCCTTCGCGGAACTCCTCAGCGCAGCGTTCGAGAATGACATCCGGCGCTCCCTTCGTCCAGAGCACGGTCTGGCCATTCCCGTTCTCGTTCAGCGTACTCATCATCTTTCGTTCAGATGAGAAGGGGAGCTCACGGAGACGCGGAAACCGCCGCTCGACATCCTGCTTCGAGAGGCCTATCTGTTCGGCAGCCACAATCAGAGCAGCTTCGGTAGGATCACCTTGAGTCGACCGCTTTCCACCGTTATCTGTAACTTTGGCATTGTTCGCCAGGACCGCGCCTAGCAACAGGTGTTCGACCTCAGTCTGAGAAGGTCCATTAGCTACGTTCTTCAGCCTGCTGTTGTGCGGAATCGCCAGTCTGGCCGAGATTGTTTCTGCCCGAATAGGTCACGACTACACGAACAGTCATTCGATTCCGCGTGAGCGTACCGGTCTTATCGGATGCAATGACTGTCGCTGAGCCCAGCGTCTCTACCGCGGTTAATTGACGTACAATCGCTCCGCGCTTTGCCATATGCTGGACGCCTATTGCGAGTGCAACCGTCACGATCGCGGCCAAGCCCTCGGGCACAGCCGCTACGGCAAGCGCTACTCCGAACAGAAGGGCATTGAGCATTCCCCGAAAGTCATGCACGCCTTCAACAAGCAGCAGCGTCGCCACGACAACTACTGCGATCGCAATAACGCCGATTCCGAGCCTCTTACCCGTGCGGTCAAGCTCCCGCTGCAGTGGAGTAGGTTCGGTTTCGGTACTCTCCAGCAGGCTCGCGATCCTTCCCAACTCGGTCTGCATGCCCGTTGCGGTCACTATTGCCCTGGCATGGCCGTAGGCTGCCGATGTTCCTGCAAACACGACGTTTTTCCTATCGGCGAGGGATGCTTCCGCGGGAACTGGATCGGTATGCTTTTGAACCGGAACGCTTTCACCGGTCAGCGATGCTTCAACGGTCTTGAGCTCTACAACATCGATGAGCCTCGCGTCCGCGGGAATCGCGTCACCTTCTTCGATCAGTAACAGATCTCCTGGTACGAGGTCACGTGCCGCGATTCGGTGTTGCTCGGATTCACGAATAACCGTTGCCTCGGGTGCAGACATCTCCCGAATGGCGGACAGAGCACTCTCGGCGTGCTCTTCTTGTATAAACCCGAGCACAGCATTGAGAAGCACAATGGCAAAGATGACCAGGCCCTCGTAAGGTAGCGGCGTGTCTCCCTCAATCAACCAGACAACGCAGGAAACGAGCGCCGCAACGAGAAGAAGAATGACCAGAGAATCTCGAAACTGTCCGAGAAAGCGGCGCCAAGGCGGCATTCGGTCCGGTTTACGGAGTTCGTTCGGACCATATTGGCCAAGGCGTACATGAACCTCATCCGCGCTCAGTCCGCGGTGCGAATCAGCTCCGAGGACGGCTATCGCTTCGGCTGTGGAGATCGAGTGGAACATCGGGCTTTTAGGAATCTTTGAACTGGACACATAGCACCGAACACGGCGCACGGCGTACGATGGCGTATCCGTGGCCGCCTAATCCTCCAGGCAACTCCGGCGCTCCGCCTTTCCCGCCAATAATCAGGTCATCATTCAAGGCTCTGGCGGAACGGGCGACTTCACGAGAAGCTTCGCCGACAGAGACACACGCTTGCGCCATGACCCCTGTCCTGTGGAGCGCATCCTGTACGGCATTCCGAGCCGACTGGGTTAAAAACGGGGGCCCACGCGTCAACGAGCGGTAGCAAGCCCTCCTCAACCGGCGTGACCAATGGAACGCAGTCAGTGTAGCACCAAGCTGTCCCACGAAATCGGCGGAGTTTCTTCAGAAGTCATCCGTTTCCCAGTTGAGGCTGACGGCGCTAATAATTCGCTGCAGCTTAAACCATTCGTCCGGGTGGATCGCTGACTCAAGATGAGGTCCGGTAAGAACAGGGCATTCAGAATCGTGCAGAACCTTTGCAGTTACGGAGCCAAGCAGCATTTGCCGGAACGGACCGTAGCCGTGTGTGGGCATGAGGATCATCCGCCCTTCGCCGTCACCGCCGTAGGCGACTATGGATTGAGCCGGATCCCCGCTAAGGACACAGAGATCGGAAGTGACATGCGGGATGTACTGCTGTTGAAAGGCGCGCAGCGCGCCGTTCGCGTGTTCTTTTCGCTGCTCTAGCTCCCCTCCTGTATCGAGCCGGTCTAAAGAACTGCTCCCGGGTGGCAGATTCTCAATAACGTGAAGCAGCGTCAACTTCGCGTTCAGACGTTGCGTCAGCGCTGCCACGTAGGGACACGCGTCCACACTGCGATCAGAGAAGTCTATCGGGAAAATGATCTCTTTCACACTCATGGTGCACTCCTAATCGAATTCCATGCAGTTGCCAGAACCAGTACGAGCATTTTGTTTTCATGATTGAGCGCTTTCCGTTCCTTCGGGCTGCAATCGTGATTCCATGATCGAGTGCTGTCTTTCCTGCGAGCCCTCTATTGCGCTTGATTTCTCACTGTGCAAGCCGGAGAATTCCACGACGCTCGGGCGTTCGCGTTCCAAGGATCACAGAGTGCACATCACGCGATTTCGTGAGGGATACAGCAACAACAAGTTTGGTTCACGAGATAGCGTCGGCGCTTTTCCGTTCATTCGTTCGTTCATGGCGCTAAGTGCTTCTCCGCCCTATGCATCATGGAATATTCAAGGGGGACGGCTCGTTGGCCGATCACTTGCATTTTGTGAGCCTCGCCTGCCCTATAGGGAAATCCAGAATGGATCCACTAGCGAAAGGTAACCGATGAAGCTCCACAACTCCGGGGCGACATCATCAACGAGCTGTTTGCCCAACCCCATGTTGTACAGGTCGACGAACGTATCGCGCGTGCGGCGCACACGGACCGGAACCTGCTTAATCTTCACGAAAGCCTGCCCAAGAGTCAGGTCTCATGACTGCCTTGTCTCCTACAAACCAGGTGGGTCCCTATGAGATCCTCGCGCCCATCGGCGAAGGCGGTATGGGCAAGGTGTATAAGGCCCGCGACACCCGGCTCGACCGAATAGTGGCGCTGAAGGTATCCAAGAGCGAGTACGACGAACGCTTTGAGCTCGAGGCGAGAGCGGTGGCCGCGTTGAATCACCCCAACATCTGCACTCTCTTCGATGTCGGCCCGAACTACCTGGTGATGGAGTACGTCGAAGGCACGCCGCTGATGGGGCCGTCTTCGGTCGAGGCGGTAATGCCGTATGCCCTGCAGATTTGCGATGCGCTCGCCGCAGCGCACGAGAAGGGCATCACGCATCGGGACCTGAAGCCTGCCAACATCCTGCTGACCAAGTCCGGTATCAAGCTGCTGGATTTCGGATTGGCCAAAGTAAAGGTCCTGAGCGAGGACGATAAGACCGCTCCACGTACGCAAACCGGGACGATCCTCGGCACACCCTCCTACATGTCGCCCGAGCAGGCGCAAGGCAACCGGTGGACGCGCGGTCCGACATCTTCTCCTTCGGCTCGTTGCTCTACGAATTGTTGACCGGCCGGAAGGCCTTTCAGGGTCCCAGCGGCCTTTCTATACTGGCGTCCATTCTGCGTGATGAGCCTGCCCCGTTGGAGAGCGCTCCGGAGATGCAGAGAGTAATCGCGCGTTGCCTACGCAAGCACCCCGCGGATCGCTACCAATCGGTCGCCGACCTGAGGGCGGCGTTGGAGGACATTTCCCTCCGCAACCCCGCTGTTTCCGCGGCGCTCGACAGTCTGGTTTTGAAACTCGTCGCAAAGTATCCAGACGGACCGCCATCGTCCGCCCCGCAAGTACAGCCTGACCTGCAGGACGTGGCGGACGACTGGGAATGGACCGCTGGGAATCGCGAGGTTCAAACATAGCAACAGACGGCCCTCGTCCGCGATCTGGGTTTGGGGCGCGCTCGTTTTCATCCTTCTCGCGGGTGTCGTGGCCTGGTGGTATGCGGTCAGAAATGCGGGCTTGAAGGATCCTGCGATCAATCAGATCACAGCCACTCTGTCTGAGAACCGGGTAACGGCCGCTGCCGTGTCTCCTGATGGGAGCAGACTGGCATACTCGGAATTCGGGGGAAGTCTCATCATCCAAGACCTGAAGAGCGGTGGCAGGCGGCTTCTTCGGGCGCCGGAGAGAACTCTGATCGAAACGATCTCGTGGATTGGGTCGACGGGCAAGATTCTCATCAGCGGCGAAACGGAGGCAGAGGTTCGAACTCTGTGGACGGAGGATCTCTCCGATTCCCAGCTGTACACCCTCCGGCAGGACGCCCGCCGCGGAATCGCGTCGCCAGACGGTCAACTTATCGCGTTTACCAGCGTCGACGAAACCGAAATCTGGATCATGAAGGCCGATGGAGGGGATGTGCGTAAGCTTGTGGTCGGCGGCAGCACCGATACCTTTCCTTTCATAGCCTTCTCTTCCGATAATCGGCGCGTCTCATACCAGCGGCGCCACTATACGGCGGGTTCGGTTGACCCACGCACGCGCGGTGACGGCGAACACAACTTCATGCGAACCTTCGAAACTGTCGATCTATCCGGCAGGATTGTGGATACAGCTGCCATAGGAATGACGTCGGGATGCATGCTCGGCGATGGGCGCATACTGTTTCTCCAGGCCGAAGAGAGAAGCGGCCACGATTTCAACGTTTGGGAACTCCGGACTGACCCCAAGACGGGCAAAATTAGGGGAATGCCCCGGCGCCTGACCCAGTGGCGGGAGAAATAACTGGCTGGGATCTCTTGCTCTGCCGACGGGAACTTTGTTGGCTTTCTCGTCCAAAGGAGCCAATCGGAGATATATATTGGGGAACCTGAGAGCGGCTCGCTGCAAGCCGGCGAAGGTTGACTCAGGAGGATATTGCCGAGTATCCCCACGCCTGGACCCCCGACAGCCGTACCGTGATTTTCGAGAAGCCTGGCAAGACGGGATGGGATCTGTACTTCCAAGGAATCGATGACCGTCTTGCATATCCGCTAGCGACCGAAAATGGTTCGAAAATTATGCCCCAGTTATCTCCCGATGGTGAGTGGGTGCTCTATTGCGCCTTTCGAGATGGCTCAGCAGCAGCTCGAGCCGATCAGAAGCTAATGCGGGTTCCGATTGGCGGCGGCCCCAACCAACTCGTACCCACAGGTCAATTCGATGAGTTCCGCTGCGCATTGACGCCCGGAAAACGCTGTGTCCTGAGAACGATTGAGAACCGGCAGTACGTCTACAGGGAATTGGATCCGGTGCGGGGTCGGGGCAAGGAGCTTGCGCGCACCGCCTGGACTCCGTCGATTCTGGGTGATTGGGCGCTCTCCGCCGATGGTGCGGAAGTCGCAATGCCCAATCATGATCCACGGCAAGCGCGAATCCTTCTGATCGGTCTCGATGCCTCGCCAGAGTCATACGCCGGCGACCAGAGAACTGCAGGTTCCGGAATTAGGTGGCTTGCTTGGGCTTGTCGCCGACGCCAACGATAACGGATGGTTTGCTTCCGCCACTTCCTCACGGGGAGTGAAATTGCTGCACATCGATCGCAACGGACGATTCCGGGTTCTGCGGGAATGTCCGATCTCCACTTGGGGACTGCCCTCTCCGGACGGCCGGCTTCTCGCATTTGTCGACCATGCCGCCTACAGCAACTTCTGGTCGGTTGGGTTATTCTGACCCGGCAAGATTTTCAGCAAATTTCGTGAGGGGTTCTCTTTCGTTTTCGGTCTACTCACCGGACTATCCACAGGAAAACACCATGCTTGTTTTCCGTAGGGCTCTCAAGGGCGACAACCTTTCTGTGAGATCGGCTACTGGATGCGTTGCCGCGAGTTGAATGGCTAATCGCGTTATATTGCCGCTGACGAAGTGGCTTGAAGCGCACGCCGAATCCCCAGCCTGTGCATCAAGCTGCGAAGGGTGTTCGGGTGAAGCTCCAGGATGGCTCCTGCGCCCCGGGGTCCGCTGATCACCCATGCTGTTCTCTCGAGCACTCGCAGGATATGCTGCCGTTGTACTTCTTCGAGTGAATCAGTAGCTTTGGCCTCAGTGATCGGTTCCGCTTCCATGCTCGCCTCCGGTTCCTCAGTCGGCAGAAGATCCGCTCCGAACTCGGGTTCCTCAATCGGTAGCCGATCCGCTGCGACTTTGAGAACAGAGCCACTGGAAGCCTGTGACGTCGAAAGGGGATTCGGAAGCACTCCGTTGTCCGATCGGATCACGGCGCGTTCAACCAGGTTCTGGAGTTCCCGCACATTGCCGGGCCAATCGTATGTAGAGAACGCATCGATTGTTGTTTGCGGTATGTGCTCAATCCGTTTCCCCATGCGCCTGGAGAATACCTCTGCGAAGTGCAGGACCAGCTGAGGTATGTCCTCCCGCCGCTCCCGCAACGGCGGTATGAGCACAGGAAATACGTTCAACCGATAATAAAGATCGCTGCGGAATTCATTGCATGCGACCATGTGGGTAAGGTCGCGATGAGTGGCGGCCACCAGACGGACGTTGATGCGATGCGTACGGCCGCTTCCCAGTCGCTCGAACTCCTGTTCCTGTAAGACGCGCAAAAGTTTCGGTTGCAGGGCTAGCGGTAAATCCCCGATTTCGTCCAGGAAGAGAGTGCCCGTATGTGCCATTTCGAAGCGGCCCACTTTTTGTGCCACCGCCCCGGTAAAGGCGCCTTTCTCGTGCCCAAACAAGTCACTCTCCAACAGATCGAAGGGAATGGCGGCGCAGTTTAGCTTCACGAATGGGCATCCGCACCGTGGGCTTATATTGTGAATAGCGCGCGCGATCAACTCCTTGCCCGTACCGGTTTCTCCAAGGACCAGCACTGTGGAGTCCGTTGGCGCCACGCGCTCAACTTCGGCGAGGACAGATTCCAGAGGAGAGCTGCTGCCTACGATTTGCTTAAATCGGTGGTCTCTTTCGTCTTGTTCATCACACCGACTTCTCTCGAGACAGCTCACAAATCCTCCCACTGAAAGGGCGCCGGCAACAAGGATCAGCCGTCAACTTTCAGCGCCACTCTGACAGCCTCAAGCAGAGTTTCGCCGTCAAAAGGTTTCGCGAGAAATTCCACTGCGCCGCCTCGCATTGCCTGCATTCGCATCTTTTCGTCGCCGTGCGCGGTGATGAAGATTGTCGGGATCAGGCAATGATCAGAGTTCAGCTTGGACTGGAGTTCTAGCCCTGACATCCCCGGCATTCTGATATCGGTGATCAGACATCCGGTTTCGTGTTGTCGGCCAGAGTTTAAGAAGGCTTCGGCGGAGCCAAATGACTCTACGGAAAGACCTGCCGATCTCAGCAGGCGTTGCACGGCGACCCGATACGATTCGTCGTCTTCGATAACGGCAACGATCTTTTCGTTGCTTTCCGTAGCCATACCGCTACAGTATCGATCCGCTCGCCGCAGCGCGCAATTATTGATTCTGATACGGTCGCCTATATGAATGTATAAGGGCCTCCTCAGTTGTCACCGTTGTCACAGGAGGGGTTGAGGCGGCGATTCGCGATCCAAAGTTATGCGATTGCCGGCAGCTTAAGCTTTTCTGCCAATCTTCCCAGTTCAGCGGGAGAGTTGGCCTGCATCTTGCGCATCACCTGCCCGCGGTGGACGGTCACCGTGATTTCGGTGGTGCCAAGTGTCGAGGCGATCTGCTTCGTGAGCATGCCGGAAACAATGAGAAGCATCACCTCGCGTTCGCGCGCAGTCAACGTCGCGTAGCGATCCTTCAGTTCCGCAATCTCGTTCTGCTGTTGCCTCGTTTCGCTGTCACGCTTGAGGGCTTGCTGAATCGCATCTATAAGATCCTGATCCCGGAAAGGTTTAGTCAGAAATTCCACTGCTCCTAACTTCATCGCTTTCACAGTCATTGGGATGTCTGCATGGCAAGTGATAAATATGATCGGGATGTGGACTCCCATTTCACTTAATTTACTTTGGACCTCCAGCCCGCTCATCCCAGGCAGTCGCACATCAAGTACGAGGCAACTAGAAATATTTGGAAGCTTGTGCCGAAGAAAGTCCTCGGGTGTAGCAAAGGACTCGGAATGTAGGCCTACCGTCTTCAACAAGCGTTGCATCGCCGCACGCATTCGGGTGTCGTCGTCGACGATCAAAACAATAGGTGAGTCGGCGGAGGTCATCTGCCAGTCGCCTCCCTAACCGGCAGCGTAAAATGAAACGTTGCCCCTCTTCCAGAGTTTGCGGTAGCCCAAATGTGGCCGCCATGCGATTGGATAACGGAACGGGTAATCGCCAATCCAAGACCTGTGCCTTGAGTCTTCGTAGTGAAGAACGCATCGAAAATCTTATCTATATTCTCGCCGGGCAACCCCACTCCGCTATCAGTCACTGAGATTAGGAGTTGACCATCTGGCGCCAACTGCGACGTTGTTCTGAGTTCACCACCCGTACCTTGCATCGCCTCAATGCCGTTGAGCATGAGATTCATCAACACCTGTTGCAACCGCACACGGTCTGCCAGCAGTGTGGGAAGTGTGGGCTCAAGATCCGTACGAATCGTCACAGCATGGCGGTTTGCTTCAGCGCCCATCATATGGACCATCTCTTCAATTACCTGGTTCAGGTCTACGGTCTCCAGTTGAAATGAACCTTTTTGGTACAGTGACCGGACTCGATCAATTATGTCGGCTGCACGTCTGGCGTCCTTGGTCATCTCCAAAGCAGCTTCTCGCGCCTCCGGTAAATCGGGTTTATCACGATCGATTAATCGTAGGCACGCTTCTGCATTTGTGACGGCTGCCCCAATCGGCTGTTTGATTTCGTGTGCCAGCGAGGCGGTCAGCTCTCCAATGGTACTAATCCGAGTTATGTGCGCAAGGTCCGCCTCTAGCTGTCGCACCCTGTCACGCGCCTCTTCGGCACGCTTACGCTCTGTAACATCGACCATTGTCCCGAGCACTTGAACAACCTCCCCAAAGGGACCCAAGACCGGTTGGCTAATGCTATGAATGTGCTTGACCGTCCCGTCAGGCTTCACAATTCTGAACTCGACGTCGCAATCTACTTTGGTGCGAAACGTCGTATCGCTCGCAACACCCACTTTCTCGCGGTCTTCTGGGTGTATCTGCTCCAGGAATTGCTTCGACTTGGGTGGGCCCTGTTGTGGATCGAAGTCGAATAGTCGGAACATTTCATCAGACCAGTAGACTATCTCCCTGCTGGCGCCATCAATGGCGCAGCTTCCCGTGTGGGTTTGCCTCTGCGCTTCGGCTAGATAAGCCTCGCTACGTCGCAGAGCTTCCTCGGCACGCTTTTGTTCGCTCAAATCGAGAATGTAGGCGACCCCTTGGTTGGGCTGGTCTTCGAAGCAAGCTGCCCCGATCAGCACAGGCACACGGCTGCCGTCCTTCCTGAAGTACTCTTTCTCACGGGCTTGCATCATCCCGGTCGCCTTGAGCTCTTCTGCCTCCTGGCGAGCGTGCACCTCTTGCCATTCCGGAGGCGTCATTTCAAACCATCCAAGCCCTGCCTGCAAATCCTCGCGCTCGTACCGGACCATACGGAGAAAGGCGTCATTGGCATCGAGAAGCCGTCCATCCAGATCCCAGATGACGATCCCGATGATATTCGAATCGATCAGTCGTCTGATTTTCCGTTCACGATCTTCAAGATCGCGATAAAGCCGCGTATTGTCGAGGGATATGGCTGCTTGCGATGCAAGCGCCTTTAGCACCAAAACCCGGTCAGGAGTGAAAACGTGAGGCGATAGATTGTTCTCAAGATAAAGAACCCTCGTGAGCTTTCCCTGGTTAATCAATGGCAAACAGAGAATGGAACGGACGTGATAGTTAAGGATGTAGGGGTCGGCGGGAAAAGGATTCTGAGATGTCGCATCCTCTACGATCACGTTCTGCTGAGTGCGCATTACATAGCGAACAACAGACTCCGGCAACATCGGTCGAGTTGGCTGAGGCATTTCGCTGGTGCACTTTGATATTGCTTCCGCCGCTAGTAGCCTCTGCCTCAATTACGAGCTGATCATAATCGTGGAAGGACCAGGAGGCCTCGTTCAGCGCCGGCATGCTGGATGGCCGCGGACATGAGACTGTCGATCAGTTTTTCCAAAACCATCTCGCCTGAGACTGCCTGCGAGACTTTGACCACTGTCGCCAAATCCAGGAGCTTGGTCGGAACAGTGATTGTGCTCCCCTGCGCCGGGATCAACGATTCCTTGTTGAGATGCGGGTATAAATTGTCCAGCTGCGCGACTTTGCCATCAGCCCCCCATCGTTGGTAGCAATACCGGGCTTCGAGCAGATACGCATCTGCGAACTTTTGGAAACCACGTGCTGCATAGAATCGCGCGGCAAGCTCGTAAGCGATCGCCTCATTATTGACAAAGCCGTTGCGGTGCGCCGAGCGGATGGCCTGTTCGTATAGCTGCTCGGCCTCAAGCACGCGTCCTTCGATCCGGGCGATCTCCGCGCCCACCAGGGCAACGCGGTTTTCGAAATTCTCCGGGCAATGCTGCGCCCATACTCGAAGTTGCTTCTAATGGCCAGTCAGAGCCTCGAAATGTTGCCGGTATTGAGTAGGCGGTGCGGAATAGCAGCATGCCGCGCGGTGAGTGCACCATAAAAGTGAGATTCCGCCGATTCGAAAAAGGCCGGCGATGTCCAGAGCAGGCGTTTGCATTCAATGACGCGTCAATGGCCGCCGAATAGTCGCTGGCAAAGAAACGCGCCTGTAGCTTCCGAGTCCAGTACCAGCACGCCGCGAACGCCAAGACCGGGTCGCGCGACAGCCGACGCTCGAACTGGGGCTCATCGAACTCCGCGCCACTGAAGGCAGCCGAAGGTCGGCGTTGAGCCACGAAGTGTGCGGATCAGCGCAAGCTGCGTCGTGATGTTGTCGATCACGAGGCTGTAGCCAATTTTGCGAACAAACTCCAAGCCTAGCTCGGCTTCGCGTTGCACGTCGACGAGCGGATCGCCGGCTGCGAGAAGATTCCCAATCAGATTGTGCCATGCATATGCCGCATAAGTGACATCGCCAGCAGCATTCGCGGCATCGAACGCATGACGAAGCAAATCGCGGCTTATTCGCCAATGTCTGGTCCAGGACAAAATGAAGACGCCGAACCCGACGTACGTCATGGCCCTGAACCTCCTCAGGCCACGCCGTTCGACCAGCTCGTAGCCGACTTGGCCGAACCGAAAGCCGGCCTTGTAGTTCCCAAAACGCTGTCCGGCAATGGCGCCACCATGAACGTACGCGTAACAGGACGCATCGATGTTGCCGTGTTCCAGGCTGAGATTGATCATCCGCCAGAGGAGCAGGGAAAGCAGATTTATGTCCGTATACACCGCTGGCGACAGGGCCCTGAGCAGAACTTCCAGAGTAGCCACGGATTCGGGTTGGCTCATCAAGGGCAAGTCAGTCAGGTCTTCGATCTCGCGGTCCTCGAGCAGGGACCATGTCCGTTCGTATTCTCGTCGCGCTTCCTCTTCAGTCGGGTGAGGCGACCACTCGACGCCTAGATGACGGAGGTAGCTGAGACAAACGTCGACCGCAAGGTCGCTCTGATTGACCGTAGTGTACAGATCAATGCGCAAACAGGCGACCGCCGCCTGATCGACGGCGTCGGTGGCGTGCGACGCGAGCATCGCCAATCGCGCCTCCGCCTCTTTCAGCTCGCCTGTCACGAACTCGCAGTCGGCGCGGTGGAACTCCAAGGCGAACATAAGGTTCGTCCGGTGATGCCAGCCGTCGTCGGCCAGTAGTGCACTGCCAGCGACGAAATAGTGCAGAGCTGAAACGTATGCCGTGGAAGATTTAGCTCGCTTGCCCGCAATCAGGTTGAATTCCGCCAACTGTTCCTTCTCGTCGCGCGATGTGATGAGCGCAGAACCCCGGTTAATCTGATTGACGATCTCAAAGATTCGTTCTTCGCGATCCTTCGGAGAGGTGTGCGCCGCCAACAACCTGCCGATTCTCAGATGAGTCTCCGCGCGCCGGTCCTCCGGAATCAGGGAATAGGCGGCTTCCTGAACGCGGTCGTGAAGGAAGCGATACGAATCGTTTGAGCGCAAGATAAAGCCAGCCCCAGCGGCCTCGGCAAGTTGGGCATGCATTTGCTCCACTGAGTCTTGGTAGACCACACGAAGCATCGTGAACTCCGCGCTGTTGCCAAGGCAGGCGAGTTGCTTCAGTGCATTCTGGGTCTCGGGGGCCAGGCGGGTTAGCTTCCCGACCATGAGGTCTACGACATTATCGGTATACCCTTTGGCGTGAATGCGATTCAGATCCCAAGACCAGCGCTCTTCAACATGATCGAAGGTGAGCAAGCCCTCTTCGAAAAGTGCAGAAAGAAATTGGATCGAGAAAAACGGATTGCCGCTTGTCTTTTCGTGAACCAGTTTCGCGAGTGGATCAGCATGCCTGGGCTCGCAACGAAGAGAGTCTGCAATCAACTGCTCCAGATCTTCACGAGTGAGAGGCGCAAGTACAATGTCCTGCAGTAACGCTCCGGCCTGGCGCATGGCTTGCAGCTTGCGCGTCAACGGATGTGCGGCGTCAACTTCATTGTCCCGATAGGCGCCGATCAACATCAACTGCTTCACGTCCGGCTGCGTGAGTAGATCTTCCATCAGGTCCAACGTCGCCGCGTCGAGCCATTGCAAATCGTCGAGAAACAGAGCCAACGGATGTTCCGGCCGCGCGAATACTCCAATAAATCGACGGAACACCAAATGGAAACGGCGCTGGGCCTCCTGCTGCGGAAGTTCAGGAACCGGTGGCTGCTCTCCGATAACGGCCTTCAATTCCGGGACCAGACCCACCATGAGTTGGCCATTCGGATCCAGCGCCTCATGAAGGTCCTTGCGCCACTTGCTCAACTCCTCTTCGCTCCTACTCAGAAGTGGGCGGATAAGGCTCTGAAACGCCTGCGCCAGAGTGGCATAAGGAATATCGCGCCTATACTGATCGAACTTGCCCGATGCGAAGAGGCCGCGCGGAAGAACCAGCGGTTTGTGCAGCTCATTGACCACGGCGGATTTGCCGATCCCGGAAAAGCCGGAAACGAGCACCAACTCCGGCCTGCCGCCGGCTACCACACGATCGAACACAGCAAGCAGGGTCTCGATCTCGCGCGTCCGTCCGTACAATTTCTCCGGGATGAGCAGACGACACGGAGTGTCATGTTGGCCTGGTGAGAAATCCGCGATGCGCCCCTGCGCTTCCCATTCAGCGAGGCAGCGCCGAAGATCACGCTCCAGCCCGGACGCCGTCTGGTAACGTTCCTCGGAAGTTTTGGCGAGGAGTTTCATCACGATCGCGGAGATACAGGCCGGCACACCCTTCACTCGTTCATGAGGCGGCACGGGATGCCTCGCAATATGGCAATGGACCCATTCAAGCGGATCGGAAGCCATGAAGGGCAGGTTACCGGTCAGCATCTCGTATAGCGTGACGCCGAGAGCATAGAGGTCACTTCGCGAGTCGATCGAGCGATTCATTCGACCCGTTTGTTCAGGAGCCATGTAAGGAAGTGTTCCGGCGATGAACTCGGGAGGTTCGGGGGCCTGGTGCTCGCGCCGAAGGCGGGAAGCGATCCCAAACCCGATGAGCCGGACCTGCCCCATCGCGGAATTGATGAGAACATTGGTCGGCCTCACATCCTTGTGAATCAGCTTTCCTTCGTGCAACCCGCCGAGTGCTGTTGCGAGACCGGCAGCAACGCCTAAAAACTGCGTCATCTCCATCGGTCCCGAAATGAATCCATCGAGAGTTACGCCGCCAGGATCTTCTAAGACGAGCATCGTCTCCGCGTCTCGCTCTGCAAGGGCAAGGGGTCGCGCTGCCCAGGCCGAGTCCAGTTCGCTCTTCAACGAGTATTCGTGGTCGATCTTCTTGAGTGTCTCGGGGCTGGGTCGAGTTGAAGCCGGGGACAGCAGCAGAACGGAAGGTAATCCCGTTTTCTTCGCGTGAGCCCGGAAAAGAATGAATTCTCCGTCATCGCGGAGGCGTTCGAGCGAGTACTCCGAAAGCTGCACGACGATCCTCCACGGCGCCACTGTGCGTCGGCTTCTGGAGTGATCCGCCCGAACACAAGTGACCGATGATGGCCTATCAAGGCGATTTTAGAACACATCCGGCAGGAATTCGCAACGGAAAGACTGCATGCGTGTTACCCATAGCAGTGAAAAGGGAGTTCAAGCTGGCGGCAATACGGCGGCTGGAGAGGCCTGCCGACGCAATGTAACGGATGGGGTTGGTGATTCCCAGTTGCGCATGCGACCGCCCAATGCAATCCAATCCGTACGTCGAGCGATTCGCATCGTTGCGAAGCGCTTATCGAAATGCTCGAAGGGAGCACACTGACGAACATCGACGCTATCTCGTGAGCCGCGACTGGTCGCCCCTGAATCTTCACGAAATAGCGTGTTCTGCTCTTTGTGATCTCGCTGATGCGAAACGAGCCAGTACCGCGGATGTTCCGGCCTTCGTCCACGCAAACGCTAGTAAATAAGATGCCTTCCACGGTGAGGTTTCAGACCCAACTCTGTTGCGTTCCACAAACCGCGCTGATGTGTTGTTGGAGACACGGTTGCATTGAGGTTGAAGCGGAGGTTCTTTCATGAAGAGCGAAACCTTGTTGGATACAAACATGAGCTTGGACAACACCTCACAGCCCGGTAGACCGGGGCTCGACGAGTTGGTTCCGTCGCGCTACGCGCTGCGGGTCGGCAAGCTTGACGTGCTGGTGGTCAGCGACGGAGTGCTATCGCTGCCAGGCGCGATGTTGGGCCACAACGCCGACCCGGCCGTCCGGGCAGCCTGGCTGGACGACAAGTTCCTGCCGCCGGACGTACTCGAGTGGGCGCTGAACGTGGTTGTGGTGCGTAGCGGCGGCCGGACCATACTCATCGACGCTGGGCTCGGGGCCGACCCGGACTTGAACTTGCCGCGGGCCGGGCGGTTGCTCCAGCGACTGGAGGCCGCCGGCATCGATCTCGCATCCGTAACCGACGTGGTGCTGACCCACTTGCACATGGACCACATTGGCGCGCTGCTCGTCGACGGGGTAAGGGACCGGCTGCGTCCGGACCTGCGGGTCCACCTGGCGGCCGCCGAGGCCGAGTTCTGGGAGTCGCCCGATTTCTCCCGCGTCTCCATGCCGCCGGGGTTCCCGGACGCGCTTCGGCGGGCGGCCAAGCGGTTCTTGAACGAGTACGACAGCCAGATGCGGCCTTTCGAGACGGAGTACGAGGTGGCGCCGGGGGTGCTCGTCCGTCGCACCGGCGGCCACACCCCCGGGCACAGCGTGGTCCGCTTGGCGTCTGGCGGAGACCGGCTGACGTTTGCCGGCGACGCCGTGTTCCAGGTCGGGTTCGAACACCCCGATTGGTACAACGGCTTCGAACACGACCCCGAGGAGGCGGCCCGCGTGCGCGTCGGTCTCTTGCGGGAGCTGGCGGCGAACCGCGAGTCGCTGGTGGCTACTCACCTGTCGTTCCCATCCGTCTGCCATGTGGCAGTCGACGGCGACGTCTTTCGTTGGGTACCGGGCCCCTGGGAGTACTGACCGCCTGTTGGGTCAGGGCCGAACTAATCGCCGCACCTGACCGGGGTCGCAAAGCCGGTCCCGGTCAGGTGAGCTGTGTCGTTCGGCCTTATGAGGGGCGTCGGCAGCAGCGTTAGCAAGAACGGCTATCACGCGGCCGAAATCAACCGCAGCGGGGACTTACCTGATCACCGACGGCGGTTCCCAGACGTGGGCCATCGTGACCCAGCGCGGCGTCATCCTGTCGATATGCCCGAGCCGTTGCCGTTGCGCCCGCCGCTGCAGGTGGTGCCGACGATCAGCAGTACGGATTCGCAGAGTGGGTTTTCAGATCCATTCCCGGATCATGATCACGCAACACTAATTTGACTTCACGGTGCTCGCGGTAAAGGAGCACTACGGCCGCCAGCCACAGGATGACAAACATGGCATTCATGGACTGCATACTCGCGTATCCCGAAGGCGAGCTGTGCGCCGAGCAAAACGATCACGGCCTGCGCAACATCTCCCGCTCGCCAGAAAAGGTATGGATGGCTTGCTTGGCCCTATACTTAGCCTCCCGACTCGTCGGTAGAAACGATCATGCCGCGCAGTATTCTGAATTGCATAGTTGCAGCCGTTTTCCAGAACTTTGGCGGCGCGAATCACCTCCAGCAGAGCAATCACGGCGAGCAGCGCGTATCCTCCCAGAGCGAGTCAGGGCAGAGTCTCATTGACGCTCGGTTGTTGATATATTTCCAATCGCCTCCGTGACCGCGCAATTGAGCGAGTGCAACCTGCGTTTTCGCGATTCCAGCAGTGCCTGCGACCATCCAATTTGACCCGATCAGCCGCCCTCGAGTAATTCATCCCGCAGCGAAGCACTTAGCGACATGCTCGAGGAAGCGCGCTGACAAGCATAACCGCTATGTCGTGAGCCTCGACTGGTGGCCTCTCGATCCCTCACGAAATAACGTGCACTGCCTCTCCCGATCAGTGACGCGAACGGCGGAATATGCGGATTTCCTGGCTTTTCCACCACCGCAAATACCGACGCCTGATGGAAGTGCGTTTGCACAGAGAGTAAACGAGAGGTTCACTTATGAAACACAAAATGCTGTTGTTGGTTCTGGCAAGTCTGGCAGTCGACACGGCCGTTGCAGAGGAAGCCAAAGTCACACCCCTCTTGTCGAAAGAACTTAAGGAGAGTCCTGGCAAGGAGGGACTGATGCTCATAGTCGAGTATCCTCCCGGCAATGCCGATCCGATTCACCGCCATAATGCGCATGGATTCATTTACGTCCTGGAAGGTACTGTGCTGATGCAGGTGAAGGGCGGAAAGCAAGTGACACTGACGTCGGGACAGACATTCTACGAAGGCCCCGATGATGTGCATGTAGTAGGACGGAACGCAAGCAGTACCCAGCCGGCAAAACTCCTGGTGTTCTTCGTGAAGGACAAAAGCGCTCCGGTGCTCGTCCCCGTCAAGTGATGTAACGGCCGAGGGGCAAGTCCGACCAGACCAGCTCGGTCTCGAACGACTATGCCCTGCTGAGATTGGGTGTTTGCTGCCTATCGGTCATCAAGAGTCGGTCGGCCCAGAGAATCAGCAGCTTGAAGTGAGGCTGACCCTGCGTCGCCAGTAGCATGAGAAGTAATGATCGCGCTCGCTTTCGCGGTGATCGCCTACTGCCGTGCGTTCTTTATCGGCCGTCACCGCCACGGCATGGAGGTTGCCGCGCTACGCCATCAACTAGTCGTGTGCAAGCGAACACAGCCACGCCCTCGGTTGTGCAGCTGCGACCGAGCGTTTTGGGTGGGGCTCCGCCGTTTGTGGCCGGGCTGGGTGAACGCCCTGATCATCGTGAAACCAGATACCGTCGTGTCCTGGCGCCGTGCTGCTTTTCGGCTATTCTGGCGACTGCGATCCCGTCACGTGATCCCGCTAAACGAGCGACATCTGACGCGCCTCAGCCTCGAGTACGTCCGCTATTACCAGGATGACAGAACGCATCTCGGACTGAATAAAGAGACGCCCAGCGCTCGATTGACCGAAATGCGACCTGATCTGCCCAGCACGATCCGGGCGGAGCCGAGAATTGGCGGTCTTCATCATGAAAGCGTCAGGACTCGGGTCAGGGGTAAGGTGGGGCTTCAGCTCGTTCGGTATGCTAAGGTGGCTGACCGTCGCCCATGAGCTGCCCCTACTGCCAATCTTCCGAACTCCGGAAGCTGAACCAGACCACCGATCTCGGCTATTCTGAATTCCGCTGCGGTGGGTGTTTGCGTAAATCGAATGAGCGAACCGGCACTCCATTTAATTACCTCGAGTTGCCGACCGATATCGTCTTCGAAATCGTGCTCTGCCGGTTGCGGTACAAGCTCAGTCTATGGAACCTGGCAGAGATGTATCTTCTACGTGGATTCGAGTTCACCCATGAAGCCGTACGCGAGTGGGAGGAACGGTTTGCTCCGCTACTGGCTGAGCACATCCGCCGCAAGAGAAAAGGGAAAGTGGGACGGCGCTGGTACGTCGACGAAACGTACCTGAAAGTAAAAGGGAAATGGTGTTGTCTGTACCGCGCCATAGACCGCGAAGGTAATCTAGTGGACTCCATGCTGAGCGCTACCCGAGACATGAATGCAGCCCAGCGCTTTTTCCGCAGTGCTCGGTCCATGGTGAGCTCGGCGCCGAAGCAGGTCACAACCGATGGCCACGATTCCTATCCGCGTGCAATCCGGGAAGCACTGGGTCCGAAGGTGAAGCATCGCTGCAGCGCTTACATGAATCGGCGAATTGAGCGAGATCACCGAGGAATCAAACAGCGATACTGTCCGATGCTGGGCTTCGCGGCGTTACGTTCGGCCCAGCGATTTTTGCGAGCCTTCGAAGAAGTTCGACAGTATTTTCGACCCGCCGCAAACAGAACGAAGTCATCTCACTATCCAACGCCAGACGACAGTTCCTGTTCCGAGCACTGGAACTGGAAGCACTCTTCGTCGCAGCCTAACCAGGTACATCTTCACGCTTGAAGGAAGGCCGGCTTCGTTGATCCCGTGCCCTCAGTTCTGACAGTCTCGTAGGCGCGGCCCGAGCTTGCAGTTTCAGAGCGTTTCACCCCGGCATTCGAGATTGCTTTAGGCAAGAATCTCAGCCACTGGGCGCGCTGGGAACTGATCGGTCAACCGCTCTTTCAAGCCGTGGCGCTCTAACACCAGATCCCGATGGTTCAGGCCGAGCAGGTGAAGCACCGTCGCATGGAAGTCATGCACGCTAACACGATCCTGTTCGGCTTTGAAGCCGATCTCATCTGTGCCGCCGTGGATAGTGCCGCCCTTTGTTCCTCCGCCCGCAAGGAAAACGCTGAAGCCCTGTGGACCATGATCGCGTCCGGGTTTGCCACCGCCTTGCGACATTGGAAGACGCCCGAATTCTCCGCCCCACAACACTAGCGTGGAATCGAGCAATCCGCGCTGTTTCAGATCTTTGATCAGCGCTGCGGTCGGCTTATCCGTCTTGCCGCAGGCATAACGCAAACTGCCTTGCAGGTCGCCGTGCGAATCGAAGATCTGCCCTTCGATATAAAGCTGCACAAACCGGACGCCACGCTCTACAAGCCGGCGAGCCATCAGGCAGCGCTTACCATAAGACGCGGTCAGCGGATCGTTCAGCCCGTAAGCGTCGCGCGTTGCTTCGCTTTCCTGGCTGACGTCGAGTGCGGAAGAAGCCTCAAGCTGCATGCGCGCCGCAAGTTCGTAGCTGGAGATGCGCGCATCCAACTCTGGCTGATAGGGCCGGATTTCGCGATGCGCCGCATCCAACCGTCGAAGCAGATTGCGCTCGGCTTCGACAAGCGGCGTCGGGATCTCCGGGCGTGGCTCCAGATTCAAAACAGGCGCGCCCTCAGCCCGGAAGCGAGTGCCCTGGTAGATGGGAGAAAGCCATGCCGACTGCCAATTCGAAATGCCATTAATCGGCAGCCCTTTCGGATCGTCCAGCACGACATACGCGGGCAGACTTTGGTTCTCCGTGCCAAGCCCATACGAAACCCAGGAGCCGATGGATGGGCGACTGGCAATGGTTCGTCCCGTATGCATCAGGAAAAGCGCCGGCTCATGATTGGCGTGCTCGCCATACATGGAGCGAATAAGAGCGATGTCGTCGGCGCACGTGGAGATATGCGGCAAAGCGTCAGAGATCTCCATTCCACACTTCCCATGCCGCTTAAACTCGAACGCGGATGGCATCAAACTGCCGGGAGCATCGCCGTTTGAGATAGCGAAACTCAGTTCCTTGCTTGGAGCCGTACCAGCGAGACGTGTAAGTGTGGGCTTCGGATCGAACAGGTCAACCTGGCTTGGACCGCCATTCATGAAGAGCTGGATCACTGCTTTCGCTTTCGGAGCAAAGTGCGCCGGCTTAGGCTTCAGGTCAAAGACTTGCGGACCTTCATTGGCGAACGCGGATCTTGCGGTGAGGAAGTCAGCTCCTAATAATCCAGCCAGCGCTGCGCCGTGTAGCCCATCGGCAATTGTTGAAAAGAAATCGCGGCGCGTCTTGTTCTTCATCTTCGAATCCCAGTCCTTTAATCGATAAAACTGAACTCAGCCGAATTCATGATGGCGTGGCAATAATTGGCCACAGCCAGCCATTCTGCGCTTGCCGCGCGGGGGGCCGCCGAATTGTCCGTCGTTAATCGCGCCGGCCATTGCTTGCGAAACTCTTCAATCGCTTCGATGCCGGTTCGCAATTCTTGTGCGCTTGGCTTGCGATTATAGGCGCGCAGATATACGGATTCGATCTGCCGTGTTCGGTCAGTTCCACCTTCATCAATGACGCGCCCAGCCATGAATCGAGCCAACTCCCAGGACATAGATCCGTTCATCATGTGCAGCGCTTGCGTGGCAACGTTCGATCGCCGGCGTTCGGTGCAGTTTGGCGTCATTACCGGCTGGTCAAAGGAATCCATCAATGAGACCGGAGTCTGGCGGCGATGCAGAATGTAAATGCTGCGCCGGTAGCCTGCGGTTGCGGCCTTCACGAGTACCTCTTTACTGGGGCTAATCTCGATATCGGAGGGCGGGCCAAATGGCGTAAGGTCTGCTTGCCCGGCCACGCTGATAAGGGAATCGAAAAGCGTATCGGAATCCATGCGCCGGAGCGGCATGCGCGACAGTAGCGCATTATCGGGGTCTGCCGCGAGGGTTGCTTGCGACTCTACCTTGGAGCTTTGCCGGTATGCCTGCGAAGTCGTCATCAGCCGGTGCATTGCCTTCATGCTCCAGCCCTTCTGGACAAACTCCGTTGCCAGCCAATCCAATAATTCCGGATGGGACGGCGTTGCGCCGGAGCGGCCGAAATTGGACACGCTGGCGACGATGCCTCTATCGAAATGCCGCAGCCAAAGCTGATTTACCGCGACGCGCGCAGTCAGCGGATGATTCGGTTGCGTCAGCCATTTTGCCAATGCCAGCCGCCGGCCCGTCGCGCCCGCAAAGGGCGGAGCGATGGAGTAGTTCTGCAGCGCTGCGTTCTGAAGTACAGTCGGCACGCCTGCGTCTACGGGGTCGCCAAAGCCGACAGGATCGCCGCGACGGAGAAGGTAATTGACAGAGGGCTCTTGATTGTCGGAGAGGATCCGTATGTGGGGGTTGGGTTTCATCTTCCCGCGCACGGTTTGCAGTTCCTTCTGCAAAGACGGCAATTTATCCTGCAGCTCAGGATATTTACGTATCAACTCACGATCGTTAATTTCAAGGGTCGCTTTGAACTTCTCCGCCAGGTACTTTTGCAGGTCGTTTCGCGCGTCAGCCTTGATTGCTGCCGCAGTGCGAAGATCGTCGCGAACTTCCTTCGGCAAGGCTGCCAACCGCTCTTCCAGAATCTGCACGCGAAATGGATCCGTGACTTCCTTTAACTGATCCTGCAGTTTCTTTAATTCGATTTCAAGTGGAGCGTTCCAGGTTTCGGTTTGCTTCAGTTCATCTGCCGGAGCGATTTCAGCAATGCGTTTACTGGGCAGCGTCCACTCATACGGATCGTAAGCCGCCTGCAATATCGCGCTAAGCCGGTAATAATCACGCTGCGGGATCGGATCGTATTTGTGATCGTGGCAGCGGGCGCAACCCACAGTGATTCCCATCACTGAAGAAGACAGCACTTCCACTTCATCCGCGACGACATTCATCCGCTCGGCGATTAATCCGCGTTCGTAGGAATCCGTTTGGTCGGGCGTTGCGCGGAGAAAGCCGGTCGCCGCCAGGCGGTCGACCACTTCCTGGCTGGCCGGGCCTTTCTTGCCTTTCCAATCATTGGCCATTTCGTCGCCGGCTAACTGCTCGGTCAGAAACTGCGTGTATGGCTTGTCGGCATTCAATGACCGGATTACATAATCCCGGTAGCGCCACGCGAATCGCCGGATGCCGTCATCCTGGCCAAAACCCTCTGAATCGGAATAACCGGCCAAATCCAGCCAATGCTGGCCCCAGCGCTCGCCGTAGTGCGGCGAGGCAAGCAGGCGATCGATTAACTTTTCATACGCGTCCGGGGACTGGTCTTGCTCGTACTCGAAGATGTCTTTCGGGGTGGGCGGCAATCCGGTTAAGTCGAGGTAGGCGCGCCGCATTAACGCAAGCTTGTTTGCCTCCTTCGAATAGGTGAGGCCTTTGGTTTCCAGCTTGGCCAGAACGAAGGCGTCAATCGGATTGCGGACCAGTTCCTTTGCCTTGACATTCGGAACCGCGGGGCGCTTCGGGGGCTGGAACGACCAGAATTGACGGTCTTTTTCCTGAACGGTGGACTCAGCCGTTTGCGCCGGCGCAGCTTCGGGAGCGCCCGCCGCAATCCAGGCGCGAATTTTCTCGATCTCCGGAGGAGTGGCTAATTCGACGGCTGCCAGTTTGGCTGCGCGTTCCGGCGGCATTGTCCCGTTGACGATGCGCTTATACATTGGGCTTTCGTCAGGTTTGCCGGGAACCAGCGCAGGGCCTGATTTGCCGCCCTTCAACCGGCTCGCCACGGTACGCAGATCGAGATTTCCCTCGCGCCGCGTGCCGCCATGGCAGGCAACACAGCGGACCTGCAAAATAGCCCGAACTTGAATCTCGCTGACCGGGGCGGAGGAAACAGCCGCTTCTACGGGTACAGTTTTCAGTCCGTGATCGATCCACTTCCGTACGGCGTCAATCTCAGTATTAGTCAGCTTTACTTTGCCGGGCGGCATTTGCCCTGTGACGATTTTGTCAATCAGCAGACTTTTCGCTGCGTCTCCGGGGACCACCGCGGGGCCTGAGGCGCCGCCTTTAATCGCCGCCTCCGCCGAGCGGAGATCCAGTTTTCCTTGCGGCGCCGCGCCATGGCAAGCCTCGCACTTTGCAGTAAAAATGCGCTTCACCTCACCGTCGAGTGGAGCGCTATCGAGGGATGGCAGTAGCGCAGCGAATGCGCACAATAGCAAGCGGCAGGATTTCATAGCCAGGGCGACCTTCATTATCGCGCGACGTCCCCAGCGGAAACAGGCTCCACTTGCATTCCGTCGCGAACGACATCGCCCGGGTTCTGGATGACGGATTCCCCTTCGTTGAGCCCGTTGAGCACTTCGAGACGGTCGCCATAGTCGCGGCCGACCTGAATTTTGCGAATGTTGACCGTTCTGTCGGTCCGAACAACGGCCACCTCCGATCCGTTTGACCGGAGGACAAGAGCGTCGGCCGGAATGACTAGCGGGGCGTCGCGGCGGGGAGCACTGAGGTCAATTTGGACGGACATGCCGGGCATTAATGCGCCGTCCGGGTTGGGGACACTCAACTCGACCAGCAACGTCCGGCTGGTGGGATCGAGGGCGTTGGCCGTGCGGGCGACTGTTCCCTTAAAGTCGCGGCCCGGCAGACCTTGCACGCGGATGGCGGCGGTCTGCCCGGCGCGGACCGAACTGACCCAGCTCTGCGGGACACTTACATAGGCCCGGAGCTTCTGTGTCTGCGCGATGCGGAAGAGCAGGGTATTGCCTGCGCTGACCAAGGCGCCCGCGTCTACACTGCGTAAAGTGATGACGCCGTCGAACGGCGCTTTGACCACTTTGTAAGACTTCAGATTCTCCATGCGCGCAACGTTTGCCTGCGCGACGAGAATGCTGCTCTTCTGCACATTCAACGCTTTTTCGAGAGCATTTACGCTGGCAATGCGCGACTGATATTCCAGCCGGTATTTGTCGTCATCCTGACGCGAGGCGACGCCTGCCTTCGCCAAATCGCTCCAGCGCTGGGCGGAGACTTTCGCCAGTTCGAGTTCCGACTTGCCCTGCTCCAGATTGGCTGCGGCCTGGTCAAAGGTGGCACGCCCCTGTTCGAGCGTCGCTCGCGCGCCACGCAGCATTTCTTCCATTTCGGGCGCATCGAGTTCGGCGAGTGGTTGGCCTGCCTTCACATGATCACCAAGCTCCGCGAAGCGAGTCTTCATATAGCCGTCGGTACGGGCCAGGATTGGGGCTTCATTGATGGCTTGTAAAGCGCCCGGCAACTGCAACCCCGTTTTGTCATCCTCGCGCCCGACCTTTACAACCAGGACGCGAGGGAGGGCTTCCTCCTGCCGATGCGCTTCGGCGATGACGACGGCGTGGCGCTGGCGCATAGGCAGATAGCCGGCGAAAAAGGCGACCACGATCAACGCCGCGGCGAAGAGCGCGAGCGCAATGATCGTGGTTCGGGTCGGTTTCCATCCCTTGGCCGGCGCGGCGACGCCGGGACGGAGGGCTTCCAGTCGCCGGCGAAGCTCCTGATTTTCGCGGCGGAGCGCTTCGGCCGACTCTGTATTCGGTTCTGTGGAGTTCATTTACAATTACTTGGGCTACTGGGATTCCACTTCAATGAGACGGCGTTCGTGATCGACGGGAGGTTTCTTTCGCAGGTAACTATAAACAATAGGGACTACGAAAAGCGTATTGACCGTGGCAAGCAGCAACCCGCCGATGACCGCGCGGCCTAAGGGCGCATTTTGCTCGCCGCCCTCGCCGAGGCCAAGGGACATGGGGAGCATGCCGAGGATCATTGCCGTGGCCGTCATTAGAACCGGCCGGATGCGCGCATGTCCGGCAGACAACATTGCTTCGCGGACGTTCAGACCTTCGCGGCGCTCATCATTGGCAAAGGTGACCATTAGGATACTGTTGGCCGTGGCAACACCGATGCACATGATGGAACCCATTAATGACGGGACGCTGAGAGTGGTGCCGGTGACGAACAGCATCCAGAGGATGCCGGCCATGGCGCCGGGCAGCGCCATGAGGATGATGAACGGATCCACCCACGACTGGAAGTTGACGGTCATTAATAAGTAGACCAACACAACGGCGAAGATGAGGCCGAGACCGAGACGGAAGAACGAACTCTCCATTGTCTCCACCTGGCCGCGGAGCGCAAGCGTTGTCCCACGCGGAAGCTTCGGTTCTTCTTCGCGCATGATGCGCCGGACCTCTTTTCCGACGCTGCCAAGATCCCAATTGGCGACGTTTGCATAGATATCGAAAACCGGCAGGACGTTGTAGTGGTTGACGATGACGGGCGTGAAGGACCGCTCTACGTCCACAAGGTTGGTGAGCATTTGCGTGGAAGCAGCAATCGCGCCGGGATTGCCGTAGGCTTGTGTGGCGCCGGCGGGCGCGGCTCCGGTGAAGGCTAAATTGGTTGCGGCTCCGCCGGCCAGCGATCCGGGCGGGGAAACGCTAATCATATTGCTGTTCGGCGAGACCGGTGTCCGCAACAGGGCGTCGAGGGAATCGATGCGGTATTGCGGTGTTTGAACGCCGATGGAATAATTCACGCCATTGGCAGGATTTAGCCAGAAGTTGGGCGCGAACGTGCCGCTGCCGCTGAGAGAAATCAGCATGCTGCTGGTGACATCGCGCTGCGTAAGGCCAACCTGGGCTGCGCGCGTGCGATCCACATTCAGACGGATCTCCGGCTGCGCGACGACCTGGTGCACATGGACATCGGCCGCGCCGGGGATGCGGGCGATGCGATCGGAAAGACGTTGGGCGATTTTGTAGTTTGCTTCGGCGTTCCGGCCAACCACCTGAAGGTCAATCGGCGCCGGCAGGCCGAAGTTAATGATCTGGCTGGTAATGTTCGCCGGCTGGAAGAAGAAGCTCATGTCGGCGAACTTCGCATTCAGCCGTTTGCGAAGACGATCTTCATACTCGGCAGTGGGGCCGTGATTCTCCTTATTGAGCGAGATGAGAATTTCGCCATCGGCGGAAGAGATGGTTGGGATGTCGCCCTGCGCGATAGCGGGCCAACTGTTCGGGATGCCGATGTTGTCAATGAGCATCTCAATTTCCGCAGGCGGAATAACGGAGCGGATTTCGCGTTCAATGGCAGCGAAACGGGCCTCCGTTTCCTCAATGCGTGTGCCGGCAGGGGCGCGCGCATGCAGCCGCATCTGGCCGGAATCAACATTCGGGAAGAAGTCCTGACCGACAAGCGCGAATAAGCCCATAGACAGGATGGAGAAACCGAGGAAGGCGACAAGGACGGGGGCACGCCGGCCCAATGCGAACTCAAGCAATCCCATGTACCGGTAACGAAGACGCTCAAACAGATTGTTGAAGCGGCTATGCAGGGCATGGAGCAGGCCGCGGCCGGAGCTATGTTGTTCGTCCGCGTAAAGATGCAATTCCTTGCCGAGCAAGTAAGCCATCATTGTCGGGACGAGCGTTCGGGAAAGCATATAGGATGCCATCATGGCGAAGACGACGGCCAGGGCAAGGGGCGTGAACAGATATCGAGCAGTACCGGTAAGCAACAGCACCGGCACGAACACTATACAAATGGCGAGCGTGGCGACAAAGGTGGGCACCGCGATTTGCGACGCGCCATCGAGCACTGCGCGGATGAGAGACTTGCGCATGGCGAGGTTGCGGTGCGTGTTCTCGATTTCAACCGTTGCATCGTCAACAAGAATACCAACGGCGAGCGAAAGGCCCCCCAGCGTCATGACATTAATGGTCTGGCCAAGCAGGCTTAGCACGGAAAGCGAAGTCAGGATTGAGAGCGGGATGGAGATGCAGACGATGAGCGTGCTGCGCCAACTGCCGAGGAACAGCAGGATCATGAGGCCGGTGAGAGTGGCGGCGAGTAACCCCTCACGAACCACGCTTTCGATGGAGGCGCGCACGAACACTGATTGATCGGCAAGCGGAATGACTTTCAGCTCCGGTGTGACGTTCGCCAGAATTCGCGGCAGCGCTTCCTTCACCTGATTGACGATGGATAGCGTGGAAGCCTTGCCATTCCGAGTGATGGTCATGAGTACGCCGCGCGCGCCGTTGGTGCGGACAATATTCTGCTGCGGCTGGAAGCCGTCGCGGACATGGGCAACATCCTTGACGTAGACCGTGGCTCCGTTGATGTTGCGGATGGGCAGGTTATTCAGTTCTTCAAGGATGCCCGGACTGCTGTTGACACGGACCTGATACTCGGTGCTGGCAAGCTTTGCAGTTCCCGCCGGCAAGATGAGATTCTGCACGTTAATGGCGTTCGAGACGTCGATGGGCGAAAGTTGCTTTGCGTAAAGTTCATCAAGGTTCAAGTCCACCATGACGGCCCTGGTTTTTCCACCGAACGGGTAAGAAACTGAGGCCCCCTGGACAGTCCCGAGCGGCGTTCGTATGAAGTTGTTGCCAAGGTCGAAGATCTCGTGCTCGCGAAGGGTCTTGCTCGTCAGGCCCAATTGAAGGATGGGGACACTGGCGGCATCGTACTTCAGAATGTTGGCGGGAAACATGCCCGGCGGCATTTGGCGCAGAGACGTATTCATCGTGGCGCTGGTTTGCGCAAGCGCCATATCGACGTTTACATTCGGATGAAAATAGATGCGGCTGACAGCATATCCGTTATACGCCTGCGACTCAATATGTTCAATGTCGTTAACGTTCGACGTTAGGCTGCGCTCGAAAGGCGTAAGAACGCGCTTTTCCATCTCATCGGGAGACAGGCCGTTGTAGGAGAACAAGACACTGACGATCGGAATATTAATGTACGGAAAGATGTCAATAGGCATAGTTGCGATCGCGGCTCCGCCCAGGATCGCGATCAACACTGCCATAACTACGAAGGTATAAGGACGCCCGAGGGCCATCCGGACAATCCACATGAGGGTACTCCGTGCTTCCTGGCTGCAGTATATCGAACGACTGGCCGAGGACCTCTATATTTGATTAAGCTCGGCGAGCGCCTGGGCCCTGTTCTGTTGGGCCGAAGCCAACGCGCTGTTCTCGGCGCGCGCACGGTCGAACTTTTCGAGCGCTTCCGCGAGACGGCCTTTCCCCGCGCGAAGTTGTGCCGATGCGGTTAAACGCCTCGGCGCGGAACGCAGGTCCAAATTCAGGCTGAGGCTTTCCTCAAACGCTGCGCGCGCCCCGACAAGTTGGCGGTGGAGGCTTTCATGTCGCCGAGCGAATAGTAGGCTTCGGCATAGTCGGGTCTGTTGGCAATCGCCCGGGAAAACCATTCAGCGGCTTCCTGCGGCTGTTGGGTTGCGCTAGCGCCAAATACTGAATCGAACCATCTTACCGGCGTTACAGACTAGCAATCCACGCGGTGGCACTGCACGTATAGGAGTATGTTCTACTGGCGAGGCAAGAAACGTCCCCGGTTAACCAATGATCGCTTCCGCGGATTCGAGTCTCTTCCACGCGCATGGGATCAGATTGATTCATCACATACATGCACCACAACTGGGAGCCCATCCTCTACGCGGCATCGCGATAGTAGTAGTTGAGCATTCCACCGAGTCGTTCACGTCGCCGGATCTCGCCGGTACCTCCCAGGTGCGCCGAATCGGGCATGATGAGCCGGTTGCCAGTCCTTGGTGATGGCGTTCAGTGTGATAATGAACCGTAAATTCTTGGATCGATTTTCGCAGCGACTTCTCACCGAAGAGGATCATTCTGCCGAGGCAAGATTCCTTTATGGTCCGAACAAATCGCTCCGCGTAGGCGTTCAGATTTGGAGATCGCGGTGGTAATTTCACCGATTTCACGCCTGAATCTGCAAGGATGTTCAGGAACTCCGCAGTGAACAACGGGTCTCGATCATGGATGAGGTAGCGTTTCCTGCTGACAAGTCCATCGACCGTATCGCTGATATTTCTGGCGATTTGAGTCATCCATAGACCATTGGCCACACTGGCGATCCCAGCGACCTCGACCCGTCGTGTTGATAGCTCAATGAAGAACAGCACGATGTACCGCTGCAGGCCACGCCGGGTCCACACCTCGACCGTAAAGAAATCGGCAGCGATGATTAGTTCCCAGTGCCGGGTCAGGAACTCCTTCCAGGTGGTTTTCCGGATCCGTTCTGGTGCTGGTTCAAATTCCATGTTTCTTCAATATATTGGCAATCGTGCCACGACCCAGGTTGTGGCCGAGATTCGAAATGGCACCGAGAATCCGGCGATATCCCCAGTCACGATTCTCGCGAGCCAAGCGGACGACAAGGTTCTCGACTTCATTAGCGGTGCGCGGTCGTCCGGGTCCGCGCTTGGCACTGCCATCGTACTTCTCGGCAATGAGTTTGCGATGCCAGGCCAGCAATGTGTCAGGCGTCACAAGGTCGGCAATATCATTGAGTAATCGACGGCCGACAAGTTTGGCTTTCGCTGCCAGACGGCGACGTTGGTCATCGGTAAACCGAAGCCGGCGATTGCCAAGCTGCTCTCTCAGGACTCGATTCTCTTCACGCAGGTACTCGATGGCATGCTGTTGCTTCTGGTTCATCCACCCGGCGAGCACAATGACTAGAAACCGGAATGGATTTAAGACGTTTCGCATCTCCGCTGTTCATTATCCCGTCAACGGTCGATTAGATCCCCCTACGCACCTGTCGTTTCAATCAGATCGAGTTCTTGGACACAACGACGTCACAAATCAAAAGGAGGCCAAACTGAATGGCCATGAACGGAGAACCGCCAAAAAGCAACAAAGGCCGCCATATCAGACTGATACGGCGGCCTCAGATATGGTGCGGAGAGGGGGACTTGAACCCCCACGAGATTACTCCCGCTAGCACCTCAACCTAGACGAAACACCGGCTGCGACGTATCGGCAACGACTTACAGGCCAACATGTCGTGCGTCGAAGCCGCGTTGCGCCGACTGATTGGCACAACTTCGTCACACGAACGCATTAGGCATTCGGCAGGCACCGGCTAGTTTGATGTTCAGAATTGGATCGAGAATCAAACGCGAATCGAGGAGCGGCGCACATACCCAACGTGCTGGGCGCTCCGGGCTCGAACGTGCTGGGCAGGTGCTTCGAACAAATTACCCTGACCTGATTATTTCGAAGCAGAAGCTCCGCCAAATCGAGGCGATTGAGATGGTCCGTTCCAAAAGAGAAGCCGCGCAGCAAAACCTCGGCTTCGCCTCACGTCCGTTTGTCCTGTGCGGCTTACCGGTGAAGAGGCCGGCCAAGGGCTCCCTGATTCGTGAGCGCCGGAACGGCCAGTTCCTACTCCAGATCACTGGCCATCCCGAATACGGGCTGCCGTGGGGCCAGGACCGCCTGGTTCCGATCTTCCTTGCCACGCTGGCGATTCGACAGCAGAGTCGAATAATTGCATTTTCAAGCGCAGCCGAGATGCTCGACACCTTCGGCATGCAGCAAGGCGGATCGCAGTATCGCCGACTGATCGAAGCTTTCAAACGTGTTTTTGGCGCGACGATCTTCTTCGGCACCGACACGCAGCGTCACAGGGCGAGGGTAGTCCACCACTCGCGCTTCAACTTCATGAGCGAGGCGCGCATCTGGTATTCACCTGATGCTGAGCAGCCAACGTTGCCCGGCGAATGCCGCAACGTGATCGTGTTGACCAGCGAGTTCTTTCAGGAGATCATGGACCACCCGATCCCGACGGATCTCGAGGCAGCGAAGGCGCTGTCTTGTGCGCCGGCCGCTCTCGACCTGTTTACGTGGCTAGCCTACCGTTGCTTTGTGGCGAAAGGCGAGGAGCGAGTGCCACTGTTCGGTGACTTCGGACTGGCGAACCAGTTAGGCAGCGTCGATTATGCACGACCGAGAAAGTTTCGCGAAAAGCTTGAAAGATGGCTGGACCTCATACATGCCATGTGGCCGAATTGTCCTGCCCGGATCGCAAAGGAAGGGCGTGCGCTCATTGTGAACCGTGCCGCGGCAGTGCTGCCGAATAGCGATGCGATTTCGCAGCAATAGGAACCCCCGGCCCTGGCCGGTTCCGCCGCATCATTCGTCATGGTCATGATTCTCGGGTCTATGGGTACTCGCGAGCCGCGAAAGACGCACCATACCGTTCGGTCGCCTCTGCCAGGCGCCTGACGCGTCTTTCCAGGCTCTTTGAGGTGTCCATCTCGTAAATCCCAACGAGTCGACGACGACACCAGAAAGATGCGTCCCTGATGGCCGGTCAGCACTGGGGCGAGCACGGCAATCCTGATATGCCGATCAGCATTGGCGAACACATCTTTGTGTGGGGGTCTATCCGCCTCTCAATCCTAATTGTCGCTCGCCAAGTCTGGTACGCGGTTGAATTCCTCATTTATTGCGGGCAACAATCGCAGCAACCAAGCCAATCGCGGTCGCAAGCACAAGGGCAGAAACGATGAACGCGTCTCCTTTTTCTCCCGGGTGTGTGCTGCTTGATCAGGGCCATGCCGGTATGGTGGGGATCTGTTTCAAGCCGACGCCAAGAACCGCGCTTGGATGCCTCTACAGCACGATGACGTATGTAGAGCTCCGCGACATTGGCGAAGTGGTCATCGTCTTTGCTCACCACATCATCACAATAAAGGGCAAGCGACTCGAAACTTTGGTTGAGAACCTCAGTAAACAGAGGGTATCGGAACTAAGAACGGCGACACGCGCCGAGCTCGGGCTCGAAGGAGAGCGATGTGGATCGGCAGTAGCGACATGATGCCGACGGCATGCTTCCCTCGACGATGCGCTAAGCCTCCAACATGTAGTCGACACAAAGCGTGTTGCTTTCATCGACTTGTCACGAAATCGCTGCCAAGCTGCTTTGGATAGACCGACGGGATTCTCTTCCCGAACGCAGTTCCTGCCAGGATCGGCGTACAGTACGCGGCCCTTTGCCTGCGTTCGAAGAGCCGGGGCGAGTTTGGCTGCTGGCATGTCCCAGTGCTTCTTATTCGTGGCGAAGTCGCTGTCCGTAGGCACCGCAGCGACGAGTTCCGGATGGACCATGGCCTCGAGCGCAGCGCGGAGCGTCGCGTTTCCGCTGCCATGGTGGCCTACCTTGTAGAATACGGTCCGCGCCAAGAGGTCGGTGGCCTTAATTTTGCCTCCACCCCTTGGCAGTTCGAACGTGAGATCTTGCCACGATTTCCAGCTTTCCAGCTCCGAATCGCCCACAAACAGTAGTACCTTCCCGGTTGCAACAAGTTCGAATGCCAGTACCAGACTGGTGTTGTTGATCGACTTGTCGAGTTGTAGCGCCAGTGCCGCAGATTCTTGGAGCCAGTCGTTATCGACTGTTCTCCAGTCGCTTTCGCGATAGCGATTCAAAAGCTCGACGTCTTTCATCGCGTCATAGGGCCACGCGAGAGAGATGTCGAAGGGGCGCAGTCGTGCAGTAGCTTCTTCATCCGCCGGTGAACCGTCTGTGCCTACAAATAAATCCCAACCAAGCTGCCGAATGCCGGAGCGAGACGTGATCCACCTGATCAAGAAAGTTTGGAATCCGCACCGGCCGGAAATAGGCGCGCAGCCGCTGATTACTTCGCGGCTCGGGTTCCATCAGAGCTCGGTCCGGTGCGTCTAAATCGTGTGTTAGGCGGCGCGGCGCTCGTAGTGATGGTGCAGGCCACCGACTTCACGAATTTCGACCACCTCTCCTTCGTGGGGAGGCTGTACTCTCCGGGCCAGTGGGGCGTCCTTGGCGAGCGACAAGTGAGTTCGCCACTCATCGTAATAAGCAAAATAGGTCGTGAGCGTACGATGCAGAGAGCTTTCGCCGAAGACAATGACATGATCCAGACACTCGCGGCGAATCGACCCAATGAGCCGTTCGATATAGGCCCGTTGCCACGGAGATCGGGGTGCCGATAGCACCTGTTTGATACCCATTGCCTTCACCTGATCGACGAAGTCCTTGCCGAAGATTTGATCACGATCCCGAAGCAGATACCGAGGCGCGCTGTCCCACGGAAATGCCTCCCGTAATTGCTGGGCCGTCCATTCTGCGGTCGGATGAGCAGTCACGCCGAAGTGGAGAATGCGCCGCCGATCGTGAGCAAGTACCAGGAAGACATACAGTATCTGGAATCGGATCGTAGGTACGGTGAAGAAGTCTACCGACGCCATGCTCTTGGCATGGTTCTCGAGGAACGTCCGCCAAGTCTGCGAAGGCGGCCTTCGAAGTCGAACCATGTATTTGTCGACCGTTGGTTCAGTAATCTCAATGCCTAGCTTGAGCAACTCGCCGTGAATGCGTGGTGCGCCCCAGCGCGGGTTGTTGCGGCTCATCAGCCGGATCAGATTTCGAACCTCTTGCGGCACACTGGGCCGACCTCGCTTGCCACGGTGGATTTTCCACGTCCAAAACAAACGGAAGCCTATACGATGCCAAGCGACAACTGTGTCGGCTTTTACGATCATCAGAACCGATTTCCAGTCGCTCCACAGGCTCCGCAACCAGACCCAGAAGAGTCGGTCGGCTGGCGTCAGTTTGAGCCGTTTGGGAGCCGACCTGCGCAAGACGCCGAGTTGTTGCCGCAAGGCGAGGTTCTCCAGTCGTAGCTCAGCCGAAGTCTTCAACATCGAGACAAGGGTGCCGGCCACGGTGAGCAAGACTTGCCGCGCCGCCGTAAGACGTAAATGAAAGTCGATCAACCTCAATGATTACAGATCGATCCGGATATTTTGGAGGGACAGTCGCCTTGACTGCCTGCGCGAATAGACTGAAGCCGCGGGAGCGGGCAGTTTGAGCGACCAACGGGAGCGTCCCCGAAGGGGCATAACAGCCCGATCCCTTGCCAGACGGCGAGTCGGGGGAGGTCCAGGAGGGGGAAAGCCTCCTGGGATGAGCCTGTGGGAGCCTCCGCCGCCAGCTCTGCCTATACTTCGTTCGGGTGTACGACGATGATGTGGGAGTAGCGCTTGAAGTCGTTGAGGTCGAACGTGAGAAGCCTGCTTACTTGATGCACGCTCATCGCGGCGACAATGCGCGCGTCGTGGACCTGAATTCCGGAGACCCGGTGCTCAAGCACTAGCTTTCGCCAGGCGGGAAGATCTCCGGAGAATCCGGTAGTAACCGAACTAGTGTCTGGAACCGGTCAACGTAGCGGGCAGCCTGCTCTGGAGAAAAGCCCAGTCCGTTCCCGCCTGCCGGCCGGGTTGCAGCATTCCAGAACTCGATAAGGTTTTGGGAAAAGCACAGGAGTTCATCACCCTGCTGGTAGAACGACTTCACAGCACGGCGAGCAGTCGCGCGTAAGGCTGGGTCAAAGGTTTGAATCGCGCCAATGAAAACGTTCGTATCGACTGCGATCATCGATACCAGTTCTCGCGGCGCATAGCGCCCTGCCCTACTCCTGGCGGGACCTGAACTGTATCAAAGACTTCGTCAATGGCGCGGTCAAGCTCTTGGCCATCACGAGGGAGATTGCTGAGAGGCTTTACGGCTTCCGCCGCCGCTGCCTGATTCGTGATGATAGTCTTTACGAACGCGTCTAGAGTCAGACCGCGGGCCTCTGCCTGCGCAATCAAGCTTTTTTCGGTTTCCGGTGGGAGTTCTAGCGTGATCGTCATTGGGTGCCCTTACATCTAGCGTACCAGCGCTCAGTCTACATTAAGGTCCCAAATGAAGCCATCAAAACCATATGCGTGTGCCGGGCCGTAGTACTTCCAGCCCATTTACACTGGAGCTGCTTGCCGCATATGATCTCCAGACATGCGAAAAATCCCGGCAGTTCTCGTTGCGTTAGCGCTTCTGTCGTTACCGGCCTTGGCCGACAAGCAGGTGAAGGGTTACACCAAGAAGGATGGAACCGTCGTTCAGCCTCACCAACGAACAAACGGAAACAAGACGGAGACCGACAACTACTCGACGAAAGGAAACAGCAATCCTTACTCTGGGAAGAAGGGGTCAAAGCCAGCCACCCGCTAGCGGCGGCTGGTGAAAACACTAATAAGGCGGGTTGCGCATAGGGCTCCGCCTCGTTTTCAAAAGCACAACTCTGAAAGAACAACGGAGCTAGATCGCTTCAAGGCGGCGCAGTTCACTTTCCACATCCATAAACCCTGCATCGGCCGCATAGACCCGGCGAAGATGCTTTAGCGCGTCCGCCTTCTTACCGGCCGCTTCGTATGCTTTGGCAAGGATGTAGTGTACTTGCTTTAGCTTGTCATCGAGGTTGCGCTTTTTAAGAGGCGCGGTCTTGAGAATCTCGATGGCTGTTTCTGGTTCACCTAGCTCGACGTGATTTGCGGCTCGGACGATAAGCGCCTGCACCATTAACGCTTCATCAACCGGAGGCGTCTTCAGCACTTCGATGCTTTCCCGGTAACGCCCAACGTGGCG
Source organism: Bryobacteraceae bacterium (assembly GCA_963844855.1). Classification (GTDB taxonomy): domain Bacteria; phylum Acidobacteriota; class Terriglobia; order Bryobacterales; family Bryobacteraceae; genus DASQDN01. The sequence goes on from CAWJQP010000046.1 coordinate 267,431, forward strand.
GAGTGCCTCAGCCAGCATCAATGTTTCCGCTTCATTGGTTGTATTCGCCTGAAGCAACGGAATAGCTTCCTCACAACGGCGCAACTGAAACAAAACCTGGCCTTTCAGTCCTAACGTTGCAGGGTTGTCCGGCATGATGCGTTCGCACTCTTCGAGCGTTCGCAGGGCTTCTTCCCAATTCCCGGCACTGACATGCTTTACCGCTTCCTGTCCCTTGTTCTGAAACTGCCATTGGGGGTTATTGGGTTTTTTCCAACGGGACCATGCAAACAAACCGACTGTTGCAGCGGCTACCGGGATTCCCACGGGCGGGACTGCCACGACCAAGATAAGCTCTGTAATCGTAAGAAACGCGATACCCATGCAGCCAAAAAGGGTTTTAGCCGCCTGCACTTCGCTTACCGGATCACCTTGGCCCTTACGCCTACCACCGAACGAGCTCCGTTGTGATATTCCCGTCCCGGGGATGCCAACACTTGTATATGCACCACGCGGACCTGTTCCGACGCGAAAGCCTTTTCCGCCAACGCTCATACCAACACCGCGTTTGCTGAGATTGAGCCGCGTGGCTCCCAACTTGAACGATTTGGAGAAGCGAAAACCCATATTGAAGATTATTGAGTCTATCGTGATGACACGGCCTCTCTTCTGAAGCCCGCGCCGTTGAAGAGGACGTAGCCGTGCGCAGCCTTGTATGCTTCACAGCGCGAACGATGCAGATCGACAAACCAACTGGAGGACGAACCGGCGTACGCCGCCCCGTTGCTCAGGGCATCAATGTGGGAGGCGAGCTTCTGCGGATGCTGCCAATCGTCGTCATCAAACCACGCGGTGAGATCGCCGCGAGCTTCCTGTATGGCGACGTTCCGCTTGCGTGCGACTGCCGTCCCGCGAGAAAGCGTCACAACCCGGACGTCGTCGCGAGCGGACACGAACGGGTGCTCTGAGCTGTCGACAATCAGGAGCTCACGATGTGGCCAGGTCTGGCGGTCGAAGCACCACAGCAACCAAGGTATGAATGCAGCGCGCCCCTCCGTCACGCACAGGCAGCTCACCAGAGGCTGGTCGGGCAGTTTACCCAAAGCCGGAGGGATTACGCGCACGGCACATCTCCTCGAAGCCGACACGGCTTCTCGCTCACGCAGTGACGAACCATGGTCCACATGGATTCGGAGGTACGAGATCGGTTTACCGAATCAGGGGGCACTATAGCAAATCGGCTGCTTGATTACGTTCGTTACCCTCTCCGCCACCGGTACGAATCGAGACTTATTGGTGATGTGGGTCCGTCAAGAGCCGGTTCAGGTAGGCGTCCTTCAAGCGCCGCATGCGTTCGATGGCCAAGTCGTCCGCTCTCTGTTCTGCCCGTTCGTCGATGTCGTCAAATGTCCCGAGAATCTCGCGGAACACTCCATCGTTGAACGCGACCACCGGGGGCATCACTCGCATCCGAATATCCCCCGCCACGCAAGCGCCCGTCATTCCTAAATCCTATGCTTCCCGCACCACATCCCTAGCCTTCTCATCCTCGCGCAGTCCCATGAACCGGCTGTGGCGCAGGTGACCTTCCGGGGTCCATTCCACATACTCGAACTGCACGACGAGCACCGGCTTTACAGGGACACGATAGATAATGCCGTGGAAAAGCTTTTTCGACAACCACATAAGCAGTCTCGTGTCAGTTGACTTCTTTACGGTACCGACGATTCGGTTTCAGATCCTGTACGTATTTCCTTGTTCTGGCCCATGACCGCCGTGTTTACCAGAGAATCCGCAGAGAAGCGCCTCCCTGGCATGAATTCGAACCACGATGCACAGAACTCTCTTGCACTTAGTACTACGACAGGGGCGAGCCTCGATCGGTCTGGATTCGAACCGCGATGCTCCTTGGTAACACACGGGTTACGAGAGCGAGAGTGAAAGCTGTGGCTGGCCGGAAGTGAAACTCAGCAGTTGCGGTTGAAACACTGCCCCGGCGCCGCTGCGCGGCAGTGTTTCAAGCGGTGGCCAAGTCTGGAAGGACGTGGTTACTTTAGTGCCAATTAGATTGATCGGTTAAGAACACGGTTGAGCCGCTGAACGAAAGCTCCGGGTTCCTGCAATGGTACGCCTTCCATCAGAAGAGCTTGTTCGTAAAGGAGCCAGGCCGCATCCTCGGCGGTACTTCCGTCGGAGTGGATCAGCAATTTGCGGACGATTTCGTGATCGGGGTTGATCTCGAGGGTGGGCTTAAGCTCCGGTAACTCCTTTTGACCCATCGCACGGAGCATCTGCTGGACCTTCATCGAAGGTTCGTGTTCATCAGAAACGATGCACGACGGGCTGTCGGCGAGCCGCACTGAGGCCCGCACTTCCTTCACTTTGTCCCCGAGCACGGACTTAATCTTGTCGAGCAGCGGCCTTACCTCTTCACCCTTGTCGGGCTCGGCTTCGTCCTTCAGATCTTCGGCTGTGGCTGCTTTATTGATGGCCTTCAGCTCGATGTCGCCATATTTGTCTACTCCTGAGAAGACGATCTCGTCAACCTCGTCGTCGAGAATGAGAACTTCGATGTCCTTCCTTCGATAGATCTCGAGGAGTGGGGAGGTCCGCAGAAGACGTTCGGAGCCGCCGGTCAGGTAGTAGATCGCTTTCTGGCCTTCCTTCATGCGCGTCTTCACGTCGGCAAGGCTCGTGAGGCCTTCCGCTTTGGTTGACTTGAATCGGATCAGGTCCAGTAACGTCTCGCGATTTCCGTAATCGCTGTACAAGCCTTCCTTTCAGCGGACGGTTATATTCTCCGATGAACTTCGAATACTCGTCTGGCTGTTTAGCCGCGATTGTCTTTAGCTCGGAAAGGATCTTCTTAACACTCGCCGTACGGATCGTGGTCAGGATGCGGTTCTGCTGCAGAATCTCACGGCTGACATTCAGCGGAAGGTCCTCGCTGTCGATGATGCCGCGCACGAATCGCAGGTACTGGGGCAGGAGTTCTTTTGCGTCGTCCATGATGAAGACGCGCTTGACGTACAGCTTTACGCCGCCTTTGTAGTCGGCCTGGTACAGATCCAGCGGAGCCTTTGAAGGGATGTAGAAGAGGGTGGTGTATTCGAGACTGCCTTCCGCTCTGGTGTGGAACCAGAAGAGCGGATCTTCCCAGTCCCCTGAGATCGACTTATACAGTTCCTTGTAGTCGTTGTCCGTGAGTTCGGATTTGGGTCGACGCCAGAGCGCACTCGCGGCATTGACCTGTTCAGTCGTGCGCTTCTTTTCCGATTTCTTTTCGGTTTCGTCCCAATCGCTCTTGTCGTAAGTGAGGAAGATCGGAAAAGCGATGTGGTTCGAGTACTTCTTTACAATCTGCTGCAGACGCCAACTGTTCGCGTACTGTTTGCCTTCTTCGTTGAGGTGAAGAAGAACAGTCGTACCAGCGACGGGGCGCTCGGCGGGTTCGATACTAAAGCCTGTCTTGCCGTCGCTGGTCCAGCGCCAGGCTTCCGTTTCGCCCGCTTTGCGAGATACGACTTCGACACGGTCCGCGACCATGAAGCAGCTGTAGAAGCCGACCCCGAACTGGCCGATGAGGTTCGAATCTTTCTTCGCGTCGCCCGAGAGTTGAGACAGGAAGTTTTTCGTTCCGGATCGGGCGATGGTGCCGAGGTTCGAGGAGAGGTCTTCCTCGTTCATGCCGACGCCCGTGTCGCTGACCGTCAGCGTGTTGTTCTCCTCATCGAGTTCAAGATCGATTCTCGGTTCGAACGGCAGCCCTTTGAAAGCGTCGTCGGCGAGCGTGAGGTAGCGAAGCTTGTCAAGTGCGTCGGACGAGTTCGAGATGAGCTCGCGCAGGAAGATCTCGGGGTGTGAGTAGAGAGAGTGGACGATCAGCTGAAGCAGCTGACTCACTTCGGTCTGAAATTCACGTTGCGGCATATATGTTGTTGTAGTGTTGCCGGGAAATCGGCAGGATTTAGCCATTTTACCGTGGCTCCGCAGGAGCGATCAGTGCGATCACGGCCTGACCATTGCGGCATCCCAGCGTCTCCCTGGAGGAGAGCCAATCGAGGAGTTGTTGGCGAAGATGAGCATCCTTGGGAACACCAGGTTTTGAATACGTCGAGACAGCGGTCGTTGCGACAGCCCTTCGCCACCACGCAGTGATTTCACGGCGACTCGGAGGATATCCGACGAATAGTTGCGACAACGAAAGTTGACCTTGCTGTTGTCCCCCTTTCGAAAGCGAGCGGAGGTTCCGAGCCTATCGTCGGCAACCCTTCCCCAATCCGGATTGGTGACGAGTAGCGCGTGATCCAATCAGAGTGGAGCCTCTACTCCCGGGAAGACGATTTCGGGATAGCTGTCGTCGGGCGGTACCATCTAGCCTTCAACGGCTGCCCAAACCGGAGCATAAGGAGCTTTCGCATTACTGAGAATCACCCTATGAAGTCGAACCCACTCGTCACCCGGCGTGAAATGCTGGGAACAACCGGTATGGCCGCCTTGACGGGTTTGACCGGCAGCGTCGCCGGTGCGGTTCCACAGACTCCGCAAACACGGCCTCGTATCGCTTGTTGCGTAAGCTTTTGGGGTGCTCCGGGATCACATGCGGACTGGATCATCTGCAAGCTGATGGACGGCTATTGGTGGCAGGGCGCCCACACTCCGTCAAGGGTGAATATTGTATCCGCTTACATTCATCAGTTTGACACCAGCGGACTGGGTCAGAAAGTGTGCAAAGCGAAAAACATTCCCATCTACAAGACAGTCGGAGAGGCTGTCACGCTTGGTGGGAAGGAACTTGCGGTGGATGGTGTTGTCATCGTCGGAGAACACGGGAATTATCCAACCGATCTCAAGGGCCACTGGCTCTTGCCGCGCTGGTGGATATATCAGCAGGTTATCCGGGTCTTCGAGCAGAGCAAGCGCTCGGTGCCGGTCTTTAACGACAAGCACCTCTCCTACAATTGGGACGACGCTAAGTGGATGTTTGACAAATCTCGTGAATTGAACTTTCCTTTGACCGGCGGTTCCTCCATACCGGTCTACTTCCGCAAGCCCGAGATAGAGATCGCTATCGATACGCCAATAAAGAACTCGATCGTGCTTGGCGGCGCCTCAGATGAGGGCGCCATCTTCCATTGCATTGACGTGCTCCAGGCCTTCGTGGAGCGCCGCAAGGGCGGTGAGACAGGCGTCAAGGCAGTGCAGTCCATCAGAGGACCTGAAACATGGAAGTGGGCCGAACGCAATCCCTGGGCCGGCAAGCTGCTTGATTCAGTAGCGGCAAATTTCAACTTAAAGCAGGGAATCTTTCAGGAGAACGCCCAGGCAAATGCGTGCATCGTCGAGTATAACGATGGGACGAAGGCGGCAGTAATTGCGAGCCGCGGTGTGGGCTGGACCTACGCCGGCGAAATCGAGGGAAAAAAAGAGCCGACGATCATCTCGATGCTTGGCTGGCCCGGTCCCTACGCACAGTATCACGCCTCGAACGCCCAACCGCACTGGATTACCGAAATGATGGTGACCAAGAAGGAACCATTCAATGCTGAGCGGCTGCTCTTGTCAACTGGGATCACGAACCACTACATGGAATCAAACTGGGAGAATGGCCGTTACTCCGCCGTCGGACGCCGCATCGAGACGGCAGTCATGAACATAAGCTACCGCTCCACACGGGGACCGCAATTTAGCACCGGGTCGCGACCACCGGACCTCCCATACATACGGGGCTTTGAAAAATAGGCTCTCCGCAGCGTGTAGCCGCTGACTTGGGCCTCGGGGGCCAAGTGGGGTCAGCGATTGGGTGTTTGGCCCGGAGCGCAGGACTTGGCAGCAAACGCCACTTTGCTGAAGAATTCCTAAATTTCGATCTGCGCGCCTCCTGCCCCTTAGCGGATCGTCGGCAATCTGGGCATTGGGAACGAAGAACGCTACCGGAATGTGGCCTCCAATCAGTCTCTTCTAGATCCCTACGGCGTTTGGACGAAGCCGCTCGCGCGGCGGACGCTACGCGTGCGGTAAGTGGAGACGCCGGTCAGCTAGAGGAATAGTGTGGGACACGAGGAAAGGAGTTCCTTGTGACCCCATTGCGAAAGAAGATGCTGGAGGAGCTTCAGCGTCGCAACTATGCTGAGAGCACCAAGCGTGCGTACCTGCAGATTGTCGCGGACTTCGCGAAGTACTTCGGCCGATCGCCGGATTTGCTCGGCCTGGATGAGATCCGTGAGTATCAAGCTCACCTGATTAACAAGCGGAAACTTGACGCGCGAACCGTCGGAGTTTATACCGCCGGTCTGCGGTTTCTCTTCGTCAAGACTCTCCACCGATCCTGCCCGCTACAAGAATTTCCGTATCCGAAGCGGCCACGCAAATTGCCAATTCTAAGCGAAAAACGAGATTTCGCGTTTGATCGAGAGTGCTAGTAACCTCTACCATCGTGCCTTGCTGATGACCCTATACTGCACGGGAGCTCGAAGGGCTGAGGTATGCAACCTGAAGGTAGAGGACATCAATCGTGAGCGAATGGTTGTCCACATCCGACACGGTAAAGGCGGCAAAGACCGAGACGTTCCTCTGGATCCCAAGCTCCGTGAAACACTGCGGGAGTACTACCGCTGGATGCGGCCGACAACCTACTTGTTCCCCGGAACCGAGAATGGCTGGCGAGCAGACCGGCCGATCACGACGAAATACTTGTGGCAGATCTGTCAGGAAGCTGCACAAACCGCGGGAATCAAGAAGCATGTGAACCCGCATTTGATCCGTCACAGCTTCGCGACCCATCTGCTAGAGAACGGCGCCGACCTTCTGACATTGCAGGCGATACTTGGACACGCTGACCTGAGAGCCACATCGATCTATCTGCACCTGTCTCGACACCATTTGAACGCCGCAAAGCGACCACTGACCGACATTGATATCAGCGACTTGGGCCAGCTAAAGCGCTCTCGGAAGCTACACAAGCAATGAACCGGCCACCTTTCGAGGTGGCTGATATTATCCGTGCTTGCGGGCGCAGCTTCATTGAAAAGAATGGGTCCTGGCTGACGTGGATGCACATCCGCGTACTGGTCGCCATCGAACGGTGCCGAACGGCAGCCCTTGGAGGACACCTGGATCGGTGCGGACAATGCGGGAAGGAAGCCACCTCCTTCAATTCGTGCCGTTCGAGGCATTGCCCGAAATGCCAGGTAAACGCTCGCGAACGATGGCTTGATGGACGCCGGGCAGAACTTCTGCCGTCAAATATGTCCATGTGGTCTTCACCATTCCCCATGAGTTGTGCTGGCTGGCCCTCCACAACAAGAAGGTTATCTACGATCTCCTGTTTCATTGCAGTTCGGCGGCCCTGCTTGAGATTGCCGCCGATGATAAACATCTTGGAGCCGAGATCGGTTTTCTTAGCGTGTTGCATACATGGGGGCAGAATCTCCAAATGAACCCTCACTCATGATGCCTGTCATTATCATCTCCTGCGTTTTCAGCGAACAGAAGAGGCTGATCCTCCGCTCGGTCCCCCTGTAGAATCAACTTGCCTGTCTGAACAAGCCGCTCGATGATACTGCGAACCGGCTGTCTAGACAGATCGGCGCGGCAAATCTCCCATGGCGCGCGGGGAGCAGCTTGTTCGCGCTTTAGCAATCCCGCTTCTACTAATCGCGCTATCGAATGGTGACTCACGCCACATAGCCGAGCGGCTTCGCTCAAGCTGATTCTCTCCGGGTCCGGCAGCGCTCGTTTTTGACCTGGAATCGAATGGTTGCGCCGTGCTGTCGCGACACGGATCTGGTTCCACCGCTTCGCCTTTCCGGTTGAGTATCCCAGTCGGTTCAATACAGAAGCAATCTGGTCGTCGCCGCTGCGAACGGCCATTCGGCGGATGATGTCCAAAGCTTCTATGGATGTCCCGGTTTCGGTTGCTGAGCGTGGCCGATCCATTTCCAGTTGCGTGTGAGTGCCACCCTTCCAGTGAATCGTGAATTGCAGAGTCTTCTTCTGCCTATCCGTGCACACGATGATTTCTTCGATGACTGTGCGAAAGATCATCTTCATGAGTGTCGGAGGACAACGGTCACTCTGCCAAAGTTCAGCGAAGTTTTCGCCCATGAAACGAATCCGGGCCTCCTCTTCAAAAGACAATGAATACCGGTTTCCATTGAGGCTTGAAAGCTGTTGTTTCACAGTCTCGATCTCCTCAAGCTTTTGGTTCCAACGGCGCTCCAACTCGTCGGCTACGAGGCGATTCCTTGCATCGACCGCGTCGTATTGCTCAAACGCCTTTCTCCCCTCATACATCAGCTGTTCGAGTTTGCTGGACAGTGCGACTCGTTGAGCAACATCTCCGACACTGAGTTCCTCAAGCGCTTTCAGACTCGCTTCTTAGCGTTTGTCGGGAGTAATCACGATGTGCGCGGCAAACCGTTGAATCCGGAGGGACAGCTCGCTGGCATGGAACGAGGGACAGACCTAAGCGGTCCCCCGGGCGAGATTCGTCCGTAAGTCTTCTAAAATGCCATCCGCGTCGCAACGGTTGAGCTCAAGCCGTGCACTCAAGGTGTGTGACGCGGTCAAGCCGCGCCACACAAAACGTTCGTCTACCTGTCGCCGTTTATGGCTATGGAATCGCCCCATACAGGGGAGTCACCCCAAACGGCTGAATCGCCCCACACCGCGGAGTCTCCCCACACCGCCGAATCTCCCCATACGGCAGAGGCGCCCCAAACCGCCGAGTCACCCCAAACGGCCGAGTCTCCCCACACCGCAGAGTCTCCCCACACGGCCGAATCTCCCCAAACTGCGCTTGAGTTCCTCACCCAAACCGCGTCGCCCCAGACGGCTGAGTCTCCCCAAACAGCTGAATCGCCCCAGACGGCCGAATCTCCCCAAACTGCGGACATTGTGTTCACAACGCGAACGGTCCCCGTGGCGCTCCTGACAGCGGTTGGAGATGCTGCGGCGCCGAGCACTGTAGGCGCGTTCGTGATGGAATGCAGGGCGGCATTGAGGTCAAGATAACCGGCTCCGACAGCGAAGAGGTCGTACTGGCTGGTATACGTCTTCCCGCCGTCGACCACCGTGCTGTATCGGGGAAAAGTCTTGGTCGCAGTCAACATCAACCGCGCCTTAATCTGGTCGGGCGTAAGATTCGGCTCCTTGTGCAGCAACACGGCAGCTGCGCCGCTAACCATGGGCGCCGCAAGACTTGTGCCGCTGAGACGGAAGTAGTGCGCACCCACTCGGTTCTCTTTATGAGCCTTTTCAAACGAGCTGTTTCCCTGGGCCGAGGCTGCAACGATACGGTTGCCTGGTGCGAGAATATCTGGTTTGACAATATGGTCAATCAGCGAAGGGCCCTTGCTGGAGTAGCTGGCAATTCGATCGTCAGCGCGCGAACTGGTGTCCATACTTCGCATCGCGCCGACAGTAATGACCAACGGGTCACTGGCGGGACTGGCGATCATAGCGTAGCCTTCTGTTCCCATGCTATTGTTTCGTCCCTCGTTGCCGGCGGCGACGACAACGACGATTCCCGCCTGCCACGCTCGCTCGACTGCACGGCAAAGCGGATCGACCTTATAGCTCTCAAACACCGGTCGACCAACCGACAAGTTCAGAACGCGAATGTTGTACTTGGATTTCAGCTGAATCGCGCGTTCGATAGCCGCGATCACAGTGCTGTCCGATCCCATCCCTTTGTCGTCGAGAACGCGGAGACTGACCAGATTCGCTCCCGGAGCGATTCCGGTGTACTGCCCGTTCGACTTCCTGCCATTGCCTGCGGCGACTGATGCCACTGGCGTGCCGTGGCCATAGCCGTCGGCGTTCTTTCCGCCCAGTACAAAATTCTCGCTATAAACGATGCGCGACTTTTTAGTTCCACTAAAATCCGAGACGTCATCGACTCCGCTATCGATAATGGCAATTCCGATTCCCTCGCCGGTCCAACCGTAGGACTGAGCGATAGTGGCCCCGATCGTTGGTCTGGAGAGGTCGAGCGATGGGCCTACGCGGCGGTTCGGGGAGATAAATGCAACATCGGCATCATCGGATATGTCACCTATCGCCTCCGCGGGTACCGAGTAAACTGCTCCCTTGATCTGCGGTAACTCGCTCTGTAGGCGGCCACCTTTACCTTTGATCTTCGTGTGCTGCTTTTCGTCGGCATTAGCGTGATATTGGACGATTACGTCCACCACCGTGCCCCGTTTTAGTGTCAAATCCCGTGCCAGCTTCGAGGGATTCTTTGCCGCAGCCGGCATTACCAGCGAAAGTGCCGCGACAACTGGCAGCGTGAACTTCAAACGAATCAGTGGAATTAACCTCAACTGAGTCTCCTTTCGACAAATTCTGATGCCAGCCGGCACGCCATGCGGATTTGAGCTTGATAGCCGTTGTCGCTGTCCGGCGGAGTTCCGAAAGCCGATATATGGGCCTTATAGGAACTTATCGCTGCCCATCGCAATTCTTTGAGCTTTTTTGTGAGGGCGCCGATCTAGCATCGATACCGTTTGGCCAAGATTTTGATGTTGTTTGATTTAGCAATGTTCAGCCTCGGTCGTGCTTACCGTATCAGTGACTCGGGTGCATCGCTGTCTACATCCGCCGTAGTTATTGGATTCGGCGTATGTTCACGTCGCCCGCTTAGAGCCGCGTGACCACCGCGCTTGGCACCGCGCCCGTTCCCTGCATCACGCGAGGATTACCTCCTGGGCTCTCCCGGCGGAGGATCGGTCCAAAAGATTCTTGAGCAGATGACTCGTCGCGGGCACCTGGACGAGGCCACCCAAAAAGGATGACAGAATGGTGCTATACCTAGCAGGCTGTTGAAAAACAGCGCCAGACGGCATTCGGCTCCTCCCCCTCGTTACTCGCAGAGACCGTATCGCGCATCCTGCGGGACTCTGTGTAGGGGGATACATTCCCAAAATGCATTTTTTAAAAGTTAAAATGCAGCTCTCCTTGAACTTATACAGACTGCCTGCCGGCGACATCAGATTTCGCATTCGCACCAGATTGTAGGCCGTAGCGGTGAACGTAAAAACCCATCTGACTGTTTCTAGTCCGCGATGCCGAGTCTTGCGTAGCGTTCCAACCGTTTTGATCCAGCCAAAGACTTCTTCGATGCGCTTGCGTTTCCGCTGACTCACCCTGTATGTCGCGTTGTGCGTCCATCGATCGCGCTGCCGCCTGGACGCTTGGTATTCTGCGAGACGTGCGGCGTCACGTTCATGCCACGCATCTCCTTAACAAAGTCCTTGGTGTCGTACCCTTTATCGGCGCCTAGCGTGATGCGATCCGTGCCCTCCACGCGTTCCGTCATCATCATCGCCGCATCCCGCTTCGCCGTGCCGTTGCATTGGAGCAACTCCGTGTCCACCACCCGTCCGTTCCGGTTCTCGATCATCACATTGCCGCAGTACGCCAGCTTGGCTTCATGGCCACCACTTTTGCGCGCCAGTCGTGCGTCTGGGTCCGTGGTTGACTCGTGGGTGTCGTTGCTTCGCTTCTCGCCGTGGAGTCCACCGTCGGGTTGCCAGGATCATCTGGAGGCGGCGGCTGATCCTTACGTTGAAAACTCTTGTGGCTTGCCCAAGCTTCGATCAGCGTGCCGTCCACACTGAAGTGCTCGTCGGAAAGTAAGTCTGCCACCCGCGCCTGAGTCAATACCAATTGGAAGAACTTCTCGGCAACATCGCCCTGCAAAAGCCGGCGAAGATAGCCTAAGCACAGGTGCGAAGGGAAAGTGACCGATGAGCGGCAACTCCCAATCTATCAACCTCATCGGAGTTTGCGAGAACCACAGTTCCAAATCGCGCTAGCTGCGATGGGACAAGCGACTCCTGTGGTGAAGCCTGCAATTCAATTTATGGCCCTTGCAGATTCGGGACATCTTCAAATACCCGGCACAGCACCTCGACGGACAAAAAGGCGCTTTATTTTTGAGCCATTGTCCTGAGCATTCTCGCGTCTCTAAGCAGACCTGTCGATCCTGATTCGGAAGGACGCGTTCATGAACGCCGCCGCCGTACTTCAGCTCTTTTCGGAAGTCGCCGATCTCCCGGCAGAGGACCGCGACCGCATCCTCCAAGAGCGCGGGACTCCGGTCGACGTCTGCGCCGAACTTCAATCTTTGCTGGAACATGACGGCAACACTGGCGGTATAACCCGCCTCCTCACGGAAGAAATGGATCAGGCGCTGTGTTCGGCGGCTGGTGTCTCGCTTTGCGGACCGTACCGGCTCATTCGCCGAATCGGGTCTGGTGGGATGGGAGATGTCTACCTAGCCAGGCGCGACGACGGTGAAGTCCATCAGCAGGTTGCCGTCAAACTGCTGCGCTCCGACGCGGACCGCCCTGCGTCGCGGGAACGCTTCCTGCGAGAGCGCCAGGTGCTGGCGTCGTTGAACCATCCCTCCATTGCGCGGTTGATGGACGCCGGGCACAGCGCCGACGGCCAGCCCTATTTCGTAATGGAGTTCGTGGAGGGCGTACCCGTTGACGAGTATGCATCCGCACTCAACCTGCGAGGTCGGCTCGAACTGTTCCTGCTCATCTGCGCGGCGATTTCACATGCACACACCCACTCCATCATTCACCGCGACCTGAAACCCTCGAACATTCTCGTCGATGCCACCGGCGCCCCGAAACTCCTGGATTTCGGCATCGCAAAAGTCCTCACCGAGGCCGGCGACCCAACTCGAACCGTCGAGCGGATGCTTACACCGACATACGCAAGCCCGGAACAAATCCGCGGAGACGTTCAAACTATCGCCACCGATGTTTTCTCCCTGGGCGCCATTCTGTATCAACTGATCACAGGACGCCTCCCGCGCGAACGATGGTCCGGCTCACGAGAACACCTGGAAGAAACCATCACACCTCCGAGCCGATTGAATATCGACCTTCCGCGAGACCTCGACTACATCGTCCTCAAGGCGCTCCGATGTGAACCGGGCGAGAGGTACGCCTGTGTGGAGAGGCTGGCGGACGATATCCGCTCGCTCCTTGATTCCCGCCCGGTCGAAGCGCGTTCAGGCGACCGGGTATATCGCATTCGCAAGTTCCTGGTACGAAAACGGCCATTCACCACATCGATCGGGGTTGCGCTCGCCGGATTACTCCTCACCGCAGGCGTAGCAGGTACGCAGCGCTTCGTCGCAGAGAATCGCCTCTTGAAAGGCCGCGATCTCGCCAGAACTGTCCTTGCACTCGATGAAGCCGCCGTCGACGTCCACGGTTCGTCGAACCCGCGATACCAACTGATTAGCTTGTCGAAGGACTACCTGGAGGGGGTTTTGACCGCGGCACGTAGCGATCGTACTCTCGCGCTCGATGTGGGACGAGCATATTCGCTTCTGGCGCGGGCACAAGGACTCTCCATCGCGGCGCCTATGGGTCAGACTGCTAAGGCAGAGGACAGTCTGCGTCAAGCCGCCACTCTCGTAGACCCCCTCTTGACCGGCAATCCGAACGATCGCGACGCCCTGTTCGCAGCAGCAAGAATCAGTCATGACCGTATGCTTGCCGCAGAGACAAGCCATCGGAAGGAAGAAGCCTTGGCACATGCGCGTAAAGCCGTCGAACGGCTGGATACGCTGCTGGCGCTTGGAGGAGTCTCATCCGGGCGACTCGAGGCCGTTTCCGAGTACCTGTACCAGATTGCGGTCACTCACAAGAACCTTCATCACTTCGACGACGCAATTCAGTACAGCCGCCGTTCCATCGAAATTTCGCGAGCAATGCCGGGCGGTGCTCTGCGGGTTAGCCTTGGCCTTAGTTTGCTTGCGGACATGTACCGGGTTACCGGCGAACTGGAAAAGGCTCTTGCAACTATCCGGGATGCGCGCACTCATCTCGAGCGCACTGTATTTCCCAACGATACAGTAAGGCGCTGTTCGTGGATCACAATCCTGTGGCGGGAAGGCAAGATCCTGGGAGCGGCCAACGGCTTGGGACTGAATCGGACGACCGAGGCCATTGGGCGCCTTCAGGAAGCCTTCGATCTCATCGAAGACTGGACCCGAAACGATGCACAAGGAGCGTTTAGCCGGCTTTTCTTCGTATCGATTGGAAGAGAACTCGGATTGCTTCTGCGTGTCCGTCATCCCGAAAGAGCTTTGGCTATTTACGATCAGTCTCTGCACCGGCTCGCCACGTTACTCGACAATGCTGAAGCGCGACGTGGAGAAGCGGTGTTGTTAGCCGAATCGGCGTACGCGCTGCGACGCCTCGGTCGAAACCAAGAGGCGGGACACCGAATTGACGCCGCATTGCGGGTGCTGACCGAAGCAGGAGAATATCCGACGTCACGCTCATCGAGGAGCCCCACAGCGGAATCCGTTCTGCGCTCACTCGGGGATCACCTCGCCGACGTCGGACAAACGGGGAGTGCAGTGAAAATTTATGAGCAGTTGCTGAGTCGTCTCGAAGCTTCAAAGCTGGATCCGCGCCACGATCTACGCGACGCGGTGACGGTCTCGGAAACTTATGCGGCCTTGGCTGCCCTGTACCGCCGTGGAAGCATGCCGGATAAAGCGCATGTGCTCGATTCCAACCGTGTCGCACTATGGCGCCAGTGGGATTCCAGGCTCCCGGGAAATTCCGTGGCCCAGCGACAGTTGGAACTTCTTCGCGCGCGCTAATTGCGATCTAGGTCAGCTGTGGTGTTCGGAAAAGATCGGCGCCTGCAGGACTGTCCCCGAACGTGAGGGGGAAGCTGATGGGATCATCGATCCTGATCCGGTAAAAGAATTGGTGTGAAAATTGCTCAGCGGTCCTGTGGCTTTACAGATTCGGTTCGACATCGAGCGCGCGGCCGACATGGAGCAGTCGATTGCGGCAGTTGATTCCAACGGGAGTGACCTGTTTAGGCGGCGTGTCGCTCATATAGAGGATGCAGGCCGCTGAGGAACTCCGGCGAGCCGATCGAAGTAATATGATGAACTGTCGGGCGAGTAAAGGCGGCATTCAGTATCAATCATGCCTGCCGAAAGCATGCAAAAAGCAGATGACGGGTCCACTCCGCCTCCTGTCGAGTTGATCCGAAAACAGCTCGAACGCCTGCTGGCCGATGCCCGATTCGTTCGGTCCGAACGTCTCAGCCGGTTCCTACGATATACCGTCGAGAAAACCCTTGCCGGCGAAGGTGACGATCTTAAGGAATATACAATCGCCGTAGAAGTCTACGGCAAATCAGAAAGCTACGATCCGTCTGTGAATTCCCTGGTGCGGGTCGAAGTCGGCCGCCTGCGGAACAAGTTGCTCGATTACTACACGACAACAGGTCGCGCCGAGCCGGTTCGCATCGAGTTTGTACGCGGCAAATATGCGCCTGTATTCACACTGCAATCGACGCCGCGCGATCCCGAAGTCAATGCATCGCCAATAATTCAGGGAGTAATGCAACCGCCGGAATTTCCGGAATGGCCGCGCACTGCTGCCGGTTCTCGTTTTCGGGGCCTGTGGCTTGTTCTGGCGGGGCTGGCCATCGTCTTGCTTTCATGGATTGTAGCCAGAGTTCCCGACCGGGATCGCTCTCGCGCTGTGAATCTTCCCTCGATCGCAATTTTTCCATTTACGTCCTTCAGCCTCGACCCCGAGGTTGAGTCTTTTGCGGCCGTGCTGATGGAGGATGTGAAAAATGTTGTTGCAAAAACAGGCGCATGGCGAGTACTTCCTCCCAGCGCGATGCTGAAGTTGCAGAACCAGCCCGACGACGCCGCGTCCGTCGGCCGCCTGCTGGATGCGGCCGTCGTGCTCGAGGGCAGCATCCGCAAGGAAGGCGATCACTTGCGAATCACCGCACTCCTCGTCAATACGACCGACGGATATCATCTCTGGGCCCAAACGTTTGACCGGGACAGTCGACAGAAGCAGCAGCTACAGACCGAAGTCTCGGCTTCCATCGCACAGGCAGCCGCAGCGGCGCAGCGAGTCCCTTCGATCGTCACTCCGCAGCCGCCGACAGGTGATGTGGGAGAGGCGCGGGAGCTCTACCGTCGAGCCAGAGCCAGTTTGGACAAACTCCAGGGTGACCACTTACTGGCGCGCGAGCCCGATGGGGAGGGCCGTGCGCCGCTGGCTATCATCATGCAGGCGGTCGCCGACATTGAGCGGGCCATCGTACTCGATCCCAAGTTCGCGCCGGCGTACGGCGCCCTCGCTGAGGCCTACCAGTTTGGCGCCGACTTCGACGACGGGCTCTGGGTGAAGGCGCGGGACGCCGCCAACCGAGGTCTGCAGATTACCGACAATCTGGCGGAAGCTCACTTCGTCCTTGGGTACCAGAAGTTTCTCCGGGAGTGGGATTTTTTGGGGGCATCACGCGAATTCAAAAGAACTCTTGAACTGAATCCGCGAAACGTCACAGCCTGCCGTCTCTATGCCGATTGCTCGGCGCTGGTGGGCGATACAGATGCAGGGTTCGCTGCCTTGCGCCAGGCACATCGGTCAGCTCCACAGTCGCCGGTGATCGCGATCCAGACAGGCATCATGCTTTATCACGCGCGCCGGTTTGATGAGCTCGCGTCGTACGGCGCCTCACTGAAGCAGCAGCGTCCAAATCTGCCGCTGGCTCACTGGCTGCAGGGCCTTGCGCTTGAACAACTGCATAAATACGAAGACGCGGCCGCGGCATTCGAGACCGCACTCAGGCTTTCGCCCCGCGATCCCAGAGTCACACCCGCGCTTGGACACGTCTATGGCGTAATGGGACGGCAAGAAGGCGCGTTGCGCCTTATTGAGACTACGCGTGATCGGGCGCTGAAAGGGCGCCTCGGTCCTACGGCTGTAGCTGTTATTTATCTCGGCCTGGGCGATAAAGACGCAGCATTTTCCTGGCTTGAGAAGGCATGGGAACTTCGTGAAGGAGCCTTGCCGTATATCAAACTCGACCCCCGATGCGACCCAATTCGCTCCGATCCGAGATTTGCATTGCTGCTCCGGAAAATGCGGCTTTGAGAACGTCCGCCTTCTAATTCATACATTTACTCAGCGTTATCGGTGTTAGTAACGGCGCTCCTAGCGGCGATTGCGAGCCTTTCGTGATCCTCGCCGCAGCGAATGCGGCGCGTTCCCAAGTGCGGCATGAAACAAACGCCGCGGAAATTTGAAGAATCTGAGGAGAATGAAAATGGCACAGAGTGCAGTTGCAGATAAAGCGATCACGAACAGCATGATCGCAGATCCAATCATGATGTCGGAAGTCGTCGACCTCTCCGACCGGAAATTAAAGGCGATTGCGAAGCGGGCCCTCCGAAGCCTGCAATTGGAAGCGGAGAAAGCGATCGCAAATATCGCTGATCCGATTACCTATCCGCGAGCTACCAGTTCCGATGAGCCCAACCGAAGCTCTTCGGCCGAGGACGTTTTGGCCGCCTGGTTCACCAGGTTGGACAAGACGAAGCAGGAAGCCGCAGTAAACAAGGTGATGGCCTCCGTCAAGGCGGGCGGCACGGAACGGAACGACTTCTATGGCGACTTGTCGAAAGTAGACTACCAGTCGGCAGTGCCGATGTTCGAACAGGCGCTGGCGCTTCCGATGCCCGACGATCTGAGAATGCCGCTCGACTACCTCGCGAGTCTGACCAAGTTCGAGGGGCAGATCATCGTGCCGTGTCCGCTACAGCCTGCCCCGGAAAACCCGCCGGCTCCCGAAGAAAGCCTCACACGGTCTATGCGCGCCGTTCCGGGGGCCGGCCTGACTGGAACCACCAACAAGCTGGAGTTCCGCATTCACCGCGTGAAGTGTATTGACGAGACTGACCCCGAGTTCCTCGGCGACGATGAGATCGGCATGGGAGGCACGACCGTTGACCAGAGCGGCGTCACCCGTAAGGTGAGTCCCTTCCAGGTCCGCTCCGATTTCGATGACGGCGAATCGCAAATCTATTCTCCACCCCGCCGGTTCACCTCATTCGACCTGACGGCAGGAACGACGTTCCCCAAGACATACGTTGTCACTCTGGTACTCGCCGAGACGGACATGGGAGGTCTCCAGGACTTCATCAACTTACTCTGGGATAAGGCCAAAGGACAGGTGCTGGCGTGGATCAGTGCCGCGGTCGGGGGCGTAATCGGCTCGACAGTTCCGATCCTCGGCACCATCATCGGGGCCGTTGTCGGTTACCTCGTCGGGCTGTTGGTGAACTGGCTGATTACGCTGCTCGGCGACGATGTCTTCCCAGCCTTCACCACGTCGATCACGATTCCATCGCTCGATCATCGCTTCAACGGTCTGACCGACAGCCCGAACGCGTCAAGGTTCTTTTCCGGCTACGGCGGGAAATACGAGGTGGTATTCGACTGGCGACTGTTCTCCTGATTGCTGTTAGAACGCAACTTTGCGACGCGGGCCGAATACCCGCGTCGCCGTTGTCCTGCAATCTATGGAGGCTAGTTGTGCTTGGCGCGATAGTGCGCCAAACCGCGGTCGAGCATCGCTCGCGAAATGTCCAAAAACTCGAACCGTTGAGAATCCAACTAATTATGCGAAATGGCCATGTTGGTCGCGGCTGGCAGATTGAGAACGGGGGTTGGGTTGGCGAACAGTTCGTTTTTGGACCGCGATGCGACCGTCTACGGCCTGCTTGAGCGCGGTCGCGCGGGCAATGCCACTCGAGCTTCCGATAATCGGAGCGTGTCTACGACTCGTGTTCATTTTGTTAGGGCTTAACATACACGCGGGGCACTGCGATCAATTAGCTCGTTCTCCGTGCTTTCTCGCGTTGAACTAAGGAGGACGTTTATGGCATATGACGCCATCATTGTCGGGAGCCGTATTGCAGGATCCGCAACGGGCAGGAATCGATAGCCGGAGTAACGCGAGCGCTCGCTCTTCATGGCAACCGTCTTTCAGTTTCCTGCTGGAGTTGAACAATGCCAGAGCAACGCTCCACCACTACCGACGTTATACAGACAATGCCCCTCGGAGCTCGAGCCGCTTCTACCGCCACCATGCTTAAGACATAACATCAGCCACCGTCTGCCTGTTTGAGAAAGCGCAGCCTGAAAACCGCATGACGCCCTTGCCTTCCGTAGTAGCGAAGAAAGGTCTGGCGAATCCACCACATTATCGACGCCTGTCGCGTTTGCCGAATTCATCACGTTGTTGACGCCTCCGCGCACTGCAAAACGATACTTGCCGAGACGGAACTTACGTTCGAGGTGCACGTTCAACTCAAGGTTCATGGGGAACCGCCAGGAGTTCGCGGCTCCTACAACTGCCCCGGCATCGTTTACAACTGAGAATGGGTACCCTGATCGCAGGTCGAGCATATAGGCAAACGCCCAATTCCGACTCCACGCCGGCAGGTATCCCCAACTCAAGAAACGGTGTGGAGCGTCCCATGGCAGTCGCCCAAGATTGTCCTGAACTCGCAACCTCTGGTCGATGCTTAAGTCGATAACCGAATTGGAAAGCGCCCTCGAGCGCGTGTAGTTCGCCATCCAGACGTAATCAGCGCCAAACGTCTGATGCAGAGTGATCGAAACTGCGTCGTACACGTCTCGACGGTCGTTGCTGAGAGCGAAAGTTACCTGTGAAGGTGTGGATTCTTGCTGCACGCTGGCCGCGTCGTACATAAACCCGCGGTCTCCACGCCGCCGGAGCACACTTGCTGTCATGCGTATTCGGGGGCCCCAGGAGCGTTCGAACCCGGCAGTGAGAATGCGAGATCGAGGCAGTCGGTAGCGTCTATTGGCACGAAATGCCGTGATCAGGGGAACGTCTACCGGATCACCTGCCGAATCGAAATGCGTTGTCATCGAATACTGATCGAGCGCCCGGGAGAACATCGCAATGGTCGACGCGTCATGCACCACGGCATAACCGGCCGCGACCCGGGTGCTTTGTGAGTGAAAAAGGGAGTGAGCCACAGAAGCTCGGGGTGAGACTGCGATGCGCCCTACCAATTCGTCCCAGTCTTCGCGAATTCCGTACTCGATGGTTGTGTCAGAGCGCAATTGCCAGACATCGACCACGTACGAGGATGCCTGCGTGTTGCGAATGGAGAGAGAGCCGGGTCCGCCGAACGTGGTCCTGCTGATCAGCAATCCTTCACGGCTGTAGTTTTCATATCCCGTCCGGTACGCGTTTTGATGGTGGCGCACGACATCGATGTCCACGCCTGCTTTGATCTGATGATTGCCCCACGCGAGGAAAGCGGGCGCAAATACATTCGCTCGGATCTGGTCGCGCCGCGATCGTTGATCCGCGTTCACGAAGTAGTAACCGTCCCGTCCCTCCGGCCGAATGCGATAATAGCCGGTCCCTTGAGGCCGTTCAAATGTGTTGATGCTGGAATGAGCGTATCCGGCATCGACTACCAGTCCTCGAGCGAAGTACATCTGGTCTTTGACGCTCACGAACCGCTGCGTAGTGCCGCGATCAGTTGTTGTCGAGACCGGATCCAGGGCGGACAAGCCGTTCCCCGGAAGGTTCTCGAATCCGCCGAGCAGGTCGAGACTCAATATCTGTGAAGGTGTCAGGTTTAGCTGTCCGTGCAACAAGCTGGTGCCGCGTAACCGAGAGGTTCGGTCCTGACCGCGCGGGAGGTCAGGAATAACGGCAACACTGTATTCTCCATCGACGCTTTCGGAGAACCAGGCGCGCCCTCGAAGTATCGGGCCGGAGATGTTGAACCGCGGCGACCACGTACCGATGTGCAGACCCTTTTGTGTTTCAATGCCAGGGACAAAGTTGGTTGCCGAATAACGAAACCGGTCGTCTCCATTTGTCGTTTGGATGGTGAGTGCGCCCGCAGATCCCTTGCCGAACTCCGGTGAGTAACGGCCGCTTGCGTACTCCACAGATCGAACTGACTCGACTGGCAAACGAGTTGTGAAACGGCCTGTGACTGGATCGGCAACATTGAAGCCGTTTAAGGAGAAATACACCTGCTCCTCTGCACCACCATCGAAGCTGAGCCTGCCATTGGGTTGACGGAGAACACCCGGCATTATTGGCAGCGCATTGCGAAAGTCCCGGGTGGCGGGATAGGGTACGTCGATGATTTGCCGACCGGTGATGCGGCGCTCCGAAGTCGTGCCTTGAACATCTACTCCGGGCACAATGGCCGAAACGTTAATCGCTTCAGAGGTCTGCCGTAGCCGCGGCAAGACTATGACAAACTCGTCCGCCGGATCCGTGAGGCTGATTGTTTTCTCGTGTATAGCGAAGAAACCGTCCCGCTCAGCGCTCAGTAGATGCTCGCCCGGCTGAAAGCGGAGACGGAAGTCCCCGGCATGATCGGAAATCGCAGTCGCGTGAACCGTCAAACCAGATGAGCGCCCAGAGCGGAGTGTGATCCGAACGCTCTCTATCGCTGTACTGTTCTCGTCTATGACTCGACCGATAAAGTCGACTTCCTGCGCTGTAGCGCAGCCGGATGCCAGGAATATTAGTAGGGTAGTCGGTAATAATGAACCGCTGCAGGAGCCGCGACATCCAGGCGTCCCAACAAGGGTACAAGTTCGACCCACACCAAAGGATATATCCGCCAGTTGTACTCGTGCGAAACGCGGTTTCGACGCCTTTCGACTGACAGCGTTACAGCCAAATAGCCGGTCAGCGGGAGCCGCTGCCACATGATCATCGCAATACTAAAACTAGAAAGAAAAGAAATTGTACGGGGTGTCATCGCTCGTAACAGGTTTCTACTGGCGCTGGCATCGGTGCGGTGTCGCGGTTCCGCAATTTAGGTGGAATCGTATGGACGCAGGATGGTGATTCCCCGATGCCTCAGAGCGCCTTCTCAAGTTCCGGGCTATCTCACAGGAATTTGATGTGCTCCTTCATGGCCCTCGCGATCGGCGGCACATCCTGCCGCTTCGACTCCGCATGCAGAACGCCACGCAAGCACGCCTTCAACTTGGCGTCGTGGCCCTGGGCGAACCTGAGCGCGTAGCGTCCTAAAACTCAATCTGATTGAAACCACAGGTGCGTAGAGCTGTCTGATCGAACGTCGGATGCCGGCCAAGCTAAGCTGAGCTAGACGAATATCAGAACAGGTATTTGAGACCAAATTGTATAATTCGTCCGTCTGTCGCCGACGTGATGCGTCCGTATTGATTCGCGGAATCCGGATTGGTTCCTGGTGCGCCGAAGTTCGGTCGGTTCAGAGCATTGAACAGCTCTGTCCGGAACTGCAACTGGTGTGAATCTCGCAATCCTCGGAAACGTTTTTGTATTCCGGCCGTGAAGTCAATCGTTCCGGGTGCTTTCAGTGGCTCTGGTGCAAATATCCGGCGCAGGTCAGTCGCGCCGTGAAAAGTGATTGATGGTGATTATGCTCCGATGACGGCTGTCCAGATTTCTGGAATCGTCGTCGGTCGGCCGGGCAGCTTGCCGACCTTGAACTGGTGCTTCCTGATTTTCGCTGCGAGTTCAATTCCGCTGATCGTGATAGCCGCTGTCTGGAATCGCTTAAAGCCCAGCATCGGTCCGATCCGTTGCTTGACGCGACGGTGGTCTTGCTCGATTCCGTTATTAAGATACTTGCTCGAACGGACCCGCACTCGCTTCGGCATCTTTCCTTCGGCCTTCAATTCCCGAACCGCCCGATGCGAGGCGGCATAGGCGTCGAGAGTGATGATGCGCGGCGTTCCATTGTGCCTGTCCATGGCGAATTACCAATTGGCTCAATTTGCTGGATTTGGTGTGCATATACGACTGCCGGGATGCACGACTTCCCATATAAAAAAATATTTCATCGGGAGACAGCGAACCGTTCGCGAACCTCTGTAACATTCTTATTTCTGGCGAATGCGCGTAGACTTTTTCATTTCCGCATCTCGTTGGATTCTGAGAAGCTTCGAGTTTTCGGACTATACGAGGACAGGAGTAGCTGAGCTTGAAGCGTAGGTACCAGTTCACGCACTGAATGATCGCGTCAGCCGAGAACCAGCGCTTTTGAAACAGCGGGTTACGGGTTGTCTGGCGTCGATGGGCCATGTCCTTTCATTGTCACGTTCCAAGGTGCAACAGAGCCCCCCGCGATCCAGTTGTCGTATTTAAATCATTCGTAACTGAATTGTTTCCAGCGTGGTTGTCAGTACGTGAATTAAGCTGGCCTCCATCGTGCGCGTTGTGTATTGTAGACATCATGGATAGATCCCTCACAGAAATGGCGATCAGAGGACTGGAAGTCGAGAGACAAAGAATTGACGATGCCATTCGCGACCTGAGATCCCAGATTGAAACTGGGCCAGGCCGCCAGAAGCAGCAGAGTGCGCAAACGTCGAAACGAGAGACCGAAACCCGGACCCAGGCCCAGTCCGAAACCCACCGGGAAACCCACCCCGCGCAAACGAAGAATCAAATCACTGCTGCAGGGCGGCAGCGCATCGCTGAAGCGAATAGACGTAGGGCGCAGCTTCGGAAGGAGAGCGCAACTGGCACAAAGGCCGCGCCAACGCCGGCCAAGAAAACAGCGGCAAAACGTGGTGGACTGACGCCGGAAGGCCGAGCGCGTTTGGCAGAAGCAGTACGACAGCGCAACATCGCGGGAGCCGCAGCGAGAAAAAAAGCCGCGTCGAAACAGTCATAGCATTGAGGAACGGCGCGGGCGCTGGCGTGCGCTCGCAAATCTCCAAGCCCGAGCTTTAGAAGTTCGCCATGGATCTTCGGAGCGCCCCAGCCTGCCTTCTCCATAATCGCTGCCGAACTCAAACAACTGCCGCCGAATGAGGCCCACACTCCCCTGCGGGCTCCGGTGGTCAACATCCTTGACGCGCTACAGCGCAGCTTGCAGGTGACGGCAGACAAAGACAGCCTGGAGAAAACTGCAGCCGAGCCGTGCGACCTCACCGGCCGAGAGAGCCAAGGGCTCGACAGAAAGCGCAAGCTGACACATAAGCGCGCGAAGATGCGCTCACTTTGGGTTCGAATTCAGACCGATCTGATTTGAATGCACCCTAGTACCGAACGGGAAAGACTCCCAGTGCATCGAAGTTCGAATTCAGGCCGGGGCGCCAAGATTTCGTTTCTCACTCTCACGTACCGAAGCTAAAATCCTGCAGCGCTTTGGATCGCGACTTCCCACGAAAGCTGTTAAATCACGGTCTAGCACCCATACCGAATTGCCAGAACTTGACACACACAACTCCAGACGGCGAGTCGGGGAGAGTCGAGAGAGGGGAACCTCCATATGCCACACGCTCGCTAAAACGTGTCGACGAGATCCAGGATGTACAATCTCGTGATAAGCACTCTCACGTCCGGGCATCCCCAATTCGAGGACTATTCATGGCATTACATCCGTTGGAACCGCTCTCGGCGGCGGAGGTCGAGCGTGCAGTTGCGCTCCTTCGAACCTTGCAGGAGTTTACACCGCACACTCGCATCATCAGCATCATGCTGAAGGAACCCGCCAAGGACGTCGTGCACGGATGGCCGGATATCGAAGCGCCCGACCGGGAGGCAGAAGCGGTAGTGCACGACAATGCTCGAAACGCCTGCTTTCACCTTGACCTGAACCTGAACACAGGTTGCGTTACGCCAGCGCGTTATGCACCGCCGGGTTCGCAGCCTACGATGTCTATAGACGAGCAAGTCGAATGTGAACAGGCCGTCCTTGCGAGTGAAGAGTTCCGGGCAGCTCTCAGGCGACAGTACGGCATCGAAGATACAACGCTCGTCATGGTCGACATCTGGAGCGCTGGAAACTACGGATCGGAGGAAGATCGATCACGCCGTTTAGCTCGCCCGCTCTGTTTCGTGCGTGCCGATCCAACGGACAACGGCTATGCACGTCCCATCGAGGGCATTCGTCCTGTTGTCGACCTTAACCTGATGCAGGTGATTCGCGTGGAAGAATACGGCGATTGGCCTCTGCCGCCGACCGATGGGAACTACGCGGCCGCCCGCGTTGCAGACCAAAGACGCGATATCAAGCCACTGACCATCACCCAGCCTCACGGACCCAGTTTCGAACTTGAGGGCAACCAGATGGAATGGCAGAAGTGGAAGTTCGTCATCGGTTTCAACGCGCGCGAAGGACTCACTCTGCATCACGTCCGTTATCGGGATCAGGACCGGGACCGCTCCGTCCTGTACCGTGCGTCGCTGACGGAGATGGTCGTGCCGTATGGCGATCCAGCGCCACAGCAGGCGCGAAAAAACGCATTCGATGTAGGCGAGTACGGCATGGGCATGTGCGCCAATAGTCTTCGTCTCGGATGTGACTGCCTCGGCCATATCGTGTATCTCGACGCTCATGTTTGCAGCAGTCGAGGTGAACCGCTCACGATCCCGAACGCGATCTGCATTCATGAGGAGGATTGCGGCATCCTATGGAAACACACTGACCGCCGCTTGCCGGACTCGCCCGAAGTGCGTCGTTCCCGGCGGCTTGTCGTTTCATCCATATCGACGGTCGAGAACTATGAGTACGGGTTCTTCTGGTATTTCTACCAGGACGGAAACATTCAATTCGAGATCAAGCTTACGGGGATTCTCTCGCTCGGAGCACTACACCCCGGTGAGACGTCTCCTTACGGAGCACTCGTCGCTCCGCAGTTATACGCGCCAAATCATCAACACTTCTTCAACGTTCGCCTCGACTTTGATCTGGACGGTGTGGCGAACAGCGTTCAGCGCATTGATATCGAACCGGATCCCATAGACGAGACCAACAGTTTTGAAAATGCGTTCCAGGTAAAAGCAGCTACGCTGACAACGGAGAAAGAAGCACGAGGTCACCTAAAACTGCAGACGGCTCGAACATGGCGGATCATTAATCCGGCCCGAAGGAACCGTGTCGGACAGCCCGTCGCTTATAAGTTCATTCCCGGAGATAACTCCTTTCCCTTTGCCTCAACAAACGCCTGGTGGAGAAAGCGAGCGGGGTTCGTCAACCATCACGTCTGGGTAACTCCATATCGTGAAGACGAGAGGTATGCGGCCGGCAATTATCCGAACCAAAGCGGAGGGGGTGACGGCCTGTCGAAGTGGACCGAGGCTGATCGTCCACTGGTCGATACCGACGTTGTGTTCTGGTATACCTTTGGTCACACGCACATTCCGCGACCAGAGGATTATCCGGTCATGCCGACCTCTTACATCGGGTTCCTGCTCAAACCGAACGGTTTCTTCGACCGCAACCCTGCGAATGATCTTCCCGCCTCCGAGGCGAAGAAACTGGACGGCACTCCGCTTCAGACACCGAAATCCTGTTGCCATTGATGAGGTGCAGAGCAGCAGGCAATCTGGTTGGCGCCGTGATCAGGTCATTTCTGCGAAAATATCTGTAAAACAAAACGTGATGGGCGTGGTATCGAAAGCTCATCGCTTACACAAGACCACACTAAACACTGGAAGTAGGCCAAACTACGACCCTATTCCGCTAGAGACTAGACACAAGCGCGCCTACACAAGACGGTTCCGTTGCGAAAATCAGCGGGCGCACAAATGGCTGATTGAGAGCGATTACGCGGCGAACAACTTGCCGATGAACTTCGCTTGGCGACGGGATCGCTCTTGGCTACCCACCTCACTCTGGCTGTTCTCACCATGTCCATTTCTTCGATGCCTCACAAGGTCCGCCATGCTGTCGGCAGCGAACCGTTGTCGTGCGCAGAAATTCAATCCGAATCTCGGCGGTAGGTTCGCGAACGTTCGCGAACGTTCTGCACAATACTTTCGCCATGGATGTCTTTTTGCGCAGCACAGGGGTCAAGATCGATCACAACTTTTCGTCCTCCGATACTCTAATGTTCCGTTTTTCGCGCGGCGACCGAACTTTCATCACGCCGCTGAACGTGCCCGGTGTCGCCTACAATGGCTACTTCGCCGCCAACGAATACCTGCCACAGGTGATCGATAATCGAGGGGCGGCGCTCAGTTACAACCATATTTTCTCACCGCGGATCATCAACGAATTCCGCGCCGGATACAACCGTCTATACGCCACTCCGCGCAGCGACGGCAAGAATCTGGCCTCCGAGTTTGGCATTAAGGGAGTGCCGGACGACGTCCAGTCCAATGGCCTCACGGTCGAAGACCTGTGGTGACAACCGGATCAAATACGCGCTGCTTAAGGACATCGGATCTGCTACAGGCCATTGGCTGGTATCTGTGATGCGTTGTCTTACCCAACGTGAACGGCGATTTCTGCGATCTGGCCGGTTGAGCACGTCAACAATTTCGAAGCCAGAAAACCGACGCCTGAGGTGGTTCGACCAGTAATTGGACCCAACGGGGTCGATCCGCACCATACGAAGTCCGATGCGGATCATACAGTTCGGATTGAAGCTTCATTCCTGATCGGCCGACGTCAGAAGCTATACTTGAGCGCGAACTGGACCACGCGGGAATCTCCCGGCATACCCGCACCTTGCGCAGTGCTCGTCACGCGGCCGAAATTATCGGGATCACGGATGTTTAAACCGGGCGCACCCAGGTTGACGTGATTAAACGCGTTGAAGAATTCCGCGCGAAATTGCAGCTGTTGCGATTCCATGAATCGGAAATTCTTTGTCGCCGAAGCATCCACTTGGTTCAGCCCCGGCAAATGGATGGGATGCCGCGGGGCTGTTCCAAAACGGCCCGGCTGTGGTAACGCAAACGCTGCGGTGTTAAACCACTTGGCGCGTGTCCGATCTCCGCGGTCTAACATCGGATCCTGCCCCGCGAGCATGTCCGGGCGTGAGGCGACACCGGTGCCTGTGGTGTCCACGACGCCTGCCAACGCGGCCGCGAACCCCGTTTGCGCTGTGACGATCGTGCCGAGTTGCCAGCCGCCGAGAAACGTCCGCACCACGGCCTGCGACGCATCCCGGAACAGTGGAACGTCGTATATCGCCGCGACTGAGAATCGATGCCGGATATCGAAAACGGAATCCGCGCGGCTGGCGCGCAAGTCCATGTAGTCCTGAATCGCTGCAATAAACTGACCGCCTCCAACGCTGCTGATATCGGCATTGCTGATACTGTGCGACCACGTATAGGCTCCGATCACACTCAAACCGCGCGCCGAACGTCTCTCGGCCTTCAACTGCATCGAATGGTAGTTGGAGTTGCCAAGCGACTTCGTAACGTTGATCGTATCGAAGCCTCGAAATGGCCGGCGAGTTGCTATCGCCGGCACGCCCGGCCCTGGCGTAACGATATCGATGGGACGGTTGCCATCGAAGGTTGCCGTGAGTCTGGTTCCTTTCGACCCCACATAGCCGATGTCGAAATACAGATCCTTGGGCAGCCTCTTCTGCGCTGTAAAGTTCCACTGCTGGGTATACGTCGTCCGTAAATTAGGATCCAGCGCGCCCGATCCGAAGAGGCCGAGGCGCGTCTCTCCCGGGCCCGCAAACGCGCTGTCGACCCGGATGGGATTGCTTGCGTTTCCCGTGAAGGCAAAGGTCTGGACGATGGGCGGGTTCAGAGTAAGTGTGGTCCACGAGTTCGTAATTTCCGGCGTGTAATAGATGCCGTAGCCTCCGCGCAGCACAAAATCTCGAATCCACGGCGTCGCATATGCGAACCCAACGCGAGGTCCGAAGTCATTCCTGTCGGGATAAACCAGCGCTTCCGGACGGTCGGCGGTGTCCGGGATATCCGGGAATCCATGAAACGTTTGCCGCACCGGCACGAATCCGTTCAGGTCGAAATTGGTAGCTTTCCCGCGCTGTACCGGAGGCGTGAAGTATTCATAGCGTAGTCCGAGGTTCACAGTAAGGTTGGGTGTCAGTTTCCAATCATCCTGGATGTAGTAGCTTTGCCACCAGTTGTTCATGCGCGTTGCGAATGGTTCAATGCTGACCTGCGCGCCTGTGGCGAGTCCGAGAAGGAAATCCGCAAACTGATGATCGCGTGTCGCTGTAGCGCCTCCGGCCGTAACCGTTCCATCGAAGTTGAACGTGCCCCGGGGATTCACCGCTTCATCGAACGTCCAGTTGCGCCGGGCAATGGACATCCCCATCTTCAGCGCGTGAGTGCCGATCCGCGCGGAAACGTTGTCCGAGATCTGCCAAAGTTGGTTTAACCGGTCACGCGGACCGATCGTCCGTACCGTCGGCAGCACGTAGCCGGCGGTAAATGCCGGCGCTCCGAAGTCACGCGGCCGGCTGGAAACTCCGGGAATCCCGATAATGTTTGCAATGTCGAGTTCAGGCCGGTCCGTGGTTCCAAAGAACTCGTGCTCGAAGAATCGGTGCCAGCCCGCGCGGACCTCGTTCACGACGGAGCTTGAGAAGACATGCACTTCGCTCAGGCTGATATTCTGCGCTCGGGCCCGATTACCCCGGGTGTCGAACCCGAACGTAGGAACCGTATCATCGGACTGAATGTTGTAGATGTAGCTGCCAAAAAGAGAATCGCGCGTACCGAACGTATGGTCGATGCGCCCGACGTACTGGTCCTGATCGATGGGAGCGGCAAGCGCCGGCCCGCGATAATTGATGCCGGGCTCGCTCACGTTCGGCTGTGGCACGAACTGGCTCAGGAACTTCGATGCGTACGGCAGGATGCGGTTCGCCGGAATTCGATTTCCAGCAAACGGCTGCCCGGTCTCCGGATCGCGAATGATAGCCGCCACTCCGGAAAAGTCGCCGCTGCGCAACGCGGAGGGAGGAACCAGCGCCTGCCCGCCGAACGATCCCGCAATCTGGCGTCCCGATTCCCAGTTGAAGAAGAAGAACGTTTTGTTCCGCCACACAGGGCCGCCCAGATTGGCGCCATATTGATTGCGATTCAACCGCGGAGGCTTCACACCCGGAAACCGCGGCTGAAACGCATTCAACGCAGTGAACGCGTCGTTGCGGTTGAACCACCAGGCTCCTCCATGAAAAGTATTGGAGCCGCTTTTTGTTGTCAGATTCACCTGACCGCCGGGCGCGCCGCCGATATCCGCCGAATACGTGCTGCTCTGGACTTTGAATTCATTAATCGCGTCGATCGAAGGCGAGAAGCTGAAGCTATAGCTGTCCAGATCCATTGCTTCGATGCCGTCATAGTAAAAGCGGTTCTGAGTGTCGCGCGCGCCGTTCGCCGACATCCCCACCGACTGCCCGAGCGAGCCGCGCAGCCTCCGCACCGTAATGCTCCCCGGAGTTCCCGGATTGACGCCTGGTGTCAATAACGCAAGCTGCACGAAGGATCTGCCGTTGAGCGGCAGTTCGACAACCTTCTGACTGTCAATCACGGTTCCCACCGTCGCGTCTTCCGTCTGCAGCAAAATCGCGCTGGCCGATACCTTGACGCTCTCCGCGGTTTGCCCGAGCGTCATCGTGACGTCAATGCGGGCAGCCTGGCCGAGACTTAGCGTGAACGGCGCGACTTCAGCCTTTTGAAAGGCGGCCTTTTCCACAGTGATGGAGTATTCACCGATCTGAAGAAAAGGGAATTCGTAGGCGCCTTGAGCATCGGTTTGCGTTGTTCGCGTCTGACCGGTCTGGCGATTCTGAATGGTCACGGATGCCGCTGGGACCATACCGCCCGATGGATCGGTAACCGCGCCCACTATATTCGCCGTGTTTGCCTGCGGAAGGACAGGAGAAATGGCCAGCGCCATAACAATGGCTGGGAAGAGCCGGATGTGCATCATACAGGACCTCCGTGCGTTGAAGTATACACGGCTGGCACGTCCATTGGGGGCGTCGAGCGCGATAGAATCAAGCGTCGTTAGCATGAAGTCCGCACTTATTCTCTTCACAGGTCTCGCCTGCTACGGGCAACAGACCTACGACATTCACCGTGCTGTAGCTCTGCTGTCTGCTCAACAGTCCTCACGCGCCGCGTATGGCCCGAATACGCCATTTCGATCTATCCTGCAAGACGGAGGCGTGGAGCCACTTACAGTTAAGAGTGAGAATCGAAATCTTGGCTCCCATTCTCTTTCGAACTTACGACCGGTTAGTAAACAGCGTGGAGATAAGTCATTTGTTTATAGCACTCGTTGGATCACAACCACGACTCGGCCCTGCTGGGTGCGGACTGCCGATCTGCAGCTGCAGCGGTGTATGCTGCACGCTGTACCTGAAGCCGCCACAGCCGAGGGGTGTGAGAAGCTTGCCTCTGCGCAGACATGCAGGACCTGCAGACCTGCGCCGCTAACTTAGCGGCACCATGAACTCGTTCATAATCTTCTCTGCCGCGATCCTCGCCCTCGCAGTAATGATAGAGATGCTCGTCGCGGCTGTCGTCGTAGAGCATCCGGTTCGATATAGCCAGTGCCTTGCTTCGGCTCGTGCAGACCGATAAATCTGCACATCTGCAGGACCGGCGAGTTGGGACGTCCTCAGCTGACAACAGCGCCGAGCAGCGTTCAGCGCGTCCGGCATGTTCGAAGCCTTACCTGCACAC
The DNA here is from genome assembly GCA_963844855.1 of Bryobacteraceae bacterium. Lineage (GTDB taxonomy): Bacteria > Acidobacteriota > Terriglobia > Bryobacterales > Bryobacteraceae > DASQDN01. The sequence continues at coordinate 298,703 of CAWJQP010000046.1, forward strand.
AGACAGAAAGCAGTCATGAGCTTCAATTCCGGTTGGTGAAAACGTTGAAGTTATCTCTCGGCTGTTAAATTATGGGTCGTTAGTTCGAACGCGAAACGGGGAGGCACCTTTCTGTGGATTCTCTGGTAAACACGGTTGTTTTAAGCGTGCCGGCATCGACGTGTTCCGTAACCAGGTGTTGCCGGCCTTCGATCTCGCCGGCATCGTGAACCGTGACAATGTGCGGATGGTTCAGCGACGAGGCCATCCGCGCTTCCTGTTGGAACCGCCGGCAGGCCGCGGCATCGGCTAATCCTCTTCCGTTGGTGACGGGGAATAACGCGTGGGACACCGGTTTGTTCCAAACATGAAGCGCTTAAGTGTGAGGAGGAAGCGCCGTGAGCGCAGAATCGGATCAGTGGGTGTAGTTGTGGGTCTTGCTGAACCCCGGAGGCGGCGGATCCTGCTTCCTGAGGGGGCCACTGTTGTGGGGCGAGAATGCGATCGCAATGTAGGCCCTTGGGTGTATACTGTGGGCGGCCGGGATGTCAAAACGGAGGTTGACGATAAGAAGGATTGTACCAATATGCCGGAATATCGGATTAAGGTTGCGCCCAATACAGTCGCGTATGCTGACGAGGAGAACCACAAGTTAGTAGTGGAGTTCGCAATCCCAGGAGCACCAACGGATACCATCGATGTGAAAATCCTGAAAGACAGTGTCCACCTGACAGCGCCAGCAAGGGACATCGAGTATGTTTCGGCACTGGCTTTAGGTTGGCCGGTGAAACCTGACAAAGCCGAAGCGACCTACGAGCACGGCCTACTCCGAATCGAGGTGCCCTTCAAAGATCCGATGGAAGATGCTGTGAAGGTCGCCATCAGAGCAGGCAGCGCTGAAACCAAGCCCAAAACAATCGAAGTTAAAAATCCATAGGCCACGCATCGCCGCTCGCGCCGACGACGACGGTCAATTCGGACATATCAAAGATAAGCGTGGATCGGCTTACGACAAAACGCACGCCTAATTGCACACGGGCCGGGCAGTCAGTCGTGATCATGCAAAACTTCATCGCCCACTATCACAATGAACGCAATCACCAAGGCTTGAGCAACCGACTCATCCAACCGGAGAGGGACCACCTCGAAAACACAGGAGCGATTCAGCGTCGTCAACGTCTGGGTGGCATGCTGAACTACTACTATCGAACCGCGGCCTGAATACTGCAACAGCTTGGCATCTGTGCCTCAGCACATCACCCCACGGCGAAAGTTGCAAAGAATCGGCACGTCTGCAAATGCGCAAGCGTCGCTTCGCCGCGGTTCAACTCGGAAGTGGTACCGGTGTGGTGTTGCGCTCTCCCGGCTCACGACCGCATATTCGGACCAAACGAGATGGCAGCTCTGATTGGTGAGCCACTCCAGACACCACGTCCGGCTCAGAGTAAACCTCCGGCCCAGACGACCCGGCGCGAATAGTATTCGCTCTGAAGTCTGCTTCGATCAGAAGCTGAGTTTCAATGCGAGTTGCATGATTCTCGCAGGAGCCGTACCGCTGATCTGACCGGCTTGAGCGTTGCCGATAGCTGCGTTCGGCGTATTGAAGTTCGCTCGATTGAAAGCGTTGAACATCTCCCATCGAAACTGCAGCCGCTTGCCTTCCCCGATGGGGAACAAGCGCTGCACTCCGAGATCGACGTTGAAATTCCCGGGGCCGACCAGGATGCCTCTCCCCGCATCGCCGAACTGAAATTGCGGCGGAGCGGCGAATACGTTTAGGTCGAACCACCGATCGATCGTTCGCTGATCCTCCGGCAGGTTACCATCCGCGATGCGGTTCGGCCGGTCTCCGCCTCCACCTGCCGAGTTCGATACTGCTGTTGCCAAAGTTGGCGTGAAATGCTCGCCCGTGGACAGAGACCAGATGCCTGTCAACATCCAAGCGCCGGCGATGTGCGCCAGTGTGCCGTTGTTCAACACAGCGCGTCCTGGTCCGAACGGCAACTCCCAGTTGTGATTGATCACAGCGACATGGCGACGATCTTCGGGCATAGGACCCCATTCGCAGCGATAGCAACGGGCGTCCTGAGGCGGTCCGTTCCCTCCGCCGTTGATCTGGCCCGCGTTCGACATGTACTTAGACCATGTGTACGCTACCGTCGCCGAAATCCCGTGCGAGTAGCGTTTCTCTCCGCGCACCTGCAGTGAGTGATACTTTGCCGCCCCGTAATTCGTGCGATACGTGATGTTCGTCACGTCGGGATTGATGCTGAAATACGGCCTTCTCGGACCTTGCGCTCCCGGTCCCGGGAAAGACTGGTTGATATTGACATTCGCAATCAAGCCTGTGGTCCGAGTGCCCACATAGCTCACCTCTACGAGCGTATCGGGTAGGATTTCGCGTTGTATACCGAAGCTCCACTGCATAGCGCGCGTCATCTGCAGATCGCGATCCCATGCGTTGGGATTGCCTCCCGAGAGGGTTCGCTGATCGTTGAGATCTGGCGCCACCGGGATGGGCAGCCCTTGGCTCAGACGTCGATCCGGCCTTCCGTTCTGGTCCGTTGCAATGACTTGTGAGTAAAAGAACGGCAGGTTCTTGTACAGTTGACCGCCGCCTTGCCCCGCTTCCACATACGACACCCCGAACCCGCTGCGAAGGACTGTCTTGTTATCTTTGGTAAGCAGATAAGTGATGCCCATTCGCGGCGACACGTTATTAGTGTCGATGTTCCGAAGTCTCCGGTCATTGTCGCTCGCTATTTCCAATTGAGCGATATCGACGCGGTAATTCGCCCAGCGATTGTAGACTTCCAGCGGAGGCGCCTGCACCTCGTACCGCACGCCGAAGTTCCAGGTCAGCCGGTTCGACACACGCCAGGAATCCTCCACGAACGCCGCTGTGTTGAAGAATCGCATGCCGAAGGTCCCGGCGAGGACGTTGCGGGTGCTCGCGGATAGCGCGCCCAGAGCGAAGTCGGCAAGTGCCGTTTGGGATCCGCTTGTTCCCGCCTGTCTCGTGAACTGACCGTTGAACGTGAAATCGCCACGTGTCGGAAAGGCGCTGAAGCCGTTGAAGCGGTGATGTACGTAAAGCCCGCCGGCCTTCAGCGTGTGCGCGCCGCGAATCAGAGTGAAAACGTTCTCGAACTGGTAAGACGTGCTGGCGCTGTCTTCCGGAAATGTGGAGTTATCTCCGATCAAGGTGAACCCTGTTAACAGGATCGCCGGTAGACCGCCGGACTTGTCATTGATATTGATGCCCGGAATGCCAACTTCAGTAGCCGTGTTGAGCCCGGTCCCAAGCGGTGAGATGTGCTGATTCCAGCGAATGATGCCGGCGCGAGCCTCATTGATGATGTTTGCCGAAAACACCTTTACGTAATTCAAAGTTCCCGACTGGTTCCGGAGCGGCGTCAAGGTTCCGGTAAGAGCGCCATCCGCGGAAACATACGGGCTGACGGAGAAGCTGGTACCCGGGCGCGACACAATCAAGCCCGGTGTTAGTAGATTCGTATCGTCAAAGCTATACTTCACGAACAGACGGTCCGCGGCGCCCATGTTCTGATCCACGCGCAGATCGAACTGATCGGTGCGCTGCTCGACTTTCGGATTCGACACGTAGTTGCGAGTTGCACCAGGCAGGGTCGGATCCGGCAGGAGGTTGATCAAATTGATCGCCGCAGGGTCCAAACGCTCCCGCGGAATGCGATTGCCTGGAAACGGCGATCGGACGGAAACGCCGTTGGCGCCAGTTGTGGTTGTATCCGGATCGTAAATCGTTGCTCCGAGCGCGCTGAAGTCTCCGGTTTGGATCATCTGCCGCTGTGCCGTTGTAGGAATTGTCGAAACCGTGCTGCGTGGTTGACGGATGCGGATTCCCTGGTAATCGCCAAAGAAGAATGTCCGGTCCCTCTTGATGGGTCCCCCGAAGGTTCCCCCGAATTCGTTGCGCCGGAACGAAGGCTTCTCGATGCCGGACCGATTGTTGAAAAAGGTGTTCGCATCCAGCTTGTCATTGCGGAAGAATTCGTACAGGCTGCCGTGATATCCGTTTGTGCCTGACTTGGTCTGCACTACGGTGATTGCTCCTGCCGCCACGCCATACTCGGCCGAGTAGTTGCTGGTCAGAACGCGAAACTCCTGGATGGAATCGACCGTGGGCACCATGATCAATGTGCTCAGCCACAGATTCCGATTCACCATGCCGTCGATGAGATAGCTGTTGTTCTGAGCGCTGGATCCATTCACGCTGTAATTCACGTTGCCGCGCATAGCATAGGGCGAGGTTGTCAGATTGCCGCTAGAACCTGCATAGGACCCGGGACTCAGGAGCACAAGCGAAGTGAAGGTCCTTCCGTTCAATGGCATCTCCACCATCTGCTGATTCGTCACGAGGGAAGATACCGCCGCGGTTTGGGACTGCACCAGCGGCGCGGTTGCCGTCACCTCGACCGTCTCCGTGACGTTGCCGACAGTCAAGCTCAGGTCTACGGTGAGAACGTCTGCGGCGGTCAGCTTGATGCCTGTACGACGAAGCTTCTGAAACCCCGGGTGCTCGACATTGATGACATATTCACCTGTGGGGATGGAGGAGGCGACATATTGGCCGCCCTCATTTGCAATAACCTCGCGGGTGAATCCTGTCGCTTCATTCACCAGAACGACCTTTGCGCCGGCGACCATGGCCCCGGCCTGATCAGTAACAGTTCCGGCGATAGTCCCATTTACCACCTGCGCGAGGGCGTTCAATCCGCACAGGGTAATTAGCAGGATAATGCGTGACATTACTGTTTTCCCTCCAGCGATCGCGGCTTTGGTAGACGATCGTATCGCAAACTGGCCACCTGTCAACCTGCGCACACCGCCCGCTCCGTGTCGCTCCGGCGTCCGGCCTTAGGGCCTCCGCATTTACTTTCTCGAAAAGCTCTTCCAGCCTCTGCACAACGTCGGGGTGGTCGGCCGAAATATCACGCGTCTCGGCAGGATCGGCTTCCATGTCGAACAGCATCATTGGCTTTGGCGCGTCTCCGGCCATAGCGCCGGGGTATTGATTCGGACGCGCCTGCTCGAACTGAGCGATCAAAGTCACTCCGTCCGGACCACGGGGATCGACCCACTTGGCGGCCGCGGCGTCGTCGAGCCGCTGGAAACCTGGCGTGGGCACGCGCGCGTGCAGCTTCCATTTGCCGGAGCGCACGACATGCAGTTCCGGCCCGGACATGGCAAAGATCGCTTCGTGCGGACTCTTCGCAGTATCGGAGGTCATCAGCGGGAAAATATCCAATCCGTCTATCTTCGTCTGAGCCGGAGGTTTCGCGCCTGCTAAAGCGCACAGGGTCGGGAAGAGATCGACAGAAGAGCACACCTCTCTGTTGACGCGTCCTGCGGGAATGCGTCCCGGCCAACGCGCGATTAAAGGCACACGAATGCCGCCATCCCAGGTGGCTACTTTCCTACCGCGGAGTCCTGCGGTGCTGCCACCGAACCAGGGTCCGTTGTCGGAAAGGAAGAGAACCAGCGTGCCGTTGTCCAACCCGAGATGCTTTACTTTCTCGAGGAGGATGTGTTGCAACGGCGTTCGGGAGGTCTGAGACGCTTCGGCCTGGATGAAACGGAAGCGGCCGGCGCTGTTCAAGGGACGACACGTCGAGGCGGAGATCATCGTCCTCTGCGTCCGCTGGTACCTGCGGTATCCGCTCAGCTTGCGGCAATTGGAAGAGATCATGGCCGAGCGAAACTTGAGCGTAGATCACGTGACGATTTGGCGCTGGGTCCAGCGGTAAGCGCCGGAATTGAACCGCCGCTGCCGTCCGGAACTCCGGAATACGAATCGGTCGTGGAGAGTCGACGAGACGTACTGCCGGGTGGCCGGCAAGTGGACCTATTTATATCGGGCGGTGGATTCCACAGGTGCCACAATCGACTTTCTCCTCAGCGCCAGGCGTGATGCGGCGGCTGCCAGACGATTCTTTCAGAAGGCATTGCGTTCGCCGGGCCATCCGCGGCCGAGAGTGATTAATGTCGATGGGAACCCGTCGTACCCGAAGGTCATCGCAGAGATGAAGCAGACCGGAGAACTCGGCCGACGTTGCCGTTGCCGGCCGGTCCGTTACTTGAACAACATCGTTGAACAGGATCATCGAGCCATCAAGCGACGAGTGCGAGCGAGTCAGGGGTTCCGGGCCTTTCACTCGGCGTGGCGAACGCTTCAGGGCATCGAAACGATGAACATGATCCGGAAGGGACAAGTCAGATGGTTACCAAAGAACGACATCGCCGGGCAGGCCAATTTCGTTGGACGACTGTTTGGGCTGACGACGGCGTGATCGCTGGAACAACTGCCTCCTCTCCACGCTCTCGTTTTCACGGATGCAACACTGCCATAAGCCGGGGGTTTTCGGAACTTTTCCTGACTGGCTCGTCGTTGACTCTCTTGGCGCTCGCGGGGTACCGGCCGACCACCACCGAGCTGCCGCCATAAGTTCGCGGTGCGCAATCGAACTGGGGCTTCATCGTGGGTACCGATGACATCGCGCAAGAGGCCCTGGGTCTGCGATACTACGGGTCATCGGGCACCGTCGGAGTCGCACATGCGCAGACGAGAGTTTTTGTATGCGGCGGCGGCAGTAGCCGCTTTCGGCCAGAGCAAGTTAAGCCACAAGGATCGCGTGGACCGTGCGTTGCGCGGCGCCGACTTGGACAGGCCGCCGTTTACCTTCTGGCACCATTTCGGCCTGAAAGAGCCTGAGGCGCACGCGAAAAGAACGCTGAGCTTTCACAATGACTACCGCACCGACATAGTGAAGGTGATGAGCGACTTCCCGTACCCGAAGCCTGCGGGCAAGTGGTATGAGTTGAAAGTCGAGATCAATCCATTCCCGCAACAGATGAATGCGCTCGAACTGATCCGCGACGGGCTCGGAGGTCGTGCGTACTTCATCGAAACGGTCTTCAACCCTTGGAACGTGGCAGAGAAGCTGTCGTCAAAGGCGGAGGTGCGAAGGTTGAAGAGCGAGAACCCGAAGGCCTTGCTGAATGCTCTGGATGTGATCACCCAGTCTGAGATTCACCATGCGAAGCGTGCGATGCAGATCGGGGCCTCGGGTATCCTGTTGTCTATTGCGAATGCCAACGCCGAAGAACTATCGCGCGAGGATTACGTGGAGTTCAGTCGTCCTTTCGACAAGCGCATCCTCGACTCACTCTCCGATGCTAAGCTGACCTTTCTCCACCTGCATGTAGAGCCTTCCTACCTCGACTTGTTTACGGATTTCAGCGCTCCTGTCATGAATTATTCCCATCGAGTCTCGGGCATTTCCATAGCCGACATGCGCAAGCATACGAAAGCGGTCATCGCCAGCGGAATCGATGAGGTGAACTATCGAAAGTCGAGCGAAGATGAACTGCGGCGCCAGTGGAAGGCGGCGCAGTCTGCCGCTGGCAGCAAGTTCATCCTGACGCCTGGATGTTCCGTGCCCGACGATTCGAATACATCCGAACTCGGTAGGCTGCCGCGTGTTGTTGGTGCATAGCCACATTGAGGTGGATTACGGCGCGTCTGCTGCTCGGCGCCGCTGGCGTCGCTCAGAAGAACGCACAGGAAGTTGTCGCTGTATTCGGTTGTCTAGATCCAACGAGACCAGCTACCGTGCGATCAACTGCTCTTGAGATCGGTTGAAGTCCGCAATAAATCTGCCCGGCTGATCTTTCAACGACTTGCCGTATCGCACGCGTGGCATCCTGAAACTTCATGTGGTTCTCAACCGGTGTGATCAGGGGCGTATCACATGCGGCGGCAACCGCTCGTGGCAGTGTTCGCTGATGTCGGACGCTTTCTGACTTTGTGCGCGCGGTCGCGGTCGGCCCTTGCTGCCGAAAATCTCTTTCTGCGCAAGCAACTCGCGCTATACGAGGAGCGCAAAGTGCGACCACACCTTGCGACCGATGCTTTCAGATTCGTTATGTGCGCTCTGGGCAGGCTGTTTGAGTGGCGCCAGCGCACTCCGCGTGGTCAAGCCCGACACGTTTACCCGCTGGCACCGGAAGGGATTTCGCCTGTTCTGGCGGTGGAAGTCCAGGCCGAAAGGCCGGCCCACGCTGCCGCGCAACCTTCGCGAACTCATCCGCCGGATGGCGGCGGACAACCCGGTCTGGGGTGAAGAAAGAATCGCCGACGAACTCCTGCTCAAACTGGGACTTCGGGTGTCTTCTCGTACTGTTGGCAAGTATTTGTCACGTGCATCCAGTCCGCCGCGAACGCCGGATCCGAAGCAGCGCTGGGCGACCTTCGTCCGGGATCACGCGAAGGGTGTCGTGGCCTGTGACTTCTTTGTCGTGGTCACGGCCACGTTCCGGGTTCTCTATGTATTCGTGCTCATGGAAGTCGGAACGCGCAGGATCGTGCATTGCAATGTCACAGCCCATCCCACAGCGGACTGGACCCTGCAGCAATTCCGCGAAGCGCTTCCCGGAGACCACGCTTATCGATATGTCATTCATGACCGTGATCGAATCTTCTCGAAAGAAATGGACAAGATGGTGGAGGCGCTCGGCGTGAAGGTACTCCGGACGCCAGTCCGGGCTCCCAAAGCGAACGGCTTCTGCGAGCGCATCGTGCGCACTGTTCGAAGGGAGTGCCTTGATTTTCTGATCCCCTTCTCTGAATCCCACCTCAGACGAATTCTTCGGGAGTGGGTTGAGCATTACAATCACGGCCGTCCTCACAAATGCCTCGGGCCCGGCATTCCGCAGCCGTTAGTACCGATCCCGGCACCCTCATTCGACCGACATGTGATCCCCACGGGGCTGCGCGTTCGCGCCCGCCCTGTCCTTGGAGGTCTTCACCACGAATATTCGCTTGAAAAACATGCCGCGTAAGGCTTGGACGGACTTTTTGCGGACTTCACCGGTGCTTGGAACCGTCGAACTTCTGGGCGATGAGCCGGCGGTATCAGGCCAGAATCGTATCCGGTTGGGCGACGCGCGCCACTTCTTTCAGCGCTCTCCGCCCGAGCCGTTTGCCGATCTCGGCTAGGGTGGACCTCTCTGGATCAGTGAGTCGCAATCGCCTCGGAAGATGCGCTCTCAAAATCCGGTTTTCGGCAGCCAGGTACTCATTCTGCAGCAGCAACTCCTGGTTGACCAGTCCTGTCACATACGCCAGCAGTCTTGCCCATTTGTTGTCCTTCATGCAGACTGTCCATCATCACAGATCGTGCATAGTCATGCAGTTGGAATATTTTGACCAAACGACCATGAATATTCGCCTGGACAACGTGCTGCGTAAGGCTCGGACAGACTTTTTGCGGACTTCAGGACTTGCGCCGTGTTCAGCCAACATGCGCGACAAGTTCCAGTCGGCGCGCAATGTGAGCACGTCTACAACTTCTACAGCAGTTTCGGACTGCCCCAGTGCGTCCGGTAGATGCGCTTGACGAATAAGTTAGCTTCGTCGTCGTTGATAATCGTTTCGGTTTCCTGATCGAATCGCACATTGCGCCCGACGCGCCCCACAATGTTGGCAAGATGGCAATGGATCGCGGACAGGTGTCCGATACCGATGTCTGCGTTCGGCAGCTTGCGTGATTTCACACATTCCACGAAATTCTTCTGATGCTGCTCCGGCTCCTTTTCTTCGTCGTGAAGCACCATCTTGCCATCTTTATCGAAAACTTTGTAGCCCCACTTCCGGTTGTACTGGCCGATGTGGACACTTCCTTCCGATCCGAATACGCCGACGCCGTTTTCGACGGCTTCCATCCCGTAGGGATTCCAGATCCGCATCTCCCAGATCAATGCCTTCTGGCCATAATCGTACGTAATATTCATGCTGTCGGGCGTCTGCTGATCGTCATTGAAGTAGACTTTCCGTGCCCATCCGCTGGCGGATTTCGGATAGCTTTCTCCCAGTGCCCAGCGAGCGATGTCCATCTGATGGGCACCGTCATTGCCTGCATCGCCAGTGCCGAAATGCCAGTGCCAGTGCCACTTGTAATGGAACCGGTTCTCATTGAAAGGAATCCATGGCGTGGGACCAAGCCAGGTTTCATAATCCACGCCGGCAGGCACTGGGCCATCGTCTTTATGGCCAATGTCATCGCGCATCTGGATATTCCATGCCTTGGCCATCATGACCTTGCCGATCTTTCCGCTCTTCGCGTATTCGATCGCACGTATAGTGGATGGCCTGCTGCGCGACTGGGTACCGACCTGCACGATCCTGTTATTCCGGCGCGCAGCGTCCACCATCAGCCTGCCTTCGCGAATGTTGTGCGACGGAGGCTTCTCGCAGTACACATCCTTGCCGGCATCGCATGCCAGGATTGTGGCGGGCGCATGCCAGTGGTCCGGGGTGGAAATGGAAACGGCATCCACGTCCTTCGCATCGAGGACCTGACGCATATCGCCGACCACCTTCGGCTCCGGCAGACCGAGCTTCTTGATGATCCCCATAGCCTTCTCGATGGAAGACTGATCGACATCGACAAGATACTTGATGTTCGCTCCTGGCGCTTTCGAAAAATCTCCCACCAGCGCCCGTCCTCTGCCGCCGACACCGATGATTGCAACGTTCACCTGGTCGCTGGGCGGCACTGCCCGTGCCCGACCGGCCGCCAGCGCCCCGATGGCAGTTCCGAAGAAATATCGCCTGTTCACTTTGTTAAATTCCTCCCAAGCTTTGTTCTATATTGCGCAGGACAGCCATTGCTTCCTTTGCGACTGCTTCCCCTGACGGCTTAAACTGAAAAACTTCCAGAGAGATCCATCCGGAATAACCCACCTCGCGCAGTGCACGGAGCACCTTCGCAAAATCATACTTCCCCGTGCCAGGATGCCGGCCATCCAGTTCATTCACATGCACGTGGCGAATATGACGAATGTTGTTGCGAATCAGCTCATCGTGCGGAAGAGTTTCGGCCACGGTATTGTGAGTATCGAACATCGACTGCACAGCGGGGTTGCCGATCTCGTTAGCCAGCGCAATGGACTCAGCCAGCGTGTTCACGACATCCGTAAATTGAGGCGATAACGGCTCGAGAAGCAGCAGAACCTTTCGCTCCTGAGCGTGTGGCGCAAGCGCAGCCAGGCCTTCGGTCAGTCGCTTCCTGGCGTCGGCGACCGTGGATCCTCCGGTCGTGGCCCGCTGTTTGCCGGAGCCAAGCACCATGACAGAGCCATTACCTAAATCTGCGGATAAGTCGATCAGGCCGCGGAAGTACTCCCAGCTCCGTTCACGCAGGGCCTTGTCCGGAGTAGTCAGGTGGAGACCCGGAGGAACAGAGACCAGCGAATGCAGCCCCGCGAACTCCAGCCCTTCGTTCTTCATCGCGCTTCTGAACTGCGCGCGCTGAGCGGAAGTCAGGGCAACCGGACTGGCTGAGAGCGTACCGGGCGCGATCTCCAGGCCCGTATACCCGGCAGCCTTCGCCAGCCGGCAGCCGTCCGCGAAGCTTGCGCCGTCGAAGGTTTCATTACAAACCGCAAAACGAAAAGGACGTGAGGCTCCCAACCCTGCCATTGTTAAGCCAAATAGTGCAGTTCTGCGGGTGATGTTCATGCGCACACGGAAGACCTGTATTCCGGCGCGACTAAACTTCGCAAGCGCGAAGGAGAGTCTCCTGAATCAGCGTCTCCTGCTTCAGATCTACCGTAAGCGATTTCTGACCGCGAATGGCACCGGCGAACTCCTCCAGATCGGCGATGTAACGGGTATAGGGAGGAACCGGCACATTCTGCGACTTCTCTTTGTATGGTCCGGCAGCCTTAGCGAGATCGATGTGGATCACTGCGGGCTCGACGGGCCGAATGACGGCAGTTCCATTGGTACCCAGAATCTCGATTCCCCGGTGAGCCCCCGAGCCGGGCTGCAGAGTGGCTGTCTGAATGATTGCCAGGGCTTTCGGGTATTCGAAAACGGCGACGGTATTGTCCTTCAGGAGATCGTCGAACTTCCCGTGATGCTTCAGAAACGGAGTCACTTTGTCGGGACGTCCCAGCAGACGCACCACAACATCGATCAGATGACTGCCGAGTTCGAACATCTGGCCGCCCCGGAACATCCCCCACTCCGGCCGGCGTTCCGGCGCGATCAGTGTATTCATCTGGGCGCGCACCATATACACGTCGCCGAGCCAGCCATTCCGGGCAGCCTCAAGGCCCTTGTTGACCGCGGGATTGTAGCGCCACATGTACCCGGTTTGCAGCAGCAGTTTCTTCTTCTCCGCCGCTGCGACCAGTTTGTGGAACGTCGCCATCGTATCGGCAGGGGGCTTTTCCACATGCACATGCTTGCCGGCTTCGAGAGCCATCAGAGCATGTTTCGCGTGATCCTTCACTGCAGATTCCACCGCGATTGCCTGAATAGACGTGTCCTTCAGAACTTCATCGGGCTTTACGGCCTTTATACCGATGGCCGTATACTCAGCCATCACCTTGGGATCCTCTTCCCAGACGCCCACCAGTTCATAGTCCGGTGACTGTTGCGCGACTTTGGCTTTGGCGAACGCATGGGAATGACTGCCGCCGAGAAAGGCAATCCGGACGCGAGACTCTGCGGCACTGGACATGGCCGCGACCGCGGCGGCGCCTCCGATGAAGTTCCGTCTGTTCAAAGATAATTCTCCTAAAAGCTGAATCGCGCGTTCAGCTGTACCACGCGCGCACCCGCACTGGTCAACCGGCCGAAGTTTCCCGCCTGAATGCTGGTGGAAACGCCACCGAGCACCGTATGATTGAACGCATTAAACATATCAGCTCGCAACTGCAGTCGCAGCTGTTCCGTGAAGTTCAGATTCTTGGATAACGAGAGATCCATGTTCCACCCGCCCGGGCTGCGAAGAGCGTTGCGTCCCAGCGTTCCCGGACGCGCGGTGGCGCCGCTCCTTGGATTCACCGGCACTTGTGCGAACGCGGCGGGATTCAGGTAGACGAGCGTGTCTTTATAGTTATCAAGGATCGGATTGCCGCCGATGTAATCAGGCCGGCTGCCCGGAATCGAACTTCCCTGAGTGATCGTGAATGGCGCTCCGGAATTGGCCGAGAAAATTCCGCTGAATTGCCATCCATCCAGCAGCAACCGCGACGTCGTACCCCCTGAAGTAAGCCGGAACAATGGCAGCTCATAGAGGAAATCCGTCGTGAAGCGGTGACGCACGTCATATGGCGTGGGGCCGCGCTCCGCGCGAAGATTGTCATTGTCCTGCGGGCGGGTTCCGGGCAGCAACAGATCGGCATCGTTATACGAAATGTTGCTCGACCACGTATAGAACGCATTGATCGTGAAGTCGTCGCTGAGCCGTTTCCGAATCTGATTCTGCCATGCGTGATAGTGGCTCGATTCCGACGTGTCGTAGTATCTGATCTGAGAGAAGCCTGCAATCGGGCGAGCACCCGTGACCCGGTCGACCTGGTTGTAGTCGCGCACCATATTCAGCTTCACACCGCGCGTGCCGACGTACGTACTCTCCAGCATCAGCGTGCTGGTCAACTGTCTTTGCAGGCCGAAGGTCCACTGCATACTGTACGGATTCGGGAAGTCGGTGTTAATGCTCGTATTGGACCATGGTGCATTGGGATCACGGACATACGCCAGAGTGTTGTCGTTGGTGATGGGATAGCGAAGGCCCAGACGAGCGATATCGGCGCTGCTGAAAATGTAGCGGTTCGGTTCATCAATGGCGTTGCGAACCAATTCCACCGGGCCGCCAAAGAGAGTGTGCGGATTGTTGAAAACACCGGCGCCGGCGCGCAGAATAGTAAGTCCCTGGCTGCCGAGCGTCCAGGCAATTCCCACGCGTGGGGAGAAGTTAAAAAGGTCCGCCTGATACGGGCTCTCCGCTGGCTGCAGCGGACCGAATCCAAATGGACCTCCCCGATTGAACAAGCGATTGTCGCGCTCATTCGGTACCGCCATGTAGTCATAACGCATTCCGATGTTGAGAATGAAGTTGCGACTGATACGAAAATCATCCTGCACGAAGAATCCGAGCTGCCAGTTCTTAATCAGGAAAGGATTCACACCCCATGTGACTTGTGCTTGTGAAGGCCTGTTGGCGAGAAAGTCGGCGACATTGGGGAATTGAATTTCCGGAGTCTCGACATTTTCACGGCCGGCCCGGCGCTGCAGGAAGAGCGCGCCGAACTTCAGCGTGTGGCGTCCGACACTCTTTGAGAACACCTGCTCCAGACTCCAGGTCTTGCCGCCCTTGAACAGCGTTTCGCCTGCGTCACTAAACCCAAGGCAGCAGGTAATGCCCGCGACACCGAAATCATAGATTTGGTCAACCCGGCTGACATCGTTTTGGTTATACCCGAAGCGCGTTTCTGAAGTGATAGTCGGCTTAAGATACGTGAAGCTCAGGGTCCCGATCTCAGTCAGTCCGCCAAAGACGCGCGTATTCGTTGTTACACGAGGCATCGTTCGGTAGGGACGGCCGCGTGTGTAGCGGGCGGAAAGCATCAGCTGATCCGTAATGTGATAGTCACCCCGGCCGGTCACGTGGTTATCGCGCGACACGTTGGAGCCGGCACCCTGATAGAAGCCTGTGACCGCACCTGGAGCTACTGGTGCTGTAGGCAGAGGAAAGAGGTCGAAGTAGGGTTTATAGACAGACTGCGCGGCGATTGCCTGCTGGCGAAAGCTATCGGTTGGCACGTTCCCGCTGATCGGGCGAAACGCACTTTCCCGATACCCTTCGTAAACAAAAAAGAAGAACAAGCGGTTTCGCACAATTGGGCCGCCGAGAGATCCACCGAACTGGTTGAACACGATAGGCGCCTTGGTTGTCAGAAACTGGTTTCGCGCCGCGAGGTTCTCCACCTGATTGTTCTCGAAGATACTTCCGTGGAAGGTGTTAGTTCCTCCGCGGGTAATGAGGTTGACGTTGCCGGACATCGTGTTCGCAATCTCAGCGGAAGCGATTCCCTTGGCAACGCTGACTTCTAAGATTGCTTCCAAACTGACCGCTTTGATGTAGTTGAAATTCTGATACATCGACAGCGACGGCAGTTCCGGATCGCCTTCGGCATCAGTCCCATCCACTGTCATTCGGAAGCTCGCCGGTGGCAGACCGTTTAACGTCAGTCCGCCTTCTCCGGCGGTGGTTACCCCCGTGTCCAGACGCAGAAGAGAAGTCCAGTCACGTCGGGAGGTGGGCAACTCCTGCACTTGCTGCGTACTGATGTTCGAACGTTGCTCTGCCGTGGCGGCGTTTAGCAGAGCGGCCTCGGCCGTGACGGTGACGCTCTCCGACGTGGCGCCGACTTCCAGTGTGTAGCTGGCGCGCAGCCGCTGGCCGGCTGTCAGCTCGAGACCGGTTTCTTTCGCTACTTTGAATCCTTGCGCCTGGACACTGATCGTGTAGGAGCCGACGGCCAGGTTGGTCAGGGTGAATTCCCCTTCCGGATTCGAGGTCGCCGACCAGGCAGCGGACGTTAGTGTGTTCGTAGCGGTTATCGAGGCTGAGGGGACAGCCGCCCCCGAAGAATCGATAACAGTTCCGTAGATTGCCGCGGTCGTGACCTGACCACGGAGGGTTCCGATTTGCAGAAATGCACAAAAGGACAGAGTGATCGCTGAGCAGCGTGGCATACGACTCCCTTCCCACTGAATAGGTGACATGATTCTTTCATAGTCATGTCACAACGGTAGTTCCCTGAGAGAGAAATTACGTTCTCTCAACGTTCCTCGCAGACGGCACCACGGGCGGCAAAGTGCGGCAAACATGTGATATTGTCCAAGTCAGCCGTCTTTTTGCGCTGCATGGAAATCGTTCAGGATCAGGTCGAGAGTTATCGCCGTGAGTTGGATCGGGTTTTAGGCAGCCACGAGTTCGCGGGCTCCCGGCAGCAGCGGGATTTTCTTCTCTACGTTTGTGACGCCGCTTTCCAGCGTCGCGCCCGGCTCGATCAGGTGGAGATCGCACGGGAGGTTCTCCGCCGCGGCGACGACTTTAATCCGGTCTACGATCCTGCCGTCAGGAAGCTGGCCACTCTTACCCGCCAGCGGCTGGAAAGTTATTACGCCAAAGAAGGTCTGACCGACCCCGTAGTCATTTCCCTTCCCGCTCGTACCTACATTCCTCAGTTTCACGTGCGAGACGAGCAGCACCCCACGGTGGAGCCAATAACCAGATCGCCCGAGGCGGTTGCTGCCGGGACGGAGGAAGCCAGGCCGCCGGAGGTTCCTCGAAACCGGATTTTTGGAGCCGCCGGGGTGGTGGCGGTGATACTTGCAGTTGCCGCCGTGATCGTCGTTATGCTGGTTCGTTCCCGGGAGGAGAAAACAGGTGAGTTCGTCCTTCAGTCGGTGCGTGGAGACATCATGCACGAAACCAACGAACTCAGCCCCACAGCAATCCAGCTGGGTCCGAAAATCGGGCTGATTGACCAGGTAACTGTCCGTATGAAGTTCGTTCCCGACCGGGCGACGCAACAGGCTGGTCTGATGATCTATGAGAATGCGGACAGATACGTAAAACTTGGCCGGCAATTTCTGTCTCGCACGCAGTTGGAATTTGGCATGGAGACCGGCGCCCGCTATCAGAAACCCCCCAATACTTTCTCTTATGACCACCGGGGCCAAACGGGCGAGCCGATCTGGCTGTCGATTCGGCGCATTCGCGACGCCTACACAGCCTATATTAGTTACGACGGCTACAGTTGGCGGCCGTTTGGCAACACACTGGTGATGCCGGACCCGATGCCGACCGCACGGATAGCCATCTTCGCTAATAATGGCCGCTCGGACGCACCGGCGGCTGAGGCCAGGTTCGACAGACTAACGGCAGGTCTCGATTTCTTTGACTGGCCGAATTCAGTCAGTCTTGCAGAACTGCCCGGCTGGCATATGGCTGAAACAGCCTGTGCAGCACCCGCCTTCGATAACGAACCCGGAGTTCTTTTGCCATTCAACAGTGGACCGCAAAACTGCCACACGGATTTGGCGCGACCGATTCCGTCGGGAGACTGGAGCATTTCCACTGAACTGGAATTTGCGGGCAGCGGCACGGCAGCCGGGCTGATGTGCCAGGGAACCAAAGGAAGATTTCGGCTAATCCAGTGGGACCTCAATGGAGGATCGATTTCGGCTGAGCACCTGGGTCACAATCAGGTCAGTCGCCCGAACTTTTCCGGCAATCCTCCCATAGTGCTGCGCATGCAAAACCGGGGCGGCTACCTGCAGGGCAGCTTCAGCCGCGACGGAACATACTTCGAAGAGATTGCTCTCAAGGTGCCGCTCGAAGAGCTCGGAAAAGACGTGAAGATAGGTCTACATACGGCCAAGAGCACATGGGGCTCCACGCTTGCGCCGCCAGTTCCGCGCTTTCGATATTTTCACGAAGACATTCACAAGATAACGAACTACCGGTGATGCTCGAGCAAGCAAATAGCTCGTTTTCAAAAGGTTAGGAACAGGTGCCGGCAGGCAGGGAACGTACCGGAACGTACGCCTGTTAACTAAGGGACAGGTTCAGAACTTCCATCTGCCACCACATTTGTATATTCTCGTTCTTAACCCATGATGGCGGTGAAGCTTGCTCCAGTTCGGCTCGCTGTAGTGGCATTTGCAGCTCTGTTCCTGAACGGGGCGCCGGTCGAGTCCGGCAAGTTGTGGTCCCTTCGCCCGGTGCAGCAGGTTCAACCGCCGTCTGTGCGGAACACCGGTTGGGTTCGCAATCCAATCGACCCGTTCATTCTGGCCAGACTGGAGAAGGAAGGCGTACAGCCGTCACCGGAAGCGGATAAGCACACTTTACTCCGGCGGTTGAGCCTCGACCTGATAGGTCTTCCTCCGTCGCCTGACCAGATCGCCAAATTTATCTCGGATACCTCGCCTGATGCGTACGAGCGGGCAGTCGAACGGCTCCTGTCCTCCCCGCATTATGGAGAAAAGTGGGCGCGCTACTGGCTGGATTTGGCTCGCTACGCCGATAGCGACGGCTTCCGTGGCGACCGGTTCCGGCCGCATGCCTGGCGCTACCGGCAATGGGTGATTGAGGCGCTGAACGCGGACATGCCCTTCGATCAGTTCACCACTGAACAGATCGCCGGTGACCTCCTGCCGAACGCGACGATCTCTCAAAAGGTGGCCACCGGCTTTCACCGGAACACTCTGACCAATCGGGAAGGCGGAACAGACCCGGAGCAGTTCCGTTTCGAGCAGGTCATCGACAGAACGAACACCATAGGGACGGTGTGGTTCGGTCTGACGGTCGGCTGTGCACAATGTCACGACCACAAATACGATCCCATCTCGCAAAAGGACTACTATCGCCTCTTCGCCTTCTTCAACAATGCGGAGGAGACTAACATCCAGGCGCCCATGGATGGGCAATGGGGACCTTATCTTGCGGCGAAGGCCCAATACGACCGCGCCAGGAATCAGCTGCTGGAGAAGGCCGGTGTCCCCGAGTTGCAATCTGCCTGGGAAGTGCGCCTGCTGGAAACCGCGGCCAATCCGGGCAAATGGCTGGACTGGGATCATGCGTTCGATGACGTGAGAACGGACCTCGAATGGGGCGAACGAACCCTGAGGACTCCGAAAGCAAAACGCACGGAATCAGAGCAGAAAGCGCTGACCGACTACTTTCTTCGAAACTATCACCGCGTAATCACCAAAGAACAGGCAAAGGAGCTGAACTTTGGTGAGCTGGCGAAACAACTCGCCGCCCTGGATGCGGCGCTGCCCGAGCTCGCCGAGGCTCCAGTTCTGGCACCAGCGCGTCATCTGCGGAAGAATTCTGTCTTTGTGCGGGGTGAATACCGGAATCCGGGGATCGAAGTGCAGCCAGGCATCCTGTCGGCGCTGGCGGTGCCTGAGTCCGGCGCATTGACAAGAGTCGATCTGGCGCGGTTCCTTACATCGCCTGAGAACCCGCTCACCTCGAGAGTCAGCGTCAACCGAATGTGGCAGGAATTTTTCGGCAGAGGTCTGGTAAAGACC
The DNA here is from genome assembly GCA_963844855.1 of Bryobacteraceae bacterium. Lineage (GTDB taxonomy): Bacteria > Acidobacteriota > Terriglobia > Bryobacterales > Bryobacteraceae > DASQDN01. The sequence continues at coordinate 317,628 of CAWJQP010000046.1, forward strand.
TCTGAAAACTTTGGAACACAGGGAGAGAAGCCGTCTCATCCGGAGCTGCTCGACTGGCTGGCTGCCGATTTCTCGCAGAACGGATGGCGTGTCAAACGCATGCACCGGCAGATTGTTCTTTCCTCCGCCTACCGGCAGTCTGCCGTCAAACGTGCCGATCTCGCGGAGAAGGATCCGGACAACTCGCTGTTTGCAAGGCAGTCCCGTTACAGGCTTCCAGCCGAGCTGATCCGGGATTCGGCTCTGTCAGCGAGCGGCCTGCTGAATCCCGTCATCGGCGGTAAGAGCATTCGTCCTCCGGCGCCTGACGGCGCAGGAGGATTCAGCAGTGCGGCGAAATCGGGGTGGAAGGTGAGCGAAGGCGCCGACCGCTATCGACGCGGCATGTACATCCAGTTGCACCGAACCGCTCCTTATACACAACTGCTGAACTTCGACGCGCCCGCCGGATATGGCGCCGCCTGTCGCCGCGGGCGTTCCAACACTCCTTTGCAGGCCTTGAACCTTCTCAACGATCCGGTGTTTACCGAGGCCGCGCAGGCACTCGCATTCAGGCTGGTGAACAGCAAGTTCGGAAACTTCCCGGACCGACTCGCCCAGGCCTTTCTATTGTCGGTAGGACGAACGCCTGCGGGCGAAGAAAGCGAAGAACTGCTCGCTTATTTCGAATCCCAGAAACAGCTTCTCGGGAATGAGAAGGCACTCGTTTCAACCCTGTATCCGGCTCAGCTCTCTCGAAACGTGGAACAGACGGAAGCTGCCGCCTGGGTGGCACTCAGTTCTGTTCTGCTGAACACCGACGAATTTCTCAGCCGGGAGTAATGACCATGCATCGTCGTGATTTCTTTCGCAGAGCGGGCGCCGGGCTGGGAAGCATGGCCCTTGCGGACCTTCTGCAACGTGATGGCATGGCCGCGACGCGAACACCGCACTTCGCTCCTGCCGCAAAGAACGTCATCTTCCTGTTCATGTCGGGTGCGCCGAGTCAGATCGATCTGCTGGATCCGAAGCCGGCTCTTGCGAAGTGGGCCGGCAAACCGCTGCCTGAATCGCTGACGAAGGATCTGAAGCTGGCGTTCATCAAACCCAGCGCGACGGCCCTGCCCAGTCCGCGCCGCTTCACGCCGGCGGGCCAGTCCGGAACTGAATTTTCGGAGCTGCTGCCGCACATCGCGTCCTCCGCGGATGACATATGTGTGGTGCGGTCGATGCACACCGAAGCGTTCAACCATGATCCTGGCGAAATGTTTTTGATGACCGGGGCCATGCAATTCGGCCGGCCGACGTTCGGGTCATGGGTGGTCTATGGGCTCGGGTCCGAATCGCAGAACCTGCCCGGATTCGTCGTGCTCGCGTCCGGCGAACCTCCGAGTTCTGGTTCGAACAACTGGTCCAGCGGTTTTCTACCCTCCAGTTATCAGGGCACTCCATTTCGTGGAGCCGGTGATCCGATTCCCTACCTGAAGACTGCTTCTGGATTCAGCACAGAGATGCAGCATGCCCGCATTGACGCGATCCGCCGTCTGAACCAGCGGCGCTTCACGGCTACCCTGGACGATGAGATCACGGCACGAATCTCCGCCTATGAGCTTGCATTTCGCATGCAAACGGCGGGACCGGAATTGCTCGATTTTTCCAAAGAGCCGAAACATGTCCTGGACATGTATGGGGTAAACAACGAAGTAACCAGGCCTTATGCCGTCAACTGCCTGCTCGCCAGGCGTCTGGTTGAGCGAGGCGTCCGGTTCGTCATGCTCACGCATGGCAACTGGGACGATCACACTGACCTCGACAAGAACCTGAAGAAAAACTGCGACATCACAGATCAGCCCGTCGGGGCATTGTTGAAAGATTTGAAGCAGCGGGGAATGCTGGACGATACGCTGGTAGTCTGGGGAGGCGAGTTCGGCCGGACGCCCATGTCCCAGCAGCAGCGGCCGGATATCGGGGTGGGGCGCGATCATCACCCGAACTGCTTCTCCATGTGGCTGGCAGGCGGAGGTTTCAAGGGCGGGCAAGTGTTCGGACAGACCGATGAATTCGGCTTGAGTGCCGTCAACCAGAAGGTACATGTTCACGATCTGCAGGCGACCATGCTGCACAGCCTCGGTTTCGACCACACAAAGCTGACGTATTCTCATATGGGGCGGAACTTCCGGCTGACCGATGTCGGAGGCCATGTCGTGCCGGGATTGCTGAAGTCACCGCCAAAGGCATAGGAGACCAGAGGCATAAGAAAATGAGCCGATCGACCCTGTTCGTCTTCGCGTTGCTTCTGGCAACAAGCGCTGTTGCTGTGCCGGTTGATGTGTCGAAACTACCCCCGGCGTCGAAGACCCCAGCCGACTTTACCCGTGATATTGAGCCTCTGCTGAAGGCCCGCTGCACGGGATGCCACGGTCGCGCTCAGCAACTGAGCGGCTTGCAGCTCGACTCAAAAGAAGCGGCGCTGCGCGGCGGATATTCCGGTCCTGTGATCGTGCCGGGTAAGAGCGCTGAAAGCCGGCTCATTCATTTGGTAGCGGGAGCGGACGAGAAGGTCGTCATGCCGCCTGCCGGCAAGCGCCTCACTCCGCAGGAAGTAGGAGTGCTGCGCGCCTGGATCGACGCCGGCGCTCCATGGTCCGAAGCAGTAGTATCCAAATCGGGCACGCCTGCGAAAAAGATCGACGAGCGGACGCAGCACTGGTCGTTCCGTCCTGTCCAGCGGCTATCCCCTCCGCGGGTCACCACCGAATCGTGGGCACGCAATCCCATCGATCGTTTCATCCTGGCCCGGCTGGAACGTGAAGGCATTTCGCCATCGCCCGAGGCTTCGAAGACTACGCTGCTCCGGAGAGTGAGTCTGGATTTGACAGGTCTGCCACCGACTCCGGGTGAGACTGCCGCGTTCCTCACCGATAACCGTCCCGATGCATATGAGCGGGTGGTGGATCGTCTCCTCAACTCCCCGCATTACGGCGAGAAGTGGGCCCGGCAGTGGCTGGATTTGGCGAGATATGCCGACAGCGACGGATATGAAAAAGATAACGAGCGGCCGCACGCTTGGCGGTATCGGCACTGGGTGATCAATGCCCTGAACGCCGATATGCCCTTCGACGAATTCACGATTCAGCAGCTTGCAGGAGACCTGCTCCCTGACAGCTCCACGGAACAGAAGGTCGCGACCGGTTTCCATCGGAATACGCTGACGAATCGCGAAGGTGGAATCAATATCGAGCAGTTTAGGAATGAGCAGGTAGTGGATCGTGTGGCTACGACAGGCACCGTATGGCTGGGGCTGACAGTCGGATGTGCGCAGTGTCATGACCACAAGTACGACCCCATCAAGCAGCGCGACTTCTACAGTCTTTTCGCTTTCTTCAACAACACGCTGGAGGAAGACATCGACGCGCCGCTGGCAGGTGAGATGGGCCCGTATCTTAAGGGATTGACGGACTACCGCAACCATCGTGCAGAGCTGCTGGCAAAGTATCGCGTGCCGGAGTTGCAGCCGGCATGGGAGGAGCGGATGCGCCAGGCGGCTGCCAACCCCGGCAAATGGACCGACTGGGATCACGCATACGACGCATTTCAAAAGTATCTGGACAATGCAGACAAGATTCTGCATACGCCCGTCGAAAAGCGCACGGTCAAGCAGACCGATGCGATCGCAGATCATTTTGTCATCAACTACCATCGCGTCATCACCAAGGAACTCAACAAAGAACTGAATTTTCCGGAGTTGCGAAAGAAACTCCAGGAGTTGCGCGCCTCCTTTCCGGCACTGAGCGAGGCTCAGACGATGGCGCAGGACACGGTATTGCACCGCAATACGAATATTCACATTCGTGGCGATTACCGGAATAAGGGAGTCGAAGTGCAGCCGGACGTTCCCGGGTTTCTTCCTCCGCTCTCTGCCGGCAAAGAGCCTCCTTCACGACTGACCCTCGCGCGCTGGATTGTTTCTCCCGGAAACCCGCTGACCGCTCGGGTTGCCGTCAACCGCATGTGGCAGGAATTCTTCGGAAGAGGGCTGGTGCGGACATCGGATGACTTTGGCCGGCAGGGCGAACCACCCACTCATCCCGAGCTGCTCGATTGGCTCGCCTCATCGTTTATGGACGGACACTGGCGAGTGAAGCAGATGCATCGGCTGATCGTCACTTCCGCCACTTACCGGCAGTCTTCGGACATTCGGAAGGAACTGGAGACTCGCGATCCGTCGAACACACTGCTCGCGAAGCAGAGCAGATTGCGGCTGCCGGCCGAACTGATCCGCGACAACGCGCTGGCAGCATCCGAGCTGTTGCAGACCGATGTGGGCGGGCGCAGCGTAAGGCCCTATCAGCCGCCGGGGGTTTCCGAACTGGCGTACGGCAGCGGCGTCAAATGGAAGAACGGGACGGGTCAGGATCGGTATCGGCGCGGGCTTTATATACACTTTCAGCGCACAGTTCCTTATCCGCAACTCATCAACTTCGACTCTCCGGATACTACGGTAACGGCATGCCGGAGAGAGCGCTCAAATACGCCGCTGCAAGCTCTGAACCTTTTGAATGATCCCGTTTTTGTCGAGGCGGCTCAGGCCTTGGCTGCACGTATCCTGCGCGAGACACCTGGACAGCCGCTGCCGCAGCGGCTGCAAACCATGTTCCAGGCTTGTCTCACCCGGCGGCCATCGCCCGCCGAACAGGATGGCCTGGCAGCGTACTACAACACCCAGAGCCAGATCTTCGAAAAGGATCCTGCATCCGCAAAACAGTTGTTTCCTCTTCGAGCTGCCCACTTATTCAAGGACGGAGACCGCCTCATGGACTGCCGTGGCCAGCGTCGTTCTGAACCTGGATGAATTCATCACGCGAGAATAGAGGACAACGATGAACGAAAGGGAATTCCTGCAGATTCAGACCCGCCGCAGCTTCTTTCGAAGCGTGGGCTTTGGTCTGAGCAGCGCTGCATTCGCGAGTCTCGGGGCTGCTGAGGATGGCGCCCGCAAAACAGATCCGCTCGCCCCTAAACCCTCGCATTTTCCCGGCAAGGCAAAGAACGTCATCGTGTTGTTCCAGGAAGGCGCGCCGAGCCAGATCGATCTTTATGATCCGAAGCCAACGCTTCAGAAATGGCACGGCAAGCCGCTTCCGGCCTCGATGACGAAGGATCTGAATTTCGTATTCATCAAGCCGGATGCGAAGGTGCTTGGCAGCGCCCGGGAGTTCAAGCGATACGGCCAGTCCGGGATCGAGTTCTCTGACTACATCCCGAACATCGCCTCCTGCGCCGACGATATCTGTCTGGTCCGGTCGACGTACACAGACGCATTCAATCATCACCCCGGCCAGTCGCTGCTGATGACCGGCTCTACACAGTTCGGCCGTCCGACGATCGGTGCCTGGGTTTCCTACGGTCTCGGCAGTGAGTCTCAGGATTTGCCCGGGTTTGTTGTTCTCAACTCCGGGCGCGGCACCAGCGGCGGATCGCTGAACTGGTCGAGTGGATTTCTGCCGTCTACCTACGCCGGCGTTGTCTTTCGCAGCAGCGGCGATCCCATACTTTACCTGCCGAATCCTCCTGGTATCACCAGAGAAACGCAGCGGGCTCGGCTGGACGCCATCGTAAAGCTAAACCAGGATCATCTGCGGGAGACCGGTGATCTGGCCATAGCATCGCGCATTCATTCTTACGAACTCGCCTTTCGCATGCAAATGGCAGCGCCCGACCTGCTCGACTTCTCGAAGGAGTCTCAGGCCACGCTGGACATGTACGGTGTGGGCAAAGAGCCTACACGGCCGTACGCTATGAATTGCCTGCTCGCCCGGCGAATGGTGGAACGCGGAGTACGTGTGGTGATGCTCGCACATGCCAGCTGGGACGATCATCAGGAGCTGAACAAGAAACTGAAGAAGAACTGCGATATAACGGATCAGCCGGCCGCGGCTCTTGTGAAAGATTTAAAGCAGCGCGGCTTGCTGGATTCGACACTGGTCGTCTGGGCAGGGGAATTCGGCCGGACACCGATGGGCCAGTTGGAGCGTCTGGACGAAGATCCCGGTCGCGACCATCATCCGAAGTGCTTCAGTATATGGCTCGCCGGTGGTGGAATCAAAGGCGGCCAGGTGATCGGGAAGACGGATGAACTGGGGCTCAATGTCGCAGAAGACAAGGTCCACGTGCACGATGTGCAGGCGACAATTCTTCAGTGCCTTGGGTTCGACCACACACGGCTTACTTACCGTCACATGGGCCGCGACTTCCGTCTGACAGACGTGGAGGGTAATGTGGTTAAGAAGATGCTTGCATGAGATCATCCTCCAAAACGCGCCGCCAGTTTCTCGCTACGTCCGCCGCAGCCACGACACTAAACATGCAAGGTCAGGTCAGAACACCCGAACGCATCGACTGCCAGAGTCATCTTTTCTCCAGCGAGTTTCTCGCCTGGCTTGGCAAGCGAAAAAAATCGCCATACGTGTACACAAAAGGAGCCGACCGCTTCGTGGTCGTCGGCGAATGGCATCGCCGGCTGATGCCCAAACACGCGGACGTATCGACCAAGCTCGCAGACATGGATCGCGCCGGGATCCAGATGACGGCCCTCAGTATCAATGACCCTGGGCCGGAGTTGTTTGGGAATGATTCGCTGTCCGTAGCTCAGACGTTGAATGACTTCATTGCGGACGTTGTGAAGCAGCATCCGACTCGTTTCTTTGGACTCGCTACCTTGCCGTTCGATTCGGAAGCGCATACGCTCAGCGAACTGGATCGCTGTGTGTCCAAGCTCGGGATGAAGGGTGTGCTTCTGTATTCCAATCTGGACGGCAAGTTTCCGGATGAGGCACAGTTCCGGGGTCTGTTCGCAGAAGCGGAACGGCGGCAGATCCCGCTGTTGCTCCATCCAGCCTATCCGATGACTTTCGAGGCCACCAAAGGTTATGAGATGACCGGTGGGCTCGCGCTCATGTTCGACACCACGATCGCCCTGGGGCGTCTGATCCTATCAGGTGTGCTCGAGAAGCATCCGAACCTGCAGCTTGTTTGCCCGCACGTCGGCGGAACGCTGCCCTTTCTGATTGGCCGCATCGATCATCAGACGATGGTGCTGAAGCGGGGCGCGGAGAACATTCGCAAAGCGCCGAGTGAATACTTAAAGCAGATCTGGCTGGATACCGTTTCGCCGATTGCGCTGGCGATCAAATACGGCTGCGATTTCGTCGGCACCGACCGGATGCTTTACGCGAGTGATCATCCGTGGGTCGATCCGGTCCTGATTACCGGGCAATTGCAAAGTCTGAAATTGCCGGCGAGCGACGAAGCAAAGATTTTCAGTGGAAACGCCCGGCGTCTGTTCCGGCTGGATGGTTCCTCTCACCCGGCCTGAAGATATTCGCTGGTGTAGGTTCGGGATAAATCGATAGTGGCCGTTCGCACCTTGTCCAGCGACACGTCCATCACTCGCCGTACCTCCTCGGCAGCATCGGGTCGCACTTTGCCATCGGTCGTATACATTGGCGTCGCCATGCGGATCGCTTCCCGTATGGTCCGATAACCGGATCTTGTTGAATGCACGCGATCGAGGCAGTTCACCGAGCCGAGGATAATGATCTGACGAAATGCCGACAGTCCTCGATCCGTTTCGGTTCTTGCTCATCGCGGTTGCTGGATGGATGAATCAACGCCAGTTGCAGATGATCGAGTATCTTCGCGAAGAGAACCGGGTGCTTCGCGAACAACTTGGAGAACGCCGGTTGCGGCTTACAGACGATCAGCGGCGTCGGTTGGCAGTCAAAGCAAAAGGACTCGGACGAAAGCTTCTGGCTGAGGTGGCCACGATCGTGATGCCGGAGACGCTGTTGCGGTGGCACCAGCGGCTGATCGCTCAGAAATACGATGGCAGTGGAAAGCGCAGCCCCGGACGGTCTCGCACGGCCGCCGAGATCGAGCAAATTGTCGTTGAGATGGCGGAACAGAATCGGGATTGGGGATACCGCCGGATTCACGGCGCATTGTTAAACCTGGGACACAAACTCGCTCGCAGCACGATCGCGGACATTCTAGAGCGGCACGGTATCGAGCCGGCACCGGAGCGCATGCGCAAAACGACGTGGAAGGAATTTCTGACGCGACACTGGGAAATGATCGTGGCGGCCGACTTCTTCACCATCGAGGTCTGGACCGCCAAAGGACTACAGCGATTCATCGTGCTATTCTTCATCGAGCTGTCGACGAGACGAGTGGAGGTCGCTGGGATCTCGGCTGCGCCGAACGGCCTCTGGATGAGCCAGATTGCCCGGAATTTAACTGACTCGGTAGATGGTTTGCTCCTGGGCAAGCGCTACCTAATTCATGATCGGGACCCGCTGTTCACACACGATTTTCTGAGCACACTGAAGGATGCCGGCATCGAATCAGTGAAGTTGCCACCGCGGAGTCCCAATCTGAACGCCCACGCGGAGAGATTTGTGCGCAGCATCAAAGAATCATGTCTGGAACGGCTCATCCTCTTTGGTGAGAGTTCGCTGCGGACGGCTATTCAAAATTTCGTCGCCCATTATCACTGCGAGCGCAACCACCAAGGCTTGGAGAACCGACTCATTCAACCGGAAACGGAACACCTCGCAAACACGGGTGCGGTTCAGCGCCGGGAACGTCTGGGTGGCATGCTGAACTACTACTACCGAACAGCAGCATAAACACGGCGGCGACCATTATTATCTACCGGAAGTGCGGTTTGTGTAACGCCCTCTTACCGCCGAAACCAGCCGCAGGTGTTCTACGGCTCATAGCCCGATGTCGCCCTACCTAGTGCGGTGCTTTGCGCGTTCAGGGCGCAGACCGGGTATTCGGGCCATACGGGAACTGCGCATTAAGTGCGGCGTTCCTAGCGGCAAAGGATGACAGCTCGATCACTTGGCGCCACCTTCGTCAGGCGGTGCGGCGCGAGATGCAGAAGAGCGGCAGACTGGTCGACAATTCGGCACTTGACGCGTTCCCTTGCAATGAGCTTTAGCGCTCGTCAGCTTAGGTTCGTAGACGTCAGATCTGCTTCCCAGATGAGATTTTTCTTGTTTTGATCGCCTGATTCAGGGTGGTTTCGGAGCCCTTCGGCGCTAGCCTCCTCGACATCGCCACCGGCTCAAATATCGAACTCTTTACGTCGGTCAACAAGCGGGTGAGAACATCTGCGCCTGCAACTTCCAAGAATTGTGCTGCCTTGTAAAATCGAACACACTCCAGCTGGGCGTAATGGATAGCGATTCGCCTGCACCATCGACGAGAAATCAGGAAAGTGAGTCTCTCACGTCCCAGGTCCTGCCTCCGCAATTCTCCGGCAGATCTGCTAAGCGACTCAATCGCATAATGATCTCGGTGCCTCTCCAGCTGGTGAAATTAGCGATCGTTTGAATATAAAGACGATGCGCATCTATGGTGGCGACTCAGGCCTACAGAAATCAGCCAGTTTTCGCATCCTCGATCAAGGACCTCTTAGCGGAGTGTTTTTGGAGTGTAGACGGCTGTAGCGCTTGGGGGCATCACGAGACCGTGGGACACGCGGTCAACCGGCAACCGAAAGTCCGCGAGGCCAAAACTCTCTAACGCGTGAGTTGGATTAGCGGGAAGGATCGGGCTCGACGCCAATGCCGAGCCCGAGGGTCGGGCTCATTCGTCATTCGGTTCGGGATCGCCTTCACTTTCGGTCCGGCGTTCGGCTCGGTCGAGCTTTCCGATCGAGTCGGCACGCACCTCTGTAACGCGGTGCTTGATGCCGTCACGTTCGTATTCTCGGGTGCGCACCGCTCCCTGCACCATCACGTAGGAACCCTTCGTTAACGTCCGTGTGTACTCGGCCAGTTTGCCGAAGGTGACAACACGATGCCAGTCCGTGCGGCTCTGCCAGTTGCCATCAGCGTCTTTCCATGACTCTTTGGTGGCAACCGAAAGGGTTACGACCAGTGTGCCGTTGGGAGTGTAATGAGCTTCGGCGTCATTGCCGGTAAAGCCGATGATTGTGAGCTGATTCAAGGTATACATTCGAGTTCTCCTTTTCTGATGCCCTCTGTTCCGGGGGCAACCGAAAAGCAAGCGGCCCCGCTCCCAAACGCAGCCGGAGAGCTTTGTTGGAGGTGCCGGCGCTCAGGTTTCTGCGCTGGTTGAGAAACCTGCTGGAGGAACCAACAAAGCAGAACGCAGGCGAGAGCCGGGCGCGGCGGTTCAAGCGCAGCCGGTGCCCTGGACAGCAGGGCTGAGGAATGGGAAACGCGATATGTCGTTGAGCAGCGATCTGTCTTACCGTCTCCTCGCAAAGTGAATGCTCACGCTACTCCCGCACACTGAGACGACCCAACGATGACGCCCAAGCATCTAAGGATGTTGATCAATGCTGGCGAACTGCAGCGACATGGCTGTCCGTTACGCCATCTAGCTCGGCCAACAGAGACGCTAACGATGTGTTCTCAATACGTCCTGGCACAGGAAGTACGCAGCCGTGAGCATGAACACGACGGCATCAGTTAACGCGGTGAGTGCCATCTACCGAGCGCGGTGCTTCACCCAGGGCTCCTGTTGTGAATATCCATGCGCAGCGCAGCTTGCAGTCGTCAAGCTGCAACCCGGGCAGAAAAGATTTTCTCATCAGCAAGCGCAACCGCAAGAACTCGCGTGCTAGCGACGACATAGACGCCGCATCGAGCGTGCAAGGGCTGCAGAACCTAAACCTATAGGTTGCCGCGCAGCGTTCAGGTATAATTGCCTTTAGTCTCTGCCCCCATCTCAGAACAAGACATCTTTGCTGTTAACCGAAGGGTTGTAGGTTCGAATCCTACTTGAGGAGCCAAACTCTGTCACTGCGAACGTCTCTGCAGAGCGGTTAACTGGAAAACCCCAATATGTTCGCGAAAATGGCCAATGCTGGCGCAGGCGGTTTCTCTCCTGCATTCCAACACTGCCTCCTCGCCGTCCTAAATGGGGGCCTGCCAGACCCTTTCAAGAAACGTTCTCACCGTCTCACCCACCGCGTGCTCGTTTGGTTAACTACTTTCCGTCGCAAAATGATTCTTTGTGAGTGGTTACATCGTCTCACTCGCAGTATCTGAGGCGCGTGGTGGGCTGCGATGCGAATGCAAGGAGCATCAGGTGTCACGCGCGGGCGAAGTTGAAAAAATTCTAGAAGTTCCGTGGAAGTTGGCCGCCAAACCCGGAGCGTTTGAACATCTCCTTGCCATTGGAAGCGAGCGTAGGGAACACTTCATCCCTACTAGCATCTAACGGAAGGAGCAGCGATTTGCTATCGATGAGGGTTCGTTATGAAATTGGGGATCGTTTCTATCATTGTTGGATTATTGATGTTGACCGGCGCAGCAACAGCTAAAAAGTACCCCCTCACAGCTGACAAATCCGTCCCGGGGGCCCGCGGTAAGGTCGATGTCGGCCGTGACAAGAACGGCAACACCAAAGTCGAAGTTGACGTCGAGCACTTGGCCAGCCCCGAGAGCCTCACCCCGCCCAGAACGGTCTACGTCATGTGGTTCCAGGACCGCGGGGCCGAACCCCTCAACCAAGGTTTATTGAAACCGAACAAAGACCTGAAAGCGACGTTCAAGAGCGTCACTGCGTTGAAAAGCTTCGACATTTTCGTCACCGCCGAATCCGACCCAAACGCAAAGTCGCCCTCGGGAACAGAGGTTCTGCGGGCCAGTGTGCAACCGTGACGAAGTTTGATTTCGCGAAGGCCCCGTACAGTCCAAAAACTTAAAGAGTCTCAGAATCCAACAAGATGCGGAAACGGAGGAGTCCAGTCGCATTCGCCAGAAATAAGAATGTTACAGAGGTTCGCGAACGGTTCGCTGTCTTCCGGTGAAATATTTTGATACGGGAAGTCGCGCATCCCGCCAAATCGTAACAGCACCTTAAACGTGTCCTTCGCCAATAATGCGTAGCCAGCACCTGGTCATGCGGCAAGGCGTTCATAACGATGATGCAGCCCACCGAGTTGGGGAATCTTGATGATCTTTCCGATACTTGCCACCGGGCGTGGAATTGGACATTGCTTGTCCAGCCCCAAATGGGTCCTGGAATCGTGGTAGTAAACGAAATACGATGCGAGCGTTCGCTTGAGATGCCGGGCGTTAAAGATCACGAAATGGTTCAAGCAGTCTCTCCGTATCGAGCCGATCAGGCGTTCGACGTACGGATTCTGCCAAGGACTCTGAGGCGCGGTGAGCACCTCCTCCATGTCCAGCGAAGAGATCCGCAGACGAACCTCGTTGCCGTATACGCCATCCCGATCGCGAATGATATACCGCGGCGCATTTCGCTCGGCGAAAGCCTCAACAATCTGTTGAGAAGTCCAGGTTGCGGTGGGATGTTCAGTCACATTAAAGTGCAACACCTGGCGACGTCGATGTTCCAGCACGATGAACACGAACAGCACCTTCATGGTGATCGTCGGCACGGTAAAGAAATCGATGGACACCATTTGACCGAGATGGTTGTGAAGAAAGGTCTTCCACGTCTGACTAGGTGGGCGGCGAAGCCTTCGCAGCATTCGGGAGACGGTGCGTTCAGAGATCGCAATGCCGAGCATCTTCAGTTCACCATGAATCCGTGGTGCACGCCACAACGGATTGGCGGCCGCCATTCGTTCGATCAGTCGGCAAATCTCGGCGGCCGTAGCGGGCCGAACTCGCCGGCGGCGATCGGATTTCGACAGCCGGGCCCAGAATCGGCGAAACCGTTCGCGTTGCCAGCGGACGACAGTGTCAGCCTGGACATAGAGTAACGGACGTCGCCACCCGGACCACAAGCGGCGCAGAGCGATCCAGAATATTCGATCAACGACCGTCAAGACCGGTCGCTTACGTTGCCGACGGAACGCCGCGAGTTGCAAACGGAGAGCGGCATTCTCAATCGCCACGGCTTGATGACCGCTCAAAAGTAGTCGGAAGAATCGAAAAATACACAGGATGAAGGAGGCTGCCATTGTCCCGATGTTCACCTCCATCCTTCTCTAAGTCAACTCTTAATCGGTGGACGGAATAATGGCGAACGACAACTCAACGGATTTTGGTTCCATTACGCTCTGATAGTACGCGAGTACTGCTAATGACGGGTGACGGGGTATGACGGCTATATTCCTTTCTAAAAAATAAAGAATAAAGAGAGAAGGCGGAAGAACCCCGTCATAGCCGTCACTGCCGTCACTGCCGTCACGATTAGTGCTGACACGGTCGTCATGCTTTCGGGGAATGAGTGGTCGTTGCCAGTTCTGATCGATTCATGCTTCACGGTCCCACTGCAGCGCAGAGCCGCGACGCTTGTGAGGATGCAACTGGCCGTCACCTGCTTGACCGCGCAGTTTTTTCATCGATTGCAATCCTTTGTCTGAGCAAGTAAATAACCTCACGGAATTCACGCGGGGTTATCTGTTTGCTCTGATAAGCGTCGATCAGCGCGGCGACTTGTGGGTCCAGCGGTTCATGAGGCTGCACGGGTGCCACTCTCTTTCACTGAAACTGAGCGTCAGGCCACGATGGCGAATCGTGGGCTTGCGTGGGACGCTAAGTTATTTACAAAGAGTTCGGACGAAACGGCTAAAAAGCCTCGTGGGACTACATGTAGCCAAGTACTACTCTGGGAGCCAACCCCGCTCGTCCCGGCAAAGACCGACATCGACCCGATAGATGCGCCTGCGCCTTGCATCCATCAAAGTCAGCATCAGTGCCACACCGGGTCGAAAAAATTCCAGATTGACAAGTGCCGCCGATACTATAAAATGTTTTAGCTCGCAATGGCAGGCTTCTTTGTTGGCGGGGAGTGGGTTCACATTTGGAGGGAGGGTCAGAGCGCGATCTGTGGTTACTCGACCGGGATGACGCTGATTCACCACAAGTGGGTCAACCTTGCTACTCCGAGCCTGTTTTGCCCAACGTGTGTAGAACTGTTTAGAGCGTCGCCCATAACGCCTGTTCAGCCATTTTAATCAGTAGATTCGTTCCGAGAGTTGTCCTTCTGCGAGTGCGGCACGGGCAAGTTGAAGCTTCTCCCTAGCGGCTTCCATACAGTCGCGCTCCACTGGCGCAAGATCACAGCGCAACAATTGTTCTACCTGATCGATGAGGCCGTTTAAGCGATCTCGGAGTTGCATCCCGTTGGTTGCGGGCATTTGGGTTCGCTAACAAAAAACCCAACTATTATAACGACGCACCGATGCCGAAACAATAGGGAAAGCCTAGAAGCACTACCATAGTAGATCTTGAGGATAGAATTGCAGTCTGACCCACTACCCTAGGGGCTGAAGCGGCCGCGAAGGATTGGTGGGAATGATGCTACAAGATTAGGTGAGAACGGCCCAGAAATCATGAGTGTCAACTCCTGATGTTCTGCCGATTCGCATGACTGTATGCTAATAATTTTCTTTTAAATAAGTACCGATGAGTGTCTTTCCTTCTGGACTAACGATTCGATACCACTCCAGCGTCTCTGTGAGGGCGCTGTAGGGCCATCTGAGTGTCGTTCGAACCATGACGTAGATTTTCCCGCCGGGCTTCTCCCTACCAACGTGATACTTATCGTTGATTTGGGCAATGTCAATCATGGTGGGAGTCTATCACCAAGAGCGTTTGCAGCGACCACAGAGCGACGACAAAGGAGAGGCTGTACGCACAGGAGGCTATTTACTTCGCTAACAACTTCTCCAACCTATAGCGCGGAGCCTCTGTATCATTGTCCCTTTGCCAGGAGTCTCACCTTCGGAGATACTCAAGATGTTGTCGTATGACAAGACCAAAAGGGAGCCGCCGGACGCATCTCGGCTTGACATCCATGAAGATAATGGACTCGCGTACTGGTCAAACAAGTTCGGTGTGACGGCGGACGAACTTCGAGCGGCTGTTAGGCGCGCGGGCACATACGTAAAGGCGGTCGAAGCCGAACTGAGAAGCGGCAGGGAAATCAAGCCATAACTCCTCCATCTTCGACTGGGTCTTACGAATGGATACCCCCATGGATACCCCCAAGAACTGTGCCCCTGACAAACGTTATTCTCCCGTCACGAGTTCAGGCGTTCAGGGGATCGTCGCAGTGATTGTACTCCTGATAATTCTTATTCTGTTGGCTATGATTGTGCTGCAAACTTGAATGGTGAACTTCGTTTACGGACGGTCCGCTGCTTTGTTGCTGGGTCTGCGCTGTTGCAGGAAACTGATGGTGCGTGCGATCGGGAGCGCGAATTGAGGGTGCGGGGCTCGGGTAGCTGCCCTCTTATTACTGGCTTCGCTAGAGCCACGCCTGTTTTCATATACGCCTGACGGCAACCGCCACAGCGCTTGTGATTCGGCGGGTTCTTGGTGAAACTTCTGCCGCATTCGCAAACAGACGTTCGTCGCTTATAGTTCAAATTCATCGCATCTATATGCGAACTCCAGAGAAAAAGGGCTAGACGCAAGGCATGATCTGGCGCTCCTCCGATGGCTCGCCTAGATCGCACCACGCCCGCCCCAGATTCATTAAGCTCCGAATCGTGCGCTAAAGTCACTAGACCGACCGTCCTGTAACTTACTACTACCGGGAGGCGATGTAGCTTGAGGTTTTTGCGATGATTTCCACGCTGAGCAGTCTATGAGTATGCACAACTTCACTCAGGAGTTCGGCTCTACTCGGCTCGATACAGCGCCTGAGTGCGAATTGAGAGAAGTCGAACGTCACATTACGCGGCACGGTTGCACACTTGTGGGTTATATGGGGGCGGACGGCCACACTTACCGCGAATTCATCGGTCCTCTCGGAAGGATCTGGTCAGTCTCGCGACGAGAGGATTAGACCGTCGCTGGCCTTGTGAGCTTCCAGCCGGATGGAAGTGGGTCAGTCTGGAAGTTTTCAGGATTTAGCACCCATGCTGCGATCGGTGAACGAACAACTCATCCCTGACAGTTTCCGCCTTTGTTCGCGCCTGCTCGACTTCCTTACGCCGGAGTTCATAGTCAGCCTTGCTGAGAAAGCCCATGCTCACGGCCAGTAAGTTCGCGAATTGGGCATATTTCCTCGTGGCATGCTCAAGCTCTTGCAGGAGATCTCCACGTACCGCACAGAAGTAAGGTCATTCTGCCGATCAATGGACTTGCCCCCAAAATACTATCATTCGAGTGCTTGTCACCGCGTAACGTTGTGGAACCGCTCCATTGAGGGGCTTGTTGCTTTGTTAATCCCGCTGGTACTTGCTCGAAACAGTACTATATCAAACAGTTAAACGGTGCGACTTCTTACTCGAAGCGGATCAGATCTTCATGAGTCGCTTAAAAGGGAGTCTATGTCCAGTCGCAACCTTCACTTTCTCATCGCTGATGACAGCCCAAGCGACATAAACCTGTTTAGGTTGGCACTCCGCAACTACACGACAGCCCACAAGATTTCTACCGTGAGTGACGGTGAGGCGGCGTTGGACTTCCTACGGCGAAGAGGCGTTTATGCTGATGCCCCAAACATCGACCTTCTCGTGCTCGACATCAATATGCCGAAACGCGATGGACACGAAGTCTTGGCGGAGCTCAAGGTTGATCTCCATCTGAGAAGTCTCCCGGTCGTGATACTAACGTCCTCAATCGATCACCAGGATGTTGCTCGGGCCTATAGTTTACTTGCGAACTGCTACATCCAGAAACCGCTCGATTTGAATTCGTGGTTTGAGATTGTACCTACACTCGAATATTTTTGGTCCAAAATGGTCGTCCTTCCACGCTCTCATTAGTTTTCGAGAAGCTACTACGGCCTTCATAAACGGGACGTACTAGCTCCCCGCTTTCTCTGTTCTTCTCCCGTCAACAGGGTATGTTGTAACGTCGGAAACTGACGTAGAATACAGGGCAAAACAAAGCAATGGTCGCTGGTGTCAGCACCAAATCCACTCACCGATCCTTGCCATCCAGACGCGCTAAGTAGAGGTGCGCGGACCGCGCCCAGCAACCTTAATATTTGCATTACTATTTGCATTTCGTTCTTGGGCGTTAGTCAAAACACTGTTAGATGTGTAAGCGTGACCGCTCTGTTTGCCAAGATTAGGGCTTCATTTGCCGATCCGTGTGCAACAATCATGCACATGAAAACACGAACGCTCATACTCTCAGCCGTCTTGACCTGTGTGACCGCTTCGTCTGCCCCCATTGTGTCGGTGATAGCCGGCACCGAGAGCATTTTGTTCGTTCCTGGTCAATCGTTGACAACCCCATCGGGGGGTCCCTGGTCGAACATCACCTTCAACTTCATCGGCGCTGACGGCCTCCCCACGGCAGCCGGCTCTCTTTATCTACTGACACAGGAGTTTCTCGGTACCGCGAACGAGCTTTCAACCTCACTCCCCGGCTTCGTCGCGACATCGCAAAGCGCCGGTGGGCTGTACACGTTTGATCCGAGTCTGACACTCGCGGCGAGCACGCAGTATTTTGTATATGCGAACACGTCCCTTCGGCTCACCGGGTCGGCTTTTGGAAACTACCTTGGCGGCGACCTCTATGGCGCGATCATCGTAGGTAGTAACTTGTCCCGGATGACCAAAGCGGACGCGAGCTTTCTGTTAGCAGGTACTCCTGTCTCCGCCCACACGCCTGAGTCGGGTTCCGTTGTGCTGATGGGGCTCGGGTTAGCTGCATTTTCGGTGGCTTACACAAGGCGACGCTACCTCTCACCTGCGCCTTAACGCTTTCTTCCCCACATCCACAACTGTCTCCACGCCTGGACGAGTTGTTGAATCGCGACCGGCCGCGGCACCTTGTCTCCGTTCATCGCACAATCCTTATAAGCTTCCTGGTAAGCATTCTCCACACCCGACAGGCTAAGAAGAGAGTGATTTCTCCCTAGTTGCTCTAGCTGCTCCGGGGTTAATGGATCGTCGGCGTATGGTCAATTTATTGCGACTGCATGAAGGCGCCATGGCCCTGCAATGATGGATAGTCTGCATGAAGGACAACAAATGGGCAAGACTGCTGGCGTATGTGACAGGACTGGTCAACCAGGAGTTGCTGCTGCAGAATGAGTACCTGGCTGCCGAAAACCGGATTTTGAGAGCGCATCTTCCGAGGCGATTGCGACTCACTGATCCAGAGAGGTCCACCCTAGCCGAGATCGGCAAACGGCTCGGGCGGAGAGCGCTGAAAGAAGTGGCACGCGTCGCCCAACCGGATACGATTCTGGCCTGGTACCGCCGGCTCATCGCCCAGAAGTTCGACGGTTCCAAGCACCGGTCTTATCCAGGACGACCGCGGATCGGCCGCGAGGTGACTGACCTCATCGTGCGCATGGCTCGCGAGAACTCCGGATGGGGCTATGACCGAATCGTCGGTGCATTGGCCAATCTAGGCCATGTTGTTTCCGATCAGACGGTGGGTAATGTCCTGCGTCGTTACGGCATCGCACCAGCACCGAAGCGAAGCCAGACGACAACTTGGAAGCAGTTCATTGCCGCGCATATGGACGTTCTCGCTGGAACGGACTTCTTCACGGTAGAGGTGCTGACATGGCGTGGCTTGGTTACCTACTATGTTCTGTTCTTTCTGCATCTGGAGACCCGGCGCGTCACCGTGGCAGGCATCACGCGGCACCCTACCGCAGAGTGGATGAGACAAATCGCTCGCAACGCGATTGACGAGCAATCTGGGTGTCTGCAGCAACATCGGTACGTGCTCCACGACCGCGATACGAAATTCTGCGCTGAATTCCGCGAGACCTTGGCAACGGGCGGCGCGAAGTGCCTGCGACTTCCTGCGCGGAGCCCAAATCTGAATGCGTTTTCGGAGCGGTGGGTGCGCTCGGTCAAGAGTGAATGTCTTTCCAAGCTCATTCTGTTCGGTGAATCCTCATTACGTCGCACCCTGACAAATTTCTGCGAGTATTATCACGCAGAACGCCCGCACCAAGGAAAGGGAAACGTCCTTCTGTTCCCAATGCAAGATCAGCTGCAAACTTGTGACGAAGGCGTAATCTGTAAAGAACGGCTCGGCGGCTTACTGAGATATTACTGCCGCGCTGCGTGAGTTTTTTGACCAAACGACCTTGCAATACACGCGGCAGCATCGTACGCACCCTCTAACGTGACGGATTTTACGATGTAGGAGTTTGCTCCGCACAGGTAAACACGCTCGATGTCTTGTGGATTGCGAGAGCTACTCATCACAACGACAGGCGTTGCCGCGAGCTTCGGCGCCTGACGGATCCTTTGGATGAGTTCGAAGCCGTCTGGTGGCGTCATGTTCAGATCCGCCACGACGATGTCAAAACCCAAGACGTCCTGAAAACGGTCGCGGCGCTCAAGCGCTTCCAATCCTTCCTTACCGGTTGCAACCCAGTAAATTGTCACTCGCGACGACACTTCCTTCATCGCCGCCTGAAAGAGGTGTGCGTCTGCCGGGTTGTCTTCGACGAGGAGGATATTGAAGCGCTGAGGTCTAATTTCGGACGGCACAGCCAACGGACGCAACACACACGAGTTGCATTCAAGAAAACCGTGACACCGAGTGCAGGCGTACTAATCGTTCAGATGTGGCAACCCGCGAGCAGGCCAGCCGGCTACTCTCGCTGCCCGATCCCGAGACCGTCAAAGGCAAACGCAATTGGCGCCATCCTCGGTTGCTGCTCGCCTGTGGTTGCGACGGGACGAACTGGTCTGGCTTTCCGTCGAAGAGATGCAAATGCGCGAAAGCCGCTGGGTGTTTGTGAATCTGCTGGGGAAGGGAAGACGCCGATGCACGGTCCCGCTTCCGCACTGGGTGAAGGCTTTCATTGACGAGTGGGTGACTGCGGGCCGGAGTCGAATCCGGTTGCGTGTTCCGCGCCATCAACAAGGGCGGCCGCGGCTACGGCGACGGGCTCACCGCCAACGTGATTTGGTCCATCGTCCAAGGCTATGCGGCGGAACTCGGCGTGCCCAAACTGGCACCGCATGATCTGCGGGGGGACATGCGCCAAGTTATGTAGAGCAAGTGTTGGGGATTTGGAGCAGATTCAGCTCTTGTTAGGACACGCTTCCATTGCGACGACCGAAAGATACTTGGGAAGTAGGTGGACTTGGTGAACGCGGTCAATGACGACGTGGGACTAACTGAGGGCCGGGCCTAGCTCGTCGGGACTAACGCTTGTCCCTTCTCTAACGTGACCAGCTTCTTTAATACATCTCACTCAGCATGCAGCAAACAGGCCTTGGGGGAGTCTTGGCGGGCTAGGACAACCTCCACGCATCGGTGATGGTGACCCTAGTTCGCTTCCTATAGAAACGATGAGCAATGCCGAAACTCCCACGCGATCCGGGTCGTCTTACAGCGCAGGGCGATTAAGGCCCTGACTTCGCGGCTATGCGTGTTCGTCACGAATGGCAGCGATTGCCAATAGCTGCCATACTCCTAATCTTCGTCGCTGCAGTTGCAGCTCCGCGGCTCCGCTATCGTGTGCAGAATGCTGGCAGCCGTACGCGCATGGTGCGACCCTTACGTCTTGACGATCTCACGCACAATATCACGCTCAGTTCGAACGACCTGGCAATTGGCGTCGGCACCGGCGAGCAGCCCGTTCGCAGTCCAAAAGTTTATCTACCGCCGCTGCGCGGCGAAGAAAACTCACATTTCTTGGCCGTCGCCGGTACGGCGCGTGTCTGGCTTCTGGAACGCCGAGCTCCTGCAAATAAGCCCAGCGCTACATCTGGCCGTGCTCCTCCTCTTTTCTTGCTGACCTCTTCGTCGACTAAAACAATCTCCTTGTAAGTAGCTCGAACGATGTTTGTGTGTCCATTGGAGGATCTGCAAGATGGAGCGAATAATCGAAGGTATATGCAAGTTTAAACGCGAGGTTTTCCCGCAAGAACGAGAATTGTTTCAACAACTGGCAAATCGGCAGAACCCGGAAGCGTTGTTCATCACATGCGCCGATTCGCGGATTGTTCCCGACCTCATCACTCAGTGCAAACCGGGAGACCTATTCATCTGTCGCAACGCGGGCAACATGGTGCCACCCTACGGCGAAGTACATGGGGGTGTGTCCGCGACCATTGAGTACTCGGTAGATGTACTCGGTGTCCGGCACATCATCGTGTGCGGACATACGGATTGCGGAGCCATGAAAGGTGTGATGTACCCGGACAAGGTAGCGCATCTGCCGGCGGTCAGGACTTGGCTCAACCATGGCGAGCTGGCGCGCCGTGTCGTTCAAGCCAACTATGGCGACTTGCCGGAGGACCAGAAACTCGCCGCATTGATTGAGTCCAATGTCGTCGCGCAAATCGCGCATCTGCGGACGCATCCTTCGGTCGCAGCCCGGCTTGCGCGCGGAGAACTGCTTTTGCACGGGTGGGTGTACGACATCGGCAATGGCCACATAACGGCATGGGATCGATCTAAGTCGCTGTTCGTCCCCATCGAAGAGTACCGTCTGGAGGCGGCGGATGCGCAGCCGTTGTGGCAGCGCTCCAGCTAAGGAGGCGTTATGCGGAACCATGTAAATGACGTAATCGCTTCAATTGTTGTGTTTTTGGTTGCCCTCCCGCTTTGCATGGGCATTTCCATCGCTTCGGGGGTTCCGCCCGCGCTCGGTCTGATTACCGGCATTATCGGTGGCATTGTTGTGGGTTCACTCTCGGGCGCGCCGCTGCAGGTGAGCGGACCGGCGGCGGGTCTCACGGTACTTGTCTTCGAAATCGTTCGCAGTCACGGTGTGGTCGCTCTCGGTCCAGTCGTGCTGCTTGCAGGACTGATCCAGTTCGTTGCCGGCCGGATGAAGGTCGGGGCGTGGTTCCGAGCGATGTCGCCGGCCGTGATCTACGGCATGCTTGCAGGTATCGGCGTACTGATTCTCGCGAGCCAGTTCCACGTCATGCTGGACGATAAACCGAAAGGGTCCGGGATTCAGAATCTGTTATCGATTCCCACTGCAATCGTCGATGGCGTGTTCCCGCTGGACGGCAGCCGGCACGAGATTGCGGCGTTTCTCGGCTTACTCACTATTGGGACGCTGATCGCGTGGGACAAGTTCAAGAGAGGCCGCTTCAAGTTCATTCCCGGCGCTCTGGTTGGCATTGTGACGGCTTCCGGGGTTGCAGTATCACTCCGGTTACCCGTGCAATATGTCGATGTGCCTGACGATCTCCTGCAGGCCGCATCCCTGCCCGGCGCGAGCACCTTCAACGTGCTTGCGGATCCATCGGTCGTGCTGTCCGCTATGGCGCTCGCCTTCATTGCGAGCGCGGAAACATTGCTGTGCGCCACGGCCGTGGACCGTCTTCAGACGCTCCATCGCACGGACTACGACCGCGAACTCACTGCGCAAGGAGTCGGGAACTTGCTGTGTGGCGTATTAGGGGCGCTGCCGATGACGGGCGTCATTGTACGCAGTTCGGCAAACGTCCAAGCCGGCGCACGGACGCGGCTCTCAGCCATTCTGCACGGCGTGTACCTGCTGGTGTTTGTGTCGATGGTTCCGGGGGTTCTCCGCAACATCCCGACGGCTGCGCTGGGCGCTATTCTCGTCTTCACCGGTTTTAAGCTCGTCGATCTGAAGAATGTGCAGCGGCTTAGAACGTACGGGCGTTGGCCGGTGGCCGTGTATGGAGCCACAGTCATCGGTATTGTCTGTACCGACCTGCTGACGGGTGTTCTGACCGGCATCTTTCTTGCGGCCGCAAGACTGATGTACAAGGTCACGCACTTGCTAGTCGTCACCGTCAACGACGGAAGCCGCGTCCGGATGACTTTGATTGGCATTGCCACTTTTGTCCGCCTGCCCAACTTGGCGCATGCGCTCGAAGCTCTAGCCAGTGGGCTGGAGATCCATCTGGACGTTGAACGCCTCGCCTACATTGACGACTCATGCCTGGATCTGATCAGGTCATGGAAGGAGCAGTATGAGGCGCAGGGAGGTCGCGTGATTGTGGAATGGGCCGACATGGAAAAGCGCTTTGCGCCTATTCACACTTCACCCGTACTCGTAAGGCCGGACTTCGGCCGTGTAAATTAACCAGAATGGCGGCCTCAGCATTTCGACGCGGTATCGATCCACCGAAGCAAATGAGTTGGAGCAAGCGGACTTAACGCGTTATCGGAACGTTACGAGTGATAATGCCCGCCAGATCGGTCTCGGCGCGGAGTCAGTCGTGCTCGGGACACTGCTGAATTCATCAAGGCGGCCGTCCAAGCTACCGCGCCTTGCTCGAGGCCTGATATGTCCACCTCCGCCATAATGTACAACTCGCCGTTGTTCAATAACGATTAGTGCCTCACGCGACGGTACTTTGCCTCAACAAACATGTAGGCCCCGTAAGCTGCAAGGCCGACGCCCGTGAGGGCGAGTAAAACCGAGCCATACGTTTGCCGGGCGAGTGTGTCAAGGGTTCCTTCTAATCCTTTTGCCTCCCTAGGATCGTGCTCAACGGCCGCTACTATCAGAAACAAGCCGATCAGGCAGAAAATAAATCCCCGCGCAATGTAACCGACCTTACCTGCACGTACGTTCCATTCGGTCTCGCCACCCTGCAGATGCTTTCTGAACTTCTCAAGATATCCCTTTCTGATCTGAATGATCCCCACAGCGATCACAATGATGCCAAGCATGCCTACCAGTAACTCGCCCATCGGCAGTTCGAGTAAGCGCGAAGTCCAGCTCTGTGTCTTATCACCACTGGCGCCCCGAGTTCCAAGGAGAATCTGTACTGCTGTAAGTGCGAGCGCCATGTATGTGATTCCGCTCGCAACATACGCCGCGCGCTTGCCCAAACCCTTCGCATCGGAGCCTTTGTGATCGGTGTCCTTGAACGCCGCGACGAATCGCCAGGCTGCGTATGCAAGTAATCCCACAACGATCACGATCAGCATGAGCTCGCCAAAGGGTGCGCGTGCAATCCGTTCGATGACGCTTTGCTTGCTGGCTGTCTCGCCGCCGTTTCCTGTTGCCGCCATAAAAGCGAGCAGCCCGAGAACAACATAGACCACACCTTTACTGGCGAAACCGATGCGTGTAAGCTTCTCGAACCAGTCGTCTGTTCTGGCGGCGCTGTTCGCGTTGTTCAAATGCCCTCGAACCGTAGCCATGACTGGGACCTCCGCTACAAGGACCCCTGCTAAACGAATCGGTTACGTATAAAAGGGAACTGCGCCAGATTCGGATCCCGGTTGGATCTGATGAACGCGGTTAATGACGATTTTCCTGCGCCGGGCGGCCGAACTTGGTCCTTCGTTTGCACATGTGCTAGACGGTCTGCTCTTAGGCAGATACGGATCAACAACTTAGAGGCCCACCATGCAATCTGTACATGAAATTCTTACAGAATGGGCCGCCGGGACAGAGCATACATCGTTGCAAGAGCTCATTAATGACCTGGTCCCTGCCCGCCGGCAAACGAACATCATCATTTTGGACGAGCAGGCCAGGCGTCGAGCCTTGCAAAAGAAGCTGGAACGACAACCCCTGCGTAACGCGAGCGTTCAGACAGTAGGCTTTGGAATCACGTAACCGTACGTCGCTGGGGTTTTGTATGCAGAAGAGAGAGAGACTGTCAAATGCCGCAAATGCTTCCCCGCAACAACGTGAACCGCTGGTACAGGCTTCCGCTTCCTGGAGACGCGCAGAAGGCAGATTGGTTTGCCGAGCGCTATTTTGATTCACACTCAGAAGCGTTAGCCTATTGGCACCAGCGGTGTGATGAGCTGGGTTTCAACCGTGTATACCCGCCCCGGCCTTCCCATGAGAACCAAGCGGTGTGGGCGGTGTGTATTGAGACAGAGTGATTGTTCAGAACGCGAGGATCAGATTATAGGACAGGCGAGCAATGAGGCCTCAGCAGTGGAAGCTCGGTGACTGATCGCGGATTCCACTTCGCCAGGCGCGCAGCTTCTTTCCCCCAGTTGATTAATTCGGCATCGGTCATCGATCGCAACCGCGCGCGAACCTGCTCGACATAAGGGTGCTCCTCGGGCTGGTAGAAGAGCGCAGTTTGGTCGTGGGGGCTGGTCCTCCTTGCCGGCAGGATAGCGCCAGATGTCGTTTACGCTGATTCTCGGCCGACTGATTTCGGCTTTTTGTCATCGTGCAAGGCAATGAAACGTGAATGGCGGAGGTGATTGGAAACGGCGTCGCACTACACGCGTTCGTCGAACAGAACCACAAAAATTTCAAATTACCCATCCCTTTCATCCGTTCGCCGGGCGTGAGTTTGAGGCTCTCGCGCGGAAGGAATACGGCGGCGAGCACAGAGTGTCTTTTCTCGACAAGAAGGGCCGCCAGTGTGAGATTCCACTGAACTGGACGGACCTCGCCCCAGAGGACGCTTTCACTACATTGTCCGCTGGCAAGAGCTGGTTTCGTGCCGCAGATTTGTTGGAGCTTGCGCGGCTGATCGAGGGCTTGCCGCAGAGTGTAAAGTCAATTTCGTCCAACATGTAAAACAATTATGTACCTTCACCGGCTCCATAGCCACTTGCCACACCGTCTAAGATTGGCATGTTTGTCCGTTGAACGCAGTGATGTACGTGCAAAAGGAGCTTGACAATGCGCAGGACAGGTACATAAGTATATTTACAGCAGGCATTCAAGATTTTGGAGATCCGGCCGGTGTCCAGCGACCGTCCGAAACAATCCAAGCGAGAAGCCCTGAAACGGTACGGCACGCTTAATCCGCATCCGGACGGCGTGACAGATCCGCTATTTCAAACCGGCGATTTCTTCGATCCCGACGACCTGGTGCAGGTAAAGTACGAGATGCTTCGCCGCGTGAGAGTGGACAAGCAGTCGGTCAGCCAATCAGCTTCGGCATTCGGCTTCTCGCGCCCCACTTATTACCAGGCAGCAGAGGATTTTCAACGGGATGGCCTGGCGGGGCTATTGCCCGAGAAGCGAGGACCCCGTCAAGGCCACAAACTCACATCAGACGTTCTGGACTTCGCTGCTCAGCTTCGCTCAAGCGATCCGTCCATTCGGTCCGCGGAATTGGCTGCAGCCGTTCAGAAGCGGTTCGCTATAACGGCCCATCCGCGCAGCATCGAACGTGCACTGGGGCGGCAGGAAAAAAAACGTCGTTGAAGCCGGCGAGCGGTGCGCGGAACACAGCGGAGCGGCAAGCGCTGATCTCTGCTTACGAAGATCTGCGAGAGCAAGCCATCGGGTTTTCCGGTTCTGGGGGCTTGGGCATGGCCCTCTTACTTGGCCAGGGAATGGTGGCATGGATGCAGGCATGCTCCTGGGTGGCCTCCACTAGCCTCCAGTTCCACACCTTCACATCCTGCTTAATAAGGCGGGTTGGCCATCGGAGCATTGTCTACCGGGCGCGGACCGGGAATCCACTGGGCGTGATTTTAATATTCAGACGTGACCAAATAGGTAGCCCCAGGCTCTCGTACACAGCCTTAGGCTTCATCTACGTCACACTTGGCAGAATGACAAAAACGGAAGAAGCGTGCGGCACGGGGGGTCGCCACCGATGGACCGATGGTAGGCGTGAACGGCCATTATCACTCGTAAACGTTCCGGATAAAGGGTTAAGTCTGCTTGCTCCCAACTCCATTTGCTTCGGTGGATTCGATACCCGTCGAAATGCTGGGGCCGCCATTCTGGTTAATTTACACGGCCGAAGTCGGCCTTATAAGACGCCTTAGGGCTCGTTAAGTGTCTGAGGAAGCGGTAATAATAACTAGCGAGGCCTTGGACCTCAAACCGACAAGCGGGCAGCCGAGGGACTCCGTAACCATCTCTTCAAACTGCGCCGACCCGCCGGACGCGCGTTGATGTTTTGCCGTTTTTTTACCTTCACTTACGCAACGTGCATAACCAGGAGTAGTCGAGTATCGGATCGGTGCCTGCCGGATACTGGAGCCTGATGCCTCCACAAAATGTACACCACAAGTCAACCGCCGTGACCAATTGCTGCATACGGCAGCAGAAGAGTTTGCCAGGACCGGCTTGACGCCATCACAACCCAGACGCTCGCTAGGGCTGCTGGGATTTCACAACCCGTTCTCTACATGCATTTTGAAAGCAAGGAATGCCTGTTCAGGGAGATTGTTGAATGGAACACTAGTGCGAGGATGCACTGGGTCCAGCCGAAACGGCTCTATCGCCGCCCGCGAAATTTCTGAATGGCTTGAGCAGGCCGTTGAAGCTGTTGTAACAGTCTGCCTTTCGGCTGAGGGTGGACCCATTCTTATGAACCGGGCGCTTCTTGAGTCGCTCGAATTCGGTGCCGACCTCCAATGACAGGAGATGCGGTGCGTTGCGGCTATTTGGTAGCGGGAGATCTCGCTTCGCATTCAGCACGATCAGCCAAGACAGCTGCTGTCAACACCTGAGATCTATTGCGGTTCAGACGTGTTACTCGTATGCCCTTTAGTACGCATGCCTCGGCTGCTGCTCTTATAAAGCAGTTCGCCGGCGGAGCCGCAGAACTGGCGCGTGTGCTCGAGCGAGCAGCTACGCGCGAATACGGGTGACCGGCGCGCAAGGCGGCGCGACTTACGCCGCCACGGTCCAATCGGCTTTGCGGCGATACGAGCTCGAGTGCTCTTCTCGATTCAGGTGTCTGAGCATTCTTCACTCACAAACGGGGGAGACCTTCCGGCGAAGATGTGCGCGTCCACGATGTAACCGCGTCTTTACTGCGGATAAGAAATGCCCAAATACTCCGCAATCTCCTTCATTGATCTGTCCTCGCAAGAAGCCAAACGAAGCGCGATCGAGTAAGAAGGAGGAACTCGCGACAACCCTTCCTCAAGCACGGCCCGGTATTCGCTTTCGAGCAACAGTTCCTCTGGTGTGTCGTGACCCCTGGATGCTGCCCGGCGGCGGGTCATCAAATAACGACGCACAGTGAATCGGCTGCTCTCGAGCGCCTTCGACGCAACGCCATCAGACTGTGGTTTACGGCAATCCGATGCAGCCAGCTACGGAAACACGCATCCTCCCGAAACGTCGAGAGGTGTGTGACTGCTGCCCAAAGTGCGTCCTGTGCAACCTCCTCGGCGTCCTCATGGGAACGCAGGATCCGCACTGCTACTCGATAGGCCATCGTCCAGTACTTACCCACGAGTTGGTCGATAGCGGGCTGATCTCCCGCTTTCGCCATTGCGACTAGTGCTGCATCAGCAGCGTGAGTTACTTGCGTTGTCGTCATTGAATCGTCCATTTGGGACGCAGGGCTGCATGCCGCGTTCCAAAGCGCTTCAAGGCTGAACGGTTCGCCGAGCGACATGCCGCAGGTCTGGACTCGACGGTTTGATTCATGTGTACACGTGCGGCCTACTCAAGCGCCGGCACATTCTCGGCGTCTGCCGAAGCGTTTGGGCATATGACGTCCAAGTTGGCCGTGAACACACAGGGGCGGGCTGTCTTGCAGAGGCTGGACATTGGCGCGAACAGCGATTGCGCACATCAGGAACGCCGCCGCAGAGAAGCGGTGTTGTGGCCCTTAGCATGCATTTCGACAGCGGGAGAGGTGATGTCGGATGCATCGGGTTTCGCACCGACCAAACTGATAATGAGAGCGCCTAAACAGATAATCGATTATGTGCCTTGGAGCGTGCGCGCTTGCTTATGCGCAAGCGCAATCGCGTGTCGCGGAAATCGAGGCCGCACGCACTCAGAAGGAACTCAATCTGATGCCGCAGGTTGATCCAAAGTGGCAGTCGCGGATTGAACGGATTGAGAACAGCGTACCGTACCGTTTGCTGGGCGGAAACCTCAATGGGTTCGGCGTTCGCATTTGGAAATGTGGCGCCGGGTTCGGGTTTCGCCGCAGTACTTCAATACAAACGAACCGACCTGTGGGGAGAGCGTCTGACGGCCAGCGTGTCCGCTGGCGCGCGCGATCAATCAAGTCGTACATCGGCCAACTCGACCTGTCCGTGCCGCAGCTTTTCCGAGGACGGGCCTTCGTGGATTTCAACACGACCCATCGCAACATCTCGGAGATGCCATACTACGGCGCTGGACCGGAGTCGGTGAAGGACGGCCGCAGCAACTACCGGCTTGAAGACACGAATGTGGAGTTGCGTCCCGGAGTTCGCATCTTCAAGGGACTGCGAGCAGCCGCCATCGGCTCCTATCTTGCCGTGAACGTGGGCCCGGGCCATTCGTCGCGCGTTCGTCTCAACGGAGTCTGCAGTTCGGTCCTGAGACCACACCAGGAATAGACCACCAGGCTAACTTCTGGCGAGGCGGAGGTCTCATCGAATACGACTGGCGCAATCGCGCGTCTTCCTCGGACGCAACATCCGGCGGGAAGTATGGGGCGCAGTATGTCCGCTATCTCGCGAGCGGGCACTCGCAAAACAGCTTTCTCCGGCTCGATCTCGACGCCGAGCAGTACATCCCGTTGTTCAATCACACGCGCGTAGTTGCCTTGCGTGGAGCCTCGTCATTGACAACAACACGGAGTACGGAGGCGGTTCCTTTCTACCTACAGCCGACGCTCGGCGGACCGCACACACTCCGCGGTTACCGCTTCAACAGGTTCTACGGCGACAACTCGACGATGGTGAGCGGTGAGTACCGGTGGCATGCGTCTCCAACGCTCCAGGTAGTTGCGTTTGCCGATGCAGGAAAGGTCTTCAACAAGTGGGAGAACTGGAATTTCCACGATCTCGAAAGTACTGTGGGATTCGGGTTCCGATTCAAAGGGCGGCGTTCAGTCGCTTTCAGCATCGATACAGGTTTTAGTCACGAGGGTTTTCAAATATGGTTTCGAATGAACAGCGCGCGGTAGTTTCACCTATAGCTCTTTCGGCCTTGTTCGCAGTCGCGATGCTCGCAACGCAGAGCTGGGGCCAGGAGCCGGAAAAGAAGTTTATGCGGACGATCCGCTCTTAGCAGGAGCCGGCGCCGCGTCCGGTCAAGAGCATCAGAGCGCGGCAGGTCGATGAGACTCTACGATTTTCTGTATAACTCGCTTGCGGTACCGCGGTTGAAAGAAAGAGCGGCGGAGAGCAACCCGGCGCCGCGCGCTCGACGCGAACACCCTGGGTGATGTTCCTGATAGTGCGTGGTACACCAAACGGCATTTCTTTAGACGGATGTCCATCGAGGATCTGAAGCGAGGGCCAGGAAACAGCACACCGCCGAGCCCGAGCGGACAATGGCGAGTGGTCAGCGCCAAGAGCGATGGAGTGACACCGGGATTCGTGATTGAGGACGAGCAAGACAACCGGTACCTGTTGAAACTGGACTCGCCTGAGTACCCGGAACTCGCTTCTGCGGCGGACATGATCGGCAGCAAGTTCTTCTACGCGCTGGGGTACAACACGCCAGAGAATTACATCGTGCGTTTCCATCGCGAGAAGCTGGTAGTTTCCGACGGCGCGTTTTGGCGGGATTCGAGCGGCGTAAAGCGTCCTATTACGCGACCGCGTGCTCGACGACTACTGAAAGCACAGCCCACCGGGCCAGACGGCAGTTACCGCGCGCTGGCCAGCCGCTGGATCGCAGGCAAACTGCTTGGGCCGTTCACTTACGAAGGAACGAGGACGGATGATCCCAACGATACTATTCCGCACGAGGACCGGCGAGTACTGCGCGGGCTGCGCGTGTTTGCAGCCTGGCTGAACCATCAGGACACACGCTCGATGAACACTATGGATACGCTGGTCACCGAAAGACGGCATCCCGCATGTAAAGCACTACCTGATGGACTTCGGTTCCATTCTGGGAAGCAATGCTACAATGCCGAAGGATGCGTGGTAGGGAAATCAATACGTCATCGAGAACAAGGGAGCACTGGTGCAGATCGCGACGCTTGGGTTCTACGTCCCCAGATGGGCGCGAGCGGAGACACCCACCATCAGGGGCGTTGGATTCTTCAACGCAGGCGGATTCGATCCGATTTCCTGGAAGCCCACTTACCCCAACCTCGCCTTTCTGCGGATGGACCGCGAAGACGCGTTCTGGGCGGCAAAGCAGGTTGCTGCCTTCAGCGAAGCCGAGATTCGAGCCATCGTCGAGACGGGAGAATACAGTGACCCACGCGCGACCGACGTGGATGACCCAGTGCCTGATCGAGCGGGCTCGCAAGATCGTGAAGACGTGGCTATCACAGGTACCGGCACTGGACAAGTTCGCTGTCGTGGATGGCAAGCTGACGTTTGAGGACCTGAACAACGGCCGCAGCACCGGCACTCCGCACCAATACACCGTGCGCTGGGCGACGTGGGACGGTAACGGCCGCACCGAGCAATTGCCGGACGCTACCGGCACGGAGATTCCTGATATTCGCAGCAGCGATGCAAAATATCTGACGGCGACCCTCGCGTGTGCAGGCTCCGGGGTATGTGAGAAGCCGGTGACCGTTTATCTACGCCGATGCGACACAGGTCTGGAGGTAGTCGGAATCGACCGCTGATCCACACGTCATCGGAAGCGCGAATCAGTTGGGTCGCGTCAGGTCCCGGGCATTCAGCCGCACCGCGGAGTGGCTCGTACACGCAGTATCTGCGTGCTCCATGTGCCCGCAATCAACACTCCGTCGCAGCGACGCACGCAATTAGGATACGCGGAGTGCGCCTACACTCACGGCGCTGCCTCGGGCGACGGCAGGGCGACAAGCGAGGCGGGCTGCGCTTCGGCGGCGTCATTTCCAAGTGCCATTTCCAGATTCGTAGATCGCCGGGTAGACGACGAGCTCGAGGACGAACGAGGTGAAAATGCCACCAACCATCGGCGCAGCGATGCGCTTCCACAAACGTCCGAACCCGTGCCGGTGGCCACATGATCGGTAGGAGCCCACGAACGTCGGTCGCCATCGTCATGAACTTCGGGCGCAGCCGCTTCGCGGCCCTTCCACGATTGTCGGCTGGAGATCGGCGAGCGTTTGCAGGCGTCCTTCGTGCGAGGCCTTCTCGAACGCCAGATCGAGATACAGCAGCATAAAGACTCCGGTCTGGGCGTCGACTCCGAGCAGTGCGATCAGTCCGACCCATACAACGATGCTCATCTTGTAGGTCGAGCAGGTACAGGTATCAGATTGCGCCGACGGCCGAGAACGGCACAGCCAACGACACGATCGCCGTCTTCACGAGCGACTGCGTGTTCAGGTACAGAAGTACCAACACGAGAGCGTGAAGGCACAGCACGCGCGCGAGCGCATCGCGGTTCCATTCGATTCGAGGAAGTACCCGGAGAACACCGCCCGACCTGTGTGCGGATGCCGGTCGTCAGCATGTCGATCGGCCCTTGATCGGCAACTTCCAGGCGTTCGAGACGCCCGGATACGCCAGCGCCGCGTTCATCTCCTCGACCAGCTACTCTTCCGAGTTGTGATCGGGTATAACGCGCCGGAGCACGCACTTGAACCACGCCGGGCGGCCAGCCGGAGTACCACGTCTCGACGCGCCGCCACTCGGACGTCGGCTTGAGCGTGATCACCGTCTCGAGCATCGAAAGCGGCGCGGGGTCGGTGCTCGTGTCGGAGCGCCCGCCTTCCCGAGCACGCGATCCAGGGAATTTGCTGGATGGCCCGGTCGCTCACCTGCACCAGCTTCAGCGCCTCGCCGATCGCGATGCCGGGCATCGTCGTAGGTATGTAGAAAAGCGATCCCTCGCGGAGCGGCGGCATGAACTCCGATCCCAGGTGCATGAATACCGGTATGGTGGCGACGACGAGCGCCCGGCGCCGCCGATCACCCACCACTTCCACCGCAGCGACCAGCGCACGATCGCGTTGTACTGCACCATCACCAGGAGCAGCGTGAGCGCGGTCAGGACAGCGGGAGCGAGGCACGAGCGGACGCTGTTTGCCGTCGCCTGCAGCCGGTTGTTAGGCCCCGCACCGGCGCGCGATGGTCTGGAGAAACGGTTCTGACACCTCTGCTTCCTTCGCAGCGCTTCAATGCTTTTCCTACTCCGGCAATCCCGGAGACTGGTGATCGTGCAATTCCTGCCCAACGATGCAAAGCAAGATCGCGACCTGCGCGTAGCTGGCGATCAACACGCTGTAGTGAAGTAACTCTTCTTCGCCAAAAAGCGCCAGGGCTGTCGCGTACGTCGCTGGCGTAACCTGCTTCGCCCCCACCGCCTCGCGCGCGAGATGAATGAGCGCAGCCTCTCTTTCTGGTACATCTGCAAGCGGCCTGCCGTGGCGGATCATGTCGATGGTCGCAGCGGGAACACCCATCTCCAGCGCCACCGGTTCATGCATGGCCCACTCGAACTGGCTTTGCATCTCCCGCGCGGTGGCGAGAATGGTTAACTCAACCAAGCGCGCATCAAGCCCCAGCTCGGAACGCAGCATGCGGTTGACGTCGTCCAGGGACTTGGCGAGCTTGGGCATGCGCAGGATCACTCCGCCAGGCCCCTTGATGCCCGCGAGATTCAAGCGTCCCGAACGTGGCGCCGCCAGCGCGTCGTAGGCCTTCTGCTGTGCCTTGTTCAAGGTCTCGCGTTTCAGCGGTGGCAAGCGCGAGAGGGTTTCGGGATACACATCGGCGGGAAGTTGTCTTGCGGTTGCCATGTCATGCCTGGGCAGGTTTGAGCACAAAGTCGTAGTGCATACGATAAAACGGCGCTTCGACTTGGTATTTCGCCGCTTCTTCACGCGTCTTCACGCGCTCACAGTCAACCACCAACGATTCTTTCACCCCAAACACCGCATCCGAATCGAGGTATTGGTCGCCTGTGACGAACAACTGCGTCACCAGACGCTCGTGCCCTGGGGCGCTGATCATGAAATGCAGATGCGCGGCGCGCATGTTATGCCGGTTGGTGGCTCGCAGCATGGCGCCCACTGGCCCGTCGGTTGGTATCCCATAGTTCACCGGCCGCACCGCCCGGAACCAAAACTGGCCTGAGGCATCCGTCCGCAGCCGCGCCCGCAGGTTGGGGCCGTTGGGTTTTTGCAAATCGTAGAACCCGTCACCGTCGGCTTCCCAGAAATCCACCATTGCGCCCGCCAGCGTGGTGCCGTCGAGGCTTGCGACACTGCCGGTGATCACGCAAGGCTCGCCATCGCTTGGGTGCGTGGCAAGATTACTCCCCAGCGGGAGTTCCGGTGCGGCCTCAACCCAGGCTGGCCCGAGCAAGTCCGACTCGGTGGCATTGCCAACCTTGCCATAACTGATAAGGTCGACCAGCATCGACACCCCAAGCGAGTCCGAGAGCAGAATGAACTCCTGCCGCTTGTCATCACACTTCTGGCCAACCGCCGTGAGGAACTGGATGCCGGCCAGCAATTCCTCCCAGGTTAGCCGTACCTCGCGCACAGAGCCGTGCAGATGCTTGACCAGACTGGTCATGATCTGCCGCAGACGCGGGTCGGGTGTTGCGGCGACGCTTTTGATTACCGCTTCCATCAGGGTCTGTTCGTTATAGTCACTCATGTCTTTCTCTCCTTATGCACGCGTGCGGATAAACCTCGGGTGAACCATGTCATGGCGCCGCCTCGGGCGACGGCAGGGCGGTTAGCAGGGCAGGCTGCGCTTCGGCGCGGGCGCGCTTCATCTCGAAGTGCCATTTCCAGATTTCGTAGATCGCCGGGTAGACGACGAGCTCGAGGACAAACGAGGTGAAAATGCCGCCAACCATCGGCGCAGCGATGCGCTTCCACACGTCGGACCCGGTGCCGGTGGCCCACATGATCGGGATGAGCCCGAGGAACGTCGTCGCCATCGTCATGAACTTCGGGCGCAGCCGCTTCGCGGCGCCTTCCACGATCGTCTCCTGGAGATCGGCGAGCGTTCGCAGTCGTGCCTTCGCGCGAGGCCTTCTCGTACGCCAGGTCGAGATACAGCAGCATGAAGACTCCGGTCTGGGCGTCGACGCCGAGCAGTGCGATCAGCCCGACCCATACGGCGATGCTCATGTTGTAGTCGAGCAGGTACAGGTACCAGATTGCGCCGATGGCCGAGAACGGCACCGCCAGCGACACGATCGCCGTCTTCACAAGCGACCGCGTGTTCAGGTACAGAAGCACCAATACGAGAAGCAGCGTGAGCGGAATGATGTATGCGAGACGCGCGCGCACGCGGGCCATCGCTTCGTACTGCCCGCTCCAGAGCACCGCGTAGCCGGGAGGCAGCTTCACCTGCTCGCGCACAACGCGGCTAGCCTCGTCCACATAGCTGCTGACGTCGCGGCCGGCGACGTCCACGAAGACGTATCCGGTGAGCAGCCCATCCTCGTTGCGGAGCATCGCAGGTCCTGTCGCGACCTTCACGCGCGCCAGCTCGCCGAGCGGGATCTGACGCTGTCCATCCGACGCCGGCACAAGCACGCTGCGCGAGCGCGTCGGTGTCGGAGCGGAAATCGCGCATGTAGCGGACGTTCACCGGATACCGCTCGCGCCCCTCGACCGTGGTGGTCACGTTCTCGCCGCCGATCGCGTTCTGCACCACGCTCTGCGCGGTCTCGATGCTCAAGCCGTAGCGGGCGAGCGCATCGCGGTTCCATTCGATATCGAGGAAGTACCCGCTGCCAGTGCGCTCCGCGAATACGTTGCGTGTGCCACGAACCGCCGGGAGCGCCGCCTCGATCGCCATACCGATCTTTTCGATCTCGGCGAAATCGGCGCCGGAGACCTTCAGCCCGACCGGCGTGCGGATGCCGGTCGTCAGCATGTCGATTCGCCCCTTGATCGGCATCGTCCAGGCGTTCGAGACTCCGGGATACGTCAGGGCCGCGTTCATCTCCTCGACCAGCTGCTCTTCCGAGATGCGATCGGGCGTAACGTGCCGGAGCACACGCTTCATCCATTCCGGCGCCCACCCGGAGTACCACGTCTCAACCCGGCGCCACTCGGACGTCGGCTTGAGCGTAATCACCGTCTCGAGCATCGAGAGCGGCGCGGGATCGGTGCTCGTGTCCGCGCGTCCCGCCTTGCCGAGCACGCGATCGACCTCGGGGAACTGCTTGATCGTCCGGTCGCTCACCTGCACCAGCTTCTGCGCCTCGCCGATCGAAATCCCGGGCATCGTCGTCGGCATGTAGAAAAGCGATCCCTCGCGGAGCGGCGGCATGAACTCCGATCCCAGGTGCATGAACACCGGTATGGTGGCGACGACGAGCGCCGCGGCGCCGCCGATCACCGACCACTTCCACCGCAGCGACCAGCGCACGACAGGCTCGTACATCCGCGTGAGAACGCGGCTGATGGGATGCGTTTCCTCGGGGCGGATGCGGCCGACGGCCACCGCGTTCACCACCCGGCAGAGCCACGCCGGCCGGAACTCGAATCGCCGCACGCGCGTGAAGAGCACGCGCAGCGCGGGGTCGAGCGTGATCACGAGGGCCGCCGCCACCAGCATCGTGAGCGTCTTGGTGTAGGCCAGCGGCTTGAACAGCCGCCCTTCCTGCGACTCGAGCGTCAGCACCGGGAGGAACGATACCGCGATCACGAGCAGCGCGAAGAAGCTCGCCGGCGCCACTTCCCTGACCGCCTCGAGGACGACTTGGTGATAGTCTCGGGTCGATCCGTCGCGCTGCGCCTGCTCGAGTTTCTTATGGGTCTGTTCCACGACGACAATCGCCGCGTCCACCAGCTCGCCCATCGCGATCGCAATGCCGCCGAGCGACATGATGTTCGCCGTGATCCCCATCGCGCTGAACGGAATGAACGCCACGAGCACGGCAACCGGAATAGTGATGAGAGGGATGAGCGCGCTCGGCACGTGCCACAGGAAGAGGAGCACGATGAAGACGACGGTGAGCACCACCTCGACGAGTGTCTCGCTTACGTTGTCGATCGCGCCGCGGATCAGCACTGAGCGGTCGTATATGGGGACGATCTCCATCCCGGATGGCAAGCCCGGCTTGATCTGCCGGATGCGCTCCTTGACCCGGTCGATCACGTCGACCGCGTTCTCTCCCTGGCGCATCACTACGATCCCCGACACCACTTCGCCGGCGCCGTCCAAATCCGCCACACCCCGCCGCAGATCCGGGCCGACCGTCACGTGGCCGATGTCGCGGATCCGGACTGGCGTGCCGCTTTCGCTGGCAGACACCACGATGCTCTCGAAGTCTGATACCGACTTCGCGTACCCGCGGCCTCGCACCATATACTCGGTGCCGCCGAACTCGATCAGCCGACCGGCAGTCTCCGCGTTGCCGCCGCGCACCGCCTCGACGACGCGCTGTATCGAGAGTTTGTAATTGCGCAGCCGGTTCGGGTCCACGGCCACTTGGTACTGCCGGCCGAAGCCACCTACCGATGCCACCTCCGACACACCGGGCACCGACTTCAGGTGGTAGCGCAGATACCAGTCTTGAGACGACCGCAGATCGGCCAGGCTGTGTTTGCCCGAGCGGTCGACGAGTGCGTACTGGAACACCCAGCCGAGACCGGTGGCGTCAGGCCCGAGCTCCGTCCGCGAGTCAGGCGGCAGCTTCGACAGCACGCCGGAGAGGTACTCCAGCGTCCGGGTGCGCGCCCAGTAGGTGTCGGCGCCGTCCTCGAAGATCACGTAGACAAACGAGTAGCCAAAGTCGGAGACGCCGCGAACAGCTCGCACGCGAGGGGCGCCAAGCATCGCCGTCACGATCGGATAGGTGACCTGCGCCTCGACGAGGTCGGGGCTGCGTTCCCACCGAGAGTAGATGATGACCTGAGTGTCGCCGAGGTCGGGGATCGCGTCGAGCGGCACGTTCCGCAGCGCGTGGGCACCGGCGAGCGCGGCGGCGCCAACGAGCAGCAGAACGAGAAACTTGTTCCGGACCGAGAGGTCGATGATGCGTTCGATCATGGCTTCGCGCCCATCCTCTTCGCGTGGTGCGACGGGTCGGCGGCGAACTGCCGATTGCAACTGTCCGAACAGAAGAAGAACACGTGCTCGCCGTGCGCCGCCGTACGGCCGGCGTTGCCGGCTTCCCTGGGGTCCACGTGCATCCCGCACATTGGATCGAGCACCGGCGCGGCCGATGTCGACGCGCGCGGGTGCCTTCATGCGGCTCTCCGAATCGATGAAGAAGGTGCCTGAGATCACGATCCGCTCGCCGGCGGTGAGCCCTTTCGTCACCTCCACGTCGTCGCCGGCGCGCCACCCCGTCTCGACCAGACGCGGCTCGAAGTATCCGTTGCCACGGTCGACAAACACCGTCTTGCGCAGTCCAGAGTCTACGATCGCATCCGCCGGCACTACGAGCGCCGCCGGGAGTTCGACCGGGAACTCCACGTCGACGAACATGCCGGGCTTGAGCTCCCGCCGCGGGTTCGCCACCTCGAGCCGCACCTTCAGCGTCAGTGTCGACTCGTCGAAGATCGGCTCCGACTGGCTCACTGTCGCCGACAGCGCGCTGCTCTTTTCGGCCGTGGCGATCCGCGCGGAGGCGCCGCGGCGGATGAAAGGCAACTGGTGGCGGTACACGTCGGCCAGAATCCACACGCGGTTCAGATCCGCGATCCGGTAGAACTCGAAGCCGCGATCGAACCGGAGGCCGGGCGAAACGCTGCGCTTCAGCACGACGCCGTCTACAGGCGACTCCACGCGGATGTCCGGTACGAGCTCGCGGCGCTTGCCCATCTCCCTGAGCTGCGAGTTGGAGACCCCCATGCTCCGCAGCGCGTCGGCCATCCGGTCGATCACCTCGCCGCGCACGGACGCGTGCAACTGCGACTGCGACTGCGGTTGCGGCTGCGTGACCGCCATGCGGTAGAACGCTTCGAGGCCGGTGAAGTACGACTGCTGCGCACTTCTGAACTCGACCTCGGGCGCGAGGAACGATGCGAGCACCTGATCCTTTTTCACGGCGTCGCCCGTGGCAACGCTTTCCGCGTTCCGGATCCAACCGCTCACCGCGGCGACGATCGGATACACCCGGTTCTCGTCGGGCTCCACGCGCCCGGTCGTCCGTAGCGACTGGGCACCGGCCACCCGGCTGACGACGCCGAGCCGGATGCCGATCGCCTGCTGCCGTTCCGGGCTCACTTGCACCGCGCCATGCGGTAGTGCCTTGGCGGTGGTGTCGCCGCCCGCATGTTTCGCCACGATGGGCATGCCGCAGATCGGACAGTTGCCGGGCCGCTCGCTGCGGTAGTCCGGGTGCATAGGGCAGGTGTAGAGGGTTGCGGCATGCGCGCTCGCGTGCGCAGAACCGGAGCGGTGCGCCGACCAGGTGCCGCCGGCGATGAAGCCAGCGGCCAGGGTAACGACAACGGCGGTGACGGCGGTGATGCGTCTCATCTGCGTGCGTCCTCCTTACACGTCACGCGGCCATCGAACGGTATGACTGCACCACTACCAGGACCAGGGTGAACGCGGAGAGAGCGATATGGGATAGTCCTTCGCGGTGTTTGATCAGCGTCGCAAGTGCGCCGAGCAGCACCAGACAAAGGCCTGCTGCACCCACGAGTGCGAGCCCCGGCGACCAGAAAACGGCCAGCGCGACAAGTTCGGCGATACCGGTCGCATACATGAACTTTCGCGAGTAGCCCCACCGTTCCCAGTTCGGCGCCACTTTGCCATTGAACTTCTGGACCGCAGCTCCGACGAAGATTAGGGTGATCAATGCCTTCAGGATCATGGCTAGTTCCCTCCCGAAGCGTTCATCGCACGACCGGCGACATGGGAACCGCCGAGGGCACGCTCGTGGAGAGACTTGTAGGTGCGGTCTCGCTCGGCGGACTCCACGGCTGTAAGGGTCTGTGGCCGCGGCGGCTTTTCGTAGCTGGCGTATTCGTAGCCGAGCTGTGCGGTCCGGTCACTGGCGCTGACCGGCAGATCGGCGCGCTTGCCGCTCCGGTCGCCGTACGAGAACTTGCGATCGAGGTATTTGGGATCGGTGGGATTCTTGTTGCCGAGCCGGTTCCAGCTTTCCCAAAGCCGGTCGATGTTGGCGTGATGAAGATAGAACATCGGGTCGCCGCCGACCGTCGAGAATTCGGCCATATCGCCCCCGAGAGCGA
Organism: Bryobacteraceae bacterium; assembly: GCA_963844855.1. Classification (GTDB taxonomy): domain Bacteria; phylum Acidobacteriota; class Terriglobia; order Bryobacterales; family Bryobacteraceae; genus DASQDN01. Next base: position 357,433 of record CAWJQP010000046.1, read on the forward strand.
AGTGCGTGAAGAAGTGCGGGTTCTGGTCGAGCCTTGGATTGAACCCAATGTTGCCGGTCGGCGAGTTGATGTAGATCTTCTCGTTGAGGGCGTCCAGATTGATCCACTCTTTGTAGAGGACATCGATCCGTTCGCCCCCGTTGACCCAGGGCCAGCGCGTTCCGTTGTATAGCGTGGTGCCCGGGTCGCGAAACACGGCGGGTACGGTGAGATCGGCCACGTTGCCGGTGATCGGGTTCCAGTACGGAAGCGAAAAGTCCTCATCCTTTAGCACTTCGCGAATGACACCCTCGAACTGATGAAGCATCAGGCGATGCCAGGGGAGGAAGTACCACTGCTGAAACTGCTCGGGGTCCGAGGGGTTGAACGGGTGCGCCTGGCACCCGTTCCACACGGCCTCCGCATCGGCTCGACCCTCCGGTGGGAGTGACGCGATGACTTCGGTTTTGAGCTTTCTGGAGTGATCCCACAGGAACGCCGGAAAGCCTTTGAGCCAGTGGGTATTCCACCACCATTGCCAGGAACGCTGATCGTGCTGCGGCAATTCCCGCATGATCTCGATCGCCCGTGCGTACTTGGCGAGCATCACCTGGCCTTGCGGGCTGTTGACGTTGTATCGCGTGTAGAGCTTACTTGGACCTTGAGAAGCCGCCGTCGGTGACGATTCACGGGCAACGGCCGCCGTTAGACTTACAGGCGTTGCCGAGGGCTGCGAAGGCGCGGTGCTCCTGGCTGCAGGCGTTGGCGGCGGGGCGCCGAACTGCAGCTCCAGAATATCGTGCATTGCCGTGTGCGTAGAGAGGGTCGGGTCTAGGAACGTCAGCGCTCCGGCCGACTGCATCATGCCGCTCACCAAGTGGAAGCGATTGCCGATCACTCCGCCCGCAATGCCATGACGCGGCATCGGCATGGAGGGCAGCGTCATCCAGGAATTCGTCAACGGGTCGTACGCCTCGACGCTTTTGAACGCCCCGACGAGATCCTTGGTCGTGACCTCGCCGCCGGCGACGTAGATCCTGCGGCCGTCAGAGCCCGACGCTCCCCCGCTGCGAGCGGTGGGCATCCGTTCCTTCGGCACGCTCCACGAGTCGTTTACGGGGTTGTACTCCTCCACCACATCGGTGTTCGTGGCGGACAGGATGAAGCCGTGCCCTGTCCGGCCGCCGATCACATAGATCTTGCCGTTGACGACACCGCCGAACGCGTGGTTGCGCGGCACGGACATCGGTTTGCGGGTCTGCCACTTGTTTGTGGCGGGGTCGTACACCTCGTTGGTAGCGAGAACACGAGAGGGTCCGAAGAACGAGAAGAACGGGTCCTTGGATCCTTCCACTGTGGTGGCGCCGCCGATCACGTAGATCTTGCCGCCAACTTCGGCGGCAATCGCGGAGCCGCGCTTGCCTGGCAGCGGCGGCAGCGACTTCCAGGAATCCGCCGCCGGGTCGTACTCCCACGCGTTGTCGATGGGTTCCCATGCGCCGCCAACCGGGATGGCGGTGTCCTTCGGAGGGACAAAGCCACCTATTACATAGATCTTGCCGTTCGCAGCGGCCAGAGCCGCATGGTGGGCCGGCCGCGGCATCGACGTCTTCTTTGTCCATTTGTCCATGGACGGATCGTACTCGTAGGCGAGGCCCGGGGCCTTGCCGCCGTCAAAGCCGCCAAACACATAGAGTTTGCCGTTTGCGGGAACGCCGTAGAGCTCCTCATCCGGCTGCGGGAATGGTGCGCCCTTCCTCCATGGAGATGTAGGCATCTGAGCCAGCGCGGTGCTGACGAACACCAGGCTGACCATCATCACCGCAAGCATTGCGGTTTCACGTCGTAGCACTTTCAACATTGAGTTCTCCTTTTTACAATCGTTATCGATGAACAACCGGCCATCGCGTGCGGACGATCAGGCCGAACAACAAGTAGTGAACATCTCTATTGCCTTTACTGGTCTCCCAGAGATAGGAAGGCTGCAACATAACGCCGCGCATTAGTGGGAGCGTGACACCTGTCCAGATTCGATCTCTGTTCCATCCACCCTGCTGCTCCGCGTAGGTTTCGTATGAGGCAAACGGCTTCCAGGTGCGGTGGTTGATCCGGAGGGGATAGGCAATCGATATTCGTCCCCGATAGCGATTGGTATCGCCGACGGGAGATGGACGAAATCTTCTGACATACATGTTGCGGACGGAAATCTCCAGCTTCCGAATGGCGAATGGGACCGTGCCGTCGATTCGAAACTGGTGCTCGTTGTAGCTGTCCGCAAAACTTCCGGGCTGCGGCGTCAGTTTATTGAGCCCGCTCGCGGGAACCGAGTAGTACATGTAACTGGGAGTCACGGTCAGGAATTTTGCCGTGCGGATGGGGACGTCCACCTGCGTGACCGGTGTTTTCAACTCGCCAATGTAGAACCCGTAGAGTTTCAGATCGACCCGTTTCTGCACTGGAACGTCCGCGACAAACCAAGCCGAGGGCGCGAGTACGGAACCACGTCCTCGACCTGCATCGGGGAGGGGTGTAGGTGGGTCGACATCTTGGGCAACACACGGCGCGCTCAGCGAGAGCACACAGGCAACTAGAACACCTGGCACTAGGGACCGCGCGAGCCTTGTCAGCCCTTGCATAGGCATCTCCGCGGACATCGCCACCGAGGTATCGTCATCGTTCTGCGAACCTCCTCGTGAGGTCTGCCAGGGCCACAAGGCCGCAGAGTGTGTTGGCTTGCACCAGAGTTTCTGCGGATCGGACTTGAATAACGTTGTCATGTTTGCTCCACTTGTCAGTCCGACATAACGATGGCAATACAGTGCCCAGTTCCCGCCTCTTTTGAATTGAGCAAGTTGCAGATCTGCCGCTTCGGCATTTCGGCGCGTGCCGATACGATGTGCCGATGTCCGAACGGCACGTCGGCACGCGTAGAGGCACAAGCGCCCCTACGCGAACAAAACGCGATTGATCACTCTTGGTAAAGAAGCCAGGCGACGGATGGGGTCCAAGCCCCAGAACTTCTTTTTAAATGCCTCATCCCGCGCACTTTTGCGTTCGCGTATCAGTTCGCTGACTGCTCGGTGCTGGAGAAGGACGTTGGCGATCCAGCCCTACCTTATGCCATTCGGGACCGTCGGGTAGAGGTCCATGAGCCGCAGAACATCTTGCTGGCCCGGAAGTTGGGACAGACAATGATCTTCCGGTTGGCATCTGAGAATACCGAACCGACTGCCCCCACCTCCCGCCGTGACCTAGCCTGTGACTCTCGTCATACCAGGATTAGGCGCTCTGGATCAGCTGATAGCCGAGTTCTTGCGCTTTTGCTTGCAGAGATCTGATGCGACTCTCCTGGTACCGCTTTTCAAAGGCAACCACACCTTCGTCAACATACTGCTGTCCCCACCGGAGTAAGCGGTAAATCAGGGTGGCCAACTTACGAGCCGTCGCAAATACCGCCACATCTCCCGCGATGCGCCGCGCAATCCTGCGATAGTATGCTCCCAGAGCTGTCTGGCTATGGCGCAGAGAAAGCGCTGCCATCCGTAACGCACTGGCAACCCGCGTACTGGCTGTGTTCCGCTGCTTCTTCCTGACAGGCTTGCCTCCACTCGTGCGTATCCGCGGTGCCAATGTCAAATGCGAAACAAACTCCTTCTCGGTCGGAAAACGACTCAAATCCGGACCGTATTCGCTCAGTACAACCTGCACGGTCTCTACCCCAATGGAGTCAATGGTAGTCAAATCCACACCGCTCATCCGGTACAAAGCTTCCCGCATCGGCTCTTCACCCCGCTTCTTGATTGCTTTCGCTTTCTGCGGGTTTTTCACCTTCGGCACTGGTAGCTCCCGAAACTCCTCCGCTTGCATCGTGGAGAGTTTACGCAAAATCTCCCGATCGTAATCGCCGATGCGCTCTTGAATCGTCTGGTGCATCTTCAATGCCTGTTGCAGACTGAACAGGTGATCCTCTCGCCAGTGTCCGTTTAATTGCTCCGCGATTTCTTGTTCGCTCTTGCGGCAGCGCGGGTCCCGTAATTTCGCCAGCTTCCGAGCATCTCGCTCTCCGTTGGCGATTGCCTGTAGAATCGCGATCCCCGTCACACCATCAATATCGGACACGGCCCGGTGCACTCGCACATTCATCTGGTCCAGGCTTTTCTGCATTCGCCGCACCCAGTCACCGGACTCAGCCACCAGGTTCGCCTTGTCCCGCACCAGGGTCCTCAGCATACAGACATCTTCCCGCGGACGAAACGAGCCTTTAAGTAATCCGCAGCTGTGCAGACGCTGAATCCACTCACAGTCGGTCGGATCCGTTTTCCTGTCGCGCCCCGGCACCCGGGCCAGCTGCCGTGTGTCCACCAGCAGTATCTGGAAGCTCTCCGCTTCCAGAACTTCGTGCGGCGCAATCCAGTAGACACCCGTGCTCTCCATCGCTATCGAGTCCACCTTGCGCTCTTTAAGCCACTTTGCCATTCGGATCAGTTCCGACGTTGTGCCCCCGAAATCGGCTATCTCCCGACCGGCTCGGTCTGTGGTCGGAGCGCATACCCAGTGTCGTTCGCTCCCCAGATCAATGCCAGCCACACTGCGACGGATTACAGGCAAACCTTCCAGCTGCCTACCGCGACTTCGAGGAGCTTCGGTATCGCGTGCTTTACCCATTGACTGCTATCGCCTTTCCGAACACGTCCGCCCAGGTGGCTTTACGCGGAATCTAGCCTGGGGGAGTGCTGCAGGAGCCTCGCCAATGTTCAATAGCCTTCCTGGAGCCATGCTGAGTACGCGGCATAAACACGAATGAAGAAAGGGCTGTAGCTGCGGCCGTGCTCTCTTGCACAATACCTCCCTTCGCAGATATAAGTCACAGGTTGTTCAATCCGGTCTCACCGGAGCCGCAGCTGAGTCCTGACACTCTTCGCTCAAAGGGCGTAGCTGGAAGGATGGAACGCTCAGTCACCATCCAGCGCGGGCAACATGTCTATGTTTCTGTTTCATCTTTCTAAAAAAACTGGAGAAAGAAACACCCTCGCGGCCCTATCGGAAACGCCTCAATCGAGGAACCGCATTCGCCTTGGCGCCACCGAAGATGCCGGGATGATGAGCAGTTGCCGAGATCAGTCCGGCAATTGCCGTACCGCTCGCCAAGTGAGGCCGATACTCTTCAACAACTCAAGCCCCACGGATCGAGGACCCTGAAATGCATCCTTTCAAGCTCGGGAGGGATGACATGAGCAACGAATCAAGGCGACTAGTTCAGGAGTGCCACGGCCCGTGCAAGTCGAAAATCGCGGGAGCCCCAGTTTACCTGCATGACAAAGAGGTTGAGACCGCGATCTCAGAATCAACCTTCGAGGCTGGATCGCGCCCAGAAGTGCGACATCGGAATGCATCTTCCCTGCGATTGCCCATGCTTTTTTTCCTTGTCGCGGCCGTAACAGCGATCTCAGCCGCTGGAGCGGACTTGAAGTCGGAAACTGTCCAGCAATGGGAGGACTATGTCAAGGCCGCTGATGCCCGGCACGCGAATCGTCTCGCCCACGGGGTTTTCCTTGTGAGCGACGAGGTCGCCGGGCAGACTACCAACCTACGGAACGGTGGGGTCGTAGTGACTCCGGCCAGTCAGCAAGTTCCCCTGAAGGTCTACTCTGGACTGATTCACGATTGGACGGGCGCAGCGTTCATCCCGAAGGCAAAGCTCCATGATGTCCTTCCCGTGCTCCGCGATTACGATCGATACAAGGATTACTATCGCCCCAATGTGGTCTACGCGAAGCGGATCACGACTTCGGAATGGAAGGATCAATTCTCTATGGTTCTCATGAACAAGTCTGCCATTGCTAGAACCGCGCTCGATGCGGACTACCAGACCGTGTATACCAAGGTCGATGATCATCGCTGGCTAAGCTTTACGGATGCGACCCGCATCCAGGAAATCGCGGAATACGACACTCCCTCGCAGCATCTCTTGCCAGAAAACCACGGAACGGGATTGATTTGGCGGATTCACAGCATCACTCATCTTGAAGAACGCGATGGAGGCGTTTATATCGAAGTTGAAGCGATCGCGTTGAGTCGCGACATTCCAAGCGTGCTTCGATGGGTCGTGGACCCTATCGTGCGCCGGGTTTCGCGCGCCTCTCTAGCAACTTCGCTTCATCAGACCGAGGCCGCTGTCGTTTCGCATTCCGCGGCGGAGACAGCGGGGATGGTAGTGTTGCATCGCTGAAACCGAGAGCGTGAAGGGGGGTCTTTTCTAACCACCTCACCTGCCCTTTCCGCACTACATTTCTGGCGCCTTTACCGAGAGTAGTAGCCAATGCGAGGGTTCCTGTTCGGGATCGTACTCACTGCCGTGCTGACGGCCGAGCAGATGCCCTCGAGGCCGTCACTCTCAGCACGCGGTGTGAAATGAAGCGCTTGCGGAGAAGTCCGGAAAGAAGCATGCTTGCCTCGCGGCAGTAGTGCCACTCCGCAGATGCTCGAAGATCTCTTCAACGCAATCGGCGCCTCTACCACCGTTTGGGTGAGATCGTTGCCCGGATTCGGAACCTCGACCGCAGCGCTGTTCGTCTCGTCACGTCAAACCAACTCGTTGGGATGCGTTCGCGTTGATAGCCCGCCCTTCGGCGTATCAGGCTTAGGTGAGGCTACGACTTGAGCCCGTGCCCAGGATTTGTTTGCCGCGCCAACTTGTGCGGGAGAATGGTAGCGACATTCGGCTCGAAGCACAGGGGCCGCTGACTTGTAGATGTCTATGCGGGAATCTACTTGCGTGGTTGCCAGCGCGGGATGACTTACGGTTTGTCAGCGCGTGATCAGCGATACTGGCGGGCGATGTCGTACTTGCGGATGCGTGACTGCAACGTCGTTCTCTTCACCCCGAGGCGCGCCGCAGCGCCGTTCGGCCCGCCGACCTTGCCCTTTGCTTCTTCCAACGCCTTTATGATCCGCTCCCGTTCCATAATTTCAGAGGCGTAGGCATTTCGACTGTACTGAGAAGCCGGTTCCGCGCTTTCGACAACATCGGGCATCGCGATATGGAGCGTGCTCCCATTCGTCAGGATGACCGACCGCTCGATTACGTTCTGTAGCTCGCGAATGTTGCCTGGCCAATCGTAGCGTGTCAGTGCCTCCAGGCCGGAAGCGGGGATGGTGTCGATATTTCGGCCCATTCGGTGTGCGTGTTTCTGGACGAAGTAGCGAATCAGCAGAGGGATGTCCTCTCGACGCTCCCGCAGTGGGGGCACGTGCAGCGGGAAAACGTGGAGCCGGTAATACAAGTCTGCTCGGAACTCGTTCTTGTCGACCATCGCCTTGAGATCGCGATTCGTGGCTGCGACGAAGCGGACGTCGGTCCGGATCGTGCGGGTGCCGCCGAGTCGCTCGAATTCCTGGTCCTGGATCGCGCGTAGCAGCTTCGGCTGCAGTTCAAGCGGCATTTCTCCGATCTCATCGAGAAAGAGCGTGCCCTGATGAGCCAGCTCGAATCTTCCGATCCTTTGTGCGACGGCCCCCGTAAATGACCCCTTCTCATGGCCGAATAACTCGCTTTCGAGAAGGCTGGCGGGAATCGCGGCGCAGTTTACCTTTACGAAGCTGCCGTTTTTTCGGCCGCTGAGCTCATGGATCGCCCGCGCGACGAGTTCTTTTCCTGTCCCTGTCTCTCCTAGAATGAGGGCGGTGGAGTTGGTTGGCGCAACGATCTGAATGCTCTTCAAAACCGCTTGAAATGCCATTGCTCCCCCGACCATATTGCCGGTGTTATGGTCGAGGCGGATTTCGTCTTCGAGGTATAGCTTTTCGGTGGCAAGCCGCTCTTTCATTTCTGCCAGTTCTCGGTAGGCAAGCGAATTCTCTACGGCAATAGCGACCTGACAGGCGACCTGCATGAGAAACTCGACGTCGTCCGGATGCCAAGGTGTGTCGGCGATTCGAACGAGCGCCAGCGTTCCCAGGGTTCGATCGTGCAGGATCAAAGGCACCGAGCAGATGGACTTGCATCCCAAAGCCACGAAGCGCCGGAATACCGGTGAAGAATAACGATCGACATCACAGGCATGAGCCACAACCGGTTTCCCCGTGGCGAGCACCTCGGCGGCGGGCATGCCCTCCGGATTAAATGGACTGTTGAACTCCTCGAATATCGGGGAGCCTGTGGAGTGAAGCGCATAAGGATCCAGATACCCGGTCTTTTCATTGCATAGGGCCAGCATCGCGTAATCGTGCTGAATGATCCTCGAGAGCTGCTCTGCGATGGCCGAGAATAGCTCATCCGGAATCAGCTTCGATACCAGTACATTCGAGATATCGAATATCGTGCGCAAGCGGTCGCGCTCGCGCACCAGTGCCTGTTTCGCCAGGAACGCCTCTACGGCGACGGCGAATTCGCTAGCAACACGCTCAAGGAAGTCCAATTCGTCCTGACCAGGATCGTGTGGCGCAACCGAGCTGAATCCGAAAGCGCCCAGACGATTCTCACCCGCGGTAAGGGGAACGAGCACCACCGTGCTGATCCCAAACTCGCGGCGTGCGCGGCTTACGAAGGCCGGCCATCGCGGTTCCGCATCGAGACGCGGGATCACCAGCGGCTGCTGGTTCAGCCATACCCACCCAGCCGGATCTTCATCGACAGGCAGCCGAAGGCTCCTGATCGCTGGACTGCCGGGCGCGTTCACAATGTGGCCCTGCATTGCACCTTCGGAGCTATCGTGCAGAATCAGTCCGACATGGTCGTACCTGACAATTCGGCCAACGGATTCGGATACGCCCAGCAGTAGCGCTTCAAGGTCGGTTCGACCCGCAATGGATCGCGAGAGCGCCAGAATGGCTTCACAGATGTTGCCGTGTGAGGATTGCAAAGCTGGGGTCATCACGAACTCCGTTCTGGTAAGGCAAGCCAGCGGCCAATTGCCTGAGCAAGAAAATCAGGCACTTGCACGATTTCGCAACCGGAGTTCGTCAGCTGCCGATAAAGTGCCGATCCAAGTGACGGCAGCTGCAAGTGTCGTGAGCGTCATGCTTTTCAGAGTACGGCACTTGGCCAACGCGTGCGGCTGCGTCAGCAGTTTCGACTTGCGGGCGTCGACACCATTGGAATCCCCGGAGCGCTTCAGCTGTTTTCGGGTGATTTCGTCAACTATATAGGAACTATAAACTCCGGAAGCTCTCAACTGAACGCCTTTCGAGGCCAAGCGGGACAACAGCGAGCGCCCACGATCATCAATATGCGAGACGTCACGCAAGTAGAGATGAACCGGCCGGCCGCGATCGATGGCCTCGTGACTACACGTCTCGACCGCTTTGACGCAATCATCCACGAGTTGGCCGTCAACCGTGATCGTGATTGACTTCGACTCGTCTGTTGTAAAAATCCGAACCATGGCGCTTCACCTCTTAGCCGGCAAGGTGCACGCTCCCGTCCAAGTTGTAAGGACGCTTCATCAAGCGTTTACAGCCGCTGATGACGACACGGTTCGGCAGAAGATGTGAGCAGGCGCCGATTGTCTCGTCGATTCGATTCCAAAGCCGGCATCCCGGCGTTTCGGCACATGGTTCGTCAGGTGGCGAAAGTGCCGAAAGCTTTTTGTCGTGATGCCGCGTAAGTGACTCATTGTGATTGGCCGTGTGAGTGGTGGGCCAGATGCACCTCGTAAGCGTGCGTTATGGCGGCTTTCCGCCTCCATCACAGGTAACTCCAGATGAATCACTAAGAGGCAACGACACACTCGAACGGTCCGGTGCGCGCTGTTGATGGCGTCGCTCGGGACGCTCGCGCATTCACAGGATTCGACGTCTTCCGTCGAAATACTCACAGTGGACCAGGCGGTCCAATACGCTCTTCAGAAGAATCCCTCGCTTCGAACGATGGAACTCGACGTTGAGAAGGCCGGGGACAACCTTGCCGCATTTCGCACGCGCCGGCTTCCGTCGATCAAATGGAATGTACTCAGCGGGCAACTTCTCACCAAGCCTTCCGTTACCTTCGACCGAGGCGTGTTCGGCACGTATCCCGGTGTTGGCCCCATACCCGGAGACGAAACTAAAGTCCACATTCCTCGCAAGCTAACAGCGATGGTGTTCGGCCAGATTCTTCAGCCACTGTCGCAGCAATACCGGCTTGGGCTGGGCGTCAAGGCGCACAGTCTGGAACAGCAGATCGAAGCGGCCAAGCTGGCCGAGCAACGCGCGGCGGTCGCCGAGCAGGTGCGCAAAGCATACTACCGGCTTCTGGAAACTCAGAGTGCGCTCGAGAGCGTGGAGCAGTCGCTTCCCTTCTACCGCGAAACGGTCCGGCTCGCCACAGTCGGTCTGAAGCTGGAGACCGTTCTGGAAAGCGAGCGGCTGAAGGCCGAAGCAGAGGCCGCCAAGGTTGAGCTCGAAGCGCTGAAGCTGAGCAACCCGATCGCTACGCAAATCGAAGCGCTAAACGAGCTGATGGGCCGGCCCGTGAATACTCCCTTTCGGACCGTTGGCCTGAAGCATATCGCAGAGGAGCGGATGAATCCGGAAGAGGCTATTCAGACGGCCGTCGTTCAGCGGCCGGAGGTGCGACAGGCCAGCCTCCGGGTACAGCAGGCCGATCTCGACATCCGGATGAAGCGATCCGAGTACATTCCGGACGTAAGCCTGGCGCTGACGTACAACTCGGCTTTCAACTTTCAGAACGCTCTGCCACAGAACGTCGCCAGCGCAGGCGTGTTGCTTGACTGGGAGGTGTTCGATTGGGGCCGCAAGAAGCAGGAACTGAACGCGAAGCGCCGCACAGCCACGCAGGCGCGTGTCGCTGAGGAAGCCCTCGATCGCAGAATCCGTGTGGAAGTCGCACAAGCGCTCCGGCAGTGCATGGAGGCAGCTCAACGAATAAAGGTGAGCACTCTTGCACAACGGGCCGCCCGCGAAGGTTTGCGCGAGCATCAGTCTGCTTTCGGCCGCGAAGCCGTGCTGTTGAAGGACGTTCTGCAATCACAAACGAATCTGGCGTCCGCCGATGACGAGCATCGACGCGCACTGGCGGCTTACTGGTCCGCAAGGGCCGAACTAAAACGAGTTCTGGGGGAACAATGAATACGCGCAAGTTATTCCTGGCGGGCATTCTGGCCGGCGGGATTTTCATCCTGAGCGGCTGCGGAAGCGGGAAACATGAAGTAAAAGCCGCCGAGGCTTTTCCGGTGCAGACGGCCGCAATCGAGCAAGTCGCGGTCGACACGAGCACCTCTTACTCCGCGACGGTTGAGCCGGACACCACCGTCGAGATGGCGTTCAAGGTGGACGGCTACGTCGATTCGCTTCTGAAGGTCGGAGGACGCGATCTGCAGGAAGGCGATCGCGTTGCCCAAGGCGCTGTGCTTGCTCGAGTACGCCAGAGCGACTACCGTGCAGGGCTCGATGCGGCGCAGGCGCAGGCGTTGCAAGCCAATGAAGGCCTCAATGTCGCGAGTTGGCAGTTGTCGCAGGTCGAAGCCGTTCACAAGAGGGCCAAGCTGGATTCCGAACGTGCGATGGCCCTCTATCAGGAGAAGGCTCTCACCAAGCCTGACTATGACGCAGCAACCGCGCAACTGGATTCCACCCGCGCACAGATGGAGGCAGCTCGCAAGAACGTTGAGGCTCAGCGCAATCTGCTGAGCAGCGCCAAGGCGCAGGAGCGGTCGTCCACAATCACGTTCGATGACACAGCGCTCGTCGCGCCTATGGCGGCGGTCATCCTGGAGAAACGAGTAGAGCCGGGTACTCTCGTCTCACGGGGAACGGCGGCGTTCCGGCTGGGCGATCTCAGCACGGTTCGGATGACGTTCGGTGTCCCGGACACCGTAGTATCGGGACTGAGGCTGGGTGCAACGCTCACGGTTCAAGTAGATGCGTTCGCTGACACCTCATTTCAGGGCCGCGTGCGCGAGATTGCCGCGGTAGCGGATCCCTCCACACGTCTTTATCGTATTGAGGTGGCGATTCCCAACAAAGCACAGAAACTCAAGGCGGGGATGATGGGCAAGGTCTCGATACCTGGCAATCAGAACTCGGTCCTGCTGCCGGCGGTTCCGGCGAGCGCGCTGCTGCGTTCGCCTTCCGATCCCAATGCCGCTATTGTCTTCGTCGTTGAAAGCGGAACGAAGGAACCGCTTGCAAGGCTGCGACCGGTCCGGCTCGGCCGATTCGTCGGGTCTCGGACCACTGTGCTCGCCGGATTGAAAGAAGGCGAGCGAGTAGTCACAGGCGGGAGACAGAACCTCATCGACGGGGCAAGTCATTCGGGTCGTGGAGTGAGGGGACGCCAATGGCACACATAACAGATAAGGAACTGATTGCACATAGCCGGTCGAGCGCGCGTTATGTCATCGACCATCCACAGGTTGCATTCGTCGGTCTGATAGCGGTGCTTGCATGGGGTGTGTTCGGCTACATGAGCATGCCTCAACGCAAGGATCCCGACATACAGGTACGCCAATGCATGGTGGTGACGCCGTGGCCAGGTGTGGAAGCTGCGCGTGTCGAGCAGCTAATCACGAAAAAGATCGAGCGCCAGGTTGGGCTCAATGCCCGCGTTGACGAGATCAAGTCGGTCTCACGCAATGGTCTTTCGGTTGTCTACGCCGAGGTACAGGAGAAGGGCAGTTTCGATGTAATGAAGGAGTTTGACGATCTGAAGGTCAAGCTCGACGGAATCCGCGATTTGCCGGACGGGTCCGGCCCGATCTACTTCGTCAAGGATTTCGGCGATACCGCGGCCCTCATGCTGACCGTGGCGTCGCCGCGGGTCAGCGCGAGCGAGATTGAATCGCGCGCCGCCGCAATCCGCGAGGCCATAACTGAAGCCCGCCGCGGTCTGGCCGGTGCCCGGACGGCGGTTGTGCTGGCCCACCCGATTGGTATGGATCCGGAATCTCTCAAGAGAGTCGCGGAAAGCCTGCGCTCGTCCTGGGTGACACGCAACGTCGGGGAAGGCATACAGGTTCTGCAGGGTTCCGGGTTTATTGCGCTGGATCTCTCTACGACCCGCTCCGAACAGGATCTGCGAAACGAACTGCAGCACTTCGCGGAGGAGAACATACGAAGCGATCAGGTTCATCCTGACTTGTGGCTGCCGATCATCGTGCGCGATCCAAACGACACGGCACGGCTGCTGGCTTCGGTGGCAGGCGACAAATACAGCTACCGGGAGATGGACAACTTCACCGATTTCATCGAGCGCCAGCTGAAGCTGATCCCGCTGGTGAGCAAGGTGGAGCGCGCGGGCGTGCTGGACGAGCAGGTGTATCTCACGTTTTCCCGCAACCGGCTCGCCGCTTACGGCCTTTCGCCCGTCGCATTCACCGCAGGCGCTGCGCGCGCGAAACATCACGGCATCCGGCGGAGAGGTCAACGCAGGAGGAAAGAACATCGCGGTCATCCCTGCGGGTGAGTTCCGGTCCGTGGAGGAGATCGGGAGCGTCGCCGTGGGAACGGCTCCCGGCGGCGCGCCCATCTACATCCGCGACGTGGCCGACGTCCATCGCGAATACGAGAGCCCGGCCCAGTATTTGAACCAATACACCCGGCGATCTGACGGAAGCGCGCTGGGTATCGACGCGCGCAATCACGCTGTCGGTTCAGATGCGCAAAGGAGAGCAGATCGGTACATTCGGCAAGCTGGTCGACACCAGAATGGAAGAGGTGAAGCGGCAGTTGCCGGCCGACCTCGTTCTCGCCAGAACCTCCGATCAGCCCCGGCAGGTGACCGAAAACATCGACCTGTTCATGTCGAGCCTCTGGGAGGCGATCATCCTGGTCGTCGTAGTCTCCTGGCTCGGGTTCTGGAGCTGGCGTTCCGCGATCCTCATGGCGCTGGCGATCCCGATTACGCTTGCGCTGACGTTCGGCATGACGTTCGTCCTTGGGATCGATCTGCAGCAGGTTTCCATCGCCTCGTTGATCATCGCGCTCGGGCTGCTGGTGGACGTCCCTGTAGTGTCCGGCGATGCGATCGAGCGCACGATGGGGCAGGGGCACAAGAACTCTGTCGCCGCCTGGCTCGGACCGACAAAGCTGTTCACTACGATGATGTACGCAACGCTGACGAACGTCGTCGCTTACCTGCCGTTCCTGATGCTGACGGGGGACACCGGCAAATTCATGTATAGCTTGCCGATTGTGATTACCTGTTCGCTGATTGCCGCACAGATCGTGGCGATGACGTTCGTGCCGCTGATCAGCCGCTATCTGCTGAAGCCGAAACCGGAGGTTCCGATCGAGCAGCAACGGACTATCGGGTTACGGCAAATGGTACTGGAAGATCGGCTCTTGGGCTATCGCTCATCGAAAGCTGTGTGCATTGGGATCGCTCGGCGTTTCTGGTCCTCGGGTTCGTATTCCTCGGGCAACTGCCGACAGCAGTTTTTTCCCAAAGATCTGCAATACCATTCGTACGCGGACGTGTGGCTGCCCGAGGATGCTCCTCTGACGGCGACCGCTGAAGCCAGCAGGAAAGCGGAACGAATCATCCGGCAGGTTGCCGAAGAATACGGCCGCGAGCATAAGAAGCCGGAAGGCGTCCTGAAGTCGCTGACTACTTTCGTCGGTGGAGGTGGGCCGCGGTTCTGGCTCTCGGCAACTCCGGAAGCGCGGCAGCCGAACTACGCACAAATCGTAATAGAGGTCAACGACAAGCACGACACCAACCACTTGGTCGGGCCCATGGCAGACAGGCGCTAAGCGCCGGCGTTCCTGAGGCGCGCGTCGATATGCGGCAACTGGAAACGGGAAAGCCGATCGGCATCCCGGTTCAAATACGTCTGATGGGCGACGACATCCCCACGCTGCGCGCCGAAGCCGAACGTCTGAAGGCCGTCTTCCGAAAGGTTCCGTTCGCGCTTGCGCATCCGCGACGATTGGGGCGTGGACAGTCTGCAGACGGTCTTCACGCTGGACCATGACCGCGCTGCCGCCGCCGGTAGTCACGGCCCAGGACCTCGAGGCAAGCACAGCCGCCGCTCTGGACGGCTTTCCGGTGACCACTTTCCGTGAGGGCGACAAGCAGTTGCCCGTGCGTGGCCCGCATGCGAATGGACGAGCGCAGTGTGCTGTCGCGGCTGGATGATCTGTATGTCTACTCGTCGCGCGATCCGCGACACGTGCCGCTCAGGCAGGTGGCCGACAGTCGAGCAGCGCTTCGAGCCGGCCCGGCTCCGCCGCTTCAACCAGTTCCGCACCATGACGGTCTCCTGCTTTCCGGCAGCCGGGGCGACTCCCTTCGGAGGTTCTGAGCGCGGCCTCCGGTGACTTGGAGGAATTCAGGCGCACGCTGGCGCCCGGCTCCGGATGGAGATCGCAGGTGAGCACAAGGAGCAGGTCAGTGGCTTCGCGGAACTCACCACGGTTTTGGCGGTCTCGGTTCTGCTGATCTATGTAGCGCTCGTGGTTCAGTTCAAGAACGCCGTGAAGCCGTTGCTGGTCTTCGCCGCCATCCCTTACGGCATGACGGGCGCGTTTGCCTCGTTGTGGCTGATGGGCGCGCCTTTCGGGTTCATGGCTTTTCTTGGAGTTGTCTCGCTCGTCGGAGTCATCGTCAGCCACATCATCGTGCTGTTCGACTTCATCGAAGAGCGGCGCGAGCATGGCGCGCCTCTCGAGCAGGCACTGCTCGACGCGGGAATTCAGCGTTTGCGGCCGGTCATGATCACCGTCGCCGCGACGGTCCTGGCGCTGTTCCCGTTGGCGACCCACGGCGGTCCGCTATGGGAGCCGCTGTGCTACGCCCAGATCGGCGGCCTCAGCATCGCGACATTCATCACGCTCGGACTTGTGCCGGTGTTGTATGCGATCGCTGTGAAGGACCTGAAGTGGATCTCGTGGAGTAACTCGGCTGCTGAAGAAAGTGTCTGTGACTTCCCACCTTCCGCAGGAGGCCTGAAGAATGAACACGCAACGGCATTACGACCTTGTGGTGATCGGCTCCGGGGCTGCCGGTCACCATGGGGCAATCCAAGGAGCAAAGCTGGGCAAGACAGTGGCGGTAATCGAGCGCGCCCCTTGGCTTGGCGGCGCTACGATCAACACCGGCACGATCCCCAGCAAGACTCTGCGCGAAGCGGTGATACGCGCGACTGATAATAGCGGCAACCTTGCTGACCGAATCGAGCACGTGGCTTCGAACGAGTCTGCCCTTTACGCGAATCAGTTTCGCCGTAACGGCGTGGTTGTGTTCACGGGGGATGCATCGTTTCTTTCGCCGAACTTGATTCGAGTAACGAACGCAGACGAAAGCCCGATCATCGAAGCGGATCGCGTTCTGATTGCCACCGGCACGCGTCCGGCTCACAATCCGGATATCCCGATCGATGGCGTCTCGATTCTCGATACAGATGCGATTCGGCGTCTCCCGCCGCGGAAGCGAGCAATCACGATTGTCGGTGGCGGCGTGATCGGCGTCGAGTACGCGTGCATTGCCGCCGAGCTCGAAGCGAGCGTCACATTGATCGAGCGCCGGCCGCAGATTCTAGACTTCGTCGACAGCGAGATCGTCGAGGCCCTTTCATACCATATGCGTCGTAAGGGAGTGACCTTCCGGCTCGGCGAGGAGGTTGAATCCATCACGAAGAACCCGGATGGTAAAGTGTGCGCTACGCTCAAGAGCGGCAAGCAGGTCTGGTCTGACGGCCTCTTGTACGCTGTAGGCCGGCAAGGGAACACGGAGTCGCTGAACCTTTCGGCGGCCAGTCTGAAAGCCGACTCTCGTGGGCGCATCGGTGTCAATGATCGTTTCCAAACCGACCAACCAAATATCTACGCTGCGGGCGATGTCATAGGATTTCCCAGTCTGGCATCCGTTTCGATGGAGCAAGGTCGAGTTGCTGTTTGTCATGCTTTCGGCGAGCCCGTGCATTCGGTGCCGGACCTGTTTCCATACGGGATCTATACGATTCCGGAGATCTCCTTCGTCGGTAAGACCGAAGAGCAATTGACCCGGGAAGCCATCCCGTACGAGGTCGGGATTGCCCGTTATCAGGAGATTGCTCGAGGGCAGATCATCGGCGATACGACCGGACTCTTGAAGCTCCTTTTCCATCGCGAGACGCTTCGCCTGCTGGGAGTGCATATTGTGGGCGAAGGCGCGACAGAGCTAGTTCATATTGGCCAAACAGTGCTGGCTTTTGAAGGCTCGATCGAGTTTCTGCTTACCACCGTTTTCAACTACCCAACGTTAGCCGAGTGCTACAAAGTAGCCGCTCTCAATGGCATGAATCGGCTGCACTATTCGAGCCAATCAGCTAATGCGTCCAGTATGCCACCTAGTAAATGCGCATAGCCGCAACACGCTAGCTTATGAGCGCCAACACGCTCCTCCTTGTACACCACGTAGTATCACTTTGTCAGTGGCAGCCAGATCATCGTGCTCTTCGACATGATCGAAGAGCAGCGGGAGCATCGGAGTTACCGCAATTAAGCTCGGGCTGATGCCGGTTTTTGCACTGAGCCGGAGATGTCGACGGAGCTGAGGTTAATTCGGCTGCTGCCATCGGCAAATGTCGAACGTCCGGCAATCTTCGGCCGTGACCGCGCACAAGCACCTGCACTTACACGCCAGCAGCTTTGGATGCCTGCGTGCATTCTCAGCTATTGCAAACCGAGACGCAGTGGTCGAAGCGCAACATTCGAGCTCGGAACAGTCAGCGCGCAGTCGGCCCAATCAGGAGGAGATATGACAGAGCAGATCGATGATTTGAAAGCAGTGCTCAGAAACAAGCGGGCCGAACTTGTAGGGTCGATTCGCGCGCAGAGCTCTCAATTGAAGGTTGGCGAGGGCGAGCGCGATTTGATCGATCAAATGCAGGGCATGAGCAGGCGGGAGGAAGCGGTGACCTTTCTGGATGCGCTGAATCGCACGCTGGCGGCTGTGGATGCTGCGCTGCTGGCAATGGAAGAAGGTTCGTACGGTGATTGCGCCGAATGCGGCGAGCCGATCGCTTCCAAACGGCTTGCCGCGATTCCGTGGGCCTCAAACTGCATCCGGTGCCAGGAGGCCCTCGATCACAGCACCCACAGGAGTGCGGCGAGTCCGTATTGGGAAGAGGCCGCATAGGTTTCGAGATGACGAGCGAGATGCTGGTGGAACGAAAGTCAGCCTGAGGTCACGGCAAGTGCAAACGCCTGACTGCGGTGATTTCCTATGAAGACACACAAGTTATTATTCGTCATCGTACTCAGCGCGGTTCTGGCGGCTGAGGAGATCCCTTCCCGAAGCGCACTCTCGGTTCGCGGGTTGAATGAAGCACTTATCGGAGTTGCGGAATAGTGTCACCCCGGCCGTTGCGATGGTGACTGCGGAGGGATATCAGCAGGTGGCGGGCGATCCGGCTGGTGTAATCCCTTTCGGGCTGCGGCGGGCCGCTGGATCAGGGGTGATCGTCAGCTCGAACGGCTACATCGTCACGAACGCGCACGTCGTTGCCGGCGCGACGCGGATTCAGGTGCAGCTTTCGTCCAACGGCGGCGCAGGCCGGCCGAAGCATCGTACGACCACCCGGGCGCGTATTGCCAGCGCGGCTGGTTGGTCTCGACGCCGAAACCGATTTGGCCCTGTTGAAGGTCGAGGCCGAGGGTTTGCGGTTCCTTGAACTGGCGGACTCCGATATCGTTCGGCAGGGCCAGCTGGTGGTCGCAGTGGGTAGTCCCAGCGGCCTCGAGAGCTCGATGAGCATGGGTGTGATCAGCGCGGTCGCGCGGCAGCTTCGGTCCGACGACCCCGTGATTTATCTCCAGACGGACGCGCCCATCAATCCGGGCAACAGCGGTGGAGCGCTGGTGGATATCGAAGGTCGCCTGGTAGGAATCAACACATTGATTCTGACGCAGTCGGGCGGCAGTGAAGGTCTCGGTTTCGCTGTTCCCAGCAACATCGTCCGCTTCGTAATTGACCAGATGCGACGGAGCGGCTTCGTTTTGAGAGGTGAGATCGGGGTCGAAGCGCAGACCGTAACACCCGGCCTGGCTGCCGCACTGGGGCTTGCGCGTGATACCGGCGTGATTCTCGCGGACGTTCTGCCCGGCGGGCCAGCCGACACAGCCGGTTTGAAGATCGGGGACATCGTCCTCTCATTCAACGGCAAGCCGATGGAGAACGCACGCCAGTTTCACGTCAACCTGTACCGGCAGAGCGCTTCCGATAGCGTGACTCTGCAGATCCTGCGCGGCGCTGACACTCTCGAGAAGAAAGTAGTCGTGTTCGCGCGATCGAACAGCGCTGAGCGTTTTGTCTCTCATGTGAACGAGCGCCAGCACCTGGTGCCGCGCCTGTCAATTCTTGCATTGCCGATAGATGCATCCATCGCCGGACTTCTGCCGGGACCTCCGCGCCGCTCTTACGGGATCCTGGTCGCCCGCCTGGCCATGACGACCGATGGTCCAACCGGCGAGCTGCTCCCGGGCGACATCATTTACGAGGTCAACCGCCAGGCTGTATCCAGTTTGCCGGAACTGCGGGCAATCGTGGACAGGCAAGAGCCCGGGCGGCCTGTAACTCTTCAGGTGGAGCGCGCAGGAAGAATGCGATACGTCGAGATGCGGCTGGATTAGACGTACTCGTGCAAACGCGCCGACTGCGAAACTCGGTCGTATCGGCTTATCACTTCTAATCGATCTCGAAAGGAGAACAACAGGATGAGACACATCAATCTGACAGTACTCGTGTGCCTTGGCGTAGCCGCCTTCGCACAGCAGGTGCATTTCGACTATGACCGTTCCGCGAACTTCAGCACGTACAAGACTTACCAATGGGTGGATTACCAGGAGGTGCAGGTTGGCGACCAGATCCTGGATCAGGACATCAAGCGTGCGGTGGATGCGCAACTCGCCGGCAAGGGTTTACGGCGAGTCGAGAGTAGCGGCGATCTGCTCGTTGGCTATCAGGCGGCGATCTCGCAGGAGAAGGAGTTTAATAGCTTCGGTGGGTGGGGCGGTCCAGGCTTGTGGAGCGGACCTTTTGGCGGCTGGGGCAACACTCGTGTAACGTCATCGACCATCGATGTCGGCAAGCTGGTCATCGGGTTATTCGACCCGGCTAACAAACAACTGGTGTGGCGCGGCTCCGCTTCCAAAACGCTCGACATCAAGAAGGATCCTGACAAGAACTACCGCACCCTGGAGAAAGCGATGGCGAAGCTGTTCAGGACGTATCCCCCACAAGCCGGCAAGAACTGACGGGAGTGGCGCACGCCGGCATCATCCAGTTTGGAGCTATTGAAAATGCCGAGCGATACCCAGCTTCTTCATTCGGGATTGCAGCGTCGTGCGCCTCATCCCCATCCTCGCGGCGGCGCCGTCGGCCCCACCGATTACTCCACCGGAGAGGCGCAGGGCATCAAGGATTCGCTCGCGCTCAGGAGGTCCTTCGTTGCGCACGACGACACCGATGTCTGAAACCGCATCAGGAACGGCAATCTGCAGCACCCGGCCAGGACTCAGGATAACGGAACGTTCCACCAGGTGCTGCAGCTCGCGGATATTGCCCGGCCAGTTGTACCTGGTGAGTGCTTCGAGCGCAGCGGCCGGAATCTCCTCGATCGAACGGTTCATTTTCCTAGCGTATCTCTGCGTGAAGAAGCGGATCAGCAGCGGAATGTCTTCGCGCCGCTCGCGCAGGGGCGGCACGGCTAGAGGGAAAACGTGCAGACGATAGTACAGGTCGTCCACGGAACTTTCCTTCATCGACCATTTGCCTGAGATTGCGATTTGTTGCAGCGATAATCCGAACGTCGACATGAATGGTCCGGTTGCCGCCCAAGCGCTCAAACTCCTGCTCCTGAAGAGCCCGCAGCAGCTTTGGTTGGAGCTCCAAAGGGATTTCGCCAATCTCGTCGAGGAACAACGTCCCTTGATGCGCCAGTTCAAAACGTCCGATCTTTTGCGCGAAGGCTCCCGTGAACGCACCCTTCTCGTGACCGAAGAGTTCGCTTTCGAGCAGCGTGGCAGGGATCGCGGCGCAATTCACCATTACGAAAGGCCGCTTGCTCCGCCCGCTTAGCTCATGGATGCCGCGAGCCACCAGTTCCTTGCCAGTACCCGTTTCGCCCTGGATGAGAACGGTCGCGTCGGTCGGCGCCACGATCTGGATGTCTTTTACGATCTTCCGCAGGGACGGGCTCTCGCCGATCATGTTTCCAATGTGCTCATCGGACCGCATTCGTCGCCCAGCCAGGAGCTGAGGCAGTGCTGGATGGCATCCAGCAAGGCTTCATCGTCGACCGGTTTCGTCAGGAAATTCGCGGCCCCTGCCTTGAACTGCCCGGACGGTCATGGGGATGTCGCCGTGGCCGGTGAGGAAGACGATGGGAACGTGAGGGCTGCGATTTGGCGATCTCCTGTTGCAGATCGAGTCCATTCAACCCGGGGAGGTTCACATCGAGCACTAGACAACTTGGCAGATTCGGTCGCGCGGCAGCCAGGAATTCCTCGCCTGACTCAAACGTTCTTGCCATAAGTCCGGCGGAACGAATCAGTCCTGCCAAGCCTTCCCGTGCGGACTGATCATCGTCTACCACATAAACCATAGCTTCTGTGTCTCTCATGGGATCTCCTCCCCGATTAGCTGGGCTGTTTTACGCTGCAGGTTTCCATTTCAATGCCGCTTCGACGGCATCGAGCAATTCATCCTCTCCGAATGGTTTAATGAGGTAAGCGATCGTCGAGTCCGTGTGAGCTTCCGCCTTCGAACGGTCGTCACACGCATGGGCCGTGATGAAGATCACCGGCGCCTTGCAGCCGCTCTCTATCAGAAACCGGTTGAGTTCGATGCCACTCATCCCCGGCAGGCGCACGTCCAATATGAAGCAGTCCGCCGCGCAGGGATCGGCTGAATTTACCAGTTCTTCCGCTGAGACGAACAGTTTCACCGCCATGCCGACGGACCTGATCAGGCTCTCCAGCGACTCGCGGACCGAGATGTCATCGTCTACTACTGCTACAAGGGGTGCCATCGAAGCCTTGATCTGTTTATATCAGCGACAGGAAAAAGTGGCCATTACACTTTGGTGCTAGATGAGATCGCCCTGAGACTCTCTTGGCGGTCGAATGCCCAGAGTTTCCGCCATCCTCACAAGATCGGCCAGAGAATCCGCACGCATCTTTTGCATCACGTGCCCGCGATGAATCTTGACCGTGAACTCAGTGATGTTCAGTTCCGCCGCAATTTGCTTATTCAGCAGGCCGGAAATCACCTGCTGCATGACTTCCTGCTCGCGCGCGGTCAGCGACTCATACCGATCTCGCAGCTCACGTACTACTCCGTGTTGCTGCCGCGTGCGCCGGTCGCGCTCGATGGCCTCCTGTATTGCGTTCAGAAGTTCCTGCTCGTCAAACGGCTTGGTCAGAAACTCAACGGCGCCCCCTTTCATTGCCTGCACGGAAGCCGGAATATTGCCGTGACCTGTCAGGAAAACGATGGGAATGTCCAACTCGAGTTCGGCCATCCGCTTCTGGAGGTCGAGCCCGCTCAGACCCGGCAGTTGTAGGTCCAGCACCAGACAACTCGGCGCTTCGGGGCCACAGCGGGCCAGAAATTCCTGCGCGGACGCGAAGGTTTCCACCCGCAATCCAACGGACCGGATCAGACTGCTCAGTCCCTCGCGCGCTGACACGTCATCGTCTACTACGACAACAATAGCGTCAGAAGGCAGCAACTCCGGCACGTGATCCTTCCTCCTGGTACTTCAGAAGGGTGAAGTGAAAGGCCGTGCCCGGGCCGTCCTTAGCCGTAGCCCATAGCCGGCCCCCATGGCTCTGAACAATGGAACGGCTGATCGAGAGTCCCATGCCCATGCCGGCGGACTTAGTGGTGTAGAAAGGCTCAAAGATCTTTGCCATCGTGTTCGGGTCAAGACCCGGCCCGGAGTCTTCGACCGTTACCTGCACCTGATCCTCAACGTTGCCGGTGGTGATACGCAGTTCCCGTGGCCGCTCACTCACACTGCTCATCGCTTCGATCGCATTCATCACCAGATTCAGCACAACCTGCTGCAACTGAACCCGGTCGCCTGAAACGGGAGAAAGGTCATCCGCGAACTGCGTCTGGATGCTCACGTCCTCTCGTTTCGCTTTGTCTCCGACGAGGACAAGCACTTCCCGAATGGTCTCATTCAGGTCCAGCCTTTCTTTCGGCGTGGCAGCCCTCTTTGTCAGTGCCCGAATCCGGGCGATCACTTCACCGGCTCGTTTGCCGTCGCGGACGATGCGGCGTGCAGCTTCCCGGGCTTCGTCGAGGTTAGGCACATCTGCGGCCAGCCAGCGCAGGCAGGCGCTGCCGTTGCTCACGATGCCGGACAGCGGCTGGTTGACTTCATGCGCGATCGAGGCGGCCAGTTCCCCCATCATGCTCACCCGGTTGATATGCGCGAGATCTGCCTCGAGCTGGCGCAGCCTCTCGCGCTCTTCTTCGGCACGCTTGCGGTCTTCGATGTCGGTGAGAATTCCATACCACCTGACGAATCTTTCCGTGCTTATCGCGCAGAGGCACACCACGAGCCAGAAGCCAGCGATATTCCCCATTCGCAGCGCAACGAAAGCGCGCCTCGGCTTCGAACGGCTCGCCAGCAGCAAGGGACGCGCGCCACTTCTCCCCATATCGCCTGACGATCTTCGGGGTGAACGGCAGCCGTCCAACCTGAACCGGCTGAGTCCTCCGCTGACAAGCCCGTATATTCCGCCCAACGCTTGTTTACGAATGCATTGGAGCCGTCCGGACGAGCGGTCCAGGCCATCGCCGGAATCGTTTCGATCACGTCCTGAAGCTTCTTGAACTCCCGCCGAAGTTGCCGGATACGGAACTGCCAGGCTGCCCACAGCAGCGCCATAAGAACGGCCGCGGAGAGGGCGCGAAACCAGTTCTCCCTGTACCAGGGTGGGCGTGATGAGAATGGGCAGCGACACCCCTTCTTCATTCCATACGCCATCGCTGTTCGATCCCTGCACGCGAAAGACATATTTGCCGGGGTCCAGATTGGTGTAAGTAGCCAGCCGCTGCTTGCTGCCCACCTCGTTCCAGCCAGGGTCAAAGTTCTCGAGCTTATATCGATAACGATTCTTGTGGGAATTTGCGTAACTCAACGCCGCGAATTCAAAGGAGAAGACATTGTCGCGGTAGGAGAGAGTCAAGGAATCGACGTATGGGATGGCTTTCTTAAGTACCGACTTAGCGCCGATGGGCACGGGTTTGTTGAAGATCTTGAAGCTGGTGATCACTACCGGCGGCACGTATGGATTGTCCCGGACGTTTTCAGGGAAGAACGCATTAATCCCATCGCTGCCGCCAAAGAACATCTCCCCATCTCGGCCTTGATAACAACCGCTCCTGAACTCATTGCTCTGCAGGCCGTCGGACACGTCGTAGTTTCTAAAAGGTCTTCACCTTAGGATCGAACCGGGATATGCCTTTTTGGGTGCTGAGCCAAAGCCTGCCTGCTCCATCTTCCAGAATGCCAGCGAATGCTGCTGCTGGGCAGGCCGTGGCTTTCCGTGTAGCGGGTGAACGCGCCGCTTTGCCGGTTGTACCGTACAGTCCCGTCCAAACGTCCCAGCCACAGTGTTCCGGCCCGGTCTTCGTGAATGGCGATGATGCTGCCGCCCTTGAGTCGGTGGGGGTCACGCGAGTCGGGCATATAAGTTCACAAAGGTTTCTGTCTTGTCATCGAAACGGATCAGCGCGCCGCCCCACGTCCCTAACCACAGCGTGCCGGAACGATCCTCGATAAATGGTCCAGACGCTGTTTGCCAGGCTGGCCGGATTATCTGGAACAGGCCGGTAGTTGGTAAATTGTCCGTCGCCGGATCGAAGCGGCTTATACCGTAATACTGGCCCACCCATATTCGGCCGTTTCGGTCTCCATAGATCGCTGTAAACGTTATCCGAAATCAAGCTGTGGGGATCATCAGGGTTGTGCCGGTAATGCTTGAACGGCCCCGGTGCGTTCATCGAACCGATCAAGACCGCAGTCGCCGCCACCCACCCAGAGAAAACCGCGTCGCATCTTTGTAAATGCCTTGAACGTTCTTGCCGTTGCTGAGCTGTATTGTTTCGCGGGCCGGGACGATAATGGGTGATTTGACCCGTTTTTCGATCGACTCGGTCCAAGGCGCGAGGGAAGAAGCCTACCCACAGAACGCCATCGGGCTCCTCGATAAATCGCGGTGACCTTGCCGGGAGACAGACTATTGGGGTTCGCGCGGAGCGATGCGTATAGGCGCCGGAACTGTTCCTGCTGGAAGATTGAGAATATTCAGCCCCGCATTTTCAGTTCCCACCCACAGCAAGCCGCCCCGATCCTGATAGACTCGACACAACGATGTTACTGTCCAGGCTATGCGGGTTGGTTTCATCGTGTTGAAAACGGTACGTGAAACGTTCTGTGCGCCGGTCAAAGTAATAGAGACCCAGGCTCGATGGCACCCATAACCCATTCTCTCCGTCATCAAGAAAGGTTGCTATTCGCCACGCTGACAGCACGGCCGCCAAGCGGGTATTTCGTGAAGCGCTCTGCCTGTCGATCATATTTCACCAGGCCGACTGATCGGGGAATTGACTAGCATCCACAAATTGCCGGCTTCGTCTGCATACAACTCTCTGCGGATAAGGCCATACATGGTTGCTGGAGGGCGAGTAATCTGTCCTGCCTTTTGGTCCAAATGGAACAGACCGCGCTCGCCAACAAACCAGATGTCCCGATGGCTATCCGCGATAACGTCAGTGATCCGCCCAACAAACTGGCCATCGCTGTCTTTCGGTAATGAGCGAATCTTCCGGTCGCTGGATCAAACTTGTCGAGGCCGCTATCTTCCGTGCCAAACCAAACAGAGATGGGATGAGACGGCCGGCCTCCCAGCGGGATGCGATAAGCTCCCAATTTGGACGCACTCGAAGTGCAAAGGAGACCGACCATGAAGAAGAATAGCACTTGTCCGTCGAGTGGGAAACGGGGCCGGAAAGCGGGCGCAATACCGAGAGCAATTGGAATGGACCTGGGGGACAAGAGCAGCCGATATTGCCTACTGGACGAAGACGGCGAGATCGTTAAAGAAGACAGTGTCGGGACAACGAAGAAGGCAATGCTGCGGTTATTCGGGAGCATGCCTCGATGCCGGATTGCAATTGAAGTTGGGACGCATTCGCCGTGGGTAAGCCGGTTGCTCAAGAGCCTAGGGTTTGAAGTGACGGTAGCGAATTCGCGGAGCGTGCCGTTAATTAGCGCCAGTAGCCAGAAGAGCGACCGGCGGGATGCGCAAATGCTGGCGCGATTGGTGCGAGTGGACCCGGAGCTGCTACGGCCGATCCGGCATCGGGGTGAGCAAGCGCAGACAGACCTGATGCGAATCAAGGTTCGAGCGGCGCTGCTGGACGCGCGGACGAGTCTGGTGAATGCGGCGCGTGGGCTAACCAAGGCAGCGGGCGAACGGCTTCCGACTTGCGATGCCGACGCGATGGGCGAGAAACAAGCGGCAGGACTGCCAATGGAACTACAAGCAGGACTGAGACCGCTGTTGCAGCAAGTGGAATCCTTGACAGAGAAGATCAAAATCTGCGACGCCGAACTGAAGCAGATCGCTACGGAGAAATATCCGGAGACCGAGCTCCTGCAACAAATCAAAGGAGTGGGACCATTGATCGCTTTGACGTTCGTGCTGACGGTGGAAGATCCGGAGCGTTTCCGGAAGAGCCGGGACGTCGGCTGCTATGTGGGATTGCGGCCGAAGCGGAGCGAATCGGGTGAGCAGCAGCCACAACTGGGGATCACGAAAGAAGGCGACATCTATCTACGGAAGATGCTGGTACAAGGAGCGCATTACATACTCGGGTACCACGGGCCGGACACGGACCTCAGACGTTGGGGTTTAAAGCTGGCGCAACGGGGCGGCAAGAATGCGAAGAAGCGGGCGATTGTAGCGGTGGCTCGGAAACTAGGAATTTTGCTGCATCGCTTGTGGGTGAGCGGGGAAGTGTACGAGCCATTGCGCAATAGCAATGCCAGGCAGGCGGCGGCCCAACGCGCAGCCGCGTAAGGAATCGAATTTGTAGCAAATCGCCGAGTTCGGGTGACTGCGAAGTCGCGGCAGAACGACTGGCACGGAAACGTGCCGGTAGAGTTCGATGCTGAGATGGCAGCACCCGTTCCCAAGATCAAGAACGCCAAACGGCCCCTGGGGTGGCGGCAATTACCCCTTGAGTGCGAATGGAAGCATGGCGAATCGGCGGTTGTGAAGTATAGGGAAGGATGCCAGGAAGGCCTCCCGTTGGTCGGCGAAGAGGATACGTCCGTACGCCGGCAAAAATCAAAACCTTCCTAAGAAAAGAAGGATGGTTTGAGGTCGCATCGCGCCTCTCGTTGGTCGGCGATCGGCGGGGTAGGTTAGCCGATCCAAAACAAAGCTCTTGACAAGGTGCGGCCTTCTCATGGAAGCTACGACTGGAGAACCTCGCCTTGCGGCAACAACTCGGCGTCTTGCGCAGGTCGGCTCCCAAACGGCTCAAACTGACGCCAGCCGACCGACTCTTCTGGGTCTGGTTGCGGAGCCTGTGGAGCGAGTGGAAATCGGTCCTGATGATCGTAAAGGCCGACACAGTTGTCGCTTGGCATCGTATAGGCTTCCGTTTGTTTTGGACGTGGAAAATCCACCGTGGCAAGCGAGGTCGGCCCAGTGTGCCGCAAGAGGTTCGAAATCTGATCCGGATGATGAGCCGCAACAACCCGCGCTGGGGTGCACCACGCATTCACGGCGAGTTGCTCAAGCTAGGCATTGAGATTACTGAACCAACGGTCGCCAAATACATGGTTCGACTTCGAAGACCGCCTTCGCAGACTTGGCGGACGTTCCTCGAGAACCATGCCAAGAGCATGGCGTCGGTAGACTTCTTCAGTGCGCCCCAAGGGCGTAGATCACCAGTGGGGGAAGGACCCACTCAAGTAGTTGTTGGTAGGACTTGATAGCTTGCGAGCGCCCGAGCCGGGAAACTGGCGAGGGCGGAGCCTCGCGATAAAGCCCACGTATGGTGGGTGAGCAACCTTGCAGGCCGTAACGCGCGTGAAGCTTGAGCAGGCCTCGAAAGTAACGATGTGGATGCCGACCCGCCTGAAGAACGGGGAAGGCCGCGCGGGGCAGGGAAGAAACCAACAAGCACCTGTCCGGTCCACCGGGGTAGTGAGCACAGCATGCAGGGAAGGTGATTTGGGTCAGTGGGGGAGGCCCGGGGCTGGTGGAAGTCGCGACTCCGAACGTGGTCAGAAGGGCCACGGCCAGTCTGGGCGTCGGAGAGGGCTATAGGACCGATGAGGCCGGGTAATGCCGGCGGAGGAAAGGGCCCTCACTTCTGGTGTGCTTGTGAAGGAGGAAAGGTGCGGTGATTGACGATGAGTCTGACAACACCGAGCAACATTCGGGAACTTCAGATCAAGCTGTATCGCAAGGCGAAGAACGAACCGGAATACCGCTTCTACATTCTGTACGACAAGATATATCGCGAGGACATTTTGTCCCATGCCTATAAACTGGCGCGAGCCAACAAGGGCGCGCCGGGAGTAGATGGGCAGAGCTTCGAAGACATCGAGTCGACAGGACTGGAGAGGTGGTTGACTGGGATCCGAGAGGAGTTACGTAACAAGACGTATCGACCACAGCCGGTGCGGCGGGTGAAGATACCCAAGCCCGGTGGCGGTGAGAGGCCGCTCGGTATTCCTTGTATAAGGGATCGAGTCGTGCAGACCGCCGCTAAGCTGGTAATCGAGCCGATCTTTGAGGCGGAGTTGGAACCTAATACCTACGGCTACCGACCGAAACGGAGTGCGAACGACGCTATCCGAAGAGTGCATAAGCTACTGGGCGAAGGCTATACAGATGTAGTTGACGCTGATCTGTCCAAATACTTCGACACCATTCCACACTGTGAACTGATACAGTGTGTCGCCCGGCGAATCGTTGATGGGAACGTGCTGCGTCTGATCAAGATGTGGCTTACGGTTCCGGTCGAGGAGCAGGACGAGAACGGGAAACGTCGGTTGACAGGCGGGCAAGACCACCACTGCGGGACACCGCAAGGGGGAGTGGTCAGCCCGCTGCTCGCCAACTTGTACATGAACCGTCTGTTGAAGGGCTGGCGGAACACCAAACGGGGAGAGCAATTCCAAGCCCGTGTGGTCTCCTACGCGGACGATTTCGTGATCCTGAGTCGCGGGAAAGCGGCGCAGGCGCTGGATTGGACGCGTAGGGTGGTCACGCGATTGGGGCTCACCCTGAATGAGGCGAAGACCAGCATCAAGCAAGCGCGCAAGGAGAGCTTTGACTTTCTGGGATATACGTTCGGTCCACACTGCTTCGAAAAGAATGGCCGCTGGTATCTGGGTGCGAGTCCGTCGAAGAAGAGCGTAGCGCGTATCAAGCAGAAAGTGGGAGACCTTCTGGTACCCAACAACGTGGAGGCGTGGTCGGAGGTGCGGGATCGACTCAATCAGATTCTGAGGGGTTGGTGCGCGTACTTCAGCTACGGCACGACAGCCACAGCGTATCGGGCGGTCGACTACTACGTCTATGAAAGCGTACGCCATTACCTTCGGCGACGACATCAAGTGCGCTCGCGTGGCACTATACTTGCTTCTCAAGGGATGCGGTCTACGGCAGGTTGGGCGTTGTCCAACTGCGTCGTGTCCGGATGGAGTCTCGTTCGTGAGTCTGGCGGTGAAATCCAGTCGGAAAGCCGGATGCGGGAAATCCGCACGTCCGGTTTGATGAGCGGGGATGGGAAACGGGGCGGCGCTTTGCGTCAGTGCTCGCGCCCATCCTCGACTCTACCCGTACCTACGATCCGATTCCAGATACTGTATGTCTTCCTGGTACTTGCTCACGATCGGCGGCGCATTCTCCACTTCGGCGTGACTGCTCATCCGACTGCAGAATGGACGGCCCAGCAATTACGGGAGGCATTTCCGTGGGACAGCGCGCCTCGGTATCTGCTTCGCGATCGTGATCAAATCTTCGGCAAGGACTTCGTCGATCAGGTGAAGGCAATAGGTATCAAACAAGTGCTATCGGCACCGCGATCTCCGTGGCAACGGGCCTATATCGAACGGCTCATTGGGTCGATTCGCCGCGAGTGTCTGGATCATGTCATTGTCTTCGGCGAAAGCTCTCTGCATCGTACGCTCACGACCTATTTTGCTTATTACGATGAGTGGCGAACTCACTTGTCGCTCGCCAAGAACACCCCGCAGGCCCGGAGAGTACAGCCTCCCCAAGAAGGAGAGGTGGTCGAAATTCGCGAAGTCGGTGGCCTGCACCATCACTACGAGCGCCGCGCCGCCTAACACACGATTTAGACGCACCGGACCGAGCTCTGATGGAACCCGAGCCGCAAACTAATCAGCGGCTGCGCGCCTACTTCCGGCCGGTGCGGATTCCAAACTTTCTTGATCGGGTGGATCACGTCTCGCTCCGGCATTCGGCAGCTTGGTTGGGATTTATTTGTAGGCACAGTGGCGAGTCAATACCGTGTCCGCAGATGGGCGAGCCGCCGGGCCAGGTCGGCTCGGATAGCATGAAACTCAGGGTCGTCCCGAAGCATATGGAAGGACAGGCCGGGGCGCGTAAGATACTCGATCATCGGAAGGTTGAAAAACCCGTTCTCGACTGCGATCTTCAAGGTCTCCAGCGCCTCGCGGCGCAGGCCCAGCAGACCGCGAGTCTGAGCCGCAAACCACAGCAGCACAGGGTTGTGAGAATCGGCCGCCAGTGATTGCTGTAAATTCCGCAGCGCCTGTTCCCTCCTTCCCAGCTTTGCGTAGATCATTGCGTCCACGCCGCGCGCCACAGGATTCTCGTTCTTGTCGAGCAAGTCCTCTCCGCGGCGCACCCCCTGGGTCCAGATCTCGTTCGCTCCAGCGTGGTCTCCCGCGGCATCAAGCACGTAACCTCGCATGTATGTATAGAATCCGTAGGGAATTCGGCTTGAATCCCCGGCCGTGATTGCGACGGCCTTGGCCATCTGCCCCGTTTCCGCGTATAACAGCATCGCGAAGAGTCCGGCCTGGTTGACGGGCACCGGAGAAATCACCTCGATCCCTTTCTTGTACTGGCCGAGGTAAAGATACATGCGCGCCATCTGACTGCGAAAGTCAACGTTGGCCGGCTCCTCGGCGAGCGCCCTCTCATAGAGAGGAATAGCGCGGTCGTAGAGTCCGTTCCTGAAGTATGCTTCGGCAGCAGCCGCTATCACGTCCAGGTCATCCGGATTGTTTTCGAGAGCTCGGCGGGCCATGAACAAGCCTTCCACCTCGCGCCCGGTAGCGTGCTGGATGTGAACGAGCGCGCGAATGGCGATGGACGAATTCGCATCTCTCGAGAGCGCCTGGTTACCGTTCGAGATCGCGTTGCGAAGGGTTTCCGGACCCGCCAGCCATAGGTTATACATCCGTACCTGGGCAAGAGCGAGCCAGCCATAGGCGTCCGCAAATGCAGGATCGAGTTGAACGGCCCGATTCAACAGTTGTACAGCCTTTTCCGGATCTGCCCTACGCGCCTTCAGAACGAGGTCGTAAGCTTCGGCATTGGTGGAGCGCGATCTCGTGACCAGATCGCGTTCCCTGGCCGTGAGTTCTCCCCTCATCCTGTTCGCCGCGGCTTCTGCCAGTTGTCCTTCGATATCGGGCAGCTTTTCAGGTTCCGATTCAAGGCGATCGATCGCCCAAATCGTGTATCCGCTTCTGGTGTCGATGCCGTGGACACTCACGCGAAGTCTTCCGGAGATGACCCTTACGGTTCCCTCAATCACTGCCTCGACGCCCAGGTGCCGGCCGATTTCGGCGGCCTCCTCGGAGGAGCCTTTGAACCGGCGCACCCGAGAATACGAGACTACGCGCAGCCCTTCGAGATTAGTGAGTCTGGTAATCAACGCCTCCGTAATTCCATCCGCCAGGTAATCGCCCTCGGAATCCGAAACCGTCCGGAACGGCAGAACCGCCACTGAAGCGAAGGATCTGTGAGGATCTCCTCGTGCGTTGATCCAGATCAGTGCAGCCGTCACGATCGCCCCCACGAGCGCCACAGCGGTCCAGATCATTGGAGATGGCCTAGCCCGCCGCTGCCCCGCAACGACTTCTTCCTCGATCACTGTCCGGCTTCGGATATGCTCCTCGATCCGGAGTTCGCCAGGAGCGGCCTCGATCTGCTCGACCGGCGCAGTCAACCGGTATCCGCGTCGCGGGTGATTCTCGATCCAGCCGGCTGAGTCTCCTAGCGCCTTTCTCAACAGCGAAATATATTGCGCGAGCGTGCCCTCTTCGACAAACGTATCCGGCCAGAGCTGCTTCATCATTTCTTCTTTTCCGAGAACGTGACCGCTATTGGTCACCAGAAGCAGCAACGTGTCAAAAGCCTTCGGAGCGAGCGCGATAAGCTC
The DNA here is from genome assembly GCA_963844855.1 of Bryobacteraceae bacterium. Classification (GTDB taxonomy): domain Bacteria; phylum Acidobacteriota; class Terriglobia; order Bryobacterales; family Bryobacteraceae; genus DASQDN01. The sequence goes on from CAWJQP010000046.1 coordinate 389,816, forward strand.
ACCTTCACGGTACAGGAGCCGGTCGGTAGCGTCCAGGCGAAAAGCGCCGAACTGATACACGTGGCTGGCTTTTATCGCCATGAAACCTGCTGGACGATATTACCGCACTGTCTCAATCAACGGGGGCACGCCCACTACCTTCAAGGATCGTTTAAGGCCGCCTTCAAAGATTCTTCCAAATTCCTTCCATGGTTCTAAAGGACTTGCCGGCCAAACGCGCTTTATCGTTGGCAAGCAGGAGAACCAAATGGAGTTCAAAACCTTCCGTACAAAACATACGAGCCTGGCCCTGCTGACTGGCCTTGGTGTGCTGTCTATCTATTTAACAGCCACGCCAGTGTATTCGGACTGGTCGCAGCCAATCAACCTGGGGCCCAGTGTGAACTCAGCTGCTGAGGACTTCTCTCCGCATGTTTCCAAGAATGGGCTGAGCTTATACTTCGCCTCAACGCGCCCGGGCGGCTTGGGCGGGGAGGACCTCTGGGTCGCCAAGCGTGCCAGCACACGTGACTCCTGGAACGCGCCTGTCAATCTCGGGATCATCATCAATACGGAAGCAAACGAACGCTCTCCCGCCCTCTCAAGGGATGGCCACCTTTTGTTTTTTGCAACTACCCGGGGAGGAGGTTCGGGCGGCTTCGATATCTGGGTCGCCTGGCGCCACGATACGCGTGACGACTTCGGTTGGCAGACCCCCGTGAATCTGGGCACTCAGTTCAATACGGCTGCGACCGACGCCGGCCCAAGCTATTTCGAAAACGACGACGGCGGCCTACCTCTTCTCTTTCTTGCCAGCAATCGGCTGGGCGGGGCAGGCGGATTGGACATCTATGCGAGCGAACTCACAGCGAACGGATCGTTCGCACCTCCAATTCTCGTGAACGAGCTCAGCGGGCCGTCCAACGACCTCACTCCTGCGGTCGGCCACAATGGACTCGAGATCATCATCGCTTCCAACCGGCAGGGAACAATTGGGGCGCAAGACCTGTGGATCTCCACACGAAATGCAGTCGGCGACCCCTGGTTAGCACCGGTGAATGTTGGCCCAGTTTTGAACAGTACCTTCAACGACAACTTCCCCTCGGTGTCCTCCGATCGGGAAACGCTCTTCTTCAGCTCCGACCGCCCTGGTGGCTCCGGCGGGGCCGACATTTACATTGCCACGCGCCCTAGACGCACCGGGTCTTATTGAAAGAGGTCGCGGCTTGGCACCAGTTGAGGTGATCGGGTGCGGATACGTAAACGAACAGTATCGGAAACGGAAACACACCGGGTGGTGACTGTGCGCAGAGAGTCCATCCTTGCGTGGTGCCGTGGTTGTGAGGAAGAAGTTGAAATGGTCGCGGTGGAACGCGCAGAGGAACTTCTCGGCGCGACCGTTCCTTCGCTGCGGCAGCGCATCGCGGACAGCAGCCATTTTGCGGTGACAAGCGACGAGAAGTTGTGGGTCTGCCGTCGATGGTTGCGCCATCCGGCTTGACGCCGCGCTGGCCGAGGCAGAATGCCTTCGAACGCGTCGCGGAGAGCACTGACATGAAAGGAAAGATTATGGACTGTATTAGGTGTAAGGTAACTGCGTTTGTGTTCGTGATGGGATTAACTCCCGTCTTTTCTGCAACCGACGGCAGGCAAGAAGATCCATCGGAGGCGTCCACTTCCGTCAATGAAGTGCTTGATTGGAATCTGACCTTCGTCGAGATGCTAATTGCGACGAATACGGCGAATTCGTCCAGCCAGCGGCTTGGAGCCATCGTTCACACGGCGATTTTCGACGCCTACAACGGCATCGAACAGCGATATACACCGCTCTTCGTCCGCGATGGCGCTCCCCGCAGAGCCTCGCGCCGAGCGGCGGTCATAGCTGCCGGGTACACGGCGTTACTGGGCCTCTTCCCTTCTCAAAAAGCGGCGCTGGACGTCAGGTATGAGGCTTCTCTGGCGACGCTTCGATTGGATTGTCAGGATCGATCGCCGGAACAACAGAGCTCCTGCGCCGATCGTATCGATCGTGGCATCGATTGGGGAATCGGTGTAGCGCGCGCTGTGCTCAGCTGGAGGGCGAACGACGGATTCAGCGTGAGCTACCCGGCGTTCAATGGTGGCATGGCGGTGGGTCAGTGGCGACCCACACCGCCGGCGTCCGGCCCCATGAGCGCCCAGGGGTTGGCATTTACAGATATGTTCGTCCTGGTCAGCAACACTCAGTTCCGGCCTGGACCACCTCGGAGTCTGACGAGCCCGAGGTACACGGAGGACTTCAACGCCGTCAAGTCGCTCGGTCGGGCCAGCGGATCGACGCGCACTGAGGATCAGACGGCGCTTGCGGTGTTCTGGGAAGGAAATGCCAGTGTGCATTGGAATCAGGCCGCAAACCAGATTGCTCGGGCCCACCATCTCTCCCTTTCCGCCAGCAACCGGCTCCTGGCGGTACTCAACGTCGCGATGGCGGATACCGCGTTCACTATCTGGTGCGCAAAGCGGTTCTTTGGCTCGATGTCGACGGATGTGACCTGGCGGCCGGTGACTTCAATCCCGTTGGCGGAGAGCGACACGAATATGGATACTACTGCCGATCCTGCCTGGCTGCCGCTCGTCACCACGCCATCTCACCCGGAATATCCTGCCGGGCACCCGGGTCAAAACGGCGCGGCTGCAACAATTCTCCTTAGTCACTTCCGATCACAACAGGTTTTTACACTGACGACCGCCGGTCAGCCGGACCGGACTTACCGCAACATCCGGCAAGCGCGATCGGATGGTAACAATGCGAGGGTCTGGGGCGGAATGCACTACCCGAGTACAGTCCAGATCAGCGACGGCGCTGGTGAGGCGATCGCCAACTATGTCAATCAAAACTCGATGCGACGGCTCCACTACCCCTCTAATCGTTGATGATTCCCACGGGAAATGGACGACTGTGAGCACGCGCAGTAAACCGGGAGTGCGATGCCATGCACTTCACGTGTCACGACCCGATCGACGCTTGTGCGCGTTGCCTGCCTACATCGGTCCAGCGCACCAGCGTTACCCCACACCTACGGCCCAGCGTTTAGTCAGAGCTCCCGTGTCGCCTACTCGGAAAGTGGGCAAGTTGCGAACGGGAGTTCGGTAGGAGGCCTCTGACGACGGTGATACGGCCTTTTAGAACGGACAGGCCCGTGATCGGCGCCGGACCCGCGGAACCGGAGCATGTTCAGCTGAGATCGGCGCCGGCTCATCGTCGCCCAGTAGCATCCGGTGCGGCACGGCGAGGATCAAACGCTTCTCGAAGTTGTAGTCAGCCAGCGAAATCGCCCGGCTGCCACTCTTGAGGAACCGAAACACCTCCAGTTGCCAGCAGACTGCATACTCGATCGTGTGGCGGAAATGGTGGCCTAGCGTCATCAATTCGCTCACCCGCTCATTGTTCTTCTTGATATGACTGTCCCAATCCGCGATCTTCGGTATTATTTCGACCGCGAGATCGATGTCACTGGGCCTATCAGTATCCGGGTTCAACATGCTGCCAAACAGGGCAACCCGAGTCACCCGTCCCAGATAGTACGGGTCGCTGTTGACGCGGACGACACGTTCCATGAACGCGGCTAATGCCCGCTCTGCCGTGGCACGCGTCAGCCGTTTGGAGGCGGTGGCGGCCGTGAATGTCATGCCCGCCGGACGCATCGTCCAGGTGTCTCTCTGAAGCTTTCGGATCAATCCCTGGGCGCCGAGCTCTTTCGCGAGTTCCGGGCCTGCCCCAGCGGGGAGACCTGCAGCCGCCTCCAACATGCCGGAGCCCCATACGTCGACGTCCCGCAGTTTCCGCAGCGCCTGCCGAACAAGAAGGATAGGGTAGCCGGCTACCGTTGCCTTGGAATCGACGCGCATTTGGATCTAGCATAATCCCCCTCCCTCCGCCACCGCACTGCCCACTGGAGCGATAATCGCCTGGAAAAGCCACATTCCGGAAACGCCACTTGAACGAAGTGGCCTGCGCCTGCGGCTATGGCCACAGACTCGCACCCGTGATATCGTCAGTCGAGTGCGACAGAATGTTAAACGAGTGCCGCCAGTTCTCCAATTGCCTGATTTGAAAGAGCAAACGGTTCAATCTCCATAGCCGGTTCTACTTCCTTCAAGTGACGTTATCCGAAGTGCTCCGGCGCGGTCGCATGGACCAACCCCGAGCCCTGTCTCGCCGGATCACTTCCGATCAACCCTAATGACTTTACTGGCGCAACGGTAAACGCTGCGGCGTCTGGGAGGATCTGGCCCGATATACGACCAGCAAATGTCAGCAACCGCCGTTATACGTCAAAGTGCCAGTGCTGCTCTCATCAGCCATCGCTGACTAGCATTCAAGGCCAAAGGAAGTAGCACGCTCCGGCGACGTATTACACGCATTTCCTCAGATACGAAACGCATTCTTTGTCTGACTCTGGCGAGAGGCGGCGATCAGGTGATGGCGAGATTTGTGATCGAAGATGATATGACCGACGAATATAAAGGCTCTCAGACACTCGGCTCGGCACCGGCCCTTGGGCTGGCGAAGCGGTCGAGCGCAATCTTCATGCTCGAAAGAATGTCCAGCGGGAGAGGGAAGACCACGGTGGTGTTTTTCTCCGCGCCAATCTCGACAAGGGTTTGCAGATAGCGTAACTGCAAGGCTGCCGGCTGTTTCTGAATCACTTCGGCTGCCATCGCAAGCCGCTCCGCTGCCATATACTCGCCTTCCGCATGAATTACTTTGGCTCGGCGCTCGCGCTCCGCTTCGGCCTGCCGTGCAATCGCCCGGATCATCTGGTCGGGAAGGTCCACCGCTTTCACCTCCACTTTGGTCACTTTGATTCCCCATGGATCCGTGTCGAGGTCCAGCACGGACTGCAGTCTCATATTGAGCTTTTCCCGTTCGCTGAGCAGGTCATCCAGGTCTACTTCACCGAGCACACTTCGGAGAGTGGTCTGCGCCAGTTGGGATGTTGCGTACAGATAATTGGCCACCTCGAGCACCGCCTTTCGAGGCTCGAGAACGCGGAAGAACAATACCGCGTTGACCTTGGCCGTCACGTTGTCACGCGTGATAATGTCCTGCGGCGGAACATCGAGAGTTTCGACTCGAAGCGACATCCTGACGAGCCGGTCGATCGGCGCAAACACCAGGATCAACCCCGGACCCTTCACGCCCGGCAACGCGCGTCCCAGCCGAAAGATAACACCGCGCTCATACTCGGCCAGAATCTTGATGGAACTGATCAAATACAAGGCGAGGACAACTAGGGCAATCGCCATTGGTGAAAACATTCAGCAGTCTCCTTTTCAGGTGTTAGGCAATTGTTCCACGATCAGACGTATCCCATCAACCGATAGCACGCGAACTCGTGTTCCCTCGGTGACGGTAGTTGAACTTACCGCGTTCCAGTACTCGCCGTGGACTAATATTTTTCCTTCTGGGTTCAGTGCCGTGCGCGCGATGCCTGTCTCGCCGACCAACCCGCATGCTCCTGTCTGCACCTTGTTTCCGCGGGCGCGTATAACGAGCGTCGTGAGGAACACGGAAATTACGGCGAATGGCAATGCGATTCCGATGGCGGTCCCGAGACTGATACGGAACTCCGAAGGTCCTTCGATGAGGAAAAGCGCTCCGAGGATCATTGCCGCTGCCCCACCCACTCCCAGAACCCCGAATGATGTGAACTTCGCCTCGAGTACAAACAGCGCGAGCGCAAGTGCGATGAGGGACACTGCCAAGCCAGCTGAGCGGGAGTAAAGCCATGGCGCTTAGGCCGAGCAGAAGGAGAATTGCTCCCGCAACGCCTGGAAATATCAGACCGGGCGTAGAGAATTCGACATACAGTCCGAGCACTCCGAGAAGGAGGACGACCAACGCGATGTTGGGATCGCTGACAGCTTTGAGTATCTTCTGACGCAGACTGAGTTGGTAGACGACAACCTTTGCGTTCCTAAGTGCAAGGATCTGCTTTGTTCCATTAATGCGGGTAATTAGGGTACCGTCAAGGCGGCTCAGGAGTTCCGTCTCGTCTTTTGCGATCAGGTCTATGAGATTGGAATCGAGCGCCTCCTGTTCGGTAAATGACTTCGCTTCGCTAACTGCCTTCTCCGCAAGGGCAGCGTTGCGGCCGCGGCGGGATGCGATAGATCGAAGCCATGCTCCGGCATCGCTTTCGACTTTGCGCCGCATGATGGGATCCAACTCTCTTCCGAGCATTACGGGAGATGCGGCTCCAGTATGTGTGCCGGGAGCCATAGCCGACACATCGCCCGCGAGCAGCACGAAGAAACCAGCCGAGGCGGCACGCGCTCCAGATGGCGCTACCCACGTGACGACGGGCGCCGGAGACGCGATCAGTTTCTCGACGACCTCACGACTGGCCTCCATAAGGCCGCCAGGAGTGTTCAGCCGAATGAGGAGCAAGGTCGAACCTCGCGCACGCGCCTGATCGACCGCATCAGCAACCATTTCAAAGGTAACCGGGTGAATCACATTGTCGATGTCGAGTTGGAGCACCTCCGCAGGAATAGCTCTGAGCGCGAACACGAGTAGAACTGCGACGAGTTGACCTCCGAAGCGCATCCGCCACTATTCTGAGTCATTCCACCTTCGGATGCACGTATCCTTTGCGAGAATTGCGCAGATCATAGAAACGCCCTTGACGAGATGCGCAAAAGAAATTAACCCGATCGGCGCCTGGTTTCGTCAAATTCGCTAACATAGATTAACTTTCCTTCCTAGCAGGAGGACTTGTGAAGCAACGCACAGCCCCGCAGGTGGAGTTCGCCTCTCGGTGGATCCAGGGTATCGTCCTGACCTTCATTGTTGGCTTTGCAATCTTGGGGTATCTCGCGATTCGCATCTATCGGGAAAGCCCTCCGGTTCCGGCCCGAGTCGTCTCCGAGTCGGGGCAAGCTGTCTTCACCGGCGAGGACATCCGCGCCGGTCAGGAGGCGTTCCTTACTTATGGCCTCATGCAGTACGGTTCTGTGTACGGCCACGGCGCGTACCTCGGGCCGGATTTCACGGCCGACTACCTGCACCGTCTGGCCCTGGAGATGAATCGCTCGTATGGAGGAGGCGCCGCGGCGGAAGAGCGCACACGCCGCGAACTGCGTGAGAATCGTTATGATCCAGCGACCGATGTGCTGACGTGGACAGACGCGCAAGCCAAGGCTTTCGACGTTCTGCGCCAGCACTATGAAGCGGAAGTTTTGAATCGCGAGAAGAGTGGTGGAGGCGGGCTCGGACCCCACGCCATCGGTGACCCCGCGGTCTCGCGCCAGGTGGTCGCATTCATCGCGTGGACGGCCTGGACTTCAGCCGCAAGGCGGCCCGGCAAGCCGCATTCGTATACGAACAACTGGCCCCCCGAGGACCTCGTTGGCAATCACCTGACGCAAGAGGCAGTCGTCTGGAGTGCCCTCTCGATCATTGCCCTGCTAGGTGGGATCGGCCTGCTGCTGACGTACTTCGGCCGCTATTCATCGTTTCTTGGCTGGCACGTCGAGGAGAATCGGCGCGTGCGGTTTCGCGCTCCTTCGGAAATATCACTGACGCCGGCACAACGCGCGACCGCGTGGTACTTCGCCGTGGTTGCCGCGCTGTTCCTGGTGCAGACCTTACTCGGTGGCGCTACAGCGCACTACCACGCTGAGACTGGTGGATTCTTTGGATACGATCTCGCCCGCGTGCTCCCATACAACCTCGCGCGTACATGGCACCTCCAGTTGGCGCTCTTTTGGGTTGTCGCCTCTTTTCTAGCCGCGGGGATCTTCCTCGCGCCGGTAATCACGGGTTCAGAACCGCGCGGCCAGCGTCTTCTCAGCTTGGCTCTCCTCGCCGCCCTGGTCGTTGTGGTCGTGGGTAGTCTCGCCGGCGAGGCTGCCAGCTACAAAGGACTGCTCGAAGGCAGCGCGCGTCCATTCCTCGGCGCGCAAGGCTGGGAGTATCTCGATCTTGGGACGTTTATGGCAGTTGCTGCTGATCGTAGGATTGGTTGTCTGGTGCGTGATTCTGTTCCGCGGCCTGCGTAAGACGCTGCAAGTTGAGCATTACGCCAATCTCCCTTACCTCTTCTTCTACAGCGCTCTTTCGATCCCCCTGTTCTATGCTGTCGGCCTGCTCGCCCAGTCGCGGACAGATTTCGCCATTGCCGATTTCTGGCGCTTCTGGGTGGTGCATCTCTGGGTGGAAGATTTCCTGGAGCTGTTCACCACGATCATGGTGGCCTACATCTTCGTGCTGCTGGGAATTGTGTCCGCAAAGACAGCGACTCGCGTAGTTTACTTGGATATCCTGCTGTATTCCTGCGGTGGCGTGGTCGGGACGATGCACCACATGTATTTCAGCGGCACGCCCGCCATTCACATGGCGCTCGGAGCGTTCTTCTCAGCCGCTGAGATCGTGCCGTTGACGTTCCTGACAGTAGAGGCGTGGACCTTTCTCCAACTCGGCGCGCGACAACAGGAGGGCGCTGAGCAGTTCCAGTTCCCTCATCGTTGGGCTGTCATGTTCCTGGTCGCTGTGGGCTTCTGGAACTTCCTGGGCGCTGGAGTTTTTGGTTTTCTCATTAATCTACCGGTCGTCAGCTACTACGAGATCGGCACGCAGTTAACGGCGAATCACGGGCACGCCGCGATGATGGGCGTTTATGGCATGCTGGCCGTGTCTCTGCTCGTTTTCTGTCTGCGCTACTACCTACGGGCGGAAGACTGGAGTGATCGCCTCGATCAGCTTTTCTTTTTGGACGTTGAACCTCGGGCTCGCCTGGATGGTGTTTGCCAACCTCTTTCCAATCGGCGTATTGCAACTCGCCGACGTCGTCACGAATGGATATTGGCACGCGCGATCGCTCGAGTTCTTTGAAGCGCACGCCTACATCGAGTGGCTGCGTCTACCGGGTGACGCCGCGGTCATTGCGGGAACTTTGCCACTGGTCTACATGACAGCGAAGTCGGTTTTTCGCATGAAACCTCCGCGCTCGGCGCAGGAGCAAGCGGTGGGCGCATCCCGCGAGGCGCCACTGTTCACCGAGGTTACAGCGGACTAGCAATGACAGGATTTCCATGAGCCTGGAAATGTTGCTGAGCCCGCCCGTCGATATCGAACTCTGGATCATACTCTTCTACGTGGCAGCCGTGCTGGCCGGCGCCAGGATTGTGGAAGCTGTGGCCCGAGGGCATTTCGCCAGGGCTCAGAGCTATGGCGAACAGGGCTTCGAATACGTGGCAGCACACGACGCCTACCGGTGCCCGCAGGGCGAATATTTGGTGTTGCACAACGTGCAGCATGATAGCCGATTGGCCGTGTACCGGGCTCCCCCAGCCAGTTGCAGACAATGCCGGTTGAAGTCGCGATGCGCTCCGTTCAGTGAAGGACGTCTCGTGTTCCGCTCGCTGGCCGCCTGGGCTGAGACAAACGTCGGCGTGTTTCACCGGCGCATATCGGTGACATGTTTGCGTGCGACGGTCGTCATATGTGTCGCGGGGCTTGCATCGCTGGGCCGGCCAGGCGGGATCGGGCTGGCTCGCGGGCGCCTTGTTAGTCGGAGTGGTCCTGCTGATCGCAAGACGTCCGCACGATTTTCCACACGGTCCGTAGAGGTTGAACATCTAAAAAGAATTGCTGGCAGCAGAGAAAAGTGGAAATCCCTCAAGGTCGATCATTGCTGAACCGATGGATTCCACAACCCCGCGTTCTGCATCCCTATCCCGACAAGCGCTTTGACGCCATTCATCTTCGGTAAGAGCCGTATGCGTAAACGCGCACGTACGGATCTGTGCGGGGGGCGATCAGTGATGGTCGTCCCTACCGCGACAGTTGGCCGGAAACGGCGTTCTGGTAAGTTGCACGGCTGCGGACGGATCACACGTCACGCGGAAAATGCCTATTCCCAAAGTGCGATAGTTCCCGCCCGATGTGTCCGGTTACCGTAATATAAGTCGCGTTCCAGTTTGCTCGCGATCCGGAGAGACGGACATCCGACGCGATGTGTCGGAGAGCATGCTTACGGAACTCACGCGCTGAGTATCATCCAGCACGACCTCCCGCCGCATCGTCAGTAGGGTTTGCCCGTTCGGCTGTGGTTCGCATCTCCTCTCGTTCTATCCATCTCAAACTACCGGCAGGGTGGAGTGGCAGATGAATCCTTGCGCTACAATTCCGCGATGACACATTTCCGCTTCCCATGTACGCAGACAGACAAATACGAGCAATTCAAAAAGCTGCACATGCAGCCTGGGCTCTTCGTCATCCCCAACCCCTGGGATGCAGGATCTGCCCGAATCTTGACAGCTCTTGGTTTTGAGGCTTTAGCCACTACAAGCGCGGGCCTGGCTTTTTCCCTCGGACGGCGAGACATGGGTGGTGGCCTGACTCGCTCCCATGTACTCGAGAATGCACGGGCCATTGTGGAAGCGACGCACCTTCCCGTTTCGGCAGATCTTCAGAATGGTTTCGGTAGCGCGCCGGATGAGTGCGCTGCCACGATTCGCTTGGCATCGGAAACCGGTCTCGCCGGAGGTTCCATCGAGGACTCGACGGGAGACCCGAGTAAGCCCATATACGACTTCGAGCATGCGGTAGAAAGAGTGCGTGCCGCCACCGAGACAGCGCGATCTCTGCAGTTTGTTCTGACCGCGCGGGCCGAGAACTTCCTATGGGGCCGACCCGACCTCGACGATACAATTCGTCGCTTGACTGCATTCTCGAGCGCAGGCGCCGATGTACTCTATGCGCCCGGCCTGCCGGACTTGGATTCAATTCGTGCCGTGTGCTCCTCTGTGGACAAGCCGCTAAACGTTGTCATAGGATTACGGGGCGCTCCGCTGACGCTCGACCAACTCCGCGAGGCGGGCGTCAAACGTGTCAGCGTGGGCGGTTCGTTCGCTCGGGCGGCCCTTGGCGGTTTGGTGCGCGCGGCGCGAGAGGTGAAGGAGCATGGCACTTTCACTTATGCGTCGGACGCTCTCTCTCACGCCGATGCAAGCGCATTCATGCGCACGGTGGACCAGAATTAGCCCGGCTTCTCGTGGGCCCAGCGATGCGACAAGATATACAAAGCGCATGTTCCGAATCCAACTGCTCCTGTTCGTCTCAGTCCTCTTACACGGCGCGGATATTCCCTGGCAGACCGCGCATCTCAAAAAGACACCGCAGTACTGGGAGGCATCGACCGCGGAACCCGGGGTGAAGGCAGTTTGGATTGCGGGCCCTTCTTACCAAGACAAACCCACACGGGCGTTCGCCTACTACGGGATTCCGGAGGGAAGCACATCGACGCCAGGCATGGTCCTTATCCACGGCGGCGGCGGAACCGCTTTCGCAGAATGGGTGCGCATGTGGAATCGCGAAGGTTTCGCGGCCATTGCCGTCGATACGGTTGGGACGTTGCCTGACAAGGCAGATACGAATCCGTGGAATCCCACGCGCAAGCGTCACGAGTTCGCTGGGCCGGCCGGCTGGGGAGACTTCGCGAACATCGATGCTCCTGTCACAGATCAGTGGAGTTATCACGCCGTGGCCGTCTCGATATTGGCGCACTCATTCTTACGCTCGCAGCCCGGTGTCGATTCCGGGCGGATTGGTGTGACGGGCATCAGTTGGGGAGGATATCTCACCAGTATCGTCGCAAGTGTAGACGATCGCTTCCGTTTCGGTATTCCCGTTTACGGTTGCGGCTTTCTCAGGGATGATTCCGCCTGGCTGAAGGATTTCGAGAAGCTCGGTCCCGAGCGGGCGCGTAACTGGACACGCTTGTGGGATCCTTCATCCTATCTGCCGATCGGCCGCCGTCCCATGTTCTGGATCAACGGGACCAATGATTTTGCGTATGTCATGTCGTCATGGCAGAAATCCTATCGTCTGCCGCGCGGCGAACGGCTCCTGAGCCTACAGGTCCGGATGAAACACAGTCACCCGGACGGAGCAAAACCTGCCGAGATCTTCGCCTACGCCAAATGGAAGTTGCTTGGCGGTCCGCCGCTGCTCGGAATAGCGAAACAGGGGGCGTCTACAGGTGAGGTTTGGGCCACGTGGAAGGGAGCAGCGAGGCCAATGAAGGCCGAGCTCTGCTATACCCGTGACACGACGCGCTGGCAGGATCGCACATGGATAGCGATCCCTGCGGAAATCGATTTCGAAAATCGGCGTGTGTGGGCAACGATCCCCGAGGCGGCTCGCGTTTATTATCTGAACCTCGTCGATGAGCAAGGTCTGATTGTCTCCACCGAACACGGAATTCGCGATCCGGACCGACCGATGACCCGGGCAGAACGACGCTAGTTCTCGCATGACAGGTCGGAGTATTGCGCCATTCCACACGGCCTCCTGTTGTGGGTGGCTCCGTATGAGGATTCTCCGACCGGTGAACACGTGTCGGGAAAGTGGCGTCGACAAAGATTGTCCGATATCGTCTCATAGATCTCATTACCTTCGACGATCAGGCCCATGTGACCGTCCGAAAACCGGTGGTTCTCATTTGGATGTAACGCCGTTCTTCGGGATCTGATGAGCGCCAGGGTCGGAACGCCCGTAACTTTGAGCGCTGTTGCGAGCCGCCATCGTAGAATCGTATTCTAACGAACTTATGAGTCGGAGCGGCCATGAAATTTTTCGCAGCCTTAGCGGGATGCCTGCTTCCTGTACTACAGGCCCAATCGGTAATGCCGGAGCTTTACAGTCTACCGCCTGATATCGAGACGCGGTGGGCGACCGCCGAAAATCCGAGAGGTGAGCGAGGTGCCGGTGGCCAATCAAACTCCGGTCGAAAAGGAAGACCCGCCGTAATGTTGCCGGCCGGTGGCCAACATGTTCTTGCTGAGGTCAACGGTCGGAGCGGCACCGTTCGCCGCATTTGGCTCACCTTCCTCGATCGAAGTCCTGTTACGTTGCGATCCTTGCGATTTGAAATATATTGGGACGGTGCAAAAAAGCCAGCTGTGAGCGCGCCGCTCGGCGACTTCTTCGGCGTCAGTCTGGGTCGGATTGTGGCGTTCGAATCCGCTCTGTTTGCGAGCCCCGAAGGTCGCAGTTTCAACTGCTTTATCCCGATGCCTTTCCGTACAGGCATGCGAATCGTTGTGATGAACGATGGACAGACTCCAGTTCCGTCCTTCTACTATGAAGTGAACTACACGCTGGGTGATCGCCACGACGCCAGCGTGCTCTACTTTCACGCGGCATTCAGAAGGGAGCGGCAAACTAAGTTGCAGCAGGATTTTGAGATTCTCCCTCTAGTGCGAGGCAAGGGCCGCTTTCTAGGTACGAATCTCGGTGTGATCGCTGACCAAAGGCGCTACGAAAGGTCGTGGTGGGGCGAGGGCGAAGTGAAGATCTTCGTTGACGGGGATCGGGACAATCCAACTCTAGTGGGAACCGGCACTGAAGATTACGTAGGCACCGGCTTCAATCAAGGCAAGTTCGACCACCTCTATCAAGGATCTCCAATCGCGGACCGGGATGCGATGCGCTTCTCGTTCTACCGCTATCACGTGCCTGATCCGGTGTACTTTCGCGACGGCATCCGCGTCACGATACAGCAGATCGGATTTGCAAATGGGAAACAAGTAATGCTTGAGAACCCGGAGCGACCGATCTTTCGCGCTGGACCAGGACGCGTTGAGATCGACGGCCCTGTGCTAGGCCTTTTCGAGCGTCAGGATGACTGGTCAAGCTGTGCTTATTTCTACCTCAACTCGCCGGAGAACAACCTTCCGCCGTTAATGACCGTCAGAGGGCGAGTGGAAGGTCTGTGATTCTTCGTTTAGCTATAGCTAGAGCGGAATTGAGTGCGGCCTTGCCTCCGCCAGGTCGCGGAAACTATCTACCGCGCTTCCTCGAACTGGCGATTCGATCCTGATCGCCAGTGCCATGAGCCGGCTGATCCGCGGAATCCGGGCCAAGTCTGCAGCCGTCTTACTCCGAACGCCCCGCCGAATGGGTTCCGGCAACGTGTACTCCGACCAAGTCCCCTCCCGCAGGTTGACCCTAACGGCACGCGTGCTTGCTTCATACGTGATCCGCTCCACCGAGTTCTGAAGAAGAGGCCGGCTGAGCTGATACCCGAGCACAGGCTCGAGCTGACGATGCACCGATAGCTCCAGGTCAACGGCGGCGACCTGCCGCCGAGCACAATCTCGTTGCTTGCTGCGGCGAGCTGTCGCGCAGGCATAGTATTGATAGCGCTGACCAGTGTCCCTCCAAAATATCCGGATCGATCTGTAATCATTGAGGTTGATCGACTTTCATTTACGTCTTACGGCGGCGCGGCAAGTCTTGCTCACCGTGGTCGGTACCCTTGTCTCTATGTTGAAGACTTCGGCTGAGCTACGACTGGAGAACCTCGCCTTGCGGCAACAACTCGGCGTGTTGCGCAGGTCGGCTCCCAAACGGCTCAAACTGACGCCAGCCGACCGACTCTTCTGGGTCTGGTTGCGGAGCCTGTGGAGCGAGTGGAAATCGGTCCTGATGATCGTAAAGGCCGACACAGTTGTCGCTTGGCATCGTATCGGCTTCCGTTTGTTTTGGACGTGAAAAATCCACCGTGGCAAGCGAGGTCGGCCCAGTGTACCGCAACAGGTTCGAAATCTGATCCGGATGATGAGCCGCAACAACCCGCGCTGGGGTGCACCACGCATTCACGGCGAGTTGCTCAAGCTAGGCATTGAGATTACTGAACCAACGGTCGCCAAATACATGGTTCGACTTCGAAGACCGCCTTCGCAGACTTGGCGGACGTTCCTCGAGAACCATGCCAAGAGCATGGCGTCGGTAGACTTCTTCACCGTACCTACGATCCGATTCCAGATACTGTATGTCTTCCTGGTACTTGCTCACGATCGGCGGCGCATTCTCCACTTCGGCGTGACTGCTCATCCGACCGCAGAATGGACGGCCCAGCAATTACGGGAGGCAGTTCCGTGGGACAGCGCGCCTCGGTATCTGCTTCGCGATCGTGATCAAATCTTCGGCAAGGACTTCGTCGATCAGGTGAAGGCAATGGGTATCAAACAAGTGCTATCGGCACCGCAATCTCCGTGGCAACGGGCCTATATCGAACGGCTCATTGGGTCGATTCGCCGCGAGTGTCTGGATCATGTCATTGTCTTCGGCGAAAGCTCTCTGCATCGTACGCTCACGACCTATTTTGCTTATTACGATGAGTGGCGAACTCACTTGTCGCTCGCCAAGGACGCCCCGCAGGCCCGGAGAGTACAGCCTCCCCAAGAAGGAGAGGTGGTCGAAATTCGCGAAGTCGGTGGCCTGCACCATCACTACGAGCGCCGCGCCGCCTGACACACGATTTAGACGCACCGGACCGAGATCTGATGGAACCCGAGCCGCGAAGTAATCAGCGGCTGCGCGCCTACTTCCGGCCGGTGCGGATTCCAAACTTTCTTGATCGGGTGGATCACGTGTCGCTCCGGCATTCGGCAGCTTGGTTGGGATTTATTTGTAGGCACAGTTTGCAGGAGGTTATCGTGAATCTGGTCCGCGGCGGGCAGGCGTGTGGCAAGCAACGACGTGAGGTGCAGGAGGGCTTCCTTACTCAAGTGCGGTTCGTCGGTGATTCTAGTCGGCGCGCATTCTGGAGACAGCATCCATACAGGAATCTTGAGACGCTTCCCAATTGGATCCATGACACAGACCGCACCGTCACCGCGCTTGGGACGACGAATGACTTGCAGAATGGCGCCACGAAGAGGATGAAACGGATAGTAAACCTGGACGTGCGTATTTTCCGCGCTCAGGGTATTGTGAGCGCGGATGTCTTCACCCCCACGTACATTGTGTGATTCCCGCCCGGCGGCTTGGCGCCAGATGGCTCCCGGTGGATGCACACCGGCTCTGGCTACTTTCTTCCCGTCCGCGTTCTCAGCAAGGTATTCCGGGGAAAGTTCGCCGAAGCTCTCAAGAACCTGTCGCGCAGAAACAAACTGCAATTGCATGGTCCGCTGAAAGTCCTGGCCGAGCCGCGGATGTTTGCGAAGTTTCTCCGACAGCTGTTCCGTCAGGACTGGGTCGTCTACGCCAAGCCTCCCTTCGGCGGGCCGGAACACGTGCTGCATTACCTTGCGCGCTACACGCACCGGGTCGCCATCTCCAATCACCGGCTGCTGGCCTTCGAGAATGACCGGGTCACCTTTCGATGGAAGGATTATGCGCACGGCAACAAGAAGCGAAAGATGACAGTCAGCGCTGATGAGTTTCTCCGGCGCTTTCTTCTGCATCTGCTCCCCCGTGGCTTTATGCGCATCCGGCACTTCGGCATCCTCGCCAATCGATTCCGTACGCCATTGATTGCTCGCTGCCGCCAATTACTGGCCGATGCACCGCGGCCGCAATCCAGTGTCGCCGCCTCCGTAGCGCAACCCACAGTCTGGACGTGCCCGGACTGCGGCGGAGCGATGACTATTGTCGAGCGGCTCAGTGTTAAGCAAATCCGCCTGCGATCCGATCACCGGGGCGGCTTTGCCGATACTTCATAACACGCCTGCGGAACCACGAACCATGAGCGACAGCAGTTACACACGCTATACGTGTGTCCGCCTAACAAACCATAAAGCCAACCGACGTGTCGACGTCTATCCCAGCGCGACCCAGACAGCGAATTTGCCTCACGCTTGCGGCAACGCACCACTAAACCCGTACAGATACGACGGCTACTTTACCCCGAAAAGATACGGGAAAAGATTGCAAAGGCCATAGAGGCCGCGTCCCCCGCAAAACGCGAGCGGGTCACTTCAAACGGCTTTATCGAAACCGACCCGGCACCGGCTGCACGTCACGACCCGCGCCCTTTTCCGCCGGCTCGGTTCCGATAAAGAGCTAACGTTTCACGTTCTTTATACCGGCAGAACCACTCCGCATGATTGCACCACGCGAAAGCCGCCGCGGCGTGCCCCACAGAATGCGAGCTCTCCTCTGACAAGCCTGGTGGACGGCCCGTTCGTGTCCGCATCCTGCCTTCCGATACAGGCGGCCTCACTGAGTATCCGGTGCAGTGCGTGTATCTGATGCGTATCCGTGGTAGTTCTGGCGGATCGGGTAGAGGTTAAGCAGGCATAATGACTTTGATGTATTCTGACTCCGTTTCCGGCAGGCGATTGGACACCGAGCAGGCGCAGGCGCAACTCGAATTGAAGGATCGCGCGCTCGCTGCCAGCGCCGAGGGCATAACAATAGCCGACGCGAAACTGCCGGACCAACCTTTGATCTACGCCAACGCAGGCTTCGAACGGCTGACGGGGTATTCCGTCGCTGAGGTGCTCGGACGTAATTGCCGTTTCCTTCAAGGCCCCGCAACCGACGCGGCGACCGTGGACACGTTGCGTACTGCAATCCGCGAACAGCGCGTGGTCACAGTTCAACTCCTGAATTACCGCAAAGACGGCACGCCGTTTTGGAACCGGCTTTCAATCACTCCCGTGCAGGATTCCTCGGGCGCAGTGACGCATTTCATAGGAGTGCAGTCGGATGTCACCGCCGAGAAGGAAGCAAAGGATGCGCTTCAGGATGCAAACCAGCGGTTAGAGGCCGCCAGCGAGGCTATGAAGCGGGACCTTCAGGCAGCCGCGGCTTTGCAGCGCGCTCTTCTCCCTGGCGCATTGCCAGGATTCGCCGGATGGGATCTCGCGTACCAGGTCCGCCCCTGCAGCGATGTCGGCGGCGATTCCCTGAACGTGATCCCGCTCGATGATCGGCATGTGGCGCTCTACATACTGGACGTGTGCGGGCACGGCGTGGCGGCAGCGCTCCTTTCCGTGACTCTCACACATATGCTGTCGGTTATTCCGGACCGCTCGTTTTTGTATCATTCTGCCGGGCGCGGCAGCCCTGATTTGATCGCGTCGCCGGCCGAGGTGGTTTCCCGATTGAACAGGCACTTCCTTTCCACTCCGGGTGCGTTGCGCTTCTTCACGATCGTTTTCGGCATCCTAAACCAACGAACGGGGCATTTCAGTTACGTCGCCGCCGGGCACCTGGGCCCGATCCACGTCGTGCCCGGTGGTGCGCCCCGAATCGGAGAAACCGGGGGCATCCCCGTTGGGCTTATGGCAGACGCGATCTATGAAGAGCATGTGGTGACACTCTCCCGAGGCGACAGGCTTTACTTTTGCACCGACGGCATCATCGAAGCCGATAACCATTCGGAAGAAGAGTTCGGCGTTGCGCGGCTACTGGATGCGCTCACGGCGAGCCCGGGCTCCAGTCTTGCGGAGACCGTGTCATCACTGATGGATCAATTGGAGACGTGGACGGCGCCGAGGTATCCAGAAGATGATGCCTCGATACTCGCAATCGAACGCTTGCCGGATAGCAAGTAGCCAACTGGCGAGGACGCGGGCATTCGGCGCTACAGGTTCCAGTCCTACTCAAGGAACTCCGGATTCACGTCTGTCCGAAGCTGCCGTTCCCAGCGGCGGCTGTAGGGGTCGCAGCGGCGGCCGGCAGGAACGCGCAAGGTCGAATGCCGGCCGAAACCTTCCAAATCCCCTGGCATAGGAACACAAGCACTCCCGAGGCGTCTACAATCCAAGATGACAATTTTTATCGCCGTGTTTCTACTTATGACGCCCGACCTTAACCGTAATCCGTCCGTAGCAAGCGGGACGCGCGAGATGGACGCTGATCTTTGCAACGTCGAATGAAGAATTACCGGATTGAGGTCTGTCGGTAAGAGATTCCCCGTTGGCGCATCGCTGAGACGCGACAGATTCCGTCATTCAGGGGTGGCCTAGGTGGCGAAGAGACACGTCCGCCCTACAACGATGAAAATGCGCTTCAGAAATCCGTCCGTAAGGATGTTTGCTAGCCTGTGGCAGGCAGCATCCGCAAGGCGGCCGTCCACTCGGCGAGTTGCTCGCGCAACCGGCCAACCTTCAGCAGCACTTGGCGAGCATGGTGAACCAGCTTGCCAGGAGAACAAAAGATCTGGAACCGCAGCCGCTTCGGACGCGCTTTTAACCATGGTTCCGGCAGTGCGATCCGCTTTAGAGCCGTCAGCACGTTATGTGTGAGCACCGCAAAACGCAGCCAAGCCGCATTGGCGCCAAATCGGCCACATGGCATCACTCCGGCTGCCAATTCGTTCTTCAGCACATGGTGCAGCGCTTCGATCGAGCCTGCTTTTTCCCGATGCCATTCCAGCAGCTTCTTGCTGCTCCAGTCCCACTCGTTTGTCGCCACCGCAAAATGTTTCGCGGCCGCTCCATCGGCAAACAGATCCCCCTGCCGTTTCCGGACGCGAATGGCGACATAACGCAGTGGCCCTGCACCTTCCGGCCGGTCTTCTTCCTCCGGCCAATAGTTCAACAGATCGACACACTCGCTCACCGATATCGGCATCCTCGCGATAGGGCTTCCACAAACTCTCTGTCACTCGCCCAATGTGCTGCTTCAGCGACGGTGTCATCCGAACGCTGATGGCAAACGTGATCCGGCCCTGGGGCCCTTCGGTGCGGTTCTCATCCCGCAACCAGTTCACCAGCGTCCGTTCCCAGCAACCGGAGTCGCCGCGGAAGTAAAACTCCTTCACTGAATCCGGCAGCGCCTGAAACGCGCGTTGCGTTACCGGCAACAACGCCTTCGTCGCCGGCACATTGCCGTCGCGGAATTCATCGGCCACCGCCAAATCCATCTCCGCCCATAACGCCAGCATCGGTTGATAGCCGGTGGTTCCCTCGTATGTCCTCCGCGCCTCGCGTTTGAAGCTTTCGATCACCGTGGCATCCAGGTCGATGGTCGCGATTCGCTGATCCGGGCAGCGACGCCCGATCTCCCGCACCAGGTCGCCATTGACCTGCGCCAACCCGCGCAACGCCGCGCTCTCTGCCGGGATGTAACTCACTTGTCCCACCGGTAACTCCGCCTGCGCCCGCTCCATTTCCTGCTCGTCATGAAACTGGTACAGAAACTTGCGCGCCGCCTCCGGGCTGGGCACTTCATGTCCGAGCATCTGCTTCAATCCAGCGTCTTCGCGCAGCCGATCGAAGTCCTCCAGACAATCCCCACCCAGCGCGTTCAGCACCAGAAAACTCTCCACGTAGGTCGCTTCATCAAAGCCCCGCTGGCGCTGCTTCAGCTGCACATGCTGCTTCACCGTCGTGCCGATATTCAGCGACCGCATCGCCTGCACAAACAGCGGAATCCCCGCAAACGCCGTTAAGCATTCTTCCAGCGGCTCTGGATCCAGATCGAACAGCAGGTCGCCTTCGGCCGGAGAAGGCTTCGGTTTTCCAGGAGGCTCATCGGATAAGCAATTATGCACCCATCGGGTGCAAATCCGTTTGCCTTCTTTTCCCGTCAACATTGCCTTCAACCGATGTCGGACAATCTTATCGACGGATTACGGCCTTAAGACCGTTCCCAAAGTTGATCTCCAGAAGTACAGCGGTGTGTGGTACGAGATCGCCCGCCTGCCCAACGAGTTCCAGAAGGAATGTGCCGGGGATGTGAGCGCACAGTACACATTGCGGGAAGACAGAAAGATCAAGGTGGTGAACCGCTGCCGGGAAGCCGGCAAGCCGAAGCCGAAAGAGGCCGAAGGCCTCGCCCGCGTCGCTGATGAAGATAACGGCAGCAACTCGACTCTGGAGGTACGCTTCGCCCCTGCGATTCTCTCCTTCCTGGACAGTGTGTGGGGCGACTACCGCATCATAGCCCTGGACGAAAAGTACCGTTACGCCCTGGTCGGCAGCAATGATCGCAAGTATTTGTGGGTCCTCAGCAGGACCAAGACGCTCGACGGTGCGGTCTACAAGCGCCTGCTCGCGACCGCTGTGGAGCAGGGCTTCAACGTCAACCAGATTATCCGCACGCCGCACCCCTGAGCGGTCGTTGACGTGCACACCCTTGATCTTTGGTGTAGGTCTCAGGGTTGACCCGTTGGCGGCTTGAGCTGGTTTCGAAACGCATAAGTAGGTACAGGACTGCTAAGTCCCATCATTGTGCCCGGTTGGTGGCGTTCTCGTCAAAAGGGCCGCGGACACCGGGCAACCGACTGCCGCCCTGCGCCATATGGATTGAA
>CAWJQP010000047.1:0-107306 GCA_963844855.1 Bryobacteraceae bacterium
CAGAGGGCCGTCCTATTGCCGACGCACTGCATGAGAGTTTGCGCCACGATGGCGATGTGTCAATTTGGAATCAAGGGGTCTTTGGGCTCGTCTTAGTACTTTGGAGTCATTGATTCGTCAACTCGATCGCACGGACTTCGCGGTGCTGGTTTTTACGGCCGACGATCTCGTCACCAGCCGTGGCGCAGAATCGGCAACTGCGCGGGACAACGTCCTGTTCGAATCGGCTTGTTCATGGGACGGCTGGGCCGGACCTCCGCTTATGCCTTCATTAGCGACGCAGATAAGCTGAAGATCCCATCGGATTTACATGGAATAATTCGCCACTTTCCGACCGCGCGGAGATGGCGATTTGAGGAAAGCCGTGGCGGATGCGGCTATCGACATCCGTAACGCGATCGCGCAGGAGATCGATCGAAACGAGACCAAATCCTAAGCGTCTATCCTGTCGTTGATCAATCGGTTATGGCAGATCGATCAAATAGGCGACTTTCGTCACGAGAGCTTCTATGGAAAGGCTGTTGCGTATTTCAAATGCGAGACGCAGGCGCAGGAAGGTGCGTTTTCGCCGACCGACGGCATGGGCAAAGGCGTCAGTTTATGCATGCAGATTATTGGGTGCGCTGCGGCTCGTAGAATACACTCGGACGTCAGGCGAAGTGTCGATTACACGGCTGGGGCGTGACGTCTTGGCTGACGACCGGACAAAAAGCCGCTTTGCAATTGCGTTCTCCACACCGCTAATCGTAATTTGACAGTCATATACATTCGGTTCACGGTGCCGGGGAGGAACTACGCCTTTCGGCTGCAAAGCCGGTGAACAGCTAAACTCATCCATGAGTAAACTCCTTCGGGAATGCTTCACACTGTATCGCAAGGACGCAGTTCCGCCAGCCCGAGTCAATGCGATCCACTCTAGCCTAGACGAACCTTACCGAATACTGCGAGTCCCAGATGAGGGCGGAGTCGTTCGAAGGTTTACTTGTGAGTAGCCAAATCGCGATCCGGAGCTGACGGAACGACGGACTTTACGGCGGAAAGGACACACCAGGTTGGGAACGTCCAATCTAGATTCTTCGAACTCGGCAACACGTCATTGCGAACCAGGGAAGCTGATTCAGGAACGCATCTGTAGCTTCGGCGGGGGTGTCAGCGAGGAAAGGGCACCACCTGTCCCGGTGTGCGACAGATGGAAGAGACAGGTTCAGCCGTAGCTGTAACGAGCTATGCCGCTTTGCGCCAGCTGTATCGATGATGAAGGCCACCGAGTCGCGGCTGGCGAAGGCTTCCGCTGAATCGCCCGCTGAATCGGAGTGTCCTCCTGGAGTGAATCGAGGATCCGGTCCTTGTGGTAGTAGCTGATGACTCCTGGATCAGCCGTCGCAGGTGGCTGTCGCTGAGTGCGATCACTGGTCGAGAAGCTCCCAGCGACAGCTTCCGATCCAGCGTTCCGCGATCCCGTTCTGCCATGGCGCCTGAACGCTGGTGCGCTTCGGCGTCAGGCCCGATGATTTCAGGAATCGATCACATCGGCATCGAATTTCGAGTCGTGGTCGAAGATCACGTAGCGATACGGACCAGCGTCGGGAAAGGCCTCGCGGAGCTGTTGCACGACCCACTCGGAGGTCGGCTGAGCGGTGACGTTGAAATGCAGGATGCGCGCGCCCGTGCTCGATAACGAAGAAGCAGTACAGGAAATGGAACGTCAGCGTCGGAACGGCGAAAAGTCCATGGCGACGATTGCTTCGCGATGATTGTCGAGGAAGGCGAGCCAGCGCTTGCCTGGATCGCCGGACGTCCGAGGCGTCGCAGATATCCGGCGACAGTGCGCTCGGAGACTTCGAAGCCAAGCTTCAGCAGTTCCCCATGGATTTCGGGGCGCCCAGTCAGAATTCGCCGCCATGGTACGGATCAGATACCGAATCTCGTTGTTCACCCTTGGCCGGCCGCCAGCGGCCGTGATCGCCAGCGCCAGTACAGGCGGAAGCCTGCGCGATGCCATCCCACGACTGTGTCGGGTTTCACGATCACAACATCCGTCCATCGCGACCACGACCGGCGAAGCACGATCCAGAACAACCGGTCAAGGAAGATTTACTGTGGGGCGTGGACGTTTGCGTTTCAGCACAGCGACCTGCTGGCGGAGAGCGAAGACTTCGACCGATATATCCGCGCGGCTGCGGAAGAACACGCGCAACGCCGCCAGGAATGCAAACAGAAGATCGAGCACAAACGACCGTTGTAACACTGCGCTGACGTCACTCTTCCACTGGAAGCCAAACTGTGGATTCTACTGGCGTACGCAGTATTGGCTACGGACACCCATAATCAGAACGAACACGAACAGCTGTAGAGACTCTTCAGCATGCCGTGATGCGTGTCTGGCAGAGCTTCCAGTGTGGACTCCTGTTTTTCCTATTGAGGATACTTCTTCGTTGTTGCCGTAGCGTCCCAAACCTCAATCGTCTCATCGACGGCCTTCCTTGCTTGATACACTCGCGGGAATGCGCGCGATCTGCGCACGGATCAACAAAGGAGATCCACCCATGTGGAACGACACAGACTTGCAGTACCACGTTGAGAAGGAGTTGGACTGGGAACCCAGTGTTCACACCAATCAGATTGGTGTCGTTGTCAAAGACGGCACCGTTCAGTTGATCGGTCATGTGGACAGTTTTTGGGAGAAGTGCGCCGCCGAGCGCGCTGTCTGGCGTGTAGCACATGTGACGAGCGTCACCAATGAGATCCGCGTGGATCTTCCCTTCAGTGCATTGTGTGCGGATGACGATATTGCTCTTGCGGCGATGGGAAGCCTTGAATGGAACTGCCTAGTGCCCGAGACGGTTGAAGTTCGGGTAGTTGACGCCTGGGTAACGCTGAATGGTGAGGTTGAGTGGCGACACCAGAAGGAAGAGGCCGAGCGGAGTTTATGCGCCCTGAAAGGCATCAGGGGCATTCGCAACGAAATCGTTATTCAGACTGCTGTCCGCCTGGGCGACGTCAGATTGCCGATCGAAGATGCCTTGAAACGCAATGCGCTGGTCAATCCAAGTCACATTAAAGTGCATGTTTCTCATGGCATCGTAAGCTTACATGGCTCGGCCCACTCGCGGGCCGAGCATGATGAGGCGATGCACGCCGCGTGGGCTGCGCCCGGGATCACCACCGTTGAAGATCACATAACCATCGGCTCGACCCGCGGCGGGTAGCCTCAGCGCAGCAGCGGGGGCCTTGCAACGGAATGAGACGAATCGAATGAATCGCACCGCTGGTTTGTCAGTCGCGACTGATGCGGCATGCTCTGGAGGCCAAGCTACTTCCCTGGGCGATGGACGGCCTCAATTTTGGCCGACGACATGCTTGAAATAGGACGGGATCTCGTCACGGATCGGCTACGCCCGCAATTTCGGAGGATCACAGCACTGGAGATGGAATCCTTTAGCCGAATCGCTGGGGCTACGCACGGTCGACCATAACGTGAGGGTTGTGGCCCGAACGCCCGTCGGTAGAAGTTCTGGCACGCGGGTACGAATCGTGCCCGTCGGCGGTAACCTGCCTAGGCGCTCGCTCTACAACCGAAGAAAGTGTGCCACGGAAGAATCGCTGCGCTGCGGCCATATCTCGCGTTGCGCTGAGCATCGAGTCAACCAGGTTGCCTTCTCGATCAATGGCTCGGTACAGATAGCACCACCTCCCTTTAACCTTCAAATATGTTTCGTCGACGTACCAACGCCGACCTGTCTTCCCTGAACGCTTGCGACGCAGGTGCTCAGCCAACAGCGGTGCAAACCGTTCTTCCCACTCCCGCACGGTTTCGTGAGTGAATTCGTAGCAACGCATCAGAAACATGCGGACGAGGTCGCGCAAGCTGAGCTTGAACAGCAGTCGGAAGACGACCACCTGAAACACGATATCGGTCGGGAATTCCAGATGATTGAAGGGAGTACTGGTGCGTTCATTGAATCTGCGCCTACATTGGCGACAGCGGAAGCAGCAGTAGCCCAGATCCGTTGCAGCGTCCAGATTTCGAGTGTCATCGGACTGGCAATGCGGGCAGCTCATAATGGCCTACCAACGATATCAGCCGTCACGTTCTGCCCGCGCCGAGTCCTGACACTTTCCGTGGACAAGGCTTGCGGTATCGTGCTGTCGGCGCTGCACAGCAATGATCTCGAGCGCGACACGATTCTGGTGTTCACCAGCGACCACGGTGAAGGAATGGCTGCGCACCGCTGGGTGGTCAAGCTGATGTTGTGGGAGGAGGTGGTTGCCGTCCCTCTCATCTGGCGCTGGCCCGGACGGATTCCTGCCGGAAAGGTGAATCGATCCTCGCTTGCATCGGGCGTTGACGTTCTCCCGAGTTTTGCGATTTTGGGGGATCGCATGCGGCGTCCGCCGCACGGCTCAAGCCTGGGGCCCGTTCTCCGGGGCAAAGCGGAAAGCACGCACGAGCCTGTTCGCGCAACTTGCGCCCGACACTAAGGATTCCGCCATGCGGACCCGCGGCTGTGTCATCGCGCACGTGAACAGCGTCTATCCTGACTTCGATCCGGTTACCGGTCAGGGTCTGCGCGAAACTGCAGCGCGGCCGGAAGTGTATTCCGATCACGACGTACCGATGGGGTATTTCGCGGCACCCCGGTGACCAGGCCCGAAATTACCCGGCCGAAGCCGAACTGAACAGAGCTTCGTAGCGGGAGTCTACTTGATAATGCGTGACGCCCAGTCGCCGGAGTTTTGCCACATCCTCCGCCGGACCCAAATTCTCGTCGCGGGTTGCCATTGTGTACCGGAAGGTATTGATTGCTGCGACCGGCACGACCTTCAGCTTGCGACAGAGCGCGACGGCATCTCCGTCGAGCTCGCTGCCGAGCTCAAAAAGGAAGTATTCGCGTGCGACATCCTCTCCTTGCTCCGCCGCTACAGCAAGATGTTTTCGATTCGCCGACACCATCACGCGTCCATCGAAGAGCGGTTTTACCCGCGAACCGCCAAGCGAATAGATAGGGCCGGGAATGCGCTGATCTTCCATAATCCGAAGCAGGTGCCCATAGAAGTCCTTCGGCCAGTCCGAACCCTTTACGTCGAGCATTAGACGCAACTTACGGCTGGACATCGCGCATGCCTGGTCAAAATGTATCGGCGACCCGCCGCCGGATGTGGCGCGCAGCGCTTTGAGTTCGCTCCAGGTCAGTTCCTCGGGCCTTCTTGGGTCTCCGTAGTAGCGCTGCAGCGTCGCGTCGTGATGGAGGACGGGCTCGCCGTCTTTAGTTCGCCGCACGTCCACTTCGATCATCCAGTAGCGGCGGTCGATCGCCGCGGCGATGGATGCGGCACTATTTTCTGGCCGTTCCGCATCAACGACGCCACCGCGGTGAGCGATCAGATAAAACTCCGGAGCGATCGCTTTACAAACGGCTCCCGCTGCGATGCCCGCCAGAAAGTCTCGTCTCTTCATAGGAGCTCCTTAAAAAGCCACCTTCAAACCGAGCTGAAGATTACGCGCTCCGCTCTTCTCCGTGATGATGCCGAAGAACCCTCCGCGTGGGTTCGAAGTTGGATTGTTGAGGTTCGGGTAGTTCGGAAAATTGAAAGCTTCGGCGCGAAACTGTGTGTTCACCTTACCATCAAACAACACAAAGTTCTTGAACAGGGCAAGATCCCAGTTGCTGAATCCGGGGAAAGTGTCAGGACTCAGGTCACGGCGGGGAGACATCAGCGCGTTCGGTACCCTGAAGTGGCCGACCGACGCTCATGATCTGCCCTCATTGTCAGTCTCCCGAAATCCGACAGCTCAATCAGACAACCGACCTCGGCTACTCTGAATTCCGCTGCGGTGGGTGTCGGCGTAAATCCAATGAGCGAACCGGCACTCCATTCAATTACCTCGAGCTGCCGACCGACATCGTCTTCGAAATCGTGCTGTGCCGGTTGCGATACAAGCTCAGCCTGCGGAACCTCGCGGAGATGTATCTGCTGCGCGGTTTCGAGTTCACCCATGAGGCGGTACGGGATTGGGAGGAACGTTTCGCTCCGCTGCTGGCCGAGCACATTCGCCGCAAACGAAAAGGGAAAGTGGGCCGGCGCTGGTACGTGGATGAAACGTATTTGAAGGTGAAGGGCAAGTGGTGTTATCTGTACCGCGCCATTGACCGCGAAGGCAATCTGGTGGACTCGATGCTCAGCGCGACCCGGGACATGGGTGCAGCCCAGCGATTCTTCCGCAGCGCTCAGTCCATGGTGAACTCAGCGCCGAAGCAGGTCACCACCGACGGCCACGATTCCTATCCGCGTGCGATCCGGGACATTCTTGGTCCGAAGGTGAAGCATCGGTGCAGCGCATACATGAACCGTCGAATTGAGCGAGATCACCGAGGAGTCAAACAGCGATACTATCCGATGCTGGGCTTCGGGGCGTTACGCTCGGCCCAGCGCTTCTGTCGGGCCTTCGAGGAAGTTCGGCAGTACTTTCGACCCCGGCGCAAGCAGAACGAAGTAATCTCACTCGCCAACGCCAGACGACAGTTCCTGTTCCGAGCACTCAAACTGGAAGCATTCTTCGTCACAGCATAACCAGCTACATCCTCAAGCTTGACGCTGAAGGTCGAGTTCATTTATCCCTTGCCCTCAGTTCTGACAGTCTCCCCCGTCTGCCCGTACCGATGAATACAGGTATAGAAACGTTTTGGCGGTACGACTCACAAATATCCGCCCGCTGTTCTGGTGTATGCTGGTTCCCTATCACTGCTGACGAGGATGGAAAGAATGTCACTGAAGAGTCTGTTTCGAGCACGTTCCATTCGCATTCTGACGCTTGCGGTGTGCAGTTGTCCGCTGTTGACGGCCCAGGGGCAATCGGATGAACACCGACCTTTTGAGATGAACGGTCACACATGGGCAAGCAAAGCCGAGTTCATTCAGCATGGCCGCTGCGTTACGAGGCAGCCGAACGATGAAGAGGCACAGGAAATGGAGGCGGTTTTCAGGGCTGCAGTGGGCGGGGCCCCCGGAGCCTCCAACAAAGCTGCAGACAGTAGCGGCGCCAAGGTTTCCGGCGGCATCGTCGATGTCTATTTCCACGTGATCAACAAGGGATCGGGCATCGCGAACGGCAATGTGAGTGACCCGATGATCAACGCCCAGATGAACGTGCTGAATGGAGCATTCGCGGGCACGGGTTGGACCTTCCGCCTCGTTGCGACGGACCGAACGACGAACGCGACATGGTACACGGCCGGGCCCGGGTCCGCGGCCGAAGCACAGATGAAGGCAGCGCTTCGGAGAGGGAGCGCCGACGACCTGAACATCTACACCAACAGCCCGGGCGGAGGCTTGCTGGGCTGGGCAACCTTCCCGTCCTCGTACGCTTCGAAGCCATCGCAGGACGGGGTTGTGGTCCTGTATTCGTCGTTACCGGGCGGCAGCGCGGCTCCTTATAACCTGGGCGACACGGCGACGCATGAGGTGGGGCACTGGATGGGGCTGTATCACACGTTTCAGGGCGGGTGCAACGAAAACCGCTCAGACTATGTCGGGGACACACCGGCCGAAAAATCGCCAGCTTACGGCTGTCCAACGGGAAGGGATACGTGCCCCCGGCTGGCGGGCCTGGATCCGATCACGAACTTCATGGATTACACGGACGATTCCTGCATGAACACGTTTACGGCGGGACAGGACGCCCGTATGGACGCGATGTTCTCGGCTTACCGCGAGGGTAAGTAGCGTCGAGTCACTGCTTTGCGGGCTGCCAGTCGAGTACTGGCCGCCCGCCGCGGCAGATCCAAACAGTAGCCCGCATCCGCGGTCTGAGCTTGCCTTCCTTCTCCTCCACGAGCTTCCAGTCGTCTTTCGTCATTTGGTGCGCATCGAGCAGGATTTTGTCGCCGGGGCGTAATGAGATACTCTCTACTGTTTCGTCGTCCGTCTTCAGGGTCAGCGAGATCTTATCCGCCTGACGGGTGTACCGGGTCACCTTGCCCGTGTAGGACGTAAGCTGGTTGCGGTCACAGCCGACGGCAGGCGGAGGCATGTAACGGCCCTGTTGGGCAAACGTTGGCGCGGTAGTCAAAGCACCCAGCAAGACGGGCAGGCGCCAGGTCATGTTGGCGATTGTACCTAAAACATGCCAATGAATTGGAGGCCTGTGAGCGATGGATCGGGTTCGACGGAAACTGAGCGGCGGACGCGGGCGTCAAGCCCGCCAACGCCGTTCAATCCAGGCCGTCATCTGGGCCGACGCTCTCCAGCATTGTGGAAGGTAACGCCACATCATAGGCCCTTTCGGGAACGTGTTCGACATGCCGCCTGCCTTCGGCCTGCGAAGTTCTTTCGTGGGCCAGAGCGCAGGCGGCGTGAGTTAGGAAAACAAGCAATGGCACTTGAAGTGACGCCCGTCCATCGCAACCTGCACCAGCGGGTAACCTGCTTCTACCTGTTGTGGCTGTACCTTTGCTGATGTTGTCTAAATACGGCAAGCCCCGCGGCTACATCCGCGACCTGATCGTCTGGCATGCTAAACGAAGCGCAGCTGCCGGGCGCCGGGTGTTAAACCTTCGAGCTCGCGAGTCGAGCGGCCACGGCTGCGGGCGGCCTCTGCGGAGTTCGCCATCGGCCTGGCGGTGTTGTTTGTGTGCGCCTTCCCGGTGAGGCGCATCAAGGCTACCGCGGGCTCTGGCGTCACCTCGCCTATGCGCAAGCCGGTGGCTTGCTGGGAGGCAGGATCGATGGCTGCCATGAGGGGCGGGAGGAAGTCCGTGGATGGCCGCTGAAGCGGCTGCCGAAGCGAGAAAGTCGCGCCTGTTCCTGCGCAGTGTAGCCTGGGCAGCCCCGACTTTACCCGATGACAGGAGCAGGGCGGATCAAATCAATCAGTACTTCAATACGGCGGCGTTCGCGGCTGATCCGATCGGGCAATTCGGCAACCTGGGCCGGAACACGCTCATCGGCCCCGGATTTTCCAATACCGACCTCGGTCTGCTGAAGAACTTCGCGATTACGGAACGAGTTCGGCTGCAGTTCCGGGGTGAGTCTGTTCAACGCATTCAATCAGGTGAACTTCAACAACCCGGTAAACGTCCTGACTGCCGGGAATTTCAGGCCAGGCTTTCATCGGCGCAAGCGGCGCGCGGCGTCCAATTTGCGTTGAAGTTGAGCTTTTGAAAACTAAGCTTCGCTATGATGGATGATAGAGCATGACAAGGCTGGCGCCACGATCGCTGCTGATCGCTTCCATCGCGATTGGTCGGCTTTGTGCGCAGCCAAGCGCTGAGGCCTTGCAGTTCTTCGAGTCTAAGGTCCGCCCGATTTTCGCCTCGCAATGCTACGGCTGCCATAGCAGCAAATCGAGGATCGCTTCGGGCGGGCTGAAGCTGGATACACGTACTGGTTTCTTCCAGGCAGACAGTCAGGTCCGCCCGTCGTGTCTGGACAGCCTGGCGAAAGCATGCTGGTTCATGCAATTCAGTACACCTCCGGACTGAAAATGCCGCCGGCTGGAAAACTGAGGCAGGATCAGATTGAGATCCTGACCGAATGGATCCGTTCGGGCGCAGCGTGGCCGGAGGAGGCGATCGATCCAAAGGAGGTCGCAGACGCTGAAGCAGAAGAAAAAAGTAGAACAACAAAGTTGAACCATTGGGCCTGGACACCGCCAAAGAGTTTAAGCGTTACCGCGGTTCGCGATGCAAGTTGGCCCAGTTCGGACATAGATCGCTTTATCCTGGCGAAACTCGAAGAAAAGGGTCTAAAACCCTCGGCAGACGCGGACCCGCGGATTTTGGTTCGACGAGTTTACTACGATTTGACCGGCTTGCCTCCGACGCCGAAGGCTGTGGCCGCATTCGCTGCCAACCCGTCTCCGCAGGCGTTCGAACAAGATTGTCGACGGGTTGCTTGCTTCTCCTGAATTTGGTGAGAGGTGGGGGCGTCACTGGCTGGACGTGACCTACTTTGCCGACAACCTTGAAATCGGCCGTCGCATTCCGGCAACCGAAGCATGGCGGTATCGGGATTACGTGATTAACGCCTTCAATCAGGACAAGCCATTTCAGCAGTTCATCAAAGAACAAATTGCGGGCGACCTTTTACCGGCGGAAACCGATGCTGAAAAACGGGAGCGATTAATCGCCACGGGGTTCCTCGCGCTCGGCCCGTGGCCATTAAGGGTCTCATCCGATAAAGAACAGCTCCGTATGGATGTGTTGGATCATGCAGGCAGACATGATTGGCAAAGCGTCTCCTCGATGACGATCCGGATGCGCTGGTTGCAGCGATCAGCAAGTTTGATCCCGTTCGGCGGAAGAGTTCTACGCTATTGGCGGAATTCTCTCGAGTACACAAACCCTGTACGGGCGCATCGACGGCGTGTTCAGCGACGTGAATCGCGCTCCTCTCCCGGAGACTGCAACTGCGAGTTCGGGCACAGAACCTTGAGGAGTTCGCTGTCGAAATTACACCTCTTCGGGCGAAGCGAAAGACGTTGACCGCCGAGATCGAGCGTCTGAAGAAATCTGCCGGGACGGCACCGGGTTCGACTACTGCGATTGAAAGCGTGAAGGATGGAAAAGAGCCTGTCCCCAACTCCGTGGGTGCTCTCGAAAAAGAACTCGCTGAAGTCAACAAACGAATCGACCTTCTCGAGTTCAATCGTCCTGAACCTCCTAGCGCCTTTTCGGTTCGGGATATTGAATCGCCTGCCGATATCCATATCAACATTCGAGGGAACGCCCATACGCTGGGGAAGAAGTTCCGCGCAGTTTCATCAAAGCAGTAATGTGGGATGGGCCTCCAAGTCTCTCGTACCGCGAGAGCGGCCGCCTCCAGCTTGCTCAATGGGTGGCGAGCGAGAAGAACCCATTGGCATCCCGAGTCGCGGTGAATCGAGTCTGGCAGCATTTTCGGATTTGGGATAGTCCGCAGTGTCGATAACTTTGGATTGCGTGGTGATTTGCCGACTCATCCGGAGTTGCTGGATTACCTTGCGCAGCAATTTGCTGCAGATGATTGGTCGATAGAAAATGGCGCGCCGGATTGTCCTCTCACGAACCTATCGTGAGGCAAGCGATCACAATGCACAGGCGCTTCAAACGGATCCCGAAAACCGGCTTCTCTGGCGCGCGAACCGTCGAAGGCTGGAAGGCGAAACGATACGCGACGCAATTCTGGCGATAACGGGTTCTCTGGATCGGACTCGCGGAGGCCCAACGCTTCCAGTCGCGGCCGGGAAACGTCAGCTTCGCAAAACCCGCCGAACTGAAAGATTCCGCGGTATTCCCTCCGGAGCTTCTGAAACGTCGAACTGTCTATCTTCCAGTCCTCCGTAAAAGCCAGCACCGAAGTTTGGACATACTGAATCTCTTTGATTTCCCGGACGTGAATCAGGTGAGTGGCGCCAGAAGCGTGACAACCGTACCAACTCAGGCTCTCTACCTGATCAATTCGCCGTTCTTCAAAGAGCAGTCCACCATTCTCGCTCGACGAGTGTTGGATTCACCGGGTACCGACGATAAACGCATTTCGGGCTTGATCGAGACATTATTCAATCGACCTGCGGGGGACGAAGAACTCCGGCAGGGAACCGATTTCGTAAAGGCCTACATCGATGAGATCAAGGGCAGCGATTCAGTGAAGGATGACGCCCAACTCGAAGCTTGGGCGCGATACTGCCATGCGCTGATGGCCAGCAACGAATTTTTATACCTTCGATAGGATTACTCATGCATTCGAATCCGCACATTCCTTTGGCTTCGTCCCGGCGAGACTTCCTAAGGAGGTCGGCATGCGGCTTCGGTTCCGTCGCAATGGCGGCATTACTTGCCCGCGAGGCGCAAGCCGACACAGGTCCCTTAGCTGTCAAGCTGCTGCATTTGGCTCCTAAAAGCAAAACGCATTATCTTTCTCGGGACTTAAGGCGGTCCATCGCACATGGACATGTTTGACTTCAAGCCGAGACTTGTGAAGGAAGCCGGGAACAAGTTCCCTATCACCCTTCCGAAAGACATTCGAAGCTCCGGGAGTATCTCGCACCAAGGTGATGGGTCCGCTTTCCACGTTCAGCCGCAAAGGGCAGAGCTGAGTTGCTGATGTCAGACTGGCTGCCCAACCTTGGAAAGGTTTCTGAGGAGCTTTGGATTGTAAACCGGAATGCAGGCGGATTCGGAAGCTCATGCTCCAGCCGTCCGTCAACTCCATACCGGGCATACGGTGATGGTGCGGCCCTCGATGGGGTCGTGGGTAGTCTACGGATTGGGTACGGAGAACCAGAATCTTCCGGGATTTGTAACAGTCTGCCCGCAAATTGGCGGCGACGGCGGCAGTACTCAACTTTATAGCAATGCGTTTCTGGGGCCGTTTATCAAGGCACGCCTGTTGGAGAAGCGGGGAACGCCAAAGAAGCGCAGATTCGATATCTGCAGGACAAGTCAATCAGTTCGCGCCTGCAACGGCGCCAAGTGGATCTGATCCAGACAATCAATCGGAGAGAATTGCAGGATCTCAGGCCCTCCGATCAAAACATGGAAGGCATGATTGAGTCGTTCGAGCTTGCCTTCCGCATGCAGATGGAAGCCCCGACGGTACTTGATCTGGAAAAAGAATCAAAAGCGACGCTTGATCTTTACGGGATTGGAGAAAAAGACACAGACAATTTCGGGCGGCAATGTCTAATGAGGAGACGTATGGTAAAAGCGGGTGTTCGTTTCGTGCAGATCACCGATGGCGGATGGGACCATCACGGGAAAATCAAGAGCCTTCTGCCGGAGCGTTGCAAAGCAATTGACAAGCCTGTCGCCGGTTTGATTCTTGACCTCAAAGCGCGTGGTTTACTGAAAGACACTTTGCTCGTTTGGTCGGGCTAATTCGGCAGGACACCATTCGATCAGGATCTTTCTGAGGGCAAGTCGTCGGCCGATGACCGCGGCCGCGAACACAATCCTCACGGCTTTACTGCTTGGATGGCGGGAGGCGGCGTTAAGGGTGGCGCCGTCTATGGACAGACCGATGAATTCGGTTGGGAAGCTGTGGAGGGTCGGGTCCATATCCACGACCTGCATGCAACGGCGCTACATCTTCTCGGTCTAGATCACGAAGAAACCGACGTTCCGGTACACGGGGCGTGACTTCCGGCTTACCGACGTCTACGGAACGGTGGTGAGAGAAGTCTTAGCTTGAAGCGGCGGGCCTTGCTTTGCCCTGTAGGTCATCAAAATCCACTTGGGTAGCGCAATCAAGCAGTTAAACCTGAGCTTGTCAAGGGGGTTGAAATCCATTGGATAGGCTCCAGGCGTTGTGTTCGCTCATGTTAGCCGTCGTTCGTACATCCGTGCAATCTTCGTACCGCGCCGCAAGCTCGCCTTGGAAGCGGAAGCGGCTGCTCTGCGGCAGCAACTCGCCGTTTTCAAAAGGAAGCAAGCTCGGCCAAGGCTCAGCCGCGCGGACCGACTCTTCTGGACCACGCTCCGGCAACTGTATTCCGATTGGGCTGATGCGCTCATCTTGGTCAGACCGGAAACGGTGGTGTCCTGGCATCTCGCGCTGGCTTCCGTCTGTTCTGGCGGTGGAGGTCTCGCCAGCCCTGGGCGGCCCAGGATGACTCTAGAGATCCGCGAACTGATCCGGCGTATGAAAGCCGAGAATCCGACATGGGGAGCGCCGCGCATCCATGGCGAACTGCTCCAACTCGGGTTCGACGTGTCCGAACCAACGGTTTCTCGCTACCTGCAAGGTCTGAAACGACGACATGACAAGAATAAGGCTAAGCGATGGCTCGCGTTCCTCAACAACCATCGCGAGATCATCGCCGCCTTCGACTTCTTCACGGTTCCCACACTGAAGTTCCGAACTCTTTATTGCTTCTTCGTCAAGTCGAACCACGTGAGCGGCCAACAAGAATCCATGGCGAAAGCTATGGCAACTGCTGAGCAGAACATTCGAGTGGCGAACGGTTCGCGGAACCTACCAACAGATACGAATCAATTTGTTGCGCATCGAAAAGGGTGCTCGCCTGTTTTGGCGTTGGAAATCAAAGCCGACGGGAAGACCGGGTACGCCAAAGACCTAGCGGCAACTGATCCGGGAGATGACCGTTGACAATGTGACATGGGAGAGGAACGCATCTCAAGCGAGCTCAAACGAAACTCGTATTTCGAGTATTACCACGCACGATGGGAAAGTATCTCCCACTTGGGACTGGTACGCATGCCCAATTTCACGTACCGATGGCTGAGTACCGTCCTCAACCTCCCCAATCGGTTGTGGCTTGCGACTTCATCGTTATGGTCGCTGCCGCATGACCATGTTGTACGTATTGGTGATCATGGAACTGGGAAGCCGAGAAGCCTCCATCACAATGTGACCGCCCAACGGACGGAATACCGTCAACAGTTTCGAGAGGCGCTTCCGGGCGGTCATGCGTATCAGATTCGTCATTCACGACGGGGACAGCATTTTCTGCAAGGAACTAGATAAAGAGGTAACTGCCATGGAGTGCGGGTGTTGCGAACGCCGGTGCGGGCACCAAAGGCGAATTCATTGTGCGAACGTTTCGGCGGGACGTTGCGTCGCGAATGCCTGGACTTCCTCATTCCGTTCAATGAGCGTCATCTCGAGTCCGTGCTGAAGACGTGGATCGCGCATTATAACCACTCCAGGCCGCACATGAGTCTTGGGCCGGAATCCCTGCGGCATTACGTCCGCCCGCATCGGAGAGCGGTCATCGACATAGTATTCCCAGTGGCCACATGATTCGACCGCGCTGCCGTTCTCGACGGACTCCATCATGAGTATTGGCTCGAAAGAGCGGCTGCGTGAGCCTCGCACGGACTTTATGCGGAGCACAGGTCTTCACCTCGCTACACCTGGACAGAAGTAGCCTAACCGAGCGTTTAAATCGCATCCTAATAACAAAGCTACAGTTGGGATACGCTCGACACCGGCTTCCATTCAGATCGCCGGGTAAACCACGCACACTCGCGCTGCCACTATCGAGCGCCCGTCAACTTCCTTGGCCACGTGAAGCATGCGGTCGCTGCGCGGAACTGAGTTTTGATGACCCACAGGCCTCCAGGGACGGCTACGGTGGATTGCTAGACTTCGTCCAGCGGTTCCGTAGCGTCGCCGAATTGTCGAGGCCGGACGTTCATCTTGTCCATCATCGAGAGATAAAGGCGGCACATCTGGCGATCGGGCTTGTCCGAGTAGTCGAGTACTCGGCCGCCCTTGATCCGCCGCCACCGCCGCCGAGCAGGATCACCGGCAACTGGCTCGCGTCGTGGCTGCCGGTCAGCATGCTGGAGCAGAACAGAAGCATCGAATTGTCGAGCAGCGTGCGCGGTCCTTCCTGGATCGAGTCGAGCTTGCGCGCGATGTACGCGACCTGCTCGAGGAAGAATTGATTCACCTTCAGCCAGTCCGCCGTATCGGAATGGGAGAGCAGATGATGAATCATGTAATCGACACCGAGGTTCGGGAAGCGCAGCGAGCTGTGATCGTTGTTGAGCTTGAGCGTCGTGATGCGAGTGGTATCGGTCTGAAAGCCGAGCACGAGGATGTCGGCCATCAGCCGCATATGCTCGCCGATATCCTGCGGGATGCCGTCAGCGGGACGGGCCACGTTCGGTTTGGCGAGCGTCGGCCGCCAGCCTTGCAATTCCCCGCGCTTTCCGGCATTCGCGATGCGCTGCTCGACGTCGCGAACGGAATCGAGATACTCGTCGAGCTTGCGCTGGTCGCTGGTGCTGATGTTGCTCCGAAGGCTGGCCGCGTCGGAAGCACGGCGTCGAGAACGCTCTGATCGCCTTTGCTCGCCTGGTCTTTGAACAAGCGGTCGAAAGCGAGCGCAGGATACAACTCCAGAGGTGTCGGCGTGGTCGGCGAGCTCCACGAGATATGCGAGCTGTAGAGCATCGAATAATTCTTGTGGACCGACGGGTTCGACTTCTCGCAGCCGAGAACAAGGCTCGGTACTTTCGTCGAACCGCCGACGCTCTGCGCAAGCAGCTGGTCGATGCTGGTGCCGGAGCGGATTTCGCCGCCCGAAGCGAGCGGCGCGCCCGACAGGAGATTGCCGGTCTGCGAGCTGTGGATGTTTCCCTTCAGCGCCTCGGCGTTGAAGAGCCCGCGAACGAAAAGCATTTTTGAGCGGAAGTCGTGAGGGGAGCGAGCACTTTCCCCAACTCCATCTCCGTGCCTTCGCCCTTGGCCCACCATTCCTTGCTATGGAAGCCGTTGCCCGAGAACAGGACCGCAAGTCGAACGGGGGCTTCGCTGGAGACTGCGATGCCGCGAGGTTCATCGCCCCAGACGGGCAGCGATTCCATCCACGGAAGAGCCATGGTGACGCCAAGCCCTCGCAGCATCCGCCGGCGGGAAAACTGATGATTATTCATGTTCCTGTTCATAGTCGCGTCCTCGAATTTCGCGGAATTGACGGCTTACCACAATCATATCAATCACGGTACCCACATGATAGCCGTTTTGCGGGAGTTTGGCTTCGATCTCGTCAAGCAGAGGTTCATCGGAAAGCTGCACGGCTCGCCCGAGAGAATAGCCGAGAAGTTTTCGGCAGAACTGCCGAATGAAAGCTTGTCGGTTGACTGGTGAGCAGATAATTTCGAGCCCGTCGAGTCCTTCGCACCTCGACTCCGCCCTTCAAGCGTTGCCTGGTCGTGGATCGGCCGATTGCCGAGGTCTTTTTCGCGCAGCCGGCCGATCGCATCAAAGCGTTCCAGCGTGTATCCGTAGGGGTCGATGCGTGCGTGACATCCGGAGCAGCGGCGATCCGAAGTATGCCGCTCGGTCAATTCGCGCACCGAGAGGGATTCCGCTGCTTCGTCGGTCGGTAACTGCGGAACGTCTTTTGGGGGCGCGGAAGTTTGTCGCCAAGCAGCACTTCGGCGATCCAGTTACCGCGCAGGATGGGACTGGTGCGTGATGCGCCCGACTGCTTTGAAAGGATAGCCGCCTGACCGAGTATTCCGCCGCGTCCGAATTTCCTGATCGCCATCCACACGCCGCCACTCCGGTCCCGTGACGCCGGCGATTCCATAATGCTTCGCGAGCGGCTCGTTCAGAAAGGTATAGTCGGCATTCAGGAGGCTGAGCACGGAGCGATTATTCTTGAAGAAATCGGTGAAGAAGTGAATCGATTCTTCGTACATCGGCTCCCGCAGATCCCTGAACGTCGGGAAATGGCGTTCGCTCTTTTCGTCGAGTGTCTCGAAAGTCGTGAATGTGCAGCCATGCAGCCCCGAACTCTGAGGCTAAACGGCGAATGCGATCGTCGCGCAGCATGCGCCGCGACTTGCGCCTGAACCTCTTCCGGCGTGCGCAGCTTGCCGTTGTCCGCGGCTTTTCGCAGTTCCGCATCGGGCATGGACGACCAGAGAAAATAGCTCAGCCTGTTAGCGATTTCGTAGTTGTTTACAGGAGCGCGGCTCTTTGCCGGGCGGCGCGGTCTCGGATCGATACAGGAATGCGGGAGACACAAAGACCCGCGCAAGCATCAGACGGACGGCTTCTTCGTGCGGCAATTCCTCCTTGCGAAAACGGCCGTACAAGTCGCGAAACTGGCTCTTCTCCGCATACAGAAAGCGGCCTGCGATAAGCCCGGTCAGCGAAATCCATCACCGCCTCGACGTGTCGCGGTTCCGTATCTACGAGCCGCTGCCGGAACGCGGCGGCCCGGTCGAGAATCGGCTGGCGAAGCGGCTCGAACTTGGTCGGATCGGCATCCTGCGTGGCGTATTGCCAGAGCTGTTCGAATACATCGACTAACGCGATGGCGTCACGGCTGACATAGCGCAATTCATCCCAGAGGCGATCAAGTTTTGCGTTCTGACGAGTGTTCAGGAAGAGCCGGCTTGAGAGGCTCGTCCTCACGATGATAAAGCGTGAGCGTCACTACTTCATCTACCGGGACGATTTTCGTATAGCAAAGGGCCGCCGGGAACGTTTGACGGAATTCTTCGAGTGCGGCTTCTATGCGTTTCCGCGCCGCGCTGCCTTGCCTTGCGATGACAGGAAGAGCATAGGAGACAGTCTGATTATTGGAAGTCCACATCCCCTTGGAATCGGCGATCGATGTTCCTGTAGGCAATAATCGCTGCGCGGGGTTCCGGCTTTGTTCGTCAGAACCTCCAACTGAACGCTGCCTTCGCTTTGTTCCTCCGGCTAGTGTGCCGGTGGTGACGAACTGGCTATTTGCTGCCAACTCGACAGGTAGCCGAACCTCGACCACTGACGGCGCACGGACGACGAGACTGGTCGGCTCTATCGAGGTTCCGTCCGGGTGTTTTCCGAAGACCATCGGGTCGATTCCCCACGTATTCGATGCTGTATTGGTTGTTCCTGCGCTAACACCCGCAAACAATGGTCCTGCGAGCGAAGTGAGCTGAGGTAGAGGACTCCATCGGGAGTCTCGCGTTGGCCGGCGGTGGCCCTGTAAGGAGCCTTCGATCTGTTGCGCCAACTCCTGTTTCTCCGCCAGCGATTTGGCGGAACGCCACCGGGCAAGCAAGCGAGTTTGCGGGAATGATTGAATCCGATCCATCGGATGTGACAGGCTCGGTATAGAAGCGCCAGACGTCCGCAGTCCCTGATGAGTCCGCGATGCGGATTGCCGGCGAGCACGTTGCCGGCAACATCGTTTGAGAGCGACCATGTTTTGGTGTTGACCCTGCGTCGGTCAGGCGCAAATCTATGGCAGTCAGATCGCAGGCATGATTTCCTTCGCGAGGGTCGACTAAAACCGAAATGAGATCGCCCGGCTGAACACGAATTCCGTCCAAGGGGCCGATCGTCACCGGCGCGGCAATGCGAGCTTCTCCCTGCGCTAGATATTGCCGGGTTGTTCCTCGCCGTAACTGGAGCGACCAGGTGACTCCATTGCCGCATTCGACTTGCGCGCGGGCAACCTGGCCTTCAATACGTATCGCGGCTGACTCCAGACTCCGCCATCCCACTCCCACACTCTGCGTTGGCGAAGGATGGACGGCCACGCCACGCGCCTTCATATTGCCAGGTATGCGAACGTGCTCATTCGAAGCATTGGCGAGCAACATGGGCGTCTTTGATGTGCCCCATCCTTGAACGAAGTCATACGCGCCGGTTTTTTCAATCTTGCTCGTGAGCAAGTCGAGTTTAAAATCCGGCTGCGGGCCGACGCCCAGGTATCCGAACCAGGCTTTGAGATCGTCCGGGTCGACTCCGATACGGCTTGCAATCACGGCGGTGTCTACCGGCGAAACGCCGAGCTCGGCGGCGGCGTTTAACGCCGTCGCCGTCGATGGGAACATTCGCTTCCGCCGTTCCGTCAACGTATCCACAAGCGCGCGCACATCACGCAAAGGAACGGCTGGACGACCCGGAATCACGAGCTTCGGCTCGCGCCACAACACCACATCACCCACCGCTCCGTCGCCGGCGTTGTGCGCCGTCAGGTAGAGCGTGACTTCACGGCTACCGTTCGCGGGCGTCAGGTTTAGACGAAACTCCTGCTGGTCGACAACTGGAGTGACTGCTTCCATCCATGATTTGGGCCCATCGACTTTACCGATGTGACCGACGCTGCTGAACTTCCACAGCGCTTGCTGCCAGGTCGTTATCTCCTTTACCAGTCCGTCGATATCGGAAGACTTTGCGGTCCGCCATCGCGATCGCAAACCGTCGAGTATGGGCGAGGGTTGGCTGCTATTCAGCAGATTCACAAGAACGGTAAGGTATTTGGCGCTGAGATTGTTCTGCCGCGCGACACGATCGATAGCGGCGGGCGCCGTAACGCCACGTAGCGAAAGGGAAGCGGACAAATACCTACGAAGCGGAATGACGCCGCCCTGTCCGATGTCCAGCGCCATACCCTGCTGCCTCACCGTTCCCGTTCCGCTCGGTTCGGTGAACCCCTTGTAGAAGTCTCGAATTTCCGTGAGGAGCTCATCCGTCCAATCTCTACGTGAGGTGAAGCGCGAGAACCGGACACCGTCCGGCAATAAGACCGCGTGGCCGGCAATCACCTTCGCCGCATCCATGTA
Source organism: Bryobacteraceae bacterium (assembly GCA_963844855.1). Lineage (GTDB taxonomy): Bacteria > Acidobacteriota > Terriglobia > Bryobacterales > Bryobacteraceae > DASQDN01. The sequence continues at coordinate 20,025 of CAWJQP010000047.1, forward strand.
CTTCGTGACAAGGGACGGTGACATCGCCAGCGCGTTGCCGGTATTCATGAATCCTTCCCCCGCGGCTCCGTCGGCTGGGAATTCCTTCGCTGGATCGAGTGATTGGACTCCCGTGAGGTCGCGGACGGTAAATGTGTACTCGGCGTTGTTGAGCCGGCGTAAGACTACCGGACCTGGATCGCCGGCGCGTGTGCCCGCAGCGGTCTTTAACACGCTCGCAACTGATGCAAGGAGACGCAGTCGCTCCTCCGGGCTCGGCTGTGGCATACCCTTCGGCGGCATTTCTCCAAGAGAAAGCTGGTCGGAGACCTTTTGCCAAACCCTCGGATCTTGAATCACAGTCTCGAGTGATGTGAACCGTTCGAGATTCAGGTCCCCGACGTGTTTCGCGGCTGAATGACAAGTAAGACAGTACCGGCTCACGACCGGGCGAATCTCGCGATCGAATGAGTCCGAAACGGACGGCGTCTGCGCGAACGCCGGCAGCGCTAAGAATGCGCCGAAGAGAAATTGTTTAAGAATTGTGCTTCGTTGCAAAGACATGCGTACTGATACTCTTCCGATCAAAAAACTGCGATTGGGTTCAGAGGTGAACCCGTAGCGCCCGGGACGGCGAGCGGCGCAGAAGTAATCAGGAATTCCCAACGTTTCCGTTGCGCTGCCGCCTCACTTAATTGTTCCAGATCGCAGTTGTCAAAGATAGGGGCGCCCAAAGCGATAAGAACGAGTTGGTGAATCGGCTGGTCCACGCCCTTGACGCCGGACGGCATGACATCGCTCGCGGCGTCGCTGCCCAGCATTGCGATGTCGCGCGCTTTCAGCCACGTCGCGCACGACGCGTGAAGTCCCGCAGAATTCTTCGAAATGTCCCACGGCCCCTTTGCTGCGCGTCTTGCCCACCGGCCCGTGCGGATGAAGACCACATCTCCCGACGTAACCTTCACGCCGGCGCGTTTCTCCCACGCCTCCAAATCTTCCGGATAAATTGGCGTGCTCAACTCCAGATAAGGAACGTTCTTGAGGCGCGGTATGTCCATTAGAATTCCGCGTGTGAAGATGCCGTTCTTCACATTGGTTACACCGAGCTTTGCGGCGCCTTTGTCCGTGGTTTCCTTCTGGCTGAAACCGTTGTACATCTGCCCCTTGTAGAACATATGGCTGAGGGCATCCATGTGGGTGTGCGCCCAGCCGTGATACGAGACTGCCAAGGTATCCATCGCATATTGCCCAGGGTTGTTTATCCCGGTAGCGTTCATCTTGTGACTGAACGGAGAGCCATTATCGACAGCTTGCTCCTTGGCCGCGTCTCGCGACAGAGACACAGTCACACCATCCCGTACCAGCTTGGCTGCCGCCTGACGTTTCGAAGGCGTAATGAGATTGAGCGCGCCGAGTTGATCTTCTTTGCCCCACCTTCCCCAGTTTGAGAGTTCCTTCATCCAGCGCTCAACGTCTGCGGCCGTAACGTCCCGCCGCGTTTGCGTGATTGCAGGAAGGGCGAGGAGTATCAAAAGAGCGATCGGAACCGCGCGGGCTGCAGAAATCATGTTCTTGTCTCCAGTAATCTCCTAGAGAATCTCCTTGATAGGCGTCAAGCTTCGGCTTTCTGGCCGCGGATGGCGAATCTGCACACGCGGCCTCAGATCAGCCAGCAAGATGATGATCGCAGCAACTGCGAACGATAGCGCGGCGACGCCTTCCGCCCATCCGCTGCTTCTACCGATGAGCCATCCAATGAGCCACGGTCCGAAGAAGCCGCCAAGATTCCCGATGCAGTTAATCAGGCCGAGCGAAACCGCCGCCGCCGACTCGCCCATTAACAACGTCGGCAATGACCAGAAAGCAGGGGCCCATGCCCACAGTCCGAGGCCGACGATACAAGACCACAGCAGATAAAGACCAAAAGGCTGGTTTGGCAGCAATGTTAAGGGAAAAGCGACGGCGCACAACAGCAGAGGGCCGCGCAGTATGCCATCGCCGCTCGTTGCGAGCGTCTGAGGATCGGCCCATAAACCATACCCCTGCGAGCGCGCACACGAACGGAATACCCGACAACAAGGTCGCAACGATAGTTCCAACGCCCGAAGCTTTTTCCAATCTTGCCGGCAGCCAAAGTACAAAGCCATAGCTGCCAAGGACAATGAGAAACAAAGTCGCGGCCAATAGCCACACGGTGGGTGTTCGCAGTCCATCTAGCAAACGAGATGCCGAGTGCTCACGCTTGCTTCGCCGCTCACTCTCCATTTCGTCTTCGAGCCACTGGCGCTCGGGCGTCGAAAGCCATTTCGCGTCTTTGGGCCGGTCTGGCATCAGGAAGCGGAACGATGCAGCCGAAGATTACTGCAGGAGCGCCTTGCAGAACGAATAGCCATCGCCAGCCCGGCCAGTCCAGCCATCCCAGCGACAGACACCACGCCGACAGAGGAGCCCCAAGAACGAAGCTGAGGGGAACAGCCAGGATAAATCCCGAGAGCGCTCTCGCTCGAGTCGATGCTGGAAACCAATGGCTTAAGTAGACCAGCGCAGCGGGGAAGAATCCCGCTTCGGCCAGCCCCAGGAAAAATCGAACGACATAGAACTGTCCTGCCGTTCGGACGAAGCCCTCCGCCATCGCCAGGATACCCCAGGTGACAAGGATGCGAGACATCCACAGGCGTGCGCTCCAATGTTCCGCGATGAGCGCCCCGGGAATCTCCAGCAGGAAGTATCCGACGAAAAAGATACCGGCTCCGAACCCGAAGACTGCGTCTGTAAAACCAAGATCTGCGGATATGGTTTGCTTCGCAAACGCGACATTCACACGATCGAGATAGGCGACGATGTAGAGACAGAACAACAGTGGCAGCAGACGTCGGGACGCTTTGCGAATCGCCGCATCGCCGTGTGGGTTGCCGGCGAGCATGCTTTCAATTCGCACGCTTCCTCACGAGTTGTCCGCTCCGGCAGTCTGAGTCAGTTTCGCGATCCATCGCGGGTCCCAAAGACTTGGAAACGAGTCATTGACATAAGGGTGTTCGGCAATGGCGCCTTCATCCAATTCCAATCCGAGTCCCGGTTTGTCGGATAAAACAAATTCGCCATTCCGAATCGGATTCCATCCGCAGACCAGCGAATCACGCCAGGGAACATCGAATTCGCCGAAAGCTTCCTGAATGTAGAAATTGGGTGTGCTGACGTCGAAATGAAGACATGCTGCCAGAGCTACCGGCCCAATCGAACAGTGCGGCGCGATTCGAAGATCGCGCACGTCCGCCATCGCAGCGACTTTCTTGGAAACCGACAACCCGCCGCAATGCGCCGGATCAAGTTGGACGATGTCGACGGAGCGATTGGCGCACATTCTGTAGAAGTCAGGCGTCGTGTACAGACGCTCTCCCGCTGCGATGGTGAGGCTCGTCTCGCGCCGGAGTTCCGCCAGGAGTTCCACCTGCTCGGGAAGCAGAGGTTCCTCGCACCACGCCGGCCGGTAGCGCTCGATTTTACGCATGATCTCGAGCGCTGCTCTATAGGCGAAGCGGCCGTGATATTCGATCATCAAATCCACTTCGTCGCCTACTGCTTCGCGCACCGCCGCAATGATCGCGATAGCTTCCTCGCATTCGTGCGCGTTGACGTGTTTCCAGCCAACGCCAAAAGGATCGAATTTCATGGCCTGGTAGCCTCGTCCAACAACCTCACGGGCCCGCTCGGCGTAGTCTGCCGGTGTCTTCGCGCCTCCATACCATCCATTCGCGTACGCTCGCAAAGTCTTGTGATATCTGCCGCCGAGCAAGCGATACACGGGCTGGTTGCACGCTTTCCCAATCAGATCCCAGCAAGCGACCTCGACTCCGCTGATTGCGGTCATCACTGTGGAGCCGCCTTGATATTGGTCGCGGATCAGACCGCCGATGAGGGACTCGATGTCGAAGGGATCCTGGCCCCGAATGCGGTTGCACACCCAGTCTTCCAGCAGCGTCTGGACGGCGCGTTCCTGCCACTCCAGCGTCGCTTCCCCGATGCCCGTCAGTCCGGTATCGGTGCGCAGACGCACGAACAGGTAGTTTCGCAATCCGGCGTGTGTAAGAAAGGTCTCGAGAGCCGCGATTCTCATGTTCGAATGGCCTTCGCATTCTCAACCAGAGATCTTGTGGCGCTCACGATGCCGGAAACCGTCAGGCCATACTTTTCATTCAGGTAAGGTACGGAGCCACACTCGATAAAGCGGTCGGGTATACCGAGTTTGCGGAATGCGACGGAAACTCGCGCCTCGGTCAACACCTCAGCCACGGCCGTTCCAAGTCCATTTATCACGGAATGATTCTCGAGTGTCAGAACGCGTCCGGTCGATGAGGCGGCATTGACAATGCCTTCAGCATCGAGCGGCTTGAGGGTGGGCACATGTAGAACAGTCGCGTCAATGCCACCGGCCTCTAGCTCCTCTGCCGCTTGCAGCGCGCGTTCCGTCATTAGACCTGTGCTTATGACGGTGACATCACGCCCTGCTCGCAATCGCCGTGCCGGCCCAATCTCAAAGCGATAGTTCGTTGGGTCCAGGACAACTCGAACGGAACCCCGAAGACACCGCATGTACACAGGGCCATCGTAATCCGCAATCGCCCGCACCGCTTGATCGATCTCGGTTGCATCGCATGGATCGATCACTACCATGTTCGGCATCGAGCGCATCAAGGCAAGATCGTCGATTCCCTGATGTGCGCCGCCATACCCGGTTGTCAGTCCCGGTAGACCGGCAATAATCTTGACGTTGGCCCGCCCGTAGGCGGCATCGATGGCGATGAAGTCGTAAGCGCGACGTGTCGCAAACACGCAGTATGTCGTGGCGAACGGAACGAATCCCGTGCGGGCAAGACCGGCGGCGACACCGATCATGTTTTGCTCTGCCATCCCGATCTGGAAAAAGCGCTTCGGGAAACGTTTGCGCAAATAGATCCATGTCGGTGTAGTTGCCGAGATCGGCTGTCAGCCCGCAAATGTCCGCTCGGGCATGGCCCAGGTCGACAAGGGCGCGGCCGAATGGCTTCTCCACAGCCGCAGTCCCCGGAGCCATAGCGTCCGGCACACTCATGGCTGCGGTGAATCCACGGCCCTTCGTCACTGCTCCTCCAGTTGTTGCATCGCTTCGTCCCACTCCGCAGGTTCGATTCTAACGAAGTGGCCTTTTGCCCTGTGCTCGATGAGCGGGACGCCTTTCCCAAGACGCGTGTAACAGACTAATACCTGAGGACGGCCGGTGACCTCCCGCGCCACATCAAACGCGCGAATAAGCTCCTCAATCGAGTTGCCGTCGACGGCCTGGGCGTGCCATCCAAAGGCTTCCCATTTCTGAACGACGGGCTCTACAGTCATCACTCCCGAGACCGGCCCATCTGCCTGCATATTGTTCATGTCGACGATTGCGGTCAGACCCGAGAGCTTGAAGTTGGCGGCTGCCATGGCTGCTTCCCATGTCACGCCCTCCTGCAACTCGCCATCGGAAAGAAAGTTGAAAACACGAAAGGAAGCTCCCCGCAACTGAGCCCCGAGAGCCATGCCGACAGCTTGCGAGAGACCATGGCCCAGTGATCCACCGGTAATTTCGACACCCGGCGTTGATTCGCAGGTGGACATCTCCAAGCGGCTTTCGTCAGCGCCATAGGTCGTGAGCTCATCCGCCTTCAGGACGCCGAGCTCAGCGAGCGCTGCCCACAGCGCGATGGAATAGTGTCCCGTAGAGAGAAGAAATCGATCGCGATCCGCCCAATGCACTTCCGCCGGGCGATAGCGCACCTCACGGAAGTATGCGACGGTGAAAATGTCGGCCGCATCCAGGCCTTGTCCGACATATCCTTCGCCTTTCCCACGCGCCATGATGAGAATATTGCGCCGGATCCGCTTGGCGATTGCACGGAGCATAGCGGCGGTCGGTGTTGCGGTCGCAACCTCCATCATTCCACCTCCAACCCACCGGAAATATTCAAGCGTTCTCCCGTGACGTAGCTTGCTTGCGGACTTGCCAGCCAGACAATCGCTTCGGCGACTTCCTCGGGGCAGCCGCGACGGCCAAGAGGAATCGATTTCGTTCGCTCCTCGACGAACTCTGTCACTTCCTTGCCGGCAAGAGACGCGAACTTCTTTTCGGTCCATCTCTGCATCTCCGTATCCATACGGCCCGGCGCGACGGAATTCACATTAATACCGAAACGACCGAGAGCCACGGCGGCGGCTCGCGTAATGCTGTCTACGGCTGCTTTGCTTGCCGCGTACGCCGTGTAGTTCGGCAACGCCATGCGAGACGCGGGTGAGGACACGTTGATGATGCGGCCGCCCCCGTTTTGGCTCATATGGCGCGCCGCCGCCTGCAGAGTGAATAGCAAACCCTTGACGTTAACTGCGAACACCTTGTCCCATTCTTCTTCCGTGATCTCCAGCAGTGGTTCAACCGAAGCGGCGCCCGCATTGTTGACGAGAACGTCCAAGCCGCCGAGTTCCGCGACAGTACGCCCTATAGCAGCGTGGGACTCCGCAACACTCGAAAGGTCCGCGCGAATGGCGCACGCTCGAGTTCCCGATGCCTGCAGTTCCCGAACGGCAATACAAAGCTCGTCGTGATCGAGATCGACAGCGGCGACCGCATATTGCTGCCGCGCGAACGCGAGCGCCACCGCGCGTCCCAAGCCACGAGCGGCCCCCGTTACCAGAGCGACTTTCTCGCGCGAACGAAATTCGGAATTTTCAAGCGTCATTTTAGAACTGATACTTCAGCCCGAATTCCAGAACGCGCGGACCGCTGGTACCGAATATCCGGCCAAAGTTCGGACTGCTGCGATTCGAATCCGGATTGTTTAGATTGGCGTGATTGAAAATGTTGTAGCCTTCAAAGCGAAACTGCAGGTTTTGTGTCTCCGTAATACGGAAGGTCTTGCGAACACCGGTGTCGATGTTCCACTGCCCTGGGCCGGTAATGGTGTTGATTCCTGTTGTGCCGAACGTTCCAATGGCATTGATGGCGAATGCCGATGTATTGAAATACTGTAGAATCTGTTCTCCCTTTGAGCGGCCCTCCGGCAAGCCCGGATCACCGACTTGGTCCGCAGTATCGCGCCCGATGCTCGTAAGCGAGTTGTCCCTGCCCGCTGATACCGTGAATGGATTGCCGGAGCGAAGTGTGAAGATGCCTGTTGTGCTCCATCCGCCTAGAGTGTACCGGAGGGCGCGATTTTGCACATTGGCGCCTGGCAAGTCCCAAACAAACGAGCTGACGAAATTATGGCGGATATCGTAGCTCAGCCGGCCGTAGTCGAGCTGCCAGTTGTTCGGATCGCGTGGGCCGTTGCCGCCTTCGTTCTCTGATCCCACGTTCAGTCCGAGAGTTTTGCCCCAGGTGTAATTCGCCAGTACGGTAAAACCCTTGCTATAGCGTTTCTCAAAGCTCAGTTGGAAGGCGTTGTGATTGGAATAGGCGTCCGTGCGCTCCTGCTCGATGCGGCCAATCCAGGGATAAAGCCGGCGCTGCTGCGTATTCGCGACCGTTGACTGGTTCGGAATATACACCGATGGATTCATGTTGATCGAATGATAGAGCTTTGTGCCTTTCATTCCCACATAGGCCAAGGTGATCAGGAAATCCCGCGCAACCTCGTGCTGTATGGAAACATCCCACTGTTGCAGGTATGGCGTAGGCATCTCTGCATGGAAACTTGTCGCGCCTTGGCTTCCGAAGACGCGCACAGTCCGCAAGCCGGCATCGTCACTCACAGAGGGATAAGGGAAGGGATTCTGACCGAAGAATGGATCGGCAAGCCAAGGGTTCGCGATGTTCTGGCGGAACACGGTGACCTGCGTCTGGAACGGCGGAATCAACATGAATCGGTTGAGATTGATTCCGCGCGTGACCGGATCATAAAAGACGCCATACGATCCGCGAATCGACGTCCTTGTCTTTCCAGTGGGATCCCATGCGAACCCGAACCGTGGCGCCAAGTTGTTCATGTCACGCGGAACAATCCGGTCCAGGATTCCCGGATCCCCCGGATAGAGCATTCCCGGAAGCGTATTCGGAAAACGCTCGGACTGGCGGCCTGGAATGAAGATTGAGAGCTGATCGTTTTGCGATTTATACATCTCCCATGGATCCCAGCGAAGACCGAGGTTGAGCGTGAACCGTCGGCTGACTTTGATGTCGTCCTGAATGAAGAGACTTGGCAAGGTCTGGCGTAATCTCGCGGAAAATCCCGAGTATTGAATATAGGACTCGAAATCCCCGAGGAAGAAGTCCGCTGCCGGAACGCCGGTAATCAATCCTGCGTAGGAGACATTGCCTCCGCTTTGGTGATCTTGTATTTGATTGACGCGATTCCGCAATATCTGAAATCCGAACTGCATCGAATGCTTGCCCTTAATGATGCTGAGTGTGTCGCGAAACTCCGTCGTCGGAAGCCGGTCCCTGGTTGGCGGCCCGGTTTGCGTCGTGAACTTTCCGGTTATGCCCAGAATCATGTCCGGCGTGCCCGACCCGGTGCTTGGGATGACATTCGCGCCCAGTTCTCCGAAGTCGAACGGAAACGCGACCCTGAAATCGACATAGCCGCCTGTGTAGGTGAGTTGAGCTTGATGGATGACGGTGGGCGAAAACGTTCGAGTCCAGGTCGCCGAATAGTTGAACTGTTTTGTCGGCTGGCTGGGAAACCAATCGCTGCTCAACGGTACTCCGAAAGCCGACACTCGCGGAATGTTGTTGAAGTAGAAGCGTGCCATCAACCTGTCCTTCGATGTCAACTCGTGATCGGTTCGAGCGAGAAACTGGTTCTGATCGAACTTGTTGTTGGGCGCATACGAGTAGGAACCGTTCGCGACGTTGGGCGCCGGCATCGGAAACCGCTCCAGAAATCGGCGATTGACCTGACTCTGCCGGTTCGGCGGAATAATGTTGCCTGGGAACGGTTGTCCGCTGAGAGGGTCGATCACTCGAGTTGTGTATGCCGAGAAATCGCCTCGCTGCTCGGCAGCGGTAAGAGGCAGATAGCTGAGGACAGAGGGTGACCCACGTTCCTTGGTCGCCTGCCACGAGAAGAAAAAGAAATGGCGATTGCGAACGAGCGGGCCGCCAACCGTAACACCATACTGGTTCCGTTTGAAAGCGGGTCTGGCATTTGCGAAGAACGGTCGGGCGTCGAGCACGTCATTGCGCAGGAACTCGAATAACGTGCCATGAAGACTGTTTGTTCCGGAGCGTGTCGCCGCTTCAACGACAGCTCCCGCATTCCGGCCGTAGACAGCGCTGAAAGAGTGCGTCTTTACCGTGAACTCCTGAAGCGCGTCTGGATTCGGATAGTCATTCGGCACATTCCAGAACGAATTCACATTGGTTGCGCCATCCATCGTGTAATTCACGGAGAGAGAACGAGCGCCGTTCACGACAAAGACGGGATTCGTATGACCGAACTGGCCGGAGACGCCATTCGCGACCACACCAGGCAATAACGACTGAAGTTGCAAAACATTGCGGCCATTCAGTGGAAGCTCACTGATGCGCTTGCTATCGACTGTGTGCTGAACCGTCGATGTCTGCGTGTCGACAAGGGGCGCCTCAGCGACGATATTCACCGATTCGGTGACGGAACCCAAGTCCATCGTCACGTTCGTCGTCACGGCGTGTCCCACTTGGACAGTGATGCCGGTTTGCGAATACGCTTTAAACCCCTCAGCTCTCACGCCCAATTCGTAACGCCCGGGTAGCAGGTCGAGAAATGTGAAGGTTCCAGCCGGCGAGGTTGTCATCGTGTGTGCTTGTCCTGTCGCTTCATGTGTGAGCGTGACAGTCGCGCCGGAAACGATTGCGCCGGAAGGGTCGTTTACTGCGCCCGAGACCCTTGCGCTGCCTTGGGCGAAGAGCCAGATCGGAAGCAACAGAATTGAGCAGAACGCCAGAACGCGAAATCCGGGTCGGGTGCAACGGAGCACAGCTCACCTCCTGAAGACAATTGGTTTACCAATGCACCAATCGTATTTAGAACTCTATTTGCCAAAAGTAGCGATGTCAAGCAAATTTCGTAAATAGTTTTTTTGTTAGTCTTGTCTTGACAGTGACACAAATTGGTTGGAACATGGACCAAATCGCATGTCCCGTTCCAAACTGACTGTCCTGCAGCGTCTCTCATCGGAGCTCGAACCGATAGAGTTCGAAAACCTTACCGAGCATCTCGTGCGCCGGATGAAGACGTGGGTAGTTCGGGGACTCATCAAGCCCGGAGAGCGACTCCCGCCGGAACGGGAAATGGCGGCGATGCTCAATGTTTCGCGCGCATCGCTTCGACAGGCGCTGAAGGTCCTGCAAGTGATGGGTGTTCTCGACCTGCGGCAAGGTTCCGGAAACTATTTGACGATGGATGCGGCGAGCATCCTGAACCAGCCGACCGACCTGCTAATACCGCTGAAAGGCCTTTCTTTTGGGGCGCTGTTTGAGGCGCGCCGCGCTATAGAGTGCGAAGCTGCGGCTTGCGCGGCCGTGCGAGGCGCTTCAGCCGACATCGAACGGCTTCGGCGCGAGCTCGAACACATGCGCCAGCATCTTTTGAACCCGACTCTCTATTATCGACATGACGTGGCATTTCACCGGGTTATCGCCGTTGCTTCCGGCAATAACGTGTTTGTCTGGTTCATCGAACTGGTCAGCAAAGTACTCGGAGAGGCCTGGCTGGCTCGAGCGAAAGAAGGCCGCCAAGACCAGACGTTCGCCGAGCATGAGGCCATCTTTACCGCAATTGAGGCGCGTGATCCCGCGCGGGCTCGGGAAGCAATACTCCAGCATCTTGTGCTTGCGAAGTTTTATTCCGATGAACGGACCGCTGTGGAACTCCGCGTCGTCGCTGCACAAGGCGGAGCCTCGTAAGCGGAAAGCTCCGGAAACCGCTTGCTGACGCGCGCGGCTCAGAATTGTAACCAATAGGGTTCTCCCTCGAAAATCATCTCTCCTCTGGCTGATTCTGCGATTTAACCGACACTTGGAGACCAAGGCCCTCCAATCTGCGAATAAGCGACCATTTGAGTTGCTCGGAATTCCGGCGATCGAAGTAATCTGAGCCGAGATCGCGATACGGTTGTTGATTCTTGAGCATGTGGTAGACGATTACCAGGATGGTGTGGCCCACCGCGACGATGGCGCGCTTTTTGCCTTTGCGTGACGCTAATCGGCGGAACTGTGCGGACAGGTAGGTATTCTTGGTATGCGATGCGGCCCATGCGGCTTGGCACAGATTGCGCCGAAGCCAAACGTTTCCATTCCTCGCTTTCCCACTCAAGCGCTTTCCGGCACTCTCATTGTTTCCGGGACACAGGCCAGCCCAGCTAGCCAGATGTTGCGCAGAAGGAAATTGGTCCATGTTTACACCGATCTCGGCGATCAGGTTACCCGCGGCAACAACTTCAATTCCGGGAATCGTAGTGCACAGATCGACGGCCCGTTGATAGTCGTTTATCTGCTCCTGAATTCTGATATCTAATTGCGTGATCTGGTGCTCCAGAAATTCCAACTGCTGGCGTTGCAATCGCAGCATCCAGCGATGATGTTCCGTCATCCGTCCCTCTACGGCGAGTTGCATCTGAGGGATCTTGTCTCGGACTCGGCCGCGGCAGAGGTCGGCCAGTTTTCCGCTGTCCTGCTCGCCATCAATCATTCGATTCAGGATAAGTCTCCCTGATACTCCCAGCCAGTCAGTGGCCACCGATGCGATCTGACATTGGCATCTTCGAGAATCTTCTGCATACGATTGGCCACAGCTGTGTGATCCTGACGTAAACTCGCCCGTGTACGGGTCAAGTCCCGCAGCTCACGAACGGGAGTGGGTGGAACGAAACTCCCCCTCAATAACCCGTCCTGTAACAAGTCTGCGATCCATTGACAGTCCTTGGCATCGGTCTTTCGCCCGGGAACAGCTTTCACGTGTTGCGCGTTGACCAACAATATTGTGCACGCTGGCTCAAGAATATTCCATACCTGTCGATGGCGAATTGATAAGATTATGCCGCCATTGGAGTCTGGTACAACCCTCGACAGTGCCTCCGCCACCGGTACGAATCGAGACCTATCGTGATGTGGGTCCGTCAACAGCCGATTCTGGCAGGCGTCCGTCCAGCTCCGGCATGCGTTCGATGGCCGTTATAGTAATGTTGAAAATCGAGTAGCTTCGTCTCCAGATCGACTGTGGTCCAGAATAAAGTGCGGTCGAGGTACTCGCGCCGAACCGTGCCAATCAGTCGCTCTACAAACGGATGCGAAAGCGGCACGTAAGGAACAGTCTTGATCTCCGCCACCTCGAGCACCCGGAGATTCGCTTGCCATTGGTGGAATCGATAGAGCGGATCATGATCCGAGCTGAGGTATTTTGGCAGGCTGTGCCCGCGAATCGCTCGCTGGAACATGCGGCACAGCGCCACACCATCAACGATGCCGCCGTGAACGCCAAACCCGATGATGCGACGTGTAAATTGGTCCATCACCACGAGAACCCAATGTGTTCTCAGCGTTGCCGATTCGCAGCGGAATAAATCGCAGCTCCATAAACTGTCCTTTGTGTGGCCAAGAAACGTAAGCCAGGAAGGACCTCCTGAATCTGATTCCGGTCGGTAGTGAACGCTCAGGATGCGGCGAACAACATCCTTGTCGATCTCGACGCCGAAAGCCAACGCGATCTGCTGAGCAATGCGGGGACAGCCCCAGCGGGGATTGCGCCGTTTCATTGCTACAACGGCGTCAATGAGGTCTTTCTTCGGTCCCTTCGGACCAGGCCGGTGCCTGCGCTCGGGCGAAAACAACAAGCGGTACTTTCGTTTCCTCAGCACACTGTGGAGATGGAGCAGAGTGGAAGGCTTCAGAACGATGGCGGAACGGAGAACGCGTGCCGGGCGCATGAAAAGAGTGCACAAGCCGGCGATGATACGATCCGCGGCACGCAGGTTGGGCGCACGCTTTCGACCACGATTGAGGACCAGCAGTTGATGCCGGACCAGCACGGATTCGGCGACGACGGAACGGAGTCCGCCCGGCCTTGCCAGTCGGGCCAGGGTGACGATCACATGAACGAATAGGATGAGGAAGTCGCGCATCCCGGCAATCGTATCAGCACCTTAAATCCACCAAATTCAGCCCAATTGGTAATTCGCCATGGACAGGTTACGCAGGTAGACGAACCAGAATCTCGTTCCAGTCGGCGTTCGTTAGCCCCGGTCATTCCGGTGGTGCCGATCTCCAGGTAGTAAATGCCAGTTGAATCAGGGTTCGGGATTGAGAAATCGATCTTTTTATCTGCCGGATAGTAGCCGTAGCCGAGCGCCTCACCATCACGAACCAGCATTCCCTTGCGGCCCTTTTCATCTGTATTCGCAGGAGCCTTCCATTCAACCAACAGTTGCTTGGTGGACTCGATGTCGTAGTCCTCTACGAACGAAGTGAACGAGGCGAGCAACAACGCGCTGTTGCCTACTGTCTGCCATACACTCCTTCGCACCGATCTCCGCGGATTCGATATCCGTAGGGATTGGTAGGCGGCTGGGACAGGTCGGGGTCACAAGGGTCCGGCGGTGAAGCAGACGCCAACTGGAGGACAACGCCGCCAAGCTACTGCCGCCGCACATAGAGACGCTTGTACGCGCATTCGATACAGCCGCATTCACCACTGTAGGCTAAAACGGGCAGCTCGAATCGCCTGAGGCCCCAGCGGCGGAGTCTCAAATATACACCGATAGTGAATTGTCTGCGTGCGGCAGTCTCACGCACTTCGTCCTGAGATTGTATCCATCGGCGGTACGCGCGCCGAGTCTCGGGCGGATTAAGTGGTATGTGGGATGCCTTGGTAACGGAGTGCTCGGCATCAGAGTCGTATCTCGCCTCTGCTTCGAGGGATCCGCCTGAGCGAGTACTTCGTGCCATGTTTAGCGATCTCTTCTGAGAACACTATGACATGGGGACGTAGCCCAAACCGCTGGTGTCGCTTGGGTTTGGCATGTCGGCAAGATCAGGAATGAGAAATGCCGCAGACTTCCGAGACGTTATGCAAGCGTACAATCGACGATTTGTGGAATCGTCCACGACCTCGTCCAGAGACCGCCAGACTGACAACCATGTTCTTGCTCCGTTGGGCGTGGTTAGCTCTTGTTCTTGCAGTCCACTCAGGCTTTCACCTTAGAAGTCGATCGTGGTGAGCGATCCGCGTAGCTTGATGAGTGGCTGTGGCGGAACCCAGCGCAGCAGCGACGAGCCTGAGTGCACAGTTTAGCGGTAAGTAGATGAAAATGTGATACATGATAGGAAGATGCGGACGGCACCCGCGAATGCCGGTTGTGCTTGAATCTTGGAGCGCACACGACGACCGAGCCTACCATCTGCTACCATCTGAGACCATCTGCAGCGGCCTCTCAGGAGAGTAAGTTCGAACTCGCTCACATCTGCGGAGCCAAACTCTTTCACTGCGAACGTCTCTGCCAGCGCGGTTAACTGGAAAACCCCGAATATGTTCGCGAAATGGCCAATACTGGCGCAGGCGTTTCTCTCCTGCATTCCAAAACCGCCTCCTCGCCGTCCTAAATGGGTGCCTGCCAGACCATTTCAAGAAACGTTCTCACCGTCTCACCCACCGCGTGCTATTTTGGTTAACCAGCTCCCTCGAAATAGTTTCACTCACGACGGCAGTGGATCAGGCGAAGTGGGCGTGAGGGTTACTTGGAAGCCGAGGCCAGTCAATCTATTGACGAGGCGCCGCTGCAGGCCCCGGCGGTCCAGCTGGTCGAAGTAATCTGCGCCAAGATCTTGATAGACGCAATGGCGTTTGAGGAGATGATAAGCAATGACAAGCATCGTGTGTGCGACCGCGACAATGGTTCTCTTCTTGCCTCGTCGTGCGATCATCCGGCGGTACAGTGCAGCCAAGTACGTGTCTTTGGTTCGTGAGGCGGCCCACGCAGCTTGACAGAGTCCGCGGCGCAGCCACACGCTGCCCTTCCGGATCTTTCCTGAACGGCGCTTACCGGCGCTCTCGTTGTTGCCTGGACATAGCCCCGCCCAACTCGCTAAATGCTGAGCGCTGGGGAACTGCTCCATCTTCGGACCAATTTCAGCAACCAACATAGAGGCCGTAAGGTCATCAATGCCCGGAATTGTTTTCCATAGATCCACAACTGCCTGAAGAGTGTTCGTCTCCGCGTTGGCCGCCTCATCGCCGGACGACGTTCCTGGCTGGCGGCCTTGTGCTTGCTTCAGCAACCGATGAATTTCTGATTCCAACTTGGCCATTTGCGTCTCGCCATGCTCCAGCAGATCGAACAGCAGGATCAATTGAAAACGGTGATGCTCGGTGAAGTAGCCTTCCAAAGCGAGCTGTAGGGACTCGGTCTTCTCGCGTAGCCTTCCACGCGCTAGTGCGGCAAGCTGTTTTGGGTCTTGCTGACCGGATATCAACGCCTTCAGCATGTGACGTCCGGAGACGCCGAGCACATCGCTTGCAACAGAGCCTAATTTGATGTTTGCGTCCTCCAGGACTTTCTGGATGCGATTGGCGTAGGTCGCCAGATCCTGCCGCATTCTCGCCCGCATCCGGGTCAGATCGCGGAGTTGCCGGATCTCAACCGTTGGCACGAAACTACCGCGAAGCAGCCCATGCTGGAGCAGTTCGGCAATCCACTCACTGTCCTTCTGATCGGTCTTCCGTCCCGGCACGTTCTTAATGTGCTGCGCGTTCACGAGTAATAAGTTGAGCGGCTCCAGAATATTCCAGACCCGTTTCCAGTAAACGCCTGTGGCTTCCATGGCGACCCGTTCAACCCCCTTCGCCTTCAGCCACGTACCCAGTTCACGCAGATCACAGGTCATCGTTCCAAATCGCCGCTTCTCTACCTGGAATTCGCCGTCATCGTCAATCAACAAAAGGCAGGCGGTGACACTGTCCTTATGCACGTCCAGCCCGCAACAACGTTGGTAAACTATGCGCATTGAGGCTCCTTTTGTGAGCCTTGTTGCGGTGGACGCCTGAATTAAATGAGTCTCCCTCGCGTGCTCTGAAAACAGGCAACAATCCGTTGTTCCAATCGGCGTCCCAGTCAAACTTAGCTGCGGGCTCTATCCGCGCCAATCTAGAACCGACCTCAGTAACCACCACAAGGCTCAGTCGGCGCATATCGGAAACTGACGATCCATTTCATGATCCGTTGTGAGCGTCGATCATGATGAACTTCAGCTAAACTCCGTCCTCAAAACTATCGAAACTCGGTGCAAAAGGTCTTCCCAGCCTACTCAACTGTTGGCAGTTCGAAACGAGTGCCTCAAAGCCTAGTTGACGGCGAAGATGAAAGGCGACCGGCTACCAAACCGTGGCGATTCAGCAGCTTGTTTAGGCGTGGCGGCAGTTGTGAATGCACTGTACATGGCGATCCCAGGTGTCATGGTGGACACTTGGCAGCCCCGCCACGGCAAGCCCGTTCCCGCAAACGTCCCTGATTACTGGAAGACAGATCGGCTTCCACCCGCGATGCGCCACCAAAGCGGCCACGGCGGCAGCCACACATTTCTCGCAGCCGAGTTCATCAACGCCATCCTCGAGAATCGCGAGCCAACGGTGAATGTGTACGAAGCCCTGGCGATGACGGCGCCGGGATTGGTCGCGCATCAATCGGCTCTTAAGAACGGCGAGCGCATGAAGGTGCCGAGTTTCGGCCGCAACGCGTAGCGCTTTCGATACACTGCGCAGGAACAGGCGCGACTTTCTCGCTTCGGCAGCCGCTTCAGCGCGCCATCCACGGACTTCCTCCGGCCCCTCATGGCAGCCATCGATTCTGCCCCTTTTTAGCCAAAATATTCATCGCGAACGTGCGAACCGTTCGCGAACCTCTGTAACGTTCTCATTTATTCCGAGCTTACAAGCGGAGCTCGCTTTTTCGCATCTTGTTGGAATCTGAAGCTATTCGAGTTTGTGGACAATACGGGATCGCAAAAGCATAACCTGATTTTGGGCGGCTGTTGCGCCGTGGAATGGAGGAAGGTGGTCAGCCACCGTTTCAAGTAACTGACCAAGTATCAATGACTACAGGGACGACGATTGCAAGCTATTGTTATCGAGTACGACTGTGAATTCTGTTGGCTTCCCTTCTGCATCCGTTAGCTTAATGTGACAATACCCTCCAAACGTGTCAAAGCTTGGTTGCGGGTTGGTCTTGGAAGCGGACACGCGCGCATCTCCGGAGGGACCCGGTAAGACTTGTCACGGAACTAACCGATCGCAATTATTTGCTTTCTTAATTCGTCAACTTTTTCGTTGACATTATAGGCCCGGAGTAGTATAAACCGACTATCTGTCAGCAACATTGTTGACATTCAGAGGCTTTTGAGATCCGCCAACGCGATGAGGTGACGGTCATGCGACGAACTCACTGGGGCCGGGCAGCCCTAATTGCAATACTCTTCTCCATTCAAGCGTTCGGTCAGGCAGTATCGGGAAGTATTACTGGCGCTGTGCTGGATCCTTCGGGAGCGGCAGTTCCGAAAGCTGCAGTCGCTGTGATCAACCCTGCGACCGGTGTACGGCTGAGCGCGACGACGAACGATTCCGGCTATTACTTATTGAGCAACCTGATCGCCGGTACGTACGAGGTGGAGGTCAATGCGAAGGGCTTCCGTTCTGTCCGCCAGACAAATGTCGAAGTTAGGGTTGGAACGGTTGTTCGGCTTGATATTCAGGTCGAATTAGGCAGCGTGCAAGAGGCTGTGACCGTGGACGCAGTGGCGCCGCTAGTTCGAGACGATAAGGTCAATCTTGGTGGTACGGTGACCGCCCAGGCGATGGAATCGTTGCCTACGCTCGGCCGGAACCCGACCGCTTTGGCAAAGCTCCAGCCGGGTGTAATTGAAGGGCCGAACCAACAAGGCTTGCCCAGTGCCGGTGGCACGGGCCAATTCAGCTTCTCTGCAAACGGCCAGCGGGCTCAACTGAATTATTTTTTCCTCGACGGCGTTGACAATACCGAGGGAGTCGGCGGCGGCGCTTCGCTGGTCCCGAGCGTAGAAGCGATGCAGGAATTTACTGTCAGTACGACCAACTACGATGTCGAGTTCGGTCAAGTCGCGGGAGCCGTTGCGATTGATGACCACGCGCTCGGGAACGAACCAGATTCATGGCAGCGCCAACTGGGATAACCGGGTTAACTCATTGTTTGCGCGCAACTCGTTCACCGAGCCGAACGGACCTGGCCATTTTGTTTTCAACCAATATGGAGGAACGCTGGGCGGGCCTCTCATCAAGAACAAGTTCTTCTTGTTTGGTCACTATCAGGGTGTCCGGGTGCGATCCGGTGGCAATATTCTCGCTACCGTGCCAATCGAGCCGTTCCGGCGGGGTGATTTCAGCTCGCGTCCGCAAAATCCGGTATTCGATCCATTGACAGGCGGAGCGGGTGGCGTAGGACGGACACAGTTTGCAAACAATATGATTCCTGCCGGTCGCATCAGCCCGGTTGCCAGTAAACTGCTGGCAATGGTTCCGCTGCCAAACAACGGAACGGGCCCTGATCTTAACTTCCTCGCCCCGAATACGCAGCCGATTAACCAAGACCTTGGAACGATTCGGGCAGACTACGTCATCAACGATGCGAACCGATTGTTCGTCCGTTTCACGCGATCTGGTCAGGACCAGACTTCTTCTGTTCCAGCTTATGGAGCCGCAGTTTGGCCGAACGGGTTTGTGGCCGCACGGCACGAATAATAGTCTGTCCTTTGACTACAACCGCGTGATCCGGCCCAACCTGTTATTCGAAGGCCGCTTCGGCTGGTTGCAGCGAGAGTGGAAGCAGGATGCTATCGATCAGGACTCTGCCACCACAACCTCGATCGGCGTCCCGGGAGTGAATGATGCCTGCGAGTCGTGTGGCGGCTTGACCGGATTCCGGATTGGCGGACCGGTAGGCGCATTTGATATCGGCAATAACGATCACGCTCATCAAGTGGATAACTATGGAGGTTACAACTACGTGGGCATCGTCACTTGGACGAAGGGCGGCCATTCCATAAAGTTCGGCGCAGACATTAACTCCACCTGGCGCGATCGCAGAGACACAAGCTCGCAGGGCAACATCGGCTGCTTCAACGGCGGCCTATGCGACGGCAATGGTTTCGCCGCAATCGTTGACGGGTTCTCCGGCTGTCGCTGGTTCCGGATTGTCCATGGCGTCGTTTCTACTGGGTCGCGCGAGCACATTCTCCCGTGTGATTTACGCCCGAAACCTGCCGCTTGCGAAGCAGAACCGTCAAGCCTACTATTTCCAGGACACGTGGCGTGTGACGCGCAAGCTGACTTTAAATCTCGGACTGCGTTATGACTTCATCGGATATCCCACATCTCCGCAGCCGGGCGGCATCGCAAATTTCAACTTCAAAAACGCTTACACGATCATTAGCGACTACGGCGACACTACGTCAACAGCCAATGTCGAGAACAACTACACCGACTTCGGACCGCGCGTCGGCATTGCTTACAGAGTTCGTGAAAGCACTGTGATCCGGGCCGGGTATGCCCGGACCTTATTCAATCGGATTCTTTGGCGCGAACTTCGGCGCAATTACCAACGACTGGCCGAATGCAACACGTCAGAAATTGGTTCAAAACGATCCGTATGCGCCGGCAATGTTACTGGAAGTAGGTCCGCCAGCCTTTGTCTCCGGATTTGACATTCTTGCACAGGCCGGCAATCCCGGCCAGTATCCAACGCCTCTCGATTCCACTGGATTTGGCATGGATAGCCAAAATCCGACGCACTCCGTTGATCAGTGGAACTTCGCCATACAGCATCAGTTCGGTCGTGACTTCAGCTTCACTGCCGCGTATGTGGGGAATGCGGGACGGCACTTGTTCTACCGGCGCGACTACAACGCCGCGTACCCTGGGCCCGGCCCGTTCAGCTCACGCAAACCATACGGTGCATTCGGGTATCTGGTAAATGCGTACAACCAGAGCAACCAATCCAGTAGCGGATATCACGGTCTACAGCTTCAAGGAGAAAAACGTTACTCGCAAGGCTTACTGATCAACGCCGCACTCACCTGGGGCAAGTCTTACGATTTCGGTTCGCACAATTCCTTCAATCCGTTTGACCACAATGCCGACCGGGCGCTGCAGGATGGCGACCGTGCATTGGTACTCGCGATCGGTCACGTATGGGATTTGCCGTTCGGTCCCGGTAAACCATTGCTGTCGAGCAAAGGCCCAGTTCGATTCATCACCGGAGGCTGGCAATTCTCGGGTATTACCCGCTGGATGTCAGGAACGCCCTTTACTCCCGTGGTGAACAATACGGCATCCCTGAACTCGGACTGCTGCACGCTTCGACCCAACCGGCTGGCCAATGGAAGCATTGCCAACCCGGACCGAAATCAATGGTTCGATTCAAAGGCTTTTGCGGTTCCAGGCCAATACCAGTTCGGCAACTCCGGACGTAACATCCTGCGCGGCCCCAGCTTCGGTGCGGCGGATTGGTCGCTGGCTAAGTCGTTCCAATTTACGGAGCGGGCCCGATTGCAGCTTGCGCTGGGAAGTGTTCAACGCCTTCAATCGAACGAATCTTGGCGAATCCAGTTACGGGGATCGATTCATCACTCGCGGGCAGGATAACTGGCTTGGCACATTTCATGCGACGCCAGCAACTTGGAGCTCACGTATACTGGTGAACCTGTGAAGCGGTTTGTTTTATCGGTTGCTCTGTTTGCAACCGTTGGACTCGGCGTCGCCTTCGAACGAGCCGGAGATCTCGAGTCCGGCATTTCGTTGCTCGAGAAGCATAAGTATGAGGAAGCGGTGCGCGTCCTTCGGCGAGCTGTTGGAGACGCGCCGAACTCTCCTGACGCGCACAACTATTACGGATTTGCGCTGGCGCGATCCGGCAACTTGACCGAGTCCGTTGCGCAGTTCGAAGTCGCGCTGAAGTTGAAGCCCGATCATGCCGAGGCGCTTTATAATCTCGGCTGCGCTTTTCTCGCCCAGTCTCAACCTGAATCTGCTATCGGTCGTCTGCGTGCCGCTGTTGCGGCGCGTCCGGAGTTTCCGGAAGCGCATGCGGCGCTTGCGATGGCGCTCTCCTCGACCGGCGAACCGTTCGAGGCGATCCGCGAACTACAAACCGCTTTGCGCCAGCGGCCGGAAATGGCTTCGGCGCATAATCAACTCGGGTTCTTGTTTTCGCAAACGGGAGATCAAGAGCGGGCTCTCGCGGAGTTTCGCCGCGCTGTTAACGCCGATCCATCTGCGGCGGAGTCGCACAGTAATCTTGGGGTGGCGCTTCACAAGTCAGGTGACTTGGCCGGCGCGATTCGAGAATTTACACGCGCGCTCGAATTGGCTCCCGAGTCGCTAGAAGCCTTGAAAAACATGGGCCAGGCGATGCGGGACAAGGGCGACTTGAACGAAGCCGTGCGCTATTACAAGCGCGCGGTTGCTCTTCGGCCTAATTCAGCTGAGGCGAGGACCGATCTGGGTTTTGCGCTGAAGCGCGCGGACAGACTAGAGGAAGCCCTCACCGAACTGACGAAGGCTGTCGAGTTAGCACCCGAGTTCCCGCGCAGTCATTTTCATCTGGCGGAGGCTCTCAGTCAGAAGGGGGACGTCAACGTGGCGCTGGTGGAGTACGAGGCGGCTCGACGACTCCGGCCTAACGATATCGAATACGCCGTAAAATACGGTGTGGCCTTAATGGCGACCAAACCAGACGCGGCCGTGGAAGAGTTGCAGCGTGCAGTTCAGTTGGATCCGAGCAACTCCGCCGCATACCAATCGCTTGGCCGAGCCCTGCAGCGTACGGGCAATCGGACGGCTGCGACTTCAGCGTTTGAGGAATCTCGCCGACTAGCGACCGCTGCCGATGCCCACTCCCAAGCTGTTCTCCACACAAACAAGGGAATTGAGCTGCTGAAGCAAGGCAGAGTCGATCCGGCAATTGAAGCGCTTCGACAGGCGTTGTCGCTTGAGTCAACGTTCGGTGCGGCGAATCATTACCTGGCGATTGCCCTTAGCGCTCTGGGGAAGTGGACGGATGCCGATCGAGCTTTCAGATCTGCCATCGAGGCAGATCCTCGTGACTCGGAGATCCGCTTTAACTATGGAGTCGCTCTACGGAAGCAGTTGCAGTGGCAAAGCGCCGCATCCGAGTTCGCCGAGTCCGCTCGCCTGCGACCTTTTCATCCCCAAGCCAGATGTGAACTGGCAATCGCGCTGAAGCAACTTGGCAGGGTGGAGGAAGCTCGGGAGGAGTTGGCCAGCGCGAGAGAGGTGGGCCCCTGCCAGTTGGATCTTCGCTAGTCAGCCGCAGGCGAGCCATCGCCGCGATGTTCGGTTCCGCGTTCGCGAATAGCCTCTTAGGCGCGACGACTTTCGAAGACGTGGCTAAGTCCGCCGGGCTGAACTCGCCAACGATTTACGGCGGTCGAAAGCAGAACAAGTACATCCTCGAGACCACAGGTTGCGGCGCCGCATTCTTCGACTACGACAATGACGGTTGGCTCGATATCCTCCTAGTGAACGGGCGGACTCTTGAGGAGCAGTCGGCTCCGCCCATGACCCGACTGCTGCACAACAACCGCGACGGCACGTTTCGAGATGTCAGCGCCGGTTCCGGGCTCTTGCGCAGAGGTTGGGGGCAGGGCGTTTGTATCGGCGACTTCAATAATGACGGTTTCGATGATGTATTCCTCTGCTACTACGGGCAGAACGTGCTTTACCGCAACAACGGTGACGGTACGTTTACCGATGTAACGAGTGCTGCGGGCCTGGCAACGCCGGGTGTTCACTGGGGCGCGGGGTGCGCCTTTCTTGACTACGATAGTGACGGATGGCTGGACCTTTTTGTCTCCAACTACATAGAGTTTGAGTTCAAAACAGCTCCTCTACCGGGAAGCGGATCGTGCGTGTTCCAGGGCTTACCTGTAAATTGCGGGCCGCGAGGTCTTCCAAAGGCGAGGAATTATCTCTTTCGAAATAACGGCGATGGCACCTTCACTGATGTCACCGAACGAAGCGGTATTGCGAAGGCGGCTCCCAGCTATGGGCTTGGAGTGCTGACCGGTGACTTCGACAATGACGGGCGGCCGGATATCTACGTCGCGAACGACAGTGACGCCAGCTATCTGTTCTGGAATAACGGTGACGGAACGTTCACCGAAGCGGGTATGGAAGCCGGTGTGGCGACGAACGTCGACGGCCGGATGCAGTCCGGAATGGGGGTGAGCGCCGGAGACTTCGATGGAGACGGTTTGCTGGACATCTTTAAGACGAACTTCTCCGACGACCTGCCGAACTTGTATCGCAATCACGGTGAGCGCTACTTCGAAGAGGCCACGAAGGCTGCTGGGCTCGGGTTGAATTCGCTCTATCTCGGCTGGGGATGCGGTTTTCTCGATATCGATAACGACAGTTGGCCGGATCTCCTCTATGTCAACGGGCACGTCTATCCAGAGATCGACCAACTCGGACTGCCAGTCGGCTATCGACAACCAAAGGTTCTTTATCGCAATGCGGGTGGAGGAAAGTTCGTGGACGTGTCGAAGACATCGGGCTCCGGTATCACTTCGCTATCTTCCGCTCGCGGATGCGCGTTTGGAGACTACGACAACGACGGTGATGTCGATGTGCTGATCAACCCCATTAATGAAGCTCCGCAGCTATTGCGATGCGACGCGCCGAGGGACAACCATTGGATCAAGATCAAACTGGTCGGGACCAAATCAAACCGGAGCGCGATTGGCGCTCGCGCGCGTTGCGTCAGCGGTTCGCGACAACAGATTGACGAGGTCCGGAGCGGCGGAAGCTTTTACTCGCAAAACGATCTTCGCTTACATTTCGGGTTGGGTAAGACGAACAAGGTCGATCTATTGGAGATTCGCTGGCCCTCAGGTCGCGTGGATACTTTCAAAGATGTGGCGGCAGATCGGATTCTGCAAATCAAAGAGGGGAGCGCACCAACACGATTCGGGCTGTGAGGCCGGTAGTGTCACTGGGTTCCGTTGCGAAGTTTGGTGAACGAGAGCTGATACGATAGTGCGATGCCAATCACGTCGTCCAATCCATTTAAAGGACGTCAGTATTCGGGTGAGGTGATCCTGTTGGCGGTGCGTTGGTATTTGCGCTATCCGCTGGCGTACGAACACGTAGCCCAGGCACAGTAAAGCAGTGCGTTCACACTCCCCGCATCAACAAGGGAAGGAGTTCGAAGCGAGAGAGAAACGCCCAGGACCGATTTTCTACCCCCGTACCGTCCAAATATCCGATCCAACCGCGTGAGGGGCGTTAATTAACACTCCAAAACGACGGACTTGCATGCACAAGGGCACGTTCTGCTGGCAAGACAAACGACATCTCATATCCACGGTGATCGCTTCCGCGGATACAACCCACTCTCACGCGTACGGGATTCAGAGCGCACTCAACACATTCGTGCAGAGCAAAGGGGAGCCACTGAACTCTACGCGGCGTCACGATAGTAGTAGTTGAGCATCCTACCGAGCCGCTCGCGTCGC
Source organism: Bryobacteraceae bacterium (assembly GCA_963844855.1). Taxonomy (GTDB): domain Bacteria; phylum Acidobacteriota; class Terriglobia; order Bryobacterales; family Bryobacteraceae; genus DASQDN01. The sequence goes on from CAWJQP010000047.1 coordinate 44,542, forward strand.
CGGATCTCGCCGTTGCTTTCCACATGCGCCGAATCGCGCAGGATCAGGCGGTTGCCGAGTCCTTGGTGATTGCGTTCAAAATGATAATGCGCCGTAAATTCTTGAATGGATTTTCGCAATGCATCTTCACCGAACAGGATCATTCTGTCCAGACACGATTCCTTTATGGTCCGAACAAATCGCTCCGCGTACGCGTTCAGATTGGGAGATCGCGGCGGTAATTTCACCGATTTCACGCCCGAATCTGCAAGGATCCCCAGAAACTCCGCGGTAAACAACGGGTCCCGATCATGGATGAGGTAGCGTTTCCCGGTGAGGAGCCCGTCGACGCTATCGCTGATGTTGCGTGCGATTTGGCTCATCCAGAGACCATTCGCCACACTTGCAATCCCGGCGACCTCGACCCGGCGCGTTGACAGTTCGATAAAGAACAGCACGATGTAGCGCTGCAATCCACGCCGCGTCCACACCTCGACCGTGAAGAAATCCGCAGCCACGATCAGTTCCCAGTGCTGGCTCAGGAATTCTTTCCAGGTGGTTTTCCGGATTCGGTCAGGCGCCGGTTCGATGCCGTGCTTCTTTAATATGTTGGCGATTGTGCCGCGGGCTAAGACTGTGGCCGAGGTTGGACATGGCACCGAGAATTCTGCGATATCCCCAATCCCGATTCTCCTGAGCCATGCGGACCACCAGATCCTCAAGTTCGCTGGCGGTGCGTGGCCGTCCAGGTCCTCGCTTGGCAGTGCCATCATACTTCTTCGGCAATCAGCTTCCGGTGCCAGGCCAGCAATGTGTCCGGCGTAACGAGGTCGGTAATTTCGTCCAGTACTCGACGGCCCACAAGTTTGGCTTTCGCCGCCAGGCGGCGACGTTGATCATCTGTAAACCGCAGTCGCCGCGTGCCCAGCTGCTCTCGCAAGACTCGATTCTCTTCGCGCAGGTACTCGATGGCATGCTGTTGCTTCTGATTCATCCACCCGGCGACCGCGATGACTACGAACCGAAATGGATCTAAGATGTTTGGCATCTCCGCAGCTCATTATCTCCTCACCGTCGGTCAGGTCATCAATGCGGTAGACTGTCGTTTCAATCAGATCGAGTATTTGGACACTACGGGTTATTCGCTTCCTTGAAACTGTTTGGCACGAAACCTACCCCTAGCGGGCTGGTAGATTGCTGAGTCAGGCTTCTTACGTAGTTCACCAATACGGTGTGAACGCACGTTTGTCGTCTTGTAGACGATTCCTTGATTCTGGCGATCAATTCCGCCGTCCTGACACCTCCGATCGATTCTCCGACCATGTGATGCTTAGAGTGCAACTTCGCAAAGCCGACGACGCGAGATTCTTTACGCGAATGTCACTGCTGAAATTCGTGTGCTCCGATGTCAATTGCCGTTCCTGACTTTGGGACAGGATTTCCGTAAAAATCGTGCGCCGGCCACGGCAAATCATAAATAGCCATCGGGTCCCGTCCGGCATTGTACGCAGGACTGCTCGGGGTTGAGATCTGGTAATTGGCGCGTGTCGCCACGCTCAATGGAGCGATACTGCTCACTTCACCCATAGAACCCGCCGCACTCAACAATGGATTGCTTCCAATAATGTTTCCGGAGTTCGTGCACTTATTCCAGAGGACCGGCGCGGTGCCGGAGGCTGAATAGAACAGATTGTTGGCGAACACGGTGTTGATGGCATTGGATTTACAGTCAACCATCACTACCGCGCCAGACGACACATAGCAGATGTTATTAAAGATCTTGCCACCAGAGAGCGGGCCGCCCGACGGTTGCAAGGAATCACCGACAACAATGCAAGCCGCAGGGTTTGACCGATTAGATCCAGGGGACATGTACACGGTATTGTTGTGGATATACCAATCCTGCAGCTGTGACGCGACCGTGCCGTTATTGTAGACGTAAATGCCCGCGCGAGTAGCTGTGCCACGAGCATCGTTCTCGCTGATGTTAAATCTGACGATAGCGTTCTGAGCTGCGCGTGTTCCGTTTGCCTGCCCATCTATCAAATAGCCGGCGCCTTTGTTGTCATGGCTGTAGTTGTACTGGATTATGCACCGGATGCACCCTCCAGCAAGGTTGAATCCGTCAGCGTCGTTTCCGGAAGCGTTCGTCTGACCGGAAACTTCGTTATATTCAGCGATAATATCCGAGCCATTGTAGAGCATGATGCCGACCGAGCCCGCAGATTGATCGGCCAAGGCGCCGTTATTTTTGACTTTGTTATGGGTTATTCTGGCCCCGATTACGCTTTGCGCCACGATGCCGGTGCCCAGACTTGCCGGATCTACACTTCCGCCCGTTGCACGTCCCGTGTTGTCGTGAACGTAGTTTCGGACAATCGACACTTCGCGCAACGCGTCCAGGTCTTCGCCCCACATCATGATGCCCATCACGTTGCTGTGCAGATTGTTGTCCTGAACGGTCAGCCCGGTAAGTCCCGTCCCTGATGGCCAACAAATCACGTTTATCGGGATCTTGAATCCAGTGATTTCCATGTCCTTAATGATGAGATTGTGATTACGGGTTGTGTTGGCCAGGAAAGCTACTCCACTGCCTGTCGACCATGTGCTGCCGGGACCGACGCACTTGAGATTGGCGATCACAACGCCATTGAGGTTCTCGAGGTTAATGCAAACACCATTAGTTATGCTCGTGGTGATGGTCGCAGATGCGCCGCCGTATGACGTAATTGTGATTGGTTTGCTTGCGGTGCCACCCCACTGATGCGTCGGCACATTGATCGGACCGCCAAAAGCGTCTCCAGACAGGAAGATTCTGTCACCTGCAAGGTACTTCCGGCTATTCATCTTCGAGATCGTTCGCCAGGGTGCTGCAATAGCGCCAGAACCACTAGTGTCATTGCCCGTCTTGCTGTTGAAATAATAATCGGCCCCGCTGCACACAGTAGCAAGAAGGCACAACGACATGATTCGGACAAAGCCACCGGCTATGATCCGATGTGTTCCGAAGAACGACCAAAACCCAAAAGATGCCGGTGATGTTTTATCTGCGTGTCGTACTCTGTTCGGTTCAGTGCCTGGGAATGCAGCGTTTCGGGATACTTGGTCACTTTCCAAAACTGGAGACCGCACGGGCAGATGGTTACTCAAAAAATAGTTCTTCGGCATACACTGCCGATCGTCAGTCGCAGTTTCGAGTCGTCTCCGCCGAAGAACTTAGATTTAGATGGAAATGCGCTAAGGAGTCACTAAGATTGAAGATGCTGCTATCGAACTCGTATCAGGTAGGAAAAGGGAAGATGCGACACATGAATCGACAAAATAGCCGCCATGGAGTAACATTCGCATGATCAAAACCTAGTACCTGGTCAAACCCCACTTAGTACAGCGTCAAAAGCACCCAATTAATTCGCAAAGCGCTTAAATGCTTCGATAAAGTACCTAATTCTATTTCTCAGCTGAGGTGATTGGGCGTGCAAGGCGGGGGTGCGGTGACCTCAGACTGATCCGGCGGCGAGCTTTGCTGAGAAATCTTCGAAATCGTCCCACCCGGATATCTCGAGTCTCGGAAGCAGCAGCAAGCGATCTGTGAACGTGCTCAATCTGTGGCTGACTGTGAATCCAAACTCATATCCGCAGGCGCCCGCGAGATGCCCTACCGCTTCGTCTACTTCGCCATACGGATAGGCGAGAGATTTAACGGCTGTTCCGAGGATCTTTTCGAGCGCCAGTCTGGATTCCGCGCACTCGCTGCACGACCTGCTCCCAGCTGACCGTAAGCAGGGAAGTATGAGTATGTGTATGGCTACCGAATTCAATGCCGTCTGCGTTGAGTTCTTGAATCTGGCGGGAACTCAACAGGCGTGCAGGCGCATCGGTCCAGTCAGATGTTTGACCAATGCGGCCGGTTACGACAAAAACCGTAGCGGAAAACCTGTACTTGCGAAGGATGGGCCATGCGAACTCAAAGAAATCGCTATACCCGTCGTCAAACGTCAGAAGTACAGCTTTGCCGGGCAATGGACGTCTGGTGTCCATTGCATAACGCCAATCTTCTACGCGTACCGTGTAAGCGCCACTTTCGCTTAGCAATCGCATCTGCGTCATCGAAGGCTTCGGGCGTGACGGTGTACCGATTCCGATCCCCAGCAGCCAACGGCGCGATGCGGTGGTACATCAGAATTGGCAGTCTTTCTGTATCGCCTGAGGACCGATCTTTCAGAGCGGCGCCACCATTCCAAAGAACACGCGCCGTAACCTTCGGCGGTAAATCACCCATTTCCGCGAACTGCGTCAATGGCTGTTCGCCCGGCTCTGCCGCACGACGCTGGAACAATTGCACTCGATACAGCGGTGTAAGAACTTGCTTCCGCAAGCTCAGTCCATCGGTGGCACGGAAGGCATCTTCAATCGTCTTCGCGCCGAAGGCATGCCCCCAGTCGCGGCCGGGACGATCAGGTTCATCCACCACGAGATTCGCGTGCGCGGTGAGGAAATAACCGTCATCGCATAAAGCGTCGGCAATCTTCCTCGCGACCTCGCGCAATATTGCGACATCTTCGAGGTAATACAGAACTTCGCTACAAACGATCAGGTCGAATGAACCGGGAATTGCATCCTCAACCAAGTTCAACCTACGAAAGGAGACGTTGCAACAACCAGCGCACGATTTCGCGGCGCGGCGCAACGCAATCTCGGAGATGTCGGTCGCCAACAGCTCAGCGACTCGCGCGGAGAGCATCTTCGAAAAGTGGCCCTCAGCACACGCCAACTCCAATGCGCGCCCGATGTTCAGACCGTCCAGGAGGGAGAGCGTCTGCTCATACTTCACCCGCTCAAAATCGTTGGTGTACCCCCACGGATCCTCGGCACGCGCGAAGAATGCCTCGAAGTCAATGCGCGAAGTACGAGTTCTGCCTTCCTGATGAACTCTATGAGCCGGCTGCGACCTGTCGTAGTGCGGGGGGTTGATTTGCGCCGGCGGTAATTCCGGAGAGTATTCGAGAACTTGATCGTTCCCATCACTGCGTGGGACATGACACTTCTCTCCATTTCGCCGCGCCAACTCGAGCAGTGGCCGGGCGGCGCTGGCGGGCAGCAGCGCACGGCGTGAAGAACTCAACCCCGTTGAAGTTGGCGATCGGCGGCCGATCAAAATTCTGCGATCTCCGAAGTGATCGCGGACACCACTCCGTTCAGAAGCTTGCACACGCGCGATCAACCGGTCCCGCAGGCTGCCCGGTGGACCCTCCCATCCGATGAGCAGTTCCCTGACGGCAACGCGACAGAGTTCCAGTCCTGCCCAGCGCGTTACAGCAGAAATCCAGTCACCTGCCAAGTGCAGTGCCTCGCTACCGATCGGCATGAAACCAAGCAAACTGCCGCCGAGCGTAACCTCGCTCAAACCGTCGGCCGAAGTTCCGACAGGCGGCAGGGGTCCGCCTATCTCACATTTGCTCCGATGTTGCCCGACGCGTCCCGTAAAGCGCTGCAACCAGCTTGTAGGCTTCTTCGTCAAGTGTGACGATTGTTCTTTGTAAAACTGAGAACCATCCCAGTCGTAGCAGCCCCACAACTCCTGCAGGAAGACGGTCCAGCCTACGCGATCGTGAAGCTCAGCACGCGCATCTGCCGCGGTGGAATGCCATGTGCCGAGGTGTAGTCGATCTCTGTGCACGGACGCTCGGCCATCCAAAACTTCGAAGTGCAGTCCCGAATAGACCGTCTCATTGAAGTACGCTCCCATGAGTTGCCAGCAGTACAGATTTGCGATTGCGTCCGTTAGAACGGCACTGGAGACGCCGTGCGCCAATCACCGGTAGAGTGACAGTCCCGATGAATTGTGTACGCCATGAGACGAAGCAATTTATGCGATCGACTCCTGGCGGGACCAGCACATCGGCTAAGGGCTTTGTTACATCAATAGGAAGTGCAAGGATGCTCCCGACGTGCAGCGACGCCCGCGGCCTCCCGCGCCGAAGAATACGTTCATCGAGCGCCCGTGCGACCGACTGCGCCAATCCCTTGGAACAGAACCGTTCCGCCGCTGCGCTGAGAAAAGATACCACTGACGGTCGAACTTCCGGCCATGAACGCAGCATCTCTTCGTCGTCAGTTCCGCTTCTGAGCACCAGCCCGTCCAACATGGCGCCAGCGATTGAATCTGCCGCAGGCGAAAACTGCCTGCCGGACGGAACGGCTTCGAGAACCCATTGCGCGTCCTTGTGCTGGGCAAGCAAACACGCAGCACACCAGCAGACGAAATGCACTTCGGCCGCAAACAAGGACTTCGGGTCGCGACCAGTTGCGTGCTTAGGGTGGGGATGCTGAACGCGCGGATCAGCGTCGTGACCTCGCCGAATCGTCTTCAACCCGGATCTGAGAAGGCCTGTCACATTGGACGAGTTCGAATTCGCATTGATTCGGTAGATCGCTGTCGCTTCTCGAACGTTTCCGAACTGCGTGCCCGCCCGTGCGATGCGCTGCCACAGGTCCCAGTCTTCCGCGTTACCTGCGAGAGCAATGTCGAAACATCCGGCATCCACCACGACCGATCGCCGGACCAGGCAACTGTGCAACACGAATGCTGGTCGGACTGCCAGAACGTCGAAAAGATCACCGACCGATGGACCGAACTCTTCGCCGAAGAGTTTTCGACCTCCCCTGACGCGAACCCAGCCGCTGTGAACAGCCCCAACATGGGGGCGGGAAATCGCCACACTAAGCAATAGAGCGAGATGGGTCGAGGCGATAGTGTCGTCGCCATCTAGGAACAGGAGCCATTCGCCCCTGGCCACGCCAATTCCGGTGTTCCGGGCTGCTTCAACTCCGGCATGATCCTGTGTGACAATCCGGCACCGCGGTTCAAGGCGAATAAATTGCTCAGCCAGTTCAACTGTGTTATCCGTAGAGCCGTCATCAACTAACACAATCTCCCAGTCCTCAAACGACTGGGCCCGAACGCTCTCCACACTCTCTGCCAGCGTACGAGCCATGTTGTACGTGGCGATGATTACGGAAACCGATGGACGACGCGTCATCTAGCGAGCCATTACGTATGGCGAGCCATTACGTACATACTCCACTATAAATCGCGGAGCGTAGTTGGCCGGTGTGCTAGCCTTAGCGTTTGATGCGCCGGGACGCTGAACTCATGTGCGTGGGCATCCAGTATGAACGCAACGCCGGTGCGCACACCCACCTGGTTGAGACATGGAAGTATCTGTCGCGGTGCTGACGGTCGATTTGGCATCAGGGCCATCCGAGATCTCCGGCCTCGGCTCTTGCCGGAAGGCACACGTCTTATTCATGTACGGCGATCAGCCTCTCTGCCGGCGTGAAGTAGATGTAATCCAGGGCGAAATAACCGGTCTCGAATTAGCATTGGCACTAAAGAACCAAGGCATAGCCTCGGTGACCGAACAGTCGGCGTGGGATAAATGGGCGGAAGCTCTCTTACATGAGCACATTAGTGAACCCGCGAAAGCTAGCTCGACAAGGCTTCCGCCTTGTACCGTTCTGATTTGTACGCGAGACCGTCCTGCGGACCTCCAGCGGTGCCTACATGGCCTCGCGCCCTCAATCAGCGAAACTGTCGAGGCAATCGTCGTCGATAATGATCCATCCGACGACCGGACGAGGCAGATCGCGTCGCAGTATCCGATTCGATACTACCGACAGTCGCGGAGAGGCGTGAACTGGGCCCGTGCCCGTGGAGCCCGGCTTGCCAAGCACGAACTGCTCCTATACGTCGATGACGATGTGGTCGTTAGTTCTAACTGGGTCGATGAGATGCGTCGTCCATTCCTGAATGAGAACGTTGGCGCCGTAACAGGAGCAGTTGAGCCTCTGGAGCTTGAAACCACCGGCCAGTATGAGCATGAGCAGTTCAGCAGCTTTTATCGCGGGTTCGATCCAAAAACGTACAATCTGGTCACATCAATTCCGGCATCTGCGGGCCAGACCGGCGCCGGCGCGAGTATGGCCGTGCGTAAAAGTGTTGCTCTTAACTGGAAAATTTTTGATACTGAGTTGGACGGAGGAACGGCGGCCAAGTCCGGCGGAGACGTCTACGCGCTATACCGCGTTCTTCAGGCCGGCTACTCGATCAACTTCGCTCCCCGCGCAATAGCGTGGCACCGGCATCGCAAGACACATGTCTGACCTCGAACGTATGCTCTATGGCTACAGCGTCGGTGGTTACTGTGTGCTGTTTAGTGCACTGTTTCGCGAGAGAGATCCGGAAGCGATGCTGGTCGGCTTCTCCTGGTTCCGCAACTATCATTTACGAGAGCTCTGGCGCTCGTTGCGGCGCCTTCCCGGCTGCCGACCTCTCAGTCTTATCCTGACGGAGATACGCGGGGTCTTCGATGCGCCTCTAGCGTACTGGAGATGCCGACGCAGAGAGCGTCAACTCGGCCCGCTACCGGACGAATCTGCAGAAATCGAATGATCGCTATTTCTGTCATCATTCCGACGCACAACCGAGCCGCGCTTCTGCCTCGTACGCTGGAGTCTCTGGCTCGTCAGGACCTATCAACCAGCGACTATGAGGTCATTGTTGTTGCTGACGGTTGTACAGACGGCACGATGCATCTTCTGCAAAGTTGGAAAGCGCCGTTTGCACTCACGTGCCGTAGAACAGACATCCGGGCGAGGCGCCGCAGCTGCACGCAACGTTGGCGCCGACGCGGGCCTCTGGCAGACCTGCTCCTTTTTCTTGACGATGACATGGAAGCCAGTCCGCAGCTTCTATCCGAGCATTTGCGATCACAACGACAACAGCCTGGATGTGTTGTTTTGGGGTACTTTCCAATGCAACCTCCTTCCCGTGATGACGATATTTTCACGAAAGCAGCGCGAATCTGGTGGGCAGACGAGTTCGCAAACCGAAGTCACCGAGGTTATCGATACACGTTCAAAGATCTGTGCACCGGCAACGTATCCCTTTCGCGAGTGTTGTTTCTTCGGTTGGGCGAATTTGACGAGCAGATAGGACGAGGCGCGGGTGAAGATTATGAGCTTGGCTATCGGCTGATTCAGCATGGCGTCCGCTTTCGATATGTGCCGCGGGCTGCGAGCGTTCATCACACCCGTCAGCCGCTTGAAGTGAATCTGCGGCGCGCACAACAGGAGGGATACGGGCAGGCACTTATCGTCCGCCGCCACCCTGAGTTGTTCTGGAGCTTCAACGTTTCAATCTTGAGCCGGTTGGCAGAGTCTCTTTTCCTGCGGCCGCTGTGGCGTGCTATTTGGAGATGGCCTGCCTTACTGATCCTGCCGGGCGGACTGCTTCTTGGTGTGGTCAGGCTGTTGGCCGGTACCGGACTTCACTCAGTCATGTGGCGCCTTCACAGGCCTCTGCGAGGCTATTATTATTGGCGCGGCGTCCGGGCTGCGCTTAGAACCCTGGCCGCTTGGGAAAGGCTGGCGCAGGATGCCCCCCTCGAGCCGCCGAGCGCTCGGGAAGTCGACTTTGACATTCTTCGGGATCTGCCGCGGGTCGACGAACTGATCGGAAAGAGTCGCGTCGACTCGGTGCGGCTTTGGTACGATGGCGAACCAGTGGGACGAATACCACCTTGGGCCGGCGCTGAGCCACTAACCGCGGAACACGTGCGTAACCTGCTGGTTCAACGATTTAAAGGTGTGTTGCTCAGCGCGCTTACGCGTCAGCAAGCGATAACAGCGAGCATGGTGAACAGTGCTGCGCCAGACAGTGGACTCCAGCCGGAATCGACGTTACAGGCCGATGAATAGCGCCGCCAAACCGGATACCCTTCGCCGCCTTGGGCAACTCTGGGACGTAGTTGCCATTCTCGTTCAGCGTGACATGAAGCTTCGCTACAAACGTTCAGCGCTCGGTCTTGCCTGGTCCATGTTGAATCCGTTGCTGCAATTCGCGGTGTTTTATTTGGTATTTCGCTTCATTTTGCCCGTGGGGCGTGAAAACTACGGATTATTCCTCTTTATCGGACTGCTTGCCTGGGGTTGGTTTCAGACTTCACTGCAGATCGGATGTTCCGCAATCGTTGATCACGCATCATTGGTACGTCAGCCAGGATTCGCGCCGGCCACGCTGCCACTCGCGACTGTGCTCTCGAGTCTGCTTCATTTCCTGATTGCCCTACCGATTGTGTTTGCCGCAACAGCAGTCGCCGGCAAGTTGTCTGCCGCGCTGATATTGGGTCTCCCGATTGTTGTACTCGTCCAGTTCCTCCTCACGCTGAGCATCGTATACGCAGTCGCCGCACTCCATGTATCCTTTCGGGACGTCCAGTATTTGCTGTCCATCTTCCTGCTGCTTGGCTTCTATCTTTCTCCCGTTCTGTATGCGGCAAACGACGTGCCCGCGCGATTCCGCTGGCTTTATGACATCAACCCACTGGTTCCCCTACTCGAGAGTTATCACGGTATGGTGGGGGCGGGCCAGATGCCGAGTCTTGCGCCATTGCTGCTTGTCGGTGTTGGATCCTGCGTGGCTCTTGCCATCACGCACCGTTCGTTCCTGAAAGCAAGCCGGTGGTTCGTTGAGGAAATTGGAGCATGATCGCTGTCGAAGCCGTGAACCTCGGCAAGCAGTATCGGCGATATGACTCTGAACGCCCGTGGACTCTTCATGAATTCCTCACGATGGGTTTCCTCCGCCACCGCATTGTGGAACGAACGTGGGGCTTGCGAAGGGTGAGTTTTGAAATTGAAGAGGGTCACGCCCTGGGTGTTGTTGGACGGAATGGCGCGGGCAAGTCTACTTTACTGCGCCTGCTCAGCAAGGTGCTGATCCCGGACGAAGGAACTGTCAACGTTCGCGGGCGGCTAGGCGGCCTATTGGAACTCACGGCCGGTTTCCACCCTGACCTGACGGGTCGTGAGAACGCCATGATCGGGGGCGTCCTGCGCGGTTTGACACGCAGCAGCGTGCGGCAGAACCTTGACTCGATTGTCGCGTTCGCCGAACTCGAGGACACTATAGACCGGCCGCTGCGTACTTACAGCAGCGGCATGCAGATGCGTCTTGCTTTCTCCGTTGCCATTCATTCCCGCCCCGATGTACTGCTTGTAGATGAAGTACTGGCGGTGGGCGATCTCGCATTTCAGCGGAAGTGCCTAGACAGAATTCGCGAATTGAGAAGCGGCGGATGCAGCATCGTCCTGGTTTCACACGATCCCGTTCTTGTCGAGAACATGTGTGACAGTGCGCTTTGGCTGTCAAAAGGTGAAGTTGTCGAGGTGGGCCCGGCGCCAAACGTCATTCAGAAATATACAGCCGCCGTCAACGCCCGCCCAGCTTCAAGGTCCGGCGAGAGCGCGTCCGTTACAACGCAGGGGGTCGTGTTGCATGCCGGTAAGAACCGCTTCGGCGGTCTGGATATCGAAATCTCGGACGTCAGGATCTGCACCTCTTCAGATACATCGGGCCTGAAACTTGCGCCTGGCGACGCAATGACAGTCGCTCTTGAGTATGTGGTTAACAGAAACATTTCTGTGGCTTTGTTCTCGGTGACAGTGATCCACGATGACGGCAGAGTGTGTTTCGCAACCAAGACAGAGCAGCCCGTTTCGAAAGTATCTCGCGATGCAAACTCAGGGTGCATTACCGTGCGCTGGCACGACGTACACCTGGAGCCCGGCGTCTATTTCGTCGAGGTTGGTGTCTATGACAAGAACTGGACTTACGCGTATGACTATCACGCGCGGAGCTATCCGCTGGTTGTGCGGGCTAATCCATTGAGCCGATATCATACCCCGGGAATTGGCAGGGAGTTTACCACCGGACACGAGTGGTTGCTCGACGCCGGGAAGCAGCCCACGGGCAGCGGTAGGGAAGACTCATAATGACTCAGAACGACGCTCCCGAGGGTTTCCCACCCGGTCACTTCTACTCGCCGATACCCTCGCTCAGCTCTGTGTTCAAACGCGAAGCGAAGATCTTCGACATGACTCCGGAGGTCCCGGGCGTCGACCTCAATGTTGACTACCAGATCGAAATTCTGAGCGCGCTCAGTGATCTCTGCGCAGGTCAGCCATTCATGGCCGAAGGGCAGTCCCCAACGAGGTTTCAATCGCCGAATGACAACTTTTCCGCCGGTGAAGCATGCGTCTACTATGGTCTGCTCCGTTATTGGCGGCCACGGCGAGTCATCGAGATCGGCTCGGGTTATTCGACACTGGTCCTGCTGGATACGTTGGATCGGTCTGACATGCAGACGACTGAATGCCTCGCAATCGAGCCATATCCCGATCTGTTGCGCAAACTTCTTCGGTCCGACGACGTGCGCCGGGTTCAGATTCTGGAGCAGGAGTTGCAGGATGTTCCGCTGGATGTCTTTGCGAAGCTAGAACCGAACGATCTGCTGTTCATTGATTCCACACACGTTGCGAAAACGGGCAGTGACGTGAACACAATCTTCTTCCACGTGCTGCCGTATCTTGCTGCGGGTGTCTGCGTTCACTTCCATGACATCTACTATCCATTCGAATACCCGAAGGAGTGGGTACGCCAGGGCCGCGCTTGGAACGAAGCGTACATGCTTCGTGCCTTTCTGCAATACAACCCCGCATTTCGCATTTGTTTTTTCAACTCTTATCTCGCGGCGTTTCATCGACATCTGCTGAAAAAAAGCATGTACGCGTATGCTCTACAGCCAGGGTCGAGCCTTTGGCTCCGTAAAGTTACCTGACATGCGGGTCTGGGTAGGTGATTTCGACCTGAATCGACAACAGCCTATCTTTGGCGTCGATTCATACGCTGGTGCTCGTGTCCTTGTCCGCCGTGGCCCTTCTCCGATAGGTTGGGTGTGGCTGCCAAACAGCAGTGGCGCCGATGCGTTCGCCGAACGTGCTGTGGTCGCCGCCGCCAAGTCTCAGTTGGCGTGTCTGGACGCGCCGTCGCTGAACGATCCACCACAGTGGCCGCACATCAGCGTAGTTGTATGCACGCGCGATCGACCGCTTGCCCTCCGGCGCTGCTTGGAATCTCTTCAGTTACTCGACTATCCACAATCCAAACATGAAGTGATAGTTGTAGACAACGCTTCCAGGGAGACGTCCACACGCGACCTCGCGTTTGAGGCCGGGTTCAGGTGCGTTCGGGAGGAGAAGCCTGGCCTCGACAACGCGAGGAACTGCGGCGCGGCGAGCGCATCCTATGAGATCGTTGCCTATACCGATGATGATGTGCGTGTTGATCCCGGGTGGGTCAAAGGCATAGCACGGGGATTCGCGTATGGTGACTCGGTGTGTGTGACCGGCCTGATTTGTCCGCTCGAACTCGAAACCCGAACGCAGCTACTCTTCGAACAATATGGCGGGATGGGCAAAGGCATGCAGCCGAGATTGACTGATCCTGCAAAACTGCCCGTCTCGGCGATCCTGGCGGCGCACAACGTTGGCGTTGGCGCGAATATGGCTTACTTGCGAAACGCTGTTATGGAGATGGGCGGATTCGACCCGGATCTCGACGTAGGAACGCCCTCCGGCGGCGCAGGTGATCTCGATATGTTCCATCGCCTGCTTGCAGCGGGCCATAGCGTACGGTACGAGCCTTCGGCTCTCGTCTGGCATCAACACCGGCGTTCAATGCCGGGGTTGCACATGCAAATCTACAACAATGGTCGTTCGTTTGGGTGTTACTTGTTGAAAGCAGCGGCCCGCCGCACGGCGGCACGATCTGACGTTTTTCATTTCGCCTTAAGGGACTGGATCGGTAGCTGGCTTCTCGGGTCTCTGTTCAGCCAGCGCCCTGGCCGGAACTTCTCTGTCGTGGCGGCGGAGACTTGGGGCGCGATGCATGCGCCCTGGGCATTTCTCACAACCTTTCACAAGTTACCTTGGTCGAGGCGGTCCGGACAGCGCTGAGGCGTTGCTGGGACCCGTTGCACGCTGATTGCCCCGATTGTCCAGCATTATCCGGCGGGCGGGAGTCAGTGAGGTGCGGGGCCCGCTGGCGTCACCCCGAGTCCCTCGAGCACCGCACGGAGTCGCGCTGCCTGATCCGGTGTTGGGCTCAGACGCATTGCCGCCTCTAGTTCAGTCCTACCTTTCAGTTTGTCGCCTGCGGTCAGGTACGCCTGAGCGAGTTCTAGTCGCAGACCGGCGCTTGTCGGTTGCTTCAGTACCGAACCCTCAAGCATACGCAGTGCCTGCACACTGAGGCCGTTTGCGCTGAACACGCGCGCGATGCACGAGACCACGCCCGGATCATCTGAGTTCAGGCGACTGAACCGTTGAGCAAGACTGAGCGCTTCTGTCCGGTCGCCGCCTGTTTCCAGGATGAGGCAAGCCAGCTTTGCGCCAGCAGAGTGGTCCGGTTGTTCCCGGAGGGCAACTTCAAGCAGACTCTTTGCCTCTCCCTTGTTGCCGCCGCTTGCCAGAATCAGATCAGCGCATCGGGTCAAAACTTCAGGATTTCTAGGAAACGTTTGCGAAGCTGTTCGCGCTGCCGCAAGCGCACCTGCGTTATCTCCCGAGCGTTGCAAGGCGGAGATTAACTCGAGCGACATGGACGCGTTCGCAGGACTTTGGGCAACAAGTTGCCTCAGTTCTGCGATCGCCGAATCATAATCGCCGGAAGCGATCACCGCGCGGGCATGCGCCATTCTGATTTTAGGGTCGACCTTGCTCGCCGACATCACCGGGCGCAATATCTGCAGCGCCATCTCGGGCCGGTTCTGCCCTGTGTACATCTCTGCGAGACTCAGTATCGATGGCAAGTATCCGGTTCCGCTTGCCCTCTTGAACCCAGCCTCAGCCTCCTTGTGCCGGCCCTGCCGTACATCCAGCAGAGCGATGCTATGAATCACCTCCGGATCTTCGGGCCACTGCTTCTGCACAGCGCTCAAATCGCGCAGAGCTGCTGGGACTTGGCCCAGCATAGTCATTGCAACACCGCGGGCAAGAAGCGCCTCAGCAGAACCTGGCTCAAGCGCCAGCGCTCGCTCCGCTGCGTCGCGCATCCTGACGAAATCCTGCTGAGATCGAAAAAACTGCGCCCGCGAGATGTGCGCATCGGCCGAGTCAGGAGCTAAAAACTCGGCCCGATCCAGGGCAGAACTTGCCTCATTTGGATTATTCTGCTTCTGAAAGGCCCGTGCCAGCGCAACTGGGATTCGAGAGTCCCTTGGGGCCTTACGCTCAAGAGTTTTCAGTTCGGAAATCGCATTGTCTGTACCCTCCGGAAAATCCAGCTGAGCGAGCAGCGCCTGTCGCGCAATTTGTTGCTCAGCCGAGAGCGATAAAGACGCCCCGAAGCTTAAAAGGAGCTGATAGGCCTCTGCCGAACGTCGTTGTCGAAGGAGCAACTCGCATTCCTTAAGTAGATAGTCGAGCTTGCGGTTCGGCTGCTGTGCCTGCCCGGCGCGCAACACTTGTCGCGCGCGGCTGTAATCACCCGAGCGCGCATAGAAGTCAGCCAACCGGTCATACCCATTCGAGAATCGTTCAGGAGCGCTCCGGATCGTCTCGAGCGTTCGTTCCATGTCGGAATCCAGACCGGCGGTGCGATAGGTGCTGGCGAGTTCGAAAATCGCGCTTATATTCTGCGGATTCGCATCGACTTTTCGGCGCAACATGTCGAGCGCTAGATCTAATTGGGTACTTTCCTTGTAATGCCTCACCAGAGCGTCATAGACCTCGGTCGCCGCCGGTTGAGCAGCGAGATACGCATTCGCCACCGATTGCGCCTCCTGTACACGCCCGTGTTTCAGGAGAGCTGAGACCTTGTCCGCAGTGAGTTCAGCTGCATAGTGGGCATTCGGCGCCGCTTGCAGAGCCGCCGTAAACAGTGTGGTAGCAGCGGCGTAGTCGGCTTTGAAGAATGCCACGTAGCCTTTTATTCTTTGAGCTTGGGGAGAGCGGGGATCTAACTGGAGCATCTGGGCAGCGCGCTGCTCCATCTCCGTAACGTATCGTTGCCTCCACTTGGCATCGTTGTGGTGGCGGTAGGACAGCAGGTACAGCTCGCTCAACTTCTCCAGTGCGTCCATGTTCGAGGGCTGTAGATCGACTGCCCTCACGAGATTACTTTCGAGCGACCTACGCCCGAGTTCCCAGTCCAGAAGCCCGAGGCGGTAGTATACTTCACCGTTACGAGGATTCAGTTGCGCGGCACGCTGGTACATCTTCGTAGCCTCGTCGTACTTACCCTCTTTCACCAACCGATTTGCATTCTCGACGGCTCGCACGGACTGAACATCGCTCCGAGTGCATCCCGAAGTAACGAGAAGGGCGAGCGTTAGACAGGAGTGACGACTCCTCACACGAGTATTCTACAAGCAAAGACGCAAGTAAGGCCTCGCCTGGCCAGTGTATATTGGCAACGTGGAGCCAGGAACCAGACAAGCAATCCGACGAGACTCGCCTGGAACAAATGGCAGATTGGCGAGTGTCGGAGCAGGCGAAACGAGTAATTCGCTTCATCGCTGGATTTCCATGAATGTGGCGTGGATGCTCGCTATATTTTTCGCCGTGTGGGCTATGCGCGGAGCCACTGGCACTGATATTACCCTGACCGACCAAGCCCGGCATGCCCTCAATGGGGTGGCGCTATTGGACATTATGCGGGAAGGAGGGCTGTCTCGGCCCGTCGCATGGATGCGCGACTACTTCGTACACTTTCCGGCCCTGTCGATGCCTTATCACCCCCCACTGTTCCCGGCAGTGGAAGCTGTTTTCTATGCTGCTTTTGGCGTCAATCCCGTGTCCGCGCGGCTTGCTGTCGCCGGATTCGTGGCCGGCGCGGTGCTGCTGTTTTTCCGTCAGGTTCGCACGCTCGGAGAAAACTCCTACGTGGCTGCAGCCTCCGTCTTAATCTTCTTCTCCTTGCCGATAACGCAAAGACTGAGCTCCGATGTGATGCTGGAGCTTCCCGCGTTGTTCTGGGTACTTGCTTCGACGGTCTTCATCGCGTCTGCAAGAACCGCGTGGAGTTTACGTGATGCAGTATTGGCAGGCTCGCTTGCTGGCGCAGCGATTTGGACGAAACAGACGATTTTCGTCGGATTAATTCCTGTTCTGCTTTTGGCGAGTAGACGTTTCGCTGGCCTGCGCTCAGAAAAAGTGCTGGTTTTTTGCGCGATCTTCGGCACATTCACCGCTGGATACGTGCTGCTCTGCGTTGCGGCAGGTTTTTCAGGGTTCAGCCAAGGTTGGGCTCCACTTAGCATACCGGATAGGGTGATCAGAGGAATTCAGTACTATGGTGGCGTCCTGCACCGCCAGCTTGGACGCGCAGCCATCGGCTGGGTTCTGGCGGCAGCGGTGCTAGTTCTCGCGGCACTCAGTAAGCCCGGGCTGCGCAAAGCCGTTCTGAGGGACGCCAGCGTTTTTTATCTCTGCTGGTTGGCTGCGTGTGTCGGCGTATTGCTGGCGGTACCCGCTTTTGACGAACGATATCTGTGGTTCGCATATCCAGCGTTCGTGGGGGTGGCGGTGACCACGGTTCATGCACTCATCGCAACGTATTTGGATTTGCCGAAGGCTGATGTAGCCGTTCTCACAATGGCAATCACCTTCTGCCTCTGGAATCTGCGAACCGAGCCCCTACACGTAACCGGTCCGTCTGCTGCAGCAGCGATGAATGGCACGGGAGGACGCGTACTGTACTGTGGAGCTTCGAACGGCAGCTTTATCTTTGCGATAAGGATGCTCGACTCGCGAAGAACGACACACGTCATCCGAGCAGACAAAGTCGTCAGGTCTCTGAAGGAACTTGGGCTTGCCCATTTTGTACAGAAGTACGGGATCAACAACATTGTTGCTGAAGCCAACCAAAATTCGTCGACCTGCAATGACTTCAGGCAACACGCGGCAAGCTTGAACGCACAGCGCGCACTGGTTCCGATTCGCTCGAATCT
Organism: Bryobacteraceae bacterium; assembly: GCA_963844855.1. Lineage (GTDB taxonomy): Bacteria > Acidobacteriota > Terriglobia > Bryobacterales > Bryobacteraceae > DASQDN01. The sequence goes on from CAWJQP010000047.1 coordinate 62,373, forward strand.
CCCGAGAATCAACGGCACTATCGAAATCTACCGGCTACCGGCCGCGACTCGTCCCGCCAAAGCATCGCTTGACCTCCCGATAGAATCCACCGGCCAAGCAATTCGGGGCGAGTTCTGAATCCTGATGCGTGCGGATCTAGCCCCGCATATACAGGGGCTGCTATCCCGAAAAGGGGTAGTACCGACGGGGTAGTACTAATGGATCAGAAGCGTACTAAGGTATCCTACCTAGATGCTGACCTTGGTCACCGGAGGAGCGGGATTCATCGGGCGCCATCTCGTCAATAGTCTGCTTGCGATGAATGGGGATACCGTGCGAGCTTTTGACAACGAAAGTCGTGGAAAGTTCAGCGGTGCCAGTGGACCACGCCTCGAATGTATTCCCGGTGACATACGAGAAGCCTCTGACCTGCGGCGAGCAATGCAGAGCTGCGATAGCGTTTTTCATCTCGCGGCGGACGCCACGGTTATGGGTTGTGAGCACCGGCCCTTCGACGCTCATGAAGTGAATGCTACGGGAACTCTTACGGTTTTGCGTATAGCAAAAGAGTTGGGTGTCCGACGAGTGGTCGTTGCATCATCCCGCGAGGTCTATGGTGAAGCTTGCGAGCTACCGGTAAGCGAAAGCACGCCGATGAGGCCAAAAAATGTGTACGGCGCGACAAAGGCAGCAGCGGAAGCTCATTGTGCCCGGGCGTCTTCGGATTTGCAGGTTGTCATCCTTCGCCTTTCTAATGTCTACGGACCCGGGGATACTGACCGCGTAATTCCTCGATTCATTGGTGACGCAGAAAACAATCGACCTCTCACAGTGTATGGGGGTAATCAAATCGTGGATTTTGTGTGGGTCAATTACGTTGTTGAAGCATTTGTGCGCGCTGGTCTGCACTCACGTGGTGTGGGTGCACTAAACGTCGCCAGCGGGAATGGCATCACGATACTCGAAGCCGCACGGCGAGTGATCCAGTTGTGCCATTCCGATTCGACACCACATATCCTGGCCGCCCGAGAAGCCGAAGTGTCCAAATTCGTTGCGGACGTAAGAAAAATGGAGCAGGAACTAGGAGTAGCGGTCCCTCCCGATCCGTTGAAGGGACTGGCGGCCCTGTGCCGTCCAATAGCGCGGAGATTCTCCGAGCTGCCTGCGTCCCATGCTGAAACCGGAAGCTGATTGTACCAAGTGTCTAATCAACCTCACGCCACGGCTGCGACGCGGCCTACTGTTTCTGTCATCATACCGGTACGTAACGGAGCCACGCACCTGCGCGCGTGTCTGCAGGCGCTTGCCCTCTCTACCAGCGATTTTGAATGCATCGTTGTGGACGACGCCTCGACGGATCATTCGGCCCAAATCGCGCAGGAGTCAGGCGCCGTTGTCCTCGTCACAGGCGATGTGCAAGGGCCGGCTGCGGCAAGGAATCTAGGCGCTTCTGCCGCCAGATCCGATCTGCTTCTTTTTCTTGACTCTGATGTCTGCGTCCAACCTGACACCCTCACTCGAGTCATAGCGCTTTTCGCAGGTGAGAAGGATCTTTCGGCTGCATTCGGATCTTACGATGACACGCCAGAGAAAGAGGACTTCCTTTCGCAATATCGGAACCTGATGCACCATTTCATCCACCAGCGTTCGCGGACGACCGCGAAGACGTTCTGGAGCGGGTTTGGCGCGATCCGCACCGCTGTGTTCAATGCCCACGGCGGCTTTGATACCTCGTTTAGCCGACCCGCGATCGAAGATATCGACCTTGGTCACCGGCTCAGTCGCAGCGGGTGCAGAATCATTCTGGACCCTACTCTCCAGGTAAAGCATTTAAAAGAGTGGAGCTTTTATGGGATGCTTCGGACGGACGTCCTGGACCGTGCCATTCCCTGGACCGAGTTGATCCTTCGCAATTCGGAAATGCACCGCGACTTGAACCTCAGCATAAGTCAACGCATCAGCGTTGCACTTGCCTTTGTACTGATTGGAATCGCCATCATATCTAGCGTTATGTACGCCAAGATATTCATCGCTCCGCTCATCGGACTACTGTTCTTGATGTGCGCTCAGTATGAAGTGGAACTCACTGCGACCAGAAGACTGAAGGGCAGCCTGGCGACTGCACTCCTGATCATTTTCCTGGGGATTGCTTCATTTTGGTCTGACCAGCCCATCATCTTTGTAGTTTCTGTGCTTGCATTCCTGCTCCTTTTGTTACGCCATCACTATTACTCGCCAGAGTTCCAGGCCCACAAATGGGTAGCAAAAGCCGCAGGCGGACTTCTTATCGCAGCGGTACTCTTTGTGGCAGCGCAACCTGGCGTTCACATGTTGAACGTGTTGCTGCTTGCTGGAGGGGGAATCTTGATCCTGCTAAATGCACGGTTTTATGCCCTGCTTGCGGCCAAGCGTGGAAGAACTTACGCGCTGGCTGCGATCCCGTTTCACCTCTTATTCTTTCTTTACAGTGGAATCGCCTTCCTGGTTGCGTTGGTTCGACACATATTTCATGGCGTTGCACGTCATCTTCATTCTCGGACGTCTCAGCCTGAGTGCCGGCGTTCGGGCACTATAGGCTGAGTACTGCTCAATCTCTGTAACTCCTCTTCGGAGATGATATCGCCAGATTCGAGGTACTCAGCATCAGCGTTTACTTGCCAAAGATCGTAACGACTACCAAGTATGTTTCGGGCTGCCAATATGCCCGTCAGCATTGAGTGATCCTGATTGTTGTATCGATGCATGCCATTACGACCGACGAGCTGAAGATTACCAAAACGGTCAAGCCAGGCGCGGATCTCTCGAAGGCATTCCTGATAATGCGCATCATAAATCGGGTATGCCTTAGGGACGCGCAGGACGACGCCCTCTTGGACGTCTGACGAACGCAGGAGATTGAGTTTCGACAGTTCCGAAGTGCCGAGCGCAACGAGTTCTGCATCGCCGGTCGACCACAGCGTTTCGTCCTCAAAGCAGAAGTATTCCAGTCCCAGGCAACTGGTGCCCTGTACCGGCACCATCGTTGGGCTCCAGTTCCCATAGTTTTGAATGCGTCCGACAAGTACCTCGGGATCATGAACGTAGATCCAGTTATCGGGAAACAGATTGTCCCGTCCGCAGATCAGGCACACCGCCAGATAATCTCGATATCGGAGTCGCTCGGCAGCCTGCGTAACCGTCTGTGGAGGAGCCGGATGCAGCCGCTGGATCAGATCACGAATCGGCATGCTGCTAATGTAATGCTCGGCCGTATAAACCTCATCACCAGCCTCCACACCAGTAACCCGCGAGCCGTTGTGATGCACTCGTCGAACAGCCTTGCGCAGCAGGACCTGTGAACCGTGCTGTTGAACAATATCCGCGGTTCGCGACCACATCTGACCAGGACCCCTACGCGGATACAGAAACTGCTCTATCAGGCTCTTTGGCCCGCCGCCTGCGCCTCGTCCGCCCAACAAAGTATTCGCAACTATCTTGCCAAGAGTCAAAGACTGTATCCGCTGGACCGCCCAATCGGCGCTGATCTCATGGCATTTCATGCCCCATACCTTCTCGGTATAAGTTCGGAAGAAAATATCAAAAAGTCGCGAACCAAACCTGTTGCTGACCCAGGATTCGAAGTCGGCCTCCGGCTGTCTCGGAAGCAGCCGTGAGCGTGCATAGCTGGCGGCACACCTCATCGTTTCCAGCATTCCCAGACCTGACACTGCGTTCAATGGCCGGAGAGGATAGTCGAAAAACCGGTTGCGATAGTAGATTCGCGACAGCCTGGGCCTCGTCAGCAAGTCCGGCCCAAGCACGTTACGCCACATCCTCTCGACCACACCAACCTTCGTAAAAAACCTGTGGCCGCCGATATCAAATAGATAGCCGCGATGCGAGATAGTCTTTGAAAGACCTCCCACTTGGTCGTCAGCCTCGAGCACAACGCTCTGCTGCCTGTTCAACGCAAGTTCGTACGCCGCAGTCAGACCGGCGGGACCCGCGCCGATAATAACGGCTCGCCTCGTCATGAACGCCCATCCGTGTGGCTGTCCGATGTCGGCTCAAATGCAGACTGAGGAGGAAATAAATTACTGATACACAGCAGCACTGACGCAAGCACGATGGATCCGGCTACTGCAAGCGACAGAAGGTCAACAGAGCCCCGAAGAGCAATGCCCGCTACCGCCGCAAGTATGAGAAGGGCGGAAAGGAGCAGGTGCGGCCAGAACAATAGCTTTCGTACAATGCGCGGGCCTGATTTTATCGTTAAATCATATCCACCGCCCTGACCACGAGCTACGTCCCAGACTGCTTGAACGGTAAATGGCCACCTCGCAAAACGAAGGCACGCGGAACGCCAGTAGAGACCCATGTGACCATACGGGCCGTGGTACAGATGGGGGTACAAACCCGTTGTCGACAATAGAACTAGGCTAACGGTGAAGGAGGAACTAGTTAGGAAAGAGTTCAGAGAGGCAGGAACCCCGTAAATCAATCCTGCCACGAGTGCCACAAGAACGCAAAGGGCAACGATAACATCTTGCAGGTACGTTAGCCCTTGCAGAATGCCTACCATACGTACGCCTGTGGACATGTTGCCAGAGATCCGGGGAAAAATACGGAATTTAACATCCAGCAAGGATCTCGCCCACCTCCGCTGTTGTTTGATATATGTTGCCCAGTCTTCCGGCGCGAGACCGCGTGCGAGAACGCGAGCTATATATGACCCCTGCCAGTCTGACAACCTGTAAAGCAGTGTGAGAAGCAAATCGTCCGCGACATGTGGCGCCAGTCCTCCGATCTTTTCAAGAGCAGCCATCCTGTGGACATGGTGGGCTCCTATGACAGATGGGCTGCCGAAACGGTGGTATGCCCGTTGCGTGATCCAGTAGAAGTCACGGCTCTCTTCGTCGCATCCTTTGGCGATTAGAGAAGAAGCAGCGTTGTAGTAATCTTGAGGCGACTGGACGTAAGCAACCTTCGGATTCCGGAACTGCCCCAACGTAGCAGTAAGGAAATCCGAGTAAGGTACCTGATCCGGATCGATGCCGGCAAGAATATCGTATTTCCGAAAACCTATCTCGTGAAGCCAGGCATTATAATTGCCGTGTTTTGTCTTACGCTGAAACGGACCTGCGTATTGCTGATACTCCGCCCTATTTCTGCGGCTGAAGTGATATGCTCCCAGCCGTGTGCAGAGGGTGATGACGCGCTCATCATCACCCTCGTCCAACACCCAGGTGTCATGCGGGTACTCGAGCTTAGTCATGGCGAGCAACGTCCTTTCGAGCATGCTGAGGGACTCAGCTTGCGGCACGAATGTGGTCACGACAGCAACTCGCAAGTTTTGCTCAGGCGCGAGACTCACCGGCTCAGCTATAAGGAAAAGAAAACTCCAGCGGACCAGAGACGCTGCAAGCAGCCCGCCCACCCCTGCAGACAGGAACAATCCAATGAGGGGAGCGTCGATCGACGATCGCACTAGTCCGACCAGAATCCATAGGATTGCAGCCAGGCGAAGTAGAAACAGAGGCAGTATATACGGACGCCAACGGACTGGCGGTGCTTGAGTACTCACCGACCGCTTCGCCGCCTCAGTGCTCGTAATCATGCATACTACGGGCCTATTCGGCGTGCACCCAGCCCCACCGTCTATCTCTGTGTGAGTTTACCACCCTTTGCACCCTTTTCTGCCTAGTCATCGTGTCCAACTGTCATCGTGTCCAACCGGTGGTAACAGTGATCCACCGATTCGCGGATCCGAGCGATAGTGGACCTGCTCGGGTAATTCGGTACGCAGATAAGCTCGGCCATGTCCAAGTTTTGGCGTTTTAAGGTGTCGCGGATCTTGATGGCCGGGAAATCCGGACTCTCTGAAAATTCATCCGAGTTCCAGCCCCATCCCTTTAGGATGGTCATGTCCACGAGGCTGTCGATCGGAACCGTTTGGTCCGTGGTGACCTGGCCATTCCATGGTCAGAACCGACAACGATTGCGACCTTGTCATGGGTTGGCAGGCTGGCAATACCATCAAGCATCGAACCGAGCACCTGGTCAGCTCGTTGGACTGCAGCCGCAAGGGTTTTATTGCGAGGTTGCCCTCTAAGATCACATGGTCGCGGAGAATCGATCGGAAGGAAATTAGGCTACACAGCGATACCGAATAGTTTGGTGATGAAGCGCGCTTGACCGACCGAATCGGCCTTGGCCAGTCGTCTCGTCTTCCTTTTCGAATCATGTGAACTGCTTCGATGCCTTGCAACGTCCGCCACGCGCCTAGGAACGAGCCGTAGGCTTTGGCGAACCACATGCGTTTCTTCACAGCTCTGTGATCTTGCTCGATCACGTTATTTAAATACTTGCATTTCCGCAAGCGGACGCGACGTGGTAGCATCCCTTCCGCCATCATCCCTTCCATTGCTGCTGGATAGGCGGGATTGTTGTCAACGTTGATGACTCGCGGCATCGGATTGCCAGATGCATCGATCGCTTTCCGTATCGCGCAGCGGCGTCACGCTTGGCCGTCAACAGAAAATCAATCGTTTGACCAGTAGAATCGACGGCGCGGTACAGATACCGATCCTTGCCTTTAACCTTTATGTACGTTTCCTCGACCCGATAGGACTTGTTCGTCGGCTTCTGATACGGACGGCAGCGCTCATTGATTTCTGGCGCATAGATTTGAAAGTCTCGACACGAAGGCCGAGGACCTCGTCAATGACCGGAGAGAAATAACGTGAAACAACGGATTCGACCGATGCTCGGGTTTAGCGATTCCACACGGCGCGTTAACGATGAGCGGAATTGAACTGGCAGCGAAATTCGGAAGCGTCAATTTAAGATCGGGGGCTCGGTTGGCCCACGCCGGTTCCTGGAATCTGGGCAGCTGTGATCGCCGCATAATCATTGCCGCCAGTCTTCAATAGGGCCCACGTACGGCCTCGATAAGTTAGCACCAAAAGCCGCTCCTAGACCCTAGAGATAAATAATGTAGGTTACAAAAGATGTAAACATCTCTGTACATCACGAAGAAGGTCATTGTCCGTAATACCACCGGCTCGACCTCTTTTAAAAGCGACCTCAAGCTTCCATTGGTGGTTTACTTGGTGGTTAATCATACGAAAAACACATACGATAATCGGCTCGATGCATTCCTTGCGGGCACTCTCATATGTTATTAAAGTGTTCACATCAACCAACCCAAGCAGCAATACATTTTCTATTCGTGCATCTTCGTCCTTTCTTGCCTCCCACAAAGATGGCAGATCACGATAAGCCACATCGACTTCTGAACCTCGTCCCGTAATTCGTGATAACCAGAGTCGGTCCGAGCGCAGCACGTGCTCTAGTACAGTGTGAGCCGCATGCCGCAGATGTAAATCAATGTCATCGCTGTTCACGCGTCCAAACAGTTCAATGTTCATCGCAGAGTTGCGACGAATTAGCGCCTCTACTTCGGCCATCATTACTGGGCTACCGCTAACCACAACTCACACCTTGCTTGCTCATAAACGTCAGTCATAGCTCCGCTCTAGAAACAACTGCCGACCTGACCCCAATGTGGAGATTGTTCACGAGTCAGGCGACTCGTAAAGCTCTATGATTAGCATATCGACCTGTGTCTGACCCGCCGAATGCGTTTGATGACTCCAAAAACCGCGTTGAGCGTCTTGCCGTCCACCTTTGTGCTTCTGCAATGAAATCGCCCCAGAGGTTTGGCCACGCCGTCGAGTCCAACTCTCGCTCGACCGGCGTATTCTCGCGTGAGGTTGTTGCTGCGACACCAACAAGACGGTAGAACCATCAGCAGTGACATGCAACCCTAAATCGTGCAGCAATACCGCAAGGATGAGGACTCCCGCATCCTCGGGAGTCAGAACAGAGTGCGCTTCGTCCGTGATAATGGCGTCTGATGAAATCAGCGTAGTTTCGACGTGTTGGAACGAGTGATCAGTGTATTCTCCGAAAAAAAACGGAGCACGGTGGCCGAACCACCGCCAAGCACGGTCGGGTGCCCCATCGACTTCGCTCTTCAAGCGCCGTTTCGGCCTAGAAGGTTCTCAAGACGCATGGGTATCTGCAGCATTACGCACCTTGGATTTTAATACGGCACAGATAAGTCGAGCACATCGTACTGCATCGCAAGTGCGACGTGTGATGTAATCGGCATCAGTTCGATGCGCAGTGCCGGACCTACAAAAGGGCATTCGCGCGCGCCCGTTACGCTGTGTATCCTGCACCACCTCCAACGGCCTATGCACAGGAAAAATCTGAGGTGACCAAGCTTTTAGTGCCGATAACGTGCGATCTTTTCGAAGCACTGGGTGGGCTACGTCGTTTGGGCAATTTTGGGTAATGCGCGTGGGGAACGGTGGCGAATATGGCAGCGTGGGCAACGAATCATCTATAACTGACAGACCTGTCAAGGCCCTCCAGGCTTCGGATCCCACCCTCACCGCCCCCTTGTGTGATAACGAATTTGGTTCCTTATCAGCTTCACCTGCCGACCCGATATCGCAAACGTTCACAAGCAAGTCCGCAAAGCGACATAACCGGTAACCGTTGGATACGTTATTATGCGTTTGATCGCCAATGTACGCACATGCGACAAAAACACGTAGAGTGAAAAACCAAGGCATTAAGCAGACGAGGCACTCTACATTCGTAGTGATTATGGTTGGTGAAGGGCATTCCAGTATTGTTGGGTTGTTGACTCAACGAGAGCATTAAGGTTCTTTCACAACAACAGCCTTTGTTCAGGAAGTTTAAACGTGTACCTACTGCCCCCACTGTAGAGCCAATTACACATATCCGGCCGTGAGTGCTTTGTGGGGAAAAGCGAGACGTCAGCGTCAGCTTAGCTCCAACGACGACGTTAGTGCCGCGTCTTCCCCGGCTTGCCTAATTCCGATCACAGTTCTGCAGTTGAAGAGTATGTGGGGACGAGCAACGTCCTTCAGACGAACAAGATTCGGAGCCGGAACAGGTAGGCGAAGGCAAGTTGACCGATGCCCATGCGGTCTCATGACGACTGCTCGGGCCACCCAACGAAGTCACAGGTGCGAGGCCCGCTCAGACGCTGTTCGTAATTAACTTCTTCAGAGTCTCAAGGGAAAGCCGGGAGTCGACTCCTGAACAATTCGCGCGAGTGCTCATCCGAGCGCCGCCGTTGCTGTGTACAACACTATTAAAAAAAACGGAGGATGAACCTGCTTTGGAATCGCGAGTATCACTCTGTGAGCTAGGAAGTGGCGATGCTGATGGACTGGACTTTTGCAAACGCACGAGCCGTGGATCGGGCCATTGTGGCCGGGAGCGCAGAGGTTTGACCATTATGCGGGACGAGTATGCTGAGCGATTTGTTGGCTTTGACACCGGAGACCTACGCATACAGTTTGCTGAACGTGTTCACGAACGAAGTGCGTTTCAGGTCGCCTTCCCCGGCTGGATGGCAATCGCGGGTAGCCCGCGCGTGTGCTAATTTTGTGCTAAACGCCACCGGAAAGGAGAGGAAGCGACGGTAACAGAAAATAGGCAACACGCTGATTTTGTTACTCTGGCATCCCCTGGCATCCCGCAAGTTACTGATTAATAACGATTAAGAGTCAGTTGCTCTGCCAGTTGAGCTACGCGTCCACAAGGGGGAGTTGGCTGGAATTTGGTTAAATGCGGCCGCCGCGGATGTTCTTGACGCGCGACTCGTGCAATTTTCTCGGGTTACGCTTCGGCTTTTTGATGATGAACGTGCCGCTGCCCACGTATTCGGCTTTATACAGATCTTCTGGGACAGGCTTCGCAGCAACCGGAGCTTTTACAGTCTTCTTTTCACTCATTCGTTCTCTGACATTCTAGCATGGCTTCCATCGGTCCGACTCGTTTTCGGCAGCGATTGGGCCGCGATTTGCGCAATATCCAGCAATTTTGGCCCATTTGGCGCAATTTGGGCGAGCGCGTCCCGGAACATCGTGTTGCAGAATGGACACGCGGCGCCTACGACCTCGGCTCCTGTGCTGATTAACTGTTCTGCCCTTTCGATACTCACTCGCTTCCCTTCCTCCTCTCCGAGGAATGCTCTGCCGCCTCCGGCGCCGCAGCAGAAAGATCGCTCTTGAGTTCGTGGCGGCTCGACTACCGAGGCTGATCGCTCGACCACATCGCGGGGCTCGTCGTAGGAATCGCGATAGCGGCCGAGATAGCAGGGGTCGTGGAACACCACTTTCGTGCGATCGGCCAGGCCTTCCGGTAGCCCGTTGATGTGCTTGGCCAGAAACTCGCTGTGATGCTCGATCTTTAGTTGGGCTCCGGCTTCTTTCCAGTCTTCGTCGATGGTTCGCACGCAATGAGGACAGATCGAAATCATCCGGGAGGGGCTGACCGTCTTGATTTGGGACAGATTCTGCTCGGCGAGCTCGGTGAACAAATAGTCGTTTCCCAGGCGGCGAACCGGATCACCGGTGCAGCGTTCTTTTTTCAGTACGCCGTAGGTTACGCCCAGGTACCGGAATACCTCGATCAGCGACAGATTGATCTCGCGGCCACGAGGATCGTAGGACCCCATGCAGCCAAGCCAAAGGCAGTAATCCTGCGATCCATCGAATATGGGGATGGCGTTCTTCTGGATGAATTTGTCGCGTTCACTGGGCGCCATCCCGAGCGCGTTTCCGTTGCGCTCCAGATTGAGGAAGAGCTTTCCACCCTGCTCGTCTTCCCACTTGCCGGTGTTCACCTGGCCTCGGCGCAGCCCGATGATGATGGGCAAGTGCTCAATGCCGACGGGACATTGGTACTCGCACGCTCCGCAGGACGTGCACTGCCAGAGCATCTTTTCGGGAACGTATTTGTCGACGATGGGCTCGTCGGAGTTCGCGCCATGGTCACGAAGATACTGCCGAACGCCGAGGATAATCTGCTTCGGGTCGAGAAGTTTGCCTGTATTGTTCGCGGGGCAATGCTCGGTGCAACGGCCGCACTCAACACACGAGAAGGCTTGCAGGGCGACGATGTTCGTGACGTCTTTGCCTGTCACGATGCCAAAGTCTTCATCGCCTTCGAGCGGAGGAATACGGCTGAAGCTTCCTCTTTTCAAATAGATCGTCACGGGGCTCAATAACAAATGAAGGTGTTTGGTGTGTGGAACGAGCGGCAGGAAGACGAGGAGGACAATCGTATGCAGCCACCAGTTGGTCCATGCCGCAGGGCTGCCCTCCACCAACCATGCATAGTCGGCCACATATGTAACCATCAGCAACAGAATCAGCAGGCTGATGAGACCTGACTCTTTGGAGATGGAACCGAGCCATTTTGGCTGAACTATAAAGCGCCGCGTCGCAAGGCCGACTATCGAGAGAATGACTGCGATTGCAAAGAGGGCCGTGAACGCGTAGTAGAGGGCGCCGAATAAGCCGTCTTTGTCTATCACGCGGAAGCCGAAGCCCGCGGCGAAGTGATTGATGGTGATCAGAGCGAACGAAAGAAAGCCCCAGAACACGAACGCATGCGCAATGCCGGGTAGTGGCCGTTCCTTGATGACCTTGGCCTGGAGCAGCACTTCCCACACGAATCGCCAGAAACGTTTGGCGTTTGCGTCTGGCAGAACTCCGGGATCGGACTTCGAAGCGCGAATGATTGCGACTACTGGGGCCAGGCGGCGAAGGAAGAAAAAGACCGAAGCAGCGGTCAAAGTCAACAAAAGAGCGACTTCCGCTCCCGTCGGATCGAGCATAAAGTTCTGGACTGAATGTACCATGGATGCTGGAGGATGCATTTGCGATATGTGATCTCAGGGGGCGCCGGTTTTATCGGTTCCCACATGTGTGAGTACCTGCTGAAACAGGGCCACAGCGTTGTCGTTTTGGATAACCTGTGCACGGGTTCACAGGACAACATCGAGAGCCTCCTCGACAACCCCAGATTCGAGTTCGAAGAAGTAGATGTAACAAGTTCCTTCACTGTGCCGGGTCCGGTGGATGTTGTCATGCACCTGGCATCGTTCGCCAGCCCGAAGGAATATCTGGAACATCCGATAGAAACTCTCGAATCGGGATCGACCGGTACGCGGAACATGTTGGAACTGGCGCGCATGTATGAAGCCTCGTTCCTGCTGACAAGCACGTCGGAGTGCTATGGAGATCCGCTCGAACATCCTCAAAGGGAAACGTATTGGGGGAACGTGAACCCGGTCGGAATGCGATCCTGCTATGACGAAAGCAAACGGTTCGCCGAAGCGATGACGATGGCGTACCACCGCACATACGGATTGCACACGAACATCGCCAGAATCTTCAACACGTACGGGCCCAGGATGCAGTTGAAGGACGGGCGAGTCGTACCCGCTTTCATCGACCAGGTGTTAAACGATGAGCCGATGTCCGTCTTCGGCGATGGCTCACAAACGAGAAGCTTCTGTTATGTTTCGGACCTGGTCAGAGGGTTAGTTCTCTTATCGCAATCCGACGAACGCTACCCCGTCAATTTGGGCAACCCACGCGAGATGACAATCCTCGAATTCGCCGATTGCATCCAACGAGTCGCAGGAACGACCGCCAAAATCGATTTCAAACCATTGCCAGAAGACGACCCCAAGCGCCGCCAGCCGGACATTACGAAAGCGATGACGATTCTGGGATGGCAGCCAACAGTCGGACTCGAAGACGGCATCCGAGAGACGCTCGAGTACTTCCGCAAGAAAGCGACTATGACGGCGACGCCCACACCCTAGCGGCCGCGGCGCGTCCAAGTGGCACGGACGATCCGTTGATTCGCAACGTGATCGTATCGTCATAGTTCCGAGCGATTAATTCCACTTCGGCGCCGGGCCGCACTCCGAGCTCGTGCAAGTACTCCAGAAGTTTGCGATCACGCTCGAATACGCTTCGAACCTTAACGACGATTGAGGGATTGAACTCATCGAGCGGACGCCATCCCCTGGCGCGCCGGTGTTCCGGAGTGTCGAACGTCACGCGATTGCCATGAGGACATTCCTCATCCTCAGCTCCGAGCTTTTCCTGCAATCGCCTTTCAAACTCCTCTGACACTGCGTGTTCCAGCTGCTCGGCTTCGTCGTGGACCTTGTACCATTCCATTCCGAAGATTTCGGCGAGCATGCGCTCGATGAGGTGGTGCCGGTTGAGAACACGGTTCGCGATTGCCCTGCCCTGGGCAGTCAAGGTGATTTCACCCTGGTCGGCTACATGGATCAGATCGTCACGTTTGAGGCGTTTGATTGCGGCTGTAACAGCGGGCGGAGAGACGTTCAACCAGCGAGCCAAGCTGGCGGCGATCACCGATTCTCCTTCGGACTGCGCTTCAGCGATCGCCTTCAGGTAGTTTTCTTTGGAGATGGTGATGTTCACCACTTCCGATTCTAGCAACGGACGTTGGAACTACATGGCCCTCCGGGCAGACTGGAAGTCCGCCCCACTTGACTATTCGTCTTTCATTTTCCTCATCATGCGCATCTGCGGCGCTTCGACCGAAGTTATCGTGTAATCGGCCGGCACCTGGAAAAGAGAAGGATGCGGGTCGCCGCGCTTGATGTTGGTGAGCTTGTAGGTTGTTTCTCCCATCCTGGGATCTGAATGCTTGCTCATGACAACGGTCTGAAGCTCGGGCGAATACCAGCGCTCATTGATTACGTTTATTTCGCGCTCGTTGCCTATCTCTCCGGCTGGAATCGTCATGGTTGAGCGCGTGCCTTCGACCTGGATGCCGTCGATCGCTTGCTTGCCGAGTGATTCGGTTTTGGGCGGCTGGACTTCCTTATTAAACATCCGAATTCCGGGACTGCCGGCCTCGACCGTCAATACGGCCCCGGAAACCGGGCCAGCCGTCACGCTGTCGACTTTTTCGCGGCGGCGTATTTTTATCGACTCGCCCCCTTCTCCACCTGTCACTTCCCCGCCGATTGAGCCAATGGCTGTCGGGCCGAACGAAATCATGCCGGGATTACCCGGCATCTTTCGCGCCGTCTTCTGCTTCGAATCGAGATGATAGTTCACACCGGCAACCGGGTCGTTTATCCAAATCATGACGGGAGCATCGCCGGAGGCAGCCCACGGACCAATGGCCGGCATTGTCATGTCGCGCCTGGTACGTCCTTCCGAATCGCGATAGATCGCCGCCGTCGATTTGTTCGAAATGCGGTTTCCGTCGTTCAACATCTGCGACGTTTCCGTTACCGCCTCGGCGGAGTAGGGCGCATTCTTCACAACCTTTCCGGCGATGCCTGCTTCGGCCGAAACGAACTGGACCATTGCCGGACCACCGTGCGCCATCCCGACGTGTGCCGGACCAGCGTCAGTTCCGATTGCGACTGCGTGACGTTCGAAGAGGACATTCTCCTGGCCGGACTCCTTGCCGGGCTCTTTTCCCGGCTGCGCCAGTTTGATGACGTCATGTTCGACGCGTTGCGCTTGAGCCTGAGCCTGCGCCCCGCCAGCAAAGAGCGCTGCTCCGGCAAACATAGAAATGATTGCTCTCATTGTTCCCTCACCTTCTGAAATTCAGCTCGCGAACTTGATACAACGCGAATCGCTCGAGCAATCCCGTCGTCGCCGACGAAGAGGTCCGCTTGGACACGATCCGACATAACCGGTAATCCCAGGCTTCGCACAGAAGCGCCGGGCATGTTGACGCGAACGACGCGACCGCCGTCGTAATCGGCGAGCGCGGGCGTGTATGGAATCTCAAAGAATTCTTCCATCTGTTGCGGCGGAGCCTGAGCGATCTGGCGCGTGGGAGACCGGCGAACGCGCGGTTTCGGCTTCTCGGCCACATGGTTTTTTATAATTCTTGGCGTCTCGTTACGAGCCGGCGCCTGCGCCACAGATACTGCAGGACTGAACGGACCTGTCGCCACACCTTTCGCAAGCATCGGAGGCATTGCGGGAGCGGGCGCCGGAGATCGCTGCGAAAGGCCCCAGACGGCGATCCCAAGCGACGCAGCAATGGCAGCCGGAACCCAGATTCGACGACGTTTTCGAGACGTATGATGCGCGCGATACGTCGCCAGCAACTTCGCTTCGAGGCTATCCGGCGCTTGCTTACCGGCAGCATCGTCGCGAAGACGGCGAAGCGCGTTTTGAATAGTGTCTGTCATGCAAAACACCTCAATGAATCAAGGCCCTGAGCCCCCGGTCCGGAGAGTTTCTGAACCAACAACGCTCGGCCGCGAGAAATTCGGGAACGGATCGTACCGACGGGCACTCCAAGCGACTCGGCAGCTTCGGCATACGTCATCTCTTCGAGATCGCAAAGGACGACCGCTTCGCGATAGACAGCGGGTAACTCCAATACGGCCTGGCGCACATTCTCCACGGCTTCCGCCCGGGTCAGGTTTGCCAGAACATCAGAAACTTGCGCAGGAGCAGTTTCTGCTGCCTCGTCTTCCAATCCTATATAGATGCGATTTCTTTGCAGGGCCTTCAGAACAAAGTTGCGCGCGATCCCCATCAGGAACGCATTGGCCGAACCGCGCGTTTCATCGAAACGGCTCCCCTCGCGGATTATCAATAAGAAAACGTCCTGCGTGACTTCCTCGGCGATCGCGGCGCTGCCGCTCATGTGTAGGGCAAATCGATAGACACCGGCGTGCCGGCGGCGATAGAAAGCGGCAAAGGCCTCTTCGTCGCCGGTCACCGACTTGCACAACAGCGTTTCATCACTGATTTGGGTGCGATCCGTCATGCTGCGCTCATTCAGGGGCTGTACTGTGCATTCCCCTGTGAGCGACGAAAAGTTCCCACTATGCTGGCGGCTCGCGATCATTTTCCGTTCACTCTATCGTCTCAAGCGTTCGGGATTCGCTTGTACCGGACCGTCAAGAGCGGAGTTGCGGGCTGGATACGGGCACGGCGTGGCGCGCACCGGGCGGCGTCATGGTCATGACGGCGTCGAGTTGGCGCTTAAGGAAAGCAATCCTGGGTTCGTTTTGGAATTCGTCTTCTTCGTCGATATTGCGGTCTGCCTGAATGAGCTGAAGTTCTTTCCAGGCCTTCTCAAAGGCTCGGCGGAGTTGGGAGGCATGGCGGACGAGCATACGGTAAGACTTCGATTCGGCGACCTCGACATAGGCGATGTCGAGAGCGTCGGGTGTGCCGGCTTCTTCGTGCTGCTTGATGGCTTTCTTGAAGAGCGCTGCCTCCATAGCTTCGATGCGCCGCAGACGCCAGCGCGCGGCGGCCATTTCCTGGACGAGTTCGCTTTCGAGATCGTCAGCGGGCTTGAAGCGGTTGATGAGTGACGCTTCGAGTTTGTCGTAGGCTTCCTGCGATTCGTGCGGAAGGACGACGCGGCTGCTGGTTAGGCCGTGAAGCTGTGAACGATTTGATGATGGTTTGATCTGTAAAGTACTTTGCATTGTAACGTTATAGTGGTCGGTTTGCGCCCTGTAGTTAATGTCAGAAATGGGTAAATCCAAGCCGGCGCCGAGGCCGCGTTTGCGCTCAGTCGACCGAGATCAGTTCGTGCTTCGGGCGATGGATATCGAGCAGTTCATCCCCGACGATCATGCGGCTCGAGCTCTCTGGGAGTTTACCGGCCGCCTCGACCTGGCTAAGTTCTACGAGCCGATGAAGGCGGTGGAAGGCCATCCCGGACAACCAGGGAACAATCCGCAATTGTTGATTGCTCTGTGGCTGTACGCTTACAGCCGAGGCATCGGGAGCGCTCGTGAGATCGAGCGGCAATGTGAATACGAACCCGGCTTTGAGTGGCTCTGTGCATTGGAACCAATCAATCATCATTCCCTTTCCGACTTTCGTGTCGAATACGACGAGGCGCTCACCGAACTGTTTACGCAAGTGCTGGGCGTGCTCAGCGCAGAGGGACTCATCACACTGGAGCGCATGATGCATGATGGAACCCGGATTCGTGCTTCGGCCAGCGGCAATACCTTCCGGTCGGAGAAGACGTTGCGTGAACATCTGGACCAAGCGCGAGAGCAGGTCCGCGCTATGGGCGATCCTAAACAGGACGCGGGCAATGCTCGCAAAGCCGCAGCCCAGCGCCGCGCCAAACGGGAGCGCGAAAGCAAACTCGAGGCCGCTTTGCAGCAACTGGAGCAAGTTCGCCAGGAGCGCGGCCGCAACCGGAACGAAGCGCGGGCCAGTGAGACCGATCCAGAGGCACGCGTGATGAAGCGGAACGGGGGTGGATTCGAACCCAGCTACAACGTTCAGATTTCAACGGATGCAGCGGCTGGCATCATTATCGGGCTGGATGTGACCCAAAGCGGCGCCGATGCGCCGCACCTGCAGGCTGCGGTGGAACGGGTCAAGGAAACGTTCGGAAAGGCGCCCGATCAATTACTGGCCGATGCCGGCTACATCAGCAGTGAAAACATCATCGCCCTTAACGGCAAAACCGATCTTATTGGTCCCCTGCAAGTAGCCAATCCGGCGCGTTTAGAAGGCCAGCGCAAACGATATGGTGTGGCACAAGAATTTGCCTCTGACAAATTCACCTTCGTGGCCGAACTGAATAGCGTCCGTTGTCCCGCTGACCAACTGCTGCCCTACTATCGAATTGCTAATGCCGCCAGCGGCGTCGTGCGCGAGTACAAGGCCAAAGCAGACGTATGCGCGGCCTGCCCGTTTAAGCCGCAGTGTTGCCCGCAGACTGCGACCCGCACCATCCGAGTGTTGGAAGATGACCCGAAGATTACGGCATTCCGCACCAAGATGGAAACACCGGAGAGCGCCGAAATCTATAAGCAAAGATCGCAGGTTGCTGAGTTTGCCAACGCTTGGTTGAAAGAAAAGATCGGTCTGCGTCGTTTCCGAGTTCGGGGTCTTCGTAAAGTCAGGCTGGAATCAGTCTGGGCCGCTCTCACTTACAACATTCAGCAGTGGATCCGCCTGCGATGGCGGAAGCAATTAAACGCAGTCGCCTAAAGCTTGATCGTCATCCTCTGAAACCGCTCAATGAGGCTAAAAACGAGGCTCTACGCAGGTTTCACGGCGGTATCGCCCTCTCTCTCGTGAAATCAATTCGCAGCAAACTAAAATCATTTGTCGTTATCTCGCTTTCCCAAAACCACCATTCGTTCACACCTTCCGTGTTTCAAACTGTTCTGCGAGGATATGGCCTTGCCCTCGGCGGTGATGGGTCCGTGCGACTTGGCTCCGTTAATTCGTGCTATGGCGGCTTTCGACATGCGTGTTTCCTATATTTATGGTGGCATGTGAGTTGGCGCGTTTTGCTGGATTCCGGGAGAGTCTTGTTGCAAATGCAGGGAGATATAAATTTTCCACCGGGGAACCGAATAGGGAGATTGTCCGCCGTTTCGTAGAAAGTTGGCGACTCTAGTGTCAGTTACGGCCGTAACTTGCTGCTTCAAGGTGGCTCGTTGTTCCCGCATTCTCAGCTGATCAATGGCATTCACCCAGGAATGGAATCTGGCGATAACCGTGAATACGATTCCAGCGGATTCGGCATACACGAGATCAGATGCCACTCAGCGGAGTCGATGGTCGCTTCCACGCCATCGTTTGACTTGAGTGCAGACGCGCCCGACCACCGTGAAGCTTGACTCGATCGCATTGGTGGCTTGCCCCGAATTCCAAGTTCCTGCACATCAATGTGCTTCCATCCCTTCCGCAAGCCTGTCGGCGGCGCTGGGATTGTCCTTCCCTAATGATCGTGCAATCGATACAAACAAATTGCGCGCATCCGGACAGCGGAGTGTATGCACATTCTCATAGTGCGGCACAATGCTCAGACAGGCGGTCGTGCAAGGAAAACGTTGTGTCTGGCGGGGTGAGCTAGCGCAGACTTCCAATAGCACGTCAGCGGCTCCGTCCAAATCAGATCATCGGCAATGCTGAGGCATTTAAGGGCACGTCCTCGTTCAACAGCACCTCGCCGCCGCACTTCCGATGATGTCTAAGGACATCACAGGCGGCGTAATGAAGATCGGTTTGGACGTCCCCGCGTTGAGAGAACACACCATTGACGCGCAGTCTGCTGCCTAGCAGGGTGCTGAAAAAGCCTGAAGTCCCGTTACCTATTGAAACAGAAGAGCGTCTTTATGTTTCAGCTCATGCGAGGATTTGATACCCAACAGGGTTCGATGTTCAGCTACCTGTCACCGGAGGAGCGCGTACCGGTGAAGCATCCTTTGCGATCGATACGGCTACTTGTCGACGAGGCTTTGAAGACGCTCTCTCCAGCCTTCGATCGGCTTTATTCGACTTTCGGCCGACCGTCGATAGCGCCGGAGAAGTTGTTGCGAGCCTTGCTATTGCAAGTGCTCTACACGGTTCGCAGCGAACGGATGTTGATGGAGCAACTGGAGTACAACCTGCTGTTCCGATGGTTTGTCGGCTTGAATATGGATGAAACGGTGTGGGTGCCGACAGTCTTTACCAAGAATAGAGACCGGCTTTTGCAGGGCGATGTTGCCGAGAAGTTCTTCCAATTGGTATTGACTCAGGCGCGGGTGGCAGACTTACTTTCCGACGAGCACTTCAGTGTGGACGGCGCGCTGATCGAAGCTTGGGCAAGCCACAAGAGTTTTCAACGTAAGGATCAGCCGACGCCGCCTCCAGATGATCCTGGCAACCCGACGGTGGACTTCCACGGCGAGAAGCGAAGCAACGACACCCACGAGTCAACCACGGACCCAGACGCACGACTGGCGCGCAAAAGTGGTGGCCATGAAGCCAAGCTGGCGTACTGCGGCAATGTGATGATCGAGAACCGGAACGGACTGGTGGTGGACACGGAGTTGCTCCAATGCAACGGCACGGCGGAGCGGGATGCGGCGATGATGATGACGGAACGCGTGGAGGGCACGGATCGCATCACGCTGGGCGCCGATAAAGGGTACGACACCAAGGACTTTGTTAAGGAGATGCGTGGCATGAACGTGACGCCGCACGTCTCGCAGAATACCAAGCGTCCGGGCGGCAGCGCGATCGATGGACGCACAACGCGACATGAAGGCTACCAGGTGAGTCAGCGGAAACGCAAGCGCATCGAAGAAGTCTTTGGCTGGATCAAAACGGTTGGAGCGCTACGCAAGACCCGGCATCGCGGACTAGAAACAGTCAGATGGGTTTTTACGTTCACCGCTACGGCCTACAATCTGGTGCGAATGCGAAATCTGATGTCGCCGGCAGTTCAGTCTGTATAAGTTCAAGGAGAGCTGCATTTTAACTTTTTGAAAATGCATTTGGGCCTGTATTCCCCTACATAGAGTCCCTCAGGATGCGCGATACGGTCTCTGCGAGTAACGAGGGAGAAGGAGCCGAATGCCGTCTGGCGCTGTTTTGTCGCGGTAGGGACGCCGGTTGACCGGCCCCCCCGCACAGATCCGTACGTGCAGGATTGCTGCATACGGCTCCTACCTCGGATGTGTGGCGTCAAAGCGCATGTTCGGATGCGGATGCAGGATCTTCGCACTTGGAATCCATCGATCGACCAACGGCCAGAACCGTTCCCATTTCATCTTGTCTCGCTGGCTACGCCGCCGAAGCGCGCGGTACCAACGCCAGATCACCTGGGCCCGAAAGCTGTTGAGACTATCCATGTTGCCGGGTACTGCGTGATAGTTGAAATAGCCTCGTACGACCGACTTCAACCACTTCCCGACCTCAGCTACTGGCTGATGCCAACGTCGCCGAAGCTCCTCCTTCAGCTCATTGAGCTTGGCAGAGAGTCGCTTTTGGATTGTCTTACGCTTGACGATGAACCGGCCGGTTTTCCGAGTCTTCCCACATATATGCGTGAAGCCCAGAAAGTCGAACACTTCCGGCTTACCCTCGCCTCGCTGCTCCCGATTTTCGGCTGCTTCGCGCCCGAACTCGATTAGGCGCGTCTTGTCCGGGTGTAACTCCAAACCGAACTTCTGCAGCCGCTCTCTCCATTCCTGGAGAAAGCGCTCTGCGTCGGCACGACTTTCGAATCCCGCGACGATATCATCCGCGTACCGGACGACGATCACATCGCCCGCAGCCTGATGTTTACGCCAGTGCTTGACCCACAGATCGAAGGCATAGTGCAGGTAGACGTTTGCCAGCAGCGGTGAAGCCACTGCCCCTTGCGGGGTCCCTACTTCGGTCTTCGACCACTTCCCTTCCTCGGATACCCCCGCCCTCAACCACTTCTGGATCAGGCGCAGTATCCTTCGGTCGGCGACGCGGTGCTCGATGAACTTGACCAGCCATTCGTGCGACAAATTATCGAAAAAGCCACGAACGTCTGCATCGAGAATCCAGTTCACTCTCTTCCGCATAATTCCCACCCACAGCGCGTCCAGCGCATCGTGCTGGCTGCGCCCAGGTCGGAACCCATAGGAGAACCCCAAGAAGTCCTCTTCGTAAATCTGGTTGAGGACCGTCACTACGGCCTGCTGAACGACCTTATCCTCCAGGGCTGCGATGCCCAGGGGACGTTGCCGTCCGTCGGCCTTCGGAATGTAGCTTCTCCTGGAAGGATGCGCTCGATACGTGCCGCGATGGATTCGGCCATGAAGGTCTGCCAGTTTCTCATCAAGGCCCGTCTCATACTCTCTCCACGTCACGCCATCCACTCCGGGCGCAGCTTCCCGCTTCAGGGCGTAGTAGCTCTCCCGCAGCAGATCGATACTGACGTGATGGAGCAGCGCGGTGAACCGCGTCCGCTTGTCTTTACGTGCTGCCTTACGCACACCGAGCAAGTCGCTCAACTCGCTGATCCGGCTCTGAGTCCGGGGCGCGGTCGCCTGCCCAATGTTCTCCTTGGTCGGTTGCCTTCCCTCCGCGCCCTCCGCCGACGGTGGCCCGCCATTGTTCGGACACTTCGTTGGTACTACGCAACCGTCCGACTCCCCACCGACGTACGTGTTGGACTTCTGGCTCATGGCCTTCTCCAACCGGCCCGCCGCCTCTTTGGCCACGGGCACCGATGGGGTCTCCCGGTTCTCGCGCGTGGAGTTTCCATGCATGCTTGGGGTCTCAGACTGCGCAGAGTCCTCCGGGTGCTTGCGATGGCGCACCCGTCGATGTTGCCTTCCGCCATGCTGAACGGCGTCGGCACTCCGGTCGCGATTATTTCGCAGCTCAATACCCTGCCTGCATGTGCCCCTGTCAACGCTTCGATGGCAGCCTCGCGGCTGGCCACGCATGACTCGGGGCCAGGATGGATCGCTACTCCTTTCCTGTATGACTCTTTCATTCACAACTCCACACCGTTTGCTCCGAAAACAAGTTACAACGTCAGCCTGTTTCACCTATGAGACCGTCCGGCATTGCTAACACTTGAACGGAGACCCCAAGCCGACGCAGGCTGCGGAGGTGATGATGCGCCCGGCGCTGCCGCCGCCGTTGCTGGGGTGCATCCTCAGCACCGCGAAACGGCACGCTCAGCTTCAGCATGCAGTACAGAATGATCAGCATCTGGTGTGCTACTGCCACGATCGCGCGCTTCTGGCCTCGCCGCGGCGACAACTGCTGGAACCGACTCTGGAATACAGACCCTTGCTTTCGTGTCGCTGCCCACGCGCACTGCACCAATGCGGTACGCAGATAGGGATTTCCATGCGTCGTCTGAGCACCCTTCTGGATGCCGGCGCTCTCTCGATTGCCTGGACATAGTCCGGCCCAACTCGCCATCTGCTCGGCCGTCGGAAAGGGCGTTAGGTCTGTCCCTGTTTCCGCCAGGATGCTGGCTGCCGCCAGTTGCCCCACTCCGGGAATAGTCTGCATCAGCAAGAATGCGTTCTGAAATGGTGCCGCTTGCATACGACGCAGTATCTCAGCGTCCAATTCCTCCACCTCCTCTTGCAAGCACGCCAGGTGGCGTAGGCAGCTTCGAATTAGCAGTTTTTCGTGGTCGCTCATCCGATGGCCTTCGAGTGCTTCAATCAACTGCGGAATCTTGTTCCGGGCCTGACCTCGCGCCAGTTGCGCAATCTGTTCGGGGCTGGCCTCCCCGTTGAGCAGTGCCAGCAACATGCTCTGGCCGGAGACGCCAAAAACGTCGCTGAGCACGTTGCCGATTTTGACGTTCACCTGCTCCAGCAACTTCTGAACGCGATTCCGCTCGCGCGTGGCATCTTGCGTCAGTTGCAAACGCCGGCGCGTAATATCACGCAGGTCACGGACCGGCTTGGGTGGAATGTAACTGGATCGGATATGGTCGTGGCGCAACAGCTCTGCCAGATGCGCAGCGTCTTTGCGGTCTGTTTTGTGTCCCTTCCGATTCTTTACCTCTTCAGGATTCGCCAGCACCACTACAAAATGATCTTCCAGGATATTGAAAACAGGAATCCAGTACGATCCTGTGCTCTCCATCACCACGTGCGTGGCTTTCTCTGCAATAAGCCAGTCACGCAAGCGAATTAGGGCCGGCACGGTAACGTCAAACCGAAAAGTTTGACCACGAGGATCCTCATGGGCAGCGCCCTTCAGCACGCAGCAAAGAAGGAAACGCTTCCCGATATCGATGCCAGCACAACGTTCGATGATCTTACCCATTGTTCGACTCCTCGTCGTCGAAGAGCTGGCGCATAGAACATAAGTTGCTCCGCGGGCTGCAAGCTCCAATCAGGGGATACACAGCGCCAGCCAGGTACAGTTTTATCCACGGGGATCATTGCCACCATTCCGGCGACGTCCTTACCTCGACGACACGTTCAGAATCCAGCACTCTGACGTCGCGGTCAACACCCACCGCTCCGCGTTTTCATGACCAGGGGTGTGCGCGTAGCGCTCATGGAGGTTTTATCCCGGCGCACTCAGCACCCTGCTAGGGCACTACAATGTATTGACCTGCATATCGCCTGAGTGCCAGGCGGGAAATTGCGCGGCATGTCAGCGGTTCACTGAAGAACACCCTGAGGCACTCGGCAAGCTGGTTGTTCTGCGTTCACGAGTGCCATCGAAAGAAGTGATCCGGCTTGTGACGTGTGCACGAAGGCATGCGAAGAATAGTGGCTGCTCTGAAGCCTGGTTTCCCTGCCGAAGCCGCTCGTTCATGGCGGCTTCGGCTAGCTCTAACGCCGCACTGTTAAACTGTCCGTCGCTTGCATCATGTAGCGGTTTACGCAAGTGCGAATCGCCCATTCATATGATCCATACTAGACAACGCACGCTGTGCAAGGCAGGAGTTTCGATGAGCCGGGGGGCCCAGAAAAATCTGCGCCGTTTCCTCCATAAAAAGCATGCTCCGTCACCCACGAGCCGTACGTCTCGACATAAGTAGAATCCCTGCGACGGCCGCCAGAGTAAGAGTGAGGGTTGCCGGCTCCGGAACTTCGCCACCCACAGACGTGCCGAGCAAGAAGTTAGGGCCACCATAGATCGTGAACCCACCGAAGTGCTCGGTCGGGACTCGAAGGAGGTTGTCATTCTGATAGATAAACCTCGCCGCGTCGGAGGGAACACTGATACGTGAGTCGATGACAAAGTCGGTAATTGAACTGGCGCTTCCGTATGCCCATCCGTCCGGGAGTCCAAACGTCGTACCCACCACAACAAACGAGCTGTTCGCAGCCAGCGTGATCGCGGTCACCGTCTTATATCGATAATGGCCAAGAAGGGAAGTTCCTGAGCCAGCATCCAGAACGGCGGAGATGAGCAAAGAGCCATTGGAGTCGAAAATACCGACTTCGTGGTTCGTGAGGAACCCGTCTTGGTTCTCATCGTAATAGCCCAGAGCCGTTACACTTGCTTCCTGGTTAGTTGTAAATACGAAGCCGAGGCTTAACTGAGAATCGTGAGCAACGGATGCGTCCGTAAACTCAACCGCCGCGGCCGCTGAGGCTTTGGAGCAGAGAAGAGTGCCTATGACAAATGTAGCAATAGACAATACAATAGCGTTCAAAATGTGACTCCGATCTGGATTAATAACGGCAGTATCTCGGATAGGGGTGAAATATCTGACCCACATTTCTATTCAAAGCGATATTGCTGATTAAGTCACTGGACCACCGGTACTAAGAGTGCTACTTCGCAGTCACCCCTGCGAAAAGGGCACGAAACGGTTTTGTTGCATGGCTACAGCAGTGACATCACAGAGTTAGCCTACCCTCGCCATCGCTGGTGTCCTGTGCCGGATTCCCTCTATCAGATCCGAGTTGAAGGGCAAATGCGAAATGGATGTCGTCAGCGCCCGGGATGAATACGATTCTTGTTAACAGGAGAAGAAAGCACACAGTGGGATCGATCCGGCCAGTCACACCGTGCTTCTAGCGATCGTGGAATCAACCCCCACAAACTTACAACTGCAGCTCTTCAAAACACTCCCGCAACACCGACGCTTGGCGCCAAGTAACGTGCGACAGAATGCTGTTTTCGTGCACCGTAGGCCAGACGGCCCGGGAAAGTGCGCTGAGCCCGTATAATAGCCGGATGCTGGAATTCTTAAAGGGGAGCCCCCGTACCGTCCTAGATCGAGTTGGGACCGAACGGGACCAGATAGGTTGGTCTGAACACGCCGCTTATCGACCCGATCTGCTGCCACCTCTGGAATTAATGCAGCGGGAGCAGGTCAGCGTTTTGGAAGACTGGTTTGCTTGGGCTGACGAGTGGCACACACTGCTCCGGTTTTACGGTGCGTTAAAGAACCGCAGCATGGTTTTGGAGATCGGATGTGGCCTCGGCAGAATAGCATATGCAATGCGGGATTACCTGGTTCTGGGAGGGGGCCGTTACAACGGCTTCGATATCTGCAAGTACAAGATCCACTTCCTGCAAAATAACTTTGAGCCCCACTTCCCGAATTTTAGCTTCACTCATGTGGATGTGCATAACACCACCTATAATCCAAGTGGAAAGGTTAAGGCCTCTCAGTTCACCTTCCCGTATGAAAGTGACGCGTTTGACGTTGTCTACGCTGCCTCAGTGTTTACCCATATGCTCCCCGAGAATGTGGAGCGTTACTTCCACGAAGCAGCAAGAGTCCTGAGGCAAGGCGGACGCTGTGTATTCAGTTTTTTCCTACTCGATTACTATGTGTCTGGCCAGGTGCGCCCCTTCAGTTTCAATTTGCCGTACTTTAATCTAGACCACTACTTCGACAGGTATGGTCGTGATTTTGCAACGGCTCAGCCGGATAATCCAGAGGATATGACTGGTTTTAGATCATCGTGGCTCGAAAGCAAGGGCCGCGACGCGGGCCTGTTCATGGTGCACCCGATATTGCCCGGGCTTTGGTCTGGTTCACATGACACCTGGGCAGGGGCTCAGGACATCATCATTTTCGAGAAGCGTTAACGCGTCGATTTGTTATCTATACAAACTTTCAAGGACGGTACCACTAGGGGTTTTCTCCTCAGGACGCGATCGCCGCCTACGCGCGGAGGGCCTCGCTTTGTTGAAAGCTACAGTCGAGCTCCGCCGCGGAGGCCGCCTAGCCCGAATCGCGAAGGCGCTCGCCTCCGGCTCCACAGTGACCGAGATCGCCGAAGCCGAAGGCATCGGCCGCACCCTCGCCTCACGCTAAGCGAACTCGCCGGAGTGCCGGCAACTCGTTGCTGAATTCGTAAGCGACGAACGCGACGAGATGTGCGCATTGTTTTACCGATCTCTCCGCGCGATTGAGCACGCGCTCAGCGCTAGGCGCGAGTATATGACGAAGGATGGGATCATTTACATCCATCTCTCTCGAGCCCCGCAGCATTGATTGAGATCACAGCGGCTCCTTGCTCGACGGCGTACCGTCCAAATATCCGATCGAACCGCGTGAGTGGCGCTAATTAACACTCCAAAACGACGGACTTGCATGCACAAGAGCACGTTCTGCTGGCGAGACAAACGACATCTCATATCCACGGTGATCGCTTCCGCGGATACAAGCCACTCTCACGCGTACGGGATTCAGAGCGCACTCAACACATTCGTGCAGAGCAAAGGGGAGCCACTGAACTCTACGCGGCGTCACGATAGTAGTAGTTGAGCATCCCGCCGAGCCGCTCGCGTCGCCGAATCTCGCCGTTGCTTCCGACGTGCGCCGAATCGCGCAGGATCAGGCGGTTGCCGAGTCCTTGGTGATGGCGTTCAAAATGATAATGCGCCGTAAATTCTTGGATGCATTTTCGCAATGCATCTTCACCGAACAGGATCATTCTGTCCAGACACGACTCCTTTATCGTCCGAACGAATCGCTCCGCGTACGCGTTCAGATTAGGAGACCGGGGCGGTAATTTCACCGATTTCACGCCCGAGTCCGCAAGGATACTCAGGAACTCGGCGGTAAACAACGGGTCTCGATCATGGATGAGGTAGCGCTTTCCTTTGACAAGTCCATCGACCGTATCACTGATGTTCCGTGCGATTTGGCTCATCCAGAGACCATTCGCCACATTGGCAATCCCGGCCATCTCGACCCGGCGTGTTGACAGCTCGATGAAGAACAGCGCGATGTACCGCTGCAAGCCTCGTGAAGTCCACACCTCGACCGTGAAGAAATCGGCGGCGACAATCAGTTCCCAATGCCGGCTCAAGAACTCTTTCCAAGTAGTTTTCCGAAGCCGATCTGGCGCTGGTTCGATCCCGTGCTTCTTCAAAATGTTGGCAATGGTGCCGCGAGCGAGGCTGTAACCAAGGTTGGAAATTGCACCGAGAATCCTCCGGTATCCCCAATCGCGATTCTCTTGAGCCATGCGGACAACGAAGTCCTCGATTTCGTTGGCGGTGCGTGGCCGACCCGGTCCACGCTTGGCACTGCCGTCATACTTCTCGGCAATCAGCTTGCGGTGCCAAGCCAGCAGTGTGTCCGGCGTCACGAGGTCGGCAATCTCGTTCAGCACCCGACGGCCGACAAGTTTGGCTTTGGCTGCCAGGCGGCGACGCTGATCATTGGTAAAACGAAGCCGACGATTGCCAAGCTGCTCTTTCAAGACTCGATTCTCTTCGCGTAGGTAGTCGATCGCATGCTGTTGCTTCTGGTTCATCCATCCGGCGACCGCAATCACTACGAACCGGAAAGGATTGAGAACGTTTCGCATCTCCGGAGGTCATTATCTCCTCAGGTCCGTCACCGACGGATTCGTCAACGTTGCTGTGGTTTCTATCAGATCGAGTTTTTGGACACAACGAGCTCACGAAGATGGCCGGACGAAAGGCCGCTGGTGAAATGCTCGGATCGTCCCCGGAGCGTGCCACGTTCGACTCGCTCTTTGATCTGCTCGAGGCCGATTACAGGCAAAAACAAAGATCGAGTATCGTCGATCTGAAGGCTCGCATTGACGCGCTCCTGCGGCCCGCGTTCGGCGACATACGAGTGATCGAGCTACGCAAAGTGGACATTCAGAAGTTCATCGAGGGACGCACGAAAGCGGGATCGGCTCCGGGAACGATCAACAAACTCCTCGCGTACATGCGGAGGGCTATGAAGCTCGGGATGGAATCCGATCCGCCCCTGGTACTCCGTATTCCGCCTTGGTTCAAAAAGCTCGAGGGGGAACAGGAACGCACGGGCACGATCACGCACGAGATGTATCGCTCGCTTGTGTCCGGGTTCGCGACGGCGCACGCGCGGTTGGCGTTTGTGATCGGTTACCACACCGGCCTGAGGCGTGGCGCCATTCTCTCCCTCAAATGGGAATGGGTGGACCGGAAAGAGAACGTGATCAAGATTCCGCCGCCCACGCGGCAAACAAACAAGAACAAGCCGCGGCTGGTCCCGATTTATGGCGAAATGAAATCATTCCTCGAGATGGCTTACGCCGAGTGGCAGACTTCACCGGAATGCCCCTACATCGTGCAGTACGACGGCAAGCGTGTATTTTCGATCAAAGGCGCGGTCGAGACAGCGTTCCGGGTGTCCGGACTCGTCTACGACACCGGACGGAAGCGGAAAGACGGCAAGCCGCTGCTCAAGCCGATTGCGCTCTTCCACGACCTGCGGCGGACGGCCGCCACCATGCTGCATGAGGCCGGCTTCGATCTAGCGACGATCATGGATGTGTGCGGGTGGAAATCGGTCACCATGCCCAAACGTTATATCCAACAGAGCGTTAAGCGCACACAGGAAGTCGGGAAGGCGATGGAAGCGTTCCTCGAAAGGAAAAAATCTCCTGCCAGTACGAGCTTGCCCACCTGATCCGATCTAAGCGACACCAACTCGCATCCTCGAGACGCCCCGGTCGATCCCCGAGGCTTTGCTTCTCTATGTGTTTTGTCCTTATTGGTACAGGTCGTGGTACAGGTCAGAATCGCCGGCGGTCTGTAAGCCTTTGATTTAGTTGGTGAGCCGGCCGGGACTCGAACCCGGGACCATCGCATTAAAAGTGCGTCTGTGGGGTTACTGACGGCACCAACATGCACTTTAAAAGGGGTTCTCGCCGCTGGCGGTGCAGGTGAGTGCACCACGTTCCCCCGAGACGGGGGAAGACATAGTGGAAGACGCGGTTTGGATTGAACGCATCATCATCCACCTGCGGTTTGTTTCGATATTACACGACGGGCCGCATGAATATTTTGACCTAAGTGCGATCGGCGAAGGCCCTGGCATGTCCAATGGGACGCAGTCCCACCTGGGCATCAGTCAGAGACTCCATAGCTCGGGTTGCAACGAAGCGGATGAAACCAAACCAACTGACCAGGCCATCCTCTGGACCGTGAGCGAATCATTGGGCCGCAACGCAAGTGA
This sequence comes from Bryobacteraceae bacterium, assembly GCA_963844855.1. Taxonomy (GTDB): domain Bacteria; phylum Acidobacteriota; class Terriglobia; order Bryobacterales; family Bryobacteraceae; genus DASQDN01. Next base: position 91,912 of record CAWJQP010000047.1, read on the forward strand.
ACTCATAGGTGGCCTCGACAAAATTAGCTTCGCAGCCCGAGCCTTCTTTGGTCGGGCGAAGGCAACATGGTATGGCACAGATTGACATGACGCGGCATGTCACTTCGGCGGGGTGGCAGGGACAGCACGTGACAAGGAAATGCTGAGCAACCGGTGCACGGCCTCGTCCCACCCAGAAACCTGTGGAGCAAGGTACAACATATAACCGGTAACCGGCGAAACAACGGGAAAGCGATAGGACGAGACGGCGGCGGCCGGGCCCGTAATAAGGCTGAAGGCGCGTAACGCCCACGGACCGAAGGGGCCCTGTTGCACATGCAGTCGTATCAAGAAGCGAAGCACGGGTGAGATGAAAAGGCGACCATCGGTCTGCAGGACCTGAGACGAAGACTATACGTCGACGCGAATACCATTCGGACTCGACGATTTCGGGGCCTGTATGTCTACGTCGGTAAACGGGATACGCTCCGGCAAGCCTACCTGTTACCCAAGGCCAGTGATGGAGCACCGATAAGTGTAACGTTTGCGGCAGTGGAAGCGGGAGGTGTGGTGGCGTTTCTCGACCAGCTTCGCAGGGATTTGGTGGAACGTACATATCGACCATAGGCAGCACGGACGGTGGAAATTCCGAAGGGCCAACAAGATGCGCCAGCTTTCGAGTCCATCGATTCGGGACCGGGTGGTCCAAGGAGCGTTGAAGCTGCTCCTGAAACCGATCTTCGAGGTCGATTCTTAACCGAGTTCGTAAGCAAACAGCTCAGCGCACGCTGCGATCCAGCGCGTCACACCAGGCAATTGTTCCGGGCAAGACCTACGTTATTGGTTTGGTCTGCGTCCCTACTTCGACAGGATCCGGCATCATATCGTGCTGGAGAAGGTCACACTACGGTCGATGATGATGCGGTTGTGTATATCGTGAACCTTCAGGTGAAGTGTGCAGGACCGCGTAGCTGCGGGAAATCCGCATGTGCGACGTGGCGGAGGCTGTAAACCCGTTCACGGTTTGGTTAGTGAGGCACTCCCCACACAAACCGCCAGCAAAGGATAGGCCGGACCTGCGGAACGCCAGTCCTCGATGCTCCCGGGCTCGGCTCCCAGGGCCGAGCCCGTAAATTTACGCTTAAGGGTCGTTGGGTTCCGCAGCACCCTCGCTGTCGGCGCGGCGTTCAGCGCGATCGAGCTTCCCGATCGAGTCGGCGCGAACTTCTGTGATTCGGTGCTTCACGCCCTCGCGCTCGAGCTCGCGGGTGCGAACTGCGCCCTGCACCATTACGTACGACCCCTTGCTGAGCGTCCGTGTGTATTCGGCCAGCTTGCCGAACGTGACGACACGGTGCCAGTCGGTGCGGCTTTGCCAATTGCCATCGGCATCCTTCCAGGATTCCTTAGTGGCAACGGATAGGCTTGCGACCAGAGTGCCGTTTGGAGTGTAGTGAGCTTCGGCATCGTTGCCAGCGAAACCGATGATTGTGAGCTGATTCATTGTGTACATTCGAGTTCTCCTTTTCTGCTGCCCGTTGATCCGGGGGCAACCGAAAAGCAAGTGGCCCCGCTCCCAAACAAGCCGGAGAGCTTTGTTGGAGGTGCCGGCGCTCAGGTTTCTATGCTCTTTAGAAACCTGCTGGAGGAGCCGACAAAGCAGAACGCAGGCGAGAGCTGGGCGCGCGGGTTTAAGCGAAGCAGGTGCCCTGGACAACAGGGCGAAAGAATGAGAACCCGAAGTATACGATGGGGCCAATCAACTGTGCGCGCTCGCACGTCCGACGGCTAACTTCACATGGCGTGATTCTCGCAGCCAATGTTGGAACATCTGGAACACAATGGCTTAGCAGCGACTTGGGAACACCGACTGTTGTTCTAAACTAAACCTGGCTGAGACACATGCCTCAGTCAAGGGGGCGTACGTAATGGCGCAGGCTCCAGTCCGATCCCACGACTCGGATGCCACCCGATAACATACCGCAAGCTTGAGGCTCGCACCTGCTTCATCGGCAGCTCAGTGGCGCTGGAAGTCGCACGCGCACGGACAACCGTGAACCGAGATCGTAGGCTTCTTGGTGCGCGATCGGTACGCCAGAACGAGTCCGGATCGTTCTGTCGCATGAATGGCACAATGTTTTCATCAACCAACCGGACAAGCAGCTCAGTGTTAACTCGGAAGAGAAAGCCAGGCCAAAGCGGTCGCGAGCAAAGGAGACAGAACAGGAGTATGGGATCTACATGTCAAGGTGTACAATATCCCACTGCGCTCGCAATTCGGACTCTCGGGACGAAATCCATCTACTGTTAACCGAAGGGTTATAGGTTAGAATCCTACCTGGGGAGCCAAGATCTCCTTTCTCACTCTCACGCACTGAACCTGCTTAGATCAGGGGCGTCAGACAAAAGGCAGGATGCTGCGCGAGTTAAGTTACTGCGTGCTACAAACGAGTAATTCGTGCTCTATTGATCTCAGCATTTCGGGGCGTTTGGCTTTCGCCAGATCCATGAAGCCAGTGGCACGCGGGTTCGACAAGCCGATGTCGCTGCTTTCGACCAGGAAGCTCCCTTTCGGGACTTTGGATGGCATTAGCCATTACGCTCTGGGCGGTGTCAACGGTGCTCCGATGACACCGTCCAAACAATCAGCGCAGGATATCGCCCGCTAGTTGCACGATATCCAATATGACAGCGGTCTTCTTGTCGTAGATTATGCCGTAACCGTCGATCACGCCTCGCCCGCAATAGCCGCAAGCCGCGCTCAAGCGCCCAGCGACGTCCGAAGGAAACGCATGCAGGGTGACCGTCTCGATCAAGTGCCTTATCGTAACAGACTCGCCGCACAACGGTTACGAGATCGTACGTTGGCTGCCGAAAAGTCGCTAAGCCGTGAAGTGCACTTCCCGGACCAGCCTTTCAGAATCGTAACGATCTAACCACAGGAACCTGAACTGTCGGTTACAGGCGACGAGTGCGTCGAGTATTGCTTTCGACGTATAACCGCTACAACAGCGGCCCCACCTAAAGTAAGGACGCCGGTACACGGCTCTGGAATTGGAGTCTGTGCAGAAGAATAAAAGTCATTCTGTTGCGCAGTTATGCCTATGATCTGGTCGGCGAGCTGATTCCCGAAAATCTCATGCACCCGCGCAGTCGGATGCACACTGTCAAAGAACAGCGCTGAGTCGCATGTGTCAGGAGTTGACCTGCACGGCCGGACCGCATCCAAACCGTACTCGGCAATCAAGTCGTGGTGTAGGCCGAACAAATCAAAATACTCGAGCGAGAATTCCGGCACGGCATAGCGCAGGTAATCTGCATACGATCCCAACCAAGCATTGAATTGCACAGCAGCGTCCGTGCCGGCTTCGCTGAGACCGTCCCCAATCGTCTCAGGGATCAAGCCTATATCCGGTGAGTTGATTAGCACGAACCGACGCGCTCCGGCCAAGTACAGGTCCCGCACCGAATAAGCGATGTTGGCACCGGCGTATTGAGCCGCCGACATACGCTGCATGGGGTCGGAAATCCTCGCGGCATCACGCAGATCATTCCCCCACCCAGGAAGAAATACAACCCATCCGGATCCGCAACACCACTCGAACGCCCAAGATAAAAATCTACCTGCCTCGACATGCCCGTGGGCATCAGATATTCAGCAAACCCAGGGCTCCGCTTTCGCCAGTGCGCGCCCCACCGATCGCGAAGTTGTTTCCGGGACCACCAAATTGTCCAAACGCACCCATCGACATGCCACCCCACGCCGCATCGGAGGAGTGGTCGAGACGTGCCGCAACATGCTCGGCCCAAACCGGTCCATTTGTGAACCGGCCGGCCTCATAAGGTGCGGTGGGGTGATTGGGAACAAGTCCGAACGTGTAGTTATTCAGTATCGATGTAGCCTTCAGCACGTTTGCCAGTATCTGTAAGGCTATCTCCAAAGAAATAAAGGGAGGAGTATGGCGCGGCGGCAGTTGCGACAGCAAGGTAAACAAGCGAAAAGACTACCCGAAACAACATGGCTGTAGTCTACCTCACAAATATCATCTTCGTTGGGTCACCGGCGGCGGGCAGGTGCCTATTTGTCTGCTTCCTCGATGCGATCGATCGACTGGTTAATGCGATTGAGCGACTGGTCTATCCGGTCGAGCCCGGCATTCATCTGCTTGACAAAGTGATCGAACCGCCGGCGAATCGGCCACATGATCAGCCAGCCCGCGGCGGCCGAGGCGATCGGTGTGATCAGGAGCGCAGGTGGCCTTAACTCGGCAGTCGCTGAACCGTCTTGCGCGATCGGTTCAAACGCAAGGCATAGCGTCACGTTGTAGTTGATGCATAAAACGCCGCCGCGCCAGCTTCAGCGACCGCCTGGTCTTGTTTTCCTAATCCTCCGCTTACACCGATGGCCCCCACAACCTCACCACCGCGCTTCAGGGGAACTCCGCCGGCGAAGATCATTACACGTCCATCATTCGATGCATGAATACCGAAGAACTGGTCCCCGGATTGACTCATTTCCGCCAACTGCATCGTCTCGATATCGAACGCACGTGATGTCCACGCCTTCTTTATAGAAATGTCTATACTCCCAATCCAGGCCCGATCCATACGGACGTGGGCGACCAGGTTCCCGCCGCTGTCCACCACAGCAATATTCATGGACTGACCGATGTCCTCAGCCTTTCGCTCTGCGGCTGTAATAACTCTTCTAGCGTCTGCGAGGGTGATCATGAACTGAATAATCGCACCGTTGCTAATCCGCCAGTACAGTAAACGGACTGGCCCGTTCTGTCCAAAACGAATCCTCACTCTAGACCCATTGGTGGTTTGCGCTGGCAAGTAGATAGGTGTGGACTGGGCCCCAAGAAACCATTGACATATCTCCTGTTTAAGAGTACTCTGTTTTTCAGACTAGTCTAAGGAGAGGAGCACAATGGACGCTGCTAAGGCCAAACAGGATCTCGAAATGGTCGACCGCATCATCACCACAGCCGACCGGAGCCTTCACGACAACTGGGTCATGTACGTGGCATGGGGAACCTTCGGATTTCTCGTGCTGCTCGAGAAACACCTGATCGCGGCCGGATGGAAACATTCCGAGGACGTGCCCTATGCAATCGCTCCCATGGTTTTAGCGCTCGTCTTGTCGATCCGCGAAGGAAAGCGGATTCAGACGCAAGGGCGTTGGACGCTGATGGACCGCCAAGCCTCGATCGTGCTCGGTATCACTATCAGTGTTTTGTTCGCCGTAGTAGCCGTGTCGGCTATCACACGGGCGGTTGACGGCCACGCTGGGTCGCTCTTTTTCAATGCCGGACTAGGCACGGCCTTCCTGATTTTGGGCTGCCAGACGAGCCGGACCCTGCTCGTAGGCGGCTCGATCCTGGTAGCGTCGGCGATTGCCGCTTGCTTCTCACCAGAATACTTCTTCGCCATTCTGGCCGCGGGGATGTTCGGAGGCTCGGTGATTCCGGGAACGGTGCTGGGCGTGCGGCAGCAGTTATGACGGACGAGCTATTCCTTTCTCGTGTGCGGCTGGCGGTGGTGGCCGAACTGGTCAACGCCGATTGGATCACCTTCAGTGCGCTCCAAAGCTCAATTGACGCCACCAACGGAAATCTCGGTCTACATCTGATCAAGCTGGTTGAGGCGGGCTACGTTCAAGAGGAGAAGCGCTTCGTGGGCCGGCGCCCGCAGACCCGCTATCGCCTGACCCGACCCGGCCGATCGGCATTTCTGCGCCATGTGGAGGAGTTGCGCGCTATAGCGGAACAGGTCAAGGAATAACCAAGCCGATTTCCCATAACAATCTCGGTGCGATGCACCATATAGTCGGGGCCGGACTCATACTAATCAGACGGAGGGATGTCGCAGGTGGTCCTCATTACTTTCTTACTCCCGCGTTACGTCTTTGGCTTTCTTGTCTTGCCGTAGCGCAACAAAGCGGCATGCCGAAGATGAGCGTCAGCCGTCCATTCTACGAACTCGAACTGACCCACGAGTTGGGGCTTCAACCACCTGCATTCTGCCATCTTTGCCGCAGTCAACCCTGCACCCCATCGCCCGGCTTTCTTCTCGGGCAGGTTGGCGAACGGACATTGGTTAATCTCCAAAGGCTTGATCTTCTTGAATAGTTCCACCCGCAATGCTGGCGTGAAGCCATTCCGCGTTCGGGCGGCGTACATCAACTTGCCTCCTTCGTAATATCCAATGATCAGTGCGTCGAAATTCTTCGGAGACGGCGTGTATCCCGCGATGATCAGTTCCTGACCTCGATTGACACGCATCTTCATCCACGCGCCCGACCGCAGGCCCGGCTCGTACTTGCTGTCGCGGAGTTTCGAAACGAGTCCTTCGAGACCTTGGTCCTTGACGGAGCGGATCAGGCCGTTCAGGCTTGCATCCAGAACCGGGGAGTACCGGATTGGCTCGGCTACCTTTGGCAGCACATGCTTCTCTATCAGTTCTCGCCGCTTCATCAGTGGCTCACGCATTACGTCGCGCCCCCGCAGGACCAGCACATCAAAAATGAAGAAATGCAGCGGCGCCCCGGCGGAACCATAGTTCTGAAGCATATTGAAGGACGGCCTGCCATGTTCATCCAGAAATGTGAAGCTCCACATTTCTGGATTAATGGTGAGCAGATGGAAACGTGCAATGGGCGTTCCATCAACTGCACCCGCCTGCGGTTTTGAACTGGTCGCTGCACATTAATCATTAATACAGGGGCCTCGCCGCTCGTCCCACATTCGGAGGTCCGATGCTGCTTCAGTTGTATCCGAGGGTTCATCGCCGGTATTCGTCATTGCCTGTTTTCGGCCCTATTGTTGAGAACTTCGGCGCATGGCTCCTCAAACAGGGCTACTCGACCGACTGCATACGAGAGCACTTCTGCTGCATGCTCCGGACCGCGCGGCTTCTGTACAAACGAGGAGTCGGCAGCTTGGCCGAGTTGACAAGAGCGAAACTGCAGGCGTGCGCCCCAGCGCAAAGACTCGACGATCGGCGGCTCACAGCATCAGTGCGGCTACTAGAACGCTACTTCGCATCGGAAACCTCATTGTTTAGCGCACCACTATTAAACCGAATCGATAAGCGCGTTGCCGAGTACGCGAGCTACCTCGATGAGGTCCGTGGGCTCGCAGAATCCACGGTGGCTGGTCATTGCGTAACTGCCGCAGCGTTGCTGACCGATATAGATTATGAATTGACTCCCGAGCGCCTTCGTGCGCTTACGCCTCAGGATATCGAAGCCTTCGTCCGTCATTCCGGAGCACGATTAAACCGATCTTCTCTCCAAAGCATGGTGGCGCACGTTCGAACTTTCTTGCGGTTCGTGGCGTCGTCCGGGGAGGCCCCGACAGGTCTCGACAGACAGATCGACACGCCTCGCGTCTATCGGGAAGAGAAACTTCCCAAATCGTTGCCATGGGAGACCGTTCAGGCGTTTTTACGGGGCATTGATCGCACGACTCCGTCCGGTATCCGGGACTATGCGATCTTTCTACTGATCGCCACCTATGGCTTGCGCGGCTGCGACGTTGTGGCACTTACGTTGGACGATGTGGCATGGCGGGCCCGACGCCTCCGTATCCAGCAGAGCAAGACCGGTCGACTGCTTTGGTTGCCCCTCACTGACGAAGTCGCCACGGCTTTGCTGGAATACTTGCGCCGAGGCCGGCCGCATCTCGGAGTAAGACGGTTCCGACGCGGCTTCCAAGGGATCACCCGGATTTTCGCGAAATTTTTCTGAGATGTGTGACGCCTGCGGGCGTGCTTCAAGCGACGGCGATTGCCGAAGCATTCCAAAAGTGGTCGAGACGAAGCGGATTGAACATTGCGTCTCAGGGGGTGCATTGCCTTCGTCACTCGTACGCCCTTCACCTCCTGCGGTCGGGTCTGCCCCTGAAAACAATCGGCGACCTGCTGGGCCATCGGACGCTCGAAAGCACCTGCGTGTATTTGCGATTGGCGACCAACGATCTACGAGATGTACCACTAAACCTTCCGGCAGGAGCGTGCACGAAGGTCGAGAATGAGGTTGCACGATGAAGGCCGCGAGTGCTTTCACATCGAAGATGGCTCCCCACATCGAGCGCTACCTGGCGCTGAAGCAAGCGCTGGGTCGGGAATATGACGGAGTCCGCCGCGTACTGGTGCACCTCGATCAGTTTGTGACCACACACGGCGGCGATCTGACCGCAGAAACCTTCGCTGACTGGTGTTTGACATTGCAGCATTTGGCATCTGGAACTCGCCGTAGCCGCATGCGGGAAGTAAGAAATTTCTGCCTTTACAGACGCCGCTATGAGGCTGCGAGTTTTGTTCCCGATTTCCGGTTATTTCCGCCGCGCCATCAGGTGGTCCGGCCACATCTCTTCGCGAACGCAGAAGTCGTTCGCCTCCTGGCCGCTATCAGCGCGCTGCCCGCCGCACCAACCTCGCCGTTCCGTCGGGAAAACCTGCGCTTGGCGATAGTGCTCCTGTACACCACAGGCCTGCGACTCGGGGAATTGGTCCGCCTCACATTGGGCGACTATGATTCACATGAGCACACGCTACTGATTCGCGATTCGAAATTTCACAAGTCGCGGCTTATGCCCCTCTCGATTGATGGCACTCGCGAAATCGATCAGTATCTTGCGGTTCGTCACAGCCGACAGATCGCCATCTCGCCTGAGAGTCCGCTCCTTTGGCACTACACTCGACGCGGGAGCGCCTATACCGGCACAGGCCTCACAAATGCAATCCGGCCGCTTCTCCGCGCGCTGAAAATCCGCACCGAGACAGGGCGTCTACCTCGAATCCATGATTTTCGCCATCGTGCCGACTCCTGATCATGCCGACTGTTTTCCAAAAGGATTCGCCTGCGCGTTGTCTGGCGCGGAGTTCCGTTCTTGGCTGACTGCTTAAAGTCGGCATAATGCGGGTGTCTTCTCCCTACTGGCATGAAGCTAGGAAAGGAGAAGATTAATGCCGAAAGATTCTATTGAGCGCCTCGAGACAGACCGACGCCTGCGAGACAAACCCATTGGTTTCGCACCTCGCCCCGTTTGCAACTTCGCTGGTTGAAGACGGCTATGTGAAGTCGACCGTACAGTCGAAACTGAATTTGCTGTCGAGTTTTGGCCAGTGGTTGGAGCGACGGCGATTATCAATCACAGATTTCGATGAGCAGTTCGCTGAGAGATTCATCGCTTACAAGCAGCGGACGGGCCGAGTCCACAGAGGGGATCGAGAAACACTTTTCCAGTTTCTGGATCATCTTCGAAAGCGTGGCCTGATTCCCGCTCCGACTCCGACTTGCGATGACTCTCCGTTGGCCGCCATTCTTAAACGATATGAAAGACATTTGCGGTCCGAGCGCGGGCTAGCCGCCGCAACCGTCATCAACTACCTGCCGTGCATTCGCAAGTTTCTGATGGAACTCTTTCGAGAGAGGCCGTTATTCATACGCGAAGTCCGACCATCAGATGTTTCCGACTTTATTTTGCGGCACGCACCGACCATGAGCCCTCGAAGGGCACAATTGGTTACGGCCGTTTTCCGCTCTTTCTTCCGTTTCCTTTTTCAAGACGGGGAACTGCAGGTCAACCTGGCTCTTTCGGTGCCCTCCGTCGCCGATCGGCGCCTGGCCACTATACCCAAGTACCTGAGCCCCGATCAGGTTGAACGTGTGCTTGGCACCTGCAACCGTCAAACCGCAACCGGCCGCCGCGATTACGCCATCATTCTCTTGCTCGCCCGGCTCGGCCTGCGTGCCGGAGAGGTAGTATCCCTCCAACTCGATGACATTGACTGGCGAGCTGGGGAGTTGCTCGTTCGAGGTAAGGGGTTATTGCATGACCGGATGCCCTTGCCGGTCGATGTCGGGGAGGCCCTCACATCCTACCTGCGTATGGATCGTCCCCCATGCAAAACGCGGCGCGTGTTCGTTTGCATGAAGGCGCCGCGTTCTGGCTTTGCTGGACCTTCGACATTGACCACGATCGTTCGCCGCGCACTCGATCGAGCGGGTTTATATCCGGCGTTAAGGGGCGCCCACGTGCTGAGACACAGTCTCGCCACGACGATGCTTCGTTCTGGCGCAAGCATGAATGAAATCGGAGAAATTCTTCGACATCGAAACCCCAGCACAACGGAAATCTACGCCAAGCTCGACTTCGATGGTCTGAGCACACTGGCGAACCCTTGGCCCAGCGTTGGAGACGGACGATGAACTCGCTCGATCTGGCATTGAACGAATACATCGCGATTCGCCGCGCTCTTGGGTTCGAACTCCGGGAGGTGGCTGGCTGTTTGCGAAACTTTGTCGCCTTCCTCAAGATCGAAGGCGCCTCCTACATCACGAAAGAGTTGGCGCTCCGCTGGGCGACACTACCCGCGGATGCTCAGCCTTACACGTGGGCCTGGCGTTTGGGCATGGTCCGGCGCTTCGCCGCGTGGCACAGAGCGACGGAACCGCGAACAGAGGTCCCGGCGCCCGGGCTTCTTCCTCATCGGTATCAACGAAAGACGCCTCACATCTATAGCGACGAAGAGATAGCGAGCCTGCTCCACAGCGCAACGCAGCTTCCATCGGCGAAAGGACTTCGTGCCCCCACCTACACCACTCTCTTCGGCCTTCTCGCCGTGACTGGAATGCGGGTAAATGAGGCTTTACATCTGGACAGGCCAGATGTGGACCTTGATCAAGGAATTCTCACCATACGCCGCACAAAGTTTGGCAAGTCGCGCCACGTGCCGGTTCATTCATCGACGGTGGGCAGGCTAAAAGAATACGCCGAAAAGAGAGATCACGTCGTACCTAAGCCACCAAGCCAAGCGTTCTTCCTCTCCGAGCGTGGCACACGGATCACAGAATGGATAGCGCGCTACACCTTCGCGAGGCTATCTCAACAACTCGGTTTCCGTTCCATGGCAAAGGGCCACGGACGTGGTCCACGGCTCCATGACATGCGTCACCGATTTGCCGCGCGCACGTTGGTCCGTGGTATCGAGAGGGACTCGATGTGGAACGAGAACTCCCGAAGCTGGCCACCTACCTCGGGCACGTCCACATCAATGAAACGTATTGGTACCTGGAGGCGGTGCCGGAACTCCTTCAGTTGGCCACGGATCGCCTCCTGGACAACGGGAAGGAGGCGCGACGATAGTGGGCCGGCCTTCCCTCACTGCTTCAAGCGTTCTTTACGGATCGACTGTGTCGGCAACAGCGAGCAAGTCCCAATACAGTCGCGGGGTATCGCGATTCCTTTCGTCTGCTCTTCCATTTTGCAAAAGAACGGCTCGGTAAAGCACCCTCGAATCTCACGATCGAGGATTTGAACGTGTCGTTCATTGGTGATTTCCTCGATCATCTCGAGAACCGCCGAAAGAATAGCGCTCGCACCCGCAATATCCGTCTGGCGGCGATTCATTCCTTCTTTCAGTACGTGGCTTTCGAGGAACCCGCCCATGCGTTGCTATGTCAGCGAGTCCTCGCGATGCCTACCAAACGCCACGAACGGCGGCCGATCGAATTTCTGAATCGCGAAGAGATCAACGCCCTTCTGGCGGCAGCCGACCTTTCCACCTGGATCGGGCGCCGCGACCGGACATTGCTTCTGCTCACCGTTCAGACGGGCCTTCGGGTCTCCGAGTTGATAGGCCTGAATTGCCAGGACGTTGTCTTGGGAACCGGTGCGCATGTCCATTGCCAGGGAAAGGGCAGAAAACATCGATGCACGCCTCTCCGTCCAGAAACGGCAAAAATGCTGGAAGCCTGGATGCGGGAACGCCATGGCCGTCCGGACGATCCGCTTTTTGCCAGCATCCGCGGAGGAAAGCTCAGCCGCGATGCCATTGAGCGCCTCGTGGAGAAATACATTTCTATCGCCGCAGAAAAATGCGAATCCCTGAAGCGGAAGAACGTAAGCCCACACGCGCTTCGCATTCCGCTGCAATGGACCTTCTCCAAAATGGGGTCGACCGTACCGTGATTGCTCTCTGGCTTGGACACGAATCAGTCGAGACCACCCAGATCTATCTGCATGCCGACATGAAATTGAAGGAAAAAGCACTGTCGCGCACCCCGCCTCTTGGCGTCAAACCAGGACGATACCGGCCCGACGACCAACTGCTGGCCTTTTAGAGAGCCTCTGATTATGCCGAATCTTAGCTGGCCGCGACCGCCTCCTACACGGGCGCCGCGCGAGAAGTCGGCATGATCAGGAAGTCGGCACGATGGCGATTATGCCGCTAGCGGCATAATCGGCATACATTTGCGCTCGAAGCATTGCTGCGATGGTACCGCAGTGGTGCCGATGTTCAAGCCAAGTTGCCGTTGCTCGCCACATACATGGGCCACGTGTCGATCGCCTCGACGGAGTACTACTTGAAGTTCGTCGAGCCGCTCGGCGTTTCCGCGAGCGAGCGATTTGCCCGTCACTGTGGCGGGGTCCTTGCTATGCCCGCCAGCACTGGAGGTGTACGATGAACAGGTCAACCCCGAATACACTTGGCCGTGCTCTGCGTGCGCTTCTTTACGGATCATCTTCCGCGCGTACGCGGGGCCAGCTCACATACCGTCCAAAGCTACCGTGACGCGTTCGTCTTGCTGTTGCGTTTCGTTGCCAGCACAACGACGGGCTCCGGTTAGCGATTTGGATCTTAGGGATCTCGGTCCTCAGGAGGTGCTGGATTTCCTCCAGCATCTTGAAGCGGAGCGGCACAGTGTCCCTGCAACGCGAAACGTGCGCCTCGCCGCAATTCACGCCTTCTTTCGGTACTGTGCTGCCGAGCATCCAGACCATTTGGAGTTATGTCAGCGCGTTTTGGCAGTGCCTTTCAAGCGAGCGCGTTCCCGTCCTGTCGAATACCTCGAATTCGATGAGATTCAGGCAGTGCTGACCGCAATTGATCGGACACCGCTCGATGGTCGTCGTGATTACGCCCTCCTCGCGACGATGTTCAATACCGGCGCACGTGTTCAGGAAATCGTGAGCCTCCGCGTAGCTCGATGTGCAGCTCCAGACAAGCCGCCGCACGTTCGCCTATTCGGTAAGGGCCGCAAAGAACGGGTATGCCCACTATGGCCGCAAACGGCCGAAATCCTCAGTGCGCTTCTGGCCGAACGTGGCGGCGAGCCGCCTTCCCAACGATCCTCTCTTCCGTAATCGTCGATGGTGCCAGCCTCACCCGGTTCGGCGTCCGCTATATCCTCAGGAAACATTGTGCGCGAGCTCAAGCGCGAGACCCGCACTGGCGAACAAACGCCTGCACCCCCACAGCATGCGCCACTATCTACCCTTCCGGACTATGTCGTGTCCTCGATGGAGTTTCAGGAGAAAGGGCCGAATCTTACGGCCCTTTCGTAGGTTGGCCCTGGAATTCGCGCTACATAGTTTTGTGCCCTATAGACTGTTCAGGAACTGCAGAAGCTGGTCACTGGGTTTGTAGCGACCCGGTTTGCTGTGCGGCGGCAATGCTTTCGCAAGTGCCTTCTCTTTCATGGCGATGGTAGCTTCGAGATAGATCCGTGTTGTTTCAAGGCGTTCGTGTCCGAGCCACAACGCAATCACTGAGCGGTCCACGCCTGCTTGCAGAAGGTCCATGGCCATCGTGTGCCTCAAACGGTGCACAGTCACACGTTTTGTGCTTCAAAGATGGACACGTAGCGGCTGCCGTCATGCGATGCTTATTCAGCAGATACTGCACGCCGTGGACGCAAAGGCGGTGGGCCATGCATATTGGGGAACAGATATCCTTTCATCACCTCGTTGAGGCTCGCGCAACCACGCCTTCAACACCGCGAGTGTGGAATTGGCCACAGGGAGTACAGCGCTCTTTGCGACCCTTTCCGACTACCCGTACATGCGCACCGACCCCGAGGATAAGATCTTCGCGTTTGAGCGCGGTCATTTCGGATAAACGGAGTCCCGCTGTACGGCCAGAAGAATGAAGGCGTGATCACGTCGACCAAGCCATGTGGTTTGATCGGGAGCGGCGAGCGGTGCGTCGAGCTCGGCACAAGTGAGAAATTGCACCAAAGTGCGTGTAAACCGCTTGCTCGGAATAGCAAGCACACGCTGGATCTGTGCGGAATGAGCCGGTACCTCGAATGCCGCGAAACGAAAGAAGGAGCGCAAAGCTGTCAGGCGAAGATTCCGACTGCGGGCACTGATGCCTTGATGCTTCTCAAGGTGATCAAGAAATTCCGTGATTAGGGGAGCATCAATGTTTTGAAAGCTCAGCCGGGACGGCGCCTGGTGCAGTCGCTGTTCGGCAAACTTCAGGAACTGGCTGAAAGTGTCGCAGTCGGAGTTGATCGTGTGCGGACTTGCCTGACGCTGCTGCATCAGGCGCTGCGTAAAGAAATGCTCGAGCAATACCGCCAGGCTGATCGGGTTGTTCATGGCCAGCCCTCCAATGCTGCTCCAGCCGTTGCACAGCCTGCCGCATCAGTTCTGGGGACTCTCCAGATACCACTGCGTATCGCCGACGTGAACATGGCCGAGATAAGTGGACAACAACGGCAGTCGCCGTTCGGGATCCTCTCCGGACCTGTACCATCGCACGAGGGTGTTCGTAGCAAAACGATGGCGCAGGTCGTGCAGCCGAGGACCGTGGCTGTCAGAGGCGCCTCGCAGACCGATTTGCCGCGACAAAGAGTAGAAAGTTCGATGAATCTCTCAGCCATCCAGACGATTGCCCCAACTGGAAACAAATAGATAGGGCGCTACTGTGCGTCCCGCCCAGTGGCGCTGCCGCCTGGCAATATAATCGGCAGCACCCTGCAGGTTGAGGCATGTAGAGGAACCAGGCGGGTCTTACCGAACTTTGTGCCACGGATTGTTAAGACAGCCGCTGGTAGATCGACATCTCGAAGTTCAAGGTTGCGCGCTTCCCAATCCGCAGACCCGAAACGCTCAATAGCCCGAACAGGCAATAGAAAATCCAGGGCCGTAGTTTTCCACGCTCGAAACGATATGGCATGTCGAGGGCAGCTCGCAATAGCCGGCGGATCTCGTCATCGGAATAGATATAAGGTCGTGCCCGCTTCGGCTGGAAAGGCAACAGTCCCTGTGGTGGAATCTCTGTGCGCGGATCAGTCGCGCTGCGATACCGTGCAAAACCGCGGACGAAACTGAGCCGCCGAGCCCATTCCGCTGGTTGAACGTTCGATGGTTGTTGTGCCCAAGCAAGCGCCAGTTGCCGGGGGCGCTGTGACGGGCATTGCGCTTTTCAAGGAAGCAGACAAAGTCCGGCAGCGCTTTGCCTGCTTCTCGCAACTGGAAACCCAGTCCGCGCCGCATGGACAGGTACTCCTGCACGGCTTCCCGCAGTGAGTTCATCGCACGCCTCCCGGCCACGGCAACGCAAGGGTGCGCAGCGCTTTGAGATCGACTTTTGCGTAGATTTTCGTCGTTTCCGGA
>CAWJQP010000048.1:0-34512 GCA_963844855.1 Bryobacteraceae bacterium
CGATCTTCGGTCACTTTCTAACGTCATGCGTGTGAGGGAATCTAAGGTTCTCGTGCCATATCATGTGTCTCCGCTTAGGCGCAGGGAGAGCTCGATGTATGCGCGCGTGTTTCGATCGTCAATCCACACAAGCAGGCCTGCGCTGCGCAAAAAGTTAGCTCCGCGCGTAAGAGACGCAAAATGCGCGCTCGAGACGAAAGAGGGCCGATGCCGTGTACTCAAAACGAGAGATGAGATTCCTATTAGTGCGTGCGTTGAAGGCTTGCTTCTTTGCTTCCTCATCCTCTCTCAGCAACTCCTCGACCTCTTGCAGCGTCATCCTTCTACGCTCTTCCTTCTCCGGCTGCTTCGGCGCTGGTCGACCCGCGCTCAAGAAATCACGCAAGTGTTTCGTCGCGGCGAGACGGGCGTAGTGGTCGGGCCCGCCATAGATGATCTGCCCTTCCTTCGTCATGTACTCGCGCCTGGCGCTTAGCGCGTGCTCGATCGCGCGAAGCGAGCGGTAAAACAACGCGCGCATCTCGTCGCGTTCGTCGCTTACGAACTCGGCAACGAGTTGCCGGCACTCCGGCGAGTTGGCCTCGCGTGAGGCTAGGGTGCGGCCGATGCCTTCGGCTTCGGCGATGTCGGTCACGGTGGCGCCGGAGGCGAGCGCCTTCGCGATTCGGGCTAGGCGGCCTTCGCGGCGGAGTTCGGCTGTGGATGCGGGTTGGGGTTCGGTAGTTGTGTGGCTTACGTTTGCTCATGCATGCCAGATGGGATGAGCCGCCGCGAATCGGCCGCTACAGCGCCTGAGAGGATACATCTATGCGACAAAAGAACACAATGGTCAAGTCACAATCCGGTCAGCTCACTGTAGGGATTGATCTGGGGGACAAGTTCAGCCACTATTGCATTCTCGACCAGGCCGGCGAGGTACTGGAGGAGGGCCGGATACGTACGACGCCGGATGCATTGCGGACGCATTTCGACAATCGTGGTGCAATGCGCATGGCCATCGAGACTGGCACGCACTCCACATGGGTCAATGAACTACTCGTTGGGTTTGGTCACGAAGTATTCGTTGCGAATACACGCGATATCCCATCTATCTCTGAAAGCAATAGCAAGAGCGATCCGAACGACGCCGAGAAGTTTGCACGGCTCGCACGGGTCGATCCTAAGCTGTTACATCCGATTCAACATCGCAGTTTGGAGGCTCAGGCAGATTTAACATTGATCCGAGCTCGCGCAAAGCTGGTCGACGTTCGAACAACATTGATTAATACCGTCCGAAGCACAGTAAAATGTCTGGGTCATCGGTTACCGAAATGCGATGCAGACAGCTTCCATAATCAATGCAAAGACGGCATTCCAACATGCGTCGCAGAGATTCTTAGACCGCTGATCGAGCTCATCGAACGGCATCAGCAAGCAAATTAGTGCATACGACAAGTCCGTCGAGGACCTGGCTCGCACAAAGTATCCACAGACCGCAATCTTACGATCCGTTCACGGTGTCGGCCCAATCACGTCCCTCACGTTCGTCCTAACCATTTCGGACAAAGATCGTTTCACTCGAAGCCGAGATGTGGGTTCATACCTTGGGTTGCGTCCGAAGCGCTCACAATCCGGTGATCGCGATCCGCAACTTCGGATCACGAAGGCTGGGGACACTTATATGCGCAAGATCCTCATCCAGTGTGCTCAATATATTCTCGGCCCGTGGTGCGCAGATTCAGCCCTTAGCCGGTGGGGGTTGACGTTTGCATCACGAGGCGGAAGCAGTGCCAAGCGCCGGGCTATAGTGGCCGTGGCACGCAAGTTCGCCGTGCTGCTACACAGAATCTGGGTAACCGGACAACGCTTCCGGCCGTTCCCAGAACTGCCTGTTGCAGCGGGTACCAACGCATAGACCATTTAAGTTACGTCTGAACGAGATCGCGTCCCGGTGACTGCGAGTGCCGATTAGGCCTTTCAAGGCCGATGGCCAGTTGGCAGCACCGACTTACGTCATCGGACCCCATGGTGCATCAGGCCAGCCAAGGCCAGTTTGAATGCGTATGGAAGTCGGGTCGTACGTGACGTTAAATGACAACCACAGCCGCGCGCTGCGCGGAGAAAAACAACTTGACAGCCGTAAGCGGCTCATGGAAATCGGCACGACGATGTCGCGTTGTGCGTCATTTTCCGCAATCGCCGTTCTCCGGGCTCAACTTCCGTATCGTCGACCACCTGGGACTCAAGTTATCCCTAATGATCGCTCTTTCTACGTATGGGTATACTGTACCAATGCAAAATCCAGCCAACACGATCCTGGAAGTGTCGCTGATGTACGCTGTGCCGAGATGCTTGCACGTGATCGCCGAGATGGGTATTGCTGATGCGCTCGGCGATGATCCGCGTACGGCAGCGGATTTAGCGGCAAGTACCGGCGCTAACGCGGACGCCCTGAACCGCGCTCTTCGGTTGGTGTCGGCTTACGGGATCTTCGAGCCAAGTAACGATAGTGACGGGAACAAGGGTTTCGCGCACACGCCGGCCTCGCGGTTGCTTCGGACGGATCATCCGCAGTCCATGCGATCCTTTGTCCGCATGATCGGCTAACTCAACTTAATTGGAAAAGTTTCGAGTTGCTTAACCACTCTATTCGGACGGGCAAACCTGCAACGGAGCAGATCACTCCTGGCGGTGGCTGGGCATACTATGCGCAACATCCCGAAGAGAGCCAAATCTTCGACGAAGCCATGACGGGAAAGGCCCACGGCCAGATCGCCGGAATTCTTGCGAGTTACGATTTTTCGCCGTTCAAGACTATCGCGGATATCGGTGGGGGACGCGGCCACTTGCTCCAGGCAGTCCTTGGCGCTACCCCCAACGCCAGAGGCGTGCTCTTCGATCAGCCGCATGTCGTCAAACGCAGAAGCAGCAGGTACCGCGTCGGCGCGCTTGGAACTTCAGGGGGGCGATTTCTTCAAAGATACGCTACCCGTTTGCGATGCCTACTTGATCATGCAAGTCATTCACGACTGGAATGACCAGGAATCAGTCAAGATTCTAAGCGCCATTCGACGCTCAGCCCCGGCGCACGCGAAGCTCTTGCTCATAGAGGCGATTCTTCCCGAGGACTCGAACCCCAGTTGGATTGAGATGCTCGATATTTTCATGCTCGCGTTGATCACCGGCAAAGAACGGACGCGCCGCGAGTTCGAGAATCTACTCACCTCCTCGGGTTTCCGGCTAGACAAGGTGACCGAGATTGGACTGGGCACTTCGATCATGGAGGCGTCGGCGATCTAGCTCGACTGCTCAGAACGCTGGAACTATGGCCTGACAGGTTCTGTATTACGAGCTATCCGGAACCTATATTTCTCCCGGGACTGTCGACCCAGCGATTCGTCGGGCGAGAGATCGATCAAATAAGCAGCGAAAGTGTTCACTTTCGTTCGCCTGTAGCTCACACGAGGGCTCACGCGCGTATAGGAAGACGCGTGAGCAAGGCGGAGATGAAAAGGGGTCTAGACAACAAGCCACCCATACGGACAAAGTCCGCATGGGTGACAAGGAAAGGAACCAGACAAAAGTGGGCAGCAGTCCTGCACGCGTGCCGCGGGCGATCCTCCGAGAACTAAAGCCAACGTCGCATGTACTTCCGCGGCCCACATTCTGCTTATCGGCAGTGTTGGACGCTCCAAGACAGATCTTTTTGTGGTTGTGATTTTTACACCCTAAAGGGTCGGCACTCGGGCGAGTTGGTTTCGCGTGAGGCGAGGGTGCGGCTGATGCCTTCGGCTTCGGCGATCTCGGTCACGGTGGCGCCGGAGACGAATGCCTTCGCGATTCGGGCTAGCAGCACGGGCTGTGACACACTCGTGCCTTTATCTTGTGGTTTACTCGAGACTCAACTTCCGGCGCTCCAACTCTTCCAGACACCGCTCGTATTCCCATTGCTCAGCAGCCCACGGCGGGTCGTGCAGGCCTGCGACGTGACGCATAGTGCGCGTGAACTCCAGCAGGCGCGGATTGTCCATGCTTAGGATGTAGTCGTGGAACGTCTGGACTTGGCGTTCATCCAAGAGCAGATGTCCCTTGATCGGGTGATAGAAAGCAGACGGCATTCTGAAAAGCCTATTCTGCCGCAGCCAGATGCCCTCGCGCGCATAGGAGACGGCAATCGCGTCCGGAAGAGAAAACCCCATACTTTCTCGAGTACCTAAGGCGCGTGCAACCACACCAGACGTCAGCCACAGGCCGTTAACCGTCAAAATGACTTTGACCAATACGCGCCTTCTGCAAAGAAAATAAACCATCTCACGTGATGTCACCGTCACATTGGCCGAGTCGCCGGTAAATGCGCACCGGAATCACTTGGGCTGTGCGCTGACGGTGAAGTAAAGGGAATCGGCAAAAAAAGACAAGACCTATGGCTACAACGAGCACCAGTGTGACGATTACGACGCCCGACAACGTCGAGACGCGCATCGGTGCGCTGAAGTTCGAGCGGGGATACCCGACCGACGAGACCAAGCGCAAAGTCTTTGACGAGATCGATTACCAGCGGGCGGTGCAGTCCTACCTTTGGGCCTATCCGGTCGTGTCGTTCGAATCGATCCGGCTCGCGGCCGCAAAACACCTGGGGGCCGATTTTCACGATGTGTTGATCGCGGACAAGTTTGCAGATCCCGGGGGGCTCTGGCTGACTGCAAACGACTCCACGATCTACGCCCTTACGAATGTCGACCTTGGCAAGTCAGGCCCTGTCGTTGTCGATATTCCGCCCGGGCTCATTGTTGGCCTGATCGACGACTTCTGGCAGCGCTCAATTGCCGACGTCGGCCTGCCCGGACCCGACGGCGACAAGGGTGGAAAGTTTCTCCTCGTGCCTCCCGGCTACACCGGCGAAGTTCCGGAGTCCGGCTACCATGTCGTCAGAGTGCCGCTACATAACTACAACGTCATGGTTCGCGGAATTTTGAAAGGAGGCATGGATAACGCCCCTGAAACGGTGCAAACCGTCAAGAAGCTGCAGGTCTATTCATGGAGTGAACGGAACAGTCCTAAAGCGACCAAGTTCATCTCCATTTCGGGCGTCGCGATCGATACGCTTCCGCCGCAGGGGATGGAATTCTGGTCGAGGCTCTCGGCGTTCATCAACAACAACCCCGTTCAGGAACGCGACCTCTTTTACATGGGTATGCTCAAGCCGCTGGGCATCGAGAAAGGTAAGCCCTTCCAGCCCGACGCGCGGCAAAGCGCGATCCTCGAAGAAGCCGCACGGATTGGCGATGCCATGGGCCGTGTGATGCTCTTTGACGGACCCGAACGATTCAGTAAACCCGACCCGTTCCCCGGCACTAAGTGGCACTGGGTGTTCCAGGTGAATCCGATCCAGCAGACCGACACCTGCGGGCAGGTCGACGAACGGCTGCACTACACCTATGGCGCCATCTACACGTCGCCCGCCCTCGGAATCATGAAAGCTGGCCCCGGAGGGAACTATGTGCAGACGTTCAAGGACAAAGATGGCATGCGTTTCGACGGCGGAAAGAACTACCGTCTGCACGTGCCCGCCAACGTGCCGGCCGTCGCCTTCTGGTCGCTGACGGTCTACGACGCTGCCACTCGCTCCATGCTCCAGAGCCCGAGCGGCGACGCGGCCCACTCGTCTTACGATGACTTGAAACCGAATGCCGATGGCTCGATCGACCTGTACTTCGGACCGAGCGCACCCGCGGGCATGGAGAACAACTGGGTTCAGACCGTTGCCTGCAAAGGCTGGTATCCCATGTTTCGCCTCTACACCCCGAAAGAGGGGTTGTTCGACGGGACGTGGACGCTGCCGGATGTCGAGTTGACGAAGTAACACTCACAGGAGACAAGATAATGGCCACGACGCACACCAAGATCGCCAACGTTCCGACCGGAATTTCGACACCAGACCGTGTCGAGACGCGCCTCGGCACGCTCAACTTCAGGGACGGCGTGCCGGATGCCGAGACCACGCAAAAGCTATACGACGAGCTGGATTACATCCGTGCGGTGGAGGCATTCATCAACGGTTATCCAGGTGTCTCCCAGTTTGCGCTTCGCAAGGGATTCATCGACGCCGGGATCAACGACAACGAGTTCGCCGCGTATTCGGGTTTGATGGACGCCAAGTCGATTTTTCTGACGGCCAATGCCGATACCTACTACCTGTGGGGCTATCTGGACCTGAGTAAAGGGCCACTCGTCATCGAAGTTCCTCCGGGCATGCTAGGCCTCTTCGATGACATGTGGTGGCACTGGATTGGAGACTTCGGCTTCCCGGGACCCGACAGGGGCGAAGGAGGAAAGTACCTGCTGCTTCCGCCTGACTACACGGGAGATGTGCCGGAGGGCGGATACGTGGTGTATTCCAGCCGGACGTACAACGCTAGTCTCCTGGGTCGCGCGTTTCTCGAGAACAACGACCCTAAGCCTGTCGATGACAACGTCAAGAAGAACTTGAAGGTGTATCCGTACGTGCCGGGAAGCCAGGGGTCGAGCATCGGCAAGTATTTGACCGGAACCGGCCGCTTGGCTCCGTTGAGCAAACCGGTATCTCCAAGGCTGGTGGAGGGCACCGGGAAGTCCATGAACACCATTCCCCCAGCCGATTACACCTATTTTGAAATGCTCAATGAGCTGGTGCAATCGCACCCCGCCGACGCCTTGGATCCGGAGATCGCGGGACAATTCGCCGCCGTTGGCATCGTCAAAGGCAAGCCCTTCAGCCCCGACGCACGGATGAGGAAAATTCTGACCGAGGCGACTGCGGTGGCCAATGCTGCCAGTCGTGCCGTTACCTTCACCCCCCGCCCATCCGAAGGATTCGGGTATTACGGAAGCGATTCGAAATGGCTGAACTCGTTGTTCGTGGGTGGCTACGATTTCATGACCCCGCCGCCCGAGATTACCAAAGACGGCATCAAGCCATTTCCGAGTGATGGTGCTCGTAAGCTAAATTCCCGCACCTGGTTTTTCTACCTGGCCACTGGCGCGACGCCGGCTATGTGCATGCGTCTGGAGAACGTCGGGTCTCAGTACCTCGCGACATACCTCGATACCAAGGGCAACGGCTTCGATGGTGCCAAGACCTATAAGGCGACGCTGCCGCCCAATATCCCTGCTGCCAGGTTCTGGTCCTTCACTGTCTATGACAATCAGACACGGTCGATGCTCGACACCCCCCAGCGCTATCCGCGCGCGGGCAGTCAGAGCTATCCGTCGCCAGCCGCCGAACCAGACGCCGATGGTTCCACGACGGTGTACTTCGGTCCCAGTCAACCGGACGGCGTCAAACGAGGTAATTGGATCCAGACGATGCCAGGCAAGGGCTGGTTCACGATCATTCGCTTCTATAGCCCACTCCAGCCGTTCTTCGACAAAACCTGGCGCCCGGCGATATCGAGCTGGTCACGTAAGAAGACCCACGTGAGTGATGCCCAAAAGAGAGAAAAATGAATAGCGCAATAACAATCCGTGAGCTTCGTGCAATTGCGGACAGCTCCTGATTTCGGTATTCTTAACTGGCCCAGTTCGGCGGTTTGTTCTGGCCCACCCTCTAAACGACCGAGTACTCTGAGTCCGGGCGATAGCCCGAGCGGAGGAACTCGTTGGATTGGAGATCAAAGGTGGAGATGTTCGAGGAGATCCGCAGAGAGTACGAGTTTGGCGTCGGCACGATCGCCGGCGTGGCCGGCAAGTTAAAAGTGCATCGGCGCATGGTCCGTGAGGCAATCGAATGCGCGGTACCAAGGCCACGAAAGAAGACCGAACGCCCACGTTGGAAGATAGCCGCAGTAGCGGCTTTCATCGATGATGTTTTGGAGGCCGATCGGAAGGCGCCGCGCAAGCAGCGGCATACGGCACATCGTATCTGGGAGCGCATCCGTGCCGAGATGCCGGAATGCCAGATCAGCGAGCGGACGGTTCGCGAATATGTTCAGGAGCGAAAGGCCGTGCTCGGGCTTGTTGTTCATGAGACATTCGTCCCGCAAAGTTACCCGTGGGGAGTTGAAGCACAGGTGGATTGGTACGAGGCGTACGCAGATCTGGCGGGCGAGCGGACGAAGCTGCAGGTTTTCTCTATGCGGAGCATGGCGAGTGGAGCCGCTTTTCATTGCGCCTATCTGCACTCGACTCAGCAGGCGTTCCTCGAGGCACACGAATTGGCCTTTGCCTACTTTTGCGGCGTGTTCCGCAAGCTGCGCTATGATTTTGTTCCCGGGAACAAAATCGGGGTTATGTGGCGCGCCGCGTTATGTGTCCGCGGCACTCAAGCCTGCGGCAAAATCGGGTTGCTCCAGAGATACGGGGCCACATAATGGCTCGGCTTCGGCGCATCATGGCTTCCGTTCGGGATTTCCGAACGGAGGTTGTCATGCTCGAACGCTACTTCGTTAAGCCTTCAACGGTCGATCGTATCCGAGGAAGCTGGTTAGCTCCGGAGATCGAGCGGTACGTGGAATGGATGGCAGCGCAAGGCTACGCTATCCGGAACGTTTACCGGCGAGTGCCGATTCTCTGTCATTTTGCAGAGTTCGCCAAGCTTCACGGTTCCACTGATCTGAAATCGGCATCAACACTCATCGAGGAATTCGCATTACATTGGCTGGCCAGCCACGGATCGCATTGCACCGCGCTGGGAGCCCGATGCAAGATCACCGAAGAGGCACGTAACCCGGTGCGGCAGATGTTGCGCTTGGCTCTGGAAGGTCACGTTACCGCTGCCCGTACGCGCAAGTCATTCCCTTTCGAGGACCAAGCCCCGGGATTTCTCCGATATCTCCGGGAAGAACGAGGGCTGCGTGAGGCGACGATTTATAAGTATGTGCATTGCTTAAATGGCTTTGCTGGCTTCCTCAAGCGGTCGGGCGTCACCTCACTGACGGAACTATCGCCGGCGTTGCTGGCAGCTTTTGTCGTCGACACCGCGCCGAAGTTGGCGTGCACTGGTAAGCGGGACCTCTGCGGGATGATCCGCGTCTTTCTGCGCTTTTGTCATCGCCAGCAAGTGATCACCAAGGACCTCAGCGGCGCGGTCGAAATGCCGCAGTCGTACCGCCTGGCCGATGTACCACGGTCGATCACTTGGGACGAGGTGCGCCGTATGCTCGAAGCAGTTGACCGGCGGACCGCTCTGGGACGACGCGATTACGCCATTCTTCTTCTACTGGTGACCTATGGTCTACGTGCGCATGAAGTTGCCAAACTGACTCTCGACGACATCGACTGGAAACGTGAGCGGCTACAGATCCCCGAGCGCAAAGCCGGACACTGGACAGCTTACCCGCTAGCCAATGTAGTGGCTGAAGTCTTGATCGAGTACTTACGTTCCGGCAGGCCCCAAACCCAGGATCGCCATGTATTCTTCCGTGTGCTCGCTCCACGGTCACCAATCACCAACGGCGCCATTTCCGCCACGGTGGCGAAGTACCTTCGCAAAGCAGGCGTTCAGGTACGCCGGCACTCGGGCGAGTTGGCTTCGCGTGAGGCTAGGGCGCGACTGATGCCTTCGGCTTCGGCGATCTCGGTCACGGTGGCGCCGGAGACGAGTGCCTTCGCGATTCGGGCTAGGCGACCTTCGCGGCGGAGTTCGGCTGTCGACGCGGGTTTGACTTCTGTAGCTGGCGTCTTGCGTTTACTCATGCGAGCCAATCGGCACGACGATGTCGCGTTGTGCTCGCTTCAATCGCCACTTGAGGAGGGCGATTCGATAACTGCCGCTGGTGATGACCAGCCAGGCACTGGTGACGGGCACTTCCACGAGTCGGTCGACTACACGGTCATGTGGATCCGGTTGTCGACCACCACCGAAAAAAGTCCCTCTTCCTACTTTTTCGACCCCGCTTGCCAGTTGACAACAACGATTATCGGCACGTTCAACGTTTGATCCACCTGTACCGGAACCAAGAAGCGGCCATCCTTGGTGACGTCAAACCAGGCATCCATAGCCCGGGAAAGACGTACCTTGAACAGCGGCTTCGGCACACCCGCCTCGAATGTTGGCCCGGTCTTGACCGGCGCCGCCATCATTCTTTCGTCCGGACTGACGAAATAAAGCTCCTTGCCGTCACGACTCCACACTGATCGCTCCCCGCCATCCATCGACACTTTGAATTTACTACCGGGGATGGGAAAGGACTGCACATAAATCTCGTTGCGCTTCGATTCGTTCGAAGTGTATGCTAACCAATGCCCATCGGGCGATATCCTTCCGAGTAGCTCCCCAAACTCCGTCAGCAAATAAGGCACTGGTTTTCCGATGCCAAGTTTGTCCTGATTGAGGGGCAGCACCCAAATGTCAAACAGTGTTTTCGGGTTCACCACTCTGAGGACAGCGTAACCGCCGTCACGGGACCAGTCCTCCACAACTGTGGGACTCGGTGGCTCCCCCAAAGGCCCGCTCAGGACTTCATCCTGCGCCGTCCCGCTTGTTGCTCGCCGAAACGGACGCCCGATGCTGCCCCGCGGAGAGAAAAACGAGATATAGCGCGCGTCCGCCGACCATGCCGGATAACTGTTGCCCCCTGGACCGACGGTGAACCGGGAAGCGCTGCCGCGAGCTAAATCGTGCAGCCAAATGTCCCTGAGACCCTGGTCTGAGCGCTGCACTGCGACGGTACTGCCATCCGGAGAAATGGCGCCCCAGCTTAAAGCGTTCGGCGCGCCCAGCGTGCCAGTCACCTTACCGGACCGGTCAAACCAGGTGAGGAGCGATCCGCCTCCGCTCCTGCCCGAGGTATAGGCCAAGACGCCATTCTGCGAAATCGAAAATTGGTTTTGGGCCCTGGTGGTCTGCGAATCGACTTGATCGGCAATCGGAACCGCGTCGCCCGTGATTCGCAGCTTGGCTGCATCGAAGGGCTGGGCCATTAGGGCGCCTTCGCGGGCAAACAGCAGGTAGCCAGGCGGACCGTACACAGCGTTAGAGTCGATGGCAATCAGACGCTCTCGGTATTCGGATTCGATATCGGCCACGTAGACACCACGTGTTTCAACATCGGAGGTCGTGTCCGTATATAGAAAGTGGCGCCCGTCTGGAAGGAACGAAGGAAAGCGATGGTCGCCGGCTCCCGATGCCTTATCAGGAGTCGTCAGCGCGGTCTTATGACCGCCGCCGGCAGGAACGCGGAACGTGCCTGTGCCAAAGCCGCCCCATACCAGGACACCTTTGTGGCTCCATGTTCCTCCGCGGGCCAAGCCGGTATCACATAGAGTAAATACCGGACCGCCAGCCAAGTCGGTCCGCTTTAGCTTGCCGTCGGCGAAGAATGCGATGGCGCGGCTATCGGGTGACCAGAAAGGATATTGTGCACCGGCGGTGCCGGGCAGCGCTCGGGCCACGAGAGAATCCAGGTCACGTACCCAAAGGTCTTCTTTACCCTCGGTCGTAGCCACGAAGGCGAGCCGTAGTCCGTCGGGCGAAACTGCCGGAATACTGTACTGATCGTTCAACGGCGATTTCTCAGGAGACAGCACGTTCATCTTAAATAGGCGCGGCTGTTCCTTGCGCTCGCGGAAATGCACGACGGAGACTGCGAGTGCCGCCGCTGTCATCACGGCGGCGAGCACCAGCGGCCAGCGGTTCGTGCTGCTCGGTGTTACGAATGTTTCCATGGGCGGAGTGCGGAGATCGAGCACGATGTCATGCATCGAGTAGTAGCGGTCCTCGGGGTCCTTTGCTAGGCAGCGCCGCACTATCCGCCCCAACCACGAGGGTGTAAACGGCTTGACGCTCATCAAAGGTGGGTCGGCGGCCAAAATCGCGCTAACCAGGCTCGCATAACTATTACCCTGGAAGGCTCTCCGACCGGTGACCATCTCGTAGAGCACCGCGCCGAAAGACCAGATGTCGCTGCGCGCGTCGGCCTCCTTGCCTTCAAGCTGCTCCGGCGCCATATACTGCGGCGTTCCGAGCACCGTACCTTCCAAGGTGGTCGCGGCAGTTAGTGTCTCTTCGGCCGGCCCGGGCTTGCGCATGGATTTTGCCAAGCCGAAATCGAGAACCTTCACTCCATCGCGCGTAAGCATGATGTTCTGTGGTTTCACATCGCGATGCGTTACTCCCGCGCGATGCGCACGGTCGAGCGCGTCGGCGATCTGCGTGGCCAACTTGAGCGCTTGCTCGAGGGGAAGCGGGCCCTTCTGGATACGGGCAGCGAGCGTCTCGCCTTCGATGTACTCCATCACCATGTAGCCGATGCCATGCTCGTTGCCGATGTCATGGAGCACGCAGATATGAGGATGATTCAACGACGCAACCGTACGTGCCTCACGCTCGAATCGAGTGCGCAGATCCTCCCGCGTGGCGATGTGTTCAGGCAGGACCTTGAGGGCGACCGTGCGGTTGAGGCGAATGTCGCGGGCCCTGTAGACTTCGCCCATTCCTCCAGCGCCGATCGGGGAGAGCACTTGGTAGGGGCCGAGTCTGTCGCCGGCGGAGAGAGGCATATTCGCGATCGAGCCCAGTTTATTCCATTGAACGTGATATCACCTGGATCACCTCGGAAGTTGAGCGCCGGTCAAGTTGACGGGAAACGGCCGTTGCTGAGATGTGGTCTAACGATAGATCTTCCCTGACGGCGTAGCGTAGACCGATCCGGCTTGCGAAGTCGCGCTTCCCGGGAAGATGCGCCTCACCCGAACCCGAGATTGTCCTTCTTTGAGTGCTTCAAGGGCGAGTTCCAGATTTTCTCTAGCAGCTTGCAGACAGTCTCGCTCTCCACTGCCGCAAGATCACAGTACACCGATTGTTCCATCTGATGGATGAGGGTTTTCAATCGATCTCGCAGCTGCGCCCGTTCGGGCACAAAAATATAAGCGACATACGGGAGAGCCAATAAAATTGGTAATTTACTAGAAGTACATGGGCGGTACCCATGTCGGGCTAACACGCTGCAAACGCAAGCAAACCGTGCTTTTTACCCCCCTCCAAAAGTGTCAAATAGTGTAACGCTCATTCTCGTGCGTGCAATGGCTTATAAACGATCTTTGATCACTTGCACCGTGCATTTTGTTCTTCGGATCTCTTAGGAACATGCGCGGCCACCGCGCGGAACGAGAAGGGGACCGCTTCCGGCGTATCGCCGCGAAGCGCGTTTCTCGCGCGCGTAAGGAAAATATTTTAGCGGCGAGGCGTAAGGGTAGCGACGGCGCGGCAAATCGAATCAGCAGGCTTTAGCGTCCGGTACCGGCCGCGCAGTAGCCGAAGGCCGGCTATTCTTCGGCAACCTCAACTTCGTCTTGTGAGCGAACCCTCGCTCCGCATTTTAGGCATATCATCTCTACGCCGGGGAGGCGGGTTTCGAGGCCCTCATGCTCGATTATGTAGACCGGGGCGTCTTGAGACATACCCAAGAATCCGCCGCATCCCGCGTGCTTACTGGTGTCTGTGGTGATTCGGATTGTCTCCATGTGCTTCACCACTATACGCCTCTGGCCCAGCTTTTGATAGGGAAGCCGATTCGGCGGGCTTGTCCAGCGCTTCTGCAGCGCCACGCCGGAGCCGAACGGCCCTCAAAGGCCAGCGCTTGCGCTGCCAATTATGTAGTAACCCCGACCATGACGCGTGTGCTATGAATGTGTCACCCGTGCCGCATACTGGTTGTCGGCGTCAGGATGTCACCCATGAGTCAGCCTCTATTACCGGATGAGAACAACGAGCTGCGTACCCGCAACTTGGAACTAGAGGGGCAGCTCGCAGCTGCCGAGAGGGACGACGATGCTCAAGACGAGGTTGAGACGGCGCTGCGTGACGCCGTATCGTATTTGGAGAACATCATAGATACCGTTCGTGAGCCGATGCTCGTCCTAGACCCGAAGCTGCGGGTCCGAACGGCGAGCCGAGCTTTCTACCAGATCTTTCGCGTTTCGAAGCAAGAAACAGAACGTCAGCTCATACACAACCTCGGAGATGGACAGTGGGACATCCCGGCCTTACGAACTCTCCTTGAGGAGGTGCTCCAAACAGACAAGAGCTTTCGGGACTTCGAGGTTGTTCATGATTTTCCGACTCTCGGAAGACGAGTAATGCTGTTAAACGCTCGCAAACTCTGGCGAGCAGGTAATCACTCGGATTTGATCCTTCTTGCAATAGAGGACGTGACCGAGCGTAAGCGGCTCGAAGATGAGCTGGTCCGTTCAAATGAGGACATGCAGCGCTTTGCCTATGTTGCTGCTCATGATCTGCGCTCACCTTTAAACTCTGCCCTGAAGCTCTGCACGCTTGCGGCACGTCGCTTGGAAGGTAGGTTGGAAGGAGAGGAAGCGCACCTGCTATCCATGAGCGTTGAAAACCTTGAGCGGCTCCGCCGTTTGATGGAGGACATTCTTTCGTACTCGGAGGTAGCAAATGCCCCGCAGCAGCGAACTCTGGTGCCTTTGGAAGAACCCCTCAGAATTGCTCTCTTGAATCTTGAACACCACATCAAGGAAAGCGCCGCCGAGGTCACATGCGGACCTCTTCCCGAGCTGCCGGCTGATCGGACACAAATGGTAATGGTTTTCCAGAATTTAGTTGGAAACGCCATCAAATACCGCAGGAAGGGCGAGGTGCCACGAATCCGGATCGAAGGGGTGAGGGAAGACGCTTTTTGGAAGATGTCCATCAGTGACAATGGTGAAGGATTCGAGCCAGCCTACGCTAGAAGCATATTCGAACCTTTCAAGAGGCTTCACGGGAAAGACGTACCGGGCAGTGGGATTGGACTGGCTACGTGCAAGCGGGTCATTGAAAGGCTGGGCGGACGGATTTGGCCCGAGTCCGTGCGGGGGCAGGGGTCCACGTTTTACTTCACGCTGCCGGTGGAGACGGTTACCACCTGATGCGGGTTGGCTTCGTGTGAAGCGTGTGCGCGACTATACGACCACGTGCGACAGTGGGTCTAGCGTTTGGCTTTGGACGCGCGTCTAAACTGCTATCTCGGTTGCAGGCATCTCATCGGTCCACACCAGAAAGCTTTCCATAGACATAGATTCGGACCGAAGGTGGTTACGATGGCGACATCAGAAGCATCCCGAACCTGCGCCATCAATATGCGACCGATACGGCGTACGTTGTTGCGTGGGTCAAAGGTATACCAGCGGCCGCCGATATAGGCTTCGAACCATGCCGCGAAATCGCCTACACCTCAAGGAGGAGGAGTACCCATGTCTCCGAGATAACCGGTGCAGTATCGGGCCGGAATGTTCATGCACCGGCAGAATATGATTGCCAGGTGTGCGTAATCCCGACAGACGCCAGTGTGCTCTTCATAGCGGGCACGAACGCGCTCCCCATGCGCCAATGGCAAGCACGATTACATGAGACCCCTCGGCGACAATTGCTGAAGCAGCCCGCCGGCGCTGCTTGTACCAACGAGGTGACCTCTGAAACTTGTTCGCGGAATCTTCAACTTTGGATATGGAAGTATTGTCCTCCTGTTCGTTAGCGCTGGTCTGTGTCTGATCTTTTTTGCGAGTGTTGAGCTTTGGACCGGGATCAACCCGACTCACGCGGTTTCCTTACGCGACCGCCTGAACGCGATTCTAGAAGGTATTGGCCTACTCACCATCGCTGTTGTTGCCCTCGAACTCGGGCAACCGTTCTAGAAGAGGAGATGCAGAGACAGGCGCACATTGTGGCCCCTACGCGGGTTCGACGCTTTTTATCTCGCTTCATGGTGGTTGTTGTCGTAGCCCTTTCCATCGAGTCACTCGTGGCGGTTTTCCAGCTTGTTCATAGCGACGCGTCGTGACTTCCTCAAGCTGCTTCAGTAGCAGTCGCAGCCGCTGTTCTGCTGGCCGCATGGGGCTGCTTTGTCAAGCTGAATACAAGCGCCGAACAGTTGGAGCCCGAGGCCATGGAGAAGACCAAGCGCGAGGACGATCACATTCCGTAGCGGTGGCGCAGCAAAGCCAACTTACTAAACAGACGTACGAAGTCCGTTACCGGCCACACGGGCCCGAATAGACGCGGCGAATATCGAGAGCTGATATTGTACAAATCAGGACCAATATGGATTGTCCAGTTTGTGCAATCGAACTTCGCATGACCGAACGCCAAGGGGTCGAAATCGATTACTGCCCCAAGTGCCGTGGCGTATGGCTGGACCGAGGTTAGCTTGACAAAATCATAGAGCGCTCTGGTTCCGAAATTACTGCGGGCGAACGAGAGGAGCCGCGGGGACCGACTAGGGAGTACGACCAGCGCGAGTACAAGGGCACTGAGCAGCGGTACGACCCGAGATACAAGAAGAAAAAGTCTTTTCTTGGGGATCTGTTTGACTTTGATTAGTCGATGACCGTGCTCGCGCCTCCGGCGAAGCGTGTGTAGGTTGACATCATCCCACCCTGGTTTTCTCCACCAGTTTGGGCGCTCAGATTGTGTCCCCGGCCTAGACATTAAGCTTTACTCAAATCGGCGACTTGGTCCTTGAGCTGAATCATAATGGCCGACAAATCCTGACTGTTTGGAGGATTAGCAAGAAGCAACTCAATCTTTGTACAAATCGCGTGACTTTGTTCAGCAAGAGCTTGATGTTTGGCAGCACGCTCGTTGATCCGGAGGAAAGTCTGGAGACCAGGCAAAACTGGAGACAGAATGCTGAGGGCTCCCACAACGACGCTCATGGCCGTAGTAGGACTGAAAAGTTGATGCCGCGTCCGGGCTGGGATGAGCCGTGCAAAAATCTGGCAAAACATTGATGCGCGTGAATCGTCGCGCGTTTCTTAAACAGATCACGCGAAAACTGTCAAAAGTACTTACTGACTATTCGCACCGCACAAGATGTCTATGTTTCTTTCGGGCGATAGTCGCTTCTAAACTCATCGAATGACAAGAGGCGCGTATCTGTGCTTTGCTGCAGCTTACGGCGCACGTAGCTTAGGGGGGATAGGTGCGCGAGGGGCGCGGCGGTTTATGCCGGGAGCGCGCGCCGGGAGAAGGCTTTTTCGTAATGTTAGACATACGACAGCAAGGCAGGGACTGCTTAGCGAGATGATTTTGAGTAGATTGGAGCTGACTGATGACATCGTTCAACTCTACATATAAGCACCTTCGGCTATTTGCAGAGAAACAACCCGAAGGCTGGATTTCTGCTATCTACGATCTCACCCTCCATAAATTTATAGACAAGGGTGGCTGGATTTACGACACAGCGGAAGAGGCGAAGGTCGATGCCGAGCAAAGAGCTGGGGCTATTCTCAACGAGGAGTTGGGTGACATCTCCTGGTCCTCTAGTCCCGCGAGCACTCCGGGAGAAAGCTTTTTATCGTAAAGCGGAAGCACGCTATTCCAATAAGCCAGTCATGCTCCGCTTGCTTGCTGCATTGCTGAAGTGGCTCAGGCCGCGACGCGTTGCGCACGCGGATCGCGGCCAGGCAACGCTGGTTGCCGGACGCGTGCAGGCCGATTCGCCGCTAAATAAAATTGCCGCTGCGTCGCTTGTCGCGCCGCATCCGAACGATTCGAGGGCGCGCGCCGGCGAAGCTGGCGGGCGCAGGAGCATCGGGCCTTGCCGGAGCGCAGTTACTGCTTTTCGTAAACGTTGGTGCCAGCAAGCTTTTTGCCGTCGCTTCCGGGCGTAGCCTATCGCCGCGAAGCGCGTTTCGCGCGCGTAAGGAAAATATTTTAGCGGCGAGGCGAAAGGATAGCGCTTCCGTCGATGACGTGCCGATTGGCTCACGTATGGAATTCCCCCTAAAAGGACTACCCACGTGAAGAACGGTAAACCGGCAACCATCCAGAACGCTGTGACCATTCTGCTCAACAAAGAGCAGACCATGTGCCTGGATCAAATCGCATTGGATATGCGAAGGAACTCCGGCCACTCCATCAGCAGGTCAGCCATCGTGCGGGCTTTAATCTGCGCAGCTTTGCCGCATTTCGAGCAGTGGCTGCACTGCGAATCTGAAGAGGAGCTCTGCCACGCATTCGTGGGACAGCTCAACGGCAAGCAATGACGCGCGCCTTCCCTGCCCCGAGCACCTCAGGAGCCGTACAAACTCTCAACAGAATTTGTACGGCTGCAACATGAACGGTAGCAACAGGATCCAACTCGTAAAGAAACGAGCAACGGACCGACAGGTACAGACGGAAGCGGTAGCAACCAGCGCCGCTGGCTATATCCGGGTCTCAACGGAAGAGCAAGCTTCTAACGGGCATGGACTGGAAATCCAGGACCGCGCGATCCGAAGCTTCGCCGAATCCCAAGGATATAGGCTCATCGACGTAGTATCTGACCCCGGAGTATCCGGCGCGAAACGGCCGGAAGAGCGGCCGGGATTCCAAAAGATCATCGAGCTAGCCAAAGCGCGGAAGTTCTCAGTCTTGCTGGTGTGGAAATTCGACCGACTCGCACGAAAC
The DNA here is from genome assembly GCA_963844855.1 of Bryobacteraceae bacterium. Lineage (GTDB taxonomy): Bacteria > Acidobacteriota > Terriglobia > Bryobacterales > Bryobacteraceae > DASQDN01. The sequence continues at coordinate 18,350 of CAWJQP010000048.1, forward strand.
CTGTTGTTCAGCGTGACGTCGGTCCATGACCTGAGAGAACAATATGAGGTCGTGCTTCGGAGCGTCACGGAACCAATTGATACCGCGACCCCGATGGGCGCGATGATATTTGCCATCCTCGCTAGCTTCGCCGCGGAAGAACGGAGAGTAATCACCGGCCGTACACTCGCCGGCTCAGGGCTTCACCTTCGGGATACGACTACAACATGTCTGTGATCGCGTTGCGGTTTAACGCAGATGGGAGTTTCTCTGCGATGCCGGTCGATCAGCCGGGTAGTAACTGAACGGCTAAGTCAAAAAATGAGAATGGGGGAGTTTTAATTTAACTTGCCGTGCCCTGTCGGGGGGAATCGGTGGAGGAGGATGGGTTCGTAACGATCTCATTCGTAGTCCATGTCTTGGGCCTTTTCGTTTCTCCACTCCGCTTCCATAGCCCCTTTGGTTTCTAAGAGTTGTTCTGTCGCCTCATCAATGCCTTCCAGGTAACTTGCCAACCGTTCCATCATCTCTGAGAAGTGCCGAACGTTGATTTGCTTCAAGTCTGCAGGTAATGAAGGCGAGCCCTGGTTGTTATGTGCGTACCGAAACGCAAAAGAACCAGCGTCGAATTCGTGAAGCTGCCGGATATAGTCATCGAGTCCCTGAATGTCTGCATGCGCGGGTTCTGCACAGCCAGCCACTTCGCACACCGCCCCAATCATGGGTTTCAAGTCTTTCCACAAACAATCGAGGTTGTGGCTGTTCATCAGTCGTTTTTTCTGCTGTTCAGTTAACGGGTGCTCAATCAGATAGGGCGCTCGGCTAATAATCCGTTTCAGTGCCAGCTCTATATGGTGCCGAAACAGAAAGATGATTGGGTAAACAAGAAAATCCTGGTCGCTATGTGTCTCGACGACATGCTGGACCAGTCGTTGAGCACCGAGCTTGTAGCCTTCCACATACGCGAGTTGGTCTTCGCCCACGCTGAGACAGGCATTGTTTTTCCAGTCCGGCTGGTCACTACGGACCAGCTGATCGCCCTTGCGTGGTCGCGGGGGTGGCTGGTAGGGTTCGAGATCGCTCATTGAAGATCCGAGGCTACCATAGGCTTCTTGGTTGCGATAAGCGGCACTTTTCATAACCTATCTACGTTCGCGGCTTCGGTGAATCGGCCCCTGATCTGAATCGCCTTTGAACAGGATGCGGTGGACCCCAAGGTTGAGACAGTCGGAGTATTAGACACTTACCGTTCGCTGAATAGTTCTCGACAAGTTCAGCCGTCCGCTTGAGAATCGAAGACGGCTGGGGAAGCGGAGACGAGCTCCGCTGGAGAGCGCCTCGTCGAGGAATACTCAGCCGAGACTCACTCCGGTGATCGGCCGGGGATCTGCGCGATCCTCGGCTTTCTTTAAGCAGGAAGATCATCGGGGTAGATCTCCTCATGCCTTCGAAAACTCAATCGGGCGGCCGGGGCGCGCGTCCTCTGGTGGCTTCCTCGAAAGCGGCGGGCGAAACATAGCCTAGCGCGGAATGCAGGCGTTGACGGTTGTAGTAGTCGTCCATGAACGCGCTGCTGTGAATGCGGAGATCGTCAATGTCCCGATACTCATGGCAGTAGATCTCTTCCTGCTTCAACGTCTTAAGGAAGCTTTCGCATCTAGCGTTGTCATATGGGATTTCCAACTCGGCTCATACTGCAGGTCGCACCGTGCGCCTGCAGTAGTTCGATGTAATCATGGGATGCATATTGAACGCCGCGGTCCGAGTGATGGACTAGACCAGGCAAAGGCTTGCGGCTTTTTATTGCTTGTTTGCAGCGCGTCCACCGCAACCGTGCTGCGAAGGCTGCGATTTATTGCCCACCCGACAACACGGCGGGAGAACGCATCCAGCACGACCGCCATGTAAACGAACTCCTGTCGGAGCCGGATATAGGTCAGGTCCGCTACCCACAACTGGTTCGGCGCAGTGAGTTCCATCCGCTTCGCCAGATTCAGAAACACCTCAAATGGATGTCGTGAATCAGTCGTGCAGACGAACTTGCGCCTGCGTACGGCTAACAGGTTGTCTTCTTGCATCATGCGCAGAACACGCTTGCGGTTCACCATCATGCCGCGATGACGAAGTTCTGCCGTGATGCGACGGTATCCGTATCGGCGATGATGTTCGACGGCTATTTCCTGAATGGCTGCGCGGACCACCGTCTCTTCGACCCCAGGCTGCTTTTGCAGCCAGCGATAGAAGCCAGCCCGGCTGACCTCCGCCAACGTGCACATGCGTTCCACACTTAGCTTGCCTTGCAAGATGGCATCACTTCTGCGATGTAGTCGTAGATGCCGTATCGCCAGTGCTTCCGCTGCTTGCGGCGACGATCCTCGACTCTTTGCAAGGCCCCTTTGAAAAAATCGGCTTCGATCGCCCGCTCTGCCAGAGCTACCTTCAGTTGAACCACTTCTTTCTTCAAAGCCGCGATCGCCGGCGAGTCCACAACCGGTCCAGGGCGCTTCGACGCTGGTGGCCTACCGTCGCGTTTGTCCTTCCACAAATAGAGAATCCCACGTGACACATTCAATTCGCGGGCAAGCGCCTCAACGTTGGTACACCCTTTCAATCGTTCGACCGCCTGGTCCTTGAACTCCTGCGTGTACCGCTGCCACTTTCTCATTCGCAGTTCTCCTTTCGCCGCGAAAGTGTTCAATACCCGAGCCTCTCACTTTTGGGGTGCACTCCAGGATTCCGCCATTCTGTTCAAACAATCGACGGGCCTTTAAAGGCTCGCCGGGGCCCCGCCGCGCGGAAAGGCCGGAGGCACACGGTGACACGAAAGATCCTGTCGCGTTGCGCCCGGATCGGCAATAAGATTTTGCATTACCCCATAGGCCAGCGGGGCCTCGTTATTTTAGCTTTGTGTATGCAGCCGGTCATTACCGGCCATCACAACGCCGCTTAGAAATTCACGTCCATTCTTCATGCCAAGGTGCTCATTAGAAGGGACAGATATTTATAGGACATGCCGCGCCAGGTTTGGGGTGAAGGATTTGATCTCTCATTGTCCTTGACGTAAATGGAAAGAACCATTGCTTGGCTACCCATCGCACTTTGTTAAGCACCTAGGCTCTCCGGCCGACCCGTAACAACCGCACGCACCATGTGGCCATGACTCCGTGCACCACGACTACGGTGCACAGGGGCAGACCGAGCGAGCCAAAGCTCCCGGAGAGGATAAGAGCAACAACCGCAGCGTTGTAGATCAACAGGCCGCTCACGATCCCTCTCGAGGCAGCGCTGCCGCCGTCATGGCGTGCCCACCAGCACGCCGCGCCCAGCGATGCCAGTGCCGCACCGGCCAGCCGCCCGATGGCGACTCCTGTTTGGATCTCGGAAGGGCCGAGGAGCAGTCTGATTACCAGTGCGGGCGCCACAACCAGGGCCAGACCGGCCCCGACCTCAATCCCAGCGGTCACCGCGAAGAAGTGGGTGGATGACATGCGATCCTAAGCGTCGCGCCGGTGTTGCCACCGCCGCCGCAAACTTGGCTGAATATTATGCTGGATTGCGTTTGCATTATCCACCGCTCTGTTTACGCTCGGTCACTTCCGGATGGTTAGCGAATGCGTACTCGTGTGCGCGACTCGTTCGCCGCGAGCACGGAGCAAAGCGGCTCTGGACTCTTCGGCGCGTTATTCATAGCCTCGAAATTCGTTTACCACGTCTTCAACGAATGGAGGTTCTGGACTGAAACATTGGAGGCGCGTCTCCGCCTCAGAAGCACTACGTGTCAGGTCAATCTCGCGGCGTGATAGACGGTCACATTCTTGGCAGGGCACTACTCATAGTAGCCGTTAGGCAGGCCATACATTTCGGGCTGAAGACCTCCACGACTGATCGTTCTACGACTGATCGCCATTTCCGATCAAGCGGGAACGCCTCGACCGAGTACCGGCTGGTGCTTCGAACAGACTTGCGCGATCGGTTCAAACGCAAGGCATAGCGTCACGTTGTAGTTGATGCATAAAACGCCGCCGCGCCAGCTTCAGCGACCGCCTGGTCTTGTTTTCCTAATCCTCCGCTTACACCGATGGCCCCCACAACCTCACCACCGCGCTTCAGGGGAACTCCGCCGGCGAAGATCATTACACGTCCATCATTCGATGCATGAATCCCGAAGAACTGGTCTCCCGATTGACTCATTTCCGCCAACTGCATCGTCTCGATATAACATTGATTTATTTTTATAAAATTATATACTCCCAATCCAGGCCCGATCCATACGGACGTGGGCGACCAGGTTCCCGCCGCTGTCCACCACAGCAATATTCATAGGCTGACCGATGTCCTCAGCCTTTCGCTCTGCGGCTGTAATAACTCTTCTAGCGTCTGCGAGGGTGATCATGAACTGAATAATCGCACGGTTGCTAATCCGCCAGTACAGTTAACGGACACAACGGTTCAACGGCCAGCAGTGGTTCCCTGCCCGGCAGCCGTAAACGCTCTTCTGCCATTCTGTTCACAAAATCACCACAGGTTTGAGGTAATGCCGTTTCGTTTAACCCCGCCGACATGCTCGCACACATTCGGATAAGATCACGTGATGCGGAGTTTGCTCTTGCTTCTTTCTGGGGTCACGCTCCTCACCGCGGATGTGTTGACTCGAGTTTCAAAGCACGCCGATCACTTCGGCGCGATGTCAAGGCAGATCTGGGAAACTCCTGAACTCGGCTTTGCGGAAACGAAGAGCTCGGGTCTGCTCCTAGATGCACTGCGTTCCCACGGATTCGCGATACAGGGCGGTATCGCGGGTATGCCGACGGCGTTTGCGGCTTCGTGGGGAAGCGGTAAACCCGTCATTGTCCTAATGGGCGAGTTTGATGCGCTGCCCGGTCTTTCTCAAAAGGACATACCAATTCAGGAACCGCTGCGGATGGGCGCTCCCGGCCATGGATGCGGGCACAATCTGTTGGGCGCAGGTTCGGCGCTGGCCGCGGTAGCGGTGAAGGAAGAGATGGAGGCCCGAGGTTTCAAGGGCACAATTCGCTATTACGGGACACCGGCAGAAGAAGGTGGCGGCGGCAAGATATACATGATTCATCGCGGCCTGTTCAGCGACGTTGATGTTGCCCTTTACTGGCACCCTAATGACACCAATACCGTCAACTTACGGCCCTACATTGCGAACAATGGAGGGAAATTCCGCTTTTACGGTTTGGCATCACACGCAATGCGCGCCGACCGTGGCCGCTCGGCTCTCGATGGGGTCATGATCATGCTGAACGCGCTTGAGCTTCTTCGGGAACACATTCCGACCGAAACTCGAATTCAGTACGTCATCACAAACGGTGGAAAGGCTGCAAATATTGTCCCCGACTTCGCGGAAGTGGAGTTGGTTGTAAGAGGGCCCGACGCGACCGTCCTGAAACTGGTGTGGGATCGCATTCTGAAGTGTGCCCAAGCGGGCGCACTTGCCTCGGAAACACGCTTCGAGTTTGAGCAGGGTGTAAATTATGCCAATCTTCTGCCGAACGACGCACTAGCAGACGTGCTGGCACGGGCGATGCAAAAGGCTGGGGGTTATGAGTACTCGGCCGATGAGCGGAACTTCGCGGCGACTTTACAGAAGACCTTGGGGGTGACGATCAGTGTCCCCGGTCCCGAGACCGTGATCACGGACAAATCACAGGACCCTTTTCCAGCTTCTGGGGATATAGGCGATGTAAGTTGGATCGTGCCGACGGCTCAGGTCATGGCGAGTACTTACGTCCCGGGAGTTACGTCTCATACGTGGCAGGCGACGGCATGTGTAGGATCCAGCATTGGACGTAAGGGTATGGTTGTCGCCGCTCGAACGTTGGCGCTCGCAGCCATCGAATTGTTCGCGAGTCCCGCTCAAGTGCAAGCGGCGCATGAGTCTTTTGAGAAGCGTCGCGCTGGCCGAACCTGGACGACGCATATCGCGCCCGACTCGAAGCCGCATCTGCCGTTGTCGAAATGACTGGATCGACCTGTGCTGGCCTGATTCAACGTAGCTTCGCGCGGTCGCGCAAGGAGGCACCCGCGGCCGCAGTGATTGGCCGGCCGATTTAAGATTCGTGGTTCTGCTTGCGAATTCTGACTACTGGAAAATGGCGCTCGAACAGAAGACTAATATGGTTTCACGCCTGCCAGTGAACCTATTTCCGCCTTCTGTTCAAATGGCCCGTTCTTAATTGGACGTCAGGTCCTGGGACGTCGCAGCCTCAAGCTGAGGGCTTGCCGCGCCTGGGCTTCCCACACGAAGGAGCAGGCAACGCCAATCGTCATGGAGGGGAATAATGCTGCCCTCTACCCAAGCCAACAACACGCTAAAAGATAAGGAGATCAGAAGCGCTTCATCTCCCGGCTGAAGGGTCATCAACGTATCCGATTGCTCGAGCACGACGCCCAAGCCTGTGCCGATAGCACCCACCAGCTCGGTTGTCCGTACGAGCGATATAACGTTATCTTCTGTGAGCCAGGTCCGTGCGGTGTTGTAGTCGACCGGCGTGACCTGATACGTTGCGATAGCCCTAGGCAGGTGTTCTATTGCGAACCGCTTCATCCATTGGATTTTAGCTGAGCTACACTACGTTGCTCCGCAAGGGAGGTCGCGTTAACACAGAATGCGGTGAACCGACTTCCCCAATCTGTTTAAGAACCGGACGGGTTCACCGGCAAGTTGGCGGTAACCCCGTTTCAAAATCCTGGTCATCTGAAAGTGTCTGCCCGGCTGTGGCAATGCAGCCCATGAATAGGTTCAAGCGCGTACGTCGATTGGAACATCGCCTTACGCGGTGTGAAACGGTATAGAATAACTCCTCGACTCCCTCAGATGACAACCGGCCGGTATGAATGTCCCAGGGGATGGGATTTAATGGTGAGTCAGCTTGCGTTGATGTTCGGTGATCGACTCAGACCGGAGATCCTCAATGGGCTTTAATCGTTCCGTCCCATTTACACAGTTCCCGTTACGGTCTCTCTCGCTTTGTGTGATGTTGTTGTGGTGGTCAGGTTGTGATCGTGATCCAGGGGATAACCGTCCGCAACTTACAAAGGTTCGAATCGCCGTCCCTAGCAGCCCCATGTCATACCTTCCCGTTTACCTGACGCCCGAACTGGGTTATGACAGAGAAGAAGGTATCCAACTCATAACGGAAGACATGTCCGGTGGATCGAAAGCTCTGTAGGCGCTATTGGGTGGCAGTGTGGACGTTGTCGCTGGGACGGTTGAACATGGGATCCTGCTGCGCGTCGAAGGACGCGACGTCCGATCATTTCTCCTTCTGCTCGAACGTCCTGGGCTTGTGCTTGCAGTTTCACCTGCATCGACCAGGATAATCCGCCGGCCAGAGGATCTGAGGGGTGCGGTGATCGGGATCTCGACCCCCGGTTCGTTAACACATAACTTTTTGAATTACGTTTTACTCCGGCATGGTGTGCCCCTTGCTGAGGTAAGTGTTACGTCGATTGGCCTGGGGCCTAGCTCTGAAGCAGCTTGGGAACGAGGTCGCGTGGATGCAGCCATTCTCTCGGGCAATGCCCTCACCTTGGCGCAGCGACGGTTTCCGAAGCTCACTATTCTTGTGGATACCCGTACGCCAGAAGGCACGGAGGCATTGTTTGGGGCCAATGTGTACCCTACCTACAGTCTGCTTGCGCCCACCACCTGGCTTCGTGAAAATTCGGCAACTGCGCACAAATTGGCTGCAGCGGTCAAGCGAGCGTCGGACTGGATCCGGGAGCACTCACCTGAAGAGATTCGGCAACGGATGCCCGCGTCACGCCGATCGCCAGATGTGGAGGCCGATTTCGAAGCCCTGCGCGCCACCATCCGCATGCTGTCTGCCGAAGGCACGATTTCTGCCGAGGGTGCAGAGGTCGTCAGAAAGGTTTTGGCGCTATCGGTAGAGAAGGTGCGTACGACACCGATCGACTTGTCGCAGACATACACCAATGACTTCATTCGCCGCCGGTGAATTGACTTCCACGATTGGGCGTCGCAAGGGCGAGTCCGTGGTGCATGAATTCCGCATCCAGCGGCCATATGAGGCGATTCTTTGATCCCTCTCGAAGAGTGGCGCTACCGGAAACTGGCCATTAAACAGAGTGACCACAACGGTTCAATGCCCAGCAGTAGTTCCCTTCCCCGGCAACCGTGAACCGACTGCCGGTTCTGTTTAACTTCCCTGCCCCGCCGGTTTAACGCTTTGGATCGGTCTGTTTAAAGAGCGCTAACTAACTGCACTTGTCCCTTATGCTACCGACGTAGTGTACGAATACCCCATTATTGTTTGTCGGCCAGTGCTACACTGGCGCGGTGGCAAAACCAAGACTCTTCATTGGATCATCGACGGAACGGCTTCCCGTCGCCAAAGCGCTCCAGAACCTTGTTGGCGGGTGCGCGGACGCGAAGGTCTGGAATGAGGCCGATGAGTTTGCTCTAGGCGAATCCACTCTCGACGGCCTTGTGAAGGTCGGACAGGTCTACGACTTTGCGCTACTGGTGTTCGGACAGGATGACTCAGCAATGATACGAGGTGCGGAGTTCGCGACTGTTCGGGACAACGTTATCTTCGAGCTTGGGCTGTTGATGGGTACCCTCGGACGGGGCCGCGCGTTCTGGTTAAGCCCGCAGGGAGCGAAGGCTCCGCGGACCATGACGGACCTCTCCGGCATTATTCATCTGGAGTTCGATGAACCCGCTCTTGACGACCCAGCTGGCATATCCAAATCCTTACTCTCGATCCGAGACGCGATCGATAAGCAGATCCGGCTCCTTGGTCCCCGACCCGCCGACCCCCTCGTCCGCGAAGTTCAGATCAAAAGAGTCTTGTGCCTCGCCTCCTCGCAGTATTCCCAGAAGCGCTTCGACATGGACATCGAATACATCCATGGTTTCTTTCCCGGCGGTGTCACCCACGAACGTGGCGTGACTGCAGAGCATTTCCAAGAATATTTCGATACGAAGAGCTGGGATATCGTTCACCTCGGCATCTTCGTTGACAAGGAAAATCAGCGAATGCTCTTCGACACTGCGTCCGGCGACACGCAGGAGTCGCTTCGCATTCAAGCTGTCGAGGGCATGATCAAGGACTCCGGCGCTTCCTTGGTTATCATCATCACCTGTGACTCGCTGAAATTCGGAGAACAGTTGGCCCGGTTCACGAACGTCATCGCCGGACATCAGGCCATCGCTCCATCGGCCGCGATAGATTGGGCGAAAATCTTTTACCGTGCACTTTCACACGGCGTGCCATTATCGCAAGCGTTCAACAAAGCGCAAGATGCTGCCGACCCAGGCTTGATCCTGCTCTCTCGCAGAGACGTCAGGTTTCTCATTCCATCGCAGGATGATCAATGCGCGATGCCAGCCCACCTTCTTTAGAATCTTTCCCGCGAGTCATCACTACCGGAATATGCTCTAAACAATTGCCGCTTCTGTTCACTTTGCCTGCCTGCGGTTGCGTAACGCTGCTATCGCAACATTGGTCTTGCAATTCCGATCCCGCGCGCTTTTGGCTGCTGTAGTCGTTGATGAAGAGTCGGCTGCGTGGTCTTACGCCCCGGTATCTCTCGCCTTGAGTAAGGGGCTGGGATCATAGAACGGATTTGCCAGTTTTAAATGACCATTAACGACGTGGAAGCGGTCAAGGATAGGGATCACCCCATGAATTGTCATCAGATCGAAGTTCGATACACAGTACTCGCCTTCCACGATGTGCTGCTTGATGCGAACTCCTTCAATTTCCGGGAACAGCCCCTCAAGAAACTGGACAGCCGCCTGGCCGATCAGGCGCTGCTGCCCTACAAGCGTCGGCAGGAGTGGACTTTCATAGGTAAAGTCGTCGGCAAAAGGCACACGGCTGAAGTCTTTGCTCCCGAGGCCATTCAAGTAAGCTTCGACTATTTCAACGATCCTCATCCGCTCACCCATCGTGTAGCCTCCTGTCCCGCGCGGCGGCCGCCGTCTTGGCGACTCCGTGCCACTCCGAACGTTGCACGGACCGCTATATATGATATGACGCCGACAGCCATTATCGACCGATAGGTGATCACTGAGAACCTTCAGCAGCTGAACTGTATTGCCGCTTCTGTTCACTTGCTGTTCGGCGTTCGACGGTCTGCCGGAATGGTGTGTTCTGACGGTTTGTCTCGACAAGCACTTACGCCGCTGACTGCCGATGTTCAAGGTCCGAACTCAAGTGTCACGCGCCCTATGAAGCGCCGTCGCATGCTACTTCGTACGTTTGAATTCCTTCTTGACACCGCCGGTTACGATCTCCGGACTTGAATCAGCCGCGATAATGAAGTCAAAGAACCCGAACAACATCTCGTCCCAAGACTGGTCCCCCCAGACAACCTCTCGCGATGGGTCAGGATTAAACCGGTTGTTCGGTGAATTGTCGTACCAAGCCGTCACCCGGAGCTGATCGCCTTTGCGCACTGGTATCCATTGTTTCGGCTGGTACTTGAGCTGCCAATTGAAATTGTAAGCCGGCACGGACAATACGGTTTCCATCTCGTTCGTATCATGCCGAATGAGGTCGTATCGCATCGCCTTGCCCCGCACATGCATGTGCGGGCCAAAGCCGCCGATCGCGGTGTCGCTCTGAAACGCGACTGTCGCCCTAGCTTCGTGGTTCGGAGCCCCGGGCGGGATGCGAATCGTCGAGTTCAGAACGGCGTCGTTGACGATCCGTTCCTTGGGCGGGCTCTTGGCGAATACGATTCCAACTCGTGTACGATCCAATGTTACGCGGCCATTCGCCGTGTAATGCATTTGGAACAAGAGGTGACTTCCCGCACGGACGAGCCGGGCCTGACCGAGAGCGGCAACGAACGGATCACCGTTCGGAACGTAATCGCCGATCATTTCGGCTCCGTTCGGGAAGGAGTTGCCAATGGCGAACCTGCCTTCGTCGGTCTGCGGATCGACATTACGCTTGGGTTTTTCCTGCTTTACGTGAAAACTGCCGGGCTGCAGGTCCTTGCGGAACTCGCTGCCAGGAGCGCGCGCGAACAGGAGAACATGGTGAACAACGGACCGGTTCCCCGGCCGAACTTCCAGCTTCTCAATCCATTTGTCCTCACCGAGCTTCATATCCGCTGCGAACCACGTATACTCGATGGTCCCGGACGCAGGCACCTGGAAGTCAAGCGGGAGTTCGACAATCAAGTCTGGCGTGCCAATACGCCACCGCTCGGTGAATTGCACGGGCGTCGGCGCGTCAGCGGGGTCGCCCTCCGGCGCGCCGTCGTCCACCCAAGATTTGATGGCCGAGATCTCTGATGCGCTCAACCGGGGATCGTTCGCGAATTGACCGTGAGCGGAGTCAGCGAACCACGGCGGCATTTTGCGGAGTTGCACAGCCTCACGGATCGCCTTTGCCCACGGCCTGGTTTCCTTGTAGGTAAGGAGCGAGAACGGAGCGGCTTCGCCCGGCCGGTGGCAACCCTGACAATGCTTTTGTAGCACAGGGTGAATGTCCTTGTGAAACGTCAATGGCGCAGCCGCGCTGATGGTGGGCAGGGCCGTGAAAACAAGACAAAAGGCCTGTAGGCGCATTGGTACAGTCTGCCACAAACGAGTCGGAGCGGTGCGGCTTGGTCCCGATAAAATCAGGAACCGAGATCCTCGGGCAAGAGAAGTCTGTTTCGCCGTCAATGAGTCGCAAAGGTACACAAGTACCTCGACCTCTACGTGGGAATGCGGGATGCTCCGTTTCACCCGCAAGAACCGGCGGGAGTCGGCCGTGGGATGCGGTCAGCCTGTTAAAGTCAAATCGCGAACCGAGTTGCGCGATCGGTTCAAACGCAAGGCATAGCGTCACGTTGTAGTTGATGCATAAAACGCCGCCGCGCCAGCTTCAGCGACCGCCTGGTCTTGTTTTCCTAATCCTCCGCTTACACCGATGGCCCCCACAACCTCACCACCGCGCTTCAGGGGTACTCCGCCGGCGAAGATCATTACACGTCCATCATTCGATGCATGAATCCCGAAGAACTGGTCTCCCGATTGACTCATTTCCGCCAACTGCATCGTCTCGATATCGAACGCACGTGATGTCCACGCCTTCTTTATAGAAATGTCTATACTCCCAATCCAGGCCCGATCCATACGGACGTGGGCGACCAGGTTCCCGCCGCTGTCCACCACAGCAATATTCATGGGCTGACCGATGTCCTCAGCCTTTCGCTCTGCGGCTGTAATAACTCTTCTAGCGTCTGCGAGGGTGATCATGAACTGAATAATCGCACGGTTGCTAATCCGCCAGTACAGTGAACGGACTGGCCCGTTCTGTTCCAGAATTGAACGTTATGGACTCAAAATCGGTGGTAAAGCCGGTCTTCATGGACTGAGCATTCATTACCCGGCCTATCGGAAAACGTGGCATGATAGCGGGCGCGGGCTGAAGGAGGTGCGATGTCTCGGCCCATCGTCCCACTTGCAACTGCTGTAGCTGTTTTTCGGCTAATCGCCAGTGATGCGATCGAGCGGCCGAAGATTCCAAAGTCGTGGGACCAGTCCGATCTCGATCAGATGGACGTGCCGGTAGCCGACCCGACTTACTCCCAAAAGGCGGTGTCGCCGGACTACTACTACCGCATCCCTGTAATACCGATTTACAAGAGCTATCCCGTGTACGCACCCGACCGCGCGCCAGTCGGGTACATGGAGAAGTTGAAGCGCTTGGCTCCAGAGCTCGCCTTCAATCCCGCTCGGCTTAAGACGAAAGAGGATTGGATTCGTGCGGGTGAAATTGTCTTCGACGCGTCCACCACGTACGGTACCGATGTAGGCATGCAGGAGCTGGCTCCGGCTTGGTACGCCGCGACGGGAGTGCCGATAGCAAATGATGGCACTATCCCCTGGGTCCGTTACGTTATCCGCAGCACCGGCAACGTGGAGGTCGGAAACCTTTCCTGCGGGTTCTGCCACACACGTGTACTGCCGGACGGGTCAGTGGCAAAAGGAGCGCAGAGCAACTTCGCGTTCGACAGGGCAATCGCGTTTCGGGACCGACACCGCGGCACCCCCGACGAGGTCCGCAATACCTGGCTTGGGCTGTTCACAGTACAGTGGGTTCCGGAAATGCAACGGCGGCTTGAGCAGGCGACGCTCGAAGAAATTCTGGCTGCTCACGAAGCGATCCCGCCTGGCGTGTTTGCGCGCAATAGGTCGAGCCCGTTTTATCCACCTGTAGTACCGGATTTGATCGGTGTCGCCGATCGTAAATATCTCGACCGCACGGGCTCGACAAGACACCGCAACATCACCGATCTGATGCGATATGCCTCCATGGCGCAGGGAATCGAGTTCCTGTCAAACTTCGGTGGTTTTATTCCGAGTGGTGAAGAGAAATTCTCAAAGCTGCCTGCGCCGGAGACGCAGGAGCGCTTTAGCGACGAACAACTCTATGCACTGGCGTTGTACCTGTATTCTTTGCGCCCGCCGCGGAATCCCCACCGCGTGGCCGCAATGGCGCAGTCCGGAAGGAGAGTGTTCGAGCGTGAAGGCTGTGGCGGATGTCATACACCCCCGCTGTACACAAATAACAAGCTATTACCTGTGAGCGGATTCCGAGTTCCAACGGAGCATCTGAGCAAGTACGACATCCTGAATGTGCCCATCGACACCGACCCGAGGCTTACGCTGCAAACTCGTCGGGAACAGGGTACTACAAAGTCCCGTCGCTACGGGGCCTATGGTATCGAAGCGTGTTTGAACACAACGGATCAGTGGCGGCGCTGGAGGACTGGTTCGATGAGAGGCGTCTGCGCGACGATTACGTCCCGACTGGGTTCGCCGGTTACGGAGTAACAACGAGGGCCATCAAAGGTCACCTATTCGGCCTGAAGTTGACGGCTACAGACAAGAAGGCTCTGGTCGCATTTCTGAAAACGCTCTGAACGTCTGCCCGTCGTGTAGCCCGTGAACTCTCTTCCCTGTTCTGTTTAACTTCCCTGCCCGCCGGTTTAGGGCAACGGCCGGCCAACTCAAATGTCGGCTCTGTTGTGCTGCTGCCTGAACACACTTGCAGACGTTCATCCGAAGCCACGGATCCCGTAAAAGTAAAAGTTAGATGTCCGTCACTTAGATCTCTGAATCGCCGCCATCGAAGCCACCGCCGAAGTCCCCAAAACCCGCGTCGGCCGTGTCAACACCTGGGTCTTCCACGGCATCGGAACCGTAATCGGAAGAGGCGAACTCATTTGCGCCACTCGCAGTGTCACCGTCAAACGGGTGCTGATCGAAGAACGAGTGAGCGATAGAACTTGCAATAAACGTGCCGGCAATGCTTGCGAGCAGGCTGCCGGCGAACATCCCCCCGAGTCCCATTCCCATGCCGCCGAGCCCTCCGCCCATGCGCGAGGACCCGAATATTCGCTCAAGCATCCCGGGTTGGCGTATCTCCGTGCGTGTAGCTAGCCTCGCAAGGCTCGCCGGATCATCCGTGGCCCGTCGGCTCTCTTCGGGCGGTATAGATCTGGTCAGTTCCTCCAATACCGTCCGGCGCTGATCGGGCGTTAGTCTCGCAAACGCTTCTTCGTGCGCCTGCTGAATCGTTTCCGGCGGCGCAGTCCGCAGCATGTACCGGTAGCGTTCAATGGCTTGCTCATCGTTCAGCGACTTGCGGTTGTCCCGCTATCGTCGTCCTCTCGCCTTCCCCAAAAACTCATGGCAGTCCTCCAATCTCTTAGACGAGTGCTCTGTCGGAATGTTCACACATTTGACCGTGCGATGTATCCCTACGCCCCTTAACTGGTGACGGCTACCCGGAAGTGCGTCGCTACGGACCATTTCAAGGTTCCGGCCTACAAGTCCGCTACTTTTCTTTGGCAGCAGCAAAGCGAAACAGACTTGTAGAAGTGCCCACAGTGCCAGTTAAACACCTTTAGGAGTGGATCAGCCTGTCTCGGTGAACGCTATCAAGGGATCGGTTTAACGCGCCACGTTTAAACGTTCTTGCCCGATCGGTTCAAACGCGAGGCATAGCGGCAGGTGGTAGTCGATACCTAAAACGCTGCCGCGCCAGCTTCAGCGACCGCCTGGTCTTGTTTCCCTAAACCCCCGCTTACACCGATGGCCCCTACAACCTCACCCCCGCGCTTCAGGGGTACTCCGCCGGCGAAGATCATTACACGTCCATCGTTCGATGCATGAATCCCGAAGAACTGGTCTCCAGATTGACTCATTTCCGCCAACTGCATCGTCTCGATATCGAACGCACGTGATGTCCACGCCTTCTTTATAGAAATGTCTATACTCCCAATCCAGGCCCGATCCATACGGACGTGGGCGACCAGGTTCCCGCCGCTGTCCACCACAGCAATATTCATGGGCTGACCGATGTCCTCAGCCTTTCGCTCTGCGGCTGTAATAACTCTTCTAGCGTCTGCGAGGGTGATCATGAACTGAATAATCGCACGGTTGCTAATCCGCCAGTACAGTGAACGGACTGGGCCGTTCCGTTAAATTGTGAGGCGGTCACGGCCGAACGATATCGTACTCAAGGAGCATCGTGCCGGTCTTTCATACAAACGCTGAGTTCGCAGCTTGAGTGCAGTCCGTGCGGCGGGTGGCGGAAGCAACGGAATACCGCCTCCGAGGAGGACCGGGATTAACCCCATCTCCACGCGGTCAACCAACCCCGCGCCGAGCAAGCTTCGAAACAGCTCACCACCACCGAAGAGAGCGATGTCCTTGCCGGGCTTGGCGCGCAATTCGGTGACGAAGCGAACGGCGTCGTCACTCATCACCACGTCAGGGTAGTCGGCGGGCTTCAATGTGCGGGAGAACACGACGTTCTGAGTGGCCCGGCATCGACTGCGCCTCACTGCCCATTCGCCGCATCGCCTCGAACGTTTTACGCCCGATCAGGAACGTGTCAAACTGCGTCATGTGCTCCGAAAAGTCGAAGTCCGGATCCATGACAATCCAATCGTATTCACCACTGGGCCCGGCGATGTAGCCATCGAGGCTCATGGCCCCGCCGAATCTTACAAGTCGCATGTCTTGTCCTCGCAATGCGCCGAATGAGGGCGTAGCAGTTTCGGTCATTCTAGCCGTGTTCTCTCACTCGCGCTGGTCGCGGCTGTACGAAATCATCACCTTGACCCAGACTGCACGCGGACACCGCAGGGCGGACCACGGTCCGGTTGGCTGAACG
>CAWJQP010000049.1:0-137658 GCA_963844855.1 Bryobacteraceae bacterium
CGGTGTTGATGTTGGCGTTCGTCGTGAACGGGAAGACCTTGCCGCAGCCGCCGGTCGCGAGGATGACGGCCTTCGCGGTGATGGCCTCGATCCGTCCGGTGCGGAGCTCACGGCCACCACGCCATGCACCCGGCCCTCGTCGACCAGGAGCCGGGTCACGAACCACTCGTCGTAGCGCCGGACCGCGCCGAACTTGAGGGAGGTCTGGAACAGCGCGTGCAGCATGTGGAAGCCGGTCTTGTCAGCGGCGAACCAGGTGCGCTTCTTCTTCATGCCGCCGAACGCGCGGACCGCGACATGGCCGTGCGGTGTCGGCACCGGGGCAGCCCGAGTGCTCGAGTCGGAGCAGCTCGCGCGGCGCCTCGTGCACGAACGCCTCGATCACGTCCTGGTCGCCCAGCCAGTCGCTGCCGGAGATCGTGTCGTAGATGTGCTCCTCGATGGTGTCGCCCGGGGCGATGACGCCGGCCGCGCCGCCTTCGGCGGAGACGGTGTGGCTGCGCATCGGGTAGACCTTCGACACCACCGCCACGTCCAGGTCGGGGCGGGTCTCGGCGACGGCGATGGCCGCGCGCAGGCCGGCAGCGCCCCCACCCACCATGAGTACGTCGTGCGTGCCGGCTGTCGGGGGGTCACTCACCCCGGAACTCCTCGTCCACCAACACCTTGCCGTGATGGTTCACGACCATGTGGTGGACGCTGCCGTCGTGGAACTCCTCGCGGTGGCTCTGGCACCCGCAGTCGAAGCGCAGGTCCTCGGTCACGAGGCCGTGCATGTCCTCGCTCACGAACTGCTCACCCGGGTGCTGCTTGCCGCAGGGTGCGACCCGGGCTTCGAAGGTGGTGATGGTTGCGGTCATGGGCCACTCTCCTCGGCAGGGGGCCCGGAGCTGTGGCCCCACGACAAGATTCCTCCATCCAGAACGGTTTGTGAAGTGACCTTCGGCCCGCGGGCGCGGGGGGGCATATGTCGCACTCTTGACGGTCGTTGCAGATGGTCAATACGTTGCCGGGATGGACCTGCTGCCGTCCGCCCACGTCGACACGTTCTGCCGCGACCACCTGCCGCCGGCCGATCAGTGGCCGGAGCTGCGGTTCGACCTCCCGGAGCTCGCCTACCCCGACCGGCTGAACTGCGCGACAGCGCTGCTCGACGACGTGATCGCCGAGCACGGTGGTGACCGGCCCTGCCTGCACGCACCCGGTGCAGACACCTGGTCGTATGACGACCTGCTGGCCGCCGCGAACCGGATCGCCCACGCCCTGGTCGCGGACCTCGGCATCGTCCCCGGCAACCGGGTGCTGCTGCGCGGCCCCAACAACCCGTGGCTGACTGCCTGCTGGTTCGGGGTGCTGAAGACCGGCGCGGTGGCCGTGACCACGATGCCGCTGTTGCGCCCGGGTGAGCTGGCCACGATCCACGAGATCGCCCGGCTCGACCTGGCGCTGGTCGACGAGCGGTTCCTGTCGGGAACGGAGGGGCTGTCGGGGGATCTCGGCGTGCGGGTGGTGTCGTTCGGTGGTTCGACCGGGCTGCCGGCCCTGGTGGAGGGCAAGCCGGCGTCGTACGACGACGTGGCGACCTCCTCCGACGACGTGGCGCTGCTCGCGTTCACGTCGGGCACGACGGGGCGGCCGAAGGCGACCATGCACTTCCACCGTGACGTGCTCGCGATCTGCGACACCTTCTCCCGCCACGTGTTGCGGCCGTCGCCCGACGACGTGTTCACGGGGACACCGCCGTACGCCTTCACGTTCGGGCTCGGCGGGGTGCTGCTCTTTCCGCTCCACGCGGGCGCCTCGACGGTGCTGGTCGAGAAGGCCACCCCGCCCGAGCTGGCCCGGATCATCGACGAGTTCGGGGTGACGACCTGCTTCACCGCCCCGACGGCCTACAAGGCGATGCTCGCGGCCGGGGCCACGCTGCCGTCGCTGAAGGCCGCGGTCTCCGCGGGCGAGCATCTGCCGGCCGCGACGTGGGAGGCGTTCCGCGACGCGACCGGCGTGCGGATCATCGACGGGATCGGGGCCACCGAGATGCTGCACATCTTCATCTCCGCGGCCGGCGACGACATCCGGCCGGGCTCGACCGGACGGGAGGTGCCGGGCTACACCGCCACCGTGCTCGACGAGGACGGTGCCGAGGCGGCTCCCGGGGAGCCCGGGCGGCTCGCGGTGAAGGGCCCGACCGGGTGCCGCTACCTCTCCGACCCACGGCAAGAGACGTATGTGAGGAACGGCTGGAACATCACCGGCGACACGTTCAGCCGCGACGACGACGGCTACTTCTGGTACCACGCCCGCAGCGACGACATGATCATCTCCTCGGGCTACAACATCGCTGCTCCGGAGGTGGAGGAGGCGCTGCTGAAGCACCCGGAGGTCGCGGAGTGCGCCGTGGTCGGCGTACCCGACGAGGCGCGCGGCTCGGTGGTGAAGGCCTACGTCGTGCTCACCGACGCGTCGCTCGGCTCGCCCGAGAAGGTGCACGAGCTGCAGGACTTCGCGAAGGCCGAGATCGCGCCGTACAAGTATCCCCGCGCCCTGGAGTTCGTCGACGAGCTTCCGCGCACCGCGACCGGCAAGCTGCAGCGGTTCCGGCTGCGTGCGGGCGCCTGACGCCATGGACGTGCCTCCGCGGCAGCTGATCCTGTCGCTCTACGGCCTCTACGCCCGCGAGGAGGGCAACTGGCTGTCGGTGGCGTCGCTGATCGCGCTGATGGCCGACCTCGGCATCGACTCCGCGGCCGTGCGGTCCTCGGTGTCGCGGTTGAAGCGGCGGGGCGTGCTCGAGGCCGCGCGCCGGGACGGACAGGCGGGCTATGCCCTCTCGGCCGACTCGCTGGAGGTGCTGCGCGAGGGCGACCGGCGGATCTGGTCGCGACCCCGGGCCACCGCCGCCGACGGCTGGCTGGTGCTGGTCTTCTCGGTGCCGGAGTCCGAACGCGAGCGGCGGCACGCCCTGCGGTCGCTGCTGTCGCGGTTGGGCTTCGGGGCGGCCGCGCCGGGCGTGTGGGTCGCCCCCGCGACGTTGTACGACGAGACGGTGCGGGCGCTGGACCGGGACGGGCTGACGGCGTACACCGAGCTGTTCCGCGGCGACTACCTCGGAGCCGGCGACGTGACGGCGCGGATCGGGGAGTGGTGGGACCTCGCGTCACTGACGGCGCTGTACTCCGACTTCTGTCGCGCCTACCGCCCGGTGGCCCGCCGTCGGTCCGCGCTGTCCCCGGCCGTCGCGTTCGCGGCGTACGTGCCGATGCTGACCGCGTGGCGGCGGCTGCCGTACCTCGACCCCGGCTTGCCGCTCGAGCACCTGCCACCCGAGTGGCCGGGCATCGAGGCCGGTGAGCTGTTCGCCTCGCTGGACTCACGCCTGCGCGAGGACGCGCACACCCACGCCCACGCGATCGTGCACGCCTGATAAGTGACGCCGGCGCGATGCCCCGCCCGGAGTGCGGCGGGAGGGGGCGGCGGAGTCACGCGAATGGCGACGCCCAGGACGCCTGGCACTTACGATGCTCGCGTGAATCGAGGGCCGCCGTCGCCCTGGCGCTTCTTTCGGGCTTGCTGGCTGTGACCGCCGTCTACATGACGGTTGTTGCGTGGGCGGTCTTCGGCATCCATCGCAGCATGGAACCAACCGAGCGCGGTCGGGCCGCTGGATGGTTGGGGCGTCATCACGTTCGGCGCGGTAGCCGCCGGGTTCCTGATGTGGTTGACCGTACGACTTTTGCGCAGCGCGCGACTCAAGTCGGCGACTTCGGAGCAGCTGAAACTCGAACCCATCGGGATCGGCCAGGGCGGTGACACCTGGTTCGTCCCGTCGGAGCAGCCGGGCGCCCAGGTTGACGAGTCGCTCCACCTCGATCTCGTAGTCGGTCTGGTCAGGCACCAGGTCGAAGCGCTGACGGTCCGGGGTCGTCCGTGGGCTCGCGGACGGCCCTCCCCAGGAGGATGCTTGGTGCCACCGGGTCTCGAGCTGGATTGCGGTCTCCTGATCCTGGTCCCACACCAAGGGCCAGCTCAACGCCTCGCTCCAGAACAGACCCACGTCGCGACTGCCGTCACATGCAAGCTCGCCGACGAACCCGCAGCCGGCCAGGAATGAGTTCCCCGGCTCGATCACGCAGAACTCGTTGACCCCTGGGTCGGCGAGCACCACGTGGTTCTCATCCGCGAGCTGACCCACATCGAGGTGGTGAGCGCCGAGCCGCAGCGCTGTCTCCACTGTGTGCTCCTGATCCGCATGGCTCGCGCTAGTCAGGTGGAGATGCATGCGGTTCAGTTCCACCTTCTCGGTCCGTTGAGGGACGAACGCGAGGCCGAGTTGCGCCCCCTCGCCGCACAGCAGCGCTCCGCCCGGGCCGTCGACGACATCTCGGCTCAGCAGGGCGCCCCAGAAGTGCGCCACAGGAAAGGGTTCCGGCACCTCGAACACGGCCGCCAGGAGACGTACGGGCATGAGCCCACGGTATGGGCCAACCCACGGATCCGCGCCATGCTTTTGCGCTCATCGGCATCAGCGTGCTCTCAGGCTCAGATCCAGGGCGGCCGCTGCACTCTCAGCGGCATGAGAGGCGCGTTTCGCAAAGGGCAAAGCGCAGCCCTTGGGGCACCCTGTGCGCGCGACAGAAGGGCGGCGAGGTTACGCAGGCGAACTGGTGTCGATGGTGTGTCTGGGCCTGCTTGGGCTGCTTGGTGTCCTCAGACTTGATGACTGGCATGACCCGTTTCGCTGGTTGACCTTGGTGTTGCTGGTTGGCTGCGCCATCCGAAGTGCGGTGTTAGCTCGGCGCTAATCCAAGGCCTTGCAGCGTCCGCTCCGCGGCAGATCCGGGCACTTAGTGAAAGTGCCGAGGAAAACCCGAATCAGTCAAGGTCTGTCAATCGGCTGCGGACGGTCTGGGCCATGCTTAGGCTGAGGGCTCCCGCGTCCATTCCGGAACGCCAACTCAGAGGCACTCATGAAGCCGACCCTTGCGCTCGCCGCCGCGGGAATGCTGGCCACCGCCAGCGCCCTCGCCGTGATCACCACGCCGGCCAACGCGGCCCCGGGCACCGCTCCCCGACGGGGACCGGTCGGCCACGCCACCGGCGTCGACTCGCGTGCCGAGCAGGCCTCCGTCCGAGCGTTCTGGACCAAGAGCCGCATGGAGGCGGCGATCCCCCGTGGCCAGGAGCGGCCGGCCGCCAAGCCTGGCGGCGGAGGTTCCCCGGGGACGACTTCGAGCGCTAACCTCGGCACCGCGTGGACCGCCGGCCGCGCGACGGTCGGCAAGGTGTTCTTCCAGATGGGCAGCTCGCTCTACGTCTGCTCTGGGAATGCCGTCGACGACGTCGAGGACGGCGTGACCACGCCCAACCTGGTCGTGACCGCTGGCCACTGCGTGAACGACGGGGGCTCGGCCTTCGCTACGAACTTCATGTTCATCCCGCGGTACAACCCCGGCGCGCCGCGCACGTCCGGCCAGCCCGACGGGACCTTCACCGCCAGCCGACTGACCACGACCTCCCAGTGGGCGGCGCAGGGCGCCGACAGGTACAACTACGACGTCGGCATGGCGCGGGTGGGCGTCAATGAGCACGGCGAGACGCTGGCCGCCGCCATCGGCGACACCACCGACATCGGGTACGTCAGCGGCGACCCGCTCAGCACCGGCGGCGTGGACTACACGGTGAACACCCACTCCTTCGGTTATCCCGCCGCGCGGCCGTACGACGGCACCACGCTGATCTCCTGCTGGGGCGCCACCACGGCCGACACCGTTGGCGGCTCCACCGACTACCGGCTGCCATGCAACATGACCGGCGGTTCCTCGGGCGGCCCCTGGCTGCTCGACAGCACCAGTGCCGTCGCTCCCCTGACCGAGAACACCGACGTCAGCGACGTGCAGATCTCGGTCAACTCTTCGGCTACCGCGGCGAGAAGAACGCGATGTACGGCCCGATCTTCGGCACCACCGTCCAGGACCTGTACACGACGACCGCCGCCGCTGGCTGATCGCAGACACGGTCAGTCGAGGCTGGACGACCGCGGCCGCCGGGGCGCTGACGACGCGCGCTCGGGCGAGCCGAGGACGGTAAGCGAGAGGTCGAGGGATGCGCGACCTTGACGAAGACGTCTGTCGAAGGTGTGGTCGAAGGCGACGCTCCAAGTCGACATGACCGCTTGCGGCAGATGCGGTCACGCTATGCCGTACTGAGCAGCGGCAGATCGATGCGCCCCAGCGGCGCGGATGTCTGTACGGGGGGACGCCTCTCCGCGCCGCTCTGCTGGCCGGGGGCTGTGGGCCGCGGGATCAGCTCAACTGTTTCCAATGGCCTTCTGACACGACCTCGATGGTTCCGTCGACTACCTTGATGGCCGTCTGGTCGTCGATGGCGTATGCCGGGCCGGAGATGCTGGCGGCCCATTCCCTCAGCCTCGGCCAGGGTGTTGCCGGGCATGCCGTCCGGCGCGAGGTGCGGGCAGATCGAGAAGTGGACGAGGCCCAACGTTCTGACGTCGCCCGCCGGCGGCTGCCACTGGATGAAGTCGTCCCCAACCTCGGGGGTCATCACCATGCTGCCGGCGCTCAGCCCCACCCAGATCTTGTGCTCAACGACGGAAGGAGGTCGGTCAGTCCGGACTCCCGCATCCAGTGGCACAGGTAGAGGACGTCACCGCCGGCCGCGAGGAGGACGTCGGTCTCCCGGACCAGCGGGACCCAGCGCTGTTCGTCGATGCTCGGCAGCGCGGTGAGCTCCAGCACGCCGATCGACTGCCAGCCCAGGTCGACCATCGGGTTCTCGGACTGCTCCCGCTGAGGAACCGCCAGACCTCTCGCCCGGGGCCGACCCAGGGGTGTCCGTACAGCGCGGTCGGGATGCACAGGGCGGTGGCCTCGGCGATGGGCTTGCCCAGCAGCTCGACGAGCGCGTCGCGGATGCTGGGGTTCGTGACGCCCCCGGAAGTAAGAAGTAGCTTAAGATTCCTCCCGATTTCGATTGCGACGCTCGCGCGGCATACAGACCGAGGGTCACCGCGAGACTCATCGCTGGTGAACGAAAGTATCCGCAAACTGGGCGCTCGCTGCGGTCGTCAGCAGCGAGCGCGCGCAGCGTCAGGCTGCGCACGCCACGGACCGCCCGACTTTCGGCTGCCACGAGCGGATCGCGGCTACTTGTTTCATTGACCTCAGGACCGGTGCCTGGCGAGGCTCGGTCCAGGCGTCCGGTCCGTCGCTCTCATTGCGGCTGCCCACGCGACCCAGTGGGGTCCCGTGTGGCTCTCACATGGCATGCGCGGGCTGGGCGTCGCAGGGTCAGGAGAGGCTCAAGAGGGGTCTGCCCAGCTCGAAGTAGCGTTGCCCTCCCGGCTCGACAACCCAGTGATCGATCGAGCATCGGAGGGCCATGGATGAACCAAGCAGACAGCCGGGTCGTGATCGGGATGGACCCGCACAAGCGGTCGGCCACGATCGAGGTGATGACCGCCGAGGAGACCGTCTTGGGGGGTGACCGGTTCGGCACCGACGAGGACGGGTTCGCCGCGATGATGCGTTATGTCACCAGATCCAGCCGCTGCTCGAGGACCGGGTCTGGGCGATCGAGGGCTGCAACGGGATCGGCCACCACGTCGCGATGCGGCTGCTCGCTGCAGGCGAGGAGGTCCTCGACGTGCCGCCGAAGCTCTCGGCCCGGGCCCGGGTCTTCGCCACCGGCCAAGGCCGCAAGACCGACGCCACCGACGCCCACTCGGTCGCGCTGGTCGGCACCCGGATGGCCGGGCTGCGGCCGGTGGTCAACGACGAGCAGCTCGCGGTGCTGCGGGTGCTGGTCGACCGGCGCCGGTCGCTGGGTGAGGACCACACCCGGATGGTCTCCCAGCTGCACCACCTGCTGCTCGAGCTGATCCCCGGTGGCGCGAAGAAGGACCTTTCGGCCGCCCAGGCCAAGGCCTGCTGGCGAAGGTCCGTCCGCGCGACGCAGCCGGCAAGACCCGTCGCCGGGTCGCCGCGGAGCTGGTCGCCGACCTGGAGCGGGTCTACCGGCGCAAGAAGGCTGCGGACAAGGAGCTGCGCGAGCTGGTGGCAGCCACCGGGACCGCGCTGATGGACCTGCACGGCATCGGCCCCTCCGGCGCCGCCCGGCTGCTGGTCGAGGTCGGCGACATCACCCGGTTCCCCGACCGCGGCCACTTCGCCTCCTGGAACGGCACCGCACCGATCGATGCCTCCTCCGGTGACCACGTCCGGCACCGGCTATCGCGCGCCGGGAACCGGCAGATCAACCGGATCCTGCACACATGGCCACCGTCCAGCTGCGCAACCCCAGCGAGGGCCGCGCCTACTACGACCGCAAGAAGGCCGCCGGCAAGACCTCGATGGAAGCGATGCGCTGCCTCAAACGACGGCTGTCCGACCTCGTCTACCGCACGATGCTCGACGACGCTCTCGCCACCACCAGAGCCCCCAGGAGGACGGGCCCGGGAGGGCAACGGGGAGACGACTCTGACTCCAGCGCGGCCGGCTCACATCCCCACACCGGCTCTTCGGACAAGCCACTTCCCGGGCCCGCCACACCACAGCCTAGAACCCCGCTGCCGACTGCTTCTTGACACAGAGGGGAGCCATGGTCGGGCGGAACCTAGGCGTCTCGCCAGTTCCCCGTGTCGAGGTTCGCCAATGCTTGTTCAATCGCGGCCAGCACCGGTATGGGAAGCACGAAGACGGCATCCGAAGACTCGTCGTCGGCACCGATACACAAGGTGAGCTGACTCTCGGTGGCGCTCCACCACACAGGAGACCGATTCGACGTGCCAAGTCGAAGAGACCGGCGTTGGTTCCAGTCAGCGGCGCGAACGTCGGGCAGGCGGGTCCATTCCGACGGGCTCGCGTGGACGTTCAGCAGCCACGTCGAACCAGTCAGCGTCACCATGACGTTGTCGTCATCAAGCTGCGCATCCGCGTTGACCTCGACGGCGTCCATGCCGCGACACTAGTGACCGCACGACCGCTCATCGGCACGACCGCGCTCATCGCGGCATTCCGGGCGTTCTGGACGGCATCGATCACAAGACGTCATACGGACGGAGCAAGCGGTTGCTCCGTCCGTATGACGTCTCGGGTGTGCCCTGATCTCGGCAGGAGAGTGCGTCGAGTCCCGAGCTGGCGCGGCCGAAATGGGACACACCCAGCTACGCCGGCGGTGGGAGGCCGGGTGGGGCGTGGGATTGGTAGGTGTGGCCGGTGGGGGTGGTGATCTGGGTGGTGTGGTGGCCGGGTCGGGGGTCGGTGATGCGGGTGGTCCAGCCGGGGATCTCCTTGACCAGGTTGTGGGCCTCGCAGAGGCCTTGGCCGTTGGTGGGGGTGGTGGGGCCGTGGTCGGCTTTGCGGCGGATGTGGTCGTGGTCGGCGATCGCGGCGTGGCAGCCGGGGTGGCGGCAGTGTTGGTCGCGGGTGTGGAGGTATCGGGCGTCCGCGGCGCTGAACCGGCGCCGGTGGGGGTCGAGGGCGGTGAGGACGCCGGTGAGGGGGTCGGTGAAGAGTCGGCGGAGCCAGCGGGGGGCGTCGGTGCGGGCGGCGAGGTCGCGGGCGGTCTGCGCGGGGATCACGTGGTCGCCGATCCCGCGGGTCGGTCGGAGGCGCCGAGCAGGGTGTCGGGGGTCATCACCAGCTGGATCTCGGCGGGCACCGCCGCGGCGGTGGCCTGGCCGGTGAACCGTTGGACGAGCAGGTCGGCCATCAGCTGGGACTCGGTGCGCTCGTCGCCGGCGGCCTTCGCGGCGCGCGCGGCCTGCTCAGGCTGGCCCAGGCCGCGACGCCCTGGGCGACCGGGAGCAGGGTGGTCAGGTAGGTCATGGTGTCGGGGGCGGGGCGGATGGTGACCCGCCGGTCGCCGGCGGCCCTGGCGGCGCGGCGTACGGCGGCGGTGGGTCGAGCTCGGCGGCCAGGGCCCGGGCGGCGGCCTCGACCCGGCGCGGGTCTGGCCGAGCACCCCGGCTCGCTGACCGTGCCGGTCTCGGTGTCGATGCTGCAGCGCGCACAGCCGCGGATCGACCAGCCGGCGGTCCTCCAGGCTGAGGATCGCGGTCTGCCGGACCAGCAGCGTGGCGGTCCACTCATCAAGCTCCCCCCGGGTGAGCAGGGCCAGGGTGTGGGGCATTTCGGCCATCGCCTGGGCGAACCCCAGATGCCGGGCTCCCTGCGAGGCCGGGCACGCGCGGGCCAACGCGACCTGGTCGCCGATCCCCCGGCCGCGCTGCTCGCGGCGTACCCCGGCGGCCTCCTGCTGGGCCAGCTGGGACGCCTCGAACGCGAGGGTGACCCGGGCCTGCGCCGCCGCGGGGCACCCTTGATCTCCTCCAGCGTGCCGATCAGGTCTATCCGGTGGCCATCCGCCATCGGACCCGACTCTCCGGGAGCCCCGTCGATGCCGGCCAGCTCTCGAGCAACCCCTGCAACCGCTCGACCGCGGGGTGCTCACGCACCGCGACCACGCCCGCTGCGTACACCGGGCTCTCGAGCAGCGATTCGGTCATGGGAACACCCAAACAGAGACCACCGACATACCCTCTCGGGCTGGTTCGTGCCGGGTAGGTTCGAGGCACCACCGACGGGAGGGCCGACCGTGATCGAGCTGACCAAGGGCCAGGAGCTGGCGCTGACCACCGACGACGGAGAGCCGCTGGCCCGACTGCAGCTGGGCGTCGGCTGGGACAAGGAGCCGACAGCGGGTTTCATCGGCACCGGTGCGCCGGAGATCGACCTCGACGCCTCGGCGGTGCAGTTCGCGGGCGGGCAGCTCTTCGATCTCGCGTTCTACAACAACCTGAAGACCCGCGACGGTTCGGTGGTGCACCTCGGGAGACAACACCACCGGACGCGGGGAAGGCGACGACGAGGTGCTCACCGTGGACCTGGGCAAGGTGTACGGCAAGGTCGACACCATCGTCCTCTTCGTGAGCAGCTATCAGGGCCACACGCTCGAGTGGATCGCCAACGCCTACTGCCGGCTCGTCGACGAGAACGACGTCGAGCTGGCTCGCTTCCGGCTCACCGGCGGGGTGCCGCAGACAGGCCTGGTGATGGCCAAGCTCTTCCGTGACGGCGAACAGTGGCGGCTGCGGGCGCTCGGCGAGGGGATCGCGGTCAAGGTTCCGACGGAGTCGGTGGAGGCCCTGCGGCCGTACGTGTGATCCTAGGCGGGTTGCGCTCCGCGAGGACCAGGGCCATGTCGTCGTCCATCTCGTCAGCGGCGTGCTGGCCCAGTTCGCCGAGCAGACCGTCGAGGGCGTCATCGAGGCTTCCGCCGGCCAGGGTGGTGGCGCGTTCTGCGAGCGGGAAGAAGGCCCCCTGACCGTCGCGTGCCTCGATCAGGCCGTCGGTGTAGAACAGCATCCGGGCACCCTCGGGCAGGTGGCTGGTGACCGGGTCCGGGGTGGGCCGAGACCCAGCGGTGGTTGGGGCTCCCCGGTGTCGATCAACCTGCCGGTGTCTGCATTGGTGAGGAGCAGTGGCGGGTGGTGCCCGCAGTTCACCAGGGTCACGGTGTGGTCGTCATGGAACTCGGCCAGTACGGCGGTGACGAAGTCCTCGTCGCCGGCGACAGCGGTCACCACGTTGTCCAGGTCGGCGGCGATCGCGGTCAGGGAGACCTCCTGCACGGCCGCTCGGCGGAACGCCGCGAGAACCGTGGCGGCCATCTGCACGGCATCCAGGCCTTTCCCGCGGACGTCGCCCACGATGACGCGTACGCCGCCAGGGATCTGGACCACTTCGTACAGATCCCCACCCACCAGCGCCTCCTTCGTCGCTGAGACGTAGCGGGTGGCGAATCTGATGGTGCCGACCGAACTGGGGATCACCCGCAGGACAGCGCGTTGCGCCGTCTCGGCGATGGTCGTCATGTGCTGCAGGTCCTGTTCGCGGCCGATCCGGATGTGGGCCAGGATGACCGCCAGGGCCCCGATGCCGATCGTCATGGACACGTGGATCCACCAGCCCAGGGTGGCGAAGTTGTCGTTCCAGATTGCCGACAGGGCGGCCAGCACCGACCCCGCAACTCCGAACATCGCCGTGATGCGCACCGTGGTGATGGCGCATGCCACGAGTGCGGCGACGCCGTACGAGCTGCTGACCAGCGTCTCCGGTGGGAAGGTCGCATCGATGCCTGCGAGCACTCCGAGCACTGCGAGCGGGAGGAGCACGTGGTTGTCCTGCAGCGAGTGCTTCGTCGCCATCTCGTGCCCTCCCGGAGCAGAGAAGTCCTGCTCTCGACGGTATACCCGGGGTTAGAGGCGATCCTGGTCGTGGCCAACTCTGGTCGAATGGTGACGTGTACATCCGAGCGTGGGAATACGAAGTCCCGGCCGACCACACGGACGCCTTCGTCGCGGCCTATGGCGGGGATGGCGAGTGGGGGCAGTTGTTCCGGGCCGGCCGAGGCTATGTCGGCACCGAGCTGTACCGAAGTACGGATGACAAGGCCCGATTCGTCACGGTGGACCGATGGACAGATCACGAGGCCTGGCGCGAGTTCCTCGAGAAGTCCCGCGAGGCCTATGCCCGACTCGACCAGGTGCTGGCCCACCTCAGCACCTCCCAGCGTTGTGTGCTGGAGGGTGCTCAATGAGCGGGGAAGTTCGACGCCGGCTTCGTCGGGCCTACGCGGAGGCCTGGGCCATCCGGGTATCGACGGAGGACCGCGGTGAGGACGTGCTCACCGAACGGCTGAGGGCACATCACCTGACCGAGGTGTTGGACGAGTTGTCGGCCATCCATCAGCACGTCTTCGACCTCTGGCGGCGCGGGATACCACCCCAGCGACTGGACCGCGAGGGATGGAATCTGGCTGGACGCGCCGCTCTGCAACTGATCGAGAGCGGCCGCTTGATCTATCGACAGTTTCAGGAAACCTCCGAAGAACCGCTGGCCGAAGAGGACGACAGCTACCTGCTCGAGGAACTACCCGAGGGAACCCGCGCGGTGACCGATCACCTGCGGGAGCCCGCGTCAGCGATGTTGACGTTCGAGCCCTCCGGCAGCGGGGACGCAACCCTTCGCGAGTGGTGTCGGAGAGGATCCGGGGATCTGCGCGGCTGGCATCGCCCCCGGGTGTGGTTCGACATGGATCCAGACGATGCGCTCGCGCACGTCGCGATCGGGCGCAAGGTCATCGGCGAAGCACGGGTGCCGGTCCTGATCTGGCGACGCATGCAGGAAGCCGCCCGGGACGGGCTGTACGCGGCCGGTTTCCTGGAGGTGCGGCTCCGACGCGGCGAGATCGAGACCGGCACCCTGTTGTGCATGTACGTCGGCGACCCCCGCGGGCCGCTCCTGTCGGACCCGGATGCGTCCAGCTGAGCGCACACTGGGTGCATGTTCGGACTCGCGATCCGCATCGCGGACGTGCGGTGCACCAGGGGCTCAACGTCTACGCCCCCGTTCCCGTCATCCGGCTGACGCTCGAGGCGACGGGGCCGACGAACCCTCTGCGCCGGCGTTGGCCCAGGCGCTGCTCGAGCATGTCCCCACTCTGGGCGACCTCGACGGGCTCCTCGACCGGCTGCGCCGCGGAGACGACCTGCCGCTGGCCGAGGTCGTCGCGCGCGTGGCGACCGAGCTGCAGATCATGGGTGGTGCCGACCTGCCGCGCACCACGGCGGGAGGCGTCGACGCGGGGGCGGTGTACGCCTACGACGACCCGAACGTCGGCGTCGCCGCCGGCGAGGTCGCGGTGCGGCTCGTCGACGCTCTGCTCGCCGGTGAGTACGCCGACCTGGCCGGCGATGTCGCGGCGTTCGTGAAGCGGCCGAGCTCCGGCACCTGTCGTCCACCGACGCCGCGATCGTGCGCGGAGCGCGAGAGCGGGATATCCCGGTGGTCAGGATCCGCAACCGGCTGGTCCAGCTCGGGCAGGGCCGCTTCCAGCAGCGGCTGTGGGGCTCCCATACCAGCCACACCCTCCACCTCGGCAGCAAGATCGCCTCGAACAAGCAGTACGCGCACCGCCTGCTCTCGGCACTCGGCCTGCCGCTGGCCATGCAGGAATGGGCCGGTACGCCGGAGAAGGCCGTGGCTGCGGCCGAGATGATCGGCTATCCGGTCGTGGTCAAGCCGAACCGCGGCAGCATGGGCCAGGGGGTGTCGGTCGGGGTCACCGACGCGGCCGGCGTGCGGGCCGCCTTCGACCTCGCCGCCCCCGGCGGGATCCCACTGGTCCAGAACTACATTCCGGGCGACGACCACCGCATGCTGGTCATCAACGGCGAGCTCATCGGGGTGGTCAAGCGTGTGCCGGCCCAGGTCGTCGGCGACGGTGTCAGCTCGGTCGAGGCGCTGGTCGAGGTGGCGAACCGCGACCCGCGTCGTGGCCCCGGGCACCGCCGGGCGCTGACCTTCCTCGCCCTCGACGAACGCGCCGAGCGGATGCTCGCCCGGCGCGGTTCGACCGCCACAGCGTGCCGCCCGAGGGCGAGGTCGTCGACCTGTGCGACGTCGCGAACGTCTCGTTGGGCGGGATACCCGTGGACGTCACCGACGAGGTCCACCCCGACAACCGCACGATGGCGGTGCGAGCCGCGCTCTCCGTGGGGCTCGACATCGTCGGTGTGGACTACCTGACCACCGACATCAGCCGCTCGTACCTCGACACCGGCGGCGCGATCTGCGAGATCAACGACAAGCCCGACCTGCGGCTGCACCTGTTCCCCGGCACGGGCAGTCCCGCGACGTCGTCGGGCCGATCCTCGACATGCTGTTCCCGCGGGGAGCGCGGCACGGATCCCGGTCGCCGCGATCACCGGCGGGACGGGCAAGCG
The DNA here is from genome assembly GCA_963844855.1 of Bryobacteraceae bacterium. Classification (GTDB taxonomy): domain Bacteria; phylum Acidobacteriota; class Terriglobia; order Bryobacterales; family Bryobacteraceae; genus DASQDN01. The sequence goes on from CAWJQP010000049.1 coordinate 14,807, forward strand.
CGCGACCTCGCGCCTGCTCGCCGAGATGCTCCAGGCAGCCGGCCATAGCGTCGGGCTGGCCGGCGCCGAGGGCGTCCGGCTGAACGGCCGGACCGTGCGCACGGGGCCGTTGATGGCCGGAGGGGCCGTCTCCAGCCATCCGGCTGCACGCGCGATTACCTTGTCTGTATCGGCTTTATCTGGGAAGGCAGTCCGTACTGCTTCAGCGAATAGATTGCCAGAGCCGCAGTTTGATGTCGGCCTGCCGCCATCGGAGGTCGCCGGCTCTCGATCGTGAGCCAATCACCTTCCGGCAACTGCATCGCCTTGAGATACCGTACAACCGAGTCGGTATATTCATCGCGAGGAGTGTGATTCATTCCGAAATCGAACATTTCCCACGCCACTCCGGCGGGTCCAAACGTGTTGAGACCACACCGTGACAGCATTGTTCCCGTGCATGTGAGCCGGAAGTTGCGGAATGACCTTCGGAGCCGGAAGCCCCCGGTCTCGCGCCAGCGCAGCCGCAGCCGATGGCAGATCCTGCGCGTGACAGGAATTGCAACCCCCGATGCGAATGAAGTTGTGGCTCTGCTGTCTCGAGAAGCGCAAATGCCGGCTTGACCGCCTCGGCGATCGAACGGAACCGTCCGCTGCCTTCCGGAACCGGGGCCACGCCGAGGCAGCTTTCTGTCTTCTTCCGATGCTCCCAGCAGTCGCGCGACCTCGCTGTCGCCACGTTTCACGGCCAGCATCCGAGCCGTTTCTTCATCTCCTTTGGCATCCTGGTTCGCGCCTTTCGCCAGAAGCATTTTCACGGACGCAGCAGGCATCGTGTCCGACCCGGCAGCGTACAGCAATGGGGAGTAGCCGCGGATATCCTGCACATTGACGTCTTTCGTATGTTCGAGAAGAAGCTTCACTGTCGCCTCATCGCCGGTAGTCGCGGCATCACCGAGAGCGGTGTCATTCTTCTTCGTTCTCACATTCGCGTCAGCGCCTTTTTCAAGAAGCATGCGCACCGCTTGCGCCCTTCCGGTCGTGGCGGCAGCCATCAAACGCTGTCGCTCCACCGGCGGTCTTCGCGTTGACATCCGCGCCCTTCTCAATCAACAAACGCATCGCTTCCAGATTGCCCCGCGCTGCTTGCATCAATGGCGTCGATCCGACAATCGTCTTGGCGTTTGGATTAGCGCCCTTATCAAGGAACAGCCGAAGAACTCCCACGGCGTTGCCCATCGTTGCTGCTTGATACACCGGAGTTCGACCATCAATTTGTACGGCATTGATGTCTGCGCCGTGTTCCATCAACAGACGCACCTTCGCCTCATCGTGCGAGGCCCAGAACAGCGGTGTCGATTTCCGCCTGTTCTTCGCGTTCACGTCAGCGCCTTTGGCCAGCAACTCTTTCATTGTGGAAAGAGAACCGAATCCCGCCGCGTGATGCAGAGCAGTCGAGCCTGCCGAATCCTTCGCCTTTGCCAACTCCGGCTCTGCCGCAATCGATTTTTCTACCGCTTTCGTATCTCCCGCACGCACAGCCGAAAGGAAGGAAGCTACCTTCGGGTCCATTGGTCTAGCCGGCGCTTCTTCCTGAACCTGGATGCGGAAATCTGCCCCCTGGTTGATCGAGGCGCGCAGGATTCCGATCTCCTCATCGGAAAGTGGACCTGTGGGCGGCATTTCGTATCCGCCATCGCCATTCACCAGTCGCCGGATCAGCTTGCTTTCTGCACTCTTCCCGACAACAATGACTGGTCCGTAATCACCACCGCGAAGCGCCTGTTGCCGTCGATCGAGCCGGAGCCCGGACTGTTGCGCTTCTTCACCGTGGCAGGAATGACATTTTTGAGCCAGGATCGGTTGGACGTCCTTCTCGAAATCAACTTTGATGTCGGCGGGTGGGGGGAGCTTCGTCTGTGCGACCAGAGCCACACACACGGTGATCAGAAGAACCGTTGCACGCATTACAGCCTCCGCGATTATGGCGGGTTTCCGTCGCCCGGAAGTATGCCACACAAGATAAGCGAAGTCCATAGAACAATCGTGACAAGACTAATCGCGACACGGAATCTTGTTTCATTGCGGCATAGTACTGCACCGGCATAGTACCGGGAGCTATTGATAACAAACGAAATCGAGGAAACAATGAAACAGACGCCCGACCGCTTCGTATGACCGGCAAAATCGTGTTTAAGACTATGAGAAATCCGCTGGCATGCTGGCCGTCAGGTGGAAAAGAATCCTACCGTTCTCGAGCCCGGTGACATCATTACCGTACCCACGCAGATACAGCGAGATGACGGTCAATTAGCGATCATTTTCGATAACAAGACCCTCTTCTGCGACCAGACCAAGTTCTGGGATTCCGTCTGGTAGCAAGCGAGTCCCTCCGGAAGCCAGGCAATCGTTATACTTGCACGGATGAGCACGCCGGCTCCGGCCACCAGTTCGGACGATTTGCCGCGTAAGCTGGGCTTGCTTGACGCGACGAACGTTGCCGTCGGAACAATGATCGGCTCGGCGATCTTTCTTGTTCCGAATATCATCGCGCAGAACTTACCTTCAACGCCCCTGATCTTGGGGATCTGGATACTCGCCGGAATCGTATCGCTATTTGGCGCTCTTGCTTATGCCGAACTCGGAGCCATGATGCCCGCGACTGGCGGTCAGTACGTTTATTTACGTACAGCCTGGGGTCCCTTGTGGGGCTTTCTCTGCGGCTGGACGTTCTTTCTGGCTGCGCGTTCTGGAGGGACGGCATCTCTCGCCGCGGCCTTCTCAATTTATCTCGCGCAATTCATCCCTATGCCTTCCGCATATTCTCGAATGGTTGCGGCGGCGCTGATTCTGTTCTTGACGTTCGTAAACTATCGAGGTGTTCGGCTCGGGGCCACCGTTCTGAACATCTTCACCGCATTGAAGGTCGTCGGGCTCGTTACGTTGATCATCGGCACACTAACCATGGGAGTACAAGATGTGTTTCAGGAGCCTGTACAGTCTGCGCCTGTCTCCGTGGCGGGCCTCGCTTCGGCGATCGTCGCCTGCATGTGGGCGTACAACGGTTGGTTCGCCGTCAGCCTGATCGCCGGAGAAGTTAAGGACCCGCAGCGAAACTTGCCGCGAGCGCTCATGATCGGCACTACATTTGTGATCGGTGTCTATTTTCTCGCCAATGTCGGCTATCTGAAATCGCTGACAGTGCCCGAGATCGCAGGGAGTACACGTGTAGGAGCTACAGCGGCTGAACGCGTGATGGGCGGCATCGGTTCGACGTTCGTAGCCCTTACGATTCTGGTAAGCACGTTGGGAACTGCGAACGCGACCATAATGGCCGCGCCCCGTCTCTACTTTGCTCAAGCGCGAGACGGCCTTTTTTTCCGCTCATTCGCGAGGATTCACCCAGCTTTCCAAACACCCCACATCTCGATCCTGGGTCAAGGCATATGGGCAGCGATCCTGGCGTCGACAGGCTCGTATCAGCAGTTGATCGCCTATGCGAGCTTCACATTCTGGATCTTCTATGGCATGACCGTCGCCGGTCTAATCGTGCTTCGTCAGAAACAGCCCGACGCGCCGCGGCCCTATCGCATGTTTGGATACCCGGCAACTGCCATTTTTTTCGTCGTGATGGCCGGCTGGATGGTCGTATCCGCCGTGATCAGCTCACCTCGAACATCAGCAATCGGAACGCTGATTTTAGCCTCCGGTGTTCCTGCCTATTACCTCTGGCGCCGGAATCACGCCTAGCCCGGATATCTCACGAACCCTATAGCAAAAAGCCGCCGTTCATGGCATAACTGAGTTTCCAACAGTAGTTAGCGCCAGGAGACGAGCGGCTTTTGCTATGACACAGTGTACTCAGTCCAGCTTCGAATTCAAAGCGCATTATGCGCGGGAGGTGGTGGCTCGTTTTGACGGCGGGGCTATCAGTTCAGACGGAGGCTCGTTGCTGTTGCGGCAAACGGATCAGCGGCTGAATCTGTTGGCGCGATTCTCGGACTGTTTTCTGGACGGGCGGGAACAGGATCGGGTGGAACACTCCGTTCTGGAGATGGTTTCCCAGCGGGTTTACGGACTGGCGCTGGGCTATGAAGACCTGAACGATCACGAGCAATTGCGGAAGGATCCGTTGTTCGGAGTGTTGGCTGGGCGGGAAGAACTGGACAAACCACTTGCGGGCAAGAGCACGCTGAACCGGTTGGAACTCGGCAATGGCCAACAGGATCGGTACAAGAAGATCACGTTCTGGAAGCAAGCGGTCGACGAGTTGCTGGTCAGCGTGTTTGTCGAGTCGCACGAAAAGGCGCCGGAGGAGATCATTCTGGATGTAGACACAACCGACCTGCCTCTGCATGGCAAGCAGGAAGGGCGCTTCTTTCACGGCTACTACGATCACTACTGTTACCTGCCGTTGTATATCTTCTGCGGCGAACATGTTCTGTGCGCACGGCTTCGGCAGTCCAACAGCGATGCTTCGGCAGGCAGCCTGGCGGAGATCGAAAGAATCGTTGATCAGATTCGAGGGGCATGGCCGGCAGTGAAAATCATCTTGCGGGGCGACTCCGGATTCTGCCGCAACGAGCTGATGAGTTGGTGCGAAAGCAAGCGCGTGGATTATGTGTTCGGGCTGGCGCGCAATCAGCGGCTGCGAAGCATTATCGGGCGGCAGATGTGGGAAGCGACGGAGCAGTGGAACCGGACCGGCAAGCCGGCGCGAGTGTTCACTGAGTTCAAGTATCAGACCAGGAAAACGAAGAAGCGAGGCTGGGATCGGGAGCGCCGCGTGGTGGCCAAAGCCGAGCATATCGATGGCAAAGAGAACCCGCGCTTTGTCGTGACATCGCTGAGTCCCGAGCAGTGGGCGGCCCAGGCGCTGTACGAAGAACTGTACTGCGCTCGCGGCGACATGGAGAACCGGATTAAAGAGCAGTTCAGTTTGTTTGCCGATCGGGTGAGCGCGGAGACGATGCGGGCCAATCAACTGCGTCTGTACTTCTCGGTGGTGGCTTATGTGCTGGTCAGCGGATTCCGGCGGCTCGGATTGAAAGCAACCGAGTTTGCGCAGGCGCAAGTATCCACGATCCGCACGAAGCTACTGAAGATCGGTGCACAAGTACGGGTGACGGTGCGCAAGGTCTGGATCTCGATGGCATCCAGCTACCCGTGGCAAAGCGTGTATCAGCAGGTCTGGTCGAACTTACGCTTCTAGAGCGGCATAGTGAAGGCCAATCTGATTCAAAACTCCAACGGTGGAAGGGCTACCGTCAAACAAGTGCGCTTTCTTGACACATTGAAGGGCACAGGCACGCTCGACAGCTGAAATAACTCACCGCTACTCCGACGAAATCACCACTCGTCTTTGCCTCAGCTGAGCTTACCGTCACACTTGCTACATTTCTCTCGGCATGACCCGCTCACAAGAACTACTCGGTAGAGTCGAGGACGGGCGCGGTGCGAGACCTACTGGCAGTCGCCCGTTTCCCATCCCCGCTCATCAAACCGGACGTGCGAATTTCCCGCATCCGGCTTTCCGACTGGTTTCACCTCGAAGCTTTTGGCGGAGGGCCAAGGTGGACGTGGCGAAGCCGTAGAACACCTAACTCGCCATAGACCACAGCATCCGAAAACCGGCGGGTGCCTCGCGATTGCACCCCATGGCGCCTCGACAGGAAGTCACGCACGCGCTGATAGACGTGATTATCGACCGCCCGATACGCCAGCAGCCGGGTTCCGTAGCTGAAGTACGCCGACCATCCTCTCAGAGTCTGATTGAGTCGATCGCGAACCTCTTCCCAGTTCCCGACATTGCTCGGCTGCAGCAGATCTCCCACTTTCTGCTTAACTCGGAACACGCTCTTCTTCGATGGGCTCGATCCTAGATACCAGTGGCCATCTTTCCGATAGCGCTCCGGCCCGAACGTATATCCGAGAAAGTCAAACCGCTCCGTGCGGGCTTCCCTGATTGTCGTCTTCGCCTCGTTCAGAGTCAGGCCAATCCGGGTCATGACATCCCGCGTCCATTCCAGAGCCTCTGCCGCGTGTCCGCGACTGAGGATCACGAAATCATCCGCGTAGTTCACCACTCGGGCTTGAAATGCCTTACCCCGCCCGGTGATCCGCCAGTACCTCAGAAAACGGTTCATGTACAGGTTGGCGAGCATCGGGCTGGCAACACCACCTTGCGGAGTGCCGCAGGTGCTGTTCTTCCCTCCCGTCAGGCGTCGCTTCCCGTTCTCGTCCCGCTCCTCAACCGGGGCTTTCAGCCACATCTTGACCAGACATAGCACCTCCCGATCAACCACTCTCCGAGCCACGCACTGAAGCAGTGCGCAGTGTGGAATGGTGTCAAAGTATTTGGACAGATCCGCGTCGACTACATCGGTGTAGCCTTCACACAGGAAGTTGTGTACTTTCCGAATTGCGTCCTGCGCGCTTCGCTTCGGTCGATAACCATAGGCGTCCGGATCCAGATCCCACTCGGCCTTGCCGTGGTAGGCGGACTCGTCGTCTCGCAAGCCCTCACGCTTTATCTGACGCCAGTTGTGTATCTCTATTTTGAATCAGCACAGAGCCGTTTAGCGGCATGGAAGCAGAGGCGCAAACGAACCCCGAAGGCTGACAAGCCTATTACAGTAGCTCATTAATCGGGCGTTGGCTGCAGCTCATTTTCGAACGAACTTCTGGACCGCGCCGCTCAACTGGGCGACCGTAGACTTCCCCCGATTTACCCACTGCCATTCCCTGTGCGGTAGGGACTTCGCTGGACAACCTTGCCACCGGCTTCCCGTCCAAGCTCTGAAGCACTTCACCGAAAACATTCAACGCATCGAGCGATTTCTGGATAGCAAAGGACCTCGTGACGTTGCAAGCGATGAACGGACGCTGTTCGCATGCCAGTATGCACTGCTGATCGTAAGCGAGGCTGCGAAGCGGCTGGAACTTGATCGTAAGAACACCCCCACGATCCCGGAAGTGCATGAACCCTAACGTTGCGGCATCTACGCCGAAGGGGCAGTCGCCGGTGCTCTTTGCGCATAGGAATACGTCTTGGCAGCATTGTTTCGGACTCGGCCAGCGACGGTTATGCTGTAGTCATTGCGTTCGCGATAATCGTGTGATGATCGGCTCAACGTCGCGAATATGTGCAGAGCGTGACCGCCTACTTGACGACTTGACTGACGCCGCGCAGGAGTTTGCATCGCGGGCGGAAGAGTTGAGAGTGGGGAGTACGCAATACGAGTTGATGCGCAACGCTTTGGAAGCCGCCCGCCAAAGGGCAGAACGATCGCATTTAGCGTACTTTGCACATCGCGAAGAGCACGGCTGCTAGAACCAACACAACCTTGAGCCACGACAAAAACAATACCCCTTCCTGGAATTAAAGAGAGGTGCTTCGCGCCCCGGGCGGAGTCGCGATCAACGGCAACAAAATCCATCTGCGCGGTCCGGAAGGCGCTCGGCTCAGCATCGATCAAACGGGAGTCATTGGAGCCACAACCAACGCAGACCAGGTGACCCTTCACGGCACCATCATCAATCTCGACACAACCAGCGCGGACTCGCTGTCCGCCGGCGAGATACGCATCACTTTCCAGAATCCAGATGAGCTCGACCAGAATGGAAACCCGGTAGCCCCAGGCTTTATGGAGACTCTTTCACTCGGATCTCTCCTCACGCAACTGCGCAACGAAATCCAATCTTTAAAGGACCGTGTCGCGCAGCCCCGATGATCACGGCGAGAGGGATCTTGATGGCGCGTACGTCTTCGGCGCTCAGCACGCGCAGACCTCGCGACAACGCTGCTAACGCAGCGGGGTCATCGCCTTCGCGCACCGGAACCTTGGCCGTCTCGTATGCCTCTGCCTGCCGGCGAAAGTTGTTCACAGCGTCGGGTGGCGGCCAACCCGTTCCTCCCACCACGACAGACAGGGCATGTTCTTGATGCACCGCAGCAACATCCAACGCGATGAGTCCACCAAGCGAATAGCCGACAACATGAGCTTTTGCCGCGCCGATAGCATCTGCAGGGTTCTACCCTGGTGTTTACCAGAGAATCCACAGAAAGGTGCCTCCCCGTTCCGCGTTCGAACTAACGACCCATAATTTAACAGCCGAGAGATAACTTCAACGTTTTCACCAACCGGATTTGAAGCTCATGACTGCTTTCTGTCTGTGTGCATATAAGGCTTCGAACATGCCGACGCGCTGAACGCTGCTCGGCGCTGTTGTCAGCTGAGGACGTCCCAACTCGCCGGTCCTGCAGATGTGCAGATTTATCGGTCTGCGCGAGCCGAAGCAAGGCACTGGCTATATCGAACCGGATGCTCTACGACGACAGCCGCGACGAGCATCTTTATATCATTACTGCGAGGGCGAGGATCGCGGCAGAGAAGATTATGAACGAGTTCATGGTGCCGCTAAGTTAGCGGCGCAGGTCTGCAGGTCCTGCATGTCTGCGCAGAGGCAAGCTTCTCACACCCCTCGGCTGTGGCGGCTTCAGGTACAGCGTGCAGCATACACCGCTGCAGCTGCAGATCGGCAGTCCGCACCCAGCAGGGCCGAGTCGTGGTTGTGATCCAACGAGTGCTATAAACAAATGACTTATCTCCACGCTGTTTACTAACCGGTCGTAAGTTCGAAAGAGAAATGGGGAGGCGGTCGTCTGCGAAACTCTCAGGTAAACAGCGCGGTTTGCGACCCTCTGGCCACTGCAGTCACCCAATCGCAACTCGAACCTGTGCAGCCGGAAGTATTGCCCGTTTTGGGAGTACTGCGAAAGCGATTACGGCGGGGTTGTCGAGGCTCCTGGCGGTCGCGAGAGCTTCGCTCCTACCGATTGCAAGCAATGTAGCCGATGGAGCGGTCTTTCCCGCATGGCAGCCGCAGCCCGTCGAACAAGCAACCCGGTCACGAATGCATGCCTGTAGTTCAGTCGAGTCCACACCCGGAAAGCTGAAGTTCAGTGTATTCGGGCACAAGCGCTTTCTGTCGGCGCTTCGTGTCGGCGCGAAGTAGAAATGTCCTATCCGGCGCGAAGCAGAAACGTCCGGTTTTGACTGGCCGTTCCGGATGCTCATGTTAGTGTCGATCACCCGCGCGGGGTCGCGCCTGAGCGGGTGTCCAAGGCCGATGCGACGGACGGCTCCGAACGTGATCGGCAAAGCCCTTCGATTTCGGTCGGAGGGTTTTTTCATTTTGCCATCACGGCGGTGAGTTCCCGAGCAGAGGCCTTGGACGTAAATGCGAGGTTCGCCGGGCTGGGTTCGTCCGGCGTTCCAAATTGTCTCTTCAGGCGCTGCGGTTGGAATCGCGGACAGCCTTCCACAATAGCTATGGCGCTTCTACGTCACTTGTAATAACCCTTCCCGACTTGCCCGCGATCGAGTCCAATTTCCCGGCTGTCAACCGCTTCGAAACCCGTACCTTGCTGCCACACGACAACACAGGTGGTGGCAAGACGTTCGGCCAAATAGTAAATGCCACCTCGATGGATAACGACGTAACGCTGACGGTACGCGGAGCCTTGGGAGAGGTCCTCGCCAGTCAAACGTTGAGGCTGTACTCCAATCAAGGCATAGGCGCCTTTATAAATGACGTGTTTCCGGCAACCGCCGACCGTGTCGGCGTGGTCGAGGTTCAATCGACAGGTTTTGGGATCGCTGCTGCGGGTTTCCGCACCGCGGCTTCCGGTATGTCGACCATGATCCAAGCCGTGTCCGATCCGTTTTGGAAATAGCGCAACGAAAGGCGGGGCCGCGGCTCCGCCTTTTGCCATTCAAGAGATCGCAGCGCTTCGGCACGTTGGAACCGCCAAACTGCCAATCTCTTTATGGATTCTCCAGCGCTGAGAAGCTGGTTCGGCTGCAGGAAGGAGTCGGCAACCCTGCCGTTTGTTTTCTAACGTCTATTCGTCTTCTCACCACTACTTTGCACAGCGGCATCTCTCCACGCAAGACCAGAAGCTTAACCTAACCCTCGCCTCACATGAACCAACTCACCCGAGTGCCGGCCCACGAGCCACGTGCCAAACGGAGGAGCTATCACGCGTGGCCGGATCGCCAGATACATACTGGACTCCTGTTTTGATGGTACGTACGTTCTAGGGTGGTAGTCCCCAGTTTAGTGGAACCACTTATCGACAATAATCCTAGCTTCTGTCAGTATCTACTTCTGGTAACGCAGGGGTAGGATTTTACCGCACCTAGCTCGCCTTCAATCTCTCGCGGGGCGCGGCGGGGAGCGCGTGAAACGCTCGATTCATAACACAAGGAGAATTACATTGAAACGCACATTGAAAGCTATCCTGGCCGACGAGTCAGGTCAGGATTTGATCGAGTACGCGCTTATGGCGGGCTTTGTGGCAGTTGCCGCAGGCGCAATCATGCCGAACGTATCGGCGAGTATCAGCACGATCTTCTCGAAGGTTGGCTCGGTCCTGGCCCTCGCCGACTGAGCATAGGCCAATTACCAATTCAAACCCACGAACCCGCTGGTCAATCCGGCGGGTTTTTGCAGCATAGCTTCTCCGTATTATTCCTGACCGCCCACCGGCTGTCACACCACTGCTAATGCTCCGGCCATTCTTTTGCACGCCGTCTGATGCAACACCATGCGCGTCGGACCCACCAGAGCCCTACTATTTCAGACGCTTCAATAGGCGGCGGTTTTCTGCCTTCAGTTCTCCGACAAGCCGGGGCAGTGCCTTGTTCTGGTCGCGCAAATAGATCAGTTCCTCTACCTCGGGTGCGCCCATGAATGTGTGGACGTGATGGATATAGTCCCGTGCCCATTTCGGAAGCTTGTTGATACGTTCGCTGAGATTTTGAATCATACGAAACATACTGCGCCGCTAGCAGCACTGACTAAAAAGTCCGACTGTGCATCCGCAGGTTCGATAGGAGATTCGGGTAAGCCGGGATAAACGTGCCTAATGTTGCCAACAGGTTGTCTGACCCGGGGCCGCCATTCGGGAGCAACGACTGCCCTTTTTTGTGATGCCGGTACATTGCTGGCGCGCGGTGTCGTTGATTTTCGTCGTAGGCCCTGAAGGCTCTACCTTTGATTCTGCCGGAGACAACAAGGTTACTACCAGCGCACTTCCTTTTGACGTGTTTGCATCGGGTACGGTCGGCGTTCGTCCTTCCAGCAAGGAAAGTTGTGACTCCAGCACCGTGATCTGGTCTTGCAGTTGCGCGATCGATGCCTTCACTCCCTGAATAGTCTTGCGAATGTCTGCCGTTCTACTCTCATCTGGTGCAGAAACAATTGGGAAGCAAACCGCTAATAGGACTAAAAGGCACTTACTGATCATTGATCCTCGCTTGTGGATTTGATTGTTGGTGGCTTCCGCCAATCCCACGGAGGAGCTGGCTGACTATCGGCCCACAATCCGCGCCGAGCCTGACGAGCATCAGATTCAAGTTCCTTCAGAAGCCAATTCGAAGGTGCATACTTTCGATACCACCAAGCCATTCCGGCCTTTACGAGTTCCCGATTGAGACTAGTGCCATCGGGCAGGATTACATCGGCGATCATGCGCCCGTACCTATCCGCGCCCTTGTCCTCAATGGTGACTGTCTTCCCGAAAGCAAGCGTCGACGTGAACTGCTTCGCTCGTGTGCCGAAGGGCTGCCGAGATTCTGGACAATCGATGCCGTTGAGACGCACTCTCGTAGGCGTGTTGTTCAGCAGCACTGATATCGTGTCGCCATCAATAACGCCGATTACGCTGCCCACGGCAGATCCTGCCTGCAGCAGGGGTGGACACGCGAAGATCGTTAGGACGAGCACCATATAGCGCGTTCTCCCGCGCGGACGATGCGTCACTTTTCTCATCCCCTCCAAATGCTGACCCCCATAGGGCGTATCGGCGAAATTTCCGTTCCCTTGACAGAACCTATATGGCCATTTGCTAGCGATCTCGCACGGCTACAGTCGCGGATAAAAACGCGCGACCCGGATAGCAGCGGGTCGCGCGTGTCGAGAGAGAGAAAATGCAGCAGAGTAGGCCCTCAATCCGTCAACGTTCGTGCAACGTGAGTCGTTAGAGCATTGAACGCCTTAGGTTTACCGCTGGATCTCGACTAATTATCGAGCGAACACCCGAGCTAAACAATAGATCGGAAGTACCGATTAGGCACATCGGGAGATCGAGAAGGATGAGGAGGTGATCCTCGCCGCGATTCGGTTGGTACAGGAAGCTTTAGCGGGCACCCGTGCCGGAACAGTATGTGGGACGCGAAGACGGACGCATTGAGGCGCTGTACTACCAGGAAGGTGAACGAACGCTGGAGTTCAATGTGGAGGGATTCGAGTTCCCCGACACACCCCACGAGAAACCCAAGTCCTCAGCCTCCAAGCCGGTCAAGTAGGGCGAAGAGCAGGTAATTCTCCTTCAACGCACAAGTCCTTCGCACCCGCTTCGACATGAGTACGTTACGGCTATTACTTGCTTTGTTGAGTAGGCTGGTATGCAATCACAATGCCGTTACGAGGATTCAATGGGTTGCATGGCTAAGGTGCAAACTGCCGTTTACGAATTGCACCGGCATCGCTACACCTGTGCACAAGCGAACCCTTGCTGCCACTGGTAGCTTACCGCGTTGCAATCCCTCGTGTGCTCCTAAAGGTGAACCTACAACACTACTCTGTGATCTTTCACGAGCCAGACTGCTCGGGAATTACGAGTGATAAAGACGTAGTGCTTTTCGGTACTCGTAGTACTTGCGCTCCATTGCTGATCTTAGGTGACTTAACCATAATTGCCCTAGTTTCACCCAGGTGTTTACCTCATACGCAGAAAAAATCGTCTTAGTACGCGGTAATCGCCGGCTATTCCAACTCGGAGATGTAATTATGAAAGCTACTCTACTGGGCTTTGCCCTTTTACTAGGCGGGAGCACGATTGCTTCCGCTGACGTTGTCATCAGTTATGGGAACGACCCTTCAGCTGATCAGGGCAACATCGTCTTCAACGGTACGGGAACGTCGGCATCGGACCCGGTTGTCGGACGACTTAACGGAACGAACTTCTTGTACCAGTTCGACTCTTCGGACCTGCTGATGGCCGACGCTAACGGTCAGGCCCGAGTCGAAGCCACAGATGGCTCGTTTGTAGATCTCACGTTCTTTCCGCTCGCCGGAAATACCTTCACAAGCGCCATCTTTAATCTCAACGTGTACAACCCGAATGGACCGGAGCAGCCTGTTGATGGCACGGTGCAGTTCACAGTTGGCCTCGTTGGTGAACCGGATTACCACTCGCTCTTGTTTGATGTGAGCCGCAATGGCAACAACTTCTTCACTATCCAATCAATCAACGGAGAGCGGATGACCAGTATTGCGTTTCAAACTACCAACCAGCTAGCCGATCTCCGGCAACTCCGCATCAGCGGGACCGCAGGTCCGGGCGGAGAAGTTCCTGAGCCTGCCACGATGGGCTTGATGGGTGCTTCACTTATCGGCGCAGTCTTGATTCGTCGTCATCGCATACATTAAACCTCCGGTTCAGCTTCCTCACAAGTGCACAACCGAGCGGGAGCTCCAGTTCTGCGGTTCCCGCCTCCGTCATTTCCATCAGGTGCGAACTTTGGCGAGGCGGTAGAGACTTGGGCCGCGGGCTTGCAGCAGCGGTTTGGCGGCCGCCCCATCGCTGTCTGTTTGGAGCAGGCGCGCGGAGCCTTGGTCTATATGCTGGCCAAGTACGCGCACCTTGTGCTGTTTCCGGTGCACCCCACCACCGCAGCCCGATACCGGGAAACGTTCTGTACTTCCGGAGCCAAGGACGACCCTAACGACACAGCGTTTTTGCTGGACTTGCTGTTGCGCCATCGCGAACGTCTGCGCCAACTGCAACCGGACACGGTGGAAACCCGCCTGTTGCAGTTCTTGGTGGAAGAGCGGCGGCGAACGGTGAATGAGCGGACGAGACAGAGCAACCGAAAGCGTCAGGACTCGGGTCAGGGGTAAGGTGGGGCTTCAGCTCGTTCGGTATGCTAAGCTGGCTGACCGTCGCCCATGAGCTGCCCCTACTGCCAATCTTCCGAACTCCGGAAGCTGAACCAGACCACCGATCTCGGCTATTCTGAATTCCGCTGCGGTGGGTGTTTGCGTAAATCGAATGAGCGAACCGGCACTCCATTTAATTACCTCCAGTTGCCGACCGATATCGTCTTCGAAATCGTGCTCTGCCGGTTGCGGTACAAGCTCAGTCTACGGAACCTGGCAGAGATGTATCTGCTACGTGGATTCGAGTTCACCCATGAAGCCGTCCGCGCGTGGGAGGAACGGTTTGCTCCGCTCCTGGCTGAGCACATCCGCCGCAAGAGAAAAGGGAAAGTGGGACGGCGCTGGTACGCAGACGAAACGTACCTGAAAGTAAAAGGGAAATGGAGTTATCTGTACCGCGCCATTGACCGCGAAGGTAATCTAGTGGACTCCATGCTGAGCGCCACTCGAGACATGAATGCAGCCCAGCGCTTTTTTCGCAGTGCTCGGTCCATCGTGAACTCGGTGCCGAAGCAGGTCACAACCGATGGCCACGATTCCTATCCGCGGGCAATCCGGGAAACACTGGGTCCGAAGGTCAAGCATCGCTGCAGCGCATACATGAATCGTCGAATTGAGCGAGATCACCGAGGAATCAAACAGCGATACTATCCGATGCTGGGCTTCGGGGCGTTCCGTTCGGCCCAGCGATTTTGGCGAGCCTTCGAGGAAGTTCGACAGTATTTTCGACCCGGCCGCAAACAGAACGAAGTCATCTCACTATCCAACGCCAGACGACAGTTCCTGTTCCGAGCACTGGAACTGGAAGCACTCTTCGTCGCAGCCTAACCAGGTACATTTTCGCTTGAAGGAAGGCCGGCTTCGTTGATCCCGTGCCCTCAGTTCTGACAGTCTCGCCTGAGATCGCTCACTCTCGACGTACGCCATACAGGAAGGCCAAAGTTCGCTCGGCAAGGGCTCACGCAACAGCAATATCCCCGCCAGCTTCGCGAATTAAGCGATGGAGGTACGCCCGCGATATGTTCAGACTTCGCGCAGCGACTGTCTTGTTGCCGTTGGAGTCTGCGATGGCCTTGGTCGCGAGTTTCACTCGGTAATCTCGCAGTTGCTCATCGAAGGAACCGCCTGCGACGGTGTCATCGTCGTCCAGGCATAACGGGTCGAGCTGCTGAAATGTTTCTGGCAAGTCTTCCACGCCGATGGTGTCCGCTTCTGTGACGATGATGGAGCTTTGGATTACATTCTCCAGTTCGCGAACGTTTCCAGGCCAGTGGTATTCAAGCAGGGCTGCCATCGCGGCCGGCTCGATGGAATACACCGGCTTGTTATACAACTCCGAATACTGCTGGAGGAAGTGCTCGGCGAGAACGGGGATGTCTTCGGTCCGATCCCGCAGTGCCGGCGAGTGGATCTTCATCACATTGACGCGGTAGTACAAATCCTGCCGAAACGTGCCCTGCTCCACCATCTCCGCCAAGTTCCTGTGTGTGGCGAATACCACACGCGCTCGCAAAGGAATTGCGCGGCTGCTTCCCAGACGGCTGAACTCCCTCTGCTGGAGTACTCGCAAAAGCTTTACCTGCGTGTGCAAACTAAGTTCGCCAATTTCGTCGAGGAACAGAGTGCCGCCGGCGGCCTGTTCCAGGTGCCCGGCACGCGAACCGTTGGCACCGGTGAATGCTCCCTTCTCGTGGCCGAACAGCTCTGATTCGATTAACGTTTCGGGGATGGCTCCGCAGGAGACGGCCACAAAGGGCTGCTTCGCCCGGTCGCTCAGGTTGTGTACGGCGCGCGCAATCAACTCTTTTCCAGTTCCGCTTTCGCCTGTGATGAGTACAAAAGAATTGAGGTTCGTGACGCGACGGATCAGGTCGTAAACCACTCGCGAGCGGGCGCTGGCGCCAACCAACTGGTCGCACGACGCAACGATTCGCGCTTGCGGGGCACGCAACTGCTCCTGCGCACGGTCGAATTCCCGTTTTAGGACCGCGTGCTCGTGAGCCCGGCGGACGATGATCTTCAGCTCGGGAATCGACGGCGGTTTTCGGAAATAGTCGTAAACGCCGCGATTCACCATTTCCAATGCGGTCGATCGGCGGTCGTCGTCTGTCATGACGACGATTGGAATGTGGGAGTGCCGGTATTCGTCAACGATTTCGAGTTGCTCAGCGATGGAGCACAGGTTGGAATCGAAGTCGAGGACCAGGACATCGCATTCGCCATCGGCGATACGCTGCTTTAATCGCCGGCGATTCGGTTCGACGTGGACCTGGAACTCGGATCCCAATGTTGGCGCAAGAAGGTGTTGAAGCTTGGAATCTGTGGAGTGAAATAGCAGGCGAATCATTCTTAAGCGGCGTCCCCCGACAAGCATGGATTGTGTGCCCAAACCTACGATCAGGCACAGTAGGTTCCACGCGATTAGGACAGCGTAGAAGGTGTTCGCTCTTGAGAGAGCAGTTCGGCGCTGCACACGCCAACAGTAGATGCCGAGGCACAGCGCGCAAACCTTGACGGCGATCAGCACAGTTACCGGCGACGCGACGGCTTGCATAAGAGTGGCAACCAACGGGTTCGCCTCGTCCACGCCACTTTTCAGAAAAGCCAGTGTCGTCAACACATCCAGAACTTGTAGATAGCCATACTGCATGAACAATGACCTCATCTGTGCGGTACTCCGGCGGCTAGTTTGAGTAGATCAATCGTTAGCAACATCATTGCGCTGTAAGCATTGATATTCAGGCCGTTGTTGCCCTTTCTCAAGGTCTAATTTTGCCGGTCCTAGTACTAATCCCAACGACACAGGAACGCGCTTGGTTGGTCCCCCACCGCACTTCGCTGAGACACACGTCGAGTACACGTATGTCCTCACTCGACGGGTGAAACCCACCTTAGGTGAGCCTAAGGGAAGTACAGTATTTGACGAAGTCACATTGTGGGACTGTTCGGTTGTGGAGTCAATGCGGAAGGGGGCGGAAACAGGGGGGGTACGATTATCTAAGCCGCAATATGAGACGACAGTACTATGCGTCTGACTCTCAAATAGCCTAAGTGATGGATCCCATATGAGGGTAGTCCCATAGGGGTAGATCCACTATCACGCGAACATTAGAGTTCGCTAAGGTTGCAGTCTGGCTGTGCTCGAAGAGAGAGATGTCAGTAAGCGGCAATCGCCAGGTTCCAGCAGACTATGCCGGCATAGACATAGTTCGCAAGGAATACCACTCGATGGCGGTTATACCAAACGATTGCCGCACCGCCGACTATGACAATAGCTTTCGCGAGAATAAGTCCCTCGATCGGCCCGAGGCGCATTAAGTAGTTCACTAGCGGGTTCGCCTCATATCCGCCGAGCTTGAAAACCTGTCCATGGCGAATTACCAATTGGCTCAATTCGCTGGATTTGGTGTGCTGATACGACTGCCGGGATGCACGACTTCCCATATGAAAAATATTTCATCGGGAGAAAGCGAACCGTTCGCGAACCTCTGTAACATTCTTATTTCTTGCGAATGCGAGTAGACTTCTTCATTTCCGTATCTTGTTGGATTCTGAGAAGCTTCGAGTTTTCGGACTATACGACGTCGGCTATTGTGGTCGATGAAGAAACGCTCCAAGGTTTTGACTTTTGCTTTCTGCGACTGCTCCAATGTTGGCCAGCGCTCGAGGAAACGTCCGGAGATCTCCGAGCTGATATCCGCAAACCAATTCAGTACCTGAGGGAAATACAGCTTGAGATAACTGGTGAGCCGTTGCGAGAGCCGAATTCGCTCCTGTACAAACTTACGCCGCTCTTCTACCAGGAACTGAAGCGTTCGCGTCTCCGGAGTGTCAGGATCCAATCGCCGCAACTTCTCCCGGTGACGTATAAGAACGTCGAGTAACAGCTTGGCATCGTGCGGATCACCTTTTGCTCCTGACGGCCGGAAGCTCTTGCGGTAGTTGGCTAGGGTAGCCGGATGAACTGGAAATATGACCAGATGTTCGTATTTGCTGAGCATGAACACTAGCGCGCCTCGAACTTGTTCCAGAGCGACTGCAACGGGCCTTTGCCCGAACCGTTGTGCCAGTTCGACTGCCCACGCATCGATTGCCTCGGGAGTGTGCTCAATTGCGCCGTACTCGATGGTGCTCGACTGGCGGCCCTGAAGACTAAAGGCATGGTTTCGATCGGCCCAATCGATGCCGACAAACGCCGCAAAGTCATACTCGTGGTTAATAGCTTCCATTCGTACCTCGTCGCTTGTTTATTCTGGGCTTGCCCGTTCCTGCGAAAGCCTTACAGTCGAGTCCCCGTTATGCGGACATCATCTGAGAATTCGTTATCGGAACGAAGCGTTTCTGCTGCTCGAATCTCTAAGGAGAGACATCGTGTGTCGGGATCATCAATTCGTAACAGCAGAATGCCTGTGCGTGTCCACTTCACCTTGTCGGCAGTTCGCGGACCGCGCACGTTTTCCACAACCGTAGCGCGCGGCCGGCTGTGGAAATCTCTTATTTAAACAGGTCCTCTCGGACCGACTATAAGGGGATCATCTGCGACTGCGGCGGCGACGTCCAGAGTATGCGCCCGAACGGTAGCAGAAAGCCGGAGCACTCGCGATATTCCGACTGTGCAAGCCGGTTTGACCAGGGCGATTGCTTTATGGGAATCGATCCAGAACTGTTCCGGGCGTTAAGGATCTACGTGTATATCCAACCGATGCACGAGATTGCATATTGCCCTGCCAAACGATAGCACTTCGCGAGCACTGCCGCGCGGCGGCTTCGTACGAGTCGCGTTTAGGGAATGTGCGCGCATCGCCGGTTGGATTTTTCGATTACCAAAGATAGGTCCTCTCTGATCGCCCGGCGTTTACTGACGTTGAGCAAACCTGCACGATTGCGCTGACGCAACTCGGTCTGGTCATGCCGAACACAATGACCCTGAACACAGTAATGACAACACTGCAACGAACGATGCGGCATAGTCCGGCATTCGACATTGTGGCTGCTATGCCGAATGCGGCATAGCAACCACCGACATTCGGGCATCTTCGCCGCTATGAGCCCTTGTCCCCAGCGGCCGCTTCTCGCCTCGGGAAGGTTCACGAAGGGACACTTCGCGACCTCCAGCTTTCGCAGTCTTCACAAACAACTGCTCCCGTAAACGAGGCGTCAATCCGTTTCGGGTCCTTGCCACGTACAGCAGACGATCTCCCTCGTAATATCCGGAGTATCAGCGCATCGAAGTTCTTTCGAGCTCGGCGTGTAGCCTCCAATCACGAGTTCCTGGCCCTTGATTCACTCGCATCTTTCGCCAAACGCCAGAGCGCAGACCCGGCTCGTAGATGCTGCCCCGCCGCTTCGCGAGTCAAGCCTTCGAGGTTCTGCTCGCGGACAGAGTTTCACCAATTCGCTGATGCTTCCCTCCAGCACGGGAGACTGACGTATTGGTTCTCGGAGCTTTGACAGGACTTTCTGCTCCAAAAGTTTTCTCCGGCTCTCAAGCGGCTCATGCATCACGGTCTCGACCGGACAGGATCA
The DNA here is from genome assembly GCA_963844855.1 of Bryobacteraceae bacterium. Lineage (GTDB taxonomy): Bacteria > Acidobacteriota > Terriglobia > Bryobacterales > Bryobacteraceae > DASQDN01. Next base: position 34,322 of record CAWJQP010000049.1, read on the forward strand.
GCAGATCGAAGACGTAGAAATATATCGGAACTGACGACGAGCCGTAGTTCTGAAGCATGTTGAAGGACGGTCTACCCGAATCGTCCAGGGCGACGATTTACCCGTCGACAACAGTTTCGTCCGGTATCGCGAACAGTGCTTTCACAACAAACGGATACCTGCCGTTGAAGTCGTTGTTGTTCCGTGATCGTAGCTGAATCTTTCCACCCGTCTTAATCGCCAGCGCTCGGTAGCCGTCGAGCTTAGTTCTAATTGGCCAGTTCGGACCTTCCGGCAAGCTATCGCCGCGTAACAGCAGCATGGGTTCGATGAACGATGCTTTCGTTCTCGTTCTTGCCACCTGAATCCAGTTTGCTCAGCAGAAACATCTCCTGATGCCTTGCTTCTACCGCGGTGCGGCCCTGGGGTAAAGGCTTCGTCGCTTCGCTCCTCTCGAGCGCGCATTCGCGCGGCCTTGACCCCAGGACCGACACCGCAGCAAGGCGGGCACAGATGCGCGCGCGATAACGCGCTGAGAGAGAAGCAAATGACACACGAAATCGCGAAACAACTTGCAGATGAAGCGCTGAACAAACTCGCAGCGCCCTCGAACAGGGACACAGCGAGACACTCCGCGCCTACCTGGCGGTGATGGGGAGGTTCCATCAGTACAGCTGGGGAAATGCGCTCCTGATTGCCTCGCAACGCCCAGCAGCGACGCGTGTGGCAGGCTTCCAAACATGGCGGAAGCTGGGCCGACATGTTCGGAAGGGCGAGAAGGGCATCATGATCCTCGCTCCGGTCGTCGTTAAGAAGCGCGTCGAAACGGACGACGGCGAAGACGAGCAGACGCGCGTATTTCGGCTTCCGTGCCGCCTATGTCTTCGATCAGAGCCAGACCGAAGGCGACCCGTTACCCGAGTTCGCCGTGGTACAAGGCGACCCGCAACACTATGCTGAGCGCCTGAAGGGATGCCATCGAGGCAGCGGGAATTGCCATTACATACAACGCCGGGATCGCGCCCGCCCATGGGGTGTCGCGCGGCGGACGCATTGAGATACTTCCCGGGCTTACCCGCAGCCGAGGAGTTCTCGGTACTCGTACACGAGTTCGCCCACGAGCGGTTGCACAGAGGCGAACGCCGATCTCAAGACATCGAAGACAGTACGTGAGACCGAGGCGGAAGCAGTGGCGTTCGTAGTCACCACGAGCATCGGACTCGACACCAACACGGCAGCAGCGGACTACATCCAGCTCTACAACGGCGACAAGAACACGCTAGCCGAGTCCCTCAGCTTCATTCAGTCCACTGCGACAGAGATCCTCCGGGCAATCGCTCCCGCAGACCTGTCGCTCAATTAGCCAACCAACACAGAAAGGACAACGTTTCATGCCTCACACAGAAGTCAACACCTGTATCGACGTCTCAGTACCAAACGATCAGCATCGGCCAATTGCAGGAGTCGCCCACAAATCCTCGCAAAACCTTCAGTGAAGAAGACACTGCGGGAATTGGCCGACAGTATCAAAGCGCTCGGCGGATTGGTCCAGCCCGTCATTGTGCGTCCAATCGACCTTGATCGATACGAAGTGGTGGCCGGAGCCAGACGATTCCGGGCCGCTAAGTTAGCTAATCTCAAGGAACTCGTGGCTCACGTCATGGACCTGACCGACGAGCAGGTCATTGAAGTGCAACTGATCGAGAACGCTCAACGGCAAGACGTCCATCCGTACGAAGAGGCGGCTGCATACAAGGCACTGCTTTCAATGCGCACAGTACGACGTCATTTCGATCGCCGCCAAAGTCGGCAAGAGCGTGTCTCACGTCTATTGTCGTTTGAAATACATGGATCTCATCGACGAGGCAGCTGCAGCGTTCCTAGAGAACCGTCTAACCGCTGGACATGCTCTGTTGATCGCCCGACTCCCCGAGCAGCAGCAGAGGCTTGCGCTGGAGAACGTATTCACCGAAGATTGGCGGACGAAAGAAACACACGCCGTTCCCGTTCGAACGCTCGCCCAATGGATTCGCGACAACCTAATACTCTACGCTGGCCGACGCTGTTTTTGACCGGGATGACACCGATCTACTGCCAAACGCCGTGAGCGTGCTCGTCCTGCAGCAAACAAACAGGGGGGGCTAACACAGTCTTGTTCGAAGACTTTGCGCAGGACGATCGCTGCATGGACGGCAGTTGCTTTCAAGCAAAGGTTGAGGCACCAAAGCCGGGCTGTGGCGGCTTGCTGCGCCCCACGATGGTTCGGATCTCGTCGGCGTCTGGCTCGCAATTGAAATCGCCGGCGAGAATCGGGGGAAGACCTTGCGATGGATGCCGACTCATGAATGCTGCAATCTGAGCCACCTGCACGACACGAACAGCCGAATCGGTAAGGCCTGAGTTCAGATGGGTCGTGAAGACAGGTAGGAGACCGAATGGCGTGGCGGTCTCAGCGAAGGCGATGAATCGGCCCTCGTCTTCATGGTTGCCCGGGATCAGCGCTTCCGACTCCAAGCGAGCGAGGGGCCACCTCAGAGAATTGCATTGCCAACGCCAATGCCGGGGCAGACAAGCTGGCGCTGGTAGAAAGCAGGGTTCGTAGTTGGAAAGAACGCGCAGTGCAGTCCTAACTGATTGGCGATGAACTGTGCCAAATTATTGTCCGAATCGCTCCAGACCTCCTGGAGACAGCAAACATCCGGCTCGGCGTGCCGCAGCACATTAAGTATGGCGTTCTGCCGCTCCTGCCAGGGACCGTGCCGCCACCAAACATTCCACGTAAGTATGTGGAGATTCATCGTCTAGTCAGCCCAGCCCCGTCACGAAGCCTTCCCGCCAAGTACGATAGCCGGGCTTCCATATCAACTCGCGTTTTACCTTTTCGTTGGAGGCCCCTCGATTTTGAGTCATCAACGTGACCGCATGCTGACCTATCAGCATCCGGGCCAACCAGGCCGGCACACGTCGCGGCGCCGGTGCTCCTACCGCCGCGGCTAGGGCCGGCAGCCATTCCGCAACCGCGGCTGGTTCGTCATCCGTTACGTTGTAGACACCTGGTGCCCCACGCTCCACCGCTGCCACGGTAGCGGACGCTGCGTCGGCGATGTGAATGAATGACCATACTCCTTGGCCGTTGCCGACGAGTGGGAACTTACGTCGACGGACGTCCTCGACATGGGTGCCGTTCCGGGCGAGAGAAGTTTCAGGGCCATAAAATGCGCCGTAGCGCAAGATCATGCCTTCAACGCCGCGTTCGCCACCCACCGTTTGCTCCAGATACTGAATCGCCTTCAGGGTACGCCGGAACTCGGCTGGAGGGGCGGGATCGAAAGGATCTTCTTCTGTTTTTATCCGACCACCCTCTCGGGCGTACGTCCAGCCTGCAAAGCTCTGCGCGATCATCCGCCGAACACCGGCCCTTAGGGCGGCCGCCACCGCATTGTCCGTCCCCTCCGTGCGCAATCGGTTCGTCGATTGAAACTCACGATCGAAGTGCCGCATGTCCAGACGCGATGGGATTGCTGTCAGTTGATGGATGAGAACCTCCGGTTGCGCCCTTTGAACCGCCTCAATCAGAGCTTCTCGGTCGAGCGCGTCCAAAACGGCGGCCTGAGCCCCTTGTTCGGTCAGTTTATTCGCCTTCGCAGGTGACCGGGTGGTGCCGGTCACCGTATGACGTTGGCTTATGAGCTGTGGAACGAGCTGCGTTCCAAGCGCACCCGTTGCGCCCAGTAAGAAAACACGCATTGCTCCTCAGTTTCCCGCCGAAGAATTCGCTAATCGCACTGCTGCCCTAAGGTCGCCAGAAACCGATTCGTACCAGCTTCGTCGAAGTAAAACATCTGGGCACGCGACAGCTTCCCCTCGCGGATTTCGTAAACGCCAAGGACTTGAGTTTCGAAATGTTCGCCACGGTTGTTGACACCCCGCTGGCAATACAGGACCACAACCTCGTTCCGATCATTCGCTGCGATCACTTGCGGGTTCATGCGTCGTTCTGTCGCCGTTGGCTGTAATGGATCCCAGATATCCGCCCATGAAGGGTCGGGTTGCCGCAATCCGCGCGCGGTGCCCCCGTAGGGAAGCGATGGAGGCCAGCAGAGTTCCACATCGGGCTGCACAAGTTGAAGGAATGGTTGCATGTTCCGATCGTTCGGCTCGCGCTCTTCGATAGCGCGGAAGATGTTGAGCACTGCCTCTATGTTGCTGTCGGTCGTATTCATTGGGTTTACCTCATCCTCGCCGAGGTGGGAATTTGAAAGCACTAAATCCCACCTGGGAAAGGCTCAACTGAGATTCTCAACCCTGGAGTGCAGTCCAGAGTCAAGCACACTGGTGTTATGAGCACTAAAAGTTTTTCGATTGGCGCGATTGCGCAAGCAGCACACGTCAGCGTTGATGCGGTTCGGTACTACGAGCGCACCGGCCTGATTCCGCGAGCACCGAGGCGCCCCTCAGGATACCGGACGTTCTCACCGGTGGTAGTGGATCGCATTCGCCTGGTGAAATCTTTGCAGCGCGTCGGGCTCACTCTGGCTAATATCCGAGATCTCTTGCAGGTAATCGATTCCGGAGAGCGTGCGTGGGAAAGTCTCCGTCCCAACCTCTTATCGGTGCTCGAGCGCTCAAATGAGCAGTTGATCGAACTTCAGAAAGTTCAGCAAAGGCTACGGAGAATGCTGCGGTATTGTGATGAGGGCCGGTGTCCGTTTTTGCGGGCCGCCTCCGCCGATAGCGACCAGTAGGTAAGAAACAATATGGGTGTGGAGAACCCGCGACTGTTTCCTCAACTTTCGCTAGATACACAGAAACCAGCTGCCGTCCGAGCCAGCCAGGAGTCGTGGAACGCCGCACCTCAGGCACTGATCCGAGTGCGCAGCTTGTAGAGACTCGACGCAAGAAACGCCACTTCCAAGAGGTTCATTTCTCCGGCCGTCAACGTGTAGCGCCGTTCACCCGTTTTGTGATCCCTCTTTAGCCGTTGCGCAATGCGATCCGCCAGTGCATCTAGAAGTTGTTCAGACCCCTGCAACTGGTGTAACGCACTCACAGCTTGAGGAATGTTCTGATCTCGGCATGGCCCACGAGAACTAGAGTTTTCTTTAATCGTGGTCGCTAATGAGTTCAAGACTTCATCCAACTCCGTGTCGTGCGGCCGCAGACGTTCGATCTTTCTTATCGCATGGTGAACCGTGGAATGATCGCGTCCGTTGTAGAAGCGGCCGATCTGTGACAAGCTCCAGCCGCCGACGTGCTTTGCCAAATACATCGCGATCTGTCTATATAGGACCGCAGGCTGGGCGTTTCCCGGAACTCGAGCTGGGCCGAGCCGAGCGCAAACCGCTGCCTCGACCTGCTTCAGCGAGATTCGCGGCCGCCCTGCCAAAGCACTCATCGACGAGTATGACCGCGGTTGTACCTCCTCACGAATCTCGAGTACGCTTATCTCTGAATGGCAACTCATGATGACCTCCGTTGGGTTGCCGACGCACTTAGGCACCGGCGTCAGGACATCGTTGGCTCCAAAATGGCTCCATTAAGGGGAGGGTTTTTGTAAGTTATTGAAACTGGGATGAGTCTGATCGCCCGAAATAGACTCAATAGACGTCATCCATCAGTATTTTCTAATGACTCGCATATTCCCAAGCTGGGTGCGCGTGAGTTGGAGTGTGTCCCGCTAGGTTTTAGTAAGTAGGTTGAGCATGCGCTTTGCTAGCCAAATGGTGAGGCATGCCGCCCGATAGCCCCGAGTCGGGGCGAGAACTTGCTCGGTCAGGCGCACCAGAATCCGGTGCCTCGCAGTGGCGGTCGTGCTGGGACAATTGCTAACAAATTCTCCGGAAGCTGAACCAGACCACCGATCTCGGTTATTCTGAATTCCGCTGCGGCGGGTGTTTGCGTAAATCGAATGAGCGAACCGGCACTCCATTTAATTACCTCGAATTGCCGACCGATATCGTCTTCGAAATCGTGCTCTGCCGGTTGCGGTACAAGCTCAGTCTACGGAACCTGGCAGAGATGTATCTGCTACGTGGATTCGAGTTCACCCATGAAGCCGTACGCGAGTGGGAGGAACGGTTTGCTCCGCTACTGGCTGAGCACATCCGCCGCAAGAGAAAAGGGAAAGTGGGACGGCGCTGGTACGTAGACGAAACGTACCTGAAAGTAAAAGGGAAATGGTGGTATCTGTACCGCGCCATTGATCGCGAAGGTAATCTAGTGGACTCCATGCTGAGCGCCACTCGAGACATGAATGCAGCCCAGCGCTTTTTTCGCAGTGCTCGGTCCATGGTGAACTCGGCGCCGAAACAGGTCACAACCGATGGCCACGATTCCTATCCGCGGGCAATCCGGGAAACACTGGGTCCGAAGGTGAAGCATCGCTGCAGCGCATACATGAATCGTCGAATTGAGCGAGATCACCGAGGAATCAAACAGCGATACTATCCGATGCTGGGCTTCGGGGCGTTACGTTCGGCCCAGCGATTTTGGCGAGCCTTCGAGGAAGTTCGACAGTATTTTCGACCCCGTCGCAAACAAAACGAAGTCATCTCACTATCCAACGCCAGACGACAGTTCCTGTTCCGAGCACTGGAACTGGAAGCACTCTTCGTCGCAGCCTAACCAGGTACATCTTCACGCTTGAAGGAAGGCCGGCTTCGTTGATCCCGTGCCCTCAGTTCTGACAGTCTCGGTGAACGATGCCGATATTCTGCAGAATGGGTTCGGCGATCAATGCCGCTACAGGATAGCGTTCGCAAACGTATTCCACCGATGCCAGATCATTGAAGTTCACACTATGCACAAGCTGCTGATGCTCGAGTGGAACGCCCGCACTGATGGCATGGTAGGGATACTCTCCCGGAGATTTTCGTGGGCCGAGTTTATCGAGTGGCGTCATCAGGTTGGCAGAGACGTCATTGTGCCAACCGTTATAGCCTCCCTGCATGATGATGACGTGGTCCTTCTCAGTCACCGCTCTAGCAAGGCGGATGGCCTGATAGGTAGCTTCACTGCCTGTGTTCAGCAGTTGCACGGATTCGGCAGCGGGCACATTGTGGCAGATGAGTTCCGCCAGTTGTCCCTCGTATACAGTGGTGCCTGACCCGTAAAGGCTCGCATCGGCTTGGAGTCCGCGAATCACGGCTTCGGTAACATAGGGATCGTTGTGCCCCAGGAAATGAGGCGCAAAGCCCGCGTGATAGTCGATATAACGATTGCCATCGGCATCCCAGAGATACGCTCCGCGGGCGCGCACGAACACGATCTCGGGCTGTGTTGCCCGGTTTACCGATACTACGCCTCCAGGAATGTACTGCGCGTTCCTGCGCAAGATTTCTGCTGATTTTGGATAATTTTCGTTCAAGGTAATTCCCCGTACTGCCAGCGAGCTTACATGGCCATGGGCTAGCCCGGCAACCCGAATGCCCGAGTCCGTCCAAGCTGGTGGACCCGAGCTGTATTTCATTTGCCAGGAACACTTACCAGTCCGCCACAGACCCATCTTTGTGAACGTACGCCATTGTCACCTCAGGCTGGAAAGGATGTTTGGCAGCCTCAGCCTCATTGATATCGATACCGAGACCGGGCATCGTTGGTGGATCGCAACTTCCATGCCGCACGTCAAGCGGATGGATCAGGATGTCATCGCGCCATGGAACGTCGGCCCGTACGACCTCTTGAATCAAATAATTAGGCGTCGCAAATCCCACGTGAACGGAAGCCGCGGTGCTAACGGGACCTTGAGGGTTGTGGCACGCGACCGAGATGGAATACGTTTCAGCCATCGCCGCAATCCGGCGGCCCTCGCTGATTCCACCGCAATGGGAAATGTCGGGCTGAATGATCGAGCATGCCCGCTTTTCAAGCAGTTCCCGAAATTCCCAACGGCCCACCAACCGTTCGCCGGTAGCAATGGGGAAGGGCAGCGCTCGCGCTACTTCTACGAGAGCATCCACGTGCTCCGGCCAACAGGGCTCTTCATACCAGTAAAGATTGTATTCAGAGAGGAGCCTTCCAAACTGAATTGCGGCCGCGGGCGTCGTTCGAGCATGCAGATCGAGCATGATGTCGATGTCATCTCCAGCGGCCTTGCGCATCGCTTCGACACATCGCGCGGCATGTTTCAAAACGCTCGCGCTTTCTATCAATTCGGACACTGGAATCGGCATTGCTTTGACCGCCGTAAACCCGCGTTCGATGCTTTCGAGGATGCGCTCGCCAAATAGCTCAGGCGCGGCTGTCTTGTACATGCCTTCCAGGCTTCCGCCGCCGAGATGGTCGTAGAGCCGCAATTTGTCGCGCACCGGCCCACCAAGGAGTTCGCACACCGGCTTGCCAAGGTCTTTTCCCTTGATATCCCAGAGCGCCTGATCGATGCCGCTCATCGCCGACATGTTGATGATTCCGCCGCGCCAGAAGTACTGCCGGTGCATGATTTGCCAAAGATGTTCAATCCGGCGAGGGTCCTGCCCGATCAACAACACGGACAAATCCTCAATGGCCCCGACGACCGCCTTCGTCTTCCATTCGAGCGTAGCTTCGCCCCAGCCATACAATCCGGGCTGGTCGGTCTCAACCTTCACCAGGATCCAATTGCGCATCCGCGCATTCACAACAAGCGTGCCGATTTTCGTTATTTTCATTCGAAGGCCCAAACCCCAAAACTAAATTAGATCAGGTCCGGGCAAACCTGCCTGTTCCTGGCAGACGCCTACGTCCAATATCGTGAACAATAACTGCCGCGGGAATATGCTGTCCCCAAAATGTCCACATTCTTGGACGAATCGCGAACACCTCGCTGAAGCTTTCGATCTACATCGTTGAGAATGGGAGCATGCATGAGCTCTTGGCGGGAACAGGCCGAAGTGACATTACCCCGGCTCCGGGTACTCCTCAGGGCGGCTGGGGCGCCCAGACGCATCAGCGCGGGCTTGGGTCGGATCTTCCTTTATACGCCACTGCTCTCGTCTTGGGCGACCGGACCACCCAAGTAGCCATCCTGGACGTCGATGCCATCGGGTTTGACGGGGAGTGGACGGTGCGGATTATCGACGCGGTAGTTGGGTTGACCGGAATACCCCGCGAGAATATTCGCTTCTCCTGCACGCACACGCACTCGGGCCCAAACACGTTTCGGCTTCCAGTGATCACGGAAGGCCGTGACATGATTCTCGAGTATCTGGATACGCTGCCGCTCAAGATCAGCGGCGCGGTCTGGCAGGCGCAGAACAATCTCCGTCCGGTACGCATCGGCGCGGCATCGGGCGAATGCGATATCAATGTGAACCGCCGCATGGCCTTGCCGGATGGCAGTGTTGTGATTGGCCGCAATCACGCGGGAACCGTGGACAAAACTGTTCGCGTGGTCCGCCTTGACGACTTTGAGGAACAGCCCGTCGCTACGATCGTGCACTATGCCTGCCATCCGACGACAATGGCATGGCAATGTCAGTATGCCACCCCCGATTATCCTGGCATGGCGAAGAAAGTCGTAGAAGAGCAGATTGGTGGAACCTGTCTGTTTCTGCAAGGCGCAACCGGCAATATCGGGCCGAAACGAGGATTCACGGGCGATTTGGGAGTCTATCGCAAATACGGCAAGCTGCTCGGCCTGGAAGCGTCGAAGCTCGCGTTGGGCATCGAGACACTTCCCCGGAAGGAAAAGCTGGTAGGCCTGCAGCAATCCGGCGCAACCATCGCGCTGTTCGAAGACAATGCCGTGGAGCCAGAAGCTGCCACTCTCGACGTACGTTCGCGGTTCCTACAGCTGCCGTTGAAGGACTTTCCAGAGCCGGAAGTCGCAGAAGCCGAGGCCGCTGCGTTGCGGGAAGAACTCAATAAGCTGCGGTCCGGAGGAGATGAAGCGAAAATACGGGAAGCGACGGCGAAAGCGACGCAGGCTGGGATGCGAGCCGACCGTGCGCTTTGGTATCACGGCAAGAAGCATGTCGATTGGCAACTCCAGGCGATAAGGATCGGACCTGTTGCGCTAGTGTGTGTGCCCGGTGAACCATTCATCGAAACCAGCCAGGAGATAGCGAAGGGATCGCCATTTGCTCATACGTTGTTCTCCGGATATTCGAACGGCGGATTCGGCTACATCCCGATCCGCGAAGCCTATCCGGAAGGGGGGTATGAAGTGGAGATTGCGCCGTTTGCGCCTGGCGCAGCTGAACTCATTGTCAAAGAGGCCTTGGCGATGCTCGCCGAATTGCACGATCCGAAAAGAGAAAAGGCCGAGAAAGCTTAGGCAAGGATCTGCGTGATCGGATGTCCCAAGTCGATCTCCAGCCGTTTTCGCCCCGGAACCTCGAGCTTCTTCGGATCCAGGCCGAGCTGGTGAAGTAGCGTGGCGTGAATGTCCGTGACGTAATGCCGGTCTTCCACTGCATGGAACCCGATCTCGTCAGTGGCGCCATGAACCGTACCGCCCTTTACGCCTCCACCGGCCATCCATACGGAAAAACCATAGGGGTGGTGGTTGCGCCCGTTGGTCCCTTCGGATCCCGGCGTTCGCCCGAACTCGGTGGCGAAAACAACGATTGTGTCGTCGAAGAGGCCACGCTGTTTTAGGTCTTTTATCAAACCTGCGATTGGCTTATCGACTTGTTGGCAAAGGTCCGTATGCCCTTTCTTCAGATCCTTGTGAGCATCCCATTTGCCGGCACCGCCGTTCTGTCCATGGAATACCTGGACAAAACGCACTCCCGACTCCGCTAAGCGCCGCGCGGCAAGACACATCTCGCCAAAGGGCCGAGTCGTATCGTGATCCAACCCATAGAGACGGCGAGTGGCCTCATTCTCCTGGCTGAAACGCATCACTTCCGGCACGGCTGTTTGCATCCGAAACGCCAACTCGTAGCTCTTAATGCGAGCCCTCATCGCAGCATCGTCCGGATATTCGGCGAGCGAGAGCTTTCCGAATTCACTCATCAGATCGAACTCGCTTTTCTGTTCCTCGGTCAAAACGTCTTTCGGAGGCTTTGAGTACGAAAGCGGATTCTCTTGCTGGACTTCCATCCGCACACCGTTGTGCTCCGGACCAAGATACGAACCGCCATGCGCCGCAACGCCGCCGCAACACGTATCCACGGGCTCGCCAAGAACTACGAACTGCGGGAGGTTCTCGTTTAAAGAACCGAGACCGTAATGAACCCACGATCCGATCGTAGGAAATTCGCCTTCGAGCACGTGACGCCCCGAGTGGAACTGCATCTGCGCGCCATGATTGTTGTCCGTCGTCCACATGGAACGGACAACGGCGATATCGTCGATACACTCGGATACATTCGGCCACCAGTCGCTCACTTCGATGCCGCTCTGGCCGCGCTTCTTGAAACCTACCTGCAGCGGGTACAGGTTGGGCTCGATCTTGTGGAGACCGACGATCACCTCGCGCAAATTCTTTTTTACGAGTGGATTTTGCTCGAAATCCTTGAAAGGCGTATCGCCGAGTTTGAACCCGCCATACTTCGTCAACGCCGGCTTGGGATCGAATGTCTCCATGTGGCTGACGCCGCCGATCATAAAGAGCCAGATAACCCGCTTCGCCTTGGGCGTGAAGTGGGGCTTGCCGTCCGGAGGTTGCCATCCCGTGGTCGCTGCTCGCGCAATTCCGTTGCTGTTCAGCATCGCCCCCAGCGCCAAGCCGGTAAAGCCCATTCCGAAATCGGCAAGGAAGCCGCGACGATTCAGCGGGTGAAAATTCGGATATTTCATAAGGCGGCCTTTCATCGGATGGTTACGAAATCGTTGTGATTGAGCAGCACGTGAACGAAGTTTTCTCGAGCGCGTTGTGCGGCGGGAACAGCAACCTTCAGCGAAGCGAGCAGGTTCGGCTGCTTCTGTAGAAATCGTTCGCCAACCGCTTGCTCTTCTGCCGATGGAGCGCGGCCGAGGATCGTTTCAAAAGCAACCTTCACAAAGTTGGCGGGGGCGCCGTCGATTCCGATCTTACGGGCGAGCACACGCGCCTCCTCCTGGCTGATCTGGCTATTGGCAAGCGCTAAAGCCTGCTGCGGTACGACACTCTGGCTCCGCATGTAGCACTCGACAGGATTGGGAGAGTCGAACGTCTTTAAAAACTCCATCTGTGTGTCTGGAGAATGGCGGAAATAGATGCTTCGCCGCTTTGACTCAAAGCCCTTGGTCTCGTCGATCTCCGGACCGCCCATCGTCTGGTCGAGTTCCCCCGCCAGATACAGCATGCTGTCGCGCACCGCCTCTGCTTCCATTCGGCGCGGATTCATTCTCCAGAGAAACTGATTCTCCGGATCGATAGCGACATTCGGATGGTTGGCCTCGCCCGCGGAGGAACGCCTGCGGTAGGTACCGCTCGTCACCATCAAGCGATGCATTGCCTTCATATTCCAACCGCTGCTCACAAATTCTGTCGCGAGCCAGTCCAGCAACTGGGGATTCGACGGGGGTTTGCCATTCAGACCGAAATCGAAAACCGTGGGAACCAGGGGTGCCCCGAAGTGCCGAAGCCACATGTGATTGATGGCGACTCTGGCCGTAAGCGGGTTCGTAGGCGCAGCGATCCAGCGCGCGAGCGCGGTACGGCGCCCCGTGCTCTTGTTTTCGTAAACCTTGCCGATCGTGTTGTAGCCCTCAGGCGCCTGCGTCAACGCTTTTTGCGCCTCTGCCAATCGTTTCTGGGCTTCTCCGATCTTTTTCTCGTCTGTGGCATCCTTGCTCAGGGCTTCATCAAATTCCAACTGCGCCCTCAGAACGTTTTCATCAGCCTTCAGGATGCCGGCTTTTCGCTCGGCTTGCCGCGCAGTAAGGGCAAGAGCTTCATAACCGGGATCCGGCGGATTGGCAAACTTGGCGTTGTCCGCGGCAATACGGGCTTCGAGAGCAGGGAGATATTCCTTGGCGGCGGCGAGCGCTTTCTTTGCGAGCGAGAGTTGATCGCTGATCGCTCGAAGCTTCTCGTAGCCAACAGCCAGACTGGCGTTTGCAAGTTCTTTCTCTACCGCCGCATATTCTTCCTGTTTCTTGCGTAAATCGGTCTCGGCGCGTTCGATGTCGGCCTTGGCCTTTGCGACCAGATCGGTGGCGACAAATGGCCGATGATCGGGATAATACGACTCGATAGGAAGCGAAACCGGTTCGATCTTACCCAGGCCTTGCCCAAATAAGCGCGGGACACCAGGCGCCAATACATGGTCCTTGTCGGGTGTTTGAATATCCCCGCGAATCAGAAGGTAAGTGGGGCGTTCCAATTCCGCATCGTAGATACGGGACAGCCCGTCTTTGTCAGTGTCGGTCTCTCCCTGTACACGATCGATGCGCACTTCATATGGTTCGAAGAAACTTCGCAACCGGTAATACTCTTCCTGCGATAGGGGATCGTATTTATGATCGTGGCAGCGCGCGCATTTTGCAGTAATTCCCAGGAAGGCGAGCGATGTATGGTCTACCGCATCCTGCATCCATCCGTTTCGATCGTACTTGGCAAAGTTACGTGCGAGGAAGCCAGTAGCACGCAGGGAATTCGCATCGGTGGGCGCTATCTCGTCGGCAGCGAGCATCTCCACGATCATCTGGTCATATCCTTTATCGCCGTTCAGCGACTCGATGATCCAATCGCGCCAGCGCCACATGAACCTGTGGCTATTTCGGACGTCATTACCCTTGCGCCAGCCATACCAGTCGCTGTACCGCCAGACATCCATCCAATGCCTTCCCCAACGTTCGCCGTAGCGTTTGTCTTCGAGGAGCCGGTCGACCGCCGCCTCGTAAGCTTTGGGAGAAGCGTCTGCAAGAAAGCGGTTGACTTTCTTCGAGCGTTGGGGGAACGCCGATCAAGTCCAGGTAGGCCCTGCGCAGAAGCGTCCGCCGGTCAGCTTCCGGTAACGCCGCGAGCTTCCGCTTCCCGAGTTCCGCCGCGACAAACGCGTCGATCGGATTCCGTACCCAGGGGGCGTCCTTTGCAACCGGAATCGCAGGCCGGACCGGAGCGCGGAAGGACCAGTGATCCGGCAGCGGTGGCGCCTCGGCGGAAGCGGCCGCAACCTTAGTCGGCGCCCCGTATTCTGCGCCCGCATCGATCCACTCGGCCAGAACCGCAAGCTCGGCTTCCGCAAGCTTTGGGGATTGCAGCGGCATGTGTGGCTCGGCCGTATGACTGGCCACACGCAGCAACAGACTTTCTTTCGATTTTCCAGGCACAATGGCCGGCCCGCGATCACCCCCACGAATCGCAAGCTCACGACTCGAAAGGTCCAAACCGGATTTCTTGAATTTCCCGGTGTGACACCCGAGACACCGCTGCTCGAGAACCGAGATGGCGCGAGGCTTTTCCGCCCAGGCGAAGGCCGCGGTCCCAGCCAGGAGAGCGACAAACCGCCACATCATATCTTTCAAACTATCCTTTTTCTAGTTGGACTTGCAACGCGACGCCGCCGCCCTGTCCATCTTGATGTACGATTTCTTCCGAAATTAACGCACGCCAAGGACTGGCAAAACGATCCGCGAGGCCATCTGAGCGCTATGGTAAACGCTCTGTTTCGCCTTCCGTTCCGTCGTAGCGAAGGGCCCGTCGCCGGTGTTGGGATTTCGATCGTACATCGGGAAGCAACTGGCCGCGATCTCAACCCGAAGCGCATGGCCTGGCGCGAGCACGAATGCCGTATGACCCAAGTCGATTCGCATGCGATAAATCCTGCCGGGTTCGATTGGGCTTGGGTTCGTTTCGGATTCCCGGAAGCTGGATCGCAGGATTCCCTCCGAGACTGCGCGGGCACTCCCGTCCGGCGCTAGGATCGTGACCTTGACAACCCAATCGGCATCCGGGGTGTCCGAACTGACCCACAGCTCGGCGCGAGGCGACCCGGCAACGACTAATTCCCGACGAGCCGGCTGCCCCGTGTAGACCAAAACGTCCTCACGGTCCTGAAGCGCGGTTCTGTCGACTGGACGGTGCATAGAAGATCGCGACGGCGGATCGTCACCAGGCGGTTCCACCGGCACCGGATTCCGAGGATCTGCCTCGAACACGTCTTTCAATGTACTCGTCGGCAGATGCGATGCAAGTGACCCGTTCCCCTGTCGTGTATTGGCTTTTCCCTTAGAGTGCAAGTAAAACGCTGCATCGCGAGCTTCCGGAGGCGGCCAGTCCGAAGCGGTTCGCCACTCATTCTTACCCATCAGGAAATATCGGACTTTCGGAAAGTCGGGTTTGACAGCCGGCGAAGGCTTCAGGAAACGATCGAACCATCGAAGATTCTCTTCCGTGACGTCGAGACGCGCCTTCGGACCGAAGTTGACGCCGCCTTCGATTTCCTTGCCTAATGTGCTGTGGTCCCACGGGCCAAGAATGAGCTGCTGGTTCAGCCTCGCCCGACGCTGTTGCGGAGGATCGACGGAGGCGCTGGAAACTCGCCACGGTTTCGCGGCAAAGAAAATCATAGTAGCCAACGATGTGCTGGGCCGGGATGTTCAACTTCTCGACTCGGGGTGTGGCGTGCTGGCGGAGCCAGAAGCCATCGAGGCGCGGATGGGTAACCACGCCGCGAAGCCACGGCATCGACCACCCGATCGTCGTATCCAGATCGGCGAGTGGCAGGCGAAAGTATAGCGAAGTAAGATCGGCCGGAGTCTTCCTTCCGGATGGAGGCTTGTCGATCAACGGTCCGGCCCCGCCGATCAGCGCCAATCGCAGCGCGCCTCCAAGATAGGCAGTCCGATACAAGCTCGGGGACGCGGCCGTTGGTGTGAGGACCTCCAGGCCGTAAGACTGATCCGCAGCCGCCAGCCATTGAACAGCGCCCGGATGCGAACTTCCCCACATCCCGGCATGTCCGTTCGACCAGGGCTGTCGAGAGATCCATTCGAAAGTATCGAATCCGTCCTGGTCGTCATTGTTGTGATGAATGTAGTGTCCTTCTGAGGCGAAGGCGCCGCGCGAATCCTGCACCACCGCGACATAGCCTGCCGCTACTTGCCGCTGCGCCGTGGCTTCCGACCGGTTCTTGTCATAGGGAGTGCGCAGCAGGAGGACGGGCTTGCGCACTGCCGGGTCCGCTCCATAGACATCGGTCGCCAGGCGAACTCCATCACGCATCGGAACCTGAAAGGTTTGCTTTTGGGGAGCAGCCCCGTTCAGCGCAGAGAGCGTGGCAAAGAGCAGGAAGCTGAGGAGAGTTTGTGGAGACATCGAAGTAAGTCGGCGAAGGTTTTCATTTTACGGGTTCTCCTGGCGGTCGCAACAGATTCCTTTCGGTTGTCCAACAACATGGACGCGAGGAGTGCGCCGGCTTGACCCATTCCCGCAACAACCCGAGAATGACCTGCAAGGAATGCTTCCGTATGAACGCTCTCACCTTGGTCTCAAGTATTCGAAGTTGCGTCGCCGCAGTGATCGTCTCTTCACTGCCGGTTGTGTTTGGACAGATTCCAACCGGATCGCTGCAGGGCAACGTTACCGATCCCACGTCAGCCGCGATCCAGGGCGCTGAAGTCCTCCTGCAAAACGAGCAGACCGGAATTCTGCGTCAAACAAAAACCAACGATCAAGGTTTGTACACGTTCAATTATCTTGAGAGCGGCGCCTATCGGTTGAACGTAAAGGCCACAGGATTTCAGACCGCGGTGTATCCGGGAATTTCCGTGCAGGTTGGACAAAAGATTCGCGTCGATGTGCCGGTTGCCATTGGCGATGTCAATAGCACCGTCGAAGTGTTTGGGGGCGCTGCGCTGGTGGAAACGGACACCGCAGCTGTGGGAAGCATCGTGTCGCGGCGTGAGGTGACTGAGATGCCCGTGCGAGGCCGCGAGTTCAGTCAGCTTGCGGCGCTGTTGCCTGGTGTGCGCGCCACAGGCTCCACCGGCGGCGCTTTAATCACCCAGTTTGCCACCGCGCTTACAGTGGGCGGCACAAGCAACGGCAAAAACGGCTACACAGTAGTGGTGTGGACAACACTTTCAATGTGTGGAACGGGCCTGCAATGAATCCTTCCATCGACTCCATCCAGGAGTTTCGTGTCGACCGCAGCCTGTTCTCCGCGGAATTCGGCCGTGGTGGCGCGCAACTTCATCTGGTCACCAAGGCTGGAACGAACCAATATCACGGCCTGTTGTGGGAGTATCTGAGAAACCAGGCGCTCAATGCCGGCAATTACGTGAGTCATGTACAGGATGGGCTTAAGAGGAATCAGTACGGCGCAAATCTGGGCGGTCCCATCTTACGCAACGAGTTATTCTTCTTCTTCAATTGGGAAAGCCAGCGGGAACGCTCCACAGTGCAGCCGCTGGGAACTGTGTTCACCGATGCCATGCGCAGGGGCGACCTGAGCGGGTATCCGAAAGTTCAACGGATCCGCTCTCGGGGCAACCGTTTCCAGGCAACGTAATCCCTCCTTCCCGTCTGGACGCCGTATCTCTGTCGCTGATGGATGCCATGCTGCCGCGCGCGAATTTGCCCGGATTTCAAAACAATCTCATCCGGTCATTCACCACCAGCCGCGATTGGGATCAGTATGTTGCTCGCGTGGATTATCAGGTTACATCGAAAGATAGTCTGTTTGTCCGTTTCACGCAGCAGCCGCGAAACGGGATCGCCGCTCCCTTGGCCGCGACCAGCATCAACCACAATGAGAGCTTCAAGTTTTTGAACGGCGGGATTGGATGGACTCGAATATGGAGCCCTCAGATGACGAGCGAAACCCGGTTCGGCGATCATTTCGAGCGGCTGCTGCTGCAATCTCAGCCACTGGCAACGCCGCCCACCGAAGCTATCCGAGGATTTGGATCGGTTCAGCCGCCTCCGGACCGGGCTTCCCGTCGTCAACATCACCGATACTTCCGGTTTCCATCAGTGGGGCTTTCCGCTTGGGTTTGACCAGCATGCTTTCGAGTTCGTCCAGAACGTGACGTACGCTCGCGGGAAGCATGTGATCAAGGGCGGTTTCTCCGGCAACACGGTGAGTCTTGAAAGAACAAGAGCCCGGAATACCAGTTCAATCTGAGCTTCACTGGAGCTTACACGGGCACAGGCCCTGAAGACTATTTACTTGGCTATCCGTTCAACGTCTCGGAATCTCTCGGCTTTGTTACCCGTAAGCAAACCTATGGGAATTACTCGTTCTTCGTTCAGGACGATTGGAAGGTAACGCCGTCGTTTACGCTCAATCTCGGCTTACGGCATGAGTTAAGCACGCTTCCTTCTGAGGCGTCCGATTTATGGGGCAACTTCAATCCAGAACGGGAAAAAGTAATTCTGGCGGGAGACAGGATCGTCACCGAGGCTGTACCCGATCCCTTCATTCTTCAGTCCTATGAGAAGTATCTTCTGCCTGCCGGCCAGACCGAATTGCCTCGCCACACGCTGGTGTATGGCGACCACAACAACTTCGCCCCACGCATCGGCTTCGCGTGGCGGCCCTTTAGCGATAACAAGACCGTACTTCGAGGCGGCTATGGAATCTACTATCTGCTTGAGGATGGAAACATCGCGTTCAACAACACAGGAACGATTCCTTATGGTGGATCTGTCTCGGTAGTGAACACCACGCCCAGACCGTCCTTCTTAATCGACGACCCGTTTTCTACAGGCGTCGCCGCGCTTCCTCCGCCGGGCGCATTCTATCGCGACTGTGTCTCCCGTAAATTCCGATCAGATTGATAAATTGGAGTTTGTCGCTCATCCTTCGATTGCCACTCGGGCACTTATTCACCGCGCTCATCGTCTCACTTGCCGCCTCCTTTCGGAGCCGTGAGGCTCTTCAGTTGGAGATTCTTGCCCTGCGCCACCAGATCGGAGTCCTGCAACGCTCTGTGAAGCGGCCGAAGCTGACGCCTGCAGATCGGCTCTTGTGGGCATGGCTGTGTACGGTCTGGCAAGATTGGAAATCCGGGGTCTTCATCATGCAAGCCTCTACCGTTGTGGGCTGGCACCGCAACGGCTTTCGCTTGTTTTGGAGCTGGAAGATTCGACGTGGAAAACCCGGACGACCGAGCGTGCCCAAACAAGTGCGGGCGTTGATTCGAACGATGAGCCGCGAAAATCCTCTTTGGGGAGTCCACGCATTCATGGTGAGTTGCTCAAACTCGGCATCCAGATCGGCGAAACCAGCGTGGGCAAATATCTGGTCCGTGGCCGGAGGCCACCATCACAGACGTGGCGCACTTTCCTCGAGAATCATTTGAAGTCGATGGTGTCAGTTGACTTCTTCGTTGTGCCGACGATCCGGTTCCAGATCCTCTATGTATTTCTGGTATTGGCGCATGAGCGGAGGCGCATTGTCCACTTCGCCGTCACGGCCCATCCGACGGCAGAGTGGACCGCTAAGCAACTGCGAGAGGCATTCCCTTGGGACAGCGCGCCACGCTATCTGTTACGGGACCGAGATCGGATCTTCGGCCACGAATTTGTGGGGCAGGTGAAGGCGATGGGTATCAAACAGGTGCTGTCGACGCCAGGTTCACCGTGGCAGCGTGCATACGTAGAACGGGTAATTGGAACTATCCGCCGGGAGTGCCTGGATCACCTGATCGTGTTCAACGAACGCAGCCTACGATGCCATATGCAACATTTCTGCGACTACTATCATCGGAGTCGCACGCATCTGGGGCTGCAGAAGGACACGCCAGAGACGCGCCCTGTCCAGCCACCGGAAGCTGGCCCGATCATCTCCATTCCAGAAGTTGGTCGTCTGCATCATCGCTACGAACGTCGCGCCGCTTGACGGATGAGGCGAAGCCGAGCGACCGCGACGGCCTCCGTATCCAATCAGACTGGCTGCAGCCAAGCCGGTTGTGGGCGATCGGCGTTCATGGACAGTTAGTGAGTCCTGCATATAAAAGGATGATTCAATCGCCCGAAGAGGTCTACGCGGACTTGATAGTTCCTGCCAAAACAGGTGAGTTCTGGCGGGCCCCGAAAAACTTGCCGATGGGATTTCCGAGATGCACAGTCGACGGCAGCGCGGTCGGCGTTGCGCTCAATGCAGCGTCGCCGCACAATCATCGCAGCCTGCTGGAAGCAGGCATCATTATTTTGACCAGCCTGTCACTGTATTATACAAAGGTCAATAATCGACCGGCAGGACGACTTTACAGCATACTCGGAAGCGGTTGGTGAAGCGGAGGCGGGCAATGCGGGAGCGCAAGTGCGCCGGGATAAAACTCCTATGATCGCGTTCGCTCACCCCTGATCACGAAAACGGCCCAGCCCTGTATTGGCCTCCAGAAGACATATCGTAGTTCTGTCACCGAAGGTGAGGACGTTGCCGGAATGGTGGGAAAACCCCGTGGTTAAAACTGTTCTTGGCTGGCGCGGTGCATCCCCTGATTGGTGCCATAGAGCCCGTGGAACAACTTATATCTTTGCGCTGGCTCTTCGGTGGCAAGGAGTACCACATGAGCAAGATCATTGAGCGTTGTGCCGGAATCGATATCGGCAAACGCTTCCTACTATGCTGCGTGTTAACGGGGGCAGCCAATGAGGAGCCGGAAAGTGAAACGCGCAGGGTGGATACGACGGTACCGGAATTGGAACGATTGCGTGAATGGCTTCACGAAGAAAATGTCAGCCACGTTGTCATGGAGAGTACCGGGTCGTACTGGATTCCAGTATTTAATCTGTTGGAAGGACATTTCACTGTCGTGTTGGCAAACCCAGAGGAGGTAAAGAATCGAAAGGGCCACAAAACAGATCGTAAGGATGCAGGGCATCTGGCGGATTTATTGCGCCACAATCATGTGCGATCCAGCTATATTCCGCCCGAACCGGTGCGTCAGTTGCGCGATCTGACTCGCCGCCGAATTCAACTGACGCAAGACGCTTCGCGAGAGCGGAACCGAGTGCAAAAGCTGTTGGAACAAGCGAATGTCAAAATTGCAAGTGTTCTGAGTGACGTATTTGGTGTCTCTGGGCACAATATGCTTTTGGCGCTCCTTGCGGGCCAGACGACTCCCAAAGAGATTGCGCAGTTGGCGCGTGGGACGGCTAAGCGAAAGATTCCTGAACTCATCAATGCGCTGGAGGGAAATCGCATGAGCGATCACCTGCGCTTTATTATCCGTAGTTGCCTGCGTCACTTAGCGTGTCTGGAAGAAGAACTGGAAGAGTTGGACACAGAAATAATCCGGCGCATGCAAATACCTCCGTTTCAGACCGCGTTTGCCTTATTGCAAACGGTACCCGGCATCGGCCAACTCTCCGCGGCCACGATTTTAGCGGAGACAGGGGCAGATCTGGCTGCGTTTCCGACCGCCGAACAGATGGCAAGTTGGGCTGGTTTGTGCCCAGGCAGTAGGGAAAGCGCAGGCATTCAAAAGGGCCGACACACAACCCACGGCAATCCGTACCTGCGCATGACATTAGTCCAATGCGCTTGGGCGGCAGCTCGCAAGCAGGATTCTGTCTTCCGTAAACGCTTCCAACAGCTAGCGCCGCGTCGCGGTGAAAAGCGGGCAATTATGGCGGTCGCGCATTCTATGCTGATCATCCTGTACTGCATGCTGACAACGGGCGCGCCTTTCAGGGCTGCAGAAGATGCGCCCAAGCAGCGGCGGAGGCTCCGTCGCGCGCATCATCATCTGCGGTGTCTTCGTCGTCTTGGATTGGCAGTGCCGATCCCGCCAGATCTTGAATCAGCCGAGGCGCTGGGCGGGTGAGTGTTTTCGGAACAACCGGCATGTTGTAGGGGATGAAAGAGCCCTACGGAAAAGGAGCAGCGACTCTATTCCGACCTTCAGTCTTGCGTGGTGCGTCGTGAGGCGTATGGCGAAGCGTAGACAGAGGCATCGGTGGGCCGGGCAAATGAGCCCCGATAACTGACGAACCGCGTGCCGACCTTGTTTGCGTAATGGGAAGGCAATATCCGCAGCGGCGACAAATCGCGAGCCAAAGCGGGACGCGGCGTGGTCGAAGACCCTGGCACGTCGAGAAACAGCATGCACGAGAACCGGGAGACCTCCAAAGCGTCTGTCGATCAGGCAGACCGGTCCGTGAAGGCGCAAAGCCATAATGCGGACGTGTACGCAATGGAGGAGTCTGACTGTCGCGTAGTACCGGCGAAGCAGCCGAACAACGAAGGGAAACCTTCGACGGAGGCAGTGGAGGGAAGGCGGCAGCCCAAGGAGAACGACGCGCAATCCAACACCCAGCCGACACAGAGCGGGGAACGGGTGTCCCAAGGATTGAGCGGCGTGCGCCGGGTGGCGGAGGGTAAGGAAACAAAAGCGGTTCACAGCTCTGCTGCATCATGTGACGGTAGATCTATTGCGGGAGAGTTTCGACGCATTGAAGAAGAATGCGGCTCCCGGGGTGGATGGCGTGACATGGCTCGATTATGAGACGGGGTTGGAGGATCGGCTCGCCGATCTGCACAGCCGCGTACATCGTGGCGCGTACCGGGCGCAACCCTCGCGTAGAGTCTACATCCCGAAGGCCGACGGACGGCAACGCCCGTTGGGTATCGCGGCGCTAGAGGACAAGATTGTTCAACAGGCCGTGGTGACGGTGCTCAATGAAATCTATGAGGCGGACTTTCAGGGGCTTTTCGTACGGGTTCAGGCCGGGACGCAACGCGCATATGGCGCTCGACGCGCTGAATGCGGGACTGCAGAAGAAGCGAGTGAACTGGATACTGGATGCTGATATCAAGGGCTTCTTCGACCACGTCAGTCATGAGTGGCTGCTGAAGTTCATCGGCCATCGAGTAGCCGACGACCGAATGCTACGGCTGATCCAGAAATGGCTGACGGCGGGAGTTTCGGAAGAAGGCGAATGGTCGGAGACGACGGTGGGTACTCCGCAGGGAGCAGTGGCGACTCCCCATACGCAAAAGATAACCTGCGCTGGAAGACGCGACTCGACGGCACGGGAGCCGGTTCCGACGACCTGTCCGACCCTCCCCCGGAGTGCGGAGCTGGAATCGAATGTCGAATCGTGATGGTCTCCTTGCCGACGAGGATTTCTTTGACCAGGAGCCGGAGAATCTTCTGGCGTTGCCCGACCTCCAGGCTATCGGCCCGCGCGCGGAGTCGTTCGCGAAACTGAGCCAGCGTTTCCACCAGGCGAATATACCTGGATTCATCGGCCGTTGCCTCTGCCAGCGAAAGTAGTTCTGACTGGGCCGCTTTTTCTTGCCGGCGTAGCTCCGGCATGCGATGCCGCAACTGTTCCAGCGTCACCAGTCCTTCCTGATACGCCGTTACTAGTCGATCGATGTTCTTTTGAATTCGAACCTGTTCTCGCTGCAGGCTTTCCTCACGCTTACGCAGAGGGTCCGCCTTCTTGGCCGCTTCCATACGGCGATCCAGTTCCGCCTGAATCAGAGTCGGATCGTCCAACAGTCGCAGGATCTCCGTCCAGATGAACGAATCCAGGTAGTCCTGTCGAATCGGCCGGTTGTCGCAAACCGCTCCGTTCCGGTAGCGATAAGCGTCGGAACCCAAACAGCGATAGTAGTAGAGCTTTTGCTTGGAAGTCTGCGCCGAGGAGCGGTACAACGCGTAGCCGCACTTCTCGCACACCAGCATCCCTTGCAGCAAGCTCGGCTCGACTGTTCGGCGCGGCGAGTGATGCTTGTTCCGCTCCAGCTGCTCTTGCGCTAAAGCGAACGTGGATTCACTCACCAGGGCAGGCACTGGAATTTCGATCCAATCTTGACGCGGGCGTTCATGATTCGCGCTGTTGCGGGTTGCATGTCCTTTACGCTGACGCAATGGCCGTGTGATGCGCTGCCGCGGCCGCAGTTCGGTTTTACCGAAGCAAGCTCGTCCTACGTACGCCGGATTGCGCAGCATCGCCCACACCGTCGATCGTTCCCACCTCGCGATTCCTTTGCGTGTCGGGATTTGGCGCTCGTTGAGCATTCGCGTGATCGCATTGATGCTGACTGCTTGCTCAATGTAGGTCTGGAACACCAGGCGTACCACTTCGGCCTCGGCTTCCATAACTTCGTAGTAAGCCGCCGTCGAGTCGCTCTTCTTCATGTATCGATAGCCGTACGGCGCTCCGGATAGCACACTGATCGAGCCCTCTTGGGCGCGATGCCGTTTTCCTCGCCGCGAGCGCTCCAGTATCTGCGCGCGCTCGTATTCGGCGATCATGCCTTGGAACTGCACCAGCAGTTGATCCTCCGCTGTGGTAACTGAAGGACTCTTTACAAACCGTAGCTCAACGCCGTGCTTTAAAAACTCTTCTGCCAACAGCACCTGGTAGGCGTACTTCCGGCTCAACCGATCCGGTGAATGAATCAGCACCGCTTCGATGTGTCCCTCGGCTGCCAAATCCCGAACTGCTTCCAAACCGGGCCGAATAAGACTGGCTCCGCTATATCCTTCATCTTGAAAGATCCACTCTTTGGGTACGGCGAATCCTTCCGTCTCCGCGTACTGGATCAACGCCGCCGTCTGACTTGCGATCGTGTGGTCTTCCTTCTGTCGATCCGAGGATACCCGCGCGTAGATGGCTGCCGGCTTGGTCATTCATGGCCTCCTTGGTTTCGGCGACTGCGCCAATGATGCCGAACTTTTCCGGCGCCAAGGCTTGAAAGACTTGTGCCAGCTTCTCTTCAAACAAACGATCGAACCGATATTCCAAGCGAAGGTTTCGAGCGGTACCGCTCTCAGCCACGCCCTCGCCCTCGTGGCAGGATTGCCAGCAAGGCACGACTGACCACGTCGCTGATGGACAGGTTCTTGACAGATGCGTACAACCGCACCCGCTGAATCAAACTGGCCGGCAATTTCACCGTAAACGCCAGTTTGGGTTCGCTGACCGCCAGCGGCTCCTTCAATCGTTGCGCTTGTCGGAGGTAACGATACGCCTGCCGGGGAGAGATGGAGCAGTCTTGCGCCAACTGCTCGACGGCGTCGGGCAGTTGATGGAAATCGCGTAGCAGAGTACGAGCGCGATTGAGACGCTCGGCTTTTTGGGCGTCGCTGGCACGCCCATATGACATAACTATACAACCGTTTATGACATCGCACAAGCAGCACTGCGAGGACATCTACCGATACCTCAGCGTCCGTTCAAACGCGAAGTTATCTTTTGCGTAAGGGGAGTCGTTTCACCGCTGCTGGCTAACGTGTATCTGCACTATGTTTTCGATTTGTGGGCGGAGGTATGGCGCGAGAAAGTGGCGCAAGGGGACGTGATCATCGTCCGCTACGCGGACGATCTCGTGGTCGGTTTCCAGCATCAGGCTGATGCCGTGCGATTCCTGCGAGATTTTCATGAGCGGCTGGCTAAGTTTGGGCTGGAGGTTCATCCGGAGAAGACGCGGCTAATCGCGTTCGGGCGCTTTGCAGCGTCCGATTGCCGGAAGCGGGGGAAGGGGAAACCGGAAACGTTCGCGTTCCTCGGGTTCACGCACTATTGTGGCAGGAACTCGAAGGGCCACTTTGTGGTCTGGCGGCGTACAGTGGCAAAGCGGATGAGGGCAAAGCTCCATGCCATCAAGCAGGAGTTGCGCCGGAAGATGCATGAACCAGTGGCGCTGGTCGGAGCGTGGCTGAAGCGAGTGGTAGACGGGTACTTTCGTTATCACGCCGTGCCGGGGAACCTGTCCATGCTTTCGCGATTCCGAGCACGGATCTGTCGTTATTGGCGGCACGTACTACGTCGCCGTAGCCAACGGCGGAAACCAGATTGGGAACAATTGCGGCCTATCTTTGATCGATGGATTCCTCGTCCACGCACTCTTCATCCTTATCCCGATGTTCGCTTCGACGCTCGAATCCAAGGGAGGAGCCGTATGCGGTAATCCCGCTCGTACGGATCTGTGCGGGGGGTGGTCAGCGATGATCATCCCTACCGCGATCCTGCCAAGGAATATCCAGCCGGAAACTCATCCAGACGATGAGCGGGGGCGCGGTCGTGAAGGATCGCGCCTCCATCGGATGGATAGATTTGAGGCCGAGTGCATCGGCACCCGTCTGTTGCTCGCTAATGCCCTTCTTCGGGACTGCTGGGCATCGAACAATCTTGCAGACAGAGGGCGCGCGCTCGCTGCCGCTCGCAGGGCCAAGGATATCTTCAGCGCGGGCGGCGATCCGGGGGGTGAAAGAACCGGAACGGATCGAGAACGCCCACCGTTCAACCGTATCATGCGGTATCGCCAGCAAGCGGCTATTTGGACTCCTTTCAGCGCGTTCTAGTTTGTGGACACTACGAGATTCACCTTTCTGGCGGGGCAGCGGTGAGAACGCACGGAAAAGTTAGATACGCACCGTCTCGTGCTACAGTCCCTCCCGCCAGGGAACGACCGTGCACACTCATTGGTTCAAACGCGCGTTCCGGATCAGGCTTGCTGACGGACTTGACTACTCCAAAGCGGAATCGAGCTCGTCCGCAACCTCGCCGTCTTGCAGCATACCGCCGAACGCAGCCAATTTCATTACTATTGGTGCCCCGCAGGGCCATGAAGGCTTACTCGGAATCCCTACCGCTGCATGACCGGGGGGACGGAGATCTTTTCAGCTTCGCGCTTTGAACTTGCAACACATCCCTTGAAAGATCTTGCTCACGTTCATCGACCGTGGCCTCCAGGCGCTGCAGTTCGTTGCAGATGACCGCTTGAAAGTCGCTCCGCCGCCTCCGAATTCCGCCGCTCCACTGCCGCAGCAGGTTTGTGACCCGCGTGATTAATCAACCGACCAGATGCGGTAGTTGACTTCTAATTATCCGGTTGCTTCAGCAGACCCCAATCGGTAGTGTTAAGGCGTGCCCCGACCGCCGTTCCCCAAAACGCTGCGCCAGTTTCAATCCGAGTTTGGCACCGAAGAGGCCTGTCAGCAGTATTTGGCGGCTTGTCGGTGGCCGGATGGATTTATCTGCCCTCGATGCGGGCACGGGCGAGCCTATGAATTGGTAAACCAACGGCGTCGTCAGTGCGCCAAGTGCCGACATCAGGTTTCGCTGACTGCTGGCACCGTCCTTCACCGCACAAAGACTCCGCTCACGCACTGGTTCTGGGCGGCGTATCTGATGACCACGGACAAGCGCGGGGTGTCCGCCTTGCTCTTGCACCGGCAGCTCGGACTTTCCCGCTATGAGACGGCGTGGATGATGCTTCACAAACTCCGCCGGGCGATGGTGAACACGGCTCGGGATCCGTTACGCGGCGAGGTGGAGGTTGATGACACGTGGGTTGGCGGCGAACAAGCGGGCCTCCGCGGTAGTCGGCAACTCAAGGATCGGCGAGCCGCCCTCGTTCTGGTGGCAGTGGAGAAGCGCGGTCGGGCTTCCGGTCGCGCTCGCATGAGCGTGATTCCCGATTTCAAGGCCAGCACGATAACACGGTTCCTTATTCAGAACGTCGCATCTGGTTCCACGATCTACACGGACGGTCTCAAAAGCTTCGCGGGTCTCGCGGAGGTCGGCTTCAAACACGTCGCTCGCAACCAGCCGCTCCGCTCAGAGTTGCGCAAGGGCGTGAAGTCGGTTGTCCCAGTTGCCGATCGGGCCATTGGCAATCTCCAGCAGTGGCTGATCGGTACCTACCACGGAGTGAGCAAGGCTCAACTCCAGGTTTACCTCGACGAGTTCGTCTTTCGGCACAACCGTCGCAAGACACCCGCAGCGGCATTTCAGACCCTCCTGGGTCTGGGAACCGCTCGCAAATCAACAGAGTACGAGCAGATTCGCGGAGCGAGGGACCTCAACCCCAACATGATAGAGGTCTGCTGAAGCAACCGGATAATTAGAAGTTGACTAGTGTAGTCGCGCGCTCAGAAGAAAAGGCGCAGACCGAATTGCATACCACGCGGACCGACGGAGGTGGACGTTACCCTGCCGTTCGCACTGCTTCCCACTCTGGCTGTCGGCGGATTGAAGTCCGGGTGATTAAACGTGTTGAACATGTCCCAACGGAAAACCAGTCTCGTCCGTTCCGTCAGACTAAAGGTCTTAAAGATCGACGAGTCCAATTGTGCCATGCCATCAGCGAACAGAGGGTTGGTGCCTGCGTTGCCGTAAGTCGCCCAGTCTGCATGCCTCACAAACGCCGACGTATCGTACCAGTGGGACAATGTCCGCTGATCCACCGGCAGATTGCCATCCGCGATCCGGTCGGGCCGGTTCGTCTGCGTGTTGTTCAAACTGGTGTTTCCACTAACGCTGAAGCGTGTCCCGCTGCGCAAAAAAACAAACCCGGAATACTGCCAGCCTCCGGCAATCGCATCCAGCGCGGGATGCCACGAGCTGCCGAACTTGCGGCCCCGCCCGAACGGCAGTTCGGCGCTCAACTGTGAATTAAAGATATGCGCGATGTCCTGGTCCGAAGGGCCGCGATATTGATCCCAATCGAATTGTTTAACGTTGCGCGCGTTATCGAACGTTCGGCCATGGGCGTAACTGGCAGTCACATTGATGTAGCGACCTACCTGTCCTCGAACTTGCGCGGTTACGGCGTCGTACCAGGTGCTTGTTTTGGAATAGCTGATCGGCACGTCGGCCAGTTCCGGATAAGTGGAGTGTAGCGGGCGGTTTGCGTCGATGTTTTGCCCGGGAGGTCCCGGAGGCGCCAGATTGATATTCTGAACACGCAGGTTGTTGCCGCCTTTGACGTGAAGGTAACCCACGTCCACCACCAAGTTCCTCGCTACCTCCCTCTGCACATTGACGGAAAGCTGATCAACCACCTGGTTATTCCAGTCTTTGGCAACTCCGCGGATCACGGCGCCATCCTGAAAGATCAGATTGCCGTTCGCATCGTAATCGGCACTGGCGATCGGTAATCCATCCCGCGACATGATGATTCCCGGCACTATGCTGTCGGAGACGAACGTCGTCTGGGCGTAATACGGATATGTCAGGCCGAGAATGCTGAGCGGTCCTTGCCAGTAAGCCTGCCAGAAGGAGCGCCCGAAGCCTCCACGAATGCTGGTCTTGCCGTCGTCCGGCGTCCACGCTAGGCCAACACGGGGGCTCCAGCCATTGCGGTCCGGATCTATGCCAGGGCTTCGGTCCCCATCAGTGGCGAGCAGCAGCTTCGATCCGTCGAAATTCGCCTGACGATCGAAGCGCTCTATGGGCAACGTGTACATTTCATACCGCAGTCCAAGATTCAGCGTAAGTGAAGGCAGAATCTTCCAGTCATCCTGCACAAAGAAAGCGTTCTGCCAATAGGTCTGATACGGTGCTCCGGCGACAAAACCGGCGCGCGCCGCGTAGGTGGGCGTGCCCAGCAGGACCGAGGCGTAGCCGTAAGGACGGGCATCGCCGGAATATGACGTCATGGTCGAACTGAAGTTGTAATTGCCGCGCGGGCTGGTTCCGCCCAGCGTGTCGGCTGAGGTGTTCCTGATATGCATGACCACACCGCCGAACTTCAAGTTGTGCCGGTTCTTCACCCAGGTGAACGAATCGTTCGCCTGCAGTACGGTTCCCCTGATCCAGGCCACCCAGTCGGGATCACCGACCGTGTGCAAGGCATCAACATTCATCTCCACCAGCCCTCTGGTCGCCGGATCGCCCAGATTGCCGTTCTTGATCCCCATCTGGTTGTTGTAATCCTGATCCATGCTGTTCGTCGTGGTGGTGATCCGCGGGGAGAGATTCGCTCCCAACCTCAGTTCGTTCATCACGGTCGGATTGAAGCTGTAGAAGTGCGTGACCTGAAGGTTCTGGTTGATGGTGGTTGAGTTCGCCTCGCCGTTTTGCCAGAACTGGTTCACGTCGCTCTCATTGTCATTGAAGGCGCGGAGGATGGAGTAGCGGAAGAAACCGCGGCTTCTCTCAGAATGGTTGTAATCGATGCGGCCGTCCCCAGCGTGAGCGGTCTGGCCCTGCTTCAAAAGAGCGTAAAGGTTATTGTCGAGACCGGGGCGATTGGCCACACCCCAGATCTTCAGATCATTCATCTGAGCCCCGACGGAATCCCACCGGCTGCGCGGGATGATGTTTCCCAGGAATGGTGTCGCACTCACCACCTGGCCATTCTGGATAACTCGCGAAAAGGGGTCGTAAAGCTGCCCAGCGATGTTGCCGGCGTCATCCCTTTCGGAGGGGTCATACAACTCGGAGAAATCGCCCTGAGTCATTTTCGGTGTCGGTGCGGTAATCAAACTCGCGCTGGACGTGCGGAACAGAGTGCCCTGGTAGTTGCCGAAGAAGAACAGCTTGTTCTTCTTGATGGGCCCGCCCAACGCGCCACCGAACTGGTTGCGGCGGAAAGGCGTCTTGGATTCAGCAAAGAAAGGCTTCGCATCCGTCGCCTGATTCCGCAGGTACTCAAAGGCTGCGCCATGGAACTCGTTTGAGCCCGATCTTGTGATCACGTTGACTACAGCGCTACCGGAGAATCCAAATTCGGCGTTGTACTTGCCGGTATAGATCTGTACTTCTTCGATTCCTTCGATCGAGGGCAGAACGGAAACAGTCGCATTCTGGGGTTCGCGATTGAATGTGCCTTCGATAAAGACTGAGTTTGCGTTGGCATTGACTCCGCCTAGCGACGCCAGTTGGTCCCGGCTGTTGCCCAGCGCAGTTGGGTTTTCTCCGCCGAGATTCCCGTACCCGCCGCTGCCACGTCCATTGTTCGCCCCGGGCATCAGATTCATTTGATACAGGGGATTGCGGTCGATGTTCGGAAGGTCGTTCGAGTTCCTTGTTGCTGAAGTTTTGCGAAAGCTCCGAGGTTTCTGTTGCCACGACTATGGTGTTCGCGGCCACTTCCACTTGCTGCCGCGTCTCACCGATTCTCATGCTGATGTCGATGCGGCTAATACCGCCGGCATTGACGATCACACCGGTATAAACGCTTTTCTGAAAGCCGGCCTTTTCGGCTTCGACGCGATAGGTACCTGGGATCAGGAAATTGACGAGATAATCTCCCGTTTCCTGGCTCACCGTGGTGGTAACTACACCTGTTTCTTCGTTCGTCGCGCGAACAGGCACTCCGGGCACATTCGATCCGGATGGGTCATGAATAATGCCCGTTATCCGGCCGGTGTTGACCTGTGCAAAACATGTGGCGGCTAACGAAAGATATCCGAGAAATAGCTTCGTCTGACGAAGATTGGAGAGGCTGAAACGCATGGCGGGTTACCTCCATCGAAAAGCCTTGAACTTGGGGCAAATTATGGGTGTAAAGGCCGGCGTTGTCAAGTATGATGTTTGCGATGTTTGCGAAGTGTCGTTAGTATGTGAGTTGTCCGGTCGAATTCAGACATGAGTTGTCCGCAAATGAGCTGCGGCAGAGTAAGTCTTGGGAGTGGAAGAAGCCCGGTAATGCTCGGCCGCTGAAGAAATGGAGCGGATGATGAAAGTTCAAGACGTACTGTTGCAGGCGATGGCCAAGAGGATTACGTGGTGGCAGGCAGCGGAGATTTTAGGAGTGTCGGATCGGACGATGCGCCGCTGGCGAGAGCGATCCCATACTGGTCCGCCGTATCGCCGCCACTGATCGCGGAGAAGCGGAATTGACGAGATGTGCCATCTGATTGAGCAGAGCCTGACAGAGGCTCTCGAGACGACATGAATCAGCTAATGGCAGGAACCGGACGGTGTGACATCACACCTTCACCCGGCACACCCCAGGGGGGTTGGGGCGCGCAGACTCACCAGCGAGGCGCCGGAGCCGACATGCCCTTTCTTGCGACGGCGCTGGTGTTGGCCGATGGCGAGGAGCAGGTCACCATACTCGATGCCGATGCGATCGGCTTCGATCAGTACTGGACGGACCGAATCCTGGACGCGACGACAGCGCTCACCGGCCTTCCCCGCAACCGGATTCGCTTCTCCTGCACGCACACGCATTCGGGGCCGAACACGTTCCGGCTTGGAATCATCAGCGACGGGCTCGATATGGCTCTCAGCTATCTGGATGCCTTGCCGCTTCGGATTGCATCCGCGGTTTGGCAGGCCCAGCAGAATCTCAAGCCTGTGTGTGTCGCAGCGGGTAAGGGAACCTGCGACATCAATGTGAACCGCCGTTTCCGAGGCCCGGAGGGCGCTATGGTGGTGGGCCGCAACTGGGACGGAGCGGTGGACCGCACCGTTGGAGTCATCCGTTTTGATGATCTGGAAGAGAACCCAGTCGCCACGATCGTGCATTACGGCTGTCACGGGACCACCATGGGCTGGCAGACGGAACTCTTTACACCGGATTTCCCGGGCCCTGTGCGCGAGGTCGTGGAAAGAGAACTTGGCGGTACGTGTCTGTTTCTGCAGGGAGCGGCCGCGAATCTGGCACCGCGGCGCGGGTTCACCGGGGATTGCCGTGTCTATCGCCGGCTGGGAACCATTCTTGGGCTCGAGGCGGCCAAAGTCGCGTGGAACCTCGAGACGCTTCCACGAAAGGAGCAGTTCGCGGGCGTGCAGCCATCGGGTGCACCGATCGCGCTGTACGATGACTTACCGGTCGAGACGAAGTCACCCCGCTTGCGAGTTGCTCAGCGGACTCTTCAACTGCCGGCGAAGAAGTTCCGTCCTCCTGAGGAGCTGGAAAAGGAAGTAATTTTTCTACGCGCGGAGGTGAACCGCTTGCGCAAGGAGGGGACGGTGGATCAAATTCGCGTGGCCACTGCAGCGGCGACACAGGCCGGGTGGCGGGCCGAATACTCGCGCGATTACTACGGCAAGGACACCGTTCCGTGGGAACTGATGATCATAGCAATGGGCCACTCGATCGCACTGGTCTCCGTTCCGGGCGAGCCGTTTACTGAGACGGCACAGG
Source organism: Bryobacteraceae bacterium (assembly GCA_963844855.1). Classification (GTDB taxonomy): domain Bacteria; phylum Acidobacteriota; class Terriglobia; order Bryobacterales; family Bryobacteraceae; genus DASQDN01. Next base: position 66,946 of record CAWJQP010000049.1, read on the forward strand.
TGATTGCTTCGCAGTCGCCTTTTACGAACACTTTGGTTTCGGGCTACTCTAACGGGGGTTTCGGCTACATCCCGACGCGCGAAGCTTGTGGCGAGGGCGGCTATGAAACGGAGGCCTCTCCTTTTTCGGAGGACGCGGCGGACGTATTGGCTGCGGAAGCCGTTCGGCTCTTGAACGAATTGTCGGAGGGAGTAATCACATGCAGAACACATTGACCCGCCGCAGCGTACTGACTGCCGGCACTGCTGCCGCGTCGCTGGCGCAGACTCCGGTGGGCGAACGAAGTTCCGCCCGCACTACGCGCATCGGCATTGTAGGCGGTGGCTTCGGCACGTCGTTTCAGTGGCATCTGCACCCGAAATGCAAGGTAACGGCTGTGTGCGATATACGGCCCGACCGGCTCCAGCGACTTTCCGAGGTCTACAAGTGCGACAACGCCTATAAGAACTTCAGAGAGATGCTGAAGCATCCGGAGTTGGATGCCGTGGCCGTCTTCACACCCGCTCCGTTGCACACCTGGATGGATATCGAAGCGTTGAAGGCCGGCAAACACGTCATTAGCGCAGTCCCGGCCGGGATGTCGGTCGAGGAACTCGAACAGTTGCTCGAAACGGTAAAACGCACGGGCTTGAAGTACATGATGGCCGAGACCAGTTTCTACCGGCCTGAAGTCATCACCTCACGCCAGTGGGCGAAAGAAGGCAAGTTCGGAACCATCTTCTACAGCGAATCCGAGTACCACCACGACGGGCTTATCAGTCTGATGTTCGACGAGCGCGGCTTTCCCAACTGGCGACACGGCCTGCCACCCATGCATTATCCGACCCACTGCACGGGCATGATCGTTCCGGTTACCGGTGAGCGTTTGGTGGAGGTCTCCGCGATCGGATGGGGAGACGGGCACGAAGTGCTCAAGACGAATCTCTACAAAAACCCGTTCTGGAACACGACCGCCTTCTTCAAGACATCCGGCGGGCATTCGAGCCGAGTCTCTGTGTTCTGGCATGTCGCGGCCGGAGGCGCCGAACGAGGCGCATTCTATGGGGATCGAATGAGCTACATCATGCAGCGGCCCGAAGGCTCTCCGAATACCGTGGTCACCATCAGCAAAGATGGCCAGACGGTGATCGACGCCAACGGCTACCCAGAAGGCAAGGTCGATATCAAAGCGTTCCAACAGCCCAATCACTTCGAGAAGCTTCCCGAAGCGCTCCGGGTCCGAAGCGGACACGGCGGCTCGCACACGTTCATTACCCATGAGTTCGCGAGCGCGATTGCAGAGGATCGGGCCCCGGAAGTGAATGTCTGGGAGGCGATTGCGTACACGATGCCAGGAATTGTGGCCCATCAGTCCGCTCTGCGCGGCGGTGAGAGCATGAAGATCAAAGATTACGGGCAGGCGCCTGCGTAAGCGGCATTGGTCTTCTTCGCGAACGGCACCGCCTTCCAGCCCTCGGTTCCAAAGCGGACGTCGCGCTCCACAAATTCCCAAATCACGACGCTTTTACCGTCGAGCAATTGGGGACGTCTCGCGAGTTCCTGCCGTACCAGCGTCGAAGCGCCGCCGTCATTCACGATTGACGCTACTGGCTGCCGCAATTGCCGTGAGAGATGAGCTATAAATCCGGCTGCTTTGGGTTCGTCGGTCTGGTAAATGCGAAGAAAGCTGTCCCCCAGGACAAGCACCGAAGCGTTTGGATCGTCATGATAGATCGCGTCTGTTTTCTTGTCATGCACTTGGCCGACCGTCACTTCTTCCGGTGGATAAAACGCCTCAATCGGCGGTACTTGCGTCATCTTGGCAATGTCACTGCGCCGGGGAACAACTACTGGGCGAACGTTGTAATCGACAGTTCCCGGCCGTGCCCACCCCAGTTCCTCAAGGCGCGCAGCCACGGCGCCCGCCGCGAGGTCTACAGCCGCGGGCGACCAGTGCGTGTCCCTGGCGAGATACAGCGGCACGGGCGATGCTCCCTTGTGTTTGCCGAAGAGGTGGAAGAGATCGACAACTTCGATGCCCGCCCGCCTCAGCCGGTCGATCAATGTGAGTGTCGGTGAAGTAATCTGCTCCACGCCATTTAGCCGCCTCGTCAGCATCTCGCCATACACGCTTGGCTTTCCTGGCATGGGAACGACCATGAGCTGAATGCCCCGGCTGCGGAGTTGCTCATGGAACTGCGTTATAGCGGTCAAAGGGTCTTCGTCACCGGGAGGCTCAAACAGATACCGAACGTCGGGCTTGTAGAACAGCCATCCGTTGTTGCCAGGCAGCACCTTTTCTCCCGCATCTCCCAAAACCACGAACCGTGCGTACTGGAGCCATGGCCGGACGCTACGCGCAAAGATCGACTGCTGCTCCAGCTCTTTCTCATATGCGCGTAAACCTGTCCGATCAGGAACGTGGCGGATCAAATCGAGGAACTGCGGAACCTGACCGCGGGCGATCTCGACGATGCTCTGCGTCAACGGCACGATCCAAATTAATGTCAGGAACCCGATGACTAGAGACCACTGTTCTCGTCGTGTCATGACAGCTCAAAACTGGAAATACAGAAACGGATTGAACGCTTGCGTAAACATGGTTCCGATGCTGACGAGCAATAAAGGCGCCAGGACCATCGCCCGCCGCCAGCTGAGCGCGGCGACCCACTCGCATACTTCCACACGCTGAAACGATACGATAGCGCATACGCAGAGGACTGTTAACGGAAGAGCCGTGTAAATCTCAGCCGCCAGCAACGCCGGCACGCCGGAAGAAGCATTCACACCCAGCATGGCCCCCCAGAATGAGACGGCATGGCTTAGGCTTGGCGAACGGAACAGCACCCACGAGAACAACACCAGAACGAATGTCACCGCAACTCGTCCGGGGGCAGGAAGCCAGTCGTATGGACTCTTCTTGCCAATCCAGCGTTCGACCGCTAGAAGAGATCCGTGATATGCGCCCCACGCCAGAAACTGCCAGGCGGCGCCATGCCACAGTCCTCCAAGCAGCATCACCACCAGGAGGTTGACGTACGTCCGTCCCGGGCGTCGGCGGTTGCCGCCAAGCGGCAGGTACAAATAGTCGCGCAGCCATGTTGACAGTGAAATATGCCAGCGCCGCCAGAAATCAGTGATGCTCTCCGAAAGATATGGCGAGCGGAAGTTCTCCGGTATGACAAACCCGAATATGCGCCCAAGCCCGATGGCCATATCCGAATAGCCGGAGAAATCGAAATAAATCTGGAACGCATACGCGATGACGCCTATCCATGCGTCGAGCGGCAAGGGCGTCGCGGCTCCGAAGACGGCGTCGGCAACCTGCCCCATCGGGTTAGCGAGCAGGATCTTCTTCGCAAACCCGAGGATGAACATCGCGATTCCGGCACTGAACTTGTCGAGCGTGTGAGTGCGGTGCTGGATCTGTTCGGCCAGAATGTTGTACCGAACGATCGGCCCCGCCACCAGATGAGGGAAGAGGCTGACGAAGCAGGAAATGTCCGAGAAGCGTCGCGCTGGACTAGCCGCTCCCCTGTACACATCGATCGTGTAGCTCAGACTCTCGAATGTGTAGAACGAGATGCCGATGGGCAGCACCACATGCAGCACCGGCAGGGAGCCCGAGCCGAAAACATCGAGCAATCGGTTGATATTCTCCGCAGTGAACGTGTAGTACTTGAAATACGCTAGTAGCCCGAGATCGCCAACGATGGCTGTAAGCAGCACTGCTTTTCGTCGTGTCGGTGACGCGCCGGGGGTGCCGATGATCCGGCCGCAAACGTAGTCGAGCACGGTTGAGAACAACATCAACAGTACGAACCACGGCTCCCACCAGCCATAGAACACATAACTGGCGAGTGTGAGGAATCCGTTCCGGAAACGCGGCAGCAGATAGTAAATCGCAAGCGTCAGCGGCAGGAAGTAGAACAGGAAGACGTGAGAGGTGAAGACCAGGTTAATTGGCTCCGGGATTTGTCCAGACTGCCCAGTATCGCGTGCCTTTGCTCTCGAAGTATTTGTCGATAATGCCGCCCAGCCAGAAGTTGTCCAGCGGAGCTTCGAGCGCCATGTGATGGAGGTCGCCTGCCTTGAAGGACTTTAGGTGGCCGCCTACTTTACCGGAGACATCGTCCTGAGCCTGCTCGCGTGGCTTCAGCGGATTGTACTGGCCCACCAGGATCTCGGGTCCATTTACATTGCCCCGGTGCGTCTTTAGGACTTTGTACTTGAGGATATAGACGTAGTTATAAAGGTCATTTGGCGGGAATGCTCCCAGGATCTCGACAAGCTGCGCGGTGACTTCCGCCGTTCCCAGCTGCGAGATCTGAGGGTCGATCTCGGCCACTGGCGATTTCGAGCAAGCCGCCAGCATGAGGACGATTACGACAAGCGGGCCGAATCTCACTTTGCGCCCAGCTTGGCCGAGGTCCAGTTCGGCTCCCACCCTTGCGTCAGATCCAGAATGGCATTGTTTTTTGCATCCGGATGAACCTTTCTTAGCGCCACACTCTCGCCCCGAACCGCGGGAGCATCGGCCAGACGCATCAACGCCATCATCGACGTATCGAGGCCTCCGTCTGTATCTGCCCGAGTAAATACGACGTACCTGGAGTCGGGTGAAATCTCGGTCCCATAGATATGCTTGCCATCCTCGCCGACAAGCAGCCTCCTGTTGCTGCCGTCCGCGTCGGTAAGCCACGCTTGAGTCCATCCGTATCCCAACTTCTGGCCGACAGCCGAAGCCAGTTGTCCAATCGATTCCTGGTTGGCAGGACGGTAGGAGTTGACGACTCGGCGTGAATCCGGAAACCAGGCCGCGGTACAGTTCTGAAACTTGGCGATGGGGTTGACTTCGCCAGTCTCCGCGTTCATGCGCACGATCGTCCAGTTCTCGCCAAATGCATTGGCCGTTCCGACGAACCATTTTCCATCGGGCGACCAGAACAGCTGCTGGAATATTCCCTTCCGGTCGAGTTTGCGCACTACTTGTTTTGTCGCCAAATCCCGGATTTCAATTCCTGTCTTGGTGAGACAGGCGACCTGCTTGCCATCGGGACTCCAGATCGCCCACGGAAAATCGCCAACGTCTCCGTACGCTTGAGGATTGGCGCCGTTAGAGTTGGCGATCACAAAAGTTCCCAGCGTTCCCCATGAATCATGCCTAATCTTGACCCCTGGAGCGATACGGCGATACAGGAGCTTTGTACCGTCCGGCGAAACTCGTGCTCCCATTTCGTTGAAATTCGGCGTCTTGGAGATATTGCGTTTGTGCGAACCGTCGGGACGCATTACGAAAATATCCCAGTCGCCGCCCGCGGTCTTTCCGCTGTAGACAATCCAGCCTTTCGTGGCCACTTCCTTTGCCAGCTTCGCAGTTCGCGAATCGGCAGCGAGCAAGCCGGCCACAAAAAACGGCACAAAACAACGCAGCAGCGTCACTGACGGCCCTCCTTCGGAAGGTCCATCATCTCTCACCCCGAAATAGTCTTTCAAGTCGCCCCGTCAATGCGAGCATATTCTCATCCAAGAATGAGCCTGGAGCGGGAGCGAAGCGATCCGCCTGTCCCTACAAAAAATTGAGACCCTCGTTCTCGTGATCCAAAACTGTCGCACTACATACCCGTTCGGCATGGATCGCGAACCGTTCGGAACTGATCACCGATTTGGCTGAACCTGTAGTACGGATAACCGCTGGAATTTACGAGATGCACAAACGACTATGGCACCCCAAATCCGTTGTTTCCACTGCGATCCGTGGGCCCTTATTTCTTGTTTACTTTCTTCGCCTTTGCTGTTGCGTTCTCGGCTTTTTCCGCGGGGTGATTCTTCTTGTGGCGCGCCACAGCTTTCGCAATCTCTTCAGCGGAAAGCTTGCTGTGCGCCTCAGAATGCAATACCTCGGTTGGTACACCCGGATTTTTTGTCATTTCCTTATTAGCTCCTTTACTTTCTTGAGCTAGACATATTGCAGCGGCTACTTTCTTGAGCTAGACATATTGCAGCGGCGCTGACGTTCTGAAACAGCATGGTAGGCCAGGCTCGGAAAAAACGTCCGCTCACTGCAACATCCAACTGGATTATACGCCGACTCACCCAGCGAGAGTGCCGACATTTCATGCCCGAAAACTACCACGGCCCGCGACCAGCGCCGATTGTGGTTCTCGCAAACTCCGATGAGATTGATAGATTGGAAGTTGCGGCTCATCGGTCGTTTTCGCTTCGCACCCGTTCTAAGCGCTGTCATCGCCTTCGCAATCGCCTCATTTCGGAGTCGCGCCGCTCTTCAGTTTGAGATTCTCGCGCTCCATCACCAGATCGGCGTCCTGCAGCGGTCGGTGAAGCGCCCGAAGCTTACCCCGGCTGATCGCGTCTTGTGGGCGTGGCTTTGCTGCGTCTGGAAGGGTTGGCAGTCCGGTGTGTTCATCATGAAAGCCGCCACGGTCGTTGGCTGGCATCGCAAGGGCTTTGGTCTGTTCTGGACTTGGAAGATTCGCCGCGCCAAGCTTGGCCGCCAAGCGGTGCCGAAAGAGGTTCGCGAGTTGATCCGCACGCTGAGCCGCGAAAATCCTCTTTGGGGAGCTCCCCACATTCATGGCGAACTGCTGAAGCTCGGAATCCATGTCGGTGAGACCAGTGTCAGCAAATACATAGTCAGACGCCGAAAGCCGCCCTCGCAGACTCGGTGGATTTCTTCAGTGCGCCCCAAAGGCGTAGATCACCAGTGGGGGAAGGACCCACTCAAGTAGTTGTTGGTAGGACTTGATAGCTTGCGAGCGCCCGAGCCGGGAAACTGACGAGGGCGGAGCCTCGCGATAAAGCCCACGTATGGTGGGTGAGCAACCTTGCAGGCCGTAACGCGTGTGAAGCTTGAGCAGGCCTCGAAAGTAACGATGTGGATGCCGACCCGCCTGAAGAACGGGGAAGGCCGCGCGGGGCAGGGAAGAAACCAACAAGCACCTGTCCGGTCCACCGGGGTAGTGAGCACAGCATGCAGGGAAGGTGATTTAGGTCAGTGGGGGAGGCCCGGGGCTGGTGGAAGTCGCTACTCCGAACGTGGTCAGAAAGGGCCACGGCCAGTCTGGGCGTCGGAGAGGGCTATATGACCGATGAGGCCGGGTAATGCCGGCGGAGGAAAGGGCCCTCACTTCTGGTGTGCTTGTGAAGGAGGAAAGGTGCGGTGATTGACGATGAGTCTGACAACACCGAGCAACATTCGGGAACTTCAGATCAAGCTGTATCGCAAGGCGAAGAACGAACCGGAATACCGCTTCTACATTCTGTACGACAAGATGTATCGCGAGGACATTTTGTCCCATGCCTATAAACTGGCGCGAGCCAACAAGGGCGCGCCGGGAGTAGATGGGCAGAGCTTCGAAGACATCGAATCGACAGGACTGGAGAGGTGGTTGACTGAGATCCGAGAGGAGTTACACAACAAGACGTATCGACCACAGCCGGTGCGGCGGGTGAAGATACCCAAGCCCGGTGGCGGTGAGCGGCCACTCGGTATTCCGACGGTGACTTCATAATGCACTTTCCGCCAAATGCTTTGGGGGTGCCGTGTGAATCCTGCATGAGTTGCGTACCCAGTCTCGAAGCTTCTGTTCGTCTGTTTCGTTGAGTGTAATCCAATACGGCATTCCGGCGTTAAGACGGCGCGCCTGGATAACACCACGATCGATCCAGTAGTAGACCACGTGAGTACTCACCCCGAAACGCTCGGCCACTTGCTGGACAGTAGACTCCCCCGCGCCTGCTAGCGTGGCCTTAGGAATCTGGTAGCGATAACGAATCCACTGGATCATGGAACCGGTGAAAGGTTTGCCCAAGGCGCTGACACAACCTTCTCGATTGAGGCAGTCGGCGATTTCTTCATTGGGCAAGCTCGTGCCGAGATCTCGGACGCGATCGATAACCGCGGCAGAATACCGCACGCGGTCAGCTCTGTTAGGCGGGAGCTGCACGCAAAGGTCACTGCAAGCGCCACCCTGCCACCGAATGTGAACCACAAGTTGTTTCAGCTTGGGCGGTTTCTCGATCGTAATATCCTTGATGAGCAGCCGCAACATCCGTTTGCGGTCTTTGGCCTGGGTGGTGGGCGCATGCCACAAGCGCGGCAAGTCGGTGGCGAGAGCGAGGACTTTGGCCCTTTGTTCGTCAGTGATTACCCGGGCTTTTTGACGCTGAAATTCCGCAGCTTGTTTTTTGAGGTCCTCTAATTGCAGCAGCGCATCGTTCCAGCGCCGCTCCAGTGTGCCCGCCACCAGACGTTGGGAAGGATCGACCTCTTGATAACGCCGCTCGGCGAGCGCGGCTTCATACTCGGCATGTTCGAGCCGCATCTGCCATTGGCGCGAGATGGTTCGATCGCGCGACTCCAATTCCTGCAGCGCTGCCAAAGCGAGTTGGATCTCGGCTGGCTGCAATGCCTTCAGCACTTCTTCCGCGATGGCGGCATCGAGCAGATCACAACGGAAGCTCATGCAGTCTTTTTTGGCCAGACCATCGCGACGTAGCCGGTTGCAGAGATAGCAGGGATAAATGCCGCCATTGCCGGTATAGCGCACCGTAAGAGCGTGGCCACAAGTGCCGCACAACAGCAGCCCTTGTAATAAAGCTAAGCCCTCGCGCGCGGGGCCGGCCAGTAGCGTGTCCTCACCGTTGGTGCGATTTTTCTCTAAACGCTCCTGGTTTTTAAAGAATTCTTCCAAAGTGATGTAGCCTTCGTGGTGCTCTTGCAGACTGACGCGCCAGTCCGCCATGGCTACCGCGCGGATTCGTTTATGAACCGCGCCCTCTGCGCTGATCTCCCGACGATATCGATAACGACCAAAGACATATGTTCCTGCATACGATGGGTTCTTGAGCATGCTCAGCACACGGCTATGCGTCAGGCGACCCCATATAATCTTGCCATCCCAAGCCCCACCATAGGACCGCTTGGGAAAGCGTAATGCGCTTTCCGCGAATCGTTGCATCACTGCGAAGGCGGTGCCGGTTTCGCGAAAAAGACGAAACACCAGGCCCACCGCGCCCCGCACTTCTTCGTCCGGGTCAAAGATGATCCGGCTTTCCTGGTCATAGCAAAAACCGACCGGCAACGGGAAACGCAATTCACCTTTCTTGGCTTTGTTGAGTTTGCCTCCCTGGAGGCGCGCGTGCAAGAAATGGAGCTCGGCCTGGGCCATTGTGCCCTTCAACCCGAGCAACAATCCGTCGTTGAAGTCCGCTGGATCGTAGCAACCATCTTCGTCGATCACCAGGGTTGTAGTGAGCGCACACAACTCTAGCAGCCGATGCCAATCCAGGTTCGAGCGTGCCAACCGCGAGACTTCCAATGCAACCACCGCACCTACTTGACCCATCGAAACATCCGCCACCAAAGTCTTGAAGTCCTCCCGCCCCGCCATTTCGGTGCCCGTCTTGCCCAGATCCCGGTCGAGTATGCGGATCAGGGATTCGCTCCAACCCAGTTCCAGCGCTTTCTCTCGCAGTGCATACTGGCGCTCCGTACTCTCCTGATGATGGCGTACCTGACCAGGCGTCGACTGGCGTAGGTAAATGTAGGCAGGCCGGCTCCGGTGATGATCTCGAATCTTGGGGTTCATCGATTGCCTCCGCAGTTGCCGAAAAGTTGGGGTTGCCTTGCAACCAGCCTTCGAGCATATTGGCGAGAAGCACGCCACCCAATTCCACATCGATGAGTGCCGTTAGCGAGGAATGCGTTTCGCTCACGGCCATCCCTCAGAGCGCCTCTCGGCGACGCAGCAATTCGCGGTTGATCTCGCAGATCGCCTCTAAGATCTCGCGGGCTCGGTGGTAGTTGGCGAGAAACTCTGCCGTCTGGGCGTAAGACTCCTGCGGCACGTAATCCATTTGTGGCCGCAAGCCCGGGTAGCTCACCGAAAGATAATACTTGGGGCCATGACCGGGACCGTTCGCGCATTTGCATCCCGGCTTGCCGCACCGCTTGTAACGCTCGATGAGGGAGCCTCGCAGGATCGCTTGGAGCGGGGGCAGTTGACGCAGGAGAGCGTTGCGGCGCTTTCGCAATGCGGCAGTGGATTGGGTTCTCATCCTTATCAGACCACGTGTATAACTGGTCTGAGTGTAATCTAGGCAAATACATATTTCAACCTTCTTGTTCGGGCCTGCTCAGTTGCTCCACTAAGGTGACCAACTCGAAAAGCGCGTCAGCGTCAAGCCGCGGCGGCGGCAAACGAAGCGGATCGTACGGAGACGGATCTGCCCAGTCGGTCCATTCGCGCGCAACACTGAAACTGCCGCGCTCCAACTCGCGGAGGATTAGAGTGTCGACTCCGGCTATGCGTCGTTTCTTGAGTACTTCAAAGCGTCGGCCGCGTTGCGGATGAAAAGGATGCCGGATTTCGGCCCATCCCAAAGGCGAACTGGGCTGGAGTGCAGTTCGCAATGACCGTCCCTTGTATAAGGGATCGAGTCGTGCAGACCGCCGCTAAGCTGGTAATCGAGCCGATCTTTGAGGCGGAGTTGGAACCTAATACCTACGGCTACCGACCGAAACGGAGTGCGAACGACGCTATCCGAAGAGTGGAAGGCTATACAGATGTAGTTGACGCTGATCTGTCCAAATACTTCGACACCATTCCACACTGTGAACTGATACAGTGTGTCGCCCGGCGAATCGTTGATGGGAACGTGCTGCGTCTGATCAAGATGTGGCTTACGGTTCCGGTCGAGGAGCAGGACGAGAACGGGAAACGTCGGTTGACAGGCGGGCAAGACCACCACTGCGGGACACCGCAAGGTGGAGTGATTACTCCCTGAACGCAAAAGGTAACTTCTCATTCGAGCGGCTGTTGAGGTATCGATGAGTTTCTGCTTGACTCGTGTCATATACGGTTGTACTGTTATGACATATGGGCCGCGCCAGCGAGGCGCAGAAAGCCGAGCGGCTGAACCGTGCTCGCGTCCTACTGCGGCAGATCGATCAACTGCCCGAGGCCGTCGAGCGGTTAGCGCGAGACTGTTCCATTTCTCCTCGACAAGCCTATCGATACCTGCAGCAAGCAGAAAGGCTGAAAGAGCCGGTCCCAGTAAGCGAGTCCAAGCTGGCCTTCACAGTCAAGCTGCCACACAACTTGATTCAGAGCGTGCGGTTGTACGCATCTGTCAAGAAAATCTCAATCAGCGAAGTCGTGAGCCGAGCGCTATTGGCGTTCCTGCCACGAGGGGGAGGTCGTGGCTGAGCCGAGGCCAATCGCGGCACGGGTGCTTCGGCTGGAATATCGATTTGATCGCCTATCGGCTGACAAACTGGCTCAGGCTTATCAACTGCTGGTACCCGACCGGCGACGGGCGATTGCAGGAACATCCGCTGAATCATTCCATCCTCATTCGGAGATAAATGATGAACAAACCCGCGGCGATTTATGCTCGAGTGTCTTCCGATCGGCAGAAAGAGAACCACACGATTGCGAGCCAGACGGCGGCTCTGATCGAGTACGCCGAAGCGAACGGCTATACCGTGCCGGCGGAGTGGGTCTTCCAAGATGAAGGCTACAGTGGCGCCAATCTGGTGCGACCCGGTCTGGAAGCTCTGCGCGACCTGGCGGCGGAAGGCGAGATCCGTGCGGCGCTGGTGTATTCGCCGGACCGGTTAAGCCGGAAGTATGCCTATCAGGTCTTGCTGGCTGAGGAGCTATCGCGTTGCGGGGTGGAACTGGTATTCCTGAAAGCGCCAGCCGGAACCAGCCCGGAGGATCAACTCTTGGTGCAGTTTCAGGGAATGATCGCCGAGTACGAACGTGCTCAGATCGTCGAGCGCAGCCGACGCGGGAAACGTCATAAAGCGCATGAGGGCGTGGTGAACGTGCTTTCCGGGGCTCCTTATGGATATCGCTATATGCGCAAGACGGACGACTCGGCAGCCTATTATGAGGTGGTCGAGAGCGAGGCCGCCGTAGTGCGGATGGTATTTGAATCGTACACGCAACAGGGGCTCAGCATTAACGCCATTGCCCGTATGCTGAATGAACGTCAGATACCGACACGAACCGCGACCACGCGTTGGGAGCGGTCCACGGTGTGGGGCCTGCTGCGCAATCCTGCATATCAGGGAAGGGCCTGTTATGGCAAAACAGAACTGAGACCACGACAGCGAATCACCCGGCCACTGCGCCAGCGCCAAGGAATGCCGAGTCGCAACAGCGCAAGCCATGAGCGGCCACGCGAAGACTGGATTGAAGTGCCGGTGCCGGCGTTGGTGAGTGAAGAGACATTTGCTCTGGCCCAAGAGCAGCTGGAGAAAAATAAACACCACTCACCTCGGCGTACGATCGAGCCGACACTGCTGCAAGGAATGCTGGTGTGCCAGCAATGCGGCTACGGTTTATACCGGGCATCGACGTGGACCTCGAAGCGACAACTGCATTATTACCGCTGCATCGGATCGGACGGCTACCGTCGACTGAAAGGGCCTGTATGTACCAACCGTCCGATTCGACAAGATGCTCTGGACGAGTTCGTATGGAAAGAGATTATTCGTTTACTGGAGGATCCGATGCTGGTTCAAGGTGAAATCGATCGACGCCAGCAAGCCGCACAGAATGCGGATCCACTGCGGAAACGTGAGGAGGCATTGCGCCGGGAGCAGGCTCGATTGGAAAAATGCAGCGATCGGCTCATCAGCGCTTATCAGGAAGGGCTGGTGACGCTTCCGCAATGGCGCCATCGAATGCCGGAGCTCCGGAAGCAAGCACAGGCTGTCGAATCAGAACTACAATCGCTCGAGATGGCTACGTTGGATCAAGCCAAGTACCTGCAACTGGCCGAAACTCTGGCAACGTTTCGATCGAGGCTGCGGGCACGAGCTGAGACCTTGGATATCCGAGAGCGCCAACAGATCCTAAGATTATTGGTGAAAGAGATATTGGTCGACGCCGAGACGATTACGATCCGTCATTCATTTGCAATTCCGTCTGACCCGGAATCGAACGGTATGCCGAACCCCTCATCAGGCTTGTCGGGAGCGTCGATTCCGTCAGGTTACCTTTTGCGTTCGGGGAGTAGTCAGCCCGTTGCTCGCCAACTTGTACATGAACCGTCTGTTGAAGGGCTGGCGGAACACCAAACGGGGAGAGCAATTCCAAGCCCGTGTGGTCTCCTACGCCGACGATTTCGTGATTCTGAGTCGCGGGAAAGCGGCACAGGCGCTGGATTGGACACGTAGGGTGGTCACGCGATTGGGTCTCACCCTGAATGAGGCGAAGACCAGCATCAAACAAGCGCGCAAGGAGAGCTTTGACTTTCTGGGATATACGTTCGGTCCACACTGCTTCGAAAAGCATGGCCGCTGGTATCTGGGTGCGAGTCCGTCCAAGAAGAGCGTAGCGCGTATCAAGCAGAAAGTGGGAGACCTTCTGGTACCCAACAACGTGGAGGCGTGGTCGGAGGTGCGAGATCGACTCAATCAGATTCTGAGGGGTTGGTGCGCGTACTTCAGCTACGGCACGACAGCCACAGCGTATCGGGCGGTTGACTACTACGTCTATGAAGCGTACGCCATTACCTCCGGAGATGCCATCAAGTGCGCTCGCGTGGCACTACTACTTGCTTTTCAAGGGATGCGGTCTACGGTAGGTTGGGTGTTGTCCAACTGCGTCGTGTCCGGATGGAGTCTCGTTCGTGAGTCTGGCGGTGAAATCCAGTCGGAAAGCCGGATGCGGGAAATCCGCATGTCCGGTTTGATGAGCGGGGATGGGAAACGGGGCGGCGCTTTGCGTCAGCGCTCGCGCCCATCCTCGACTCTACCCGTGCCAACGATCCGGTTCCAGATCCTATACGTGTTTCTGGTCCTGGCGCATGAGCGCCGTCGCATCGTGCACTTGGCTGTGACCGCCCATCCGACGGCGGAGTGGACTGCGCAGCAACTCCGCGAGGCGTTTCCCTGGGATAGCGCGCCGCGCTATCTGTTGCGGGATCGCGATCGGATCTTCGGCCAGGCCTTCGTGGAGCAGGTGAAAGCCATGGGCATTAAACAAGTGCTGTCGGCGCCGCGGTCACCGTGGCAGCGAGCGTACATCGAACGTGTCATCGGTACGATCCGCCGCGAATGTCTGGATCACATGATCGTCTTCAACGAGCAAAGCCTGCAGCGGCACCTTGAAAAGTTCCTGAAGTATTACCATCAGAATCGCACGCACTTAGCGCTGGAGAAAGACAGCCCAGAGCCGCGGCCGATCCAACCGCCGAAGTCCGGCCGGATCGTATCCATTCCCGTGCTCGGCGGCCTCTATCATCGTTACGAACGGCGCGCAGCATAAAACCGGCAATCTTGATCATCCACCTCTCGGGACGAGGTCCACCGACCGGCCATTATCCGCGAGGCCATCACCAACGTAGTGAAAGACAGCCCGTCCGCCGACCCACATTCGACTCTTCCAAGCCGATGTACACCGACCCGTAATCTCCGAAACCGGTGAATGTCGCCCCTGAACGCGGCGCTGCACAGTTTGCGAGAACCACACTCGCTACTGGCCGGACCGGGCCGCGCCGCCGTGGCGGTATGGTCAAATCCCGGCCGGCCTGCAGAGCGATCTTCGTGCTCGACCCAGGCCGTCAGGTCAAAATCTCACTGACGACCTTTGCCTGGTGAACGTCAGTGAGTTTTTCTTCTCTGGTGTCGTGCTTATAGGAAAGCCGATTGTAGTCGACTCCGAGTAAGTGCAGAATCGTGGCGTGAAAGTCCGCCATACGTACTGGGTCCTCTGCTGCGTGATAACCGAATTCGTCTGTCGACCCATATGTGAATCCAGGTTTGACGCCGCCGCCGGCGAGCCATAAACTGAAACCGAACTTATGATGGTCCCGCCCATCCTTTCCCTCGGCCATTGGAGTCCTTCCGAACTCACCGCCCCAGATCACTAACGTGTCCTTCAACAATCCGCGCTGCTTTAGATCTGTCAATAGCGCGGCAGTTGGTCCATCCGTCTTCCGACAGATGTCCTGATTGCCCGAATTGTTATTCTTGTGTGTATCCCAGGGTTGGCCGTTGTGCAGCACTTGCACGAAGCGAACCCCCCGCTCCAAGAGGCGGCGCGCCAGCAGCAACTGCCGCGCGTGGATCCCAGCCTCGGCATCCTCGGTGCCATAGGCTGCATGAACGTGTTTAGGTTCCCGCGACAGGTCTAGCGCCTCGCTTGCAGCCAATTGCATTTTGGCCGCAAGCTCAAAGCTTGCAATCCGCGCTTCCAGTTCGAGTTGATCCGTGCGCGCACTGAAGTGCCGCCTATTGAGATCTCGGAGTAGATTCAAACGTCCTTCGGCTGCCTGAGTCGGGCCTACCGGTTTCAAGTCGAGCACAGGTGTCCCTTCCGCTCTCATGGCGAACCCCTGGTACACCGGCGGCAGCCAACCGTTCGAAAAGTTGCGAACACCATCCACCGGTAGTCCTGTGGGGTTCAGGATCGCGACAAACGCGGGCAGATCTTGTGTCTCCGACCCGAGCGCATAAGTGATCCACGACCCCATTGAGGGCCGGCCGGGCATCGTTGTTCCGGTGTTGAAATACCAGATCGCCTGCTCGTGATTGGAATGCTCGCTTACCATGGACCGGATTAGCGTAATGTCGTCCGCGTGCTGCGCCAGTCCGGGAAGCAGTTCAGAAAGCATCATTCCGGACTGCCCGGACGCTTTAAAGTGGAACGGACTGCCGAGCCATGCGCCGGTCTTCTTTGGATCAACTGTGTTGACGAAACCCTCGCCAGGAGTTTGCCCCTCGCGGCGCTGCAACTCCGGCTTGGGATCGAACAAATCCATTTGGCTCGGTCCACCGTTCTGAAACAGCAGCAATACTCGCTTGGCTCGCGGCGCAAAGTGAGGCTGCTTAGGCAACACGTTATAGCGCGCAGACCCCGAGCCTTCAGCGCCGGCCAACGGCGGCAGCAACGATGCCAGCGCCAGCCCTGGAAGGCCGACGCTGAGCCGCGATAACACATCGCGACGCGACAGCAACTGCCGAATGGGAGTCTTCATCACATGGGGCTCATTCATGGCAACCTCGCTCAGTCCAGGTAAATAAATTCGTTGGCGCTCATCAGCGACTGGCACAGATCACTAAGCGCCCGCAGCAGTTGCTCTGTCGAACTCGAGTCGGAGTAGTGCTTCCGTTGACGGTCCAGAAAAGAGGCCGACACGTCGACTTCATCTGCCGTCGGCTCTCTTCCGAACGCCAGTCGAAATGCGTAGCGCGCCTTTGCAGTGTACGCGCCATTTGCTTCGGACGGGGTCCTCTCGAGAAGCCGCTTCGCGAAATGCGCCGCTTGCGCAGTGATGAAGTCTCCGTTCATCAGCGCCAGCGCCTGAGTAGCCGAGGTGGAGCGCACGCGCCGAACACAGTTAATTTCCATCACCGGCGCATCGAAGGCATTCAGGAAATTCTGCGGCGCTGACCTGCGCACGATCTGGTAAATTGACCGCCGGCCAGAGTTGCTCTCTCCTGCAGGCGACACCTCCCCCGATTTCTTCGTTTCCGTCGAGACGGGCTCGCCGTACATCGTGGTATCCAGAGTGCCGGCCACGGCCAGCACCGCATCACGCACCGCCTCGGCGTCGAGTCTGCGCGGCGTCATGCGCCACAACCACTGGTTTTCGGGATCCTTTGCGAGCCCCTCTGGCCGTGCGGTTGAAGCTTGACGGTACACGCTTGACGTAACAATCAGCCGATGCAGTGACTTGATCTTCCACCCGCTGCTCATAAACTCAGCTGCGAGCCAGTCAAGGAGCTCCGGATTGCTCGGTGCCGCGCCAGATTTCCCGAAGTTGTCGAGGGTAGGTACGATTCCGGAACCGAAGTATGACGCCCACACACGGTTTACAAAAACTCTGGCAGTCAACGGATGATCCGGCCGCGTGATCCACTCGGCGAATGCCTTTCTGCGCCCCGTAGTTTTGGCTCCGTGACTCGCCGCCGGAATGCGGAACGGCTGACCGGCATTCTCCAGAACGCCGGGGACGCCCGGCTCGACCGGTTCACCCGGCTTCAATGGGTCGCCTCGCTGCAGAATATGGGTTACCGGCGGATCTGCGTCCTGATCGTATAGCGCCCGGATCAATGGCAGTTGGATCTTCCTGACTTCCACTTCCTTCAGCTCTGCAGCAGCATCGTCTGATTTCCTGGCGTACTCCGCGAATGTCTTCCGCAGATCTTCCTCCGTCGCCATTTCTCCCTTAGGATGAAGGTTGCGATAGTGCGCCTTCCGACTCTCCTGCAACTGCTTTAGCGCTTTGGTAATTCCGTCGAGTGGCCCGTTGGTTTTTTCGGCGGTCTTCTGCTCAACCGCCGGCGCCTCCACGACGATCCGTTTATAGCTCGGAAGCACTTTGCCGGCCGGGCGAAGGGCACCCGCGAAAATCGCCTGCATCGAATAGTAGTCCCGCTGAGTTAACGGCTCGTATTTGTGATCGTGACAGCGAGCGCAATGAATTGTCAGACCTAAGAGCGACGAGACGACGATTTGCTCTGTATCGAACAGAGTCCGCCACTGATATTCCGCGAAGTCCTTGGGTAGGAAGTCTTCTCTCGTCGCGTCGACGGCTGTACGCAGGAAACCCGTAGCGATGAGTGACTCAGCCACACGGGATGGATACCCGTCGTACTTGTAGTATTCAGAGATTTCATCGCCAGCCAGTTGTTCGCGAACAAATTCGTCATAAGGCTTGTCGCTGTTCAACGACCGGATTACATAATCACGATAGCGCCAGGCATTTGTGCGGATGACATCCGCTGCCAATACGCCTTCCGAATCCGCGTAACCCGCCGTATCCAGCCAGTGCCGCGCCCATCGTTCTCCATATCGCGGGCTGGCGAGCAACTCATCCACATACTGCTCGTAGGCAGCCGCGGATCTGTTTGCGAGGAAGCGATCCACCTTATCCGGTGTGGGGGGCAGGCCGGTCAGATCGTATGTCACGCGCCGAATCAGCGTCACGGCGGCGGCATCCTGAGACAGCGATAAGCCGCGTTTTTCAAGCTGCGCCAGAACGATGGCGTCGATCGGATTCCGTACCCGCCGGTTTGCACGCGGTCTAGGCAGGGCGGGTCGAACTGGCGGCTGGAAGGCCCAATGCTTCCCGTCTGTCGCATTCGGAAGCTCATCCGCGTCCTCCTTCGCCCGAGCTCCCGAATCAATCCACGCGCGCAGAGTGTTCACAAATTCTTTAGCCAGTGAACTCGCCGGAGGCATTTGTCCGCTCGACACCCGCCGATAGAGCAGGCTGCGTTCTGCCGATCCCGCGACGATCGCTGCCCCGGACACACCGCCCTTCATCAACGACGCGCGAGACCGCACGTCCAGCGATGCCTGCGCCGAGGAGCCGCTGTGACATCCGTCGCAATGCCGCTCGAGAATGGGCCTGACGTCACGCGCAAACTCAGGTCTTTCGGCGCCCATCATTATGGGAGCTCCGCAGAACAACGCCAAAACTACTGAACGTGAGAGTCTCATGGGCGCTAAGATCCGCCTTCTCCTCGAATCGAAATCAACAGGCGGCGATATTGCATTTTCTGATCGCGTACTTTGATGATTTTGTGCTTCTCGAACTCCAGCCTGGCAGCTTCAGTATCGCCTTTTTTCTGATAGAGTCGCGCGAGCACATAGTGGCCTCGTTCGTGATCCGGGTCCATCGCTAACATTCGCTTCAACTCCGCAATAGCGAGGTCCTCGGCGCCAGTCTCCTGCAGCGCTCTGGCCAGCAGAAAACGCGCGCGCACGTTTGAAGGATCTAAATACAGCGCTCGGCGCAGTGCATTCACCGCAATGTCCAGTGGCGACGACTCAAGTCGACCTTCCTGCAAATAACCGGCCCCCTCGAGATACCACCCCAGTGGATTCTTTGGATTGACCTGTTGCAGCGCCCTCCCTAGGTCTACCAGACCTTTGGCGTTCTTCGAACCTTCATAACACTCACCCAACGCCTTGTAGGCCGGCTCGAATCGAGGATGGGCCGCTATCAAACCTTCTAACAGCCGCTGGGCTTCGTCGCTGCGGTTCTGGAGAATATAGGATACTGCCAGACCAACCGTAACTCGCGGCGATTGAGGCATGCGCCGGGCGGCAACTTCGAAGACACGTACCGCCTCATCATGCGCTCGATGGTGACCGAGAAACTCGCCGATATCCAGCAGGTAATCTTCATTTTGAGGATCGAGTTGGAGCGCCCGCTGAAGGTAATGAAGGGCAGTCTTCGGGTTGCCTGCCTTGAACTCCGCATAACCCCGAAGATTGTTCCACGATGGCGCGTGCGATAGCGGACGTTCCGTTGCCCGCAGCAGCTTGACCGCTTCGGCGTACCGACGTTGCTCGATATGATCGGCTGCTAAAGTCGCCAGCCGCGCAGCCTCATCCAGCCATGCCTTCGTAGCGGCTCCGTCTCGCGGCCGAATTCGTTGTGTCTCGTCAAGTTTGCGATAAGCCTGCAATTCTTCTGGCGAGCCAGTCGCGCCGTACAACGCGGCTGTCGCCGCGACCCACCACAACACGTGCTGCCATCGAGCCATAGTCTAGAAGACAATCTTGGCGGCTACTTGCATCACCCGGGCCGGAGATGACCCGAAGACCCGCCCGAAGTTCGGATCGTTCACCGTAGCGGTCGGGATGGTGAACGAGTGCAAGTTAAACGCGTTGAACCCCTCAAAGCGCAGTTGGAACTTCCGCTGTTCGGCGAAGAGAAATTCCTTATAGAGTGAGAGGTCCACGTTCTGATACCCGTCCCCACGCAATATGTTACGTCCCGCATTTCCGCGCCGGAACGTCGGCGCACCAGGGGGAGCAACAAAGCACGAAGTGTTGAACCATCGCTCCGGAGTCCCGCCGCCTGCGCCGAAGTCACAGCCGGCGATAACATCCGCCCGGCTGCCGGTCCCGGTGTTGGAGGGATCTCCTGAGAACGTCGGCGTAAAGGGGAACCCGTCCTGTAACGTGAGTAGCGAACCGAGAGTCCAGCCGCCGAGCAACACGCGAGTCGCGCCTTTTGCCGTTCGAAGCCACGGCAACTCCCATACCAGACCTGTCGTGAACACGCGGGGCACATCGAAGAGCGAAACTCCGCGATTCAGTCTCCCGTTGTATGGATCGTATAGTCCCTCGCCGTTCGTTGAGTCCTGGTCGACGCTCTTTGACCATGTGAACGCAGTCAGTAGCGAAAGCCCTTTATAGAATCTGCGTTCCACCTTGAACTGCATCGAGTGGTAGATGGAGGACGCCGACTGATCGTTCCATGTAATCACTCCAAAATCCGGGTAAGGACGACGGGGCTGCACCGCGCCTGGACCCTCTCGGGGCACATTGATGCCTCGGCTGCTCTGAAGCCGTGTTCCCTTCGTTCCCACATATGCCAAGTCAACCGAAAATTGCCCCGGTAGTTGACGCTGGATCGCAAAATTCCATTGCTGGGAGTATCCGAAATCGCGTGCCTCAGGATCGTGAGCGAGCAACGTCGCGAACTGGCTGAAAGAGGATCCAGCAGGAAGGAAATTCTGTGTAGTCCGTGTTGGAATAAACGGGTCGTTCAGGATACCCGACTCCCTGATTAGGAATGGAACAGACTCGAACTCGCTCTCGCGGTTACCATCCAGTTGCACCCAGAACAGACCATAGCCTGCGCGGATCACGGTGTTATTTGCCAAGCGGTAAGCCAACCCCGCGCGAGGAGCCCAATTATTGTGGCCGATAACCCGCAGATATTTTTCACTGATTCCGACGTCGCTCGCAAACACAGAAAACTGGCTGTAAAAAGGCCACGACCGTTCCACTGAACTCTGCAGATAAGGGGGTGACACCGACGCCGCATTCGGCACTAGGATGGCGCCCCTGCCATTCCGAGCCGAAGGCAGGAAACTGGCAAACTGACTTCGTTTTTCTGTTGTCGGCAGGTTCAACTCATACCGAATTCCCAGGTTCAGAGTGAGTCGCGACGAGACCTTCCAGTCATCGGTAAAGTACGCCCAGTTATTTCGCAGCCGTTGATAATACCAGCCGGGCGGAACGTAGCGGCTAGCCGAGAATGGAATTCCTAAAAGAAAATCCGCAAGACCCGCTCCAGTATTCGTGAGGTTAGCCGGGTTGTTCGTGTACGATCCCGTGTAGTTGAATGTGCCGCTTCCTTGCCCGCTTGTTGTCAAGTTCTGCTGCCAGGATCGATATGTCTCACCCATCTTGAAGGTGTGCCGTCCACGAATCATCGTAAAGTTGGCGGTGTATTCGAAATTGTTAGACGTATAGTTGAGCAGAAAACCCTGGGGCAATCCTGTGAAGCCGGTGATGTTCATCACCGGATAGCTGGGGTACACGTCGGACACACCAGGGCCAAAGCCCTGAATTCCCAACTGCGTCGTATAATCCGTTGTGCCGAAGTTAGGCGTATCGAAGAGCACTTTGGCGCGGCTGTATGAAGCTCGTGCTTCCAGCAGCGTGGTAGGGCTGAATAAGTGAGTCCAGTTGAGCACGCCGTTATACCCGTTTGGCCGCTTCGGGTTCGCGCCCGGGTCATACGGGTTCAGACCGTGATAGTTGCCGAAGCTTCCTTCCACCGCTCGTTTGAGCGAGAAACGGCCACTCACGCTGTCGCTTCCACTAAAACGGTGATCAATCTTTACCGTCGCCTGGTTGTAATGACTCGGTACGCTGAATTCGCGGCGCAGGTTCGCAGCGATGCCCGGCTGCAGTGGAAGCGGAATCCAATCGGGATTCATGAAGAAACCCGCGATGGGATCGATGCGTCCGGCGGGAATCACATTCCCCGGAAAGGGCTGCCGGATGAAACCGTTTGGACGGTTCGGATCAGGCACTGTGGTAGCAGGATCGTAGATGATATTCGGAAGCTCTGAAAGATCTCCCGTCCGCATGCGCGCAGTCGGTACAGACGGTGCGAAACTCTGTCCCTGCCGCAGGCGCAGCCCCTCATAGTTGAAGAACCAGAACGTCCGGTCTCGCCCGTTGTACAGCTTCGGTATCCATACCGGACCGCCCGCGTTCGCGCCAAACTGGCTGCGTCGAAGCGGCGGCTTCCGCGTTGCGAAGAAAAGCCGCGCATCCATTGCGTCGTTCCGCAAGAATTCCCACCCCGCTCCGTGCAGACTATTGGTACCGGACTTGATCGACACGTTGACCGTGCTGCTGCCATACCCGAACTCGGCGGACATGTTCGAGCTTTCCGTTTTGAACTCTTGGATCTCATCAATGGATGGAGTCAGGATTATGCCTCGCCCGTTCTGATTCGATGCGTTCGAGCCATCGATGGTGAATAGCAGTTGTCCTGGCCTCCCACCATTAGAGACATTCATAGTCCCGGTGGTTGTCAGCGAACTTGCGCCACCGCTCAAACCTTGCCCAGTTTGAAAGTTCGTTCCTGATATGGTTCCAGGAGTTAGTAGCTGGAGCTGTTGGAAGTCGCGCCCGTTAAGAGGCAGCTCGGTGACTCTCTTCGCCTCGATGACTTGACCAGTGCTCGCATTTTCGGTGTTCAGCAAAGGCGCTTGCGCAGCCACTTCGACTGTCTCAGTCACTTGCCCGACTGTCATTGATACGTCGACCCTCAACGTAGCATTCACATCCAGCTTGATCTCCGTGACTTCCACTCTCTGGAAGCCCGGCGCCGTTGCCGTTAGCTGATAGTCACCGACAGGCAAGCTCGTGACGGTGTAAAGGCCCGCGTCACCGGTTCGCGTCTCCCGCGTCTGGTTCGTATTGATGTTTCGGATCGACACCGCCGCGCCGGGAATGGCGGAACCGCTCGGGTCGAGCACCGATCCGGTAATAGTGCCAACCGAACTTCCTTGTGCGTGTAAGGCAACAGGTGTCAAGAAAAGCAAACCAAGAAACCAAATGAGTCGTCGAGACATCTTTGACCTCCTCGGAAAGCGCTGCTTGCGCAAGCTAGTCGATTTTGTCCTATGCCAAAATCGGTCGAATCAAGTTCCCATGAACATCCGTGAGCCGGAAGTCGCGCCCACTATACGTGTACGTTAACCGGGTGTGATCCAGTCCCATCAGATGGAGCACGGTAGCGTGCAGATCATGCACGTGAACCCGATTGTCCTCCGCTTTAAAGCCGAACTCATCAGTGGCGCCGTATGTTATGCCACCTTTGATGCCCCCACCCGCGAGCCACATCGAAAATCCGAACGGATTGTGATCCCTGCCGTTCTGCACCTTCACGCGCGAACTGGTCTCGACCGCCGGCGTACGCCCGAACTCGCCGCCAAAGATGACGAGAGTATCTTTAAAAAGCCCGCTTGCTTTCAGATCGTCCAGCAATGCGGCAACGGGGTCGTCGACTTGGCTCGCCAACTTCTGATGAATCATGATGTCGTCGTGGTTGTCCCATGGTTGGCCGTTACCGAAATAAAGTTGCACGACCCGAACCCCACGTTCCACCAGTCGCCTGGCGAGGAGACAGCCGCGCCCGAAATCGGAATCGCCATACCGGTTGCGGATCGCCTCCGGCTCCCGCGAAATATCGAACGCTTCAGGCGCTTCCGTCTGCATCCGGAATGCGACCTCCATCGAATGCATCGCGGCTTCGAGTTGTGAATCCTTCTCGCGCTGTTCGGCATGCCAACGGTTCATCTGCTGCAATAAGTCCACCTGAGGACGTTTGGACTCGGGCGCGCGCGCGGAGTCGCGCAGATACCGGATCATCTCACGAGGGTCTTTCACATTGTTCGGAATATGAACGCCCTGGTAGACGGCAGGCAGAAAACTCGAGTTCCAAAGCGGCGATCCGACCACCGGCATTCCCGGACACATCACGACGTACCCGGGCAGATCCTGATTCTCCGTGCCTAGCCCATACAGCAGCCACGAGCCCATGGATGGCCGGCTCTGCAGATTCTCGCCGCAATTCATCATCTGCAGCGATGGCTCATGATTTGGGATATCCGTGTACATGGACCGGATCACGCAGATGTCATCAATGCGATCGCCTATCTTGGGAAATATCTCGCTGACCTCAATCCCGCTCTGACCGCAGCGCCGAAACGCAAATGGCGAACGCATCAGGCTTCCCGTTTTACGCTCCGTCTTCGGATTGCCGCCGGGCGCAGGCTGCCCGTGGTACTTTGCGAGCATCGGCTTGGGATCGAAGGTGTCCACCTGCGACATGCCGCCGTTCATGAACAGAAAAATCACTCGCTTTGCCTTGGGCGCGAAGTGTGGCTGCTTTGGGGGTGAACGGATTCTCAGCGGCGCCGCACACACTACGCAAAGCGAACAGCCCGAAGCCGCCGCCAAGACCGCTGAGCAGTTGGCGCCTTGAAAACGAAGAGAGAGGTTCCATAATGCTGCCTATCAATCGACAAAACTGAACTCGCTTGAACTGAGCAGCACTTGAGCAAACTCCGGCAAAGCCGCATCAGCCGGACGGTGCTCCAGGAACTGCATAGCGGCCTCGGTTTCACGAGGCTCCGGGGCCCGGCCGAACAGCAAGTCATAGAACGTGCGAACCTGCGCGGCAGTATCTTCGCCCGCCGCCGCGCGCACGCGAGCTGCTAAACTTGCCGACTCGTCTTTCATGAACTCGCTGTTCAGAAAGAAGAGACGCTGGACGGATGTGTTTGTCGGAATCCGTTTCTCCGCATGAAACGACGGGTCGGGAAAATCGAACAACGTTAGAAATCGTTCGGGCCGAAACCGGCTGACTTCGCCATACACAGTGCGCTTGCGAAAGCCCTTCTCCCACTTCGCAGCCGGCCCGCCCATCTCGAGTTGGAGATTCGCCGGAAACGAACAGCATCGAGTCGCGCAACGTCTCGACATCAACTCGCCGCCGGTTGAATCGCGATAGCAGGCGGTTCTCGGGGTCGGCGGCAAGGGCCTGCTCGGACGCATGACTATCCATCGCGTACACCGAGGAGAGCAGAATTTCGCGATGGATCTTCTTGATGGACCAGCCGTTCTCGACCAACTGCACCGCTAGATAGTCCAGCAGTTCCGGGTGGCTCGGCCGGTCGCCGGCAGCCCCTAAATTGCTCAAGCTGCGCACTAGCCCAGCGCCAAAATGATGGTGCCAGATACGGTTCACCATCACGCGGGCCGTCAGTGGATTCGCGGGACTCGCAATTTGATTGGCGAGATCCAATCGGCCGCTCCCGGTCTTCAAAGGCGCAGGCTCGGGATTGGCGAGCACGGAAAGAAAATGACGTGGAACAGGTTCGCCAAGATTGTAGGGATCGCCGCGCCGATGCAGGGGCATGTCGCGCGTCTCCTTGGCATCGGTCAGGATGTGCAGAAATGGATACTTCTCCGGCAACGCCTTCTTGGCAGCCGCGAGTTCAGCCTTCAGCCGATCCAGGCGCCCGCGCACGTCGGAGCTCAGATAAGCGACAAGTTCCTCATCATCCAGGTAAAGCACACCGGCATCGCGCGACTCCCCATCCGTCTTTCGCTTCGCATCGAACAGATCGCCCCGAAAGACATATTTGTTGCGCGGAAGGGCGCGTGTTTCGGCCGTACAGCCCTTACAAAAAATATCGTAAGGGTCCGTCGACTTCTTCGATTCTTCAATAACCCGCTCGTTGTATTCGCTAATCTCACGATACTCGCGGACCACCGTATCCACCGTCCGCTGAAAAGCTTCAGCGGCGCGCGTAGCTTCTGCCTGACTGCCCTTCGCGACCAAATCAGGCCAAAAACCCAAAAAAGGATGGTCGTGCGTTTTGTCGAGATAGCGAGCCCACCGCTCCAAAATCTTTGCGTCAAGCCCCGTCGGCAAGATCCTTGTTATTGCGTTTCAGACCCCAGGCAGCAAGAAGATATCGCCCGGATTCCTTGGCTATGCGCTCACCGAAGCTTGTGCGCTCGGCGTTCAGCAATGTCTTGATCTGCTGTTCAAAATCGGCAATTCGCTTCTCGGCCTCGTGATACTTCTTTACGGTTTCGGGATCGGCTAATGGTTCTTCCTTGTACTCCGTCGAAGCCAGCACTCCGCCGATCCCGTAGTAGTCTTTCGTCGGAATCGGATCGTATTTATGATCATGGCAGCGTGCGCAGGCGACCGTGAGGCCGAGCATCCCGCGCGCGACAACATCGATACGATCCTGGAGTTCGTCGGCACGGGCCTTCGGCGGTTCCACGATCCGGAAATACCAGGGGCCCAGAGCAAGGTACCCAAGACCGGGAGTCATTTTTCGTTCACCGGGCTTGTCCAACAAATCGCCGGCGATCTGCGCCTTTAGAAACTGATCGTAGGCCATGTCGTTGTTGAACGCGGCGATCACCCAGTCTCGATATCGCCATGCGTTTGCGAACGGCTCAGGCGCAAGACTCAAACCATCCGCGTCAGCATATCGGGCGACATCCAGCCAATGCCGGCCCCACCGCTCGCCATAGCGTTCTGTAGCGAGCAGCCGGTCAACAACCTTGGCGAAGGCGTCAGGCGACTCGTCCTCACGAAACGCCTTGTATTCGGCAGGAGTAGGCGGCAAACCCGTCAGATCGAGAGTGACCCGGCGAAGCAGAACACGGCGATCCGCAGGCGGCGCGGGCTTCAGTCCCTTAGCGTCCAACTTCGCGAGAATAAAAGCATCGATGGGTGTGCGCACCCCTTTGGTATTCTGAACGTCCGGCGGATCATGTTTCACCGGGCGCTGAAACGCCCAGAAGTTCCGCGGCGACGCGACATCGGATTTATCAACCGGCGCGCTTACCGGGGGTTGTGCCTCATAGTGCGCGCCCGACTCCACCCATTGCCGCAGAATAGCAATCTCAGCAGCGCTCAACCGTCCACCAGGAGGCATCTTGATTTTGGCGTGCGTGTGGGTCACCACCTGCATCAAAAGGCTATTGGACGCAGGTCCGGGCGCCGTCGCGGGTCCGGAATTGCCCCCTTTCATAAGGGCCTCTCGCGAATCGAGCCGCAGGCCTCCCATGGCCGTCTGCGTGTGGCACGCATAGCACTTGCCCGTCAGCAGCGGCTTGACCTGGTTTGTGTAGAAATGAACCGGATCAGCCGCGGTCTGCCCCGATGCGGTGCTACTAAGCAGCATCATCAGGAGAACGGCCCCTCTGAAAACATCTCGAAACCGCATCTCTACAGCTACTCCATACCTTTACGCCGCGGCTCCCACTTGCGACCGCCACTCCGCGATACCTCGGTCAAAGGCTTCCGAGGCGGCGTCAGGATCGTTTCTCTCGATTGCTTCAAGAATAGCGGTGTGAAGCTCGGCATCTTCGACGAGGTTGTAGTTCTTCTGTGCCACGATGCGCACCGAACTCAGACCAAAGAGGGGAAGGACCAAGCGGCGCAGTGTAGTTCTAAGAACTTCGTTGCCCGAAATGGCCCAGATAGCATCATGCAAGGCGAAGTCGTGACGCACGTACAAACCGGACAACTTCTTTTGGGCAGCCTCCATCATCCTGCCAAACAACTCCCTTAGATGCCGCACATCGTCCGCCTTGGCGCGGCGGGCCGCTTCGATCATCGCAACGCCTTCCAACGCATGTCGCACCACGAACGTTTGGGCAATCTCTTCATCCGTCAAAACAGAAACATTCGTGGTCGTATTCGTTCGTTTGGTTATCAATCCTTCCGCTTCCAACTGGATGATTGCCTCGCGGACTGCAGTAACACTGGCTCCCATTTCCGTCCCAAGCGTTCGCTCAACCAAACGCTCCCCTGGCTCCACGGAACCTTCCAGGATGGCTTGGCGTATTCGAGCTGCGATCTGGTGGCGAAGAGTGATGCATTTTACAAATTGTGATGCCAACGGTCTTTCTGTGGACTCCGGTGAAGGCGAAAATGCTGTTTTTGCGGGGGTCATACTCGACAATCATGATATATCATCGATGATGTATTTCTCCAAGGAGACGCTTCAATGCTCGATCTGAAAGTCGCCCCCGCCCTTTCTCTATTTCGACGCGCCGTCCCCTCCGTACTTGTTTTCGTGCTGCTTGCCCACATTCCGCGCGCCTCGGCGCAACTCAGTAGCAGCAGCATGAAGGGTACGGTCGTCGATTCCACCGGAGCCGTTGTGCCTTCGGTTACGGTGAACGCGCTCTCCAAAGGCACGGGATTCGCGCGTTCGGCGATAGCAAATGAGTCGGGCCAGTATTCGATGTCGGATTTGCCGCCCGGCACATACGATGTGTCCGCCGAGAGGCCCGGGTTCAAGAAAGCCATCCTGAACGACGTAAGGCTCTTCGTCGGTCAGACCGCCACGGTTGACATCCAACTTGAAGTTGGCCAGGTTACCGAATCCGTTTCGGTAACGGCTGCCGCCCCGCTGATCCAGGAGTCCAGTTCGCAGGTCGGTACGGTAATCGAGGGTAAGCTGCTCACGGACATTCCACTAAACGGGCGTAACTTCCTACAGTTGAACCTGCTTGCGCCGGGAGCCACCCGCTCCAAGAACAGCAATACCTTTGATGCGGTCCAAATCGACCCGACAGCTCAGAGCTTCAGTGTCAACGGACAAAAGGGCGATTACAACGTCTACTTGCTGGACGGCGCATCAATCAAGGAATACCAACACGGCAGCAATAGCTTCTCTCCCAACGTCGACGCGGTTCAGGAATTTCAGGTCACCACCAGCAACTACTCCGCGGCATTCGGAGCTGAGGCTGGCGCCCAAGTGAATCTGGTCACGAAGTCCGGCACAAACCAGCTGCGTGGCTCCGTCTACGAGTTCCTGCGAAATAACAAGTTTGACGCCAACAATTTCTTCTCGCAGACGAAAGGGCGCCGCCCTTCAAGCGTAACCAGTTCGGCGGGACGATCGGCGGGCCGGTAGTCATCCCGAAGCTCTACAACGGCAGAGATAAGACGTTCTTCTTCGTCGCCACGGAGTTCTTCCGTGAGGTGAAGAATATCCCGCAACAAGGTACATATCCCACTCCAACGGAACTGACTGGTGACCTGCGCACACAAATCAGACCGGGAGTACCGCTGATTGATCCACTGAGCGGAGCGCCCTTTCCGGACAATCGAATTCCTCAGAACCGAATGCCCGCGACTCTCCTGCCTTTTCTTCAGACCGGCATCGGCAACGGGCCGTGGATACCGGCTCCCAACTCCAGCGTCACCGGCTTCAATTTCTTCCGCGACGACGCGCGCCGTTTCAACCGCGACCAGGTAATTGTTCGCGGCGACCAGAGACTCGGGGATGGAAGCTTTATTTACGGACGCTACGCATTCAACGACGGCAATCGCAAAAACCCAAATCTTAATCCGAACTGGTTCGTATCGCAGTTGAATCGCGGCCAATCGGCCAGCGGGCACTACTCCAAAACCTTAACGCCCGCGATGCTCCTCGACATCACAGTTGGATATTCGCGGTTCACGCAAAACGAACCGCAAAGTACTGCATTCACCAACGACATCACAAACGAGATTCTCAAAATCAACGGCATGGCGACGCTCCCGGACGCCTGGGGAGCCCCCGTATGGAGCGTCACCGGTTTTTCGAACCTTGGCGAAGTTCACTATGGCCCCCGCGGATGGAAGAGCGAGATCTACGAATGGCAACCCGCCTTTACGATGTCGACCGGCAAGCACAGTCTTCGCTGGGGAATGGACATTAAGCGGCACAAGGACAACTTCGACGAGATATTCCGTACGAACGGAAACTGGTCTTTCGACGGCCGTTTCAGCGGCTACCCTCTGGGCGACTTCTTGCTTGGGCTGCCTGCGAGTGTAAATTCATCCCCCGATCCGTTCTCGCCGCTCGTCCGCAATTCCTCTCTCTCGCCCTATTTCCAGGACGACTGGAAAGTCAGCTCCAACCTGACTCTGAATCTGGGTCTGCGCTATGAGTGGGTCGGCATCCCGCTTTCCTCCAATCGCAGCATCTCGAACCTGTATTTCCCACCGAACGGGGCTTCGCCGCAATTGGTCGTGTCTGACGGAGCACAAGCGATCGTCTATCGTGGTCAACAGCAGACGCTATTCACTGGAATCCCCTTCGTACAGTCCAGCGACGTTGGCCTGCCACCCGCCTTGGTGCGCAACGATAACAACAATATCGCTCCGCGCTTCGGTTTTGCCTATCGTTTACCCGGAACGTCAAGCTCCGTGATACGCGGCGGCTATGGCATCTTCATGCAACGCGACATTGGCGACAAGTGGGTGGAGTCTTCAGTCAACCCGCCATTCGTCCGCAGCTCCAATACCGTGCTTGACTCGACAAACTTCAGGTCCTTCGATTGGTTTAATCCTACTCTTGGCGCATCCTCCGCTTCCGCTCAGATCTTCGCTAATAGCTCGGACTACAGAGCGGCGGTCCTGCAAGCCTGGAATCTAACCTTGGAACGTACGTTTCGCGGCACTTTGGTTTCCGCCGCTTACGTCGGCAACAAGGCTCAACATCTGGCAACGCTGTCGACTCCCAACCAGGCGCGTCCCGGCCCAGGCGCTATACGCTCTCGCCAGCGGTGGCAGGACTGGGGAACGATTTACCTCGCCGGATACGACGGCAACTCCACGTATCACTCCGGGCAGTTCAAAGTGCAGCGTCCGTTCTCTAACGGATTGACGTTCCTCGGCGCATACACCTGGAGCAAGGCCCTCGATGACACAGGCGGCACCTTTGTTGGAGAAGCCGACAGGGGTGGTGGCTTCCAGGATTCCTACAACCGGCAAGTGGAAAAAGGTTTGGCCGGTCAGGACATTCGGCATCGATTCGTATTCAGTTATGTTTACGAATTGCCCTTCGGAAAGGGAAAGTCGTTTCTGAATGAAGGCATTCTTTCTCATATTTTGGGCAACTGGCAGGTTAACGGGATCACGACGTTCCAAACTGGAAGTCCGTTCACGGTGACGCAGGCCTTCAACGGCGCGAATGTCGACGTCGGTCAGCGGAGGCCGGATGCAATTGGCGATCCCAACGGCTTACCGTCCGGCAGGCCGCGCGGCGAACAAGTAGCTATGTGGTTCGACACATCGGCATTCCGCGAAAATCGACCAGCCGATCCCGTGAACGGGCCTTTCCGATTCGGAACCGGTGGCCGGCATACCGTGATCGGACCGGGAATCCACAGTTGGGACTTCGCGGCCTACAAAGATTTCCCGATCAACGAACGGTCACGTATCCAGTTCCGGACCGAATTTTTCAACATCTTAAACCGTCCGATCTTCTCCAATCCGGGGGCGACGCTCGGCACGCCTCAGTATGGCCGGATCTCGTCGACATCGTCGGATCCCCGTGAGATCCAGTTCGCCTTGAAACTATACTTTTAGGGTGCGCCTCGCCCTTCTGATTGCTGCGGCTGCTGGAGTCTTGCTCGCACAGCAACCCGCCGGGGAGGTTGAGCTCCGAAAAAAGGCGGTGGAAGAGAACCCTCGGGACGCGGAGGCGCGAGCTCGTCTAGGGATCGCCTATCGCGACGCGGGACAATTGATTGAATCCGCACAGGTTCTTGAGAAGTCGCTCGAGCTGAATCCCGATCTGCCACGTGTTCCAATCCTCTTGGCATTTGTCTACATATCCGGCGGGCGCTATGCCGAGGCCGTTCCACACCTCCGCCGCGCCTTTGAAGATGAGCAGGAAGTCAGGATGCGCCTGGTAGTCGGACAGAGGCTCGTCGAATGCCTGTTCACGACAGGAGGAGAGGAAGAAGCGCTGGGTGTGATCGGCAAGATGCGGCGTCTAACGCCCGACGATCCCGATATCCTCTATCTGGCATCCAAAGCTCACGCCAACCTCTGGTACGCCACCGTCCAAAGGCTTCTCGACAAATCCGCCGACTCTTACCGTGCGCATCAGATCCTGGCGGAGGTCCTTGAGACTCAGGAAAAATTCAGCGAAGCCGCAGGCGAATATCGCGCCATCATTGGAATGCAGCCTCGGATGCCGGCCTTTCATTACAAGCTTGGCAAGATGTTGCTGCGCGCCGATCCCACACCGCAAGGGGAACAAGCCGCGATGGCCGAGTTCCGCGCCGAACTCGAAATCAACCCGTTCGATGTCCCTTCGCACATTGAAATCGGCGAACTCGACTTGAAGGCCGGGCGTGTCGAAGATGCGCACAAGCTTTTCTCTCGCGCCGTGGAACTCCAACCCGGACACGCCGTCGCGCAACTCGGTCTGGCACGCGCGCTGATCGCTGGCGGCCAGTACGAGAAGGCTCTCGATCATCTCGAACAGGCGCACCGGCTAGGCCCCCAGAATGAGGCGGTGCTCTATCAAAAGATGCTCGCTTTGCGAAGCCTCGGACGGCAAGCGGAAGCACGCCAGGCGCAAGCCCACTTTCAGAAGCTCAAAGTTGAAAAGGAACGGAGCCTCACGAGCATCCGTGACCGGCTCAAAGGCGGATCGCCGCTGGCGAGTCCGGTGCCGTAAATGCGAGCCGCTCTTCCATTCATCGCTTGTCTTCTTCTCGCGACGGCCGGATATGAAATCCGCTTCCTCGACGCCGCGCGTTCCTCCGGCCTCACCACGCCCATGATCTACGGCGGCGCCAAAGAAAAGAAGTATATTCTTGAGACAACAGGCAGCGGCGTAGCGCTCATCGACTACGACAGCGACGGCTGGACCGATATTTTCTTGGTTAATGGAAGCACCGTCGATGAGCCTACTCCTGGTCGCAAACCTATCAATCATCTTTATCGCAATTTGAAGAACGGCAAGTTCGAAGACGTCACAGCCAAATCGGGTCTCGGGCGTTCCGGGTGGGGCCAGGGAGTTTGCGCCGGGGACTATGACAACGACGGGGCAGTAGACCTGTTCATCACTTACTGGGGGAGCAACGTCATATACCGCAACCGCAAGGATGGTTCATTTGAGGACGTCACGGCGACTGCGGGCTTGAAGCAGTCCCGCACGCGCTGGGGCAGTGGATGCGCTTTCCTCGACTACGATCGCGATGGCCTCCTCGACTTGTTCGTGGCCAACTACATCGACTTTGATCTCGCCACCGCGCGCCCGCCGGGCTCTGAACCTTTTTGCCAATTCCTCGGAATGGCCGTGAACTGCGGTCCTCGCGGCCTGAAAGGTGAATCTAACCTTCTTTACCGCAATAACGGCAACGGTACTTTCTCTGACCGTTCTGATGCTTCGGGCGTCGGCGCGGTCCGTGGCAATTTCGGTTTGGGTGTGCTGACCGGCGATTTTGACAACGATGGCTGGCCTGACATCTATGTAGCCAACGACACCAATGCCAGTCTCCTGTTCCGCAACAAACACGACGGGACCTTCGAGGAGATCGGAGTATTTGCGGGAGTCGCGTACAACTCCGACGGCAAGGAAACCTCCGGTATGGGTATCGCGGCCGCAGACTACAACAGAGACGGTTGGCTGGATATCTTCAAAACGAACTTCTCCGATGAAAGCGCCTCACTCTACCGTGCGTCCGGTGATGGCTTTTTTGTCGAGGATTCGGAAGCGGCGGGTGTCGGCCGTAACAAAAAGTGGGTCGGGTGGGGCTGCGGCTTCGCCGATTTCGACAACGATGGCTGGCCCGATCTGTTTGTTGCCAATGGTCATGTCTACCCCGAGATCGATAAAGCAAGCCGGGGCGTATCCTTTCTCCAACCACGCATTCTCTATCGCAATGTGGGCAATGGCCGCTTCCTCGATATTTCCGCGGCGGCAGGCGCAGCCATCACCGAGCCGGGCAGCGGACGCGGAGTTGCTTTGGGCGATCTCGATAACGACGGCGCTACTGAGATCGTCGTCAACAACATGAACGCGCTTCCGTCGGTGCTGAAGTTGGAGTCGAAGCCGCAGAATCATTGGATCGGGATTCAGGCCGTTGGCGTGAAATCCAATCGCAGCGGCGTTGGCGCGCGCGTGGCCTGTGTCACCGGAAAGCACCGGCAGATAGACGAAGTCCGCAGCGGCGGAAGCCACTTCTCTCAAAACGACCTCCGCGTTCACTTCGGTCTAGGCGCGTCGGCCCGTGCCGATCTCATCGAAGTACGCTGGCCCAACGGGGTCGTGGACCGGCTTCGCGACGTTCCCGCCGATCGGTTTATTCGAATCAAGGAAGGATCAGGCGCAGTTTCGCCCTGAATCGAGTAATCACTTGATCCGCGAAAAGTACTGCGCCTTCGGCGTGAACGTGACACCTTCGTCGAGCGGGAAGATCGGCCGCGGGCAGACTCTGTGACCCAGGCTCTTAAGATTGGCGCTGGTGGAGCCCGGCGCATCGATATTTATGAGAGCCTCGGCTCCATCGGCGAAGAACTGCGGCTGGCAATGCGGAGACTTCACCACAGTGGCTGCGAACACCGCGGGATCCTGCCCATGCGCCAAGAACAGCGACCTATCGTACAGACTCACTGGGCGGCTGGTTGCTACGAGCATGTAGTTACCCGACTGCAAAACGGCCGTACGTCCTCCATCCCAATAGCTGGCATGCGATTCGTTGCGAAAATGCCCATCCGATAGCATGCGTACTCGGAGTTCCATGTCGAGCGGAGCGAAACGCGGATCAAGGCTGCCGCCAATCCTTGTCCGAATCGTCGACCCCACGCCCGCTTTGAAAGCTTCTTCCACCGCAGGGCGATCCACAATCGGAATCAGCACGGTCTTCTCATACCCGGCTTCCACCAGCGCGCGAAGGATCGCGTTGCTATCGCCCGAAGCGCCGGAGCTTGTGGCATCCGCCGCATCCACGAGTACCACGCGTCCCTTGGCCCCGATCGCGACTTGCACGCTCTCCTTCAAACTGGTCAGCGGCTGCTGCAAATGCTCCCGCATCTCCCAAAACTGCCTGGCGATAGCAATTGCCTCCCGTTCCGCCCGCTCCGGATCATTGTCGGCACAAAGATACACGTTTGAGCAAAGCTCCGGAACATCAGTGAAAGGATTGCCAATGAACATGCCGCCCGAAAGCCCGCCGGGGTTATTCTCGAAGGCTATGGTCTTGCGCACGCATTCTCCGAACATACCCGTATCCGTGATTAGTTCGTAACCACGCACCAGCGCAGGAATGCGCACACGGACTGAAACGGGCTTCACGTCGCCATCGATGATGCGTAGCAGTAGCCGCGCCGCACGCTCCCCCGTCTGATAGAAATCGACATGAGGATAGGTGTGATAGAGCGTCAAAGCGTCAACATGCTCCAGAATGCGATTCGTCAGGATGCCATGCAGGTCCATCGATATGACGATGGGCATTCTCTCTCCAACGATCTTGCGTGTTTCGGCAAGCAGATAACCTTCCGGATCGAGTTCTGTCTCGCTCGCCAAAGCTCCATGCAGCGAGTAATAGATTGCGTCGATATCACGAGCATTTCGGACCGCATCCAGGAACTCAGCGGCCATCCGGTCGAAATCCGCAGCGGCCATCGTACCGGTCGAAGTTATAGCCCGCGCGCTGAAGCCCGGAACCACCGCAACGTCGGGACGGCGGGCGAAAACAGCGAGCGCGCCACCCATCTCCGATTGAACACCTTGGTTCACAGCGACGATGTCAGCGCCAAAGTGGACAGCGAAGTCATCATAGTGGCTGAGAACGGGATTGAAGGATGAAATCTCTTGCTTGCATTCGTTGACGAGGATTCGAACCATGGCCATCCTAGATTACCCTGTGGTCCGCTGAATCAGAAGGCAAACGATACAATAGTCATCTTCAGAATCGTGACCCGCCGATGTAGCACGATCCAATGCTGGACATCCTGGCTGATTGCTTGAGGAGGAGACGTGAATAATTCTACGATGGCTGCGCTTGCTCGACCGGAGGTGATTTTCGATCCCGCAAAAATTGATTGGGATCGTCCGGGTAAGCATCATTACCAGGTCGCTTTTCCCTTGGATGGAAGTTGGGGATACTCCCTGGTTCCCTTGACCGTGGTCAACGGCCAGAAAGGCCCAAATCCGAATGGCGTCGTCGCTTTCGGGGGGACGCATGGCAACGAGTGGGAAGGGCCAGTCGCCATCAAGCGACTTTGCCGTGACCTTGACCCCATCAGTCTCAGCGGTCGCGTGATTCTCATCCCTCAACTGAGCGAGAGCGCATGCAACGCGAACACTCGCATTTCGCCGCTTGACGGCGTCAATATGAACCGTGCTTTCCCGGGCAACCCTCGCGGAACGATTTCCTATCGCATATCGAACTTCGTCAAGACCCGCATTTTTCCTCAAGTGCGAGTCGTCCTGGACATACACTCCGGGGGCAACGAAGGTATTTTTCCGCACGTCGCATCTTTCCATCCTGTCTCTGACCCGCAACAGAGAAGCGAGATGGCGCGAGTGGCGCGTCTGTTCGACACGCCGTACGTGATGATCTACTCGAGTGAGATGGCCTCCGGCCTACTCACCGACGAAGCCGAGGCTGAAGGCAAGATCACGATCGGAAGCGAGTTCGGCTACGGTGAAGCCGTGAATCGCCGCGGTACGGAGCATGCCTACGAGGGGATCAAGAACGTTCTCAGGCACTACAGGTTGCTGGACGAACCCGTTGTAAGAATCGATCCAAGCCGCACGAGGCCCACGCGTTTCATACAGGCGGCCAAGCTGGACGGTTATATCCCGGCTCCCTGCGACGGGATCTGGGAGCCGCTGATTGACCCAGGAGATGACGTGCGCAGTGGCCAATTGATCGGTCGGATGCATAACTTCAACGACCACACCTCACCGCCGATGGACATCGAAGCTCCGCGCGACGGCGTGATCCTCATGATGCACTTCCCGGCGGTCACAAAGAAAGGTTATACACTCTTCGCCGTGGGCGAGGAGGTTCATATCTGAACGCAGCAAGCCCAGCGCCGGTTGAGGTCGGTTCTGCCTCAATTCTTCGCGCTTGGACTGTGGTTGGTCTATTGTGGATCGCCTACTTCACGAACTACATCGACCGGCAGGTTGTCTTCTCCATATTTCCTTCGCTGAAAGATGAGTTTGGGTTGAGCAGCGCTCAACTCGGGCTCGTAGGGACTGTCTTCACATGGGTCTACTCTCTCTGCATGCCCTTCAGCGGCCGTTTGGCCGATGTGGTCAGCCGGAAGCGCATGATCGTCGTCAGTTTAGTGCTATGGAGCCTTTGTACCCTCGGTACCGGCACGAGCACCTCCTTCAGTACGTTTCTCTTGTGGCGAGCGGCCATGGGAGTAACTGAGTCGATGTATGTTCCCGCCGCCTTGAGTCTCATCGGTAGCGTGTTGCCTGCCAGCAGCAAATCCAGGGGGCTTGCCGTGCATATGACAGCACAGATTGCTGGTATTGCGGCCGGCGGATGGTTCGGAGGGTGGATCGCGGATACGCTCGGTTGGCGCGTTGGTTTCGCATGGCTTGCAGGAGCCGGCATGGGCTATGCAGTTATCCTTGGGACCGCTTTTGCACGCCTGCCGCGTCTGCATCGGTCGTGCAACAGTTCAGAGGCATCGCGGCCTCTTGCTCTCTTTCAATCCCGCTGCTACATCGCTCTAGTCGTTGCCTTCTTCGTGTTTTGCACTATGCTGTGGATCCAATACGCCTGGCTTGCCAATCACATGTTTGAACGGTTCGGACTCTCCATGGCCCGGGCTGGGTTGATGTCCATGATGTATCTGCAGGCAGGTTCGGCAGCGGGTGTCCTCATCGGTGGCTTTCTCGGGGATCACGTATCGCGGCGAACTCCCGCGGGAAGGTTCTACGTGGCGTCAGCAGGCGTGATCCTGTCGGCTCCATTCTCGTACGTGGCGTTCTCCGCTTCATCCATAACTGGGACCGTGCTGTCGGCTTGCTGCTTCGGGCTGTTTGCCGGACTGATGATGTCCAACGTCTTTGCGAGCGCCTACGATGTAGTGGCTCGGCAGAACTACGGATTGTCGGCTGGCTTCCTGAACCTCGCTGGAGGTCTTGCGGGTGGCGCCGGGATCCTCGCCGCCGGCTTATGGAAAGACACGTTGGGTATCGCGGCTTTAACGGCGGGTTCTGCAGCCGCGGGAGTCCTCTGCGGCGCATTCCTGATTGTCGTGGTCCGCAGGCACTTCGCTGCTGAGTCAGGTCGCCTTATATCTGCCGCTTAGAGAACTCCAGACGCTCGATCGCACCCCTTGCTCCCTGACACGGATCGCATGTACCCGCTCTCGCAACGCTTATTCAGACCTCGGGCCCGGTCAAGGACGAGAGGCGGGCAAACGGTCGCACGGACCGAAACGAAAGCGCTACGCGCTACGGTCGAAACTCGGCACCTTCATGCGCTCGCCGTTCTTAAGAGCCGATTGATGCGCGACCAATCCCGGCGCTGTCATCGCCAGAGCTTCGTACACATTCACCGTTGGCTCGCGATTCTCGAGGATGGCGTTGATGAACTCGGCTGCGAGAAATGTGTGGCTGCCACCGTGGCCGCTTTGGTGCCGCATCGCGGGTGGAAGCCGATCTGTCTTCCAGTAATCAGGGACGTTTGCGGGAACGGGCTTGCCGTGGCGGGGCTGCCAAGTATCCGCCATGACACCTGGGATCGCCATGTACAGTGTGCCTTTCTCGCCGAACCACTGCGCGCGTTCCATCTCTTGCGATGAAATTTGGCGGCACTCGTTGTGGCGGATCACGTGCCCGCCGCTCGTCTCCATCAGAGCGAATTCATTGAAGAAGGGATTCTTCATGCGGTTGTTCGGAATGCGCGCCATCTTCTCGCGGTCGCCGAGGCCCAGGCAGGAAACGGAAGTCACGCGCTCTTTCGTTACCGCGACAGCGAGACCGATGGAGTGCGTCGGATAGTGCATCGGGGGCCATGCCTGGCGCCAACTGTTCGAGCCATCCGGATTGAAATAGAGCGAGGGCCGCTTGTTCAGGCGGTCCTCGAAATTGAAGTCGTGATAGTACTCGACCTCGTTGTAGAGGATTTGTCCGAACGCGCCGTTCTGGTAAAGCTCACGGGCGTGGATGGAGGCTTGGCGGTAGTAGCTGGTCTCGGCCATCATGTAGCGGAGACCGGTCTTCTCCTTTGCCGCGCGCAGTTCGGCCGCCTCTTCGAGGCTGATGCAGGCGGGCACGGCGGAAATCACGTGGAGTCCGCGCTCCATGCACATCTTTGCGTGCTTGACGTGCGAGGGAACGTCCGAAAATATGGCGACGGCATCGAGGTCCTGCCGCCGCTTCAGCATCTCTTCGAGCGATTCATAGACGTTGTCGCAACGGTAGGTATCGCGGAGTCTCGTGCGGCGTTCGGGATAGAGGTCGGTGACGGCGGTGACCTCGCAGTTCGGATGCTCGTTGAAGTAGAAAGAGGTTCCGAAGCCGCCTCCCACTACCGCCAGCCGGACCTTCTTGCCGCTTTGTGCCATTGTGGCGACCGGGGCGGCGGCCATCGCTATCACTTGTCGTCGTGTGGTCATGGTTTCTCCGATCTTAGCCTCAGAAGATGTACTTGAGCGCCAACTGCACGATGCGCGGGGCCGAGGCCGAGGTGATTAGGCCGAACGTGGGACTGTTCACGGTGACGTTCGGCTGGCCGAGATTTGCGTGATTGAGGGCGTTGAACAACTCGGCGCGGAATTGCAGCTTGTGCGATTCCATCACCTTGAAGTTCTTGAAGATGGAGTAGTCAATGTTCCAGTCGCCCGGAGCACGTATCTGTCCGCGCCGCCCGGAGCCGATGGTCCCGATGGTGTTTGCGGCGAACTGCGAAGTATCGAACCAGCGGAGGATCTGGTCTTCCTTCGAGCGCGAACCGAGCTCCCAGAGGCCGCCGCGGTAGTCTGCGAAGTCGCCGCCGACACCATTGAAGTCATTATCGGCGCCACTGACAATCGTGAGGGGCGGACCGGTCTGCGCGCTGATGATCGCGTTCTGCTGCCATCCGCCCAGGACCCATTTCGCCACCGGATTCCAGTTTTCGAGCTTTGGCAGTTCCCAAATTCCGGAAATGACCACGCGGTGGGTCAAGTCGAAATCGGCCGGACCGCGGTTGTTGCGCACGTTGAACGGATCAGGTCCGGATTGGTTGCCTTCGATGGAGCCGAAGGAAGCGTAGTCGATCGCCTTGCTCCAGGTGTAGTTCGCGAGAACGCTGACGCCGCTGGCGAGCCGGCGCTGCACGGTGATTTGCATGGAGTTGTAGGTCGAGTTGCCGTTCGACTGGCCCAGTTGCAGCGGGCCGATGCGCGCGTAGGTGCGGCGCGAGTTCAGGTTGGCCGCGGTCGCTCCGGCGCGGTAGATGCCGGCGTTGACGTCGGTCGTCATCAGCAAATGCGTTCCCTTCGAGCCCACATAAGCAACCCGGAACAGGATGGCCGAGGGTAGCTCACGTTCGAGCACGAGGTTCCAGTTCTGCATGTAGCCCGCGCGCATGTCGCGCGTTGGAACAGCGTATGTCGCGCCATCGAGGAAAGCGCCATTCGGGTCCGCTGTGTAATTGTCCGGATCGATAAGCGCGCCGCCGCCGTAGGGATCCGAGAGCGGGAGCGGACCCACGAGCGTCGCGTCGGCGACCCAGGGCTGACCCTGAATCGTGCGGTTGTAGAACAGGCCCATGTACTCGTCGTAGAAGAGACCGTAGGCGCCGCGCAGCACGGTCTTCGTCATCAGGTTCCAAGCGAATCCGATGCGTGGAGCGAGATTGTTCCAATCGTTCGGAATCGCTTTGCCGCCGACGCCTTCGTCGCCGGTGAAGAGGAGCCCCTGCGGAGCGCGCGGAAAGCTCGCCGACTGCCGCCCGGCGATGAACGTGGTGTGCTGGTTATTTCCTTCCCTCAGGCCGAGCTTCGGGTCATAGCGCAAACCAAGATTGACGGTCAGTTTCGGCGTGAGCCGGATGTCGTCCTGGATGAAGAGGGAGTAGATGGGATTGATCGCCGCGAGCCGGGAAGTGGAGAGTTGCCGCCAGCTTGCCACTTGCCCCATAAGAAACTCGGCATACGCGTTACCTGCGTTCTGCAGGCCCGAGTTGCTGAACAACTGCCCGGTGAAGTTCGCCTGCCCGCCGGTGAGGAAATAGGACGAGAAACCGGTCCGGTAGCGCCGGAACTCGCCGCCGAAGCGCATGTTGTGGCGTCCCGTGGCGTAGCTGGTCGAGTTCGAAATGTGCAGCGAGCGCGTCACGGACAGGCCGACGTTTCCGAGGCCGATGCCGGACCAGCCCGATGGAGAAATGTTCAGATGATTGGCACTCGGCGAATTCTTTACCCGCGAACCGAGCGCCTCGAGCGTCAGGACGGGCTCGGAAGCCGTCCTTCGCCAGGGTTCTGATGTGTTGAAGGAGAAGTTGAAGCTGTTCACCCAGGTCGGCGAGATTGTGAACGTGTGGTTCACCGACGTGGCATGCTCATTTCCCTCGGTTCCATCGAGCGCGTAAAGAATGTTAGTCGGCAGAATGACGGCGGGGTTAACGAAGCGCAGGAAGAAGTAGCGGCCGGAGAGGCGGTGCCGCTGGCCGATCATGTGGTCGCCGCGCACGATCACCTGGTTGTCGTCTGTGATGCTAGCCGGTGTTCCGAAGCGGATCTGATAAGTGGTGTCGGTCGACGACGGGAACATCGTCATGAGTTTCGCCGCCACCGGATCGATTCGCGAAGCTGGAATGATGTTGCCGGGAAAGACCTGCGTAGGGGCTAGTGGATCGCGGATTGCGCCCTGGCCGTTTGGGCGTAGCCACTCGGCAAAGTTGCCGTTCTTCATGGCTTCGCTCGGAGAGGTACGCAGGGCGCCCGGCGTCGAGCTGCTGATGCGAGTGCCCTGGTAAGAGCCGAAGAAGAAAGTCTTGTCCTTGACAACCGGGCCGCCGAGCGCTCCGCCGAACTGGTTGCGTTTCAGTGCGTCGCGTCCGCTAAAGAAGTTGGCGGCGTTCAGCTTGTAGTTACGGAAGAATTCGAACGCCGAACCATGGAACTCGTTGGTGCCGCTCTTGGTCACGACGTTTACGACGCCGCCTACGCCGCGGCCGTATTGTGCGTCGAAGCTTGAAGTCTGGACACTGAATTCCTGTACGGCGTCCACGTTCGGAAACGGGCGCGGCAGGTTGGTCTGCGCCTCATTGTGATCCGCGTTGTCCAGCAGAAAGTTTCCGTTGATGCCCCGCGCGCCGTTTATGGAAACACGCACCTGGTAGGTTCCGAAGCCAAGATTCGCGCCCTGGACCGTCGCCGGAACGTTGCGGTCGGAAACGCCGGCGTTCAGCGTGAGCAATTGCAGAACATTGCGTCCGTTGAGCGGAAGATCGGCTACGCGTTGTTGATCGACTACCTGCACGAGTGCCGAAGAGTTGGTTTGTACGAGGGCGGCTTGCGAACTCACGCTCACTTGTTCGGTGGTGGCGCCGACCTCCAACCGCGCGTCTACCTGCACCTCTGTGTTCACTTGCAGGAGCACGTTCTGCTGCAAGGAGGTTTGGAACCCGGTCTTCTCCACACGCACCGTGTAGCCGCCGATGGGCAGCAGCGGGACGACGTAGTGCCCCGTCTCGTCCGTAGTGACCGTCCGCGCCAGGTTGCTGCCCAAGTGTGTTGCGGTGATACGGGCGTCCGGAATCGAAGCTCCCGTGGCGTCCGTCACCGTCCCATGTATGCTCGCCGTCCCTTGCGCCCACGAGATGTGGACCCAGGATACAAACAGAACCACCGCGGCAACTTTTCTGAGCATGAGTCTGTGCCTCCTTTATCTGGCGCGGGTTGAAGGTTCGAGGCGCTTTGCCGGAACAGGCCGCAGATAAGCGCCGTAGGATTGTTCCATGATCGTGCGGCAGCGTTGCGCGATCTCGGCCGGATCGCCGCGCTGCAACAAAGCGAGAATCAATTTATGCTCGGGGATCGCGTGGGTTAGATCCTCACGCTGCTGGCTTCGGCGGAAACTGACGAAGGCGAGCAGGGGCACGGTGACGAGGTCCAGCAGGCGCGCCATGGTCGAGTCGCCTGCCATGCGCCAGATGGCGCGGTGAAAATCGAGATCGGCTTGTGCGACCTCCTCGTAGTTGCAGGCGGCAACGGCGGCACGGATCGCGTCGAGGCCCTTGCGCAACTCCGCGAAGCCAGGCTCCGAGGCTCGGGCGGCCGCATCGAGCCACGCCATGGTTTCGAGCGTCAGTCTCAGGCGCACATGCTCGCCGATTTCGACCGGCGTCATGCTCATGACGAAACTTCCCTTGTTCGGAATGCGGCGGAGGAGGCCTGCATGGGCCAGTTCGGAGAGCGAATCGCGGATCACGGCCTGGCTGACGCCGAACTTTCTGGCGAGCGGGAGTTCGATCATGGCGTCGCCAGGGGCGTATTCGCCGGCAAAGATCGCATGGCGAAGGCTACGCGTGACCGGCAGTGGCCATGACACCGTTCCGGCGTGTGCGGCCGGGGCGGGGCTTGGGGAACTCACCATCTTCGGCACGAGGCCGATTATATTTTCAGTATCGATAAATATCAAGATGAAGCACTTCTGATAACGCTCTCAGGTTTGGGCGTATTCTCAGGTACTACTGCTTCCGGCCTCAGCTGGTCTCCACTGGTAAACCGGGCGGAAGTGGATCGTCTGAGGGTCAGTTTCTCGCCAGTTTGGGTCACGAAATCCAAACGCCGCTTTCGGGAACCTTGGGAATGCCGGACTTGCTGCTCGGAACGCTGCTCGACTCCAAGCAGCGAGAGTATGTGAAGACTTCGCGCGATTGCGCGACGCACCTGCTCGATATTCTGAACACCGTTCTGTCTTACTCGGCGCTGCAGGCGGAGAATGTGCTAATCGAGTCGATCGAGATTCCGCTGCCGCAACTGCTGGAATCGGTCGGCGCGGAAGCCAAGGCCAAGGCGGAATCACTGACCACGAGGATTAGTCTATAAAACAACACGGCTCTTGAAGGACCATGTCGGACGAATCCTCATTGGGATTGGGAAAGCGTTACCACCAAATGGGTTGATGGGCGTCGTTTTAAAACAGAACAGGGAAGAGCGTTCACGGCTGCCGGGCAGGGAACCACTACTAAGCCGTCGAACCGTTGTGGTCATTCTGTTGATATGGGCCTTCGACCCGCGAAACCGCATGAAAAACTGGCATGATGGCGCAGGCGGGCGAAAGATCGTTTGAACATTGGAGATGTTGAGGCTGTAACCCGGCCTGAGTCGGCTGGGTTTTTCGACCCTGTTCAACAGCCACTTTACGGTAGCCCGCCTCTTCAAGCGCGACACGCCGGGCGTGTCTTGATGTTCCCGGATCGCCGTGGTAAATACTGAGCTCCAGAATCACATTCAGG
Organism: Bryobacteraceae bacterium; assembly: GCA_963844855.1. Classification (GTDB taxonomy): domain Bacteria; phylum Acidobacteriota; class Terriglobia; order Bryobacterales; family Bryobacteraceae; genus DASQDN01. Next base: position 110,991 of record CAWJQP010000049.1, read on the forward strand.
GAGACTTACGGTGACAATGTGGAAGGACGTGCCTGGGTCGATGGTCGATTAGGAGAAGTAGCTATCTGAAATGACGCCATGGTTTATTGCGACTGAACCATTCACACCGATTGACGGCCCAAGATGGGACAAGTATGTCGAATGGTCCGGCCTAAAGCAGCTTGAGGAGTTGGTGTCGCTTGATGAGCTACTATGCCCGCCCCTTCTCCGCGAGATTAAAGACGAGTACTGGCCACACATAGTGAACGAAGACTTCATGCTGCACTTCTTCACAGATTTTGACTTCTTGATGAAACGCGTCGCGCCGATTGAACGAAAAAATGTGCTATGTGTGTATCGCAATCCGACGGCCCCTCCGGACGGCCCATGCTTCGGAGATTTCCGCTTTCTTGGATACGATCTAGTTGATAGTGAGTGTTCGATAAGTGCGCTCACTAACTGTGGCGGCTTCCCTGACGTATTTGCCAACTCTGAACTGTCGAATCTGGGATTGCTGACGGATTTCCATCGTGCCGTTGAAGTACAGCGGAATCTGCGCATAATGCATCCGGAGGAACGCCATGCGGATTGCCACCTATGGGCGATCTTACGTTTGGCCCCAGGGTAGTTTGGCATATTGAACGTTTGTACCAATTTTGTTAAAGTGCCCTTTTCCGGAAGCGAGACTTACAGGCGGAATGGAGTGACGAGCCCTCCAACTGTTCAGGGCGGCAACGGGCGCGGCCGGGGTGGTTACTTAAATGACGTGTTTTACGTTGAAGTGCGATTTGCAACGCCTGCATTCGCAACTGCGCGCAACGATCGGATATTCTCAGCTGAGCACACTGGAATGAATAAGCCGGCCATTTTCATCGGCTCATCTACCGAGGGCGCTGGACCGAAAATTAAATCTTGCTGAAAAATGCGGTGCTGTGCGGCCGTTCTTGGTGTTATCGATAATGAAGCGACCAGATGCCGATGCCTCTCGATCCGTTCCGGTTTGTCCTGATCGCTCTAGCTGGATGGATGAATCAACGACAGCTTCAGGTAATCGAATACTTGCGTGAAGAGAATCGTGTTCTTCGCGAACAGTTGGGCGAACGACGTTTGCGTCTCAGCGACGACCAGCGGCGTCGCCTGGCCGCCAAAGCCAAAGGATTGGGACGGAAGCTTCTGCGGGACGTAGCCACCATCGTGACTCCGGAGACCTTGTTGCGGTGGCATCAGCGTCTGATCGCACAGAAATACGATGGCAGCGGAAAGCGCGGAGTCGGTCGTCCGCGCACCATCGCTGAGATCGAGCAATTGGTGGTTCAAATGGCGGAAGAGAATCGGAGCTGGGGATATCGGCGGATTCAGGGCGCCTTATCCAATCTGGGACACAAGCTTGCTCGCAGCACGATCGCTGCGATTTTGGCAAGGCACGGCATCGAACCGGCACCGGAGCGAACTCGCAAGACGACCTGGAAGGAATTTCTGACGCAACACTGGGAATTGATTGCGGCTACGGATTTCTTCACTATCGAGGTCTGGACGACCAAAGGATTGCAGCGATTCATCGTATTGTTCTTTATCGAGCTGTCGACTAGACGAGTGGAGATCGCTGGAATCTCAGCGGCCGCAAACGGGTTGTGGATGAGTCAGATTGCACGGAATCTGACAGACTCTGTCGACGGCCTGCTCACCAGGAAGCGCTATCTGATCCATGATCGAGACCCGCTGTTCACGGACGAATTCCTGAGCACCCTCAAGATGGCCGGCGTCCAATCGGTGAAGCTACCACCGCGAAGTCCCAACCTGAACGCCTACGCGGAACGGTTTGTAAGAACCATCTAGGAATCGTGCTTAGAGCGGCTGGTCCTGTTCGGAGAGAGTTCGTTGCGGACGGCCGTTCAACATTTCGTGGCGCATTATCACAGCGAACGCAACCACCAAGGTCTGGACAACCACTTGATTCAACCCGAGCCGGACCACCTACTAGGCAAGACGGGGAAAGTTCAGCGTCGGGAACGTTTGGGTGGTCTGCTGAACTACTACTATCGAGCTGCAGCTTGAATAACCGGGCCATACGAGGTCACGGGCTGTTGTCCACGAAACGACGCGTTCTGCGGCTGGCGATGGTACTGCTCATCCCACTGGTGCTTTGCTGAGCGCGGCTCAATTCGATGGATCGGGCTTGCTCACGAGCGCTCGCGGCGGCATCACCCTCGCCTTCGTAGACGCGTGCTAACAGGAGGTGCAGTTCGGGTTCCGTGTCAGACTCCGCGATGAGCTCCTTCAGTAACTCCTGTGCCTTCGCACTTTGTTTGCGGCCGACCATGAGCTTGGTAAACTCCGTCCTTGCGGTTCGGTCCCTGGGCGATATTCGCAGGGCAATCTCCAGATGATGCTGGGCCGACTCGTATCTGACCATGCGGCGTTCGAGCCTTGCGAGCGCAACCTGGGCTTCGACAAACTCCTGCTTCAACTCCACCGCGCGCGTGAACGTAGCGTGCGCCTCCTCAAAGCGTCCGGCGGTTTCGAGTTCGTAGCCCAGACGGAATTGCGCGTCTGCCGATTGCGGGAAGCGCGCGGCGGTTTCGCGGGCCGAAGCCAAGGCCTTGTCAAATTGGAAGCATTGATGCCACGCATCTGCGATGAGCAGTGCCGGTTTCTCAGCAAGAGGTGCTGGGCGGGCTGCCGCCTCCAAAGTTTCCCCCGCATCACAAGCGTAGCTTTCCTTCAAATAAAGCACCCCAAGCAGTGTCAGCAGACCAACGTGATCAGGTCGCGCTCGCCGTCCTGTCCGCAAACGCCTGATGGCTTCCAAAGTCTGGCCTTCCTGGGACAATGCCAAGCCCAGTAGATAGTTCGGCTCGAAAGAATTCGGGCGGGCAGCCGCTGCCCGGCTGAGCGGTACCAGCGCGCCAATGTATTGTCCGTTCTGTATGAGGTTCAATCCGATTTGAAGGTCCTGTTGAAAAGAATCCTGCGCACACGCTGTGGCAGCGGAAATTAGGAAGGCTAGGTGCGCGCCACGCATCTCATCTAAGTCTTTGAAAGCTGATCGAGCGCATCCAGGGTTTGCGTTACGTGCGCTTCCATGGTGCGCTGTGCGCGTTCGGGATCTCGGCTGCGAATGGCATCGAAGAGTTCCGCATGCGCCAGATATTCGGCCATTCCGTAATCCGGGTTTTTATTTTCGCGCTCAATCAGCGCACCTCCAGACGCCATCACCATGTTGAACGAAGAGACTACCTTCTCGAGTACCTGATTATGAGTGGCAGTCGCAATGGCGATGTGGAAAAGGGGAGTCAGGCTGTACATCGGCTGTCCCCGGCGCGCTGCACGCTCGATCTTACGCAGGATCTCTTCGAGTCTCTCCAGATCCTCTTCGGTCGCGGTGACTGCCGCTAGGCGAGCAACTCCGCCCTCAATCACCTTCCGCGCCGCTACAACCTCCGCGATTGCTTCCCGTCCCAACAACGAGGCGAGTACATCCGCATTCACTACCAAGTCCGACGGGATCGACTTCACGAAGCAACCCAACCCGGGCCGGATTTCGATAAGGTTCATGCCGGAGAGTGCTTGCAGCGCCTCCCGCACTACTGTCCGGCTCACTTGGAATTGCCGAACCAGATCGGGAACCGAAGGCAGTTGAGTACCCGCAGGGAACTTACCGTCCCGAATCCAACCCAGCATCGTGTCCCTGACATTGTGTGTGAGACTGCGCGACGTGGGAGTTTCAGCACGACGAAACGTAGGCGTGTCCAATTCCGTATTGATACCACTAGTATATTTGTCGCCCGTAACTGGTCTATCGATGATCACTGCGCCGGCTCTTGAATTTCCACAACACGATCACCGGCTACGCCGGTTAGCTTCTGCGTGACCCCGCTGGGCCATTTGATAACTAATGAATCCACTTGGGTACGGCTTCCGAGTCCAAAGTGAAGCCGTGGATCGCTTGAGCTCAGGTAGCTGTCGCCCGCCAATCGAGCCGCTGTAAGGGTCCGGCCCGCTGAGGTGACTGTAACCAACGTACCCACCGCATCCCGGTTGCTCCTCGTACCGCGCAAAGCGACCTGCAGCCAGTGCCCTCCGCTGTTCCGATTGAGAAGCAAACGCGGAGGAGCATCCTGATCGTTGATCAAGACGTCAACGCGCCCATCATTATCGATATCCCCGGTTGCGAGTCCCCGCCCTGTTCCCGGTCTAGCAATGGCGGCGTCGTCCGCGCCCTCTTCTGTGAATGCACCGAGTCCGTCGCCGTGATGGAGCAGCAACCGCTGGCGGTACGTACTTCCACCTCCAAATTGATCGGCTTCGGGGTACACATGACCGTTGGCGACCATCACATCCTTACTGCCGTCATTATCGTAGTCCACAAATTTTACTCCCCACCCGAGAAACAGCCAGGACGGTGGCCCGATCTTTGAAGGCCACGTTGCATCTTCAAACATCCCCTTCCCGAGGTTCCGGTAGAGGGAGTTCGTGTCTTCTGAAAAGGTAGTAAGCAGGAGGTCCAGCCGTCCCGAACCACTCGAGTCTCCCAAATCCACGCCCATGCCAGCCTGGGCGCGACCATCCATATTCACAGCGACTCCAGCGGACAGACCGACTTCTTCGAATTGACCTTTTCCTTTATTACGAAAAAGATAATTCGGCGTGCTGTCATTCGCGACGAAGATGTCCTGTCGGCCGTCCCCGTCAAAGTCTGTGATCAATGGCTGGAGGCTGTAGAAGGGTTGCGCGGCATCCGTAATACCGCTGGCCTTGGTGATGTCCTCAAACCGTCCGCGCCCAATATTGCGGTACAGGGCGCCTTGGCCGGGCGTCATTCCGCGTGGGCCGCAGAACACACCGACCCCCTTATAGATGCAGTTCGCCGCGCTTCCTTTTGCCGGCAAGCGCTGTGCGGGCACATCGACATATGACGCGATGTAGAGGTCGAGGCGTCCATCCTCATCGACATCGCCGAATGCAGCGCCGGAAGACCATACACCCGGACGAGCCACGCCGGCCGAAACAGCGACTTCCCGGAATGTTCCTGACCCTTCATTATGAAACAGGAAATTACGGCCGAAACCGGTTACCAGAAAGTCGGGCCATCCGTCGCTGTCATAATCCGCAACTACAACACCCATTCCCCAGCCCCTCGCGGTCAGTCGGGCCTTGGCGGTGACATCCGCAAACCGAAGATCGCCCCGATTCTCATACAAAGCAATCACCGGGTCACCACCTTGGCCCAAGCGCTCCAATGTTGTGCCACGGACGAGAAGGATATCCATTCGTCCGTCGTGATTGTAATCGAGGAAGGCGCATCCCCCGCCGATCGATTCGACGATGTAGTTCTTTGCGGCGGAACCCTGCGTTCCGCGGAATGCCCCGAGTCCGGCTTGTTGGGTGATGTCCCGCCAGCCTGGCTTGATCGCGCCCGATGCCAGCGCAAGAGAAATCATGGCAGTCAGAGCCGTCGCTTTACGCATTTCACAGCGGTTTTCAAAATATGTATTTCAAAGCGAACTGTATCTCCCTGCTCGCCCCAGCGCTTGCGATTGTGCCATAGTTGGCCGCCGCGATGCTCCCGCTGGGTAAGCCGAAGTTAACGAAGTTGAACGCGTTGAAAAACTCAGCCCGGAACTGAATCTTGTGCGACTCTCGCAGACGGAAATCCTTCAAAATCCCGAGGTCAAGATTTTTTAAGCCTGGTCCCTCCAGAATGTTCCGTCCCGCTGTACCATACCGGAAACCCGTTGGAGCAACGAACGCGGCAGTGTCGAACCAGCGTAGGCGTGTCCTTTCTGAGGTAGGCAAGTTTCCGTTGGCGATCCGATCGGCGCGAACAGTGCCGGACTCAATGCCGATGGTGTTGGGTGCGGTCGGCGAGAAGAAGAAGCCGCTTTGTCCAGTGAAGATGCCGGTCAGAATCCATCCTCCGAGGACGGCATCCAAAGCTGTATGAGCGTTGGCCAGATAATGCCGGCCGCGGCCGAACGGCAGTTCGTATACCGCACTCGCCACGAAGCGGTTAGCCGTATGATACCCGGCAAGCGCTTTATTGGAGCGAATATCGTTCGCATTCTGGAAATCGGCCAGCTGCGACGAGGAATTGTCGATTGCCTTCGAAAGCGTGTAGTGGGTAAGGAACGTCAGTCCCTGCGAAAATTCTTTGCGGAGTTTGGCGGTAAACGCCTGGTAGGTAGCCGTCGCTCCATTTTGGGCGGAGACGACGACACGCTCACCGGGATAGGGGCGCCGCGGCGGGAGAGGACCGGGTCCGGGATTCGCCGCGTTTAGGCCGGTGTTGATATCGAGGTGTGTAGCTAGGCTTCCGGCGTAGGAAAGCTCGGCGACCAGCGACTTCACCACCTCACGTTGGATATCGAAGTTCCATTGCTGGACGGAGGCATCGAAGAAGTCCAGATTGTTTGAAAAGCCTGAAAACGCGCTGGCGAGAGCAGACGGAATGAATGAGTTCGCCAAGTCAAAACTGGGCGCAGGCACCGTGTTCGTGACTGTCTGGCGATCGATCTGAGGTGCATTGAATGCCAGCGTCTGCTTGGTGTTGTACGGCACGTAGTTGAAAAACATGCCGTATCCGGTGCGAATAACCGTCTTCTCCGATCCAAATGGGCGCCACGCAATTCCGAGCCGCGGACCCCAATTGTTCTTGTCCGCGATGCACAGGCAACGCCCGTATTGGCTATCAGGTGCGTCAATTCGAACGATCTTGCCGTTGCTCGGGAAGTAGTTCGCCTGCCGATTTCTCGCTTCCACCACAGGGCTGTTGTACTCGTATCGCAGCCCCAGGTTGATGGTCAAAGTGCGGGTTACCTTGAAATCGTCCTGCACGAAAAAGTAGTAGTGGGTACCCCGGTGCAAACTTTCGAATATATTGGAGCCGGGAAGTAGGATCTCACGGATGGCAGAACTGGGTATACCTAGCAGGAAATCGGCAAATCCGTCGCCCGTGTAAGCTCCGCCAAATGAGTAGTTACCGCGGATCTGCGGATTGAATCGCTGGTCCTCATGTTCACGTGTAATATCGACACCGAAACGGACGGTATGTGCGGCCTTAATCCAGTTTAAGGTGTCGCCGATCTGGTAATGCCTGGTCTTGAATAACTGCGGAGGCCCGGCGGCCGCTCCGAGCGAGCCGTACCCTGAGGGGCTGAAGGAAGGGATACCCGCGCTCACTCCCCCGGCTTGCGGCTGGTTAGAATTGCTCGGAAATCCGAGATCCGACAAGCTAATATTCTCCGGCGACCGGTTCTTTTGGTCCTGACTTACGAAATTAAAACCACCCTTGAAGTCGTTTAACAAGGTGGGACCAAAAATGTGCGTCCAGTTGGCCGAGTACGCCTGTGTCGTTACAGCCTGCAGCGCGTCGGTAATCTGTGTAAAACGCGGAGAGGCGACGTCCAGTTTGGCCCAGTAGTATGATCCCCAGACCTTATCTTTTTCCGAAAAACTCTCATCGATACGCGCCGCGACCTGATTCAAATCGTTGCGCGCGCTGGGTGCAATTGTGTAATTGTTTCGGACTCCCGCGACATTTTGCAGTGGATAATCCGCCAGACGCATCGTGTTTGTCGCAATGGGACTGATTCGATTGGCAGGAATGATGGCATTTGGAAACGGATCGCCAGTCAGTGGGTCCCGAACCGCCCTGCCCAGTTCGCTAAGGTCGCCCCCGCGCATGCGTGCAGTCGGTACCGTCGTCGTCGATGTATTTCCGCGCCGAATCCGTGCGCCCTCATAATTCACGAAGAAAAAGGTCTGGTTGCGCAAAACTGGGCCACCAAGCGATGCGCCGAATTGGTTCTGTTTCAGCGGCCGCTTAGGCAAACCCGCTAGGTTGCTGAAGAAGTTGTTCGCATCCAGATGGTCATTTCGAAAGAATTCGTAGGCAGACCCGTGAAACTCGTTCGTGCCCCCTTTGCTTGTCACCAGAACCTGACCTGTCCTGCCGCCCAAATCGGCACTGTAGTTATTCTGGACGATCTTAAATTCCTGGATGGAGTCAATCGGCGGGTACGCGAAGGTTCCGCCGGTGAACTCGTTGGTGACGTTCATCCCGTTGTAAGTAAATTGGTTTCCTTCAGGCCGCGACCCGGAAATAGAAAAGAACCCGCTTGTCCCGACGGCATTTTCTTGGGTACGAGTCCCTATTCCTGTGCCGCCGGCGACAACGCCGGGGGTCAGCAATGCGAGCTGGGCATAACTCCGTCCGTTTAGTGGTAGTTCCAGTATTTGCTTTGTCTGGACAACTTCCCCCAGCGCGGCATGTGACGTCTCGATGAGTGGCGCATCAGCCGTTACCGAAACCGTCTCCGTCACCTGGCCCACTATGAGACTGAAATCCACAATTGCGGTACGCTCGATGACCAGGGTGATGCCCGTCTGTACCGTAGTGCGGAAACCAGATGCGGAGGCTTTCACTTCGTATTCGCCCACCTGCAATGACAGCACCGCGTACCGTCCGGACGGATCCGAAACGGCGCTGCGCGTGACTCCGGTGTTCGTGTTCCTGACTTCGATTTGTGCATTGGGAACCAATGCGCCAGAGGAGTCCTGAACTGTTCCCTCAATTCGGCCGGTTCCGAGAGAGACCTGTGCATAGGCCCCCAGCACCAGCGTTGAAAAAACGAAAAACCACCGCATGCAACCTAACATTTGATTTACCCTTTCGGTGCGGGTGTGATGGGTAATACGGGTACCATAGGTTGATGCCGATGTCAACCGTCGGGTCGTCCCGGGCGTGGGCGACTGTTGGCCTGCTATGGCTTGCGATGCTCATCAACTACGTTGACCGGCAGGTGGTTTTTTCGATTTTTCCGGCTCTTCAGCGAGACCTCACGTTCGATAGCCGGCAGTTGGGTTTGATTGGAGCTGTCTTTCTCTGGTCGTATTCCTTCTGCCTCATACTCTCGGGACGACTTGCGGATCTGGTACGCCGCGACTGGCTGATCGCGCTCAGCCTGATCACCTGGAGCCTCGCCACTCTGGCAACGGGAAGAAGCCGCACCGTCCCTGAGTTTCTTTTTTCCCGGGCACTTATGGGCCTGACTGAAGCGCTATACCTGCCGGCCGCGATCGGTCTGATTGGAATGCTTCATCCGGGTCCAACCCGGTCCCGCGCCTTATCCGTACACGGAACCGCGCAAGTATTTGGCATCATTCTCGGAAGCTGGTACGGCGGATGGATGGCGGACACAACCGGTTGGCGGACGGCGTTCCTGATACTGACGACGCTGGGCATCGTCTACGCGCCGTTACTGGTCCTAGGTTTGCGTGGGCTGCCGCGACAAGCGACGGCGCAGGCAACAGAGCCCACACCCGCTTTCGCTTTCTTGTCCTCCGCCTCCTACCGGGCCCTCGCCGTCGCATTTTTCTGCTTCTGCGGGCTGCTGTGGATGCTCTACGCGTGGCTTCCGGCATTCCTGTATGAGCGCTTCCACCTGTCGATGGCGGAAAGTGGCTTGGCCGCCACTCTATATCTGCAAACCAGTTCAGCCGTCGGTGCGATCTTCTGGGGTTTCGCGTCGGATCGCTGGGCGGCAGTCCGTCCGGGCGCACGAGTCTATGTGCTGGCAGGGTTGATCCTGACAGCCGGGCCTTTGGCATACTTCACCATCGCCGCACCGTCTCTGACGCTGTTGAAGTTCTACTCCTCGCTATTCGGATTTTTCGCCGGCGGCATTGTTGGGAACATCTTCGGTGGCGTCTTCGACGTTATCCCTGTCGGCAATCACGGTATCGGCGCCGGAACGATGAACATGATCGGCGGTGTAGCCGGCGGCTTAGGCGTGCTTTTCGCCGGGGAGTGGAAAAGCGCGTTCGGACTAGATCGCGTGATGCTGGCCGCCGCTGCTGCAGCTGTAATCAGTGCGGTCAGTTTGCTCGCCGTCGCGCACGCACGACTACCGGCGGATCGACTACGTGCGAGGCTTTCAAGCCCAATTCCAACCAATGCGCCATCGGTTGACACTAACAGGTAATACGGGTACCATGGGTGGCAATTCGATGGGACTGCCGATGCGATCGGTGATTGCCGTCACCAGTGTTGTCTTCATTGCGACAACCGCTCTAGCTGCACTCACACCATCGTTACCCACCGTCGATCAGGCATACCCGCAAAGCGGAACCATCGGCGCTCTCCATAGAATCGGTTCTCGAAGGCAATTATCTCGACCGTGTGCAAGACGTTAGGACTGAAGATGACGAGTTGCAGGCGCAGGTTCTGGAATCGTCTTTCACTCGGGTCCGTCTGCGAGTCAGTAGCCGGCCCGATGCGCGTCCGGGTCTTTATGGCCTACGCCTGATTACAAAACGGGGCATCTCCAACGTGGTGCGGTTCCGGCTCACTGGTTGGGAGTCTATCTACGAGAGCGAGCCGAACGACCGCGAAACGCAGGCCACGCCGGTGCTCTCTGACACTTCCGTGAATGGGCTCATCGAGCACGTAAATGATTCCGACTTCTACAAATTCCATGCTGCCGCCGGCGAGATGCTCGCATTCAACATGCTGATGGGGCGAAACGGCTACGCCAATCCGGGCGAGGCGGGACATCTTACGATGACGCTCCTCTCGTCGAAAGGGGTGGTGCTTGCGACCGCTTTCGGCACGTTCCTCATGGATCCGTATTATCAGCACCGGTTCACGACGGCAGGCGAATACTATCTCGTCGTGAATCACAGCCGCATGGCGGTCACCTGCCTCGAGAACGAATGCGAGAATCGACGCTTGTGGGAACCATACCAACTCATGATCGGGCGAAGTCCAATGCTCTGGTCCCTGTGGCCCAATATGGCTGTGCGGGGAACTGCGGTGGAAGCGCGGCTCATCGCGGATCTTCTCGATCCGGCTACCCCTCTGCTGTTTTCCGATCCGAGCATCTCTGCGAGGCTGCTGGCGCCAGAGCAAGGGGGCTACAAAGTTCGAATTCAGGTTGGCAAAGATACCCGTCCCGGACTTCATCTCCTGAAGGTCCCGGATGCCGCTGGCATAGTGAACGCCCTCGGATTCATGGTGGAGGGTTCGGCCGTACGCACGGAAACCGAACCGAACGATACACGGGAAGCCAGCGCGCCATTAGAAGCGCCAGGCGTGATCGTAGGCCGGCTGGACCACGCTGGAGATGTGGACTCGTTTCAGTTCGCCCCGGTGGGGACCGAAGCCCTGTCGTTCCGGCTGGAAGCGCGCAACCTGGGTTCCGCCATGGTCGACCCGAATGTGAGCATTCTGTGCAAGGATGGCGATCTTGCAGTGTCGAACGATGACGAACCGAGTTTCCGCAATCCGCGCAATCGTGATCCCTATCTTGAATTCAAAGCCGCCGACGCTACGGCATGCGCCAACCATGAAGAGGGGTTTTATGTGCAAGTGCGGGATTCGTCCAAGAAGTTTGGCGATTCCGCCTTTTACGTGCTTCGCGTAGGCAAGCAGCGGCCCTCTTTCACTCTGGGCCTGCCGCGGGATCGGCATGCGTTGGAACGAGGCAAGGTGAACAAAATCACGGTGTCGATCCGACGCTTCGGGGGGTTCGCCGGTGACGTTCGCGTGACGGCGTCGGATGTCCCGGCCGGCATCGAAGCCAAGCCGCTGACAATCGGCAACGGGAAAGCAACGGGTGAAATGGAATGGCGCGTGGATGCCGCTTCGCCAGCGAGTCCCTTCGTCTTGAAGTTGGTTGCTTCGGCCGAGATAGACGGTAAGACGATATCGGAACCCGCCGTGCTGTCTCAACCGATGCTGGGTGATGGACCTGGCTACGTACAGATGGGGGAGACGGCCGCATGGGCCAGCGTCGTCGATCCTGTGCAGTTCGCGTTGGATCGGGTACCACCCCCGGGCGCCGGGTTTGCGCTCGACCGTCACTTTCTCTCGATGCGCGGCGATCGCAAAGCTCGGGTGCTGGTGAAGATTGAACGTGCACCGGACTCATCGTCAAAACTGGAGTTCACTCCCGAAGGCCTGCCTGAAGGCGTCATCGTGGAGAGTCAGCAGCTATTGGAGGACGGCAAGTCGGTCGACATCGTTTTGAAAGCTACTGCGTCGCAGCTTCCGACACGCGAGCATCGGATCACAATGATCGCCTCCACAAAGGTGGGGGAACAGACGGTCACGGAAGCGACTAAAGCCTTTTTTCTGAGAGTGGAGCAGTAAATGATATGGGGACGTAGGCGATGACGCGCAGGCAATCCAGGCAATCAATGAAGTGCAGGCAATCAATATCGATGGCGTTGCTGGTTTGTGTGCCGGCTGTGTGCGCTGGCGCCCGGACCGACGCGGACTTGCGAAAAATCACGATCGAGCCACCGGCCGCATTCATCAGCGGTTCGGGTGGAACCCATACATTCGTCGTCACGGGCCATTATGAGGATGGCTTCGTAGGGGATCTCAGCCGCGACGCCGTGTTTACGATTTCGGACCCGCGTGTCGCGAAAATCGGCGCTCCAGGTACAGTCGTTTCTATCGGAGAAGGCGTCACCCGCGTAGCCGTCAGCCGCGGCAGGCTTTCTGCCGAAGCTGCACTAATCGTTACGCAGGCCAAGCCGAAGTCCTGGCAATTTGAGTCCGATATCGCGCCGATCTTCTCGAAGCTCGGCTGCAATAACAATGCTTGCCACGGGGCTCTCAATGGGCAGAGCGGCTTCAAACTCTCTTTGTTCGGCTACGATGCGCCAGCCGACTACGACGCCGTCGTAAAACATTCTGACGGTCGGCGCATTGATCATGCAAATCCGGAGAAGAGCCTGCTCTTGCAGAAGCCATCCTTTGGCATCGCCCACGGCGGAGGCAAGCTGATAGAAAAGAATTCGCTGGAATATGGAACTGTGCTCCAGTGGATCCGCGACGGAGTACCGCTGGGTGTATCCGGCGGGCCAAAGCTGCTGTCTGTCCAGCTGTTGCCCGGCGGCCTCCGTGTCCTCGAACAGGTCTCCGACCGCCAACAGTTGGCGGCAATCGGCACCTATTCTGACGGTTCGCGCGTAGACCTCACGGACCGCGTGCGATATACGTCGAGCGATGAGGCCATCGCCACCGTCAACGCGACGGGACTCGTTACCCCGAAGCGGAATGGGGAAGTCACAGTTCTGATCCGCACGCTCGGCCGTCTCGATGCGATGCGAGTGGCGGTAGCCCTACGGCCGGAACTGTCGCAAATCTCTACGCAGACGCCCCCCACGAAGAATTTCGTGGACGAATTGATTTTCTCCAAGCTCCGCAAGGTGAAGATGGCTCCTTCGCAGCTCAGCACGGACCCGCAATTTCTCCGGCGTGTGTTTCTCGATACCGTAGGCACTGTTCCAACCCCCGAAGAATCGCAGGCATTTCTCAACGACACCGATCCGAACAAACGCGACAAACTCATCGATGCGTTGATGGAGCGGCCGGAGTATGCGCAATTCTGGGCGCTCAAGTGGGGTGATCTGTTCATGATCCGCGATATCTTCAACATGAACAACACCGCATTTGCTCACGAGTACTTCCGACGAAATTTTGCGGAGGACCGGCCGTATACCGACGTCGCTCGAGAAATGCTTACCGGGGTGGGGCCTCTGGCCGAGGTCGGTCCGAACAACTTCTATTCGCGCGAGGACCGGCGTCCCGCGGAAGAGTATGCCACCCTCGTTTCGCAGACGCTTCTGGGTGTCAGCTTGGAGTGTGCGCGCTGTCACGATCATCCGAAAGAGAAATGGAAGCGTGATGATTTTCTCGGTCTCGCCGCGTTCTTCTCGCAGGTGAAAATGAAGGAGCGGAATGGATACCGGCCTTTTGAGGGTTTCGTCGTGCTGGACTATGCGGCGGAATTCAAGCACCCGCAATCAAGACAAGTAGTGCGTCCTCGTTTGCCGGATGGCTCCGAACCAATGATCGGACCGATGCGAGATCGTCGAGAACTGCTGGCGCAATGGATTACGGCTCCAGCGAATCCTTTCTTCGCGCGAGCGACAGTGAACCGTGTGTGGAAGCAACTCTTCGGCAAAGGCATAGTGGATCCAGTTGACGACTCGCGCGTGACTAACCCGCCTACCAACCCCGAACTGCTTGACCGGCTGGCGGAATACTTCTCCGAACAGAACTTCCGCTTCAAGCCGCTCATGAAGCTGATGCTACGTTCGAACGCCTACCAACTCGCGTCGGCAAGCAACGACAGCAACGCCGAAGATTCCATCAACTATTCGCGCTACTATCTTCGGAAGCTGACGGCAGAACAGCTGCTTGATGCCGTAGGAGACGTGACCGGTGTCCCCGAGCGATTCCAGGGCTTCTATCGCGGCAAACGTGCAATTGATCTGCCCGACCCGGGCGTACCGTCTTATTTTCTCGCAACATTCAATCGACCAATTCGGGACACGGCGAAATGCGAGCGCACAAGCGCACCGACGATTACGCAGGCCATGCACTTCATGAACGGTGAGGCCATCCAAGGCAAGATCAAGAACCCTGAGGGACGGCTTCACGCGATGATCGCATCCGGAGAGTCCAACGACCGCATCATCGAGTACTTTTATCTGGCGTCCTACAGCCGTCCCCCGAAGCCGGAGGAACTCGCGCTGGCGAAGACGTTCATCAGCAAGCACTCAGACCGTGAGCACGGCCTGCAGGGAATCGTATGGGCGCTGCTCAACAGCAAAGAGTTTTTGTTCAATCATTAAGAGGAGGCACATCGTGGGGCGTGGATCATATCACCAGGCGCCGCAAGCGGTTTGGGGACGTCGCGATTTTGTCCGGATCGGATCTGCGAGCATCCTGGGGCTGAATCTTTGGGATTGGACACGTCTCCGGACGGCCCATGCTGCAAGCGCGTCCAAAGACCGCGCCTGTATCCTCATCTGGCTGATGGGTGGACCTCCCCAACAGGACATGTGGGACATGAAGCCCGACGCTCCGCGTGAATATCGTGGGTTATTCAAGCCCATCCCGACGAACGTCTCAGGCATTCAGATCTCCGAGCATCTTCCGCGGACTGCCAAAGTGATGGACAAGTTTGCCATCATCCGGTCAATGACCGGGAAAACGGCGCAACATGAGCCGGCACAAGATTATGTTCTAAGCGGATATTCGCCCCTCGCCAGTCTCGCTTATCCATCGATCGGCTCGGTCGTGGCGAAAGAAAAAGGCAGCCGCGCCGGCTTGCCGCCCTACGTCGCTATTGCCAAACCGGGGTATGCGTACGGTCCCGGCTTTCTGGGCGCCCCCTACAGCGCCTTTGCTTCGGGTGATCCAAACGAAGCAAATTACCAGGTACGCGATATACGGTTGCCTACGGACGTTGATTGGGATCAGGTATCGGACCGGCGTTTCCTCCTGAAGCAAATGGATGGCTTGTTCCTCAAGGATCCCTCCGTCCGAAATGCCGATAGCGGGGGTGAGTTTGCCGCTGTTGAGGACGCCTATACGAAGGCTGTCGACCTGGTGAGTTCCGTTCAGGCACAAAAGGCGTTCAACATTTCCGAAGAACCCAGTCGTGTCCGGGAGATGTATGGCAGGACGCCGATGGGCCAGGGCTGTCTTCTAGCACGACGCTTAGTGGAAGCGGGAACGCGCTTTGTAACCATCACCACCGGGATGAACGTGTGGGACACTCACGTCCGCAACTTTGACATGCTGCAAAATGACTTGTTGCCTTCCTTCGACATGTCGTTTTCGGCGCTGTTGACCGACCTCGCGGATCGCGGAATGCTGGACTCCACGCTGGTGATTGCCAATGGGGAGTTTGGACGCACGCCTAAAGTCAATGCGTCGGGCGGTCGCGATCATTGGCCGAAGGTTTGGTCGTGCGCGATGGCTGGCGCCGGTATAACCGGTGGGCAGATCTACGGCGCGTCGGATGCGAATGCGAGCGAAGTGAAGGACAAGCCGGTCCAGGTTGAAGACTATACAGCGACGGTTTACGAGCGGCTGGGAATTGACTACTCGAAAGAGTACCAAACGCCAATTGGCAGACCCGTTCGTATTTCGAACGGCAAGCATATCAACCTGAGTTAAAGGCCTGCACAGCCGGAAAATCTTGACAACAACATCGAACTCGCCGGATAATACCCGACTTACTCATGAACCCCAACGCTCATCTTTATAGGACGCTCACCTGGCCGGAGGTTCGCGAGGCTGCCGAGCGCAAAGCAGTTATCATCATTCCGGTCGCCGCCATTGAGCAGCACGGACACCATCTGCCGATAGATACGGACAATGTTCTCGTGGAACATGTCACAGAAGAGGCGGCGAGGCGATCTGCCGGCACTATTCTGACCGCGCCCATGATTCACTACGGCTTCAACGAGCACAACATGGGTTTTCCCGGCACCATCAACATCCGGGAGACGGTCTTCATCGACTTCTGCTACGACGTTGCGCACTCTTTCGTACGCCAGGGGTTCGATCGCATTGTCTTTGTGAATGGACACGGCAGCAACCAGATGCTCTGTAATCTTGCAGCGCGGCGGATTGTTAACACGACGCGCGCTCTCGCAGCAGCGGTTGCGCATTGGGCACTGGCTCGCGAGGCCGTGGAACAGTTGCGCGAGTCCGAGTACCCAGGGGGCATGGCACACGCGTGTGAATTCGAGACCGCCATGTACATGTACCTGAAGCCTGAGCTCGTGCAGCAGGACAAGATGGTCGCTCGTGAGACGCCGTCTCGTTTGAACCGGTTCATCTACGACGATCTCTTCGGATCCGGCCCGGTTCATATGGTGAATCGGTGGAGCCGTGTCACGAGCAGTGGCGTCGAAGGTGATCCCAAGCTGGCCACGGCAGAAAAAGGCAAAGCCTTCGCTGAGTGCTCCATCAACAATCTCGTCGAGTTCGCGCGCGTTTTCCGCGAGATGCATGTCGCGGAAGACGTCGATCTGAATCATCAGAACGACGCCTTGTGAAGCTCACTCCGGTCGACATTGCCGTCATCGCGGCCTACATGGCCGTAATCGCCGGCATCATGGTTCGCACGCGGAAGTTCGCGGGCAAAAATCTGGAAAACTTCTTTTTGGGCGGGCGCTCCATGCCAGGGTGGATGACCGGCATCTCGTACGCGGCGTCGATGATGAGCGCGGATTCCGCAGTGGCGTACGGTGGTCTCGCAGTGATTACGGGCACGTATGTCAGCTGGTTTTACTTGAGCCGGTTTGGCGTTGCCCTCTTCCTCGGAGCGTTATTATTTGCAGTCTTCTGGCGGCGTCTGAACACATTCACGACTCTCGAGTTTTATGAGCTGCGCTTTGGCGGATTGCCCGGCACAATCATGAGATTTTGGCTGGCGCTCCGGACCTCGCTGATCGCGATGGTGGCATGGACGGGCATCTCACTTGTTGGCTTTGGTGAAGATCTCCGAGCCGGTTCTGGGAATTTCCCAAACGACCACTTTAGTTCTTGCGTTGCCGCTGGCGGTCACTTACGTTTTCGTTTCCGGTTATCTGGGTGTAGTGCTGAGTAACCTGGTGCAGATCGCTGTGTTGATGGTCGGGGCAGTGACGCTTGCAGTACAGGTGCTATGGGCCGCCGGCGGACCTACGGAACTGGGAATAAAGCTGGCGGCCCTCGGTCCGAACACATTGAACACAGTGCCTCCGGCTCACGATGCGGTGTTCCCAATCGTGGCATGTCTTGCTTGGCTCCTCGGCACAAGTATCGGCTACGGAGGCGATGCTGCGCCTATGGGAGGAGCAGTGGAAGGCCAGCGGATCCTTTCGACGCGCGGCCCCAAGGAAGCATGCAAGATGTACCTGGTTTGCGAAGTCGTGCTTTTCACGTTGGTGTGGCTGGTGAGTGTGCCCTGCCTTGCAGCCGCCGTCTTCTGGCCGCAACTCCGTACCGGCGGCATCGACCGGGAACTTGCGTACGGACTCCTGATGACGAACCATTTGCCGCCAGGACTGCTTGGTCTCGTCTATGTAGCCATGCTCGGGGGAATCATCTCCGTGGTGGGTGACAACCTGAACTTCGGCTCCCAGGTGCTCCTCAATGACGTATACCGCCGGCATCTCGTACGCGACGCGTCGGAGCAACACTACCTGATGGCAGGACGGTTGGCGGTATTCCTGATCCTCGGGCTGGCATTGTTGGTGGTCTATAAAGTTACATTCCTTTTTGACGTCGCCATCTTCATGGTTGGCCTTAGCGCGACAGAGATGTCCGCCAATTGGGCGCAGTGGTGGTGGTGGCGGTTCAATGGCTGGGGCCGGGTCGCGGCATCTATAGGCGGAGGACTTGCCTACATAGCGATTTACTTGATGTGGCCCCAGATGCCCTGGTGGACACGAATGGCCATCGGGATGGCGCTCGCGACCGCGTTCTGGATCATGGCCACAGCGATCACTGCGCCAGAGGCGAAGGAACTGCTTGCCGCATTCTATGAACGCGCACGCCCGCTCGGTTCATGGGAGCCGATTCGCCGCCTCCTGGGGGAACCTGCTCAGGGACGCTGGGCAGAGATCATCAAGGGCATGCTGCTGGCTGTAATGGGCGCTGCAGCGGTCATGGCATACATTGTCGGGATTTCGAAGCTATACGTGGGCATCTTCAACATCGGGCTAATATTTCTCGCAGCTGCCGTCGCTCTCGGCGCGGCATTCTGGTGGCGCTTCGATTCTTATGTCCGTTCCTTACTCACGGCGGAAGAGGAACAACAACTTAGAAGCTTGCCCGCTACGGATGATTGCTTCGATCTGACTGGATTGGCTGCGATGATTTGTCTCGTGGTGGCGGCCGTGATGGCGTTTCACGCGTCGCTGTCCGCCGGCCTTAAGGCATGGGCTGCGGCAGTTGGTGCTTGCGTCCTCGGCATCGCTGGGTTGCTACTGCGACGGAAGCGAGCCAGAGTGGCCAAAAGGCCTCAGATGCAAGGCTACTCATGAGTACCCAGTTGGCCATTTGCGGCGTTGGCAACATCGGAAAAGTTCATTTGGCAAATCTGCGCACCGTTCGAGGGTGTGGAATAGCTGGAGTGTACGACTCGGACCCAGCCGAGTTGAACAGAGTCGCACAGGCATCCGGGCTACGCGCCTATCGTAGCAGGGATGAGATGCTGGCCGATTCGCAAGTGAATGCGGTGGTAGTGGCGACGCCGTCATCATCGCACCGGCAATGGAGCGAGCAGGTGCTGCAAGCACGGAAGCATCTGTTCGTCGAAAAGCCATTGGCTGGGACACTGGTGGATGCCGAAGCCATCGTCAAGGCTGCCACCGGCAGCGAGTGCATCGTTCAAGTCGGTTTTTGTGAACGGTTCAACCCGCAACACCTGGAGGCGAAGCGGGCCGTGCGCTCGGGCGCTCTAGGGAAGATTCGAGCGATTCACACCTCACGAGTCGCACCCTACTCGATGTCGAACCCGAGCTGGGATCTCGGCGTGCTCGATACGGCCGTACATAACCTAGACCTCATCGTGTGGTTAATGGGCTGCAGGCCAAAAACCGTGTTCGCACGCGGCACGCAGGTCTACCCAGATACACACATCCCACACTCTGCCACTATCATGCTCAACTTCGACGATGGAGCTATGGCTGTCGATCACATCGCCTGGATTAAAGACGATGTTCATCCATTACACGTCTGTGCTCGATCGAGGATGCTCATTCAAGGCGAAGACGGCACATTCAGCATCGATCTGACAGAGCGCCCGTCGAGCCTGCTCCGTCAGGACAAGTTTCAACAAATCGACACCGTGATTCTGGGCGGGCCAGAGTACCCGGGTTGTCTCAAACTGCAGTTCGAGGCTTTTCTCGACTCCATCGAGACGGGTGCTCCGGTGCTGGCGCCGGTCGAGGAGGCATTAGATACGGAGCGAGTGGCTATCGCCGCACGGGAATCACTACGTTCCGGGCGCGAGTTAGACATGAAGGATTTCAGCGCATGATCGAGCTGAAGGATTTGCAACCAGGGCAGACTGAATGGACCACTCTCGAAGTCGATGCAGGTATCGATCTCCCGCTATCCGTAGATGTATTCCTGGCGCGCGGCGACGAACTAACCCCACTTGCGCTGTTAACTGCCGGTGTGCACGGAGACGAATACGAGGGGCCGGATGCATTGGCTGCAGTTGCGCGAAGGCTTGCGCAGGAAGACTTAGCCGGCTCGGCGGTTGTCCTGCCTGTTGTAAACCCATTGGCTTTCGCTGCAGCGCAGCGGTTAGCCCCGGTTGACGGCAAGAACCTCGCCCGTTGCTTCCCTGGTTTTCGTAACGGCTCCCCAACCGAGCGTCTCGCATACGCAATCTTCGACAACTTCGTACGCCCATCCACTCACGTCATAGACCTGCACAGTGGCGGAGTCGAATATATCTTCGACCCGGTCGCCGGGTTCTACGGATCACCCCGCCGACAAGAACGCTCGTACGATGCTGCGCGCCGATTCGGACTCGACCGCCTCTGGCAGCTTCCCGAGACGAAAGGTGTGCTCTCGTGCGAGGCCTGGAAGTTGGGCAAAATATCTATTGGCTGCGAGTATCTCGGCGCGGGTCAACTTTCGTCCGCTGGATCGGAAGCGTATGTGCGCGGCATTCTGTCCTGCCTCGCTTATTGGGGGATTCTGCGCGGGCATGAGCCATTACACGAGGCTGGGGAACCCTATGAGAATGACTGGCAACTCGCCGAAGCCGATGGCCTGTTTCATGCGCAGGTAGAGATCGGAACCGATGTACGCGAAGGCGACATCGTAGCCATCACAACTGATCTGCGCGCCAATTGTGTGCAGAGTTTTGTCGCGAAGAGTAGCGGAGTCGTGTTGGGCCTTCGTTCTAAGGCTTGGCTCCGAAAGGGCGATTGGGGCGTACTCATCGGTACACCTTGTCCCTTGGGAGGATCATGACAGATCGCTGCTGGCTGGAGTGTATTGCGTGCGGCGCAACGTACAGCCTCCAACCTTTGCTGAATGGCTGCCCGACTTGCGGGTCTTCCGGACGTAAGGCTCCGCTCGAGGTTCGTTACCGTTTGGTCCGCGATGGCCTCGTCGATGCTCCTGCGTCTCAAGGACTCTGGCGGTGGCGTTCCTGGCTTCCCCCTATTCCCGAATCTGCGATCGTGTCGCTGGGCGAAGGTGCAACACCTCTCCGGCCACTCGACGATAACGGGCCCGGACGGCTCTATCTTAAGAACGAAACCTCTAATCCAACCTGGTCGTGGAAAGACCGAAGCATCAGTGTGTCGGTATCCATGGCTCGTGCCTTCGGGTTCATGCGTGTGGCGGCTGTTAGCACCGGCAACCACGGTGTTGCGGCGTCCGCATATGCCGCAGCCGCAGGTTGCGAATGTGTTATCTTCTGCCATCAGGACGCACCCGAACTGCAGACGGCGCTCATGCAGTATTACGGTGCTCGCGTGATCCGCGGCGGCATGCGAGAGCGGATGCTAACGCGGCTTGTTGCCATGGGGGGCTGGTTCCCGGCATCCGTTTACTGTCCTCGGGACGGTTGCGCTAATCCATTCGGCGTCGAAGGGTTCAAGACGATCGCGTTCGAGATCTTCGAGCAACTCGGCAATCAAATGCCCGATGCTGTCTTCGTGCCCACCGGCAGCGGTGACGGCTTGTACGGGATATTCAAAGGATTTCTGGAATTGCGCAACAGCGGCATTGCAGACCGAATACCGCGAATGTTTCTGTGCCAGGCTGCCGCTGTCGCTCCTTATTTCGAAGCGTTCCGGGCAAAGTCAAATCGCGTTTGGAGAGTAGTCCCTCAGTCGACCACAGCCCTCTCGATTGCAGAACCGATCGCTGGCGATCATGCGTTACGCGCAGTATACGAATCCGAGGGCGAGGCAGTGACTGCAAGCGAGCAGGAAATAGCAGATGCGGCCCGAAGTGCGGCGTTGAGCGGATACGCTATCGAGCCGGCCTCAGCGGCGGCGCTTGCGTGCGCGCAGCGCCTCGGTGCGCAGGCTGGCGACGTCAGAGTTGTCATCGCGACGGGCGCGGTGGTGAAATGGCCCGATAACGTTGTACAGCGCGGAGCACGGCCCGCTGCTCTGCCTGAGAGTTTTGACCGAGTGGAACAAATCGTTTAGTCTTGGGCCGTCGGGTCGAGGGCTGTCATCGTGGTTCCGTAGATCCGATCTACCGTTTCTCGCTCATGGTCAGAAAACTGAATCGTGGTGAACATACGCGCCGCGTATGGACCGAAAATTAAATCTTGCTGAAAAATGCGGTGCTGTGCGGCCGTTCTTGGTGTTATCGATAATGAAGCGACCAGATGCCGATGCCTCTCGATCCGTTCCGGTTTGTCCTGATCGCTCTAGCTGGATGGATGAATCAACGACAGCTTCAGGTAATCGAATACTTGCGTGAAGAGAATCGTGTTCTTCGCGAACAGTTGGGCGAACGACGTTTGCGTCTCAGCGACGACCAGCGGCGTCGCCTGGCCGCCAAAGCCAAAGGATTGGGACGGAAGCTTCTGCGGGACGTAGCCACCATCGTGACTCCGGAGACCTTGTTGCGGTGGCATCAGCGTCTGATCGCACAGAAATACGATGGCAGCGGAAAGCGCGGAGTCGGTCGTCCGCGCACCATCGCTGAGATCGAGCAATTGGTGGTTCAAATGGCGGAAGAGAATCGGAGCTGGGGATATCGGCGGATTCAGGGCGCCTTATCCAATCTGGGACACAAGCTTGCTCGCAGCACGATCGCTGCGATTTTGGCAAGGCACGGCATCGAACCGGCACCGGAGCGAACTCGCAAGACGACCTGGAAGGAATTTCTGACGCAACACTGGGAATTGATTGCGGCTACGGATTTCTTCACTATCGAGGTCTGGACGACCAAAGGATTGCAGCGATTCATCGTATTGTTCTTTATCGAGCTGTCGACTAGACGAGTGGAGATCGCTGGAATCTCAGCGGCCGCAAACGGGTTGTGGATGAGTCAGATTGCACGGAATCTGACAGACTCTGTCGACGGCCTGCTCACCAGGAAGCGCTATCTGATCCATGATCGAGACCCGCTGTTCACGGACGAATTCCTGAGCACCCTCAAGATGGCCGGCGTCCAATCGGTGAAGATACCACCGCGAAGTCCCAACCTGAACGCCTACGCGGAACGGTTTGTAAGAAGCATCAAGGAATCGTGCTTAGAGCGGCTGGTCCTGTTCGGAGAGAGTTCGTTGCGGACGGCCGTTCAACATTTCGTGGCGCATTATCACAGCGAACGCAACCACCAAGGTCTGGACAACCACTTGATTCAACCCGAGCCGGACCACCTACTAGGCAAGACGGGGAAAGTTCAGCGTCGGGAACGTTTGGGTGGTCTGCTGAACTACTACTATCGAGCTGCAGCTTGAATAACCGGGCCATACGGCAGGATGCGACGACGCCCGTGCTCGATAACGAAGAAGCAGTACAGTAGCTGGAACGTTATCGTCGGAACGGTCAAAAAGTCCATGGCGACGATGGCTTCGCGATGATTATTGAGAAACGCCAGCCAGCGCTTGCCTGGATCGCCGGACTGTCCTAGCCGTCGCAGATATCTGGCGACAGTGCGCTCGGATACTTCGAATCCAAGCTTGAGCAGTTCCCCATGGATCTTCGGTACGCCCCAGCCAGAATTCTCGCCTGCCATGCGACGGATCAGATACCGAATCTCGTTGTTCACCCTTGGTCGGCCGCCAGCTGGCCATGATCGCCAGCGCCAGTACAGGCGGAAGCATGCGCGATGCCATCCCACGACTGTGTCGGGTTTGACGATCACCATGTCCATCGCGACCACGACCGGCGAAGCACGATCCAGAACAACCGGTCGAGGAGATTTACTGTGGGTCGTGGACGTTTGCGTTTCAGCACAGCGACCTGCTGGCGGAGAGCGAAGACTTCGACCGATACATCCGCGCGGCTGCGGAAGAACACGCGCAACGCCGCCATGAATGCAAACAGAACATCGAGCACAAACGACCGTTGTAACACTGCGCTGACGTCACTCTTCCACTGGAAGCCAAACTGTGGATTCTACTGGCGTACGGAGTATTGGCTACGCACACCCATAATCAGAACGAACATGAACAGCTTTAGAGACTCTTCAGCATGCCGTGATGCGTGTCTGGCAGAGCTTCCAGTGTGGACTCCTGTTTTTCCTATTGAGGATACTTCTTCGTTGTTGCCGTAGCTTCCCAAACCTCAATCGTCTCATCGACGGCCTTCCTTGCTTGATACACTCGCGGGAATGCGCGCGATCTGCGCACGGATCAACAAAGGAGATCCACCCATGTGGAACGACACAGACTTGCAATACCACGTTGAGAAGGAGTTGGACTGGGAACCCAGTGTTCACACCAATCAGATTGGTGTCGTTGTCAAAGACGGCACCGTTCAGTTGATCGGTCATGTGGACAGTTTTTGGGAGAAGTGCGCCGCCGAGCGCGCTGTCTGGCGTGTAGCACATGTGACGAGCGTCACCAATGAGCTCCGCGTGGATCTTCCCTTCAGTGCATTGTGTGCGGATGACGATATTGCTCTTGCGGCGATGGGAAGCCTTGAATGGAACTGCCTAGTGCCCGAGACGGTTGAAGTGCGGGTAGTCGACGCCTGGGTAACGCTGAATGGTGAGGTTGAGTGGCGACACCAGAAGGAAGAGGCCGAGCGGAGTTTATGTTCCCTGAAAGGCATCAGGGGCATTCGCAACGAAATCGTTATTCGGACTGCTGTCCGCCTGGGCGACGTCAGATTGCCGATCGAAGATGCCTTGAAACGCAATGCGCTGGTCAATCCAAGTCACATTAAAGTGCATGTTTCTCATGGCATCGTAAGCTTACATGGCTCGGCCCACTCGCGGGCCGAGCATGATGAGGCGATGCACGCCGCCTGGGCTCGCCCGGGATCACCACCGTTGAAGATCACATAACCATCGGCTCGACCCGCGGCGGGTAGCCTCAGCGCAGCAGCGGGGGCCTTGCAACGGAATGAGACGAATCGAATGAATCGCACCGCTGGTTTGTCAGTCGCGACTGATGCGGCATGCTCTGGAGGCCAAGCTACTTCCCTGGGCGATGGACGGCCTCAATTTTGGCCGACGACATGCTTGAAATAGGACGGGATCTCGTCACGGATCGGCTACGCCCGCAATTTCGGAGGATCACAGCACTGGAGATGGAATCCTTTAGCCGAATCGCTGGGGCTACGCACGGTCGACCATAACGTGAGGCTTGTGACCCGAACGCTCGTCGGTAGAAGTTCGCGACGGCTGAAACGTCGTCAACGTATAGAACTCTACCTCCGAAATGCATCGTCACAATATAGCCCGTGAGTAACGCTATGACTCTATCTGGAGTGACTCCGGCGCAGGACCTGCTGGGGAGCGGCCAAATAATGGACACCCGGCCACTTCGGATAGAGATTGTTTGAAGGAAGCCGCCCTGATTTGGCAGGGCAAGTGCTTGTTGGGTATCAATCGAAAAAGTGATATGCCGTAGAGCAGAGTTGCTACGGACGTACCTGTCATCCCCGAGTGTAGAGTACAAACTTCGCACATCGCAGTTGCCCTGCCAAAGAGTATCACGCGAAGCGTCCGCCGCTCTGCGGCTTCGTTGTGTGCTGGGCATGCCCAGCAGCTTGGAGGTGAAAGTCCTCCGGCCAACCTGATGGAGGTGAATGCCTAGAGATGATTGTCCCTACAAAATTGAGACCCTCGTTCTCGTGATCCAAAACTGTCGCACTACATACCCGTTCGGCATGGACCGCGAACCGTTCGGAACTGATCACCGATTTGGCTGAACCTGTAGTACGGATAACCGCTGGAATTTACGAGATGCACAAACGACTATGGCACCCCAAATCCGTTGTTTCCACTGCGATCCGTGGGCCCTTATTTCTTGTTTACTTTCTTCGCCTTTGCTGTTGCGTTCTCGGCTTTTTCCGCGGGGTGATTCTTCTTGTGGCGCGCCACAGCTTTCGCAATCTCTTCAGCGGAAAGCTTGCTGTGCGCCTCAGAATGCAATACCTCGGTTGGTACACCCGGATTTTTTGTCATTTCCTTATTAGCTCCTTTACTTTCTTGAGCTAGACATATTGCAGCGGCTACTTTCTTGAGCTAGACATATTGCAGCGGCGCTGACGTTCTGAAACAGCATGGTAGGCCAGGCTCGGAAAAAACGTCCGCTCACTGCAACATCCAACTGGATTATACGCCGACTCACCCAGCGAGAGTGCCGACATTTCATGCCCGAAAACTACCACGGCCCGCGACCAGCGCCATTGTGGTTCTCGCAAACTCCGATGAGATTGATAGATTGGAAGTTGCGGCTCATCGGTCGTTTTCGCTTCGCACCGTTCTAAGCGCTGTCATCGCCTTCGCAATCGCCTCATTTCGGAGTCGCGCCGCTCTTTAGTTTGAGATTCTCGCGCTCCATCACCAGATCGGCGTCCTGCAGCGGTCGGTGAAGCCCCCGAAGCTTACCCCGGCTGATCGCGTCTTGTGGGCGTGGCTTTGCTGCGTCTGGAAGGGTTGGCAGTCCGGTGTGTTCATCATGAAAGCCGCCACGGTCGTTGGCTGGCATCGCAAGGGCTTTGGTCTGTTCTGGACTTGGAAGATTCGCCGCGCCAAGCTCGGCCGCCAAGCGGTGCCGAAAGAGGTTCGCGAGTTGGTCCGCACGCTGAGCCGCGAAAATCCTCTTTGGGGAGCTCCCCACATTCATGGCGAACTGCTGAAGCTCGGAATCCATGTCGGTGAGACCAGTGTCAGCAAATACATGGTCAGACGCCGAAAGCCGCCTCGCAGACTCGGTGGATT
>CAWJQP010000050.1:0-84516 GCA_963844855.1 Bryobacteraceae bacterium
GAAGCGATTCAGGGAAATGAGCGGTTGAGCTTTCAGGATTTCGTCGCCGATCCGAACACATACGCGCTCGAAGTCCGCGGCGAATCCATGATCGAAGATCATATTTGCAACGGAGACTATGTGCTGGTGGAGAAGGCGCCGGAGGTGAAAGATGGCGACATCGTGGTCGCCCTGGTCGACGGGACCGATGCTACTTTGAAGCGCTTCTATCGCGAACCGGACGGTACCATCCGGCTGCAGCCTGCGAACGCTTCCATGCAGCCGATCCGTGTCAAGCCCGCTTCTGTGCAGGTTCAGGGCCGCGTATTGGCGGTGTTACGCAAGTTTAAGTAGTTCTTGTTCGGCTCGCAGCCAATCCTGTTCCGGAGAGCCACCCTGGCGGCCGCGTGCTTCCCAATACGAGTACGCAAGTTGCGCGATGGCTTCCTGCGTGATTGGACTGGAGCCTGGCAGTTAGGAGTCTCCATCACGGGCTCGGCGTTTTTCTTGGCGTGGTGCTTGTGAGCTGCGCTGATTGCGGTGCTCTTCGGCTTCGTGGCCGCTTTTCGCACGGTCTTCTTTGGGTTCCGCAACAACAGGCGCAGCTTCGGCAGCTTCAACGGGTTTACGTTTGGGCATAGGGTCATAGTACCACAGCTCGAAAACGTATTCGCCCTGAAATGTTTGTTCTGAACAGTTAGTTCAATAGAGCGGCAGCATCCCCTGCGGGACGTGTTTTCCAGCGGCGGTGAATCCATAGCCATTGATCGGGATATTCGCGGATGACATTTTCAAGACAGCTGTGTAACATTTGCGTATCCGCCTCGACATCGCCTGTGAATTCCAGTAGCGGATAAAAGCGGAGAATATACTTCTTTTCCGTCTTCCGACCATAGCGCGAAACCCGGAATGACAGCCGCCCCGCTGCGATACGGCGAGTCTGGCGAAAGCGCTGCCCGCGCACGCCTTCATGTCCGAAGAAATCGACGAAAACTCCCTCATCGGCAGCGACATTCTGATCCACAAGAATACCGACTGCTTCGTTGTTTTTTAAAGCTCGCAGTATTCCGCGCGCAGCATCTTTCTTCGGAATCAAGTATTCCCGGAAGCGGTTCTGTCGGCGGGAAACAAGCCGGTCAATCAAAGGGTTATCAAGCGGCCGAATAACAACATGCATCGGGCGCGCCATCAACGCGTGAGCAAAAGCGCTGAGTTCCCATGCGCCCAAATGCGCAGTCGCGAACAAGCACGCCTTTACCGCGGCGCTTGGCTTCTTCGAAGTGTTCGAAGCCTTCATAGCGAATCCAATCTCCGATATTGCCGCGATCGCAAGTCGGGAAATCGGGAGAACGCCACCAGCATCCTGCGCTAGGGATGTGAACACGCCGTCGGTGATCTGTCTTGGCGTCGGCTTCCGGAAGCGCAGTGCGAGATTGCGGGCAGCAATGCGTCTAAGCCGCGGAACGGCGAGGTCGAAGCCGCGCATGTAATCCGCGCGCAGCGACGTGCGCGAGCCGGCAAGGGCAATCTGCGAACGAAGCCAGAACGGCTGCAAACACGCAGTATGCAAGCCAGTCGCCCAATCTAGTCGATCCAGCCGCCGCCGACCACTACTTCGCCCTGGTAGAAGACGGCAGCCTGACCCGGCGTAACGGCACGTTGCGGCGTATCGAAATGAACCTCCACACGCGTGCATCGCTAGCGGGGTGCAGCGTCGCCGGCGCGGCAATGTGCTTGTTCCGAATCTTCACCTGTGCGCGCATCGGCTCGCCGTCAGGCCGGCGACGCTGATCCAGTTCACGTCTTTCGCCATGCAGCGGTCCGCGCAGCAGATCGTCTCCTTTGCCGACGACCACTGTCTGCGTTGCGGGTTCGGTCGCGATCACATACAGCGGCTCACCGGTCGCGATTCCGAGTCCCTTTGCGCTGTCCGACAGTGAACTGATGGACGCCGGCAGTGCTCGCCGAGGACGCGGCCGTCTTTATCCGTGATCTGGCCCCGTGTCGCGCCGGAGCAATGCCCTGCTCCTTGAAGTACGCGTCGATAAAGGCAGCGTAGTCGCCATTCGGCACGAAGCAGATCTCCTGGCTGTCGTTCTTTGACGCGACCGTCAGTCCGTACTCCTGTGCGAGTTGGCGGACCTGCGGGCTTCTGCATATGCCCGAGCGGAAACTTCGTACGGGCAAGCTGCTGCTGCGTCAGCCCGAACAGAAAGTAGGTCTGATCCTTGCCGGGATCGGCGCCGCGCTTCAGTTCATGACGTCCGGTACTGTCGTTGTAGTCGATCTGCGCGTAGTGCCCCGTCGCGATCTCGTCGGCGCCGATGCCCTCCGCCATTTCGATGAACTGGTCGAACTTGACGTAGTTGTTGCAGAGCGTGCACGGGATCGGCGTGCGTGCCGGCCAGGTATTCGTCGATGAACGGCCGAACCACCTGCTCTTCGAAGCGCTGCTCGAAGTTGACAACGTAGAACGGAATGCCGAGATGCTGCGCGACCGCACGCGCATCGTACACATCGTCGAGCGAGCAGCATCGTCCGGTTGCCGCCTCCGTCTGCACTTCCGGCAGCCGGCGCTGGTTCCATAACTGCATCGTGAAGCCCGCCACCTTGCGGCCCGCTCCGGCTCATCATGGCGGCAACGACGGAGGAGTCGACGCCGCCGCTCATCGCGACCGCGAGTAGGTTCTCAGACATGGGTCACGTAGGTCGGCGATAGCCGTCGGAGTTGCGTCGTCGCTGCCAACAACGGCGTCGATCAACGCGTCCACCTGTTCCATCGTATTCTCCGAGCCGAGCGAGAAGCGAACGCTGCTCTTCGCGCTCTGCTTCGACAAGCCCGAGCGCGAGCAGCACGTGCGACGGCTCGACGGCGCCGCTGGAGCAGGCGGATCCGCTCGACACGCAGAAACCCTTCAAGTCGAGAGCGATCACCAGCGACTCGCCCTCAATTCCTTCGAAGCAGAGTTCGTCGTATTCGGCGCTCGCGGAGCCTCGCCACCGTTGACCGAGACGTCGGGCACGCGTTCCAGAATGCCCTGCTCCAACCGGTCGCGCAAGGCTGCAATGCGCGCCATCTCATTCGCAAGCGTGGACTCGCGCGAGTTCGGCCGCTTTGCCAAAAGCAACGATTGCAGGGGCGTTCTCGGTCCCAGCGCGCCGTCCTGCTCTCGTGCCGGCCGCCAAAGAACATCGAGCCAAGCTCCGAGCCCTTTCGCACGTACAAGCGCGCCGACACCCTTCGGCGCACGCATCTTGTGTCCGCTGATCGAATACAGATCGACTCCGAGTTCGCGACACATCGACAGGGATCCGGCCGGCGGCCTGAACACCGTCCGAGTGCATGCGAACGCCGGCGTCGCGCGCAATGCGATGCGATCTCGGCGATCGGCTGAATCGTCCCGATCTCGTTGTTCACGTGCATCACGGAGATCAGCGCCGTGTCGGGGCGTAGAGCGCGCCGCGAACATCGTCCGGATCGACAACGCCGATCGCGCGACACAGGCACTACGGTGACCTCGCCGCCGCGCCGCTGCAACTCATCGCAGCGTCTCAGAACCGCGGGATGCTCGATCGCGGAGACGATCACATGCGAGCCTGGTCGAGGCCGTGCAGACTCGAGCCGAAGATCGCATGATTGTCCGCCTCCGTTCCGCCGCTTCCAAACACGATCTCCTTCGACGGAACATCCGAGCAGCGCGCACACCTGTCGCCGCGCATTCTCGAGCGATGCTTGGCGGCCTGACCCGCATGATGGATACTGGAGGCGTTACCGAAACCGCTGGCCAAGGCTTGATGAAAGTACTTCAAGCACTTCCTGTAGCGATCGGCGTCGTCGCGTTGTTATCGAAGTAGAAGGAATGCACCTGACTTCTTACTCAGTTTAGCAATCGGTATGCGGAAGCCTATCGTAACGCTCACAACTGATTTCGGCACGCGAGACCACTTCCCGGAGTCATGAAAGGAGTCATCCTTTCCATCTGCCCCGACGCCGCGATCGTCGACATCAGTCACGAGGTCCATCCGTTTGAGATCTCGGAAGGCGCCTTTCTCGTCGCACAGGCGTATCCTATACTTCCCGCCAAAGACCGTCCACGTGGTCGTCGTCGATCCTGGCGTCGGATCCGCACGGCGGCCCATCCTGATCGAAGCCGCGGGCCAATACTTCGTCGGCCCGGACAACGGGGCACTCGCGATGGTGTATTCGGGTCTCGCGCACAAAGCGCGCGAGATCACCGCCGCGAAGTACTTTCTCAAGCCGGTCAGCCGGACGTTCCATGGCCGGGATATCTTCGCTCCGGCAGCGGCGCATCTGGCGAAAGGCGCCCGTGCGTCTTCGTTTGGGAAGCTCATCGACGATCATCTGAAGCCCGGTTTCATGAAACCCGAACGCATCGGCAAGAGAACATGGTGGGCGCCGTGCTCCATGTCGATCGCTTCGGAAATCTGATCACGAACTTTCACATCGACGACTTCGGGAACATCCGTGTGCGTGCGTTTGAGTTCGGCATCGGCGTCACGAAACTCACTCGACTTAGGACTCACCTATGCCGAGGTGGAACCTGGCGAGCCGTTCGTCATCGTCGGCAGTTCCGGATACCTGGAGGTTGCCGCAAATCAGGCTTCGGCTGCACGGATCCTGGGATGCGGTACCGGCGCTCCGTGTGAGTTGACAATGTACTGATGCCTGAACTGCCCGAAGTCGAGGCAGTAATCGGGATGCTGCGCCCGGAAGCGATTGGCGCAACCATTCAGCGGGTGGACGTCTTCCGGCCCAGATCTGTGAAACCGCAGGACGTTTCCGTTCTCGAAGCAACGAAAGGCAAGCGGATCGAGGCCATCGAACGACGCGGCAAGAACATCGTTCTGCGTCTAACTGGTGACCTCGCGTTGCGCGTGCACCTCCGCATGACTGGAATCCTGCGCGTGATACCCGATGCGCGGTTGTATACAGCGAGCACCCGTGTGCTGTTTACGTTGAAGGATCGTCGTGGGCTTGCGTTTGAGGACTGGCGCATCATGGGCACTGTCCACGTGCATAGCTGGCCGGAACTTGAAGAGAAACTGAGTGTGCTCGGTCCCGAACCGATGACGCGAGCCTTCACTTCCGGATACTTGCTCAATTCCGCCGGCCGGTCGTCGCGAGCCGATCAAGGTGTTTCTGATGGATCAGAACATTGTGGCGGGACTTGGCAATATCTATGCGGCGGAGTCGCTGTTTGCAGCCGGGATTCATCCGGCCAAGCCTGCCAATCGCATCCGCGAAGACAAGCTTCAGGCGCTGCACGCGGGCATCCGGAAAGTGCTTCGCCTGGCCATCCGCGATGCCGCTAAGACATACCGTCAGCCGGACAAGCACGACGGCATGCACTACAACGTGTATGGCCGCAAAGGGAAACCTTGCTATGTGTGCGGAAAGTTGATCAGGGCAATGGAACAAGGCGGCCGAACCACGTATTACTGCGCCAACTGTCAACGGAAGTAGTAAAATACGTTCTTTAGTCCAAGCAAGCATCATCCCCTAACGGAATCCAGTGGCCAACCGATCTTATTGAGATAGACGCCGACAAGCCGAGCGCCGACGCCATCTCCCGCGCAGCGTCCATCATCCGCAAAGGAGGGGTTGTCGCGATGCCCTCCGATGCTCTCTACACGCTTGTGGCGGATCCATTGAATCTCGCCGCAGTCGGCCGTGTGTTCAAGGCGAAGGGACGCGAGGCGCAACGATCGTTGCCGTTGCTAGTATCGGACCTGATGATGGCGGAGGAACTCGGGAAGGATCTGACAAAGCGGTTCTACCTGCTCGCGCGTCACTATTGGCCAGGGCCTTTGACGCTGATCGTACCTGCTGCCGCGAAGGTACCGCTAAAGGTGACGGGCAACACCGGTCGCCTTGGGCTGAGGCAGTCGAAAGCCGCGATCGCAACGGCGCTGATTGAGCAGCTCGGGCAACCCATCATTTCGACAAGCGCCAATATCTCGGGACAGCCGACGTCCCGCTCCGGGATCGAAGTGTTCGCCGCAATGGACGGGGCTGTCGATCTTGTGCTAGACGCCGGCATTGTACAGGCAAAGGCTCCACTACCGTGGATGTCTGTGACCCTTACTGGCGTGTGATCAAGGAAGGCAGCATCTCCGAAAAAGAATTGCAGGACACCTTGAAGGGGATGAAGCCCGAGGCTCCTCATTTGATCTTCGAGAAATCTGTTGGGTCATAAACACCGAGGTCACCTTTTCTACAATCGCGCCATTCGCTTCCGACGCGACTCTTCGCCTTCACCCACTCTGGGTCTTTACCGAACGCGCCCAGGAGGCCTTGGCGGCTTCGCGGCTTTTATAGGCGATTACGTAGATCAACGTGCTCTGCGATGCGGGCGCATCCGCGGCAACCCAGTAGCCGATATTCTCCATTCCGTGCTTCTCAAAGAGCTTCGTCGTGTGGTCACGAAACCGGGCCAAAACATTGTCCAGCTTTCCTTCTTTCGAAACATACGTTCGCAGTTCAAACACTCGATGTTCTGCTTGTAGACTCATAATTCCCAACAATGCTACTACGAGGAGCTTCTTCAACATGCATTCAGTATATGCTGGACCCCTGCCAGGAACGTTTGCGATTCGGTCAGCAGGCTGATGACAAGATACGGCTCCGATTCGAAATCGAAGAAAAATCCCGGCTGCACCAGGACGCCTAGCGTCCAAGCAGCTCGAGCGTTCATTCCTCTTCGGACTGCGTATCTGGCACTTGCAGCGTCGCATACCAACCACCCTCGACACGCAGCACCCGGCAGGGACTGTCTGCGATGGCGCATCTCACGAAGACGCGGCGAGGTTGTGTGACGTGCGTGTCCGAATTGCGCGCTGGATACTCGTCTCGGGCACTGAAGCAGCGCCGGCGCGGCGCATTGAACAGGAGTACCGACAGAAAGGAACGTGTCGGCGATCCATTCCAGTCTGTCCAAGGCTTCTTCATGCCAGGACCGCTTGCCACGATCCAGCCGAGTTTCATCTGCGGCATGCCACAAACTTTCGACAGTCCAGACGAGCGAGAAGCTGAGGCAATTCCCGTACCGGTGAGCGAGCGGCATCGCATCCGGGTTCGATCTCCAAGCTGTAGTCGGCGAAGACTTCATCGCGATGAGAGCGAGCCGGTTTATCGGAACACAGGCGCGCGATCGCAGCGTATTCGCTTCGCTTCAGAAAGGATCCAGTCGGATTGTTTGGATTCACCCAGACGATGGCGCGTCGTTCGAGGAGTAATCGCAGTCCTGAAGCGCGCGGATGTCGATAAACCAACCTTCGTGGTAATGCAGCGGGTATTGCACGACTCGCACCGATTCCAGTTGCGCCAACATGTCGAATAGGGGGTAGGAGGGTCGGGGAACAAGCACTTCATCACCGGGATCGCACAGCAGTTTGAATAGGTAGGAGTACGCTTCGCTCGTGCTGGCTGTCAGCAGAATGCGATCAGGGTGAACCGCTCCGCCGTAGTACTCAGACAACAGCTTCGCGGGCCGGCAGGAGCCCCCGCGCGGTAGGGTTCGTATCGCAGAATTCGTGGATCTGCGAGCCACTCGTGGACAGGGCGGATAAGGGATTCCGGCCTCGGTTGGGTTGGATTGCGTCAGATCGCAGATCGAGTGCCCGGATGATTCGCCGCTTCTCGATGGCTTCCGTCAGGGCATTGCGCGACAACGACCAATCGAGCCGCTTCGAGTAGCTGGGCGCCATCGACCCATTATTGGCTTACTTCTGTTTTTTGGTCGGTGTAGTCGTTCACCGGCCGATCGTACATGCGCCTGTCGCCGCCCTGCGCGCCATACCCGCGATCCTTCTTTGTAAGGACGCCGTCGCCATCGGTATCTAGTTGCCGGAACGAGTCGTCGTTGCCGGGCCACTCATTGCGTGTGATCACGCCGTCGCCGTTCAGATCTTGGGGTCGATGCCCTTCGGTGCTGCGCTTCCATTCCTTTTCGTCCTTCGACTTTGGCCTTGATCTTTCGCTTTCGACTACTCCTTCGCCCGACAGCGTCAGTGCGCATCGGCACCACGAGCAGGCATTATGATGTGAATTTCATTACCTCCCCTCCGATCAGAGGACGCTGGTCGCGGTCGTCGTTGTCAGATGTCACCGTGAGTGCATCGACATTGCGGTTCCTTCATAGCACCGACTTCTATAATGGGTGGACTGACATTCCCGAAGGAGGCTGTAAACATGGCATTTTCATTACCACCGCTGCCTTATGCGCCGGACGCGCTCGAGCCGCACATCGACAAGGCGACGATGGAGATCCATCACGGAAAGCACCACAACGCGTATGTCACGAATCTGAACAAGGCGCTCGAATCTGCCCGGATCTGGCGAATCAAGAGCCTCGAGGACCTGCTGGCGAACAACCTCGCCACTGTGCCGGAGAATATCCGGACTGCCGTTCGGAATAACGGCGGCGGGCACTACAACCATTCGATGTTCTGGCAGATCATGGGACCGAACGGCGGCGGGCAGCCGAGCGGCGAGACATCGCGGACTGCGATTACTGGAGTCGTTTGGCAGCTTCGACGCCTTCAAAGAGAAGTTCAACGCCGCCGCAACGACGCGGTTCGGCTCGGGCTGGGCGTGGCTGGTGAAGGGCTCGGGCAACAGCGTGGAAGTGATTTCGACTGCCAACCAGGACAATCCGGTGATGGAAGGGCGATTCCCGATCATGGGCTTGGACGTCTGGGAGCACGCCTATTATCTGAAGTATCAGAATCGGCGGCCGGATTACATCTCAGCATGGTGGAACGTCGTGAACTGGACGGAAGTGAATCGCCGCTTACGAGAAGGTAAGTAAAGGATTTTCGCGAATCGTCAGCGGGGTCACACGTGAAACGTTGCGGCTCCGCTACAGCCTACCCTATACTGGGAAGAGAGCAATCCAAGCATGATGATTTTGTTGACTATCATCCATGTGCTGGTGTGCGTGTTTCTGGTGATCGTAGTTTTGCTGCAAAGCGGCAAGGCGGCGGATCTGGCGGGCGCATTCGGTGGCATGGGATCCCAGACGGCATTTGGCCCGCGTGGAGCGGCGACAGTGCTTTCCAAAGGCGACGACGATCGCGGCGGGGTTGTTCATGGTCACTTCGCTTTCGTTGGCGATTATGGCGACGAAGAATGCGGGAACAGGATCGTCAGTGCTGGAACGGAATAAACCGCGCTACCAAGTCGGGAACGGCCCCGGTGACCAGCGCCGCGCCGGCCACCCGGCGTCTCCGGCGGGCGTGCAGCCGACGCCTGGCGCACTGCCGGCAGCGCCGCCCGGGCAGCGCCAGCCGCTGGCCAGCCGTCCGTGACGCTGGATTACGGCAACGGAAACGTGAAGACAGTTCCGCTCGACATCAACAAATTGCCCAAGGTAGATCCGAACAAGCTGGGCCGCCATCGCCGGCGCCGGCGAAGAAGTAGATTGTAGTAGCCACGAGTTTTGCGGAGGTGGCGGAATTGGCAGACGCACTAGCTTGAGGTGCTAGCGGGAGCAATCTCGTGGGGGTTCAAGTCCCCCTCTCCGCACCATATTAGAGGCCGCTGTATCACATTGATGCGGTGGCCTTTATCATTTTGGTGTGTCTGCGGCATTGTTGGCATTCAGTTTGGCCTCCTCTTACTTTGTGACGAGATTTGTGACGGCGTTTGGGCGTGAGCCTGGTTGAGGAACTCCTCTGCCATCTTCCCCGCCTCGAGCGTGTCGCTTTGGTCCGTGATGTTGTACCGCTCGAAGACGCCGCGCGTGCGGTGGCCGGTGATCTTCATGATTACCGACTCCGCCACCCCTGCACGCCTAAGATTCCGAACAGCCGTCCGGCGGAGATCATGAAACAGTAAGCCTGGCAACCCTGCAGCTTGACATGCCAGGCTCCAGCTCATCCTGAAATCTTTGATTGGTACCGACCCGCGAGCGAAAAGGTACTCGCTCGTGTGCGGTTGCATCTCAAGATATGTGCGCATGTCGCCGTAAATGGGTACGGCGACCGGCTCGGGCTTGCGGTTGGCCTTCTTCCCATGCATCCAGATGCACGGAAAAGCCATGTCGACCTGTTCCCATTTGATCCGCAGCAGTGCGCCCTTTCGCAGGCCTACGTGGTAGGCAATCACAAAAAGCAGCTTCAACTCCTGCGGGAGAGCTTCGAGCATACTCCGATATTGTTCAGGCTTCAAAAATCCTTTCCGGGGCTCGCCCTCAGTCAATTTTGGAAAATAGGGTACCCGCCCGACGAGCGGTGGATCTTGTTGGTAGCCGAGTTGAAACGCCCGATGGAGGATACCCAATTCGCGGTTTACGGTGCTGGGCTTCACTTTCTTGAGCCGCTGCTGGATGTACTGTTTTACCTGCTCGCTGGTCAGCTTCGCCGCTTTGACGTCGCCCAATGCGGGGTTCAGAATCGATTTGACCTTGAGGTTCGCGATGTACGCTTGGGCGACTCCGCGAACGTCGTAGTCTTCAAGCAGCAGTTGAAGCAGGTCGCGGATTCTGGTGCGATCGGGTGTGAGGTATTCGCCAGAGGCGAGCTTGCCTTGTCGCCGATGCAGGAAGGCAAGAGCCTCCTCTCGGCTTTTGGTCTTGCACGACTCGCGCCTCCTCACCCCGCCGGCGACGTAGTTGCACCACCACCAACCATTTCGTTGATAGATCGAACCCTGGCCAAGGATCGTTTTCTTTCGCCCCATCACGCGCTCCGCTTGTTCTGGTCGATGATCCTATCGAGATCCTGGCGATCAAATCGGAGCTTCTTGTCCAGGTCTACAGTCGGAATCCTGCCCAGATGCACTTTGGCCTTAAGCGCGTCTTTTGTCAGCCCCAAGTACGTAGCGGCTTGGTCCAGGGTTAAAAGTCGTGGAGCCACGATGCCGGTGTCTCTGAGCCGATTTGCTACGGCGTCGGCGATAGTGTCGGTATTAATTTCAATCGCCACTGGTCTCCCTCTCTATCTCTGCGTTACTACTGAATGATCTTGATTGGTGATCCGTCAGCAAGGGCTAAACTCCCGCCGTTACCGGATCCTTGAAAGCACTGCTGCCGAATGATCTCCGCCATTAAAAGCCAGAGATCGCCGATGGGCTCCTCGATTTTCTTGTAGGCCGTATCGAGCTTGGTGCCTTGCTGCTGTGCAATGAAGGCGGCGCAGACGTTGCGGCCCAGTTGCTGGTGATACGACGACCTCCGAAGTTCTTCAACTGTTTTGTTCGTTTGGAATTGTACCGTTTGCATGCCCTATCCTCCCTAGAATCAATTCCCGAAGAATGCCAGCTTCCCAAGCTGGACGTCCTTAGAAAACTTCCCGGATTAACCCCATCTATTGATTCGGTTTATGCGTTCGACCCCACTGGTGAGAGCCGTACCTGATGGCCGAGCGCTTCGAGTCTTTCGACCAGCTTCCTGACGGTTCGAACAGGATTGATTCGGTCAAAGTAGTCACCTCCCAATTCCCTATAGGGCGTATCAGTTTTGAGCACCTGAAAAGCGATCGTCAGCAATTTGTGGCTCGTGGCAACAATCGCTTTAGCCCATCCTCGTCTGGATTTGACGCGATGAAAGAACGCCCGCAAGTAACCCTTCTTGCAATGTGAAACCGCCCAAGCTGACTGAGTAAGAACGCGCCGCAAAGTCTTATTGCCTTTCCGACATCTGCTGCTTTTCTGTTTGCCTGCACTCTCGTTCTCTCCCGGAACCAGCCCCGCCCAACTACAACAATGCGCCGCGTCGGGAAATGCCTGAAGATCGATCCCAAGCTCTGCCAGCAGATGCCAAGCAATCATTCGGTCAATACCCGGTATCGTGACAAGCAGCTCGACCTGGTGAGCGTAAGGCTCCATCGCTTTAGCAATTCGCTCTTCGAACACGGCTACCTCTGTAGTTAGGAACTGATAATGCTTGTAGTGGGATGCCAGCATGGAACGATGAAAGTCATTGAAGTAGCCTTTCAATGATTCCTTCACCAACTTCTCTTTTTTGCGGACACTCCCTCGCGCCTTCCAGCTCAGTCTCTCTGGCGAATCTTCGCCGGCAATCAGCGCCTCCACAATATTGCGCCCGGTGACACCCATCAGATCAGTGATCACTGAAGATAACTTCAAGCTCGCTGTTTCGAACAGGTCGCGAATTTGATTGTGCACTTCGTTGCGCTGTTCCAACAATGCAACGCGATGTCGCAACATCATGCGCAGTTGGCGCACTTCGGCCGAAGGAACAAAGCTTCCGTCTAGCCTTCCATCCTGCAGGTACTCGGCAATCCTTTGCGCGTCACGTCCATCGCTCTTGCGCCCTGCCAGAGCCTTGACCTGAGCGGGATTCACCAGCAACAACCGAAACCCTTGCTCTTCAAGAACGTTCCAGACGGGTCGCCAATAGACGCCTGTGGACTCCATCGCCACTTCACTAACCTTGAGCTGTTTCAGCCAGACACGCATGCGAATCAGGTCATTCCGAAACGTGCCAAAAGTCTTGCGCGCTTTCTCCCCATCGGTTCCCATCGCTGGCAAAACGCAAACGACGACCGTATCTTTATGGATGTCCATGCCACAGCTGCGGCGGTATCCCTCGATCATTGTTAAAGTCTCCTGATCTTGCCGCCGGACGAAGGACGCTGCACAGTCATCGGTCTTTCCTTAACGGGCTTCCCTGCTCTGCGGCAAGGAGCCTCACTCATCTGTCCCCAAAACGCGTCCCGGGCCATATTCGCGGGCGGCTTCGCACTGCCAGACGTCATCGGCCTCTGTCGTCCGCGGCTCCTTCAATATGCCCCTTTTCATCCCCCGTTTGTGG
The DNA here is from genome assembly GCA_963844855.1 of Bryobacteraceae bacterium. Classification (GTDB taxonomy): domain Bacteria; phylum Acidobacteriota; class Terriglobia; order Bryobacterales; family Bryobacteraceae; genus DASQDN01. Next base: position 12,777 of record CAWJQP010000050.1, read on the forward strand.
CCGAATCTTGTTCGACCATAAACTATTCGCGGGTTCGAGCCCCGTCTCCCGCTCCATCTTTTCAAGAACTTGGAAAGGCCCGAGTTTCATGCTTTACTCCGATTACTCCGTTTTCTTCTGAACGCAACGGAACGGGTGATTGTCCGGATCGCTCAGCCTCCCTGAATCGCCGAAATCATTACGGAATCACCTCGGATTCGAGGCGCTTTACTGCTTCGATCTTCTGCTCAAGATCACTGTGCGAGTAGACCTCTAAACTAACACCCTAGACCCATGGCCCCGCTGGTCGGCCGCGACCTTGTCGTCGATGATGCCTTGCGGGAAAGTTGGGCGTTCGTCCGGCGCAGAACTGGAACGTCGCCCACTTCAAGCCCACCTTTTCCAGACTGGTGCCATGTGCCGGTTCCAGACGTTGTCCCTGCTCAGCGGGGTAGCGCTTTTCGGTCGGGGAAAAGAAAACTATCCGGCTCTGGGACGGCAGCATCTCCCGCCAGACTGCTGATTCCCGCACCGTCCCAGAAGAGATCGCGACTGTACGCACGACCGGCTTTCCCTTGCGTCCTTTCGGCGTGTCGATGTCGCCCTTGTAGACTCGTTTGTCGATCAGCACCGAGTGGTCGCGGAATATTGCCGAGTTGAATCGCGAGGATCTCGCCCGGTCGCATTCCGTCGAACACGCGCCATTCGGAAGATCGGCCGTTCCCGTAATTCAAGCACGGAGAGCCCGCGCCGGATCTCATCGGCGGTCATGAACCGCTTGTCCTGCAGTCTCCTTGCACACCGGAGTGAACAGCGCGGCGGCAGGATTGGTCTCCACCACTCCATCGCTGACCGCGGTCTTGAAGACTGCGTTCAGGTCCCACCGCAGATGGTCGACGACGCTTCGTGAAAGGGCCTTTGCTTTGGTGTCGAGGAAGTCTTGCATTGGTCGCGCGTGATGCACTTCAGCAGCATCGGACCGAATGCCGGAATCAAGTGGAAGGTGAATCGCGGCTCAGTGGTCATCCGGGTCGATTCCTTCCATTTCCGCCGGCACAACGGCAGGAAAACCTGCTCCGACGAATACGCCGAAGGTGTAGACAGGTTTCTCCGGATGGCCCGCGCCGGCGTTCGTCGGTTCGAGGATCTGGGCCATGCGCGCTTCCGCCTCGCTCTTGGGCAGGTCGGCGAAGCGCCCAAGCACTTGGCGACGGTTTCCCGTTCTCCCACCATTGGGCCACCCACACCTTGTGCGACCGTGTTTCCTCGGGCGGACGCTGCCCTTTTGAAATCGCTTTCGACGCATAGAATCTCCTGTTCTTGCGTCCATAGCGCGAAGTCCTGACATGCAAGCGATGCTACCACCCTGTCTTGTTCTGTTCCATCCACGCGTCAAGCCATTCGCGCCGAACCAGCTTTCGCCGACCCAACGCGAAGTGAGTCAGCTTGGGAACTCCGTCAACACGCCCATGGAGGACATTGCAGACATGCGCCTTGGAGCATCGAAGGACCTCTGCTACCTCACGAATCGTAAGAATCTCGGATTTGCTCATTGCTTCTTGCACGATAGACCTCACTTGTTTTCAGCGATAAAAGAGGCAGCGCGAAAAGTCGAGACCAGGCCATCAAGGAGGCCCGTTGCGCTGCGGGAATGCTTGTTTCGCGAACCCAGTACTGGTTCGCCATGCCGACGATCAGCGTCGGCCGTTCGATTGCCGATATGCAGGACCGGCAAGACGAGCAACTGCTCGTAGCAGATCAGGAACGCGACTCGTTCGCCGGCGATGTCGATCGTTCCCGGCCGCTCAATCGAAGCGGGACGCTGGGGCCGGGACCGAACGGGCTCCACATCCCAATTGGAACGGGAATTCTTTGCAGGAATGCTCGACTATGCGCGCCGCTGATAACGAGTGCGGCATTGTCGTAAGCCGGCGAATCGGCGATCGGCAGGCCCGCGCCAATGATGGCGACCCGATGCTGACCGGCGCAATCGCGCAAGCGTTGGTTCCCAGAACGCTTCTGTCGCGGCCGTCCAACGGCTGATGACCGATCTCCGGGAAAACAGTCACCGTAGCGTTGGAACTCAGGATGCTCCGCTGCACCGACTCTGAGGCTTGAAAAGCCTGATTCGCCGGCAAAGCCGTCTGCACCGCCCGCCAGTTCCGATGGTGGATGCATCGGTTCAACGCAGAGCTGAGTGGCAGCGGAGCGCATTAACACCGTAGCCCAGAACTGCGGGCCGCATGACGATCAAGCAGCCCTGGCAGCGAGATCGCCGCGACTAAGGCCAAACCAAGCCGTTCCGGGAAAAAGGACTCCCGCTGAAGCGACCGGCGAGGCCCAGCCGATAATCCCAAGCGGCGGCACGAGCCGCGATGATGAGTGCAAGCGGAATTCTCCAGGCCAAGGCCGCGCGGTTGGCTGTCCATGCGACGCTCAATGGGAGTGCGAGGAGCGAAGATGCGAGAAGCCAGGTCAGGACAGCAGCTGGTGAGACCTCGCGTTCGCCTGCAAATGACCGAAAGGTCTCGATCAGCGGCAACGACGCAGCGGCATAGTATGCGATAGCGATTGCGGCAGCCCCTCTTCGATGCGCCTGCATGCCAACCAGAACTGGAATAAGGAAAGTGAACCCAACCAGCCACCACTCACGCCAGCGAATGCTCCGATCAAGGCCGCCGCGATCGCGCTTAGGAACGGAGTAGCCATAAAGGTTTGAGCCTCCCGCGAATCGAACTCTCTTCGACTGGACCGATGTACCGGGAATCGTAGCTGGCCCGACTGTACGTCGATGCAACCCAGATCGTGCCCGGACTTACGACGATACGTTCCACTTGGCCACGCAATCAAGCGGCCGACTCGCCGCGTCGCGTTTTCAGGGGCGACGTGTTTGGCAGCAGGTGCCCATTAACCGCGATCCCTAGCGGGAGAAACCTCGACAATGTCGCCGGCCCGAGCAACCACCGGCTTGAGTAGTGGCACCGCACGATCAAAACAGGAGAATCCTGGTATGCGATAGCCACGTTCCCGCGAAATGGAGGCGAACGGCTCGGCCGGGCAGAACTCGACGAGGGAAGCAGCCGCATTGTCGGTTCTGACGTACAGCCCGAGCGGAAGACTTGAACTCGTGTTGACGCGAACGCCGACAAAGCCCGCGACGAAACAGCCCGACATCAGGAAACCGACAGCGCCCGCAATTCTACGAAGGCCAGATTTCGCCGTCATCAGGCTCCTCCGCAGGCTCAACCGGCTCTCGCATCACTCGTTCCTCCGCGTCCGGCGCATTGTCGGAAGGCGTTTCTCTGCCGAGCTCGGGATCGAACGATCTGGTGCACTGACCTGGCAACTACTTCGTAAACCGTTCGTTGGCTTCCATCGCGAGGCGTGAATTTTCGCGTCTGCAGCGTCCCTTCGACGAAGATGTTGTCGCCCTTCTCGAAGCTCACCGCGATCTCGGATAAATCGCCGTAGAAGACAACGCTGTGCCAGTTCGTATGCTCCTGGACCTGATCGTTCCGATCTTTGAACTTGTAGCCCTCCGCCATACGCGCATTCGCGACCGGCGTTCCTGAAGGCAGAAACCGGACCTCGGGTTTCGCGGCGAGATAGCCGGCCAGTTCGATCCGATTCTTCTGCATCGTTGCTAGTCCTCCTCGCGATCAACGGTCAGTTGCTCAATGAAGCCGTGCGATCTCTGGCCCGCACTGCGTTGCGCTGTTTTCTGGACAGGCCGGCCGGTAATCGTTTCGATAAAGGCCCGCTCCATGGCTGACATTGGTTCCTCAGTCATCTCAGGCTTGCTGATCACGTTCTGCGTGCGGTCAGCAGATCTTTGCGGGCTGACCTCTCCGTCTTCGATTGCCATGAACGCAGTCGGTGGTGCTACAGCAGATCGCTTGGCGAGCACAGGGTCGGAAAAGTACAGGATCTGCGTACCGTGAATCGGATGATGGCCGCTAACGAAGATCAGCATGTCGCCCGGCGCAGTGATTCGTTCGGCGCTCCCGGTGCCGCCTTTCTTCGGCGGCTTGAGGCGCATTACTTCGTCGGGTGTCATCAAAGGACGTTCGATCTGCTCCACGCTCGCGCTCATGTGGTTCGCGATCGGAGCCAGGCGGGACCCCGAGAAATTGAAGCTCGCTTTCTGGACCGTCTTGGTTCCTGTCATCTTCGACAGAAGTTCGGCCGTGTCGTATTGATTGGGAGCGTACGCGACTCGTACGTGGCAGTTGGAAACGATGCTCTCGTTTGGGCCGTACTCGTCCACAATCTGCCGAATGTCCTGGGTGATGAGATAAGCCTTGAGTCCGTATCCGGGAACCATGTCTGAAAAGGAGCTATTCGGAGAATGAAGACCACAGTGTTGAACGACGATGTGACCATCTGTGAGAAGCCCGAGATAACCAGGGCCACGGCAGCGATTCATTTCGTTCTGCAGGGCAAGGGCGGCGTCGGTAAGAGCTTCGTAGCGTCCATCCTTGGCCAGTATTTCCGGGAACGCGGCCACGACGTTCACTGCGTCGATACGGACCCGGTTAACCAGACATTCGCCCAGTATCGGGATCTTGTGGTCCAACGCCTGGATCTGCTGTTGGACGGGCGCTGTCGATCAGAGGGCGTTCGATGGTCTCATTGAGCGTCTGCTGACTGAAGAAGGCCTGTTCGTGGTGGACAACGGAGCTTCCACATTCATCCCGATGTGGAACTACATTCTGGAGAACGATGTCATTAGCGTGCTTCGCGACAGCGGAAAACATCTTTTCGTGCATTGCGTCATCACCGGTGGTCAGGCGCTCACCGATACTCTGACGGGGTTCGCAAAGCTGGCCGAGACGACGCCGGACCAGAACATCGTGCTCTGGGTGAATGAGTACTTCGGTCGCGTCGAACGTGATGGCCGGCCTCTGAGCGATCTGCCGGTATACCGCGAGCACGTGGACAAGGTCTGGGGCTCGGTGGCGATGCCCAAGCGCAACCGGGACACCTTCGGCCGTGATGTCGAGGACCTTCTACGGCGCAAGATGACATTCCGCCAAGCTATGGAAGGCGGCGACTTCCCGATCATGGTGCGCCAGCGACTCAAGGTGATTCAGCGGGAACTGTTCGAGCAATTGGACGAGCCTGGCGCTTGTTTGAGTGGTGGCGAATGACGGATCGCAAACGTATGATTGGCGAAGTGGCTGCTCGCCATGGCATTCGCTTGGAAGAAGACGACCCGGCGTTCCTGCTGGTCACACTGGCCGAGTTGACGATGCAAGATGCGCAAGGTGAGTTCCTCGCTGCTGTCCGGCAGGCAACGGTTGAACACGAGCAGCCGCCGAGCGCATCCAGAAGCGAATCGGAGAATCGCTCGCAAAGGCCGTCATCAGCGCTTTGCGAGGAAGTCCCGCTTCGGGTCTGCCTCGTCGCGTTCCTGTTGCCTCGGTTCCGCTGATTTGCTTTGGCTTGTTGGCAGGTTTGTCTCTGTTCGGGGCGGGCTACTTACTTGGAGGGGGCTGTCGATGAATCTCCGCAGATGGATTCTACTCGGCTGCATGCTGAGTCCTCGGCTGGGAGCGGCTCTTGCGCTGAGTTACTACTTTGGCTTTGCAGTACTGCTAATTTGTCTCGTGATTGCCGGTCTCTTCTGGATGGATAGTTTTTAAAGGATGTACAGTCGAAGCAACCACCAAACGAGGAACAGTGCGATGGCGGCCACAACGAGATAGCGGATCCATCCGCTCACTGTTTTCGGTTCAGTGCGATTCTCCACGGTGCCATGTTAACCCGAAATCTAGTGCGAGACTCCTCACGGAAGCGCGACCCAGACTGGCGGTCGCGGCTACGTTCGCGGATATCGGCCAAGTTGCTGAAGAATGCTGCGCCGCACTACTCGCTCCGCAGTGTTGAACCGGAGCAAGCGAATCGTAACCTCGCCAGTCGGACCAAGAGGCTGTATCACCGCGCCCTCAATCCGAAAATGCTCCTTCCATTCTTCGAGCCTCGGATTGAATAACCGAACCAACGCTCCTGACGAAGACAGTGACGAAAGATTGGCGCCTTTGAAACGATTGCAAACCATGCAGGCATATGCGAGGTTTTCGCCGATCGTTTGGCCACCATGCTGCCTGCTGACGATGTGATCCACCTCGTGAGTGAAAACCGCGTCGTCCTCATGAATCAAACAATACTCGCACCGCAAACCAGCACGCCGCATTACGGCGGCGCGCAACTCCGCAGGGATCTTCAAGTACGGTTTGCCAGGATCAGTCGAGCTTTGGCTTTAGCCAACCCGAGAATGTGCTCAAGCTCCACGAACGCATTCAACTCGGCCGCTTCGTCCTCGGTTAGCTGCGACTCGCGTTCCCGTTCCATCAATTCGGTAACACGCTTTTGAACTTCAGCCGATGGGCGAAAATTAGCAACATCTTCCGACGTCGTTCCACTGGCGACAAAGTCCACCAGCTCCATGTAGACAGGTTCGCTCGCCTTCATCGTAGCCACTACCCCGAGTTTACCCTAAAGTCCGTGCAGGAAGATCGCTACTGCCGGCGCGGCTATCGGGCACAGGACCGTCCGGCAATGATCGTATGCGCTTTTTTCAAGGTCCGTTCAACGTACTCATTCTGGCGCTTTTCGTTGCCTTTGTGACTCAGGTCGCGGCTCTGCAATGCCGCTCGTACTTGGGATTCGGAGCCACCGTGAGCGAGGGCGTAAATCGCATACGCCAGATCGATTCGGGTGCCGTCGCCGCCGTAAACCGGATCGGACCGAAAGGTGTCGATGGTTCTCGTTGGCCCGTTAGCCTGGCCGCAGTGACCTTCGGATCGGGACAGTACCTGCCTGCGAGAGCGCTCTTCTTCCAATCGCGCCTGAACATGCCGGACAAACGGGTCCCTCTCTCGGTACGCTGCTCCGGAAAACTCAAGCAGGCGAACAAATGGATACAGCCCGTTCTCAGCTTCATATTTCCGCTTTCGATTCGTGAACGCGGAGAGCCGGCCGAAGTGCCGCCAGTCGGCGGCGCCTCGGTCCCCGCCGAACTTCTCGGCCAAAGCTCGCGCGGCTGCCGTCGATTCCGCTTGGGAAAGTACCCGGCCGTGGTTTAGCCATGCCTGGAAGTTGCCCGGCGATGTCTCGACAACAACGGCGGGCTGAAACCCTTCTGATTTCATGCGCTGAATTGCCGCACCGGTGAGGTCGTCAACAAGACTCAGATGGTGTTCGCCCTTCGGCCTGATGTAGATGTTCCGTCCTTGGCTGTTCTGGTGCTTTAGCCATCCGACGGACTTGAGCAGCGTTGCTTTATCCCAGGTTCTCGGAAGCATTTCCGGCTCGTTGGGTCCACCCTCGACAGCCGGTTTGTACAGCCCCACCTCGAAGACTTCGACGCCCATGGCCTCGGCCTGCCGAGTCACAATGTTCAGCGTTATTTGATTCATTTTCGCTACCTCCTGCGTTTTCCGGTTGACAAGCGCACCGAAGTACGATAATGCTAGCTTGTACAAGCTAGCATGAACAGTCAAGTGGCAAATGGGCGGTTGGTTCTGGAGTCTGCGGATCATCGCGCCCGGCTGGATGCGAAATTGCGCCGGGAGTTGGGGGAAGTGGTCCTGTCGGCGCTGGATGACCCGCGGACGGAGGACATTGTCCTCAATCCGGATGGCCGACTGTGGGTGAAACGGCAGGGAACTGGATTCCTATCAAACGGCGAGATGTACGCAGCTCAGGCTCAGGCCGCCATCGGGACCATCGCTGCGCAACGCGGGACAGTAGCGAACTACGACCGCCCGATTCTCGAAACCGAGTTGCCCATAGACGGTAGCCGGTTCGAAGGCATTGTGCCGCCGGTCGCCCGAAGGCCGATCTTCGCCATTCGACTCCGACCGAGAAAGGTATTCACTCTCGAGGACTACGAGGCCGGGCAAATTCTAAGCTGCTCCGAAGATCCGCGGAACCAGCAGCGGCGTCGGCGTTGTTTTGCAGAGAGCGTTCGCGGGTTAAGCCATGGCGAGATTATCCGTGCCGCGGTTCGGGATCGGAAGAACATTCTGATTGTCGGCTCGACCGGATCTGGAAAGACCACGCTGGTAAACGCAATCCTAGAGACCATCGCCCGATTGTCGCCATCGGACCGGGTCGTAACGATTGAGGACACGATGGAGCTACAGTGCCCGGTCGAGAACTACGTCGATCTACGCGCCGTTGCCGGTGTGAGCATGCTTGACTGTCTCCGGGCCTGTATGCGATTGAAGCCCACACGCATCGTGGTGGGCGAGGTCCGCGGCGCCGAAGCGCACGTGATGCTCAAAAGCTGGAACACCGGCCATCCGGGAGGCGTGGCGACGATCCACGCGAATGACGCGCTCAGCGGGCTTGTGCGGCTGGAGAGTCTCGTGGCTGAGGCCACGGCGGCGTCTCAGCAAACACTTATCGCAGAGGCTGTCGATCTGGTGATTTTTATCGACGAGGAATCGAACTTGGCAGCCGGCCGAAAGGTGCGCGAGCTGTTGGTAGTGACCGGGTACGAGAACGGCCGTTACCTGGTGGAGTATGTCTGACTGAATCCCTTTGGAGGTACGAATGAACTCAATCTTCAGGCGAACGATGCTGGCTCCGCTTCTGCTGTTGATAAGCCGGGCAGCGTGGGCAGGTGGCGGTGGTGGTGGCGGTCTTCCGTGGGAGACGCCCCTCAACACCGTTGCGCAATCGCTGACCGGGCCTGTCGCCCTTTCAATCTCGCTCATCGCTCTGATGGTGGCGGGCGGAACCCTCGTCTTCGGTGGTGAACTCAGCGAGTTCGCACGCCGGTCCTGCGTAGCTGTGCTGGCGATTGCCTTCCTGGTGCTCGGCGCGGGCTTCATGACGAGCCTGTTCGGAGTAGGAGGAGCCACTGTGCTTTAGGAGCTATATGGAAAAGCCGCGGGAGGTTGTCATTCACCAAAGCGCCAATCGGCCCCACTTGCTGCTTGGCGCAGATCGCGAACTCGTGCTCTTCGCCGCTCTACTCTCTGCGATGCTCATCTTCGCCCTCGTGACGTGGTGGGGCGTACTAACCGGCATCGCACTTTGGTTCTTGTCCGTTGCGGTCCTCAGCCGCATGGGCAAGGCCGATCCCCTCCTGCGGCATGTCTATCTGCGTCACCTGCGATACCAGCCGTACTATCCCGCGAAGAGCGCCGTGAGCAGCAGATCCACGGCGACGCCGCGAGGTTGGAGGTAGCCAAATGCAAATCACCGAGCACCGGACTGCGGTACGAGGTCTCGCCGATCTCTTGCTCTACGACTCGATGATCGACGACGGCATCCTCCTACTCCAGGACGGTGCTCTGATGGCGGCATGGAGTTTCCGAGGTCCTGACATGGCCTCCGCAACTCATGCCGAAATGGCTGCGCTCAGTGCAAGACTTAATACCGTTCTACGGCTGGGTGGCGGATGGATGGTGCAGTGCGATGCCATTCGGTCGCGTGCGCCGGGCATACCCCGACGTGGGCGCTTTCCCCGATGCGGTTACGACCCTTATCGACGAAGAGCGCCGCGAGCAGTTTATGGCGGAGGGTGTCCATTTCGAGAGCGAGTATTTTCTTGCCCTGACCTACTTGCCGCCAGAGCAGACCGAGGAGCGGGTGAAAGGTTTCCTGTTCGATGGCCAGCGCGAGTTCAAAACAGGCGCGCAGAAGGCGCTTGACTACTTCAAGAGCCGGATCGCATCATTTGAGGACCTGTTTGGTTCCCTTTTCCAGGTGCGCCGTCTCAGAGGAAAGCGGTTCGCCGACGAGTCTGGTTTTCCTCATGTCCATGATGATCTTCTTCGCTACGTACACCGATGCGTGACGATGCTTGACCACCCCTTGGCCTTGCCCGCTGTCCCAGCCTACCTAAACGATGTCGTAGGCGTCGCAAGATCTGGTTGGAGGAATCGCTCCGAAGATCGGAGCCAAGCACCTCCGGGTGATCGCCATTGATGGCTTCCCCAGATTGAGCTTTCCCGGCATCTTAGGGGCGCTCGACAATCTCGCCATCGAATATCGGTGGCACACGCGAGCAATTCTTCTCGACCCGGAGGAGGCCCGCGGCCTTCTGGAAAAAACTCGCCGGAAGTGGCGATCGAAGGTTCGCGGCTGGAAGGACCAGCTACTCCGGACTGAGACGGGACCCGACGAATCTGTACGCCCAGGAAATGGCAGCGGATGCTGAGGAGGCCATGAGCGTGGCCGCATCGGGAGATGTACAGTTCTGCCTGTACACGACTCTGATTCTCTGCTTTGATCGCAACGAGGCTCGACTGGACGAATCGGCTGCGACTTGTGGCGAAGACGGTTCAGAACCTCGGATTTCGCTTGCCGGGTCGAGTCAGTGAACGCGCTCGATGCCTGGCGCGGGAGTCTTCCCGGGTGACGGGTATCGCAACGCTCGACGTGTCATCCTTCACACGCTCAATCTCGCCGATATGATGCCAATCACGGCCGTTTGGGCTGGCTCGAAGAAGAATCCGTCTCCGTTGATGCCTAGGAATAGCCCGCCGCTGATGTATGCCGCGACAACCGGTGCGACGCCGTTCCGTGTCAACCTTCACGTCGGGCGATCTCGGCCATACCCTCATGGTTGGCCCGCCTGGCGCGGGCAAGTCCACATTCCTCGGCGCTCTCGCGGCGCAGTGGTTCCGATATCCGCGCGCCCAGGTGTTCGCGTTCGACAAGGGGTACTCGCTGCTGGCTCTGACGTCGGCCGCACAGGCGGGGAATTCTACGACATCGGCGGAGAAAAGACGCACTGGGCATTCTGTCCGCTGAAGGAGATCGACACGCCGTCCGATGTGGCGTGGGCCGTCGACTGGCTGGAGGGTCTTTGCACTTTGCAGGATTTCAAAGTTATGCCGCGAGAACGCAACGCGCTTGCCGACGCGGTTGTTCTGCTCCAGAACTCTCCGACTCGAACGTTGACCGAACTATCCGCAAACGTGCAAGACACCGAAATCCGCGAAGCGCTTCAGTACTACACGCTCGCTGGTGCAATGGGTCATCTTCTGGACGCTGACGAAGATATGCTCGGCAACGGCCGGTTCCTGACTTTTGAGACCGAGCACCTGATGAACCTAGGTGAGAAGGCCGTGGTTGCTGTCTTGCTGTACCTGTTCAGACGGATCGAAAAGCGCCTGGATGGCTCGCCGACACTGGTTCCGCTGGACGAAGCGTGGGTTTATCTCCGGCATCCGCTCTTTCGAGAGCGGGTGCGGGATTGGTTGAAGACTCTGCGGAAGCTCAACGGCGCGGTCCTGCTTGCGACCCAGAATCTTTCGGACATCTTCAACAGCCCGATCCGTGACGTAGTGCTGGAATCCTGTCCCACTAAGATCCTGCTGCCTAATGCTGAGGCGGTCAATCCGGCATCGCGCCAGTTCTACGAATCAATCGGTCTGAACGAGCGGGAGATCGAGATGGTGCAGAAGAGCATTCCGAAGCGGCAGTATTACGTGGTCTCACCAATTGGCCGCCGGATGATCGCACTCGGCCTCGGCGGCGTTGCCCTCTCGTTTGTCGGTGTGAGTGGGCGAGAGGAGCGCCAGACGCTGGAGGACGTTATCGAACGGCATGGAGGCGACTGGCCGGCGGAATGGCTCCGAATGCGCGGCCTGCCGGACTGGGCCGACTACCTGGAAGAGAAGTTCGCAGAAAGCAGAGGTGTTTTATGAATCGCAGACGTCTTCTGATGCTGGCCGGTGCGTTCGGTCTTGCCGAGACTGAGCAGGGCGGGCGTAGTTGGCGGCATCGCTACGGAGTGGACCCAACTCGCCAATAATCTGCAGCTCGTTAACAAGTACATCCGGCAGGGTGAAGAGCTTCGGCAAAAGATCCTGATGGTCGCCGACATGGCGCGCAACACAGCCAATCTGCCGTTCCAGGTGTTTGGTCCCGTAATGGCCGACATCGGTCGTCTTGCCGGCGTTGTTCAGAATGGCCGCGCACTCGCCTATTCGATGGCGAATCTGGATGCGGAGTTCCGCAACCGGTTTCGCGGATACCAGTACAACGCCCGCACATGGTTTCGAGACTATCGGGACTGGTCTCAAACCAGTCTCGATACGACACTTGGAACGCTCCGCGCCGCAGGTCTTCAGGGTGAGCAACTGGCGAGCGAGCAAGCGGTTCTCGATCAGCTGCGAGGCATGGCGCAGTCCAGCGATGGTCGAATGCGGGCGCTCCAAGTCAGCAATCAAATTATGGAGCAACAGGTTCAACAATTAATGAAGCTTCGGCAGCTCATTCTCGCGGACCTTCAAAGCAAGCAGGCCTACCAAGCTGCCCAGATCCAGAAGCAAGCTTCGGTAGGAGGCGGGGACTGAACGATATTTTCAGTTCGGCGGAAGGACCGGAGATGGCAGGGGATTCCAAGCTGGCCGATGATGGAGGGATGAAACTCACGTGCCTTCTGCTTTGTGTTTTGCTGGCGAGCTGTACGCAGGAGCGTCCCAGTGAGATCGTCAAGCGCGTTCAAGATGCCGGTGCCGGGAATGTTCGCTCCGCTTCTCAGGAGTCACTGGAGCAATGGTTCCGTCAGCATCGCGAAATCGCAAACGAGATCAAAGGGCGTTGCGCTCCTATTCAGCAGGGCGCTCCAGCCACTTGGGGCGACACAACGGAAGGACGCGTCTGCAAAGCTGCCAGTGTCGCGACCGCTCTCCAGTTCACTCCGCGCAAGGGGGATGGACGCGGCTTCGAAGCGGGCAAGTGAATCTCCAGCGCTTCGGCAGTTGTGTTTGTCGGCAGCATTCCTTTTACTTTTCTTGCTCACGGCTGATTCAGCCGTTGCACAGACGTCGCCCAGCGCGATGCTGGATCAGTACCGCAGTGTGCGCAATACCTGGCTGACAACGGCGGCCGGTTATGCAAATCGACTGTTCGGTCTTCTTGCGTTGATAGAGTTTGCGTGGACCGGCGCAATACTCGTGCTGGAGCGAACCGATTTGCAGGGGTGGACCGCAGCTCTGATTCGCAAGATGATGTTCATCGGCGCTTTCTTTGCGCTATTGAACTTCGGGGCAGATTGGATTCCACGGATCATCGAGAGCTTCCAGATTGTTGGCCAATCTGCGTCCGGTCTCCCGTCCCTGGCGCCTACTGACGTTCTGGTCCGCGGGCTCAACATCGCGGGCAACCTTCTGAGCGGGGCCGCGAACTCGGGTTGGATGGGCAGTTTCGGAACGGCGCTCGCGCTCGTGTTTGCGGCGCTGCTCGCATTCTTGGCATTTCTCGGGCTGACAGTTCAGCTCGTCGTTACGCTCGTCGAGAGTTACCTCGTGGTAGGCGCAGGATTCATCTTTCTCGGTTTTGGCGGCTCGCGCTGGACTGCTCCGTACGTTGAGCGCTATATCGCGTTTGCGGTGTCCACGGGCGTCAAGGTGATGGTCCTCTATCTGCTGTTGGGTGCGGGAATGGCATTGACGAATACCTGGGAGACCGCGGCAACGGCTGTCCCGGCCAGCGCTTCTCCTGCGGTAGATGCGCTCGACATTTCTGCCTCTGCCGTCATTCTGCTCATGATCTGCTGGAACGCTCCAAAGCTGGCTGCGAGTATGCTCGGCGGCTCTCCGTCGTTCACCGGCGGCGACGCAGTAAGCACTGCGGGTGGAGCTCGCGCAGGGTGCGTTGCTGGTCGGTGCGGCAGCGGCCGGAGGTGTCGCGCTCGGAGCCAAGATGCTTGCCGCAAAGGGTGGAGCGATGGCTGTGGGGCAGGCGGCTGGTATGGGCGCCGGCGGTGCGGCAGCGGGCGGTTCCGGTGGTGGGTCTGGATCACCCGGTTCACCGGGTGGAAGCAGTCCGTCCGGTGGCGGCGGGTCACCGACCCGGCGGCGGAAGCGGAGATGGATCTGTCGGTTTGGGAGGTTCTAGCGGACAAGTATCCCCGCCGTCCGTCGCGAGTTCAGCTCAGCCAAGTGAGGGAGGCGCGACTGGTGAAACCATGAGTGCTGGCGCTCCTCAAGACAGCGGTTCTGGGAGCGGCTCAACGGCATCAGTTCAGAGCGTTGGGAGTGTGGCGTCGAATCGGGCCGCTGCGCCGGAAGTTCCGCGCCAAGTGAGCCCGCCTTCGAGCTCTGCGAATACGAAGAACGGACCGGGACGAATGGCTCAGGCGAGTGAGGCCACGAGCAGAGTATCGCGCAAGCTTGCGGTTGGCACTCAGTTCGTACGAATGGCTCGCTCTGCAATCCCGTCCGATCACGTACCCCATAGCGCACCGCCCGCGCTTCGTTCGGAAGGTGAAGAGTGACAAGGAGGACCGTCATGGCTGCAGAAGCAGTTTCGCGGCTGGTTCCGCAGGATCTTCCGGAGATCGAAGCGGTTCACGAGACCGCCCCTAGAATGCCGAAACCGGAAACCAACTCGAATCCGTACCTCGCCGCACGACGTGAGTGGGACGAACGCTACGGCGATCTGATCACCCGCGCTAAGAATTGGAGGCTCGCTGCGTTTCTGGCGCTTGGAATCGCGGTCATCGAAACCGGCGGATTGATCGCTCTCTCTCTGCGATCAAAAGTGGTGCCGTTCGTTGTCGCGGTGGACAACCTCGGCCGGGTGGTCGCTTCGGGAACGGCGGACCAGGTATCCGCGGCCGACGACCGCCTCAAGCGTGCCGCGCTCGTCCAGTGGGTAAGTGACTGGCGGACTGTCACCAGCGATGGCGTCGCTCAGAGAAAAGGAATCGACCGTGTGTATTCCATGGTCGGTCGCGGAACACCAGCGCAGGTTCAGGTGAGCGAGTATTACCGCAACGATCCTCCGTACAAGCGTGCCCAGACACAGATGGTCAGTGTGGATGTGAAGGCAGTCTACTCGAGCAGCGACAAGACTTGGGAACTCGAGTGGGTTGAAGTGGCACGGGGCGTCACTGGCGACGTTCAGTCAGAGCAACGGTGGAAGGGCTCGTTCACCCTCGCGGTAAACCCGCCGTCGGATGAACGGCTCGCCAGAATGAATCCGCTCGGGTTGTACATCACCAATCTCAGTTGGTCAAAGGTGCTGTGAAAGGTTCAATATGAAGCTTAGATTTTTCAGGCTATGCACGGCGGTTCTTGCTATCGCTGTAGGGGAATCAGCAGCCCAAACGAAAGACATCAAGTCTGCGCCGGTTGAGGTAAAGCGGGTGCCGCCGTCGAAGCCGTCACCAAAGGAGTCCGTTCCAAACGTCGACAAGTACCCTTTCGGCCAGCTCATACAAACCCTAGGACCTGATCCAGCCGCTACACCTTCGCTCCCATCGTCATCTGCACCGGCTATCGCGCCGCCCTCCGACGTTCCCGCGGATTTCCGCCCGTCCAAGGACATTACGCTTCCGTCTGCCGCTCAGTCGGCCTTAAATGTTGCGAAAGGCTGGATGACGGAGAAGCAAGCGCCCGCGCCTGGCGCGGACGGACGCGTTCTGTACACATATGGCTCCGGCATGCCCACCGTCGTGTGCGCGCCGATGCGCGTTTGCGTTGTTGAACTCGAAACTGGCGAACGTCTCTCGGGCGAGCCACACGTGGGAGATTCAGTCCGGTGGGTCATTTCACCGGCTATGGCTGGGAGCGGTCGTCAGGAAACGCCAATGCTGGTGATCAAACCCAAGCAGGCCGGTCTCGACACGACTCTGCTCATCACGACAGACCGGAGGGCCTACTATCTTCGACTCGTCTCGAAGCCCGATGACTACCTGGCTCGAGTGGCGTTCGCATACCCCGAAGAGGAGGTAAACCGCTGGAAGGCGCATTTGGTAGAACAGGAAGCTCGTCGCAAGGAGGAGTTCGAAGCCTCCCAGATCACCCCGGTTGAATCGATCGAAGCCTTGTATTTCGACTACCGCATAGTCGGCGGCGATCAGAACATGCGGCCAATACGCGTCGTTGATGACGGCAAGAAGACCTACTTGCAGATGACGCCGAATGCGTGCCGCGCGCGAGTTGCCTGCCTTGGTAATCGTGGGTCCGAAGGGGCCGGAAATGGTGAACTACCGCGTGAAGGGCGACATGTACATCGTGGATCGTCTGTTTGAGCGCGGCGCGCTGATCTTGGGTGCCGGGAAGCAAAGCCGTAAGGTCGAGATTGTGCGCGGCACATTTCGCGGCAAGCTCAAAGGTGATCCGTACGCGCAAGTGGAGGTGCGCCAGTGAAGGACATCGACTCGCCAAGTGGAATCGACCTGCGCCCTGATCCTCCGAATGCGGTGCGACTCAGCAAACGAGCCGGCATCATTGCTCTGGTGATTGTCACTGTCGTGATCGGCCTCGTCGGTTATGGAATCGCAACCCGCCGACAACGCACGGCCGCGATCGATCGTGTCGATCCCGACAAAGCTCACAGCGGCAAGCGACGCCGGGAAAGTGATTGCGGCAGAAGTGCCGACCGGCGTCATCACGGGCTCACCTTTACCGCCGCCAGGTGAGCAGCAATTGCAGGTTCCGGAGCAGGGCCGAAACAGGTTCGCCGAGTCCGGCAGTCCATCCCGTACGTATACGGCTCCGGTGTCCACCGGCACCCCCGGTCCGAGAACTAACACCTGAAGAGAAAGCCCGGATCGCCGCCTACCGTCAGGAGTTGGAGGCGCTTTCTGCTCCAACAGCGACGGGAGGTGGATTCAACGGAGTTGGGCGGACCTCCAGCAGTAGTCTCCCCACCCGAGAAGGCGACATTGAACAGATGACGGCGCTTTTCCAAGCCATGCAAGGTCCAGCGGGGCAGCGGGGCGCAGTCGATCTCCGCGGGGCCGCGGCGGCGGCGAAGGCGGCGATCAGCACAGACGGTCCGAGCAGTGAAGACTACGTCGGTCAGAATATGCAGGATCGAAAATCGGCGTTTCTGTCGAATGCCCGTGGCGAATCGCGTGAGAAGTACATCAAGTCTTCACGTGTCCGACCGCTCAGCAAATACGAAATCAAGGCAGGCTGGGACATTCCGGCGGTTCTGGAGCAGTCGCTTAACTCAGATCTGCCTGGCGAGATCCGCGCCCTTGTTAGGGAGAACGTCTACGACACGGCGTTCGGGCAATTATCTGCTGATTCCGCAGGGCTCCCGATTGCTGGGTGCGCTACGATTCGAGGATCGCGTACGCTCAGGATGGCGTGACGGTCGTTTGGGATCGAGTGGTTTTCCCGGACGGTTCATCCATCGATCTGGAAGGAATGGCCGGACAGGATGCGCAAGGCCGCGCCGGCCTTCGTCACGACGTCGACAATCATTACCGGCGGCTGATCGGGTTCGCGATTCTGACTAGCGGCTTCAGCGCGGCGTTTCAGCTTTCCCAGTCTCGACGGGGCGGTTTGCTCGCATATCCGTCGGCTGGGGAGACGGCGGGAAGTGCCGTCGGCGCTGAACTATCGCGGCTGGGAGCGGACGTGACGCGGCGCAATCTGAATGTGCAGCCGACGATTAAGGTTCCGGTCGGGTACAGGTTCAACGTTCGCGTCAATCGGGACCTTGTCTTTGAGGAACCGTACCGGCCCTTTCGGATGTGAGGTGTAGACCTGGTTTCCGTCCGCAAATGATTGATGTTACGGTATGTCTTGTACCATATACATCAGTCAGTTATGCAGCGGAGCCTATGGAATCGCGATATGTACGCCTAGAGGGCGGATCTGGAAAGCCGAAAAAGAAGGCGGCGGGTGCGGTCGAACACACACTGAAATTGGCGATTCGGTTAAACGAGGCGATCAACGATGCCTTACGAGGACTGATTCGCTATCGCGGAGATCTATCGAGTATGGCGATTGATGCGCTGACGACGGTCGATCTTGAGAAAGCCGGATTGGTGAGCGTCGAAGAGAAGATGGTCCGCGATACAACAATTACCATCCCTCGCGCACTCCACAAGAAGCTGAAGAAGATCTCGACTGATCGCGAGACCTCAATGAACATTCTTGTGAACACGGCGCTGGCGCACTGGCTCGCGCAAAAGGGTGCGCTTAAGCTTCGATAGGGAGGACGTCCATGAAAGTTGCCCGCAGTGATCGGTGGGACCTTGTTGTGGGAGGTGCCGCGGCCGTGATCGCGATCGCGGGGTTGGGTCTCAGCGTCGCGCTCGGCAACACCGAAACAATCGCGGCCGGAACGATCGCCAGCGAGACTCAGAGAGCTCTCCTCGTTCTGGCGGGCGTCTTTCTTCTGCTGGTCCTGATAAAGGCGGGAATCCGCTATCGAGGAGTCCTCAGCACGGCTTGCCCGTGGAGTCCAGGACGTTGGCTACAAAGGCAAAGACGCGATTGAACTCCAAGGTAGGCGCAAGAATAGTCTGACGCTGTACGGTGATGATCCTGAAACAGAATCGCCGATGATTTTCCATTTTCCGATATCGCGGACATTGCGGGCGCGGATCGTAAACTGAAGGCCGGAAAGGCTCAGATCGCTCGAATACTGCAGCTGAGTTGAATGGGTATGCGCATAGTCGAGCCGAAGCGGGTTAAGCGTACGACGTCGGCGACAGATACGCTCAGAGCCGGGCTTAGGGTGTTAACCCGCCTCTGTCAGTCCTTGAAGCGATTGGATTGCCGAATGGGATGCCAGTGCTTCCCGTAGCGGACTGCATCCGGCGTGGCTGAGGCGGATTGTACGTTTGTCACTCCTGCCCAACCCCACAGATGCTAGTCTGGTACATACACGTCACGATCGTGCCGAACACCTGTTTGTGAGCATACTTAAGATCTCGCCAGAAGTTACGGCATTGTCGCGTGACAATGTCCGCAGGTGCGCATCGACACGGCATAACGCGCTCTGAAGCGGAAATGCGAGCTATGAACTGCACTACCGAGCTTATGAGGGCCTGCTGGTCGAAGCTCTGAGCTCGTTCAGAGTCATTTACGGAAGCACGCTACTACCGTCAAGATTTATGCGCGGCTACCAGGGAGTGCACGAGAGTGAACATACTATCTCGAGCAACGGCAGAGCGGTGGAACTTCCGAACTGCGCATATTTAGGGGTACGCTTAACTCGATCGACGCCAGCTGATGCACACATTCCGTAGACTCGAGACCTTACTATCGCGGGATCGATGGTTTACGGATTCCCCTGCAGAACGCGCGTATCGATAGAAGCGGCTCACGCCGCGGTATGACGCAAGGCATCTATGCGATGCCAGCGCGATCGGCGGAGGGCCTATTCGTATCTCAACGCCACCATTGGATCAACATAAGACGCGCGGAGCGGCTGTGCTGCGAGCGCTCAACAATCTGACTGATTGTACTCAGCTAACATAACGCGCGCCCCCTGAAGATGGTAAACGGGTTTCGTCAGCGGTGAGACCGAAAAGCATCGAGGTCCCGATATACGTGGTGAGAGCAATGATCTTTGCACGCAGCATAGAGCGCCAATCGAGCTATTCCCGAGACGTCCAGCAGACCGAAGCAAGCGCTTCTGAAGACACCGTAACCGCAGCACTATCCGCCCTGCTTTGCACCGAGTGCCATGCGAATCCCTAGTCTCACTTGTTGAGCATGCCACTGTGTAGGCCGAGTAAGCCGCACAGGCCAAGGGCCGCCAGGATTAGCGCCCAACGCTGCATTTGATTCGTTCAGTGTCAGTCGAACTTGAGCCCGCACGGGAGTATTGCGCGAAATTTCGTTCTATAGGGTGTACCGCGTAGCCGATCAGGCAGCGAGTATTCATGGTAGGACATCGCCTATTATTCGCCGGGTTGGGAAGCGAAATACCAATAGCGTATCGATCGGAGAACTACAATAGCGATTGATCGGGAGTGCGCGGGCGGGAAGACACCGCGATGCTGTACCGATATGTGAACGCCCGCGAGCATTCACGATAACGGCGTTAGAGTGTACTAAGCCCTGTTTGGATTTGGCAGGGCGATTGCTTTATAGGGATTGATCGCAATCGTGTAGATTATGTTTCGGACTGCTGAGGCTAACGTTGCGGCGCGTGACGTCCGTCGCATTGCAATTGCCGCTGTCAAAATGCTGTACTATGGCGATGTTCCTACCCGCGAGAAGCGGGTTTAGTACAAACGGAGTTCACACATCAAATGGCCTGGACTGCGGCCTTTGCACAGAGCGGATCCAGTCCTTGCTGGGCACGCAAAGAAGGCGCTGGATGTTTCGGTACTAGCTGTGACGTTGCTCAGTACCTAGGTCTCGAACCGACATTCCAAAGTAAAACGCTGCATGAATGTGTAGAGACCTGGTTCCGAGCCTCGCACAATCGACATCGTACTCAAAATGGGTTCGAGCGATGACCGCTTGCGGCGGAGGTTCAGCACGGCTTGCCTGTGGAGTCCAGAACGTTTGCTGCGACGACGGACTGGACAGGCCAATCGGCGAAATTGATGATGATCACAATTAAGGTGGCGTCCTGCTCAGGCTTGAATTCCAGCGAATGATGGCATGCGTGCCGGAGCGTCAGGATGGCTTCGAGCGGATGTTCAGTTGTTAGCCCGTCGTCTACCCACGCATCGTAGGCGTGTTCATCACAGAGAATAAGGTCCACTTCATGAGAGGCGGTGAGACTGAACGATAATCGTTGACCGCCGCTGATCTCGAACACGTACGGAAGCTCATCGCAAGCGCCAACGCTAATCACCTCGCAAATCCCGAGCGCCAAATTACCGGCGACCGGACCGGGCTCCGGGAATAAACTGGGATCATAGTCGAATAGTTCTGGTTTATACGCCATCATTGCCTTCCTTAGATGGTGGTGGCCTGCCTTCTCCGCACCCGAATTCCGCCCGAAGTCAACGTCTTAATTTGCGATGAAAGACATTGCCCGCTGATTGCCTCTATACAATGAACGCAAATCTAGCCGGAAACTTTACGTCGGTCTTTCGGCGGCTGGCTATACTGAGTCGTCCGCTACCGGCCCGGCCACGCATGGATATCAGAATGGAGTTTGGTTCTAACATTGTTTTAGCCGATGCGAATGGACAGCCGCTGAGTGAACGGTTTCAGAAGGTCCTGCGCGATCTCCTCCCACGTCTGCGAAGGGCTTTTCCGAATCTTAGGGATGAAGCCGTAATAACCAACATCCTGGAACAGGCTGGGCAGCGGATTTCCGAACGAGAAGAGCGCTACGGAACGCTCGCCGAGTTGCACGGATACACTTGGACAACCGTGAAGAACGCTGTAATATCAATGCAGCGCGGATCTGATCACATGGTTCAGAAAGCTTCAATCGGATCGGCAGAGGCCGACTGGATGCTAGCGCAACTGCCGGCGGGCTCTTCAGACGCAGCATCGATCGAAGAAGCTGTGCTGCTCTCCCAAGCCCTTGAGCGGTTGACCGCCCAGGAAAAGCAGATCGCAATCTGGAAGAAGGCGGGTTTCTCGGTCGAGGAGATTGCCTCACATTTGAACGTCTCGCCGGGTTCGGTACACCAGATGTACTTCCGCATGCGTCACCGTCTGCGAAAGATGCTGAACACAGGAAAGCATCCGGAATGAGCCTATTGCGAAATCCAGCGCTCTCCTCCGTAGCGGATCGCGTGAATGACTAGCGAACCGAATAGTCGAAGTTCATCTTCCGGCGGCGGTGATCAGGAAATCGACCGTCTTTTCGAAGGCGCGAATCCGAACCCAGATCGACGAGATTGCCCATCCGCCGAAGTGATCAGGTCCTTAGCGCGCAAGCAGGCTCCTATCGGCGACCCAGCCTATGAACATCTGACACGGTGTTCACCTTGTTACCGGGACTTTCGGGAACTGCAGATTGCTGCTGCACGCCGATCCCGGCGAGCTCCATACTTCGTAGCGGCGGCTGCCGCGCTCGTCGTTTTCGGATTGAGTGCAACTGTGTACCTGCTCCCAGACCGCAACTCTAGCCCTCGGCTGACGCAGGTCGAACCGGTGGCTCCGCCGCAAGCTCCGGTCGTAGTGGTGACTGCCGATCTGCGGCAGTCCGCTCCGACACGTGGCGTGACGCAAGACGGACGCAGCAGGCCTGTGCAGCTACCCAGAGACATCCTCTCGCTAAAGGTATTGCTTCCAGTCGGCTCAGAGCCAGGCCGTTATGCTTTTCGTATCGTTGGGGGTGCCGGTCAGACGATCGCGAGCACGACTGCAGATGCGGCAATTGTCGACTTCGTGACCACCCTGAAGGTTCAACTCGATCTGCGCCAAGTTGAACCAGCCTCATACGATATGAATCTGCAACGTGCAGGCGAGCAGTGGAGTTCTTTTCCGGTGATCGTCAAGTAGCAGGCGCGGCGTTCCTGCCGATCTTTGATCGTAACCGTTTGTTTCTCCTGCCGAAGGCGGCGCGGTTGCTTCAGTTTTCCACAAATGCACAGAGATCCGGGTTCGACTACAGGATTAGATTGGTACTACAGGATAAATAAGATACCGCACGCAAGGTCCCGACGAAGCGCACGTAAGATCCCGATTCAAGGAGGCCTTTGGCGCACGCCTAAGTCCCGTGGATTATTCCGCATGCGGAATAATCCACGTTACCTTTGTCGCGCTCGGTTCACTTGAGATCAACGGATTGCGGGACGCCGCACGTTATGTTTGTCGCGCTCTATCGTCGCGCGGCCACGATGTATGTTGTTGATTCTGAAAACACAAATGACTCCTCCTATAGCTTCTCTCCTGAATAAATACAGACCAGTAGTAGGCGCGCGGAAAAGTGGAAATCGCAAAAAAATGCACAGCCGCGCTGCTGCGCAGGCGGAAAGAAGAGAGGATGAATATGTGATGCACGATACAATGCAAAGACCGACCGGAGGCTTTATGGTCCCTTCGCTGCGCCTACTGCTGCTCACTCTCGCCGCACTTCTTCTCCCCTTCCCAGCCCTATCACAGACGTGCTCTCCGGTCAGGAGGCGCTTGCGCGCGCACTTGTGCTCGCAGACCTGTATAACTGGGCTGACGCTGCTCCGTTTTTCCAGCAAGCAAAAGCCTCATTTGAGCAGGATGGGGATCCGCGCAACGCACTGTATGCGCGGCTGGGCTTGTTACGCGCGAACATCGAGCGTCAGCAGCAAACGCTTCCGAAGCTTTCACACGAGCTCGGGATCGATCTCCAGGAAAACCAATATCTTCAGACAGACAAGCGCCTCCGCCTTTTCGCCCTGATCGTCAAGGGCGACATCGATGCGGAAACCGATACTGCGGCAATGAGAGAGGACTGGCAGGAGGTGCATACTGTCGCGCGGGAGCTCGGAGACACCAAGTGGAGCTATCGGTCTTTGGGTCAGCTTGGTGTGGTCGCTTTCTACGACGGAGATATCGAGACCGCAAGCAAGTCCGCCGGAGCAGCAATGGCCGCTGCGAAAGGTGCGGGTGATATCGGGGCTCAGATAAGATTGCTGACCATTCTTGGCCGCGGTCTTGTAGAGACTAAAGCATTCGATCAAGCGCTCCCGTACCTTGAGCAGGCGTTGACGATAGGTTTGACCGTGCCGGATTCCGGGTATGCGTTTCCCACGCAGGAGGTTCGCATCGCCGCTCTCATAGGCCTCAAGCGATTCGATGAAGCGGAGCGGCTCCTTGCCGAAGTTCTGAACGCGTCTACCCGAGGTGATCGGCCCGCACATGAGGCTACTGCGATCGGCCTTGCAGCTGAGCTTGCGCTCGCAAAGGGAGACAACCATGAGGCACTTACCCAGCTTCAGCTTGCGATTAATAAGGCGGAGGCGATTGGACTCGTGCGAATGGCGAGCAAGTGTCACGCCATGGCCGCCGAACTCTACCGCCGTCTCGGCGATCTTCAGCGAGCGGAGTATCACCTCGTTGCGGCGGCGAGGGCATGCGATGTCGGGCAGCAGCGGCGTGCAAGCGTTCGCCCGGTGGCCGCTGCCCACATGCATGAGGAGAAAAATGTATGCGAAGTCTGGTTTCGCAACGTTTGAGATTCTACGCCGGTTCATCGACCGGAGCTTGTAGCTCGGTGAAATTGTTTTGAGTCGGTATTCACCCATTTTGAGTCGGTATTCACCCATTAGGAAGGCGACCTATGTCTAGCCGAATGAGCGGCTGTTTGTTGCAATCGACTTACGGTTTTCGCGGAAATTTCGAGCTTGTCACTGACAGCCCGAACGACAGCTACAGTGGGTTCCTCCACCGCTGGCGCAACAACGACGACGCCGCGCTACCGTGGATCTTTGGTGGCCAGTTCTACCGCCGGTTGATGACGCTACGCTGGCCGTCGGTGATTCAGGATAACGCGCTTGGGTCCGGCAGACTGCACATGGTGGCGTTAGGGACTGCACCAAGCGGCGGGCTGCAGTACTTTAGTAGGGCAAACAATCCGACGTGGGCTTGGAGCAACCCGGAGGAACTGCCGAGCAGCGCTGCCCTCAGCTACTCGGGAAACCCGGTCTTGATCCAGAGCAGCGCTCCCTCCGGACTGTCGCTGGACGTCTTTGCACCGGTGACGGCCGGTGGTTTCGGCCACTGGTATTATGCGGGAACCGGCTGGCATTTCGCTGGGCTATTTCAGGAGGTACTCGGCCAAATCAACGCGGTGGCATTGATCGAGAGCAGCTTCGGCCGTTTCGATCTACTCATCCGGCGCGGAGAGGCGCTCGAATACGTGTCGCGCGACCGGAGCGCTGGAGATACCACTTGGAGTGTGCCTCTGCAGATCCTTGACGGCGCCGCCGGTGTGCCTGGATTCATTCAGAGCAATTACGGACAGAACGGTAATTTCGAGGTGGTCGTTGCGAATGTGAACGGCGGACTCTCAGGTACCTGGTGTAACAACGACGACCCGGCTGCACCGCGCTGGATGGGATCTTTCACCATCGTGGAGCGCTTCGGCGATGCGGGAGACCATCCAGGCGACGGCGACGTGGTAGGTCTGATACAGAGCAACTTTGGCACGCCGGGGTTCGGCAATTTCGAGGTGATCGCCCGCCGCAACGGCCAAACGGATTTTTTCTGGCGCACTGACCACGACCCCTGGCGTTGGTTCGGCCCGTTCCGCATTTCTTCCGACCCGCCGAACTGCCAGGCACTGCTGCGACGGGCTGGCACGCTCGAACTTCGGCTGACCGGCTGCCGTGATTTACGCAACGAGATCACGTGGGAGACGGCTAGTGGCGCACGTCGGGTGTACGACGACTGGACCCGCTCGCAGAAGGACCGCCTCAATGACTTATTTCAGCGGATGGTTGACGGCGCACCCGACTTGGGACTCGATCGCCCCGACCCTGCGGCGAATATGTCATTGCGGGTACGACCGGACGGTGCGACATGCATGTTCCTAACGGCCAATCAGGCATTCGAAATTTATGCTGCACACGTCGCCCACGTTCTATACCTAGAAGCGACTGGCGAATTGCCGTGGTCGATCCTCGATCTCCCATCAGCCGAGTTGCAGAATTATTCTCCTCCGACCGGTATCACGTCCGCATACTCGAGTCACCGCTCGCGACGGATCCGGAGCCATATTACCCAAGCCATATTCGACCAGGTCGGGATTTCCAGTTGCCCTACCGCGTCCAAATTACAGGTAAGCCGATCGGTTTGTGCTGCGACCCACGAATCGGATACTGGTTCATCCGTGGCATGCGATCTGCATCTCACATGGATCAGCTTGGCCTTAGCGAAGACGCTACGTTAGCGAATCTTAGCTTTTGGTTTTCCAGCAACGTAGGACATGGTGGCGAACCGCTCGATAGCACACGCGCATACTATGTCGCTCACACGTTTCTGCAGGACAGACTGCGAGCGGAGCACCGCGACTGGGGGTTTGCGCGGTGGACCGGGATCTTCTCACCCTCGGGGTGCCACTCGGCTGCTAATCTGCTGCATGATCTGGCGCGGAGTATAAATATCCCCTTGTTGAACATTCAGACGCGCGAGCCCGGTGGTGTCCACCAAGGCCTACTCTATCGGTGGCAGCGGTCCGGGGCGCGCATCCTCCATCATACAGACGACCTGTACATAGCGATGACGATTGCTCCGTTCTTCCTTGTACGCAGCGACGGTACACGTGCGAGCCGTGAGGCCTCGGTGCGGCAGTTCTTCGAGGTCAGCTGGCCGCTGCTCGAAGAAATGACGGGCTTCGGCTATCACCACTCTTCCAACTACGATCTGAGTTTCGCCGGCGTCATGGACTGTCCGATTACCGGAGTCAACGGAGGCGACTGGAGCAGTATCGCCGATAGCGGCAGTTTCGATATGGAGAAGCGCTACAAGCTGTGTTCCTGGCGAGATTTCGTAGCAGAAGCCTGCGCCGGTCGACTCTCGGCGATGCACCTGACCCGCGCGGGTGCGCGCCTGTCGCGTCCATATGAGGATTTCCACCTGCGCGCCAATCAGTGTGCCAGTGCCTACGGCATGTGTGACGGCCTGAACAGGTTAAAGGTCGCTTGGGACGACGCCTCAGGCACCGACACTTGGGTTGATCCGTGACCCGGTATAGCCAAAATATTCACTGCGAACGCAATGAACGGTTCGCAAACCGGTTCCGTTGCGAAGATGGAGGTCGACTCTGGTAGGGTAGAAAGTCCATGCCGATCACCCCGACGAATCCGTTCAAGGGCCGCCAGTACCCGGGCGAGGTGATCCTGCTGGGGGTGCGCTGGTATTTGCGGTATCCGCTCTCGTACGAACACGTGGCTGAGCTATTGGGCAAGCGTGGCCTCGAAGTGGATGCCAGCTGCATCTGGCGCTGGGTGCAGGCATATGCGCCGGAGATCAACAAGCGCTGCCGGTCGCATCTAAAGCCGGTGAACAAGTCGTACAGAATCGACGAGACATACCTGAGGGTGAAGGGGAAGGATCGATACCTGTACCTGTCCTTCGCCAATAATGCGTAGCCAGCACCTGGTCATGCGGCAAGGCGTTCATAACGATGATGCAGCCCACCGAGTTGGGGAATCTTGATGATCTTTCCGATACTCGACACCGGGCGTGGAATTGGACATTGCTTGTCCAGCCCCAAATGGGTCCTGGAATCGTGGTAGTAAACGAAATACGATGCGAGCGTTCGCTTGAGATGCCGGGCGTTAAAGATCACGAAATGGTTCAAGCAGTCTCTCCGTATCGAGCCGATCAGGCGTTCGACGTATGGATTCTGCCAAGGACTCTGAGGCGCGGTGAGTACCTCCTCCATGTCCAGCGAAGAGATCCGCAGACGAACCTCGTTGCCGTATACGCCATCCCGATCGCGAATGATATACCGCGGCGCATTTCGCTCGGCGAAAGCCTCGACAATCTGTTGAGAAGTCCAGGCTGCGGTGGGATGTTCAGTCACATTAAAGTGCAACACCTGGCGACGTCGATGTTCCAGCACGATGAACACGAACAGCACCTTCATGGTGATCGTCGGCACGGTAAAGAAATCGATGGACACCATTTGACCGAGATGGTTGTGAAGAAAGGTCTTCCACGTCTGACTAGGTGGCCGGCGAAGCCTTCGCAGCATTCGGGAGACGGTGCGTTCGGAGATCGCGATGCCGAGCATCTTCAGTTCGCCATGAATCCGTGGTGCACGCCACAACGGATTGGCGGCCGCCATTCGTTCGATCAGTCGGCAAATCTCGGCGGCCGTAGCGGGCCGACCTCGCCGGCGGCGATCGGATTTCGACAGCCGGGCCCAGAATCGGCGAAACCGTTCGCGTTGCCAGCGGACGACGGTGTCCGCCTGGACATAGATTAACGGACGTCGCCACCCGGACCACAAGCGGCGCAGAGCGATCCAGAACATTCGATCAACGACCGTCAAGACCGGTCGCTTACGTTGCCGACGGAACGCCGCGAGTTGCAACCGGAGAGCGGCATTCTCAATCGCCACGGCTTGATGACCGCTCAAAAGTAGTCGGAAGAATCGAAAAATACACAGGATGAAGGAGGCTGCCATTTGTCCCGATGTTCACCTCCATCCTTCTCTAAGTCAACTCTTAATCGGTGGACGGAATAATGGCGAACGAGTGCGTCCAGCGAAGGCTGGCATGTTCAGTGGGAGACAGTCCCACCGGGGTAAGAGTCAGGGCCCCGTAGCTTGAGTTGCATTCGTGGAGGAAACGAAGCGAATGAAGCCAACTGACAAAGCCGCCCTTGGGGTGGTGAGCGAGTCACCGGGCCGTAACGAAAGTGAACCCAGTGGTGGCCTCGATAACATTCAGACCGAAGGCCGAGCCCGTTCGTTCGGGGTGAAGGCAGCATGGCATGGCGCAGACTGACTGACGCGGTATGTCACTTCGGCGGGGTGGTAGGGACAGCACGGTGGCAAGGACATGTCGAGCAACTGGAGAAACCGTCTTCGTCCCGCTGAGAAATCGGTGGAGCAGGGTAGATCGTATAACCGGCGCAACCGGGAAATCGACCGAAGACGAAACGGTGGCGGCGAGGCTCGTAGTAGCGGAGAAGCGGGGTAATGCCCGCGGAGCGAAGGGGCCTTGCTGCACATAATGTCGGATTCAACAAGGGAGGCAGGGGTGAGATGACAAAGGCACCCATCAGTCTGCAGGACCTGAGAAGAAGGCTATACGTCAAGGCGAAGGCTGAACCGACTTGGCGCTTCTGGGGTTTGTATGTTCACGTCTGTAAGCGGGAGACCCTCCGGGAAGCCTATCTGTCTGCCAAGGCTAATGACGGAGCTCCGGGAATTGACGGGGTGACGTTTGCGGCAGTGGAAGCGGGAGGCGTGGAGGAGTTTCTGGACCAGCTTCGCGAGGAGTTGGTGCACAGGACATATCGACCCCAACGGGCACGGAAGGTGGAAATACCGAAGGGGGGCGGCAAAATGCGCCAGCTTTCGATTCCGACGGTGACTTCATAATGCACTTTCCGCCAAATGCTTTGGGGGTGCCGTGTGAATCCTGCATGAGTTGCGTACCCAGTCTCGAAGCTTCTGTTCGTCTGTTTCGTTGAGTGTAATCCAATACGGCATTCCGGCGTTAAGACGGCGCGCCTGGATAACACCACGATCGATCCAGTAGTAGACCACGTGGGTACTCACCCCGAAACGCTCGGCCACTTGCTGGACAGTAGACTCCTCCGCGCCTGCTAGCGTGGCCTTAGGAATCTGGTAGCGATAACGGATCCACTGGATCATGGAACCGGTGAAAGGTTTGCCCAAGGCGCTGACACAACCTTCTCGATTGAGGCAGTCGGCGATTTCTTCATTGGGCAAGCTCGTGCCGAGATCTCGGACGCGATCGATAACCGCGGCAGAATACCGCACGCGGTCAGCTCTGTTAGGCGGGAGCTGCACGCAAATGTCACTGCAAGCGCCACCCTGCCACCGAATGTGAACCACAAGTTGTTTCAGATTGGGCGGTTTCTCGATCGTAATATCCTTGATGAGCAGCCGCAACATCCGTTTGCGGTCTTTGGCCTGGGTGGTGGGCGCATGCCACAAGCGCGGCAAGTCGGTGGCGAGAGCGAGGACTTTGGCCCTTTGCTCGTCAGTGGTTACCCGGGCTTCTTGACGCTGAAATTCCGCGGCTTGTTTTTTGAGGTCCTCTAATTGCAGCAGCGCATCGTTCCAGCGCCGCTCCAGTGTGCCCGCCACCAGACGTTGGGAAGGATCGACCTCTTGATAACGCCGCTCGGCGAGCGCGGCTTCATACTCGGCACGTTCGAGCCGCATCTGCCATTGGCGCGAGATGGTTCGATCGCGCGACTCCAATTCCTGCAGCGCTGCCAAAGCGAGTTCGATCTCGGCTGGCTGCAATGCCTTCAGCACTTCTTCCGCGATGGCGGCATCGAGCAGATCACAACGGAAGCTCATGCAGTCTTTTTTGGCCAGACCATCGCGACGTAGCCGGTTGCAGAGATAGCAGGGATAAATGCCGCCATTGCCGGTATAGCGCACCGTAAGAGCGTGGCCACAAGTGCCGCACAACAGCAGCCCTTGTAATAAAGCTAAGCCCTCGCGCGCGGGGCCGGCCAGTAGCGTGTCCTCACCGTTGGTGCGATTTTTCTCTAAACGCTCCTGGTTTTTAAAGAATTCTTCCAAAGTGATGTAGCCTTCGTGGTGCTCTTGCAGACTGACGCGCCAGTCCGCCATGGCTACCGCGCGGATTCGTTTATGAACCGCGCCCTCTGCGCTGATCTCCCGACGATATCGATAACGACCAAAGACATATGTTCCTGCATACGATGGGTTCTTGAGCATGCTCAGCACACGGCTATGCGTCAGGCGACCCCATATAATCTTGCCATCCCAAGCCCCACCATAGGACCGCTTGGGAAAGCGTAATGCGCTTTCCGCGAATCGTTGCATCACTGCGAAGGCGGTGCCGGTTTCGCGAAAAAGACGAAACACCAGGCCCACCGCGCCCCGCACTTCTTCGTCCGGGTCAAAGATGATCCGGCTTTCCTGGTCATAGCAAAAACCGACCGGCAACGGGAAACGCAATTCACCTTTCTTGGCTTTGTTGAGTTTGCCTCCCTGGAGGCGCGCGTGCAAGAAATGGAGCTCGGCCTGGGCCATTGTGCCCTTCAACCCGAGCAACAATCCGTCGTTGAAGTCCGCTGGATCGTAGCAACCATCTTCGTCGATCACCAGGGTTGTAGTGAGCGCACACAACTCTAGCAGCCGATGCCAATCCAGGTTCGAGCGTGCCAACCGCGAGACTTCCAATGCAAACACCGCACCTACTTGACCCATCGAAACATCCGCCACCAAGGTCTTGAAGTCCTCCCGCCCCGCCATTTCGGTACCCGTCTTGCCCAGGTCCCGGTCGAGTATGCGGATCAGGGATTCGCTCCAGCCGAGTTCCAGCGCCTTCTCTCGCAGTGCATACTGGCGCTCCGTGCTCTCCTGATGATGGCGTACCTGACCAGGCGTCGACTGGCGTAGGTAAATGTAGGCAGGCCGGCTCCGGTGATGATCTCGAATCTTGGGGTTCATCGGTTGCCTCCGCAGTTGCCGAAAAGTTCGGGTTGCCTTGCAACCAGCCTTCGAGCATATTGGCGAGAAGCACGCCACCCAATTCCACATCGATGGGTGCCGTAAGCGAGGAATGCGTTTCGCTCACGGCCATCCCTCAGAGCGCCTCTCGGCGGCGCAGCAATTCGCGGTTGATCTCGCAGATCGCCTCTAAAATCTCGCGGGTTCGGTGGTAGTTGGCGAGAAACTCTGCCGTCTGGGCGTAAGACTCCTGCGGCACGTAATCCATTTGTGGCCGCAAGCCCGGGTAGCTCACCGAAAGATAGTACTTGGGGCCATGACCGGGACCGTCCGCGCATTTGCATCCCGGCTTGCCACATCGCTTGTAGCGCTCGATGAGGGAGCCTCGCAGGATCGCTTGGAGCGGGGGCAATTGACGCAGGAGAGCGTTGCGGCGCTTTCGCAATGCGGCAGTGGATTGGGTTCCCATCCTTATCAGACCACGTGTATAACTGGTCTGAGTGTAATCTAGGCAAATACATATTTCAACCTTCTTGTTCGGGCCTGCTCAGTTGCTCCACTAAGGTGACCAACTCGAAAAGCGCGTCAGCGTCAAGCCGCGGCGGCGGCAAACGAAGCGGATCGTACGGAGACGGATCTGCCCAGTCGGTCCATTCGCGCGCAACACTGAAACTGCCGCGCTCCAACTCGCGGAGGATTAGAGTGTCGACTCCGGCTATGCGTCGTTTCTTGAGTACTTCAAAGCGTCGGCCGCGTTGCGGATGAAAAGGATGCCGGATTTCGGCCCATCCCAAAGGCGAACTGGGCTGGAGTGCAGTTCGCAATGACCGTCCCTTGTATAAGGGATCGAGTCGTGCAGACCGCCGCTAAGCTGGTAATCGAGCCGATCTTTGAGGCGGAGTTGGAACCTAATACCTACGGCTACCGACCGAAACGGAGTGCGAACGACGCTATCCGAAGAGTGGAAGGCTATACAGATGTAGTTGACGCTGATCTGTCCAAATACTTCGACACCATTCCACACTGTGAACTGATACAGTGTGTCGCCCGGCGAATCGTTGATGGGAACGTGCTGCGTCTGATCAAGATGTGGCTTACGGTTCCGGTCGAGGAGCAGGACGAGAACGGGAAACGTCGGTTGACAGGCGGGCAAGACCACCACTGCGGGACACCGCAAGGGGGAGTGATGACTCCCCATACGCAAAAGATAACCTGCGCTGGAAGACGCGCTCGACAGCACGGGATCCGGTTCCGACGACCTGTCCGACCCTCCCCCGGAGTGCGGAGCTGGAATCGAATGTCGAATGGTAATGGTCTCCTTGCCTATAAGGATTTCTTTGACCAGGAGCCGGAGAATCTTCTGGCGTTGCGCGACCTCCAGGCTATCAGCCCGCGCTCGGAGTCGTTCACGAAACTGAGCCAGCGTTTCCACCAGGCGAATATACCTGGATTCGTCGGCCGTTGCTTCTACCAGGGAAAGCAGTTCTGACTGGACCGCTTTTTCTTGCCGGCGCAGTTCCGGCATGCGATGCCGCAACTGTTCCAGAGTCACCAGTCCTTCCTGATACGCCGTCACTAATCGATCGATGTTCTTTTGAATTCGAACCTGTTCTCGCTGTAGGCTTTCTTCACGCTTAAGTAGAGGGTCCGCCTTCTTGGCCACTTCCATGCGGCGATCCAGTTCCGCCTGAATCAGGGTCGGATCGTCCAACAGTCGCAAGATTTGCGTCCAGATGAACGAATCCAGGTAGTCCTGTCGAATGGGGCGGTTGTCGCAAACCGCTCCGTTCTGGTAGCGATAAGCGTCGGAACCCAAACAGCGATAGTAGTAGAGCTTTTGCTTGGAAGTCTGCGCCGACGAGCGGTACAAAGCGTAGCCGCACTTCTCGCACACCAGCATCCCTTGCAACAAGCTCGGCGCGACCGTTCGGCGCGGCGAATGATGCTTGTTCCGCTCCAGCTGCTCTTGCGCTAAAGCGAACGTGGATTCACTCACCAGGGCAGGCACTGGAATTTCGATCCAATCTTGACGCGGGCGTTCATGATTCGCGCTGTTGCGGGTTGCATGTCCTTTACGCTGACGCAATGGCCGTGTGATGCGCTGCCGCGGCCGCAGTTCGGTTTTACCGAAGCAAGCTCGGCCTACGTACGCCGGATTGCGCAGCATCGCCCACACCGTCGATCGTTCCCACCGCGCGATTCCTTTGCGTGTCGGGATTTGGCGCTCGTTGAGCATTCGCGTGATCGCATTGATGCTGACTGCTTGCTCAATGTAGGTCTGGAACACCAGGCGTACCACTTCGGCCTCGGCTTCCATAACTTCGTAGTAAGCCGCCATTGAGTCGCTCTTCTTCATGTATCGATAGCCGTACGGCGCTCCGGATAGCACACTGATCGAGCCCTCTTGGGCGCGATGCCGTTTTCCTCGCCGCGAGCGCTCCAGTATCTGCGCGCGCTCGTATTCGGCGATCATGCCTTGGAACTGCACCAGCAGTTGATCCTCCGCTGTGGTAACTGAAGGACTCTTTACAAACCGTAGCTCAACGCCGTGCTTTAAAAACTCTTCTGCCAACAGCACCTGGTAGGCGTACTTCCGGCTCAACCGATCCGGTGAATGAATCAGCACCGCTTCGATGTGTCCCTCGGCTGCCAAATCCCGAACTGCTTCCAAACCGGGCCGAATAAGACTGGCTCCGCTATATCCTTCATCTTGAAAGATCCACTCTTTGGGTACGGCGAATCCTTCCGTCTCCGCGTACTGGATCAACGCCGCCGTCTGACTTGCGATCGTGTGGTCTTCCTTCTGTCGATCCGAGGATACCCGCGCGTAGATGGCTGCCGGCTTGGTCATTCATGGCCTCCTTGGTTTCGGCGACTGCGCCAATGATGCCGAACTTTTCCGGCGCCAAGGCTTGAAAGACTTGTGCCAGCTTCTCTTCAAACAAACGATCGAACCGATATTCCAAGCGAAGGTTTCGAGCGGTACCGCTCTCAGCCACGCCCTCGCCCTCGTGGCAGGATTGCCAGCAAGGCACGACTGACCACGTCGCTGATGGACAGGTTCTTGACAGATGCGTACAACCGCACCCGCTGAATCAAACTGGCCGGCAATTTCACCGTAAACGCCAGTTTGGGTTCGCTGACCGCCAGCGGCTCCTTCAATCGTTGCGCTTGTCGGAGGTAACGATACGCCTGCCGGGGAGAGATGGAGCAGTCTTGCGCCAACTGCTCGACGGCGTCGGGCAGTTGATGGAAATCGCGTAGCAGAGTACGAGCGCGATTGAGACGCTCGGCTTTTTGGGCGTCGCTGGCACGGCCCATATGACATAACTATACAACCGTTTATGACATCGCACAAGCAGCACTGCGAGGACATCTACCGATACCTCAGCGTCCGTTCAAACGCGAAGTTATCTTTTGCGTTCGGGGAGTAGTCAGCCCGTTGCTCGCCAACTTGTACATGAACCGTCTGTTGAAGGGCTGGCGGAACACCAAACGGGGAGAGCAATTCCAAGCCCGTGTGGTCTCCTACGCCGACGATTTCGTGATTCTGAGTCGCGGGAAAGCGGCACAGGCGCTGGATTGGACACGTAGGGTGGTCACGCGATTGGGTCTCACCCTGAATGAGGCGAAGACCAGCATCAAACAAGCGCGCAAGGAGAGCTTTGACTTTCTGGGATATACGTTCGGTCCACACTGCTTCGAAAAGCATGGCCGCTGGTATCTGGGTGCGAGTCCGTCCAAGAAGAGCGTAGCGCGTATCAAGCAGAAAGTGGGAGACCTTCTGGTACCCAACAACGTGGAGGCGTGGTCGGAGGTGCGAGATCGACTCAATCAGATTCTGAGGGGTTGGTGCGCGTACTTCAGCTACGGCACGACAGCCACAGCGTATCGGGCGGTTGACTACTACGTCTATGAAGCGTACGCCATTACCTCCGGAGATGCCATCAAGTGCGCTCGCGTGGCACTACTACTTGCTTTTCAAGGGATGCGGTCTACGGTAGGTTGGGTGTTGTCCAACTGCGTCGTGTCCGGATGGAGTCTCGTTCGTGAGTCTGGCGGTGAAATCCAGTCGGAAAGCCGGATGCGGGAAATCCGCATGTCCGGTTTGATGAGCGGGGATGGGAAACGGGGCGGCGCTTTGCGTCAGCGCTCGCGCCCATCCTCGACTCTACCCGTACCAACGATCCGGTTCCAGATCCTATACGTGTTTCTGGTCCTCGCACATGAGCGCCGTCGCGTCGTGCACTTGGCTGTGACCGCCCATCCGACGGCAGAGTGGACTGCACAGCAGTTGCGCGAAGCCTTTCCCTGGGACACCGCGCCGCGCTATCTATTGCGGGATCGCGATCGGATCTTCGGCCAGGCCTTCGTGGAGCAAGTGAAAGCCATGGGAATCAAACAAGTGCTTTCGGCACCGCGGTCACCGTGGCAGCGCGCTTATGTCGAACGTGTGATCGGTACGATTCGCCGCGAATGTCTGGATCATATGATCGTTTTCAGCGAGCAAAGTCTCTACCAAGGTTTTCTGGAATATTATCATCAGAACCGCACGCACTTGGCGTTGGAGAAAGACAGTCCAAAGCCGCGGCCGGTCCAACCGTCGGAGTCGGGCCGGATCGTATCCGTTCCCGTGCTGGGCGGCTTGCATCATCGTTACGAACGGCGCGCAGCATAAAGTCGGCAATTGAGATCATCCAACTCTCGGGACGAGTGTGCACTGACCGACGATTATGCACCTGGCCCCATCGCCGACTAGTAAATGACAGCTCGTCCACTGACCCGCAGTCCACTCTTCCAAGCCGACGTACTCCGACGCGTAATCTCCGAAACCGGTAGATATCGTACCCGGATGCGGCGCTGCACGGTTTGCGAGAACCACAGTCGGTTTTCAAGAACTTCAACTTTACGGAATCTGTCTACCTGCAGTTCCGCGCGGAAGCGTTCAACGCCTTCAACCACACTCAGTTCAATAACCCGAACACTAACATCGAACTCCCCCCACGCAGGGTGGCCGCATCTTCTCTGCAAAGGATCCTCGTATCGGTCAAGTTGCCTTGAAGCTGTACTTCTGACACTCAGACCAGACAGAGAGGCCGCGCAAGCGGCCTCTCTGCCGTCTCCAGAAATTGACCCGGTAAGATAGTCGCGTGAAGGCAGCCGTACCTGCTCCTATCATCACCGCAATGCTCACCACCGCGGACACACCCTTCGTCGCTACTCCCCTAACCGAACCCCAGAGCTTCACCGCCGAAGCCGAAGGCCCTGCCTGTGACCGCGCCGGGAACATCTACGCCGTCAGCTTCGCGCGTAAGCCAACCATCGGCCGGATCAGTCCCGACGGCAAAGGCGAAATTTTTCTTGAGATGCCCGCGAACTCTCTGGCCAACGGCATCCGGTTCGACCGCAAGAGCTTGATGTACGTCGCCGACTACACCGGCCATAACATCCTGCGCATCGACCCCAAAACTCGCAAGCTCGAAGTCTTCGCAAACGAGCCTCGGATGAACCAGCCCAACGACCTTGCCATCTCCTCCCGGGGCGTACTATGGGCATCCGATCCGGATTGGAAGATGTCGACAGGTCAGCTTTGGCGAATCGACACCGACCGCCGCGTAACGCTGCTGGAATCCGGGATGGGCACGACGAACGGAATTGAAGTCAGCCCCGATGACCGCACCCTCTATGTCAACGAAAGCGTGCAGCGCAAAGTATGGGCTTACGACATCCAGTCCGACGGCTCGCTTTCGCGCAAGCGGCTGCTCATCGAATTCCCCGATCATGGCCTCGACGGAATGCGGTGCGATGTTGACGGAAACTTGTACATTACAAGGCACGGAAAAGGAACTGTAGCGATCGTCTCGCCGGCAGGTAAGATACTGCGTGAAGTGGATGCGCTCGGCCTGAAACCCACCAACGTTTGCTTTGGAGGCCCGGACGGCCGCACATGCTACGTGACTGAGGCTGATAAAGGCCGCATCGTTCAGTTCCGGACCGAAAAGCCAGGTCTCGAGTGGCAGCGATGGCGCCAAAGGCCCTAAGCGCGATATCGGTTCAGCATCTTTTCGTCGAGTGCTACGCCAAGGCCCGGACCCTCCGGCACCTGGACCGAACCATCTTTAAAATCGATCGGGTTCGCTAGCAAATCATGCTCATACCCGAGCGGTCCCAGAATGTCGCACGGGAACTCCTCCGCCCCGATGCCAGTGGTGGCCGTCGCCAGGTGCGTCATCGCAGATTGGCTTCGCGGGCGCTCCGGGCGGTGAGGAAAGCCACAGACGGCGCAATTTTCTCCCCTCCAGATCTTCAGCAGTCAGAATGCCCAGGCTCTCGCCGTTGGGCGACACGGACACTTCGGCGGCACAAGGACTGTTTACTGCCACGGATTGGCCTCCGGCCAGAACCACCGAAAATAGCCTGCCGGCATTGAGCTCGCCTGACCAATCCAAGTAGAAGAGCCGGGTTCCGTCGGGGGACCAGCTAAGGCTGCCGATCAGGCCGCGGCCAGCACGGTGAACCACAAATGGAACGCCACCCCCGGCTTCTGAACTACGATTTCATGAGTTTGATTGTCGCCCTCGCCCCACCGCGTTACGTATGCCAGGCTGGTCCCGTCCGGTGACCAGGCCATACTGCTCTTGAACGTGTCGTCCAGTGCGAGCGGATTGAAGCAGTATTGCGAGAGATCGGGCCGCCACGGCGCGCTCGACACTCCGATCCAAAAGACGAGAGCGGCCATGGTGATAACAACCGCCACCCGGACCGCAATGCCCGGGAGCGGAGCACGGCTCACGGCCGTGGATGCGGAAACAGCTACTTCCGAGGTCCTGCTTTGGTATGCGCGCAGGTCCAGGTAAAGGTCCCGTGTCGCCCCGAACCTGTCGGAGGCATCCTTCGCTATAAGCCGCTCGATCGTCCAGCGCAGAGGAGCGGGCACGGACCCTGCTAACGGCTCGGGATCTTCCCGAATGATCGCGGTCATGGTCTCGGCAGCACTATCCCGCTGGAAGGCTCGCTTGCCCGTCGCAAGTTCATAAAGGATCAGCCCAAACGAAAACTGATCGCTACGCGCATCCAGTTCCAGCCCGCGAGCCTGCTCCGGACTCATGTAGGAAACGGTGCCGACGATCGTGCCCGGATCGGTGACAGCGATGGTGCGCGTGGTATCGCCTACTGCAGCCGCGACGGCATGCTTTGCCAGACCGAAGTCGAGAATCTTCACTCGTCCCGATTTGGCGATTAGGATATTGTCCGGTTTCAGGTCACGATGAACAAACCCAGCTGTATGCGCCGCCGCGAGACCATCGGCTATCTGTACCGCGACATCCAGCAGCTTGCGCGTGGTGTCCGCCGAACGCACAGGCTCTCCATCGACGAACTCCATGACGATGTAGTTCTCGCCCACGTCGTAGATCTGCGCGACATTGGGATGATTCAATGCTGCAATCGCCCGCGCCTCACGTTCGAAGCGGTCTGTGAACTGGGCTTGCGAGAACTTGATCGCAACGCTGCGATCCAGCCGTGTATCCCGGGCCTTCCACACCTCGCCCATACCGCCTTCGCCAATCCGCGACAGGATCTCGTATGGCCCAAGCCGGACATCCGCTCTTATCGGTTCAGCAGCCATAGCCTCGCCCATAAGCTGCGCGGCGGCTGAAAACCGTCAAGGATCCAGATATCACCTTCGCTCGATGCTACCGTTCCCGCGAGGAACTTGCCATCGGGGGACACAGTCAACCGTCGCCCGCACCTGCACTCGATGTGAGTCGCAAGGTGGCTGGAAGCGTCACCACGGCCTTCATTGCTCCCGATCTCCAGTCGACTTTGCGCGCCTTGGACACTATTCTGCTGCCCAAATCCAAAGAGATAAATAGAGGACCCGTCCGGTGACCATGTGCCGGGCCGTCTCAGCCCGGCCGGCAGATTGATCGTACGCTTGCCATCGGACGAGATAAGCATCGGAGGCCGCAGCGGAGGATTAACCACACAAAGAATCCAGTCGTCCACAGGCGACCAGTCGGGACGGCACGCGTACGCTCCGAGGTCAACAGGCGGTTGTTGACTTCCAAAGCGAGCTTTGTAAATCCTGCGAGTCCCATCCGGCTTAGTTGCCAGATATGCGATCCACCTGCCGTCTGGAGACCAGGAAGGATCCACGGCGCCTTCGCTGATTTGCACTGGAGTTCCACCCGTAACAGGTGTAGCCCACAAACTCGCTCCGCTCAACCGCCGCATGCAGAAAGCTACGCGTGTTTCATCCGGGGATAGCACCGGGTCTAGCTGGAGACTGACCGTCTCCGAAGATGCTACGCAACTGCCTGACGCTGTTTGCGAGCAAGATCCATCGGCAAAATCCATCGGTACCCAATCAGAGCGATTACGGACGCGACCAGCACTACGCCTGCAAGTCCGATGAAGATCTGGGTAAGGCCAAAATGACCCATTAAAAGTCCGGAGATGAAGACGCCGCTTCCGCCGATGAATGTATTCATCGCATTCATCAAACCCATGGCCGTTCCCCTGCGGTTCGGTGGTAAGAGCTCGCACAATAAGGGCAACTCGTTCGCCGATCCCACCGCGCGGAGGAACCCGTGCGCCAAAATGGCGAACCCTAAGATCCCCACTGCCGGTCGCAGTAGAAACATCAGCAGGAGTGGCGCTGCGAGCGCGTAGAACACGCCGAGGATCAGGAGACGCCTGCGTGCATCGCCGCGCGCGATCTTGTCTGATAGATAGCCTCCCGTCAGGACTCCTGCTGTGGCTCCGGCCGTCAACGCGAATGTGCCGGAAAAGCCAGCAGCGGCAAGCGTTAGTTGATATGCTTCGCGAAAATAGAGAGGCAGCCAGTTGATGAAGATCCAGGTGCTCAAGGCGATCAGCCCTGCTTCAGCGAGGATGACTCCATAGGAAGGTGTGTTGGCCAACGCTAAGAGCGTTACCCGAATCGGTTCGTTCGAAGTAGCGCCTCGAACCGGCGCGACCGGATCGCGTAGCCACATTGCCGCGAACCCTGCGAGAGCCACGCCGAGGACGCCAAGGATCACAAACGAGGGTCTCCAACCGACACGATCGGCCAGGTAGCCGGCAGCCGTACCCCCGGCGATCATGCCCGCCGTAAGGCCCCCTGTATGAATACCGAGAGCAGTCGCTCGTGTATCCGGGCCATGATAGTCCGCTAATAACCCGAGCGCGGCAGGAAGATAAACACACTCGGAAACTCCAAGCAGAAGCCTCAGACCGAACAGTTGGCTGGAATCTGTTACCAGACCAGTGGCCATGGTAACCATGCTCCAAGCCGCGAGGCTAATTGAGATCAGCCGGCTCCGCGACACGCGGTCTGCGATCACACCGGCAACGGGTGACGTGAAAGCGTAGCTCCAAAGAAATAGTGATCCTATCGCCGCAAGCCCGACGTCGGTAATACCGAGGTCGCGCCGCAAGAGCGGGAATACAGAAGTTATTGCCGTTCGATCAGCATAGTTGAGCGCCCCGGCAAAAAATAGCAGCGCCAGGACCTTCCATTTCCGCGGATCGCCCTGCGATTCTTGATTCACCTGGCGATTGCGACTTTGCTAAAAGCCTTGAAGGAAGAGGTCAGGCCCTGCACAAGCGCGCCATGGTCGCCGCCGGCGGTAAACATCCGGCCTCCGCGGTCGACCACGCGTTGTGCGGTTTCGGGTGACCCGCTCGTGGTACCCCACCACTTGCCGTTCTTCGCGGCAGCCGCGGAGATGCGATCCACGGCGCTTTCGATCACCGGATGATTGAACTCCAATGGCACTCCGTAGCTGAGCGTGAGGTCGCCCGGGCCGATAAACAGAATATCGAAGCCCGGAACGGCGGCAATTTCCTCGATGCACTCCACCGCCTCACGATCCTCAATCTGCAGTACCAGGAAGACTTCTTCATTTGCATGCTTGATATGTTCGCGCGTATCCGCAAATCCCCAATCCGCGTCTGCTCCGGCGCCATCCAGACCCCGGCGGCCCAGGGGAGGGAAACGAACCCACTCCACCCATTGCTGCGCCTCCGCGGCGCTTCGGCAATGCGGGACCATAATCCCGTTCGCTCCGAACTCCAGCGCTCGCATCGGCGCATCGTAGCCGGTCTTGAGAATGCGAACCATCAGATCCGCTCCGGTATGGCGGCACGCAAGCGCAATCGGACCGATGGCGTCATACCCAAAAGCGCGATGTTCCATATCGAACCATACGCAGTCGTACCCGATCCGGCCTATCACTTCCGTCAGCCACGGATCTGTAACGCGACTCAGTCCGGCAACGTTTACAAAACCGCCAGACCGCAACTTCTGCAAAACTCGACTTTTTGTCATAACGAGAACACACGAGGCATCCTAGTAATCATAAAGCCCACAGATTGATGGACACGGCCCGACGAGATTCAAACGCGTCGCATGATCCAGACCGTTGGATTCGGCGCCCGGTACCGCGTACAACGGAATAGGATGAGTCTCCTGATGAGAATCGTTGAGCAAGGCGTACTCCACGGCGGTAAGCCTGGCACAAAGGCTGCGATTGCAACCTTTCCGAGCATTAGCGTTCTCGCGGATGGGTCGATCCTAGCGGTCAGCCGTGTCGGGCCGTCGAAGGATTCCGCTGGTTCGTTGACGCTGATCCGACGTTCTCTGGATGCGGGACGGTCGTGGAGTGAGCCATGGCAGCCGTTTGATGACGTGGTTGGAGGCATTAAGGGCTCACTACAAGTTGTCTATCTCACTTCATTCCCTGATGGCAGACTGATAGCGGCCGCGTGTTGGATAGATCGGGAGGCCTTCCCCGATAAGCCGCTTTTCAACTCCGATTCAGAAGGATGTTTGCCGATGGACATCCTGGTTGCGGAATCGGAGGATCAGGGCAATTGCTGGACACGCTGGCGCAAGATTTCACTTCCGGCTGATATCGGGCCGGCCAGTCTGACGAATCCGATCCTTCCACTGCCAAGCGGCCGATTGGCGATAAGCATCGAGACGAACAAGTCGTATCACGACACATCTGCGTGGAAGCAGCGCGTTGTCTACATCTACTCGGATGATCAAGGTCGCTCCTGGTCGGAGCCGCGAACCATCTGCGAGGATCCCGCCGGTACCCTCTTTTCATGGGATCAGCGCGCGGCGTTGTCTCCGGACGGGGCCCTGGTGACGTTCTCCTGGGTTTATCACAAGGTGCAGAATCGATATCTCAATATCCACCGGCGAATCAGCCGCGACGAAGGCCGCACTTGGACGAGCCCGGAAGATCTTGGATTCGCCGATCAGCCGTCCCATCCCGCTGTCTTGGCGGACGGTTCGGCGGTACTCGCTTGGGTAGACCGATACCAAACACAATCGATCCGGGCGCGCTCGGCCACACAACTTACAGGAGTATTTGACGCTGGAACGGAAGTCGTCATCTATGAGGCCGGCCAGGACACCCAACGCACAAGCAAGACCGGCGAGATGCTCTCCGATATGACTCGCTGGAGTTTCGGCCTCCCGTTTGCGGAGGCGCTGCCCGATGGCGACGTGTTGATCGTCTACTATGCAGGCAGCGCGGAAGCCATGGATACCCGTTGGGCGCGCTTGCGTGTTTGAGCGCCGCTTTACCAGTAGAACTTAAGTCCGAATTGTATGGTCCTCGGGCCAACAGACGTCGAGAAGGTCCGTCCAAAGTTCGGATTCTCAGGCGCCACAATCGGATTCGCGAAGTTGGTGTGATTGAACGCGTTGAAGAACTCACTTCGGAACTCCAGGCGATAGCGTTCGGCGAAACGGATTTCCTTACCAGCGGATAGATCCCACCAGTGAGCCCCGTTTCCCGGAAGGAAATTCATTGGAGCGGTCCCGAACCGTGGAGTCTGGGCCGGGTGCTTGGCTGTATTCAGGGGCCAATCGAAGGCATCACGATCGTATTTCGGAGTCAGCAGGCCGTTGCCTCCGAGTATCGGATCGCGCAGAAGATCCGGGCGGCACAGATTTGTAGGCGACGAATTGCAGTTGGCCGCGGCGATGGTCGGACCATACACATTGAATCCCGAACGTATCGTTACGATTCCTGAAACGCTCCAACCGCTGATTAGCTTGTCGGCGATGCCAGTGAGATTCCCTCCGATAGCCTTGCCCCTTCCGAAGGGAAGTTCGTAGATGAAATTACCGGTAAACCGGTGAGGTAGATGATCGGAGGAAAAGCTGTTCTCGTTGCTCAGATTGAACGGGTCTTGAACCTGCCCAACGTTTCCCGTCGTTCTGGCTCCGTTCTTCGTGAGAGTCTTGCTCCACGTATAAGCGCCTTTGAATTGGAGTCCGCTGCCCATCCTTTTCTCAGCGGAAACCAGCAGCGCGTTGTAGTTGGCGGCTCCGCTATTTGCGAACCCGAAGACACGGCCCCATTTCGGGAATGGCAGCCTGGGTTGAAGCGCTCCGGCGGCGGGCTTCACTGCGTTGTAATCAAGCGAGCTTTCGAGATGAGTTCCCTTTGAACCTAAGTACTGCGCCTCCAGAACGACAGTCTTGCCCACTTCCTGGGCCAGTCCGAAACTCCACTGTTGTGTGTAGCCGTCCAGCCATTGATTCTCCGGACCTGTTAAGACACCGAAAATCGCGCTCGTGAGATTACCATTCGGATTGTTTGCATCGCCCGCGTAGGTGAGCGTTGGTGTTCTCACATCCGAGGTATATCCGGCCCAGAACTGCGCCGGCGGACCGGTTACCGAATTCTGTACCAGATTCATCAATTGAGCGCTCGAATAGTACCAGCCATATCCGCCTCGCATGACGGTGCGGTTACCGCCGAAGGGACGATAAGCAAATCCGAACCTTGGCGCAAGGTTGTTCATATCAGGTTTGAAGAGAGTTTCCCGGTCAAGATACGCCATGGGAAGGTCCGGCCGGATGTCCCTGTAGAACGCCTCAGCATTTGTGTTTTGCTTGGGGAACCGCAGGCCGCCCACTCCGTTCCCGAGGCTCGGATCGAAGGTCGGAGTCAGTCCGCCGAGTTCGCGCGGCACTTGGTTGTACTCATAGCGGAGGCCGATATTGAGCGTCAACTTGGGACTGACTTTCCAGTCGTCGAGTACATAAAAAGCCAGCATGTTTCGTCGAAAACGTCCAATCTCATTTGGAGCTAGAGCAATTGAAGAACTTGCGGGATAGCCAAGAAGAAAATCAGCAAAACCATCAGTTGAGAATTGGCCGGAGAATGTATATTGGTTGTTTTGCCGAGTTCCAAGGAAGGCGTCGGCGCTATGCCGGCGAATATCCGCGCCGGCTTTGAAGTTGTGCTTCCCTCGCGACCACGTGACTCCGTCATAGAACTGGAATGTGTTTACCGTCAGAAACCACGGTTGCGTCTCGCCTAAGCCGGTGATCGCAGTGTTAGCCAACCCGATGCCCTCAACGAAACCGGCGCTTTCGCCACTGGCCGGAGCAAAGGGCACTCCAGCTTCGTATGCGATCGGATTTCCGGAGTTCTGACCCATCGTACGATTGATCGTCCGTCCATAGCTGCCGCGGAATTCGTTCAGAAAGCGCGGCGTTATGATTGACGTCAATCCGGCAACGACGTTTTGGAATCTCTGTGGTTGGGCTTGCCCGCCAACTGTCGGAAATGTTCCAGGATTGAATTTGTCAACGTCCGAAATACCGTACCGGACCATGAGGTCGTGCGCGTTCGTTACGCGCCAGTCGTACCGGAAGATGCCGGAGTTATAGTCGTCGACGCTAGAGCGGTTCTCGGTGAAGTTCTGCGCCGGGTTGGCGTTGTTGGCTGAAGGGTAATACTTCGCCAGTGCCGCTGAAATCGGACTGATTCGAGTGGCAGGGATGATGTTTCCCGGAAAGGGAGCGCCCGTTAGAGGATCATTGATTACCTTCGTTCCACCGCTGAAATTTCCCTGCAGTTGAAGTGGCGTAGGCACGACACCGGTGCGAAACACTCCCTGCCGGACGCGCGAAGCATCATAGTTCACGAAGAGAAACATCCGGTCTTTGATGATGCGCCCGCCCGCGGCAGCCCCAAACTGATTGCGGCGCAATGGCGCGATGGTCTGAGTTGGTGTCAGGAAGAAGTTGCGCGCATCCAGCTTGTCGTTGCGGAGAAATTCCCAGATCGCGCCATGAAAGGCGTTCGAGCCGGACTTCGTGACGACATTGATGACAGCTCCGCCGCCTGAACCGAACTCTGCCGA
Organism: Bryobacteraceae bacterium; assembly: GCA_963844855.1. GTDB lineage: Bacteria > Acidobacteriota > Terriglobia > Bryobacterales > Bryobacteraceae > DASQDN01. Next base: position 57,693 of record CAWJQP010000050.1, read on the forward strand.
GTACTGCCCGACTTGGATGCTGAACTCTTGAATCGCATCGACCGAAGGCGCAAGATTCCAGCTATGAAAGAATGCCTCCTTGTTGTCAGCTCCATCGAGTTGGTAGTTGTTGTCCTGATGAGGCATTCCCGCCGCTGTGGGAGCACGCTTATTCACGATCGCGGCTGATCCCACACCCTCATTGATCCCGGCGGTGAGTGTCGTGAGTTCCATGAAGTTCCGCCCGTTCAGAGGCAGGCGCACCACCTTGGATTCGTTGATGACACCCCCGATGAGCGGACTCTCGGTATTCACCAACGCCGCCGTTCCGGTTACCTCGACGGACTGGGCCAACTCACCGACCTGAAGCTGCACATCAACGCGTACTTGTTGTCCGACTTCGAGAACAATCTCCGTGACGGCCGCAGTCTTGAAGCCGGATGCTTGCGCTTCAAGGCGGTAGGGTCCTGGGTTGAGAGCAGGTATGCGATACGTGCCGGACTCGTCTGTTACCGCCTCGCGGCTCAGATTCGTGCTGGTATTGGTGGCGGTCACCTTCACGTTCGGAACGAGAGCACCGCTCCCGTCCTGAACGACGCCTGTCATTGTTGCGGTTGGAACCTGTGCTGACATCAGCCCGGCGAAGAGCAAAGTCAGAATAAGAACGAAGAAGATCCTAGAGACACTCGGAGGCAGCATAGGATGCACGTTCTCCTCTCGACAAATGAGTCGTGTTCCGCTAGTTTACTCCTCGGATGAGTCATCGTGATCGTCGAAGGGCTGTTGTCCTGACCATTCGTCCAACGTGCTGGACCGCCTGCCTAATCCCGAAAGCGGAACGAAAAGACATCGGCATCCTTCAATACAAACCGGATGCGTATTGGGCGGCTGCTCAGGCGGCTGATGTCGGATCCGTTCTTCCAAGAGACTTGGCGCGCAATTTCATCGCCAATAACTTCACGACTGTCAGAAAGCGTGAACCCTGGCACAGGGGCGCCGTCTTGATCTTGGATTTCAACCCGGACACTGCCGGCCGCAGAGGTCGAAAAATTGATTTCAAGCGACCTGCCTTGAAATTGAACAGGGCGCGTGACCACCTCCCCACCGGCATATCCGGCATGTAGCGATGCGAGTCCATCGAGCCTGAGCGCAAAGCGAGTCAGATGTGCAGTCGGTTGGCCATAATTCTTGTTCACGAAGAATGACATTTCGGTCGGTCCGGTCTGAACTATGTTCAATGCCGGATAATTGCTACGGGATACCCAGTTTTCCGGGCCGATGCCCGGGCGTACGAAGCTTTCAAGAAATCTGCGTTCATAGCTCGAGCCGCCACGGGTGGTCAACAGGACAGCATCCGAACAATCCTGGAAGTATTTGGGATCCACGTGTATTGCGGCGGCCTCCTGGAAGGTGAGGACTTGGCGGCCGGGCATGAATCGCGCCGCGATTCCGATGTAGATGTGAGGCGCGCGGAAGTAAGGGCTGGTCTGGTTGGTATAGAGGTGCTCGGGAGGCGCTTGGCCGAAGGACATCTCGACCGGTGGAGTCCAGTTGAGATAGTCCTTGCTGGTTGTCCGAGCCACCCATCGCACTCCGCCCGACGCGAACTTCTTGAAAACACGAAAGTAGCACACATATGCGTTTTCCGCCGCCGACCAGAACGCGACATTCTGAGAATCGTACATTGTCGTCGGAGATGGAGGGAGCGCCGGTTGCTCCCGCATTTGCCGCCAATGGATGCCGTCCGCCGAGGCAAAGGGCGCAAGTCCACTCTTGGAGGTTCCGGCAAGCGCTTTGTACCGTTCGTCCGCCGGAACGCCTGGTTTAGTGTCGAGAAACGGCGTGAAGTTGTGCGAAAAAGGCGGCTTAAGCGCCAAAATGATGTTGTTTTTGCGCGTTTTGGACACTTCAAAGAGACCCAACTCCGGCTTAGTCCAGCGAATCCCGTCGGTTGACTCCGCGTAACACGTCGATTCCGCTGCGTTCCCATCCCCACCCGCCTGGGGCACACACCGGTAGTAGAGGCGAAAGCGCCCCGGTTCCTGAATGACGGTGAAGTAGCCCGAGAACGCCCCTTCCCACGGCTGATCCAGCTGGAGCACAGGCCCCTTTTCGATCGGCTGTTGAGCGCGAAGTTCCGCCCCTTGCCTCCGTTCGATGAGGAATTCGTCGACGAATAGTTCCCGTCTGGAACCGATGTCGATGACGGTTTGTGCACCGAGCGCGGCCGCCCAGAGAGCGCAGAGCATACGGATGGAATTCATCAAGGTCAGTATCACGCGATCCAGCACCTTGGACAACAGTAATCGCAGAACTGCCATTTCGAATACACTGCCCGAATGAGTATCAGCCGCCGCGCATTTACACAAAGTCTACTTGTTGCGCCTTTGGCGGCAGCCGATCTTCCGGCGCCGGCGCTTGCTGTCGAACTCGGTCCAGAGACTGTCATCGCTCCCGGCGTACCTTGGCCTTATCTGTTTCAAAGTCGCGGGGGCGCCACAGTGTTGTTCGGTCACGTGAGATGGCCCAAGGGAGGGAAGTATCCGATTCACTATACTTCCCGCTCGTTCGACGGGCGCAAGACATGGCAGGAATGGACGCCGAGCCCTGAACTTGGTCGCGGTCCGATCACGGAAGGCTCCACAGTGCAACTGCGCGATGGCCGCAGTCTGCTTTTCGACGTTCATGCCGAACACAAAGGAGGCAAGCGCTTTGAAGCGAACTTCTGGAGTTCCAGGAACGATTTCAAGACCATCGAAGGCCCTCGCACATTTAGCTTCGTCCTGCCGGACGCCGAGGTGAATAGTTTCGACGATCGCGGGGAGCCGATCTCGCGCATGTACGTGCGGCGGTCGGTAATCGAGCTACAAAATGGCGACTTGCTGGCAACCGCCTACGGCCACTTCGAAGCGGACAAATTCGCAAGCGAGTACAACGCGAAGATGTACAAGATGCGGTCATTCCTGCTTCGCTCGTCAGACCAGGGAGTGACCTGGAAATATATCGCCGTGATTGCCTCGGGTCCGGTGGAGCAGGAGGGATTCGGTGAGCCTGTAATGGTTCAGTTACAACACGGACCACGAGTTGGTCGCTTGATCTGCCAGTTACGAACCGGTCGCGAAACACCTATTTATCAATGCGAATCGGATGATGAAGGGAAAACGTGGTCGCGACCATATCCACTGGAATGGCGATACAGCCGCTTCGGGCGAACGCGGCCAATTGTCGGTACCGATCCGGACCTGATCGAAATGCAGGATGGCACTCTGGCTATGTCATTCGGACATAAACCTGACTATCGCGAGCACGGGAACTATCTGGCGTTCAGCACCGATCACGGCGCAAGTTGGGGACACGTAACGCAACTCTCGATGACCCCAACCATGGCGTATACGGGCATCCGCGAAGTTTCTCCGGGCGAGCTGTTTGTCGTGTACACAATTTACCCAGACGCAACCGGTTCCGGACCATATCAGGCGGAGAAGTTCGATACGGTGGGCCGCAGTGTTAAGTTACGCAAGTAGCGCGTCGATAACATGCGGTTCGTTCCAGCGGTATTCCTCTTTGCAATGACATCTGTGACTGATGTCGAATGGTCAGAACGCCAGCCGATGCCACAAGCTCAGGCCGGAGGAGCGACGGCCTATTTGGATGGCGATGTGGTCGTCGTGGGAGGCACGACGTGGGCCGGCGACGTCAAGAGTTGGCTTGCCGATGTCCAGATCTACAATCTCGCTTCCAATACGTGGAAATCTGGACCCAAGCTACCCGTACGGCTGGCATACGGACCGTTCGTATCGTCCCCGGAAGGCCTCGAGATCTTCGGCGGAACGGACGGGCAGACTGCGCATCGCGATTCGTGGAGATTGGACGCGGCGAAGACGAGATGGGTCCGAACGGGATCGATTCCCGGGGATGCGTTGACCGGCCGTGCCGTGCTTGTCGGTGAATCGGTCTTTCTATTCGGCGGTTGCCGCGATGTTGCTGATTTGACGACTTGCTCCGATGCGGTCTGGCGCCGGAATGGAAAAGGAGATTGGCAGAGAGTGTCGACACTACCCAGTGGTTCGCTTGCGCTGCCGGCGGTTGCCGTCTCCGGTTCTAGCGTTTATCTTTTCGGCGGTTGTTCAACGCAATCGAACGGGAAGGCGGCGAACCAAGCGCGAGCGTTCCGTTACGATTCGATGCTGAATCAGTGGAAAACTCTGCGGGATCTTCCACACGGGAATCGGGGTCTATCCGCCGTCGCCTACGGCGACCGGTCGATTGTTTTGTTTGGCGGATACACGGATTCCGGGTTCACTTCGGAAGTCCTGCTGTACGACGTCCAATCCAATACATACAGAAGATTGAAGCCAATGCCTGTCGCTTTACTCGGCGTTGAGTTTGTTTTGAACGACCGGATCATCTACGGGGCTGGCGGCGAGGATCGAATGCGGAGCCGTTCCGCACGGCTCCTCGAAGGCAAACTGGCGGTAAGGGAGCAGTGAAACAAGCGATCCTTTATGGCGCAGGCGATCTGCGCATCGAAGACCGCGCACTCGATCCGGATCACCTGCAGCCCGACCAGTTGTACGTCGAGACTGAGGTCACCGCGTTGTCGACGGGCACCGATCTCGGTAACTATCTCGGCAATTCCACAGACATTCCCGGCGCTCCGGATTATCCGAGGGCTGTTGGCTATTCAAACGTCGGAGTCGTTCGAGCGGCTGGCGCCGACGCTGGGGGGGTACAGGTCGGACAGCGTGTTTTCTCTTTAAAACCGCACCAATCGGCCTACATTGCCCATCGTTCCGAATTGCTGGTTCCGGTCCCCCATGGCGTTTCCTCCGAACAGGCTTCGCTTGCGTATCTGGCCCAACTCGGTATGGCTGCCATCCGGCAAGCGCGATATGAAAGTGGCGAGTCAGTCGCTGTAGTCGGTCTGGGCGTTATCGGACTGGGGACAGTAGCGATCGCGCGGGCCATGGGAGCGACAGTCACGGCGGTGGCGAACTCGCCGCTGCGCGCGAAGAGTGCAAGCCAGGTCGGCGCACATAGTGTTCACATCGCTGGAAACGGCGAACTTCCTTCGGGAATCGATGTGGTTGTGCTCACCGCGAATCCATGGTCCGCATTTCGTCTCTCTGTCGACATGGCGCGTATAGGTGGCCGAATCAGCATTCTCGGCTTCCCTGGACGAGGAGAGCCGCTCCCTGAATTCAATCCGCTCGACCCAAAGTGGTTTTATGGGAAGCAGTTGACGCTCATAGGCGCAGGCCTCTCACCGCGCTTAGAGTGCCAGCCAACTGAACTTCGCTTCAATCTGAGACGAAATCTTGAGTATCTTTTCGGCCTGATGGCGAATGGAGCCGTTTGTCTGGAGCCGATCATTACTCATCGAATGCCGGCGGAGCACATGAGGGATGCATACGAATTGGCAAAGCAGCATTCGAAGAGTCTGATCGCGGCCGTGTTCGACTGGCGGACCGCATGAGGTACCGGCGTCTAGGAAGGACGGGCTTCGAAACTTCTGAGATTTCGCTTGGCACTGTCGAGATTGGAATGCCCTATGGAATCGCGGAGAACGGCCACGTTGCCGCTCCAGATGAAGCCGGAGCGGTCCGGCTACTAAACTACGCGCTGGACATAGGGGTGAACTTCATCGATACTGCGCGCGCATACGGTGAAAGCGAAGCAATCATCGGCCGCGCCCTGCGAAACCGGCGGCAAGAATACTTTCTGACGTCCAAGGTGATCTCTCCTCATGGTCAGAACTTAGGTGCGCAGCAGGTCCGCGACCTGACGACCGCGTCGGTAGAAGAGAGTCTCCGACTACTGCAGACCGACTACATCGATCTGATGATGATTCATTGCCGCGCTACGGAGATTGTTCCCGATGAGGCCGTCTTTGAGACTCTGCTGGCATTCCAGGAGGCAGGTCGCATTCGCAAGATCGGCGCCAGCGTGTATGGCGAGGAGGCGCCGGTAGCCGCCATAGATCACGGTGGGATCGATTGCCTCCAGATCGCTTACAGCGCTCTTGACCGGCGCCTGGAGTCACGTGTGTTCCAGCTTGCAGAAGAAATGGATGTTGGCTTGGTGGCCCGCTCCGTGTTGCTGAAGGGCGCATTGAGCGATCGCTATCGGCATTTGCCGGACGCCTTGGCCGATCTGAAAGAAAAGATTCGGCAGTTGGAGGCGCTCGCCACCCGCGAGGGCATGGGCTTAACGGAATTGGCATATCGTTATGTAATCGGTCAGAAGATGCCACATACGGCGCTTGTCGGTACAGCCAATATCACGGAACTTCAGCAGGCAATCTGTTTTTCCGAGAGTGGACCGTTATCACATGATCAAATTAGTTCGATACGGTCAATTCCGATGCCGGAAGCAGACGATCTGAATCCAGGAAATTGGCCTACGAGTTGAAGAATGAACTCGTGCATTATCGTCGTTGTTCTTGCAATAGCCTTGAGCGCCGCCGAGCCGCCCGAAGCGATGCAGCATGCCCGTGCCAGCTACGAGCGCGCAAAGCAAGGAGACCTGGACGGGGCGGCCGCCGAAATGCGTGTTGCTATCAGGCTCGCGCCGGAAAACTCGTTGTACCTGTCGGCTTTGGGCGGAATTACAGCGCGGCAGTGGGAGGCGGGTAAATCGTCTGACGCCCGGCAAAATGCCGCGCTTATTGTAGACGCACGACCCGATGATGCAAAAGCACGGGAGATGCTCGAGGAGATATCGCTTGATCTCGGCGCAAAACTCGCAAAAACCCGTAGGTTTAAGACCGGGCTTGCACTGGCCCAAGATACTGCTCAGAGGTTTCCTGCTTCGGCGCGAGCGCAACAGATGCTCGGCCTGTTTCTCACGCGGAATCAGCAGAATCCCGCTGCGGTAATTGCGTATCAGAAGGCGCTCTCCCTATCTCCGGAATCGAGTGACCTAAGCGTCGGACTTGGGATCGCACAAACCATGGCGGGATTGGTCACCGATGCCGTCAAGACGCTGGAGGCGGGAATTCGCAAATGGCCCGAAGATGCCATGCACTACCAAGCGTTCGGAGTGCTTCTGCTGCGTATGGCCGATGAAGGATCCGCTACGGAAGCGCGGGGTGTGCAGATGCTGTTGAAGGCTCTAGAACTCCAACCAGCCCTCAGTGAAGCGCATTATCAACTAGGAAATCTTGCTTTAAAGCACGGAAGCTCGAGTAATGCGCTCGAGCACCTGCTACGGGCGCTGCGCAACGGCGACCAAAGCAGTAAGGTGCACTTTGCGCTTTCGCGAGCCTTCCGTGCCGCCGGCAATTTGCCGGATTCCGAGAAGCATGCGTCAGTATTTCGCGAACAGAAAGAACGTGAGGGGCAATCGGAGTTCAGGCGGTGAGGGCGGCGGTCCTATTGCTTGGCGTTTTGATGAGAGCCGAGGCGCCCGTCGCCCTCTTCATGGACGTAACCGCTCAGGCAGGGATCAACTGGACCCACGTCAATGGTGAGTCCCCGGCTCGGTATTTGGTTGAATCGACAACCGGGGGCCTGGGTTTTTTTGACTTTGACGGTGACGGTAATCTAGACCTCTATCTTGTGAATGGCGGCAACACACCGGCAATCGCAACCCGTCTCCCGTCCGCAGCGCACTATACAGAAACATTGGAAATGGGCGGTTCCAGGATGTAGCTGCAAAGGCCGGTGTCGATCGTCTACCTTTCTATGGAATGGGAGTCGCTGCGGCTGATTACGACAACGATGGCAGAACGGACTTTTATGTGACGGGCTATCCATCGAGCGCGTTGTTTCACAACAATGGTGACGGAACATTCAGCAATGTCAGCAAGGCTGCCGGCGTCGAGAATGCGGGCGAGTGGGCTGCGACCGCGGCGTGGCTTGATTACGATCGCGACGGCCGCCTTGATTTATTCGTAGCCAACTACGCCGAATTCTCCTTTGACGACAAACGTCGATGCGAGTTTGCAGGACGTCCGGTTTATTGCTCGCAGACCGACTATGTGGGCCGGGCGCTGAAGCTCTATCACAACGACGGCGCCGGAAAGTTTCGGGATGTTACCAGGGACGCCTCACTCCTAGAGCACGTGGGGAGAGCGCTCGGCGTGGTTGCAATAGATATCAATGCAGACGGTTGGATCGATCTCTTCGTGGCGCGAGATGCTTCGCCCAATCTGCTTCTGCTTAACCAGAAGAACGGTACATTCCGCGATGTCGCATTCGAAGCAGAGGTCGCATTCAACGCCGACGGTGTTGCGCGCGCAGGTATGGGCGTAGATGCCGGCGATATAGACGGAAATGGCACACCGGACTTCATCGTCACAAACTTCGATTCGGAGTACCACGCGCTTTACCAGAATCCCGGCAAGATGCCGTTTCGTGAACTCACCGCATCTTCACGGTTGGCCTCCTTCACGAAACCATATGTCGGCTGGGGCGTTCGATTTCTCGACTATGACAACGATGGGGATCTCGATGTGATGATCGCCAACGGGCATCTGCAGGAGAGTATCTCGGAATCGAACCGTTCCGTGCAGTATCGTGAGCCACCCCTACTTCTTGCAAATGATGGGAAAGGCGTGTTTACGAACATGGCAAAAGAGGCTGGCGCAACCTTCGCTGCCGGCTATCTCGGGCGAGGCCTTGCGACGGGCGATTTCGATAACGACGGCGCGATTGACGTCGCCTTTATCAATCTGAACTCCAGACCTGTTCTGCTTCGGAACACCCCGGCGGAAAAACGGCAATGGATCGGTCTGCAGCTTCTTGGAACGCAAAGTAATCGTGACGCAATCGGGGCTCGCGTTGTTCTCACGCAGGGAGCAAAAAAGTTAACCCGATGGGTTACGGGCGGCGGTAGCTTTCTTGCTAATCACGATCGCCGTCTGGTTTTTGGCCTTGGCAACGAAACCGAGCCCGCTGACATCGAGATCACGTGGCCAAACGGTGTTGTCCAGAAAGTAAATGGTCTGACTCGGAATCGTTATCACCAAGTGACGGAACCCGTCACAAAGGAGGCCGCAGGCGTTGCGATACCACCAGGCAATTCTGGTCAGTTGTGAGATCCCGTGGGACGAAGAAGAGAGATTGATTGAACCCGTCTTCCGTCAGGCGATCCGTCATACGCTCGCGGATTTCAACAATCTATATATCTTCGGTACAGCCGGCGAAGGATACGCGGTTGACACGGCAACCTTTCAACGCATCGTAGAGATCTTCCACGAGGAGACGAGCGGCGACAACATTTTTCCGCAGGTTGGAGTCATCGGATTGTCTACAGCGACGGTTCGCGAACGAATTGCCTTCGCATACAAGGCGGGCTTTCGAACATTTCAGATCTCGTTGCCTTGTTGGGGAGCGCTGAATGACAAGGAGATGTTGCGGTTCTTTGTCGACGTTTGCGGCGCGTTTCCGGATTGCCAATTTCTTCACTACAATCTGCTTCGAGCCAAACGCGTCCTGACGCCAGAAGACTATCGCCGGGTCGTGGACGCCGTGCCCAACCTGGTGGCGACAAAGAACACCGGGCTTACATACCTGACGCTTGCCGAGCTTATGCGGCGAACTCCGGAGATCCAACACTTTCTTAGTGAAACGATGTTCCCCACCGGCTGCCTCCATGGAGAATGTTCCGTATTGAGTTCCTTCGGGCCGATGCTGCCGAAACCGGCCAAGCAGTTGTTTGAATATGGGCGCTCCGGTGACTTCAATCGGCTTTTTCGTTTCCAGAAGGACTACCTCGAAATGGTCGAAGCGGTGATTGCTCCTATGCGCCGCCATTCCCTGATCGATGGCGCATACGACAAGGTTCTGATGAGGCTGGGCGGCGTGGATATGCCACTGCGTCTGCTTTCACCCTACGAATCTTTCTCTGAAGATGTATTCGAAGAGTGCCGCTCGATTCTGCATTCGAAGTTTGCGCACTGGCAGACATGACGTTGTCACCCGAGTTGGACCGCCGCAATGGTGGTGTGTATCTGGTGAATTTCCTACTCATCTTCCTTGCCGCACCCGTGATGTATGTGGGGGTAATCCAGGCAGCGTTGTGCAATAAACTCGGCGCGAGCGCGACGCTGGCAAGTCTTCCGGCTTCGGTCCATCTGTTTGGGCAGATCGCGCCACTCTTCTTTTCATGGCTTGTGCCCCACCGCTACGAACAGCGCGTTGTGATCTGGGCGAATGCCATGACAGCGGCGCTGCTCGCCTGCGTGATGCTAACCTTGCTGCTGCCCGTGTCTAATGCCGTTCGCATTCTGGCAGTCGTTCTACAGGGTCTGCTGCAAGGACTGAGCGGTTCGGTTTCTCTGGTCTTCATGGTGCACTGTCTTCGCCGCGGAACCACGCCTGAAGGCAGGGCGCTCGCCCTTAAGAAGACCTATACCGCGGGGCCAGTTACGGCCGTAGCCGGGTCGTTGGGCGCCCAGTATCTGCTTGGCTCGGGGAAGTTAATCTACCCATTCGACTTCGCCCTTATCTATGCTGTTGGCGCGTTGTGCGTGATCGGAGTAGCTCTCTCGAGTACACGTTTTCTGCTTCCTTCCGTCGAAGACGAACCGCGAACCGGACTGTGGGCGTATCTGACGGCTGGTACGATGCATTTCTTCGGAGATCGCCAATTACGGCGGCTTTGGGTAGCCTATGCCCTCTGGTGGTGCACTCTTGGAGGCATCTCGAATCTCTCACTGTTCACTCGTGAGGCGGTCGGACGCGATCCTAAGGAATTGTCGGGGCTCGTGTTGGCAGTTCGATTCGGATGCAAAGCCATCGGTGGATATTTCCTCGGCTTGATAGCTGCCCGTTCCGGGATGCGGGCCGCAGTCATAGGAACAGCGAGCCTCGTGGGCGCTGGAATGCTTTGGGCGTTGCTAGTACCAGGTTACGTGTATTTGTTCTCATTCGGATTGCTCGGCGCCGGAGAACTGGGGGGCGCGTACTTCCCGAACTATGTGGCATCACTGAGCACGGTCGAAGCCGGTACGCGCAATCTCGCGATGCTGACGCTCGGGGCTCCCGCCGCCAGTTTCGCTCCCTCGCTCCACGGATATCTCACTGATCGAATCGGATTTCACGCCAGCTTTATCTTCGGGACCGTCACCGCTTCGGCTGCCGTCGCACTGCTGCTCTCCTCGAGAGGAAGGAAAGAACAGGAATGATCATTACTGATGTCAGGACCATTCTACTCACGGGCCCGAGCACCAATGATTGCTTCTTTCGGGAAGCGAGAACGCGCCGCAGCGCAGCGTTCATTGAAGTTCACACCGATACAGATCTGATCGGAATCGGCGAGACCTATGCGGGATATTTCCTGCCCGAATCGGTTCCGCCGATCGTCGAATTCTTCAAGCCGATTCTGCTCGGTCAGTCGCCGGATGCTGTCGAGCTCTTATGGGAGCGGATGTATCACGCCGGTAAGTTTTGGTGCCGCGTAGGTCTTGGAACTTCGGTTCTGACTGGTATCGAAGCGGCGCTCTGGGATCTCCGCGGCAAAATGCATGGCGTTCCGGTTTTTGAGCTCCTAGGCGGGCGGAAACATGACAAGTTGATGGGCTACGCGACTGGTGGCCCCAGCAACTACCCGTTGGATCGGTTGGGAGAAAAAATGGACTACTATCGTTCGCTTGGCTTCATCGGACTAAAAGTCGGGGCTGGCGCTTATCATGCCGGGGCGGGCTGGACCCTTCCGGGAACGACTTCCGAAGCCGCGGAATTAGAAGCCAACAAAGTGGCTTTTATGCGGAAACACGCGGGACCCGATTTTCAGATCATGCTCGACGGGCACATGGATAATAGTCCGAAAGGTACGTGGACATTAGAGACAGCAATCGCAGTGACTAAGGCGCTTGAGCCCTATAACTTATTCTTCCTCGAAGAGCCTCTGCCGTATACCGATCCCTGGGGTTACTCCGAGCTTGCGCGGCAGAGCAACGTTCCGATTGCTGGCGGTGAATGTCTTACAGCGGCATACGAGTGGCGCGTCTTCGCAGAACGAGACTGCTTCGATATAGGCCAGCCGGATGCGTCGTTCACAGGTGGGCTCAGTGAGTTCATGAAAGTCGCGCGCATGCTGGAGAATCGAGGGCGCGCGATCGCGACTCATGCCTGGGGCGCGGGCGGCTCACTTATGCAGAACGTTCACTGCGGCTTTGCCGCATCAAACACGGCTATTCTCGAAATCCCCCCCGACTATGCGGGTTTGCACTCGGATGTGATGGATGGATCGTTTGTCATGCGGAATGGATATGTGCTGCCGCCTGAGAAACCCGGCCTCGGCATCGTGCTTTCCGACACGATCAAGAACCAGTACCCCTTCGTGGAAGGTAGCGGTGAGTTCAACAGCGTGCCAGGAAAAATGCTTCGAGACTGAAAGATTCCAATGCGTGTATTGATCGACATGCCGGTACAGCAGGACCTATTGCGAAAGCTGCAGGATCTCGAAGATGTCACTGTGGATGTCCTGCCGGAAACGGAAGTGACGCCCGTTCCGCGTCCCGCCGATGTTCCCGCGGATCTGGCGCCGGAGATTGACGCGATGTTCTGCACCTACCCGCCCTTGAACCTGGATCAGATGCCCAAGCTTCGTTTTGTGCAGATCTCTTCCGCCGGGTATTCGCAACTCTTCGGATTGAAATTGGCGGAGCGCGGGATTCGCGCGAGCAATGCGCGTGGCTGCTTCGATGTGCCCATCGCTGAATGGAATGTGGCGATGATCGTGAACCTTGCGCGGGATCTTCGGCAGATGATCCGTAACCAGAACTCTCAGCTGTGGGATCGCGGCGCTCGATTCCAGTCCGAGGTACGAGGGTCGGTGGTGGGCCTCTGGGGGTACGGAGGCATAGGACGTGAAACGGCGCGCCTGCTGCGAGTAATGGGGTTGCGCATTCACGTTCTATCTCGGGGTGGAATCGGTCGGGTTGGGAACGTGTATACGGTTCCTGGTACCGGCGACCCCGATGGCGCCCTTCCGGATCGCGTTTTTCTGGCAGGAGAGGAGCCCGCGTTTCTTAGTGGGCTGGATTTCCTGATCCTGGCCATGCCCTTGACTTCGACAACCGAGGGCATAGTCGGCGAACGTGAGTTGCGGGCTCTGCCTCGTTCGGCATTTGTACTCAATCCTTCGCGCGGCCCATTGATTCAGGAGAAGGCGCTGCTCCAAGCGTTGACTGAGGGATGGATTGCAGGGGCGGCAATCGATACACACTATCACTATCCTCTGCCGCCTGAGCATCCCCTGTGGCGATTTCCGAACGTGATTCTTACGCCGCACATATCAGGGTCGGCACAAAGTCCACACTTTCTCAATCGAACGTGGGAAATTTTCCTCGAGAATATACGCAGGCTATTGAACGGTCGTCCGCTGCTGAACGAACTATCACCTGGGCAGCTATCGGGCGCCTAGTTGAGAGTGTGTGGATAGGCGGCGTTGGGATAGAAGACGGCTTCGAATTGGCGTCTTTCCAGCCGTAACACTCGCAAGGACCCGAACGCGATCGGACCAGGCTCGATGGGCTCCAACTTACGATTGAACACGATTGTCAGGAAGCTCGTTGCACAGTGCCGATGGTTTGTGGAGTAGCGCGGCTCAGATCAAGATCGGACTGGGTGAGAGCATCCCCAATGGCGGCGGCCGCGCCCTTCGTCTCGCGAATCAGGAAAGCATAGCTCTCCTCCGCAAATTGCGTTGACGTGGCGGAGACACTTACTGCAGCGATAGCTCGTCCAGAGGAATCGAACACCGGCGCTCCGATGCAGCGCAATCCCAGTTCATCCTCCTCGTCATCCAAAGAAAAGCCATTTTGGACAACTCGCGCCAGCTCTTCGCGCAGTTTCTTTGGAGATGAAATCGTGTTCTCGTTGTGGCGGGGAAGTCCGTGCTCCCGCAGAAGACACTCGAGCTGAGGCTCACTCAAATAGGCGATGAGAGCCTTGCCGAGGCCGGTACAATGCACATCCATGCGCTTGCCGATCCACGTTGCCGTCCGCGTGCCGTCCAGCGGACTATGCTTGGCGACGATTACCGCCTCATTGTCCTTCAGGATCGCCAGGTGGGCCGTCATCCGCGCGCGGCGAACGAGATTGCCGAGGAATGGAGCAGCCTGCTGCCGGAGGCTCAACCCACTCCAGGCGGAGTTGGAGAGCTGCACCAGGTTGACCCCAAAAAGATACCGGCTGGTCCGTTCATTCCGCTGCACGTACCCGCGGCGTTCGAGCGTTACCAGTAAGTAATGAATGGAGCTGCGAGGAAAGCGCGACTGCTCGACGAGTTCCGGCAGTGTGAGCCCTGCTCGTGATTTCGCAAGCAATTCCAGGATTGAGAGCGCTCGATCGAGCGCCGGAACAGTCTGAGTTTTGATCGCCGCCATCCGTTCTCTCCTTACGCTTTTCTGCGCGTTCCCATCACACCTTTGAGACCAGAAGCCCCCCATCTACTCTTAGGCAGCTCCCGGTGATATAAGCTGCTTCGTCGGAGACGAGGAATCGAACTGCCTGCGCAATGTCCGTCGCGGACGCCAGACGTCTCATTGGCAGTCGACTGCCTTCCCGCTGAATCTCTTCTTCCGAATAGAGCGTGCGTTCCCCAGGTGTATCTGTCCAACCCGGCTCGACGACGTTGACACGAATGTTGTCGTTAACCAGTTCAGCGGCCCACGTTCGGGCCATGTGGCTCACGGCAGCCTTAGCCCCGTTGTAGGCGGTGTTGTTCGGAAAAGGCTGGACCGCATGCACGGAACTGATCACCACGATGGAACCACTCTTTCGGGTGACCATATGCCGGGCTGCGAGTTGGCTGCAGTGAAACACGCCCCACAGAGCCACCGACCACACCCTCTCAACGTCTTCGATTGAAAGGTCCACAAGCGGCTTCCGGTTATTAGCTGCCGCGTTATTTACTAGGATGTCAATGTGGCCGAACTCGTCAACAATCTCGCGAAACATCTGTTCCACCTCACTCCGATTGCCGACGTCGGCGCGGATAAACCGTGCTTTGCGTCCATGATTACGGACCAATTCCAGTGTCTGAGCCGCCCGCTCAGCTGGGCAGATGTCACAGAAGGCTATGTCGGCGCCCGAACGCGCAAGTTCCCCTGCAACAGCCTGGCCGATGCCCCTCGCGCCTCCGGTTATTACGCCTAGCTTGCCCTGGAGACTCATAACCCGAGGTGAAAGCGGACACATTCGTCTGCGGTTTGGTTCGACGTTCCCGAGCAGACTCTAATGAAGCAGCGGTGCTGTTCATCGAGCAACTCGGGAGTGAGGTCTGGACGGGACATTCGAAAAGCCGATCCGTATGCGAAATACGGCACCATCAAATTGCGAAGCGCCGAGAAGAGCCGCCGGTTGTGCGAGCGCTCCCATACGAGCGAGTGGAAATTTAGATCAGCCTGCGTGCAGTCCACATACCGCTGCTCCTGATATGACTGCGCCATCTGCTGCGTGAGCGCTTCCAACGTTCGGAGGTCGGTGGCGGTGATATTCGGTATCGCGAGTTCGAGCGCGAGCACTTCCAAAGGCAGCCGCACTTGTTGAACTTCGGTGCGATCCTGCTCGTTAAACTCCAGCACCGAAAATCCGTAATTTTGGGAGTGCGAAACCAAGCCTTCCTGTGCCAGCACCAGCAGTGCTTCCCGAACGGGTCCGCGACTGACTTTCATCTCCGACGCCAAAGCTACTTCCGAGAGTGGCTGACCCGGGCAAAACCGCCCTTCCAGTAGTGCGCGCCTGATCGTCTCACCGACCGTCTGCCGGATCGAAACTGGCTTGACTTGGGGAAGAAAGCTCATGACACGTTTGGAGAATAATACAAAACGTGGGGCTAGTCGTCAACAGTTAACTGTAGACAGTTTGCAAGACCGTTATGGTCCAGCGTGATTCGATATGTAAGCTGGCTAGCGGATCTTGCCCCGAGCCGCCACGTCGCAACATCCCTCGACTATGCCCCTGCGATGAAAGTGAATCGTGTCATGCATGTTGACGCACGGACAGACGTGGTTGGGAATGATTGTCAGCCGGTCGCCGACTTTCGGAGAATAAGCCGACGCCCCCAGATCAAGGTGCCCGTGTTCCTCCGACATAGAAGTGAACTCTGTATCGGGGTGCTCGACGATGCGACCGAACCCGGTTTTGTCACCCGATAGCCATCGGTCGCTCGAGAATGTCTTCGAGCCGCCGTCGATGATCGCTCGACCATGCACGGCCGTGCTCACGACCGTGACCAAAACGTGCAGAGCGCAGTCGTCCCAAGCGCATGCGCCGACACCGGCCGTGTTCCGGTCGTTAAACACGTAAGTGCCGGGCCGAGTTTCCGTCAAGCCTTCGATCAGGTGGCTATTTCGTGCAATCGGCGTACTGCCCGCACTCACAATCTCGCAAGAGAGTCCGCTGCGCTGCAGTCGAGCTTTAATGTCCGCAATCATTCCGGACACTTCTGCCAGCGGCCCGGCTTGCTGCGCTGGATCCGACCAGATGTGCCCGGGGAAGGTACTGATTCCTGCAAAAGTAACGTTCGGAAGCCGGGTAATCGCGAGAGCGAGAGTTTCGACGAGTTCTGGGGATTCGACGCCGCATCTGTGCAGGCCGGAATCAAACTCGACGAGTAGATGAATTGTGGACCCGACAGATGCGGCGGCGCGCGAAATCGCCTCCGCCGTGACGACGGAATCGACCGCAACGATGATCTTCCGGTCACGCGCCAGACAAGCGAGGCGCTCTAACTTGGCTCTCCCGAAGACCGGATAATGGACTAGGATGTCTTCCATCCCGCCGGCAGCCATCACCTCTGCTTCGCCGACCTTAGCGACCGTGATGCCCCGAGAGCCGGCCTGGACCTGCATGCGCGCGATCTCCGGGATCTTGTGCGTCTTTGTATGCGGCCTGAGGTCTAAATGTGACCGGCGGCAGTAGTCTGCCAGCGAAGAGATGTTTTGTTCAAGTACATCCAGATCGACAACAATGGCGGGCGTTTCCAATTCTTCTATATGCATGCAATACCGGCTCTCGTTAAGTGCATACGATCGAGTCCTTTCGACCGGAATCTATGAGCGAAGTCGCTGTTTCATGACCCTGAGTTGACACACACGTCTTCAAAGGATCTGTACGATGGCATGGAACTGGCTTGATGTATCCGTCGGGGCATCTGCCCGAAATTGATTGCGAGACGGCCCGCAGCTCATTTCTTCGGCACAGTCCACAAGACCGCGCGAGAAGAGGATGTCGCCAGCGCGTTCTTGAGATCATCGACCTGGTAGTAGAGAGTGACGATCTTTCCGGCGCCCACCTCGACAGAACTCGGATAACCACAATCGGTAACGGGTGCGTCATCGGCCAATATGACCGGTTTCGAGGCGTCCCAGCTACGGCCATCCGCGCTGAGAACAGCACGGGCGCCCCTGGGTGGGTTGCGCTCGCCGTAGGTGAGCAGGATGCGGCCGTCGCGCAGTTGAATCAAGTCTCCTGGATGCTCCGAATCCTTGGTGACCGGTACCGGAGTGCTCCAAGTCTTTCCTTGATCTTTGGATTCGGCGACCGCCAAGTGGCCGCCCTTTTCCGATCGAAGAGCCGCGAGCACTCGTCCGTCACGGAGCGCTGCGATCCCGGTTTCGTTGTAGCGCTTGCCGATCAAGGCCGGTTCTCCCCAATTCTTGCCATTGTCTTTGGAACGAAACACCCAGCTCTCATGTCCGCGCTCCCCGTAAAAATCGAAATAGACTGCCATTAGCACGGTCCCATCTCGCAGTTGCACAATTTTGCCGTAGGGTGAAACCGCGGCGCCGGACACCGACGAATAGAAGTTGTGAATCGTTTCACTCCGAACCGGCTTGGTCCAGGTTTGGCCGTTGTCTCTTGAAAAAATCAGGTAAACTCCGTCGAAGATTCGCTCATTTCGATTGCCCTTAAATTTCTCGCCGCTTTGGTCATAGCCGCTGGCGATTGCGTACGCGAGGACAACGGAGCCATCGTTCAACTGACCCAGCGCCGGATTGCGATCATCCTGACTCTCATCGATCGCCGTCCAAGGCTTGGACCACGTCTTTCCCTCATCCGTTGAGCGGACCATATCGAGGCGTCCCTTGATACCAATATGTGGCGCACCCCCGCGAACCACCGCGAGAATGTCACCGTTCTTCAAACGGATGGCGACGGGAAAGTAGCCTAGCCCGCTGGTGACCGTCTGATGAGGAAAGTCGGCGGCCACACAAGAGCAGGCGGCCAGAGTACACATGAGTATGCTTAGCTTCATTGAATTTTCCGAAAATGTTCGATCGCTTCGACCGCCTTGGCTTCCTGACCACTGCGGCGGTAACTCAACCCAAGTTGGTACCACGCCGCACTGTACGAAGGTTGCGCTTTGACGGCGTGCTCATAATGCGAGATGGCCGCGCGATTGTCGCCTCTCGCTGCCGCCAACTTGCCTAGTTGAAAGTGAGCCTCAGCGTCCCCGGGATCGATGACGATCGCGTGACGAAAAGCGGACTCCGCTTCGGCAGCATTCTGCAGTTTCAGCAAACTGCGTCCAGCTTTTACACGATATTCTGCAGTGGCCGGATCAAGTTTAATGGATCGTGAATAGGCTTCCTGCGCTCGCGCTTGATCGTCGGTGGCCGAATACACATCTCCTAACGCGGCCCAGAGATCAGCGGCGCCTGGCTCCAGTTTTGTAGCAGCTTCATAAGCGCGCGTAGCTTCGACGTTTTTCCCTTTCAGATACGCCAGCATCCCTGAGGCAGCGTGAATTTTGGCCGATCTCGGAAAAAGCTTGCGAGCCTTGTTCAGCACGGTCGTGGCTTCATCGGATTTTTCTAACTTCAGAAGCACGACCACCAGGTCGTAAGTGTAATCTTCATTGTTCGGAGCCAACTCGTAAGCCCGGCGCAGCGACACAGCGGCGTCGGGAACGCGTCCGAGCGCGGTTAACACCGTGCCCTTCAGTGCGAAATGATCGGCGAGTGAGGAAGGATGGTCTTCTAGGACGTCCAACGCCTCCGACGGTCGGTTCCCGGCGAATAACGCCAGAGCAAGGTTGTGAGCTGCGTCGGTGTATTTCGGATCGAGCTGCAATGCCCTTTGGAACCGGCTCAGCGATTCTTGGTGTTGGCCTTGCTGCTGAAGCGCGATACCGTAAGCATTCTGAAGCTTTGGATCTCGTGGATTCGCCTTGATGGCGCTTTCCAACTTGGTCAGGGACGACGATTGAGCGAGGATGGAAACCGCCGGCGAAATTCCGATCAGCAGATATCGCGCAATACTTAGGCGCATCCCCAGAAAGTCTACTCCACTTCCGGAAAGATAGCGGGACCCTTCATCCGGGATAGATCAACCAATTGAACATTCGGCGACATATAAACGTATACTAAGCCGCGCCTTGCCCGGTCGCTCAGGTTCGGATCGCTGTAATGAACCGTGAGCGAATGATGCAAGACGACAGACCCTCGCTTTACCTCAATAGCGTGTTCCGGGAGAGCGTTCACGGCAGGATGATCTACCAGGCCCAACGAGTTACCCTCTACGTTCGAAGGCATATGTGGCAGCATGCCTAATCTATGGGACCCGGCAAAGAATCGAACGCAACCGTTTTCCTTGGTCGAATCATCCAATGCGATCCAGGCCGTAATCAGTTCCGGCGGATCGAACGGCCAATAGGGCATGTCCTGATGCTTGGGAACGGTTGTTCCGACGCGCGCAGGTTTCGCAAATAGCTGACTCCCGTAAAGCCTCAGCGGACGTCCGAGTAATTCGCCGAGTACGCCCGTCAATTTCGGCGACTTGGCAAACTCGAGGAAGAACGGGTTATAGAGCGCCAGCCGAAAGGCGTTGCGCAATTGCGGCGGATTCGAACCGGGCTCCCAGACCATATCTCGCTCCGGAATATATGTCCGCTCGCCCGCAATGATGTGGTCGATCTCGTCTGAAACGGGCGCGATTTCCGCCTCGGAGAACACCCGGTCGAGGATGACGTACCCATCCTGCTCGAAGCGGGCAGCGGCTTCGGAGATAGCGGAGTTTGTCACCATGGATCGGACACGTTTTCAGAATACTTGAGCCCCAGGCAGGAATGCGTAGCGTAGGGGCGCTGACGTCCAACAGTCTGGACCGTCGATTGGAACAGCCCCTACTTCTGGAGTTGTAGCAGACCCATGTGGATGGGAGCCCGGTATCCGGACGTCATCGGCCCGTTGGAACAGCGCAGAGATAATCTCTACAACATTGTCCTTAGCGTCGCGCGTCGGAGAGGGGGGGCAAATTTTCGACGCTCGAATCCTGTTCCAGACTGTCGAGAAGGTGCTCGTCCACCGGCGTTGACGCCGCCGCGATCGCGTTGTCCAGATGCTGGAGCCGCGTTGCGCCGATCAGCACGACGGATACACCCGATTGCCGCAGCACCCAGCTCAAGGCAAGCAGATGTTTGGGCACGCCACTCTGCGCCGACACTGAAGTCAGGCGATCGAGCGCCGCGAAGCATTCAGGGCGGAAGTACACATCGCGATGTCCGGGAACTACATCGAAGCGAGTACCCTTGGGAGCCAACTCGCCTCGCGTACCGTATTTTCCAGTGAGAAACCCTGCGCCCAGCGGGCTGTAGGCCACAAAATCGATGTTGTGTGCCCGGCACCAGGGAAGCAACTCGCGATCCGCGTCAGGCTGCGCCAGGTTGTAGATGTTTTGGCACAGGTCGAGAGGAGCGATCCTGTGCGATGCGGCGATCGTAACGATGGAAGCATTGCAAATTCCGATGCGTCGCGCGCGCCTAACCTTCCTGTGTTCGGCCAGTGCCGATATGGATTCACCTGGATCGTTCGGAGCGGAGTGCAGATAGTAGCCATCCGCGTAATCGGTCTGCAACCGGTCGAGACTGCGACCCAGCGCTGCGTCGATGCTTTCAACGCTATGGCCGCTTGAAACCTTCGTATGCACCTCGACTTGGCGCCTAACTCCTCGGGAACGAATCCACTTTCCCAGCAGGATCTCGGATGAGTGCATCATGACCGATGCCTCGCGAACATCGTCCTCACCGAAGGCTCGGATGCGGTAGGCGTGGGAATTTCCGCCGCCATATGCCTCCGCTGTATCGAAGACGCGGAATCCAAGTTCGAAGGCGTGATCGAGAAGAGCATATGAGTCGTCTTCACCGATCTCTCGACCGAGGGTTACGGCTCCAAAGCCCAGGACTGCCATCCGAGTTTCAGTGTACCCGAGTTATGCTGGCGGCATAGCGAATTCAATCGGCATCTACCGCGGGTACGATGGTTGGCGGCGCATCTTTGGCGGAACGATGCCGACTCCGACCGCTGGTCTCTAACTTCTTGGAAGCTTGGGAGGCTCATTGGCCTCGGAGAACGAACGGGGCAGCCAACGACAAGGTCTGCACCTGAGGTCCACTGCGAGATGAGATGATGTACCTGGACAAGTCGAGCAGGCTTTCGGATCCTCGGAGGCGGCATGAAGTGGTCAATCATTTCGAAGGTGAGCCTTGGGTTCGGGGCTGCCTTGGCCATCGTGTTGGCGATTGACGCTGTTTCCTACAGGAGCCTCACCGCGTTGATCAAGCATGTGGACGTGATCGCGCAGATCTATCGAATTGACGACGCGCTGGTTCACGTGTTCCACCGGTTGCAGGACGCGGAGACCGGTCAGCGCGGTCCGATCGTGGCAAGAAAGCAATGGACGAGATTCGCCGCCCCATCGGGGAAATGAGGACGGTGACGCACGACCTGATCCAGCGGGGCGAATCGGAGATGCAGGCGCGGGCGCGCGGCACGATCACATCATTTCAGTAGGCAGTGTGTTGGGATTCGTGCTGCTCGTGGTGGCGACGTTGGTCATTCAACGCGAACTCGCCGGTCGCCAGCGGATTCAGGAAGAACGCTTGCGACTGGAGCAATCCCGGCGGCGTGGTGAAACGATGGAAGCGATGGGAGTGCTGGTGGCAGGAGTCGCACACCAGGTGCGTAATCCGCTGTTTGCGATTTCCTCCACGGTGGACGCGATGGAAAAGTGATTGGGGCCGTGTGAGGAGTATCAGAAGTACTTGAAGGTACTGAAGAACGAATCGGCGCGGCTGGCAAAGCTGATGCTGCAATTGCTGAATTACGCGCGACCGCCCACGGAGGCCCTGACGCCTGTTCATGGCGAATTGATAAAATCATGCAGCGATTGGGGTCTGGTACAACCCTCGACAGTGTTTCCGCCACCCGTACGAATCGAGACCTATAGGTGATGTAGATCCGTTACCATCTGGTTCTGGCAGGCATCCTTCCAGCCCAGCATGCGCTCGATGGCCATTGTAGTAATGTTGGAAATCGAATAGCTTTATCTCCAGATCGGCCGTGGTCCAGAATAGAGTTCGATCCAGGTACTCGCGCCAAATCGTGCCGATCAATCTCTCGACGAATGGATGCGAGAGCGGCACGTATGGGACACTCTTAATCTCTGTCACCTCGAGTACCCGAAGATTGGCTTGCCACTGGTGGAATCGATCAGTGGATCATGATCCGAGCTCAGGTAATTCGGCGGACTCTGCGCGCCAACGGCCCGATGGAACCATCCGGCATAGCGCCACTCCATCGACAATGCCGCTGTGGACGAAAGTGTCAGGATTCACGTCCGGTCAGAACGAGACGGGCTGGTATCGTTATTAGGCCGCTATGAACTGTCCGCATTGCGCGACTGATGACACTCAAACGCTAAATACTGCAACGGATCTGGGCTATTCCCGCTTCCGCTGTCGTCAATGTGGGCGCCGATTCAATGAACGCACCGGAACACCCTTCAATCGTCTCGAGTTCCCAACCGATATCGTGTTCCAGGTCGTCGTCTTTCGTCTCCTATTTAAGCTCAGCCTACGTGACCTGGCCCGCATGTTTCTGATCCGGGGCTATGATTTCACTTACGAGACGGTCCGCGATTGGGAAGGACGATTTGCTTCCTTGTTGGCTGACCATCTGCGTCGCAAGCGTAAGGGAAAAGCTGGAAGGCGCTGGTACGTCGACGAAACGTATTTAAAGGTCAAAGGAAGATGGTGCTATCTATACCGTGCGATGGATCGCGATGGCAATCTGGTCGATTCAATGCTCAGTCCGACTCGGGATATGGCAGCAGCGCAGCGCTTCTTTCGTAGCACTCTCGCAGTTAGTGGTAGAGTTCCGGGACAAGTAACCAGTGATGGGCACGATTCGTATCCGCGTGCGATTCAGGAAGTGCTCGGCCACAACGTCGAGCATCGCTGCAGCGCTTACCTCAACCGGCGCATCGAACAAGATCATCGTGGAGTGAAACAACGGTACTATCCGATGCTGGGCTTTGGTGCTTTTCATTCGGCGCAACGCTTCTGTCGCGCGTTCGAAGAGCTGCGGCAATATTTCCGTCCGCGACGCAAAAGAGGGCAATTCATATCAGCCGCTCGAAACAGAGGCCAGTTTGTCACGAGAGTACAGGCACTTGAAGCGATGTTCGCCGCCGCCTAATCAGTAGCCGATCAAGGGGACCTCTGGTTACGGTAGCTCAATGTGAGATCGCCCTGAAATCTGTTTGAATGTATAAGGTCCTCCGGGCTGGCAAAATGTTGAGACCAACTGTTGTAGCAGCTGGTTCAAAGCCTGAGGTCAGGAGGACCTACCAAATGAATGGTTTTCAGTATATCGGTTTGGATATCCACAAGCGGACAATCAACTATTGCGTGAAAACCGCGGACGGCAAGATCGTCGAGGAGGGACGGAAAGTCGCGAGCAAAGACAAGCTGAAGAGCTGGGCAGAGGCGAGACGGCAGCCGTGGGTGGGCGCGATGGAGGCGACGCTGTTCACACATTGGGTGTACGACGTGCTGCGACCGTATGCGGCGGAACTGAAGGTCGCTAACCCACTGCTGTTGAAAGCAATCACCGCGGCCAAAAAGAAGAACGACAGGGTCGACGCGCGGACGCTGGCAGATCTACTGCGCTGCGATCTGCTGCCGGAATGCTATACGATGCCGGCTGATTTACGGGATCTGCGGCGGGTGCTGCGCTATCGCAATTTCCTCGTGCGGCACGCCACCTCTCTGCAGAACCGGATCAGCGGCCTGCTGATGGAGTCAGGCGAAAGCTACAACACCAGGCGGCTGCACGGCGAGCGCTACTTCCAGCAACTGCTGGAGCACATCGAGGCGCCCTCGTCGGTGCTCGAGATGCTGCGTCTGAGCCGCGGTGCGCTGACGGTATTTAGCAGTATGGAGAAGCGCCTCCGGCGCGGCCTGCTGCAGCATCCCACGCTGCGCGAGCGCGTCGAACGGCTCCGTAGCATACACGGCGTTGGTGAGGTGACAGCCTTGACCTGGGCCCTGGAAATCGGTCCGCCGGAACGCTTTCCCTGCGTGGCACGAGCCTGCAGTTACTGCGGTCTGACCGCTGCGCAACGTGCTTCGGCCGACAAAGAATATCGCGGGCCGATCTCCAAGCAGCGAAACAAACACCTGCAGACCATCCTCATCGAGGCGGCGAAGCTAGCACCGCGGTACAACCCGCAACTGGCAGCGGTGCATGCCCGGGAGCTCAAACGGGGCGATGCCAACCGGGCCACCCTCGCCGTGGCACGCAAGCTGGTTGCCTATTTGCTCGCCGTTGATCGCTCGCAACAGCCGTTCCAGATCAGGGAACCGGAAGCGACAGTGGCCTGAAGACGAGAGGGAGGAATGAGGTTTCAAAAGGAGTGCGCCTGGCCCGCCGGTCCTCCCGAGAAAGTGTCTGTGCGAAGGAAATCCCGTATGGCCCGGAAACCCGATCCTCTTGAACAGACGGGTCCGAATCGCCGGTTCGACGCGTGGATAATGACATATGCCCAGAGTCCTTGATCCCTTCCGGTTTGTACTGGTCGCGGTCGCCGGGTGGATGAATCAGCGCCAGCTTCACGCGATTGAGTACCTGCGCGAGGAGAATCGTGTCCTGCGGGAGCAACTCGGCGAACGCCGCTTGCGGCTCAACGATGATCAGCGCCGTCGGCTCGCCGCCAAAGCCAAGGGACTGGGACGGAAGCTCCTGGCTGAAGTCGCGACGATCGTTACGCCGGAAACGCTGCTGCGCTGGCACCGAAAGCTCATCGCTGAGAAGTACGATGGCAGCGGCAAGCGCGGTCCCGGGTCGTCCCCGCAAGCCAGCGAGATTGAGGAACTGGTCGTGCAGATGGCGGAACAGAACCGCGACTGGGGATACCGGCGGATTCAAGGTGCGCTTTCGAACCTCGGACATAAACTCGCGCGGAGCACGATCGCTGACATTCTTGAACGTCACGGCATCGAACCGGCACCCGAGCGCAGCCGCAAGACGACGTGGAAGGAGTTTCTGACGCAACACTGGGATTTGATCGTGGCAGCGGACTTCTTCACGGTTGAGGTTTGGACGGCCAAAGGACTGCAGCGGTTCATCGTGCTGTTCTTCATCGATTTGTCCACCCGACGGGTGCAGATCGCCGGGATCTCGGCCGCGGCGAACGGCCTGTGGATGAGCCAGATTGCACGGAATCTGACCGATACAGCCGACGGCCTGCTTGCAGGAAAGCGCTACCTCGATCCATGATCGTGATCCGCTGTTCACACAGGAGTTTGTGACCATGCTGAAGGATGCAGGCGTGCAATCAGTCAAGTTGCCAGCGCGGAGTCCGAATCTGAACGCCTATGCTGAGCGATTCGTCCGCAGCATCAAAGAGTCCTGTCTGGAGCGGCTGATCCTTTTTGGCGAACGATCCTTGCGGATGGCCGTTCGAGAGTTCATGGCGCATTACCATAAGGAACGCAACCACCAGGGACTGAACAACCGTCTCATTCAGCCCGATCCGGACCATCTCGCCAACACAGGTCCAGTCCAACGTCAGCAGCGTCTGGGTGGAAAGCTGAACTACTATTACCGCGCCGCAGCCTGAGGGGGGTACTCGGAGCTGTATGTAGGCAAACTCGGCGTCGGTGCGCGCAGCCGTGCCACGCAGCCATGACCTATGGACTCGTAACGTCTCGATGCAGTGCCGTCGTACTCCTCGTCATCTCACACCGCATTCGACAGCCGCGCGTGATTCAGTTTACCGGCGATAAGCGTGCAATCGAGTATCCGGGCCATACGGGATGATGGGCTCGGCTTCGATACGAACCGGTCGACGAATGGGATGGGACTTGGAAATATGCGAACCAGGGCGGAGGAGTTCGGAGGCGAATTTGAAGTGATCAGCCGGCCCGGCGCCGGAACAACAATCGAGTTCTCAATTCCGTACGCGATTGCGCATCCCGAGGAACATCGTAGTCGTTTAAAAATACTGGTTGTGTTGTTTGCGCTGCAGATCGCATTTGCCGTGGCGTATATCTTCATGATATCAGTCTCGATGGTCGTCATCATTTCTATCGGTATGGTTCGGCAAGTACTCGCCTACCGACGCACAAGCGCCTTGTCATGAGCGCGGTACGGGTAACGATTGTCGACGATCATCGATTGGTGGCACGCAGTCTGAAGGCGTACCTGGAGTCCTTTGCCGATCTGCAGGTTGTCGGAGGAGCCAGCAGCGGCGAGGAGTTGTTGCAACATATCTCTGACTGGAAACCCGAGGTTGTCTTGCAGGACCTGTTACTGCCAGGCGGCATCGATGGTATCGAAACGACACGTCGTGTGCGCCACCAATATCCGGCGATCGCGGTAATCGGGCTAACTGCAAGCGTCGATGAAGCGCGCATGATGGGCATCCTTCGGGCGGGAGCGACGGGTTACGTGCGGAAAGATGCGGAACCGGAGATGCTGCTGGCCGCCGTTCGTGCTGTGGCCCGAGGGAAGACCTTCATCGATCCGTCCGTCGCAGGTCGGTTGGGCGAGTTCTCAGACGAGCTTACCGCTCGAGAACTTGATGTCCTGCGCCAGTTGGCGCTT